>JAEUJZ010000025.1 GCA_016794505.1 Myxococcales bacterium
CGCTACGACGCGGACAAGCTCGAAGACTGCCTGTCCCGCTCGGGCTGGGAGCCACGAGAGCGCCTCGCCTACGGCAACAATGCCCGCAGCCACATCACGCTGGGCCTGCTGCGCCGCACGAGCGCACCGGCTGCTTAGGTCAATCTGATGTGGTGCTGCTGTGACGCTATGCACCCGGGCGCTACACCGCGCAGCAGCAGTGAAGCTTGACCTGGCCCACTGCAGCAGGTGCACCGCGGAGCAGAGTGCAAGTAACCTCCTGCGACAAGGCACAGCCGGCGGATGGGAATGGGAAGTCGGCGCGACACGGGGCGGTACAGCTGTTTCATAACACCGCGTTCAGGTGGGGCGGCTGCAGACATCAGGGGCGGGGAGTGCAGGCAGAGGTCTGTGTTGGGGGGATGGGACGCCAGGAGGTCGAACGACAGTGCCGCCCAGGGAGGGAGATGTGGTGTAGGGGTTGGGCGCTTGGCCCCTGGATAACTCGCAGGTTGGGATTGTGGACTCACGTATTCGAACCCCTTGGGTGCTTGCCTGATCGGTAGGTCGACATCGCAAGCAGTCAAAACATCCCAAAGGAGCGCGGTCCGGCGTCCCGGACGCTGTCTGATGGACTGTAGAGGACCACGACCTACCACGGTCGGGTTCGATCGCTCGCCGTCGGAGAGTGAGGTCGGCATGTGATGTGATTGGCACGCTCTGGTGTTCGCTTCGACATCGGAACCCCGGACGAAAACAGGCTGCTCGATCGGATCGACGTTCCGCTACCAGCGTCGAGAACCGGAAAAGACGCTGCTGCACCGCATCGTGCGCGAACACCTCGCCACGTTTCTGGCCGAAGCGGCCGAGCGCTATCCCAGCGGCGACATCCCCGCCAACATCCGCGCCGAGTTTGAGCGTTATCTGCGCCGCGGCATTAGTGTGTAGCGGCTTGCCGGGGCCGAAGAGGAGGGATTCTCCGTTCCCTGGGCATATCGAGAGCCGAGGACCGTGTGGTTACTTCTGTGTTCCTCGAAGCGACGGCAGTACAGCGGTTTGGATCGAGACCTGAACTCGGGCCGGACGGGGCCGCCGGGGTCCGAGCTGAAAGCCGAGCTGGCTGCCCTCGGTGTGGGCGCCGGCGGCACCAGCGCCATGAGGCTTGCTGTCAGAGGGTCAGGTTCTCGCCGAAGGGGATGAGGTCAAGCTCTTGCTGGGGCAGGACGCGGATCTGGCTCCACTCATAGCCAAGCCCCAAGAAGGTGGCCTCATCGACGATCCAGCGCCGTCGACCGCCTTCGACCCGATAGACGTTGGGCCTGGTGTCCGCTTTGATGAGCTGGCCTTCATAGCCGCAAGATCCGGGATAGACGAGGTTCGCGCCGTACGGGATGCGCTCGAAAAGCTCGCCGGACAGGACGCGGTGCTGACCCCACTGATAGCCCAGCCGGAAGTACGTATCCGGGTTGACGATCCAGCGCTTGCGGCCGTTTTCAATGCGATACAGCCCTGGCTCCCCGTCCGCTCCGACTAGCTGCCACTCGTAGGCGGCTCCCGGGCCGCTCACCGCTTCGGCCGAGGCGCTGCTCGGAGGTAGGCGGCGATTGATGAAGACACGCAGTCCGTCGAGCGCCAGGCTCTGTCCGCGCGTGCCGCAGAACTCTCCATTGCGGCAGATGTCGGTCATCCCCTGGCCCACGATCCTGGCCTGATAGCAGATGTCGAGCTCCTGAAGGAGCTGGCGAGCCAGCGGCGATGCGGTCGGGCTGATCTCAAGCTTGATGGCGAAGCCTTCGAGCCGCAGGCCGGAGATAGGCTTGCCGACGTGATTGCCACCTTCGACCCAGCCGGTGTCGCCCACGGACTGGACGTGACCCATGTAGCTGAGCCGGAGATCCTGGAGCCATGGCTCTTGCGCGGGGAGGCTGAGCCGCATGGCCTGGATCGGGTTCCCCGCCACACCCACCCAGGTCTGCGCCGTCTCGGTCCGATCGCCGACGTTTGAGATATGGGCGAGGACGGACAGCGGCACCACGTTCCGGTCTTCCGATGAGGCGAGCGCCAGTCGGAAGCGCTGGTTGGGCGTCTCGTGTCGCGCGTACTGGATGACGCGGGCGCCATCCGCTTGTTCGCTCCCGGCCACGTCCAGCACCTTCCCAGAATGCTTGGCGATGATGAGGTACGAGCCGTCTTCACAAGGCCGGAACGAGAAGATCTGGTTGCTGCTGGCATGCCCGGGCCACTGCAGCACGTTCGCCGCATCGTCCGTGCTGCTTCCGGCAATGTCGATCGACTGTCCGGAGGCAAAGTTGACGATATGGAAATACCCATCGCCGAGGTGACTGATGCGCCAGCGCTGCGTGGCGCTGCCGGAAGCCGTATTGGTGACGATGCCGCGACCGCGCGCGTAGCTGCCTCCCTCGATATCGA
Source organism: Myxococcales bacterium (assembly GCA_016794505.1). Lineage (GTDB taxonomy): Bacteria > Myxococcota_A > Polyangia > Palsa-1104 > JAEUJZ01 > JAEUJZ01. The sequence continues at coordinate 2,410 of JAEUJZ010000025.1, forward strand.
GCAGCTTACCGGAGTGTACGGCCTGGATCGTAAACACCTGATCGGAGTTTGAGATTGGATCGTTGGCGAGCGTGACGATCCGAAACTTGGTGTTCTCGGTTCGGGTCGTGGCCGATGCCGCGAGGGATCCATCTGTGCCGATGATTCCCAAGAACTTGCCGGTCTGCGTCTGAAAAGAGACCGTCCCATCCGTGTTGCGGACCAGACTGAGCAGGTGCTCGGTCCGGAGTCCGACGTCCGTCCCAAGGAACTCAGGGAAGAGAGAGTGCAGGCCGATAGTCTCCATCCTGGAAGAGCGCAGCGCGACGTGTCCGGTCGATAGCTCCAGGAGCTTCAGGGCCTCGTTCTCCCCGAGCCGATCGGACACCGCACCGGGGCCGAGCAGATCCTGGAGGTACGGATTCGAGGGCCAGACATTGCTGCCCACGAACTTTCCGTTGGCGGCGATCAGCGCCACGCGGGAGCTTGCCCACGTGAAGGGCTGCGCCCCGTGGCTGGACGACCACACGAGGTCGCCTGGCTGGTCCGGCGTACCTTGGAACACGGCCAGCGCTCCGGTGTTGGTCAGCGCAGCGAAGCACTGCCCCGCCTGACCGAGCAGCCCCGTCGACCACAGAGCCGCGCCATTGTCATCGGGGTCGCTGCCCTGGAAGACCCGCAGACGGCCGTCGGCACAAAGCTGCGCGAACACCGGACCCGGGAAGGCGGACGTCGCCCACACCTCCTCCCGCAAGTACTTGGGCGAGCTACCGCGGAAGACGCCCAGCGCACCGTCCGCGCGCAGGGTCAAACAGTAGAGACCGTTCGGCGAGCGCCGGTACTCACCGGGTCGCAGTAGCTGTAGCGGCAGGAGCGTAGAGCCCTGCTCCTCCGGCACTGGACGGGCTTCGATAGACCATGCCGCGCGATCCGGCGAGGAGGCGAGGGCAAGGAAACCCACCGTCGGAAGCAGCATCATGGTCTCGTCCATCTGCAGGTACCGCTTGCCTCCGTAGCTGGTGCTGATGCAAAGGGACTGGGAGCCGTCTGGCCCTAACGCGTCCAAGTCGAACGTCGCCGCTTGCCTGAATCCATTGTCGATCGAGTACGGAGCAAATCGAACGCCCTGAGTCGGGTGCTCATAGAGATAGCGCGGCGGATCCTCCACAGATTCGATGGAAAACTTGGTCGGATCGGCAAGCCCGGCGACCAACCGGAAGAGCGCACGCGGCACCGCAGAGCCGCTCTTCACCCAGGCGCTGCCGTCGGTCTCCGTGCAGAGTCGAAACGTCTCCGTCCACTGCGTCGTCTTCCTGACAACAAGCTCGCAGTAGGCCAGCGGCGCGAACATTTTCTCGACGATCGCTGCCACCTGCCCGGTCGCGCGTGCTCTCTCTTTTCGGGTTGGTTGCAGATGCGCGGTGTTGGCTAGCATGAGGCCGCTTAGCGCTCCCTTGGTACTCGCCAGCAGCTCGTATGCGCCGCTCGTCAACGGGGACGCGTTCGGCGATGCGTCGGGACGGATCTTCCACTGCGGCGGCTTGGCCGGGGCATCCGGCTTGTCGCTTTTTTCAGTGTTGGACTTGAAGAGATCCAGCGTCGCTCCGGCGCCCAGCCGCGCGCCGATCGGCACTGGCGGCCAGCCCGTGCGCATCAGCGCAGCACCTTCAACCAGGAACGCGCCGAGCTTGGCTTTCACGCCGAGCTTGACCACCTGAAGACCGCTCAGGCTCGTCGGCTTGCCGTGCAAGATCGATAGCTCGAATTCGAGGGTGAACTTCGGAGTGCCGCCGCTAAAAAGCTCCATGATGCTGAGTGGGCTTATGGACCAGCCGTAGTAGAAGCCCCACTGGGATTCCTGCCCCGCAGCCTTGGGGCCGACGTAGATGCCGACCTGTCCGCTGGCCGAGGCGAAGGCCGAGACCTTCGCCTTGAGCCCGATCTCAATGGTCAGGTTCCCTTGACGAGCCATCTCCTCAAAGCCCAGGAACGCCCCCGGCAGCAGGATCATCGCGATCTCTCTCGCGACAGACGATGGGGCAGCCAGCGATGGCAGATCTTCGGAAAGAAAAGGAGAGAGCCAGCCCCAACCTTGAGCGAGGCCCTCGCCGACCGTGGTAAATGCGTCTGTCGAGAATCGCGCGGCGGTGCCGGCGGCCGTACGGCTCCACTCTGCGATCTCGGTGCCCGAGGTCTTGCCAAGGACCACGATCTCGCCGGCCGCGGTCAGGCTGAGCGCCTTCGCATCATTTACGAAGGTCACGAAGCCAGAGCTCACCACACCGGCAGCGCCGATGACCCCTTGGCCTACGACGAGGCCGAGATCTTCGACGCGACGCACCCCCTTCCAGGCATCGGTGGCGACCGCGCTCCCGCCGTCCACGACGGACTCTGCCTGGTGGGCGATCTGATTAACGATGCCGCTCCCAACCTGCTCAACCTTGTCAAAAATGCCCATGTGAATCCCTTTCCTGAAATCGTTGCTTTCTAATGCCCCAGCTCAAGCGTTCCCTGACACTCAACGGGATTCGGTGTCGTGGGGACAATGACGCTGCTGCCTTCCTGTTCAAAACGGACTGGGACATGGCAGCGAATCAACCTGGCCAGCTCTTCGTGGGAACGCTGCTCGCCAGTCAGGTTAATGACCCGCGCTGCATGTCCGTCGGTAGTGGCGACACTCCGGCCATCGGGGCTCCACGCCGCGTCGATGAACGGGGATTGCCCCTGAAGTTCGGTGAGCAGGCGTCCGCTGTCCGTATCCCAAACTCGCGCCACGTCCTCCCCGCCCCAGGTAAGAATCCGGCTGCCTGCGCGGCTGAGCGTCGCCCTCGTGATGTCGCCCTTGCTTCCTTTGAGCACGGCCAGCAGTCGCCCACTCTCGGCTTCCCAGACCCGCGCCGTGCGATCCAAGCTGGCGGTAACGACGCGCCGACCATCGGGATGAAACACGGCACTGTTCACCGTGGACTCATGTCCCTTCAGCACAGCGACCAGGCGTCCAGTATCTGTCGCGAAGACTCGCGCGGTGCGATCCACACTTGCGGTCACGATGCGTGTGCCGTCGTGGCTAAAGGCCGCGCTATACACCCACATCTGATGCCCCTTTAGCTCGCTGATCAGTCGCCCGGTGTCGACCTCCCAGAGCCGCGCTGTCTTGTCTACGCCGGCCGTGGCGACGCGTCGACCGTCCGGGCTGAACGTCGCGAGCCGCACGCTATCCTCATGTCCCTTGAGCTCGAACAGCTGCCGCCCACTTTCGGTCTCCCAAATCCGCGCCGTCTTGTCTGAGCTGGTCGTAATCACACGTCGCCCATCCGGGCTGAACGTCACGAACCAGACCACGCTTCCATGTCCCTTCAGCGCGGTCAGCAGCCGACCGGTGTCCGCCTCCCAAATCCCTGCGGTGCCGTCGCTGCTTGCCGTGGCCACGCGCCGGCTGTCCGGGCTGAAGCTTGCGCTCAAAATAGCGTGTTTGTGACCGACCAGCTGGCTCCGAAGTCCCACAGTTGCCACTTCCCAGACCCATGCCGTCTTGTCTTCCTTGGCAGTGACAATGCGTCGTCCATCGGGACTCCACGCGAGGCTTGTGATCCTCTCCTCGTGGCCGGTAAGCCTGACGCCGCCCCAGCGATCCCCGCTGTTCCAGATGCGTGCGGTCGAGTCCTTGCTCGCTGTGACGATAAGACGCCCGTTGGGACTCCAGGCTGCGTAGGTCACTTCGTCCGCGTGGCCTCGCAGTGCGAAGACGAACTGCCCGTCCTCGGCCTTCCAGATCCGCGCGGTGTGATCCGCGCTCGTGGTGACAAGGCGTCGGCCATCCGGGCTGAACGCCACGCTCCGGATGTTCTCGCTGTGGCCTTTGAGCTCGGCCACAAAGCGCCCATCTGTGCTGTCAAAAAGGCGCGCCATGGGCTCGCCGATCGAAGGGACGATGTGTTGGTTAGCGAGGCTGAACTCCGGGCTGCATTGGTCGTGGCCTTCCACGTTGTCCTTGAGCTCAAGGAGTAGCCGCTCGCCCGCCGCTTCCCAGATCTGCACCGCGCAGTCATAGCTGCCGGTCGCGATGCGTCCGCCATCGGGAGAAAAGGCCACGCGAAAAATGTTGCGCTTCCCTGCAGGCAGCGTGGTGACAAGCTGCCCATCTTCGGCGGCAAACACCCGGATGCTTCGGTCCTCGCACACGGTGGCGATACGCTTGCCATCGGGGCTCCACGCCGCGCCCTTGACCTCGCCTTGATGTCCTTTGAGCTCGAAGAGGAATCGCCCATCCTCAGCGGCAAAGACCCGGGCCGTGCGGTCCCGGCTCGCCGTGACGATGCGCTTGCCATCGGGGCTCCATGCGGCGCTATCGATCTCGCCGTCGTGTCCTCTCAATTCGACGAGCGGACGCCCGTTGTCAGCCTGCCAGACTCGGACCCTGTTGTCCCTGTGCACGGTGAGGACAAGCTGGCCATTGGCGCCCCACGCTGCCATCTTGATTCCCAGCCCGTCCGGCTTGAGCACGGCGATCGGTCGCCCGCTCTCAGCTTCCCATACCCTCGCCGTGCCGTCTTGGCTCAGGGACAGAACACGCCGACTGTCTTCGCTGAATGCCGCGCTCACAACGGGTCCGGTGTGGCCGATCAAGACGGCCTGGGCGGCATCCACGCTCTGCATCGCGCTCTTGAGAAGCTCGGGCAGGGCGGGCTGCCGGCTTCCCTCCCCCTGCGCCCGGTGCAGCCACAAGAGCCCCGCGCTAGGGTCTCTTTTCTCAAAGAGCAGTTCCTGTCCGCGTTCGACATAGGTGTCGAGAAGTTTTTCGTGCGCTGCCTGGCTGCGCGCTCGTTCTTCCTGGGTGCGCCGTCGCTCGGTCGCGATGTAGATCGCCGACGCGATGATGACGGCCAGAAACACAGAGAGCACGGCGCCGATGCGCAGGAGATGCTCCGATCGCTGCTGACGGACGCTCGCAGTCAGGAACTCCTCCTGAAGCGGAGTGAGGTCCTCCTCCTTCCGCTGCTGGTAGCTCCGCAACAGATCGAGATCCGGAGAGCGGAAGAGTAGTCCAGCGGGTCGGCGGGCCACGTCCCATCGCTTCGCTGCGTCCATCGCCCGATCGTGCAGCGCGCGGTCCTGTCGGCTCTCGTTGATCCAGGTCCGCAGCTCTGTCCAGTGCTCAAAAAGAGCTTCGTGCGTGACCTCCGCCACGGTTTCACGTCCATCTGCAGACAGCGTCACCAGTCGGGCGTTCTCTGAGGAAAACCGGCGTAGCACGGACAGCACCGCAGCCTCATCTTCCATCCGCCCGCACAGCTCTCCGATCGCAGCGCGGCGGCGGGTATCGCGTGTGCCCTGACCGAGCTGCACCAGGCGGGCCAGGGCACGGCGGGCCGTCGCCTGGTCTTTGTCAGGCAGCGCTCCATAGATCTCCCGTGCTTTGCCGGCCAGCGCGCCCCCGACGCCGCCAATCTCTTGCAGGGTCGCGGCCGCGGTCTTGCCTGCCAGCATGCCTTCCCAGATCAGTGACAGCGCAAACTCAAGCAGCGGCAGCGCGCCGTCGCGCCCCTGGGCTTCATTCCACAAGAGCCCAATCGTTGCATCATCGATCGACCGTCCGATACTTGCTGCGGGCGCGGCGATCGCGCGGCGCATCTCGTCATCGCTCATGGCGGTCACGAGCCTGGATTGCTCGTCGAACAGGCGGTTGAGCGCGGGATGTTGGCGCAGCGTCTCACCGATAAAATCACTGCGCAGGGTAAGCACGATCAGGATCGGCAGACCGGGCGTCTGCCCCCCGAGCAACACGAGCTCGACGAAGACATCACGCTCCGCCGCGTCGTTGCATAGCGTGTAGATCTCTTCGAACTGATCGATCAGTACGACAAGCGGTGTGTCCGCTCCTTCCGTCGATGCGGACGCGAGCGCTGCGGCCAGGGCGCGAAGCGGGTGCGATCCGGGCTTGAGCATCGCGAAACGGGGCGGCGCAGTCTTCTGCTCGTGATTGACGAAGGCAAGTGGACGCCGCTCGATCTCTGCAGCGAGCCCCGCTCGCGCCACCGAAGACTTACCGGAACCGGACGGCCCCAGCACGGCGAGCAGCCGGGTGGTGCCAGCCACGGATACAAGCTCCTGACAGCGCCTCCATAGCTTTTCGGTGAGCACCTCTCTCCCGAAGTAGAAGCGGCGCTCTTGCGGACCAAACGCCGACAGTCCCGCGTAGGGACGAAACACCACGGGGCGGCTGTCGTCTCCATCAGCGGCTCTGGCGTACAGCTGAATGCTGGCCCAGTCGAGCTGTCCGGTCTCCCGGTACAGCTCGCTGCGCGCCGCGAGCAGCGCCGATTCGAGCGATTGGAGGCCTTGCAGCAAGCCCGTGTAAAGCGATGCCGAGAGGCGAATCGAACCCGCAACGGACAGGGGATGGCGCGAAGCCACGACCATGGCGATGCCGGCCCGGTGCAGCGCCTGCGCCACACTGCCAAGCTGATTGCCGACGTGCCCCGGGTTGCCGCTGTTGCAGGCCATGATCACGACCAGCCGCACCATGTCGGCATGGGGCGCGAGAAGCTTGCGTAGCATTCCCGCATCGACCGGCCCGGCGCTCTCCGTGGGATCCTCGCCATCGAGGACCAGCCCAAAAGTGTCCCGGACTGCTCCGCCGTGACACAGGATGTGCAGCACGGAAATCGGCCGCCCTTCGCGCTTTGCCGCAGAGAGGACATCGGACAAGCCGCCGAACGAAGCGTTCGGAATGACATCTCGGGAATAGTCGAAGGGATGGCAGCCGCTGCGGCACGCCTGGGCCACAGTCGTTACATGCTCGGCGGCGGGGACCCCTCCGCCCGCCGCTGACCAAGCGACGACGACCCTTCCACCACCATGGCGCGGCAGCGGCTTCTCTGGGACCGTCTCGGTCTCCGGCCACTCGTAACGAAGCAGGACGCCCGCGAGTTCTCCGACGTGCTGACCGCTCGCCTTGAGCGTGATCAGCTCCCATGGCAGCGCGTAGAGCTCCGACGCTGCCGAGCGCACGGTGAGAAGCACACCGATGCCCTGCGCGACTGCCTGGGTAATCTGTGCGGCGAGCTCTGGCCAGCCGAGGGGCGTCACAAAGCGTCGTAGCCGCTCACCCACGCGCTGCGGCACGACCGGGTCGCACCCTGGCCTGGCGAGCGCCATCAGATCCGAGAGAAGCGGCTCGTCCCATGCAAAGCTCGCTCGCTCGAAGCTGCCGCCCGGCGTCCGCAAAAGATAGTCCTGCGGCACAAAGCGGAAAGCCCAGGGATCTTCCGTCTGCTCAACGCGGGCAAACTCCAAGACCAGGGGCAAGCTCTCAGACGATGTGGCGCCCATCGTCCAATCATGCCGCGAGCGGGGTGAACGTGTAGGAAATAGACGGGGGTCCTCTGGCCAAGTGCCCAGCACGCACCGGATGCGTGCTGGGGTGCGACCGGGCGCGAAGACGTACAAGGGACCTGTTCATCGCCGCCGGTTAGCTGAGCGAGCGGTCGACGGGGCCCTGGTCATGCACCTGCGAGCCGCGGGGGAACCAATCCCAAAATCGCCGTCAGCGGGGATCTTCCAAGAGAGTTGCAGGTCGGCAGCGTGTACATCCGCGTCGACGTAGCAGCAGAGCGCGGACTCGTAGGCCCAGCGCGGGCTGTCGATCTAGAACGCCAGAACCGCCGCAGAGTGTCGCGCGCCCATTCGCAGACCGACTCTACGGCGCCGCCAGAGAAGTAGAACAGGCTGCTCGGCTCCCTGCCGCTGGCGATTCATCTCGCGGCCGGACGGCTCGCACGCGGGCTACGCATCGAGTCGCTACTCAAGGACATCAAAGGCTGGGTGCTGGACCGAAAGGCCGTTGACTCGGGTGAGCACAGCCGGCAGCTCTTGGCCGCCAGCATCCTGGCGTCGCTGCGTGCCTTGGAACAGGCGGTGGCCGGGGATGGGGATCCGGCGCTGTCGATCGCGCAGGTCGCCCCCGCGCTGTCGGGCTTCGCGGCGGGCCCTGCATCCGGGGTCGACGACAGCACATTAGGGATCCCATCCGCCGCTGACGAGGCGTTGCGCACCGCGGTCCCATGGCTGCGCCAAGGTCGCTGGCTCCCGGCGCTGCGTGTACAGCCTCAGACCTCCTCTGCGATGTCGGGAGATCGTTGGGACCATTTGGGGCGGCGGGCGGACTTGGGAGACTGAACGGAGCGAACACAAGCGGTGGGGGACGGGATGCGAGGCACTCAACGATGGGGGGCGGATTTCGCGACTTTGGACATCCAGGGCCGCGAGGGTTTGGGCAAGCCGGCCGCGCGAAGGCGAGGCGGGACAGAATAGCGGGCGCGGACGCGGAGGCTTCGCCTCGGCATGGCGCGCATTTGCGCTTGGCCGATAGGCAAACCCCAGGCGTGTGGCAAAGCGGCGCGCACAGAGTTCCCGTCTATTCTCCTCGGGCCGGGAACTCATCCCGCAAACTCTCGACGGGGAGAGCGTCCGTCGGGACGTGAGCACCGACAACGCAGCGACTTGGCCCAACAGCGACTCTTTCAACGCGCTGCTAGGGGACAAACATGCCGCCGACGCAGCCCTGCATGGCGGTCGAGGTGGAAAAGGCGGGGCTGTATAGCTGTTGGGTGTACGTCAGCTTGAGTCCGGCGTCGCTGAGCCGGCAGCCACCAACGCGATTCGTCGTGGGGCAGGCGCCGGTCGACCAGGTGCCGGGGGCGCAGTTGTTTTTGTAGACGTCGACGACGCTCTGCGGGCCGCTGTACTCGATGCAGACGCTGTTCTGCATCCGCGTATCACACGAGCCATTGGGCATCGCCGGATCACCTGAGCCACCGTCGCCACCGCAGGCGACCAGAAACAGCAACACGATGGGAAGACGCATGCGTACGCTCCTTTTTGTCGGGGGGTTGTGCTCTGTGGGGTCTTAGAAGCGGCCGGACACCGTCACACCACCGCCCTGCTGGGTTGAATAGGGCAGGATGTGGACGCGCTCAAGCAAGCTGGGGCTGTTGCCGGGGCGGCTGCGCGCTCCAGCGATGATCATGGCCAGGCCGGCCACCTGCGCGGCACCGTCGAGCATCATCCAGGTCCAGGCCCAGATCTGCTGCCCGGATGAGCCGAGGAAGTCGCCATCGCAGCGGCTCAAGGCGCAGAAGCCACTTAGGAACGGTCCAGCGACAGGCAAGAACAGCGAAGAGCCGAGGGTCGACGGGCCTTCGAACATCGTCATCAGGCCGCCCATGATCAGCGCGGGCGCATAGCCGACGCTCAAGAGCACGATGCCGCCCGCGATCAGGCCGCTGCGTCGGCTGCCAGGCGTCTTGCTGTGGTGCAGGAAAAGCTCGTTGCCGCGGCGCTCCCAGCTTCCTTTGCCGGCCAGCAGCAGATCCTGGGGCAGAAGGAGTACGGCGCTGCTCGGCAAGGGCGTGGCGGCAGGCGGAGCCGGCACATAGACCGAGTAGGGTGGAGGCGCGCTCTGCGTCGGCTCGAAGACAGGCTGAATCGCATACGGCTGTGTCGCTGCGGCGGGGGCGTCGGGCTGCGCCGTGCCCTGCGTCGACGGAGCGGGGGCAGCGGGCGCCGGCTGCACCTGCACTTGAACCTGCACATGCGGTGGCGCAGGCAGCGTTCCCTGCGGGGCGGCGACGGAAGGCGTCTGGGCAGCCGCCAGCGACAGACAAGCGAGCGGAGTTGCAGCCAAGGAAAATAGACAGAGAGAGAGACGCATCGTCGGGCTCCTTGCAACGGGGGCGTTTGAATGGGGGGGCACGGGGGCTTGGATGGCCGCCGCCGCGCCTTCATGCCCTGAAGAAAAAGCAAAGGCAGTGCCAGCCACAAAGCGGCCCATCCCGCCGGGCATCGCAGCGTCACTCCGTCGGAAAACCCTTCAGCGGGACACTGGACGAATTCGTCCAGTCCAAGCCGCTTGGTCGCGTTTGACCAGTCCCCGTGCCTTTCTGTCAAGCGCCGCCGGCCGCGCCCGCGACGAGGGCGCCCCGTCTCTGCGTCTTTTCCCGGTGCGTCTACTTCAAGATCATCTTGAGGTCGGTCCAGGTCACCGTGACGGTCAGCGTGTCGCCTTCTTTCGTCGCGGTCGGCGGCATCACCGCCACGGCCGCCAACGCGGCGGGTAGCTGCATGGTCCCCAAATCGGGCAAAGGCGGGGTTCCACCGTCGGGGCTGCCCATGCCAAAGTCTGGAATCAGCGCGCCGCTGGGCACGATGAAGGTCGCGGCCATGACCGGCGGGCTGGTGGTGCCGTTGCCGGTCAGCGTGAACTTGCCTGCTGAAAACGTGCCACGGCCTTCGTTGCCGACGGCATCGCGGACCAGCTCAGGATAGGCGTACCAGACGCCGAAGGGGGCATCGCTGGGCAGCTGCAGCTTGCCGGACAGCGTCTCGCCGCCGCTTAGCACCAGCGACAGCAGCTTCGACGACTCGGCCGGTCCCAGAAAGACCTTGACGCTTTGGTTGGTCGGCAGCTTCTTGTCGTCGGCGATACGCAAAGACAGGTTGACAGGCTGGCAGCGCTGCACCGAAGCCGGGGCGGCCTCCATCGCCACGGGAGTCGGCGGTACGCGATCGCCGTCAGGGTTGGCTTCGACCGACAGCTTGATCACGCCGGCCTCGGTATCGACGGGCGTTCCGCCACTTGGATCGATGACCTTGTACCGCATATCGCTGGTCGAGCTGCGTCGCACACGCAGGACGCGTCCGCCCGTGGCCAAGGTGACCTGGCCTTCGATGGCATAGGCGCCTGCGCTCAGCGTCGTCGGAATCTGCAGCGAGATCATGCCGCTCCCCCCCGGCAAGACCGCGGGCTCCAAGGTCGGCTCGGCACCGGGCGAAGTATCGGCGACCAGCCACCACTTGCTCTCTTTGACGCCGCAGAACTCATCACCGAGCGTGACCTGGACATTCACGCGCTCGCCCTGCTTGAGGGTGCTGCTGCCGTTTAGCGTCAAGCTCGCGACCTTCAGCGACGGGGCCGATGCTGTAGTGGTGTAGGCAACAGCGATGCTGGTGAAGCTGGCACCGGTCGCTTGCTGCGTCTGTCCGCCTTCATACTCGACGAGATAGCCCATCGGATTGCGCCGAGCCACGGCCACGGGCTGCCCCGTCGCGCTGACCAGCACCGCTCGCTCGACGTAATAGGTATCGGCCGCGTCACACTTGCCAAAGGCTCGCTGACCGCTGTAGATGCCGCCGCTGCCTTCGAGCGCGAGACCAAACGAGGCCCCTTTGTTGCCGCGCAGCTCGGCATAGAGCGCCTTGGGTAGCTGGCTGTCTTTGCTCGCGGGATCCAGCTCCGAGACCTTCTTGCAGCTTGATTCCTGCATTTCCGGGGCGCCGCCCTTGCTGCAGCTTGCCGCGATGGGCAACAAACTGGCGACGGAGAGAGCCGCTGCATGGTGCGCAAAGAATCGACGAAGTGACTGTGGATGTCCGGCGTTCATGGCGCGGCACCATAGCAAAAAGGTTCATGGCACAGGGGGCGTCTGTGCAGTGGACTTCACAACAGCGCCTTTACAAAGCGCAGCCGTGCGTGATATCGGATCGGTTCGCAAAAACCGTCAGCCTTTCGCGGGCTTGGCGTGACTTGGCAAAGGGCTCACAAGCGTTCCGGTGTGCCGGAACCCCCGCAGGCCGGTCCGATTCACGGAGACAGATAGAGACATGGCTCGAGCAAAACGAGGCTTCAAAGCGCGTCGGCGCCGCAACCGCATCAAGGCCTGGGCGCGTGGCTACCGCGGAGGTCGGTCGACCCTGTGGAAAGCGATGCTTGAGACGGTGCGGCATGGCTGGATGCATGCCACCCGTCACCGCCGCGAGCGCAAGCGTGACTTCCGCCGTCTGTGGATCATTCGCATCAACGCCGCAGCGCGGGCGCTGGGCATCTCGTACTCGAAGATGATGCATGCCCTTTCGGCCGCCAACATCGACCTCGATCGCAAGGTCCTGGCCGATCTGGCGATCAGCGATCCGGCCGCGTTCCGCGCGGTCTTGACGCAAGCGGGCCTGAAGCCGGCGCAGGCCGCGGCCTAGCCTTCTGGCCCAGGTCCGGCGGGTCGCCTTGACTCGTCGGGCCCGTCGATTCCGACAGGCGGGCAGGGCGGCTCGCGCTGTCTCGTCCTCGATGGTCCACCTGTATTGATTGGTCTAGCGCGTGTTCGCGGGGGTGTGCGTGCGAGCGCCGCAGCCGGTCCCTAGACCGATCGCACAGGATGAAAGGTCTTTCGGATGTCCCTCTCGTCCAACGCGCCCCCATCCTCTGCAGCCGACGCGGCGCCGCTTCATCCCATCTATGCCGAGCTTGTGACGCAGCTTGCCGCGGATCTTTCCGCCGTGACCAGCGAGCCTGCTCTGCGGACCGTTCACGCGCGCTACCTGGGCAAAGACGGCGAGATTCGCAAGCGCTTGGCCGAGGCCCTGCGTGCAGCACCTGGCCCCGAAAAGCGCACCATCGGGCAGGCCGGAAACACCGCGCTTTCACGCGGCGAAGAGCTCTTTGCCGCTCGCCTAAACGCCCTGCACGATGCCGCTCGCGGTGCCGATCTGGCGCGCAGCGTCGATGTCACCCTGCCGGGACGGCGCACGCGCTTGGGCGGCCTGCATCTTCTGACGCAGGTGCGGCGCGAGCTTGAGAGCATCTTTGCCGAGATCGGCTTTGTCGTCGCCAGCGGCCCGCAAGTCGAGAGCGAGTTTTACAACTTTGAAGCGCTGGCCATGCCCGACGATCACCCAGCCCGCGACATGCAGGACACGTTTTATCTGCAGTCGCCGCCCTTGCCAGGCAGCACGGGGGGACGCTTGGTGCTGCGCACGCATACGTCGCCGGTTCAGATCCGCACCATGCTGGCGCAGCCACCTCCTGTGCGCATCATCGCGCCCGGCAAGGTGTATCGCAAAGACGACGATCCGACGCACTCGCCGATGTTCAACCAGATCGAAGGACTGGTCGTCGACGACGGCGTTAGCTTCGCCGATCTCAAGGGCACGCTGCTTTATTTCGCGCGTCGCTTCTTTGGTCCCAGCGTCGACATTCGCCTGCGGCCTTCGTTCTTTCCGTTCACCGAGCCAAGCGCTGAAGTCGATGTCACCTGCGTGTTCTGTCAGCAGAAAGGCTGCCGGCTGTGCAAGGGCACCGGCTACATCGAGATCCTGGGCTGCGGCATGGTCGACACTGCTGTCTTTGCCCACGTCGATGCCGAGCGCCAGCGACGAGGCCTGCCGCCGGCTTACGACCCAGAAAACGTGTCGGGCTTTGCCTTTGGCATGGGCATCGATCGCATGGCCATGCTGCGGTACGGCGTAAACGATCTGCGCTTGCTGTTTGCCGGTGACGCGCGCTTCACCCAGATGTTCCGTTGATGCGGTCTTGCCTCAGCGAGCAAGACGGCGCATGCCGCGGCCTTCGCAGCGGATCGCGGTCCGTGGGCCCTGAACTGGAGCTGTCATGAAGATCTCTTGGAACTGGCTGCGCGAGCTTGTGCAGCTTCCCGCGGGCGTGCTGCCCGTCGATCCGGTGGCTGCCGCACGCGAAGTGGAAAAGCGCCTGATCCGCCGCGGTGTCGCCGTCGATGCTGTGGTTCCCGTTGGGGTTGGCCTTTCCGGGGCCATCGTCGCAGAAGTGCGTGGCAAGCGGCCGCATCCCAAAGCCGACAAGCTGACCTTGGTCGATGTCTTCGACGGTCAAACGGTGACCCAGGTGGTCTGCGGAGCGCCCAATGTCCCTGCGCCTGGTGAGCCGGGTACTTCGCCGCGCGTCGTGTGGGCCAAGCCTGGCGCGACGCTGCCTTCCGGTCTTTCGCTGAGCGTGCGCGAAGTGCGCGGCATTCCATCGCCCGGCATGTTGTGCGCTGAAGACGAGCTTGGTCTGTCCAGCGATCACGCTGGCATCTTGATCCTGTCTCCCGACGACGGTCTTGCAATTGGCAGCGACTTTGCGATGGGCGCGGGTCTGCCCGATGTGATCTTTGAACTCGACATCACGCCGAACCGCCCCGACCTCTTGGGTCATGTTGGGGTTGCGCGGGAAGTGGTCGCTGCGTTTGCGAACGAAGGGGCCACGCTGGTCCTGCCGCAGCCCGAGTTCAGCCGCCGCACTGCGTCGTCGAGCGCCGCGCAGGCCGCGCGCATCGTGATCGAAGACTCGCTCGCCTGTCCGCGCTATGTCGGCCATGTGCTGACGGGTCTGCGCGTCGCGCCAAGTCCGATCAAAGAGCGCTTGCTGCTGACTCGCTTGGGTGCGCGGCCCATCAACAACTTGGTCGACGCCACCAATCTGGCGATGTTCTTTGTCGGTCAGCCGCTGCATGCATTCGATCTGCATGTGCTTCGTGGCTCGCAGATCGTCGTGCGGCGGGCCCGCGCTGGCGAATCGATGACGACGCTCGATGATGTGCAGCGACCGCTGTCGTCCGACGATCTGCTGATCGCCGATGCCGAGCGCGGCGTCGCCATCGCGGGCGTCATGGGCGGCAGAGACAGTGAAGTGCGGCCCACGACGACCGAGGTCCTTTTGGAAGCGGCGTACTTTGATCCGGTCTTTGTGCGGCGAACAGCACGCCGCTGCAAGCTGCACACCGAAGCCTCGCATCGCTTTGAGCGCGGCGTCGATCCGAACGATGGCTTGCTGCTGGCCGCGCGCTACTGCTGCGATGTGATGCTGCGCTTGGCAGGGGGACAGATCCTGTCCGGCGCCATCGACGTATATCCGCGGCCGATCGAAAAAAAGACGCTGGCTCTGCGCTATGCCCGCACCAACCAGATCTTGGGCAAGCAGCCGCCGGTTTCCATCCACGAACAGCAAGCAGCGCTGACCGCATTGGGTCTTACGATCGAAACGACCGCGGTCGATCATGCGGTGTTTCAGATCCCGAGCAGTCGCCCCGATCTGACGCGCGAGATCGATCTGATCGAAGAAGTCGGACGCAGCGTGGGCTATGACGACATCGCGCCGCGCGTGCCGCAGCTTCACATGGCCGGTCCGACGCGCGCAGGCTGTGACGCGGCCAGCACGACGCTGCAAAAGAACGCCGAGCGTGCCCGCGATCTGTGCGTCGCTTTGGGCTTCGACGAAGTGCAGCTTTTTTCCATGACCAGCCCGGACAGGCTGCGTGCGGTCAGTCAGACTTCGGACGGCGACGCGCTGCCCGTGCCGCTGCCCTTGGAAAATCCCCTGCGCGAGGATCTTTCCGTTCTGCGCACGCTGCTTCTGCCTGGGCTTCTGGATGCGCTGCGCAAGAACCTGCACCACGGCCAAACCGATCTGCGCTTGTGCGAAGTCGGGGAAGTGTTCTTGGTTCCTTCGGGCGAACGCGGCATCGACCCGGCGTGCATTCAGACCACGCGCATCGCAGGTGTCTTGTGCGGCAACCGATCGTATTTTCTGAAGCCGAGCCCCACCGATGCACTCGACTTCGCCGATGTCCGCGGCATCGTCGAGGAGCTTCTGGATGGGCTGGGCTATGTCGTGGTGCCACAGGCGACGCCAGTCGCAGCCGATCCGGCGCAGCCGCGTGAGGTGATCATTCAGCAGGCGCATGCCAGCACGCAGCCCTGGCTGCATCCCGGCCTGGGGGCGGTGATTCGGGCTGCGACGACCCAGGCAACCGACGGCGCGATCCTCGGCTACTTCGGCGAAGTGCATCCGACGCTGCGCGAGCGCTTGGATCTGCCGGCTGCGGTCTTCGCGTTTGAGATCAATGTGCCCGGCTTGGCTCGTCCGGCGCGTAGCTATCGCGAGCCACCGCGTTTCCCTGGTACCTCGCGCGATCTATCGTTCTTGATTGCCGCCGACATCCGCGCCGATCAAATCCGCGCCGCGCTTCTGTCTGCGCGCGAGCCGCTCTTGGTCGATGTGCGGATCCTCGAAGACTACAGAAATCCCAGCCACATCCCGACGGGACAAAAGGGACTTTTGCTCAGCCTGAGCTACCGCGCCAGTGATCGCACGCTGACCGATGAAGAGGCGCAGAAAGCGCATGATCGCGTGGTGGCTACACTGCAGACAGCCTTCCCCGTCAAGCTGCGCTAGCTTACCCGCACTACCCAAGGAGGACGTTCCTATGACTCGCAAGACTCGCTCGATCGTTACGGCCCTGTTGCTTGCCATGCCCCTTTCTCTGCTGTCGGCCTGTGGTGGCGTGTCCAGCTTGGACCTCTGCTACACGGCTTGCGACAACGGACGCAAGTGCTTGAGCAGCAATGATGCGACCTATACCAACTGCCGCAACGACTGCAACGCAAACAAGGGCGCGCTGGCTGATCAAGACGCGAAGCTGGCGCGCGACTGCAAGAATGCGTCGGAGATCATGAGCAAGAGGGCTGCTTGCTACAACAAGTCCTGTCTGGAAATACTCACCTGCTTGGCCAGCAGCGACACCAATGCCTGCGTGAAGCCGTAGGCCGAGCGCTCGCTGCGATGCCGCGTCCCCCCGCGTTTCGAATCCTGCCTGGCTAGACCCTAGACTGACAGCAGCGCGATGGCGCCTTCCATCGAAGGTGCGCTCTTTGCGACGTATTCAAGGATGGCGGCGCGAAAGCCCGCGCTGTGTTCGATGCTGCGCGACAGCGAATAGAACGCGCGAACGGCCAGCGCATCCAGATCAGCCTGCCCAGCGTCTGCGCCTTTTTGTGCAGCGGCAAGGGCGTGTGGATGACCCAAGATCACAAAGCGCAGCAGCGCGACGCGCAGAAGAAAGCTCTGCGTGTGCAAGAACAGCGACGGAGAGTGCGTGTACCAGTCCTTCATCCAAAAGTGGCGCGCATAGTTGAACAGGTAGTGATCGATGCGCGCACGAAACAGCGCATCGATGGGCTGCCGGCGCAGGCGATAGGCGTGATCTAAGCGCGCGGCTTCGTCGGGACTGGCTACCTCACGGGGCTCGTCAGGTGTGCTTGGGAAGGATCGCGGATCGCGATAGCTCTGGGCCATCTCGACGACCAGCCGAGCAAACGCGCCACCGCCTGGAACCTGCCTTTGTCTGTGCAGCACCGAGAGCAATAGCGGCAAAGGCAGCGGCGCCATCACCAGACCTTCATGCAGTCGGCGATCCAGCTCAGCAAGGACTTCGGGATCGCTGAGCAGCTCGGCCTGCTGCAAGAACGCGTTTGGATCGATGGGGGCTTCCGGTGCGGACTGCAGGGCCGAACTCTTGTGCGCAAGAAAGCACGTAAAGAACAGTCGACTCGGCAGCGAAAAACCCGATAGCGATAGCAAGCGGACCATGGTTCCGCGCACCACGTCCAGGTGGCGGTACGGCGCCTGCGGATCGTCGCCACGCAACGCCTGCGGTCCTGGCGGAGCGCTGAACTGACGCTGCCCACGCCCTTGCAGCGCGCCTGGAGCAGGCACCAGATCGGTAGCATCGCTGGGCAAGAGCGCTCGCCGCGCTACCTCGGGACACGACAGCGCCCCGGATAGCTCAAGGCGCTGGCCCACTTGGTTTAGGTGTCGCGGATACATGGCGCAGGTATCGGGCAGCGTGTCTTCGCCTTTGGCTTGGTGCAGGCGGCACAGAAGCTGTGGGCCAAGAAGCGGGCAGCGTCCTTTTTCATCGAGCAGAAGCTGAGCTGCGACGCGCTCGCTGCGATCTTTTTTCGGCACCATCCGCGCGACGTGGTCAAACGTCGGCAGCGCATGGGGATCGTCGCTCGGTGTGAGGGGCAGGGCCCGCCGCAGCTTCACCAGGTGCGCGGGGTCGATGTAGATTTCCCAGCCGCTCTGGCAGCAGCTGTCTTCGCAGTTGCTGCCAATGCAGCGAAAGTCGAGCATGTAGCGTAGGGCAAGGATGCTGCGCGCATCGGCTTCGGCCATCGTCTGATACTAGCGCGCCAGCCATCGACTTTCTGTGTCTTCGTGGCCGCGCGGATCCGCGGCGTGTGTCCGGGCACCGATCCGGCCCACCTGACGCGATATACTGACTGCGGACGTGCATGCCCATCCCAAGCGAAACAGCCACTGCGGATCGCTGTCCCAACTGCCACGCGTTCTTGCCGCTGCCTGCCGCTGACAGCCGGCATCGACGCTGCGACTACTGCGGCGTCGCGGTCGCCATTGCCCCGGATTCGCCGCCGCCACCTGCCGTGCCGATGTCGCCCGCCGCGACAGCGCATCCTTCTGCAGATTCGCGTGGGTCTGGGATGGGGCTTTGGCTGTCGCTTCTGGTGCCATTTCTGGTGGGCGGTAGCCTCTATTACTCGATGCACCAGAGCACACAGCGATCCGCACCGTCGGCGCGCTTGCTGCCGAACGGATCGCGCGGTGCGTCGTCGATTCCTTTTTTGTCTGTGGCGGAAGACCCCGCGACGAGCGCAGGGAGCGAGCGCAGCGCGCCGAGCGAGAAGCGACAGCATGGCGGCAGCGATGCGCCGAAGCGAAGCAAGATCCCCGTCGGAGATTCATCGCTGCGCAACGAGCTGTGTCATGTGAGCGGCCTGCAGATGTCGGCGGTCGTGGAAGCCAATCAGAAAAGCGCCGCTACCTGCTTTGATCGCGACCTGGCGAGCTATCCCAAAAACGTCGGCTTGAGCTCAGACTGGCAGGTTGAGCTCGATGGGCTCGGCCAGGTATACGCTGCGCAAGGTCGGCTGCACCTTCTGGATTATCAGCGCAGTCCACAAGAGCGCGAGGCACAGAAGATTTCGCTGCCCGGTTCCACGGCCTTGCGCTGCGCCGAGGCTGCCATCCGCAAGTGGTCGTTTCCCAAGTACAGCCCCAAGGACGGAGCGCGCATGCGCATGCGCTGCTCGTTCAATCTCACGATCAAGGATCTGTGATCCGCGGAGCCGCACAGGTTCCAGCGAGCGCCCTTCGCTGTTGCTTCGTCGGTTCTAGAGTGCGTCGCGTCGTTTTCGCGCTGCCGCTGATCCTATCGCCTGACCGCACTGCTTCACGTTTGATGGCCAGATCGCGTCCGCGTGTACGGCGTGCTGTGCCAGAAGCAAGCAGCGCGGGCCTGTCGAGCGGGAACCATCTGCCGGCTCTTCGTGACTCGATCGAGTGGGCGGTGGCTTCTGCAGATTATCCAGCGATGCCCGACGACAGGACGCAACCGTCGGTGATACAATCTATTTCGGCGCTTCGTCGGCGTATCGCTCAGCAAGCACCCTAGGCCGTGTACCGAGGGAATCCGATGCGCCCTGAGCGATGTCGTCTTGAAAAAGCCACTCAGAGGAACGGTATGAACCTGCAGCCTGGCCGCAAAGATCGCCGCTTCATGCATCGCTTGCTGTTGCTCAGCGTTGCTCTGTGTGCCTGCGCGGCGGGCTCGGTGGGCGATGAAGCGTCTCAGCCGCGGCGGCAGCCGGTCGAAAGTCCAGACGGTGATCTGACCCTGCGCAGCGCCGTGCGGCTGAATCGCTATGCGCGGCTGGTGGCCGATGCCAGTGTTGGGGCTTCGCAGCTTCGCGTCGATAGCGCTGAGCTAGCCGCCATGGGTCTTGTGCGCGGCGACCTGATCCTGGTCATGCAAATGCAGGGGGCACAGATCGACACGACGGCCAGTGGGCCCGCTGCTGAGGCACATGGCAGCGTGACCCAGCTTGCCGGCGCCGGCCGCTTTGAGCTGGTTCCCGTCGAGGCCAGCAACCCGGCGAGCGGCCTCGTCACAGTTAGCACGCTCTGCGGAGGTCTGCGCGGCGCATACAGCGTCTTGGGCAAGAGCCAGATCGTCCGCGTTCCGCAGCATGGTGAGCTAGCCATCGAAGCCGGTGGTGTGCTGTCGGCGCAGCCTTGGGATGGCAACACGGGTGGCATTGTCGCGGTCCGGGCTCGCCATCTGCGCGTTGCAAGCGGAGGCAGCCTGCTCGCCGATGGCACAGGCTTTCGCGGCGGTGTGTCCCGCGTACCCTCGGGCAACAAGGCCCCAGGCAGCGACAGCGCGGCCTTTGCTGTGACAAGCCTCGATGAGGGGGCAGAAAAAGGGGAAGGCATCGCCGGTCGCTTAAGCACGCTGGGTCGCGGCGCTTCTGCCAACGGTGGTGGCGGTGGCAATGCCTATGGATCGGGAGGCGCAGGGGGCGCCAATGCTGGGACGGCCGCGACGTGGACCGGGCACGGAGTCATGCGCTTGGTCGGCGGTGGCGATGCGCTTTCGTGGGCGCTAGATCCCGTCGGCAGCGCCGGGCTTAGCAGCGCAAGTGGCGGGGGCCGCGGCGGCTATTCGCTGTCGCAGAACGATCAAAACGCCACGCTGCTGGGCCCTGGGGATGCTCTATGGGGCGGAAATTCTCGACGGGAACGCGGGGGCCGCGGCGGCGTTCCGCTCAGCAACAACGCCGCAGTGCGGCTGTTTTTAGGCGGCGGCGGCGGTGCGGGAGACCGCATCCTTGCTGCACCCGTCGCTGGCAACGAAGGCGGTGGCGGCCGCGGGGGCGGCTTGGTCTATGTCTTGGCCGATGTGGTCGACGGGGATGGCCTGATTTCGGCGCGCGGAGAAGCCGGAGTCTCGACGCAGACAGGTGTCATCGGCGGTGCCGGCGGTGGCGGTGGCGGAGGCAGCATCGTGCTCAATACGCTCAGCCTGAGCGGCAGCTTGCAGATCGTTGCCGACGGTGGCACAGGTGGCAGCCAGCAGCGCGCTGGGATGGCGGCGTTCAACAACGCGCTCGGTCCCGGTGGCGGTGGCGGCGGCGGCTTCATCGCGGTGCCGCAGAGCCGTCCTCCCACAACGGTGCAGCGCGCTGCGGGCGGGGCTGCTGGCACGTCGGCAGCGGACATCATCACCGAGTTCACCCAAAACGGCGCCACTGCGGGCGGCGATGGCGAGACCTCGGCTGCGCTCAACCCGGCCGGTGCTGCCACTCCGATCTGCTCGCCGGTCGATCTGCGCATCGCCATCAGCGATGGCATCGACCACGCGGCCCCCGACAGCGAGATCTCCTACTTGATCAGCGTCTACAACGATGGCCCCGATACCGCCGTCGCTGCGCCCGTCCGGGGCGCGCTGAGTCAGCGGGTCGATTTTGTCGACTGGTTCTGCTCGGTCGACCCCGGTCCCATGGGCAACGCCGGCTTGGTTGGCTGCAACCGCGCATTGGGCATCAACGACCTCAACACGCTGGTGACGCTGACGCCTGGTGCGCAGGCCCGCATCGTCGTGCGCGCCATCTTGCCGAGCCGCCTCGAAGGCACGCTGTCGTACACCGCGAGTGTGGCTGCCGCCAGCACGCAGCAGGACCTGGACACTAGCAACAACATGGCCAGCGACAGCACCCAGGTTGGCCCGGAAGCTGACCTCTCTGTTGCTGCAATCGTGGCCCCCAGCCCCACCAAAAGCGGCCAGAGCCTGTCGTACATCCTGTCGGTCCAAAACCACGGGATAAACGATGCCAGCGACGTGAAGTTGAGCTTTCAGCTTCCCGAACAAGCCGTTCTGTCGTCGACATTTCCGCCGCGGGGGGATGGCTGGGACTGTCAGGTGCAGGCAGCCGCGCCGCAGGTTGTTTGCACGCGACCGCAGCTGGAATTTGGTGCGGCTCCTGAGGTCGTGGTCGCGCTGCAGCCGCTGTTTAACATGGCCTATGCCGTCGGTGTCGCCCAGGTGCAGTCTGCCGCGTTTGACCCGGATCTTGGCAACAACGCCGCGACCGCCGTAGCCGACATCGAGTACGACATCACACGGTACCGTCGCAGCGTCTTTGCGGGCGGCGGCTTGGCCTGCAGTCTGTCTGCGCGACACGCGACGGTCTCAAGCAGCGCGCTGGCCTGGTGGGGCCTGCTTGTCGGCGGAATTCTGGCGGTGCGTCGAGCTCGTCGATCGCTGTTTGCGCGGCGCTGCTTTTCATCCGCGTCGCCGGCTGCTTCACCCTCCGCGGCTCCGTCGTCGGGTCTGCATCCGGTCCATCGCTGTTCTCGTCATCTTTTGCCTTGAGAGGATGCCTTGTTTACTGCGTGCGCTCGCTCGCTTCGTTTCGCCGCTCGTTCGTTTGCATCGCGCTTGCCTGCTTGGCGGCGCCTGACTCGTCACGGGGCGACGGCCGTGGTCTTGGGGCTTTGGTTCGTCTGCGTTCCCGATGTGGCGCAGGCGCAAAGCAACGGCCGCGGCTTTCAAGTCAGCCGCTTTGAACCCACTGCCGCCGGAGAGTGGTCGCTGTTCGTCGACCATCCCTGGTATCGATCGACGCGCTCGTTCGCCGCGGGACTGACGCTGAACTATGCCCACAACCCGCTGGTCTTTGGCTTCCGCGATCAGAACGCCCGCTTCTTGTTCGATCGATCGCTGCTGGCGCATCAGCTGATGGCCCACGTCGATGTCGCTGCCGCGGTGTTCGATCGCTTCTTGCTGACGTTTTCGCTGCCCGTCACCTTGCTTGAGCGCGGCAACAGCACCGACGGAGAATATGGATTTACACGTGTGGGTGCTTTAGCCGTCGGGGATCCGCGCATCGGCGTGAAAGCGCGCTTGTATGGCCAGCCCTATCAGCAGCCGCTTGCCATCAGCGTGGGCAGCGATCTGTGGCTGCCGCTCGCGTCGGCAACCGGCGCGTTTCCTTCCCACGTTGGCGAGAGCGCGCTGCGCCTGCAGCTTAAGCTCATGCTCGGTGGCCTGTGGCGCAGCCTGCTGTGGTCAGCGACGTTTTCGTATCTGTACCGGCCGGATCAAGCGCTGGGCTCGCTGCCGTTTGGCTCGGGAAATAGCGTCGGTCCGTCGCTGCAGCTCGGCGCCGCGCTGGCCTATGCTCGCCGTGACCTGGGCTTTTCCGTCGGTCCCGAAGCGCTGCTTAGCACGGTGATCAGCAACGGTTTTGCCTTCCAGCAAGACACCACCAGCCTTGAGCTGCTCGTCGGGATTCATTACAGCGTGGCACGGCGCGTACAGCTTGGCCTGGGGGGAGGCATCGGCCTTCTGCGCGAGCCCGGCACGCCCGACGGTCGCGCCCTGCTGCGCTTGTCGTATGCCCCACTGCCTGCCGAAAAACCCAAGGACCGCGACGGAGACGGCATCCCCGATCGCAGCGATGCCTGCCCCGATATCGCGGGTGTGGCGCAGGCGGATGTGAAACGGCATGGCTGCCCACCGCCTCCTGCTGACACCGACGGCGATGGCGTCATCGATCGCGACGATGCCTGTCCCCAGGCGCCACCGGGCAACAACCCCGATCCCAAGCGCCCCGGCTGTCCGCGCCCGGATCAAGACGGGGATGGTCTGTTCGACGACGAAGACCTGTGTCCAGCCGAGCCCGCCGGTCTGAACCCCGATGCTGCCAAGCTGGGCTGTCCGCTGCGCGACAGCGACGGCGATGGCACCTGGGATCCGCAGGATGCCTGTCCGCAGCGTGCCGCCGGTCCACACCCAGACCCTGGAAAGCCCGGCTGCCCCGACCAAGACAGTGACGGAGACGGCGTCTATGACGCACAGGATGTCTGCCGCGACCAGCGTGCTGGCATGTTCCCCGACGCTGCCAAGCCTGGCTGCCCGCTTCAGGATCGCGATCGCGACCTGGTCCCCGACGCAAACGACGCCTGCCCGGACAAGCCTGGCGCACCCTCGCCCGATCCCAAAAAGAACGGCTGCCCTGGCTTGGTCGAGGCCAAGGCCGATCTGCTGGTCATCCGCCAGCAGGTGTTTTATGCGCCCAAGAAGGACACCATCTTGAAGAAGAGCTTCAAGATTCTTGATGCCGTCGTCGCGGCGCTGCTCGCCACGCCGCAGATCAAGAAGCTGGCCGTGGAAGGTCACACCGACAACGTCGGCAAGCCCGAGCAGAATCGCGATCTGTCCGGTCGTCGCGCTCGCAGCGTCATGGCGTACCTGATCGCGCACGGCATCGCGGCCGATCGACTGGAAGCGCAGGGCTATGGCCCGGATCGTCCCATCGCCGACAACGCCAAGGCCAAGGGGCGTGCGCTCAACCGTCGCACCGACTTCCGCATTGTCGATCCCGTGATCGAAAAAGAGGTGCCACCAGCGCCTCCTTCCGTCCCGGCGCCGACGGGCAGCACGGCCAGCGAGACCGCGGCTCCGAGCGCAGCGAAGGACAAGACGCCCGGCCCGCCCGCGAAAGCCGGCCCGCCCGCGAAAGCCGGCAAGCCACCGAAGGCCGGCAAGCCACCGAAGGCCGGCAAGCCACCCAAGGCCAAGACCTAGGCCCTGGCCGTTTGGAAAAATTTAATCTGTCAGCCAGCCCCTATATACTCCGCCCGTGAATCGGAACGAACTCGCCAGCCTGCGTCGCTCGTCCGTCGCTGCCTTGGCCCCACAGAGCCGGGCAGGTCGCGTCGCGGCGTTTTACGCTGCGCTGACTGCGTCGGCGGTTTTGTGGGGGGCGCTGCGCGGCCATCCCAACGTGCTTCTGTTCGATGCCGAGCCGACGCTTTCGGCCAGCCTGCACGCCAGCCATCGCGCAGCGCAGCTGGTGTCGAGCGCTGCCATCGGTGTTGCCGTCGGGCTGCTCTTGGTGGTGCTGACGCGCATCCTGCATGCTCGGTACGACTGGGCGCGGGTCCTGCACAGCGAATTCAATGACGTCCTCGGGCCGCTCAGCGATCGCGAGATCCTGCTTTTCGCCGCCGCATCCGCCATCGGCGAAGAGTTTCTGTTTCGCGGCGCGCTGCTTTTGCACCTAAAGGCACTGGCGCCGGGTATCGCTGGCTTGGCTTTGGCCATCTTTGGCTCGGCCGCGATCTTCGCACTGCTGCACATCGGTCCGGGCGCTCGCTTTCTGCCGTGGACTTTGTCTTCCTTCGTGGTGGGTCTGCTATTGGCCGTGGTCTACGTGGCGCTGGGCGATCTCATCGCGCCGATCGCCATCCACTTCACGGTGAATGCGCTCAACCTCAAGGACATCGTGCGGCGGCAGCTTCCGGCGTGATGCCTCGTCCTCGCTCTGAGCCCGCTTGGCAGGTGGCGCGCTCATCGCTGCGCGTGCAGCCAGACCACTATGACGCGCTGGTGTTGCAAGGGGGCGGCTGTCGCTGTTTTTTCACGCTGGGCTTTCTGGAAACCGCGGGCTCTGCGCTGTCGGGCTTGCGCCAGATTGCAGCGGTCAGTGCGGCGACGGCCATGGCCTGTGCCCACTTGATCGACAGCCATCGCCACGCGCTGGGCATCTTTGCCCGCTTGGTGCGGCAGAACCGTCGCAACTTTCACGTCGAAAAGCTGCTGCGCGGCGAAAACCCCATGCCGCATTACGGTCTGTATCGCCAGGCCTTGCTAGAGGCATTTTCCGACGAGGCATTCGCTCGCCTGCGCGCCGCCCCGACCCGCCTGCGGGTGGTGGTGAGCCGCGTGCCCAGTCGGTCTCTGGCGGTCGCCGTCGGCCTGGGCGCGTGGTTCGTGTGGCGCAAGCAGCCGCCGCCTTTGTTGCAAGTGAATGTCATTGAGGCGCACGAGCTAACGAGTGCCCATGAGCTGGCTGATGCCGTCTTGGCGTCTTCGGCGTTTCCGCCGTTTACCCCGGTTCCGCGCCGCGCCGATCACTTGCTGATCGATGGCGGAGCGGTCGCGCCCGTGCCGCATCAGGCTCTAGATCCCGAGCAAGCGCAGCGGCCTCTGTTCATTCTCACTCGGCCCGAGCCGGTGTGGCCTATGCCTGCGGGCTCGCACTACATCGCGCCCGAGACCGAGCTGGACGTGGCCACCTGGGACTACAGCAGCGAGTCCGCGCTGCGCCGCGTGTACGAAGCGGGCCTGCGCCAGGGCGAACACTTCATCCGTGCGCCGCGCGTTTGGCTGTACCCGTAAGCTACCAAAGATGCAAACGACTTGCGTTTAGCTGCGCGGAATGCGCGCGGATCGTGGTGTCTTGGGCGGTGCCGCAACCGGTGCGGCTGGCTTTTCAGCGACCCGTCGTTCTTTGTCGCTGCCTTGACAGGCCGGGCAGGTGCCAAACAGGTACAGCTTGGCATCGTCGATCAGATAACCACCCAGGCGGGTCGGGATCAGCGGAGTCGGCAGGACGCCCTCTTCCAGGCAGTCCAGCGCGCCGCAGACGCGGCACTGCAGGTGGGGATGATCGACGCGGCAGCCATCGCAGACGTGGACTTCAAAGCGACGGCTGCCATCGATGGTACTGACCTGCTGCGCCAGCTTGATTTCGGTCAAGGTGGTCAGCGTTCGGTACACCGTCACTTGATCCAGACCTTCCCCGGCCAGTGAATCCAAGAGCTCTTGTGCCGAGGTCGGGCGGTGGGCATCAAGCAGCGCCTTGAGCACCAAGAGGCGCGGCGTGGTCACTTTCAAGCCGCGCTCGCGCAGCAGCACTTCGGCTTGGATGGTGTGGTCGTGGCGATGACTGCCCGAGGCTGTGGAGCGATCAGTCGATGGGTGGCGAATGCGATGGCGTGCCATGGGAATGTGCGGCTCGTCTCTTGGCTGCCGCGGTCGGTGGCTGGGCTTTTTAGCACCCCGCACCAAGGACCGCGCCCGATGCTCGGCATCATGTCACAACTTCTCATCGGCAGTCTGAAAATCTCGGGCGCCCAGTTCGTTTGTGCTATAAATGCAAAACATTTGCAACTGATGCACGGATGCCATCACAGCTCGCAACCCTGGGGAGAAGACGCATGACAGACGCTACGACTCGTTCAATCGTTGGTTCTTCGCTTCGCTTGCTGTCGCGTGCCGGACTGCTGGCGTGCGCACTGCCGCTTGTTGCCTGCGGCAGCGGTGACATGACGCAGCAGGGCGGCGCGATTCGCTTTACGGCATCGGGTGAAGTGCTGGCTCTTGGGGGCTATCCATTTCCGCCGATGGATGCCGACTCGCCAGCTTTCGTCGACGGCTGGGAGGTTCGCTTTGACGCGCTGCTGGTTACGCTCGACAAGATCACGCTGTCCGAGAACCCCGACAAGTCACCCACCGATCAGTCTTTGACCGATGCCCAGGTGGCTGAGGTCAGCGGGCCCTGGGCGGTTGATCTGCACAAGGGCGGGCCGCTCTTGGGCAAAGGGGGTGGGGACGAGCAGGCGTTTCCTTTTTCGCTGATCAGCGGGCAGACGCTGCGCGACAACAAGCCCTTTGATGCGACGCAGCGCTATGCCTTGGGCTTTGACATGGTCCCGGCATCGACCAGCGCCACCAAGCTGAACTTCGATGCGCAGAACGAAGCCGACTATCGCGAGATGGTCCAAAGAGGCTGGACCATGCTGTACGTCGGAACGGCGACGTGGCGCGGCGGCACCTGCACCTCGACCAACCCTGCGTACGACTGGAGCAAGCTGCCCACGCGCGTCAAGTTCCGCTTTGGCTTTAAGTCTCCGACGACGTACAAGAATTGCCAGAACCCCGACAACGCGCCGGCTCAGCCGTTTGCCAACGAAGAGTATCAGCGCGGCGTGCAGATCAAGTCGAACGCCACGACGATCGCGCAGGCCACGCTGCACACCGACCACGTGTTCTGGGAGTCCATCGAGCACGACTCGCCTGCGCACTTTGATCCCTTCGCGGCCTACGCCAAAAAGAATGCCAGCGGTGAGTTCGTGGTGACGCTGGATGATCTGAAGGGCGTCAACTTCACGGCGTTTACCGACGCAAGTGGCAGTCCCTTGCCGTGGCGATCGTGCCTGCCGACGTATACGCCACCGAACACGTCGATGAGCATGGGCTTTGACACCCAGGGCGTTCCCTACAATCCATCGGGAAACCCAAGCATGGCGCTGCGCGACTTCGCGGACTACGTCACGTACAACCAAAGCACGGAAGGACACTTGAACGCCGACGGTCTGTGCTTTGTTGAACGCAGCTATCCGTCGCCGAAGTAGCGCAAAGGTAACGCTCGCAGCGGCGAACACTTCCACGGTATGCTGCTGCACGCGATGCAAACGAGTTGCATTACCAAACAAGGCGCAGCGGCATGGCCCATCCGGTGGACGCTGGCCTTGCTGCTGGCGCTGGGGGTGCATTCCACGGTGGCCCGCGCAGCGGACAAGCCGGCTCCCGTGCTTTCGCCTCCGCAGCCGGTTGAGCACGTGCCGGCGACGTATCCCGCAGCGGCGCGTGAAGCTCGCAAGAGCGCGCGGGTGATCGTCCTGGCCACCGTCGCTGCAAACGGTGAGGTCACTGCCGTCGAGGTCAGCGAGTCTGCGGGCGAGCCGTTTGACAGCGCAGCACTCTCGGCCGCACGCAGGTGGCGCTTTTCACCCGCGCGAAGCGATGGCAAGCCCATCGAAAGTCAGGTGCAGATTCCGTTTCTTTTTCACGCACCCGTTGAGCTCGCCGAGACGGCTCCTTCACCTTCACCGGTTCTGGCACCACCGCCTCCCGTTGTTCCGGCGAATGAGGCGCCGGTTGAGCGCGCTACGGTCACAGAAGATCGAGCGACCCGTGCTCGCCCGGACGCAGCCAGCACGCCCAGCCGGGACAACGCATCCGCTGAGCCGACGCGTGCAGTCGCTGAGACGGCGGCCAGCAAGACCTCGTTTGCGAGCACGATCACCAGCAAGCGCTTGCCGCCCGCATCGCGTGGAGCCGCCGACTTTCACGTCGAGATCGGGGCGCTGTCGGCGGTGCCGCGCAAGAATGCCAGCGAAGCGCTCAAGCTCGTGCCGGGCATCTTGCTGACCAATGACGGCAGCGAAGCGCATGCTGACCAAGTTTTTTTGCGCGGCTTCGATGCCCGTGAAGGCCAAGACATCGAGTTTTCCGTTGGCGGCGTTCCGATCAACGAGAGCGGCAACCTGCACGGCAACGGCTATTCCGACACCCACTTCATCGTGCCCGAGCTGATCGCGGCGCTGCGCGTTATCGAAGGACCGTTCGATCCACGCCAAGGCAACTATGCCGTGGCGGGCAGCGCGGACTATGAGCTGGGCCTGTCGCAGCGCGGCATCCTCGGCAAGTTTTCCGCCGGCAACTTCGGAACGCTCCGCGCACTTTTGCTGTGGGGGCCCAAGGGAGCGCGCGAAGGGACCTTCGCTGCCGTCGAGCTCTACGAGACCGCAGGCTTTGGCCAGAACCGCGACGGCCGGCGCGCCACCGTGATGGCGCAGTACGAAGGCCGAAGCGCGGCTCATCTGTACCGCATCACGGCGCAGGCATACATCGCCAGCTTTCACAGCGCGGGTGTACTGCGCGAAGACGACTATCGCAGCGCTCGGCTCGGCTTCTTCGATACCTACGACACCAGGCAGGGGGCGGACACCGGGCGCTATTCGCTAAGTGGGCTCTTGGAATCGCGCGTGGGCTCGCTGCTTGTGCGCAATCAGGCCTATGCCATCGCGCGTCCGATGCGCCTGCGGGAAAACTTCACGGGCTTTCTGCTCGACACGCAGGAGCCGACACAGAGCCTGCACGGTCAGCGCGGTGACTTGATCGATCTGCAGTCCATGGCCGGGACCTTTGGCGCCCGCGGCTCTGCGCACCTAAGCGGGGACATCTTTCATCAGACACAAGAGATCGAAGTGGGCTACTTCGCTCGTGGCGATCTGGTGACCAACTCGCAGCACCGCGTCGAAGCGGCCACAGGAAACCCGTATGCCGTCGAGACCGACCTAGAGTCGCGGCTCGGTGACATCGGTCTGTATGTCGACTTCAACCTGCGCCCGTATCGCTACATCGCACTGCGCGGTGGTGTGCGCGCGGACTTGTTTACGTATGACGTGCTCGACAAGTGCGCCGTGCAATCGGTGGCGCATCCATCGCGAGAAAATCCACCGGGCGATGCGTCCTGCCTGAGCCAGCAAGACTTCGGCAAGTATCGCGAGCCGATCCAGCGCTCGACCACGACGGGCAGCGCGGTCATGCCGCGAGCCTCGCTGATCCTCGGGCCGCTGTGGGGCATCTCAGCGGCGGTGAGCTATGGCCAAGGCGTGCGCTCGATCGATCCCTACTACATTACACAGGATGCCAAGACCCCATTTGCCAGCGCGCAGTCCATCGATGCCGGACTGTCCTTTGCGCGGCGGCTGGGGCCGATCGATCTCAGCCTGCGCTCGGCGTTTTTTCAGACGCGGGTCGATCGCGATCTGATCTTTTCGCAGACCGCCGGACGGAACCTGCTTTCAAACGGCACCACGCGCATCGGCAGCGCCAGCGCTGTGCGCGTCATCGGTGGCTTTTTCGATCTGGCCGCCAACCTGACCTATGTCCGCGCGACCTTTGACGACACGGGGCTGCTGATTCCGTATGTCCCTGACTGGGTGTTTCGCTTTGACGGCTCGCTGTTCGGAGAGCTTCCCTGGGACAAGCTGCGCATCCGCGGCAAGGCCTTCCGTGGCACGCTGGCCGCCGGCTTTACATACGTCTCGCCAAGGCCACTGCCGCAGGGCGAGCGCAGCAACCCCATTGCGGTCACGGATCTAAACGCCACGCTGGGCATCTGGCTGTTCGATCTGGGCATCGTGGCCACCAACCTGTTCGATGTGCAGTACCGCTTGGGCGAATACAACTACGCATCGGACTTTGGCAGCCAGCCCTTCCCGACGCTGGTGCCGATGCGGCACTTCAGCGCTGGGGCGCCACGGCAGGTCTTGTTTTCTCTTTCCGTTCAGATCGGAGGCGGACGATGAAGCGCACCGCAACGTGGCTGGCACCGATCGCTGGGTTGGCGGTTTCGCTGGGCTGCTGGGCAGGCTGCGGCGACACGACCGGCGGCGCGCGGGTGGCGTTTGACGTGGCGGCGGCAGGTCCTAGCGATGCGACGGGCGGGGCGCTGACGTTCATGTCGCCGCAGGGCTACCGCGTGACGCTGGATCGGGCGCGGCTATACATCGGGGCGCTGTACTTGAACCAGACCGTGCCGACGTCCGGCGCGCAAGAGACGGGCTGCATTCGGCCGGGCATCTATGTCGCGCAAGCGACGGGCTCGCTGTGGGTCGATGCACTGTCGCCGCAGCAGCAGCCGTTTGCAACGCGCGGTGAAGGCATCGCCAGCGAAGCCAAGGCCGGCGAGCTATGGCTGACAGCCGGGGACATTCAGCGCATTGATGACAACACGGTGATCGTCGATGCGGCAGGCACTGCGCAGAGAGGTGGCCAGAGCTATCCCTTTGAAGCGCAGCTGAGCATTGGCCGCAATCGCCTGATCCCGTCGATGGATCCGGCGTATCCGGGGACCAACCCGATCTGCAAGCAGCGCATCGTGTCGCTGATTCCCACTGATCTGATCCCGCAGGAAGGCGGCACGCTGCTTCTGCGCATCGATCCGCGGCGCTGGTTTGACACCGTCGATTTTTCGCAGGTGCCCAAGGTGCAAGACAGCCCGGCGCTGTATCGCTTCTCGAACCGCAACGACAACCCCGCTGACCTGAGCTTGTTCAACAACGGCATTCGTTCGCGCAGCGGCCCGTATTCGTTTTCGTGGCAAGGCACGTAGCGCGCGGGTCCTTCGAGCGAGCGTTGCCAGCGCTCGCGTGACGGCGTAAAGCAAGCTGCACATGGATGTTGATCCGTGCAACCTCTGAATAGAATACTTGCACGCCATGGAACCCACAGATCTCGGACTGCTGGTTTCTCTCGACGCTCTCCTTCAGGAAGGAAGCGTGACCGGCGCAGCCCGTCGAGTGGGCCTGTCGACCCCGGCGATGAGCCACGCGCTCGCCAGGATCCGCAGTCGCCTGGCTGATCCGATCCTCGTGCGCTCTGGGCGCGGCATGCTCCTGACTCCGCGTGCTCTTTCGCTGAAGCCGCAGGTACACAGCATCGTCGGCGAAGCCCGGCGAGCGCTTGAACCCGAGCGCCCTTTTGTCGCCAGCGAGCTTTCGCGCACGTTCGTGGTTCACGCCACGGACTACGTCCTTACGGTCCTTGGCACAGCGCTGGATCGCATCCTGCGGCACGAGGCCCCACAGGTCTGCGTGCGGTTCGTCCCCAACACGCCAAACGATCCAGCCTCGCTGCGTGATCAGGGGTCGGATCTGGCGGTTGGCATCTACGGCGACCTGCCGCAAGAGATGCGAAGTCGTTCGCTGCTTACGGATCGCTTGGTCGCCGTCGTGCGCAAAGGACATCCTGGCGTTGGGAAGCGATTTTCCATCGAGCAGTTTGTCAGCTTGGCGCATATCCAGGTAGCGCCGCGTGGCAAGCCCGGTGGCTATGTCGATGATGTGCTGCGCGAGCGGGGGTTCACGCGCCAGGTGGCTCGTGCTGTGCCGTACTTTCTGACGGCGCTGCAGCTTGCCGCGGAAACCGACTACGTGCTCACGATTTCCGAGCGCATTGCGAAGCGGTACGCAAGCTCTCTGGGCCTGCACGTGTTCGAAGTGCCGCTTAGGCTTCGACCGTACGCGCTCAGCTTGGTCTGGCATCCGCGCGTCGATGGCGACGCAGGTCATCGCTTCTTTCGCGATGTGTTCTTGCGTGCATCACGGGAAGTGGCGAGCGAGCGCCACGAGGAACCCCGAACGCGTCTGGACTCGACGGATCCAACCTCCGGCCAAGGTAGGAAACGTCGTCGGCGCGCAAAATAGTTGCAGCCTGTGAAACCATACGGCTCATTCATTGCATGATGTGCATCATGAAAACGAAGACTGCCGAGGCTGGCTCTCCGCGGCGATGGATGAGGCCGGGGCTTCGTGTGCGCTCAGCGGTGCTCGTAGTTGCGCAGGCCGCGGCCTGATACCAGATAGGTCGCGAAGCTGCCGAGCCAGTGACCCCCTTCATAGGACTGGCTGGACAGCGCCGCGAGGCCGGCATCGCGATGCGCGATGGCCAAGCGCAGGAGCTCAAGCTTAAGTGGGTGAGTGACCGTGGCAGGAAAGGGCAGCGTGCTTGGCCAGGTCGGAACGATGCTGGTGGTCTGCGTTCCTTGCAGGCTGTCTGGCAAGGCCGATGCGATGCCGAACAGCATCCACGCGCGGCTGAGGTTCAGGCCGTCCAAATGCACGAGCTTTCCGTCGGTGCGATCGCTGACTTCGGCAGGCCGCAGCGCGTGCAGGTTAGACAGCGGCAGAAACGCCGAGAGCCAGCGCGAAAACTCGGCGGTTGCCAGGACTCGGCGCATCAGATCGGCTTCGGCCAAACACGGCGACAGGAAATCTTCCCCCGAAGGCTCGTACGCCAGCGGGCAGGCGAGGTCTTTGGCAAAGAACACGCGCGCTCGTTCATCGATGAGCGCGGCGAGCTTGGGCGGAATGGCATCGCTGCTGGGATTGGCAGTTGCCACCTTGGGGGGCTGAAGCGGGATGCGAACGGCCAAGCTGGATGGACGCTGCGTGCGGGCCCAGTCCAGCGCCAAGCCCAGCGCAAACGCGGTCTGGCTGTGCTCTCCCGAGCGCACGGGGTGCGTCAGCTTGGGCAGCCAAGCGGCCAAGCGCTCGACGGCAGCAAGCTCTAGCGGGCGCAGTGCCTGCGACCAGGTCTGGGCGTCCTTGTCGCCGCTCTGCGCAAGCTCCGTCAGCTCGGCCCCAAGCTGCAAGAGCCACGCAAGGCCGTACGGCCGCTCGAAGCTGGCGCGGCCGGCACCGCGCAGGTACGCGACCTCTTTGGCGATGGGTTCGGCGCGTAGATGACGGCCCAGGATCTCGCGAGCCGCCTTGGTCCATGCGGGCTGTGTCGGGCCCTGATTCGCGGCCTGCCGCAGCAAGCGCACCAGCAGCCAGTGTCCATGCACGGCCGAGTGCCAATCGAAGCAGCCATAGAAGCTGGGTGTCAGCGTGCGCGGCGAAGCCACATCGGCATCGCTGCTCAGCACGTGCGCGATCTTGTTGGGGTACTCGCGATCGACGCAGGACAGCGCCAGATCGGCAAAGCGATCGCTCTGCGCCGCCGCCATGCTCATGGCTACGGGGGGTGCGGAAAGCTCTGTCGGAGGCGCCGCACCGGCCGTGTGAACAACCAGCAAGAAAAACAGACCCCGCCACGCGCTGCGCATCATGGCCTTAGGCGCCCGGCTTGCTCGTCGACTCGCTTGCGGTGGGCGAGGCCGAGGCCGCTGGTGGTGATGTTGTGGTCGGCATGCGGGGCAAAAGGCGCGGCGGCGTTGTGCTCGTCGAGGCGGCGGTCTCGGACGGACGAGGCGCCAAGCGCAAGGTCGGGCGGATGACCAGGCCGCGATCACTTAGCGCGCCGGAGGTGTGCGTCTTGGCCAGTTCGATAAAGCGCTGCTGCGAACGCAGCGTGGGCTCGCCTGGCGCGGGCGCGATTCGTTCGTACAGTCCGTTCGATCGCAGCAGGCGCGTGCGGCTGTTGTCGGCTAGCTGAATGGCCAGGATCTCTTCCAGAATGCGGCTGCGCAGCGCTGGATCCTCGACGGGAAACATGATCTCGACGCGGCGCTGGAAGTTGCGGTTCATCCAGTCTGCCGAGGAGACATACAGATCGCGGCGGCCATCGGCTTCGAAATAAAAGATGCGGCTGTGTTCCAAGAAGCGGTCGACGATGCTGACCACGCGAATATTGTCGGATACGCCGGGAATGCCGGGGCGCAGACAGCAGATACCGCGCACGATCAGATCGATCTGCACACCGGCCTGCGATGCGCGATACAGCGCGCGGATGACATCGCGCTCGGACAGCGAGTTCATCTTGCCAATGATGCGAGCGACCCGTCCGGCGCGAGCATTCTGCGTCTCGGCTTCGATCAGATCCAGAACTCGCTCGCGCAGGCCAAGCGGCGCCACCACCAAGCGGTTCCAGCGCGGTGGCTGCGAATAGCCGGTCAGCAGGTTGAACAGCGCGCTGGCATCGATGCCAAACTCTTCGCGGCAGGTGAAAAACGACAGGTCGGTGTACACGCGAGCGGTCTGCGTGCTGTAGTTTCCCGTCGACAAGTGGACATATCGACGAATGCCACCGGTCTCGCGCCGGACAACCAGCGCGACCTTGCAGTGGGTCTTTAGGCCAATCAGTCCATACACGACGTGGACCCCGGCTTCTTCGAGCTGACGTGCCCACAGGATGTTGGTTTCTTCATCGAAGCGCGCTTTCAGCTCAACCAGGGCGGTGACCTGCTTGCCTAGCTCGGCTGCGCGCATCAAGGCGGGCACGATGGGCGAGTTTCCCGACGTGCGATACAGCGTCATCTTGATCGCCAACACCTGCGGGTCTTCGGCCGCTTCTTCGATAAAGTCGACGACGCTGTCGAAGGACTCGAACGGCTGATGCAAAAGGATGTCGCCTTGCTGAATCGCTTCGACGACGGTGTTGGCTTCGGCTAGGCGCGGCTGCAGCTTGGGTAGAAACGGCTCATCGTAGAGCTCGCGCGAGTCCACGGTCTGTCCCCGTGAGTACGCTTCGGTCAGATCCGAAAGGTTGAGCGGCCCCGTGATCGGGTAGACATCTTGGGGGTCGAGCTTGAGTGCCTTTGATAAGAAGCGACGCACCGTCGGATCCATGTCGCTGTGGCATTCCAGACGAACCGCGGCAGCGCGATCGCGGCGGCGGATCTCGCGCTGGATGCTCTGCAATAGATCAATCGACTCTTCTTCATCAATCGAGATGTCGAAGTTGCGCGTCACGCGAAAGGGCCAACAGCCAATGACGCGGGTGCCAGGGAATAAATCGCCGACGTGCTGCGCGATGACGTCTTCCAAAAAGACATACGCGCGTCGTGCTCGCGCCACGGGCACATCGACCAAGCGACCGAGGACGCTGGGCACTTGCATGACGGCGAAGCTGGCCTCTTGCCCAAGGGGGCTGGGACCGCTGCGCGCAAGCAGGATCGCCAGATTGAGCGTCTTGTTGCGCACATGCGGAAACGGATGCCCTGGATCGACGGCGAGTGGTGTCAGCGCGGGAAAGACCTGGGCGTTGAAGTGGGCATAGATGTACCGCTGCTGCTCGGGATCGAGCTCGTTGACGCTCAAGAACGAAATGCCGGCCTGCGACAGGCGCGGCTGCAGCTCTTTGTGCCACAGGCGGTACTGCTCGGCGACCATACGCTGTGCGCGCAGCGATACGCGAGCCAGCGCCTCGGCTGGCAGCAGGCCATCGGGTCCTGTCTCGACCATGCCCGAGCTGAGCTGCTGCTTCAGGCCGGCGACGCGCACCATGAAGAACTCGTCGAGGTTGCTGGCCGTGATGCACAGAAACTTCAGCCGCTCCAGAAGCGGCACGGACGGATCGCTGGCCTCGTCGACCACACGCTGGTTGAACTCAAGCCACGACAGCTCGCGGTTGATATACAGCGCCGAATCGTCAAGAGGTTGCTGCGAGATCGGCGAATCGGCCGCGGCGGACGCAAGGCCTGAAGCAGGCGCAGACGTGGGCGTAGCGGCAGAGGCCGAAGAAGCCGAAGAAGCGGAAGCAGAGGAGGGTGGGGGCGTCATGTTCGTCGCCAAAGGCAGTGCGTTGCGAAGGAAACTTCAGCCTATCACGTTCCGCTTGCAGCCGACTTAGGCCGTCGCGGTTTGGGGATAGCCGCGTGGCTGCAGGCCGGCTTTGCGGTACATCGCGTCAATGACGCGCATGTTGGCGACGGAATCCTGCGGGCCCGTGAGGATAGGGCGCCCCTCTTGTATGGCAGCAGCAAAGGCCTGTAGCTGATGCAGATACGTGGCGGTCTTGGGGAATGTTTCCCGCGTTATGAGTCCGTCGACATAGATGAGCAAGCGATGCCAAAGCTGCGGAGCAACCGGATTGCGGGCGATTAGCGTGCCGCGCTCGCAGGTGATGCGCGCTTCGATGCGCAGCAAGGTACGCGACCACAGCGATGCCGTCATGTGGCCCGTGGCGCCGCTGGGCAGACGCACCTCGGCTTCGATACGGCGATCGACACCCGGTGACTTCAGCCAGGCCTGCGCCTGCGTGACCTCGGGCTCTTCGCCCGAAAGATGGCGCAGCATGCTGACGGTGTAGCTGCCGACATCCATGCCCGCCCCGCCGGCCAGCGGCAGCTGATAGCGGATATCGTTGGGCATGGGCAGTGGGATGCACATAAACGTCTCGATGCGTCGCAGCGGTCCCAGCTTGCGGCTGCGCACGATCTCGATCATGCGCTGCGCCATGGGGTGATAGCGCCAATGAAAGGCTTCCATCAGGACTCGCCCGCATCGTTCGGCGACGGCGGCGACTTCGACGGCCTCGTCGGCATTCGCAGTCAGTGGCTTTTCGCACAGCACGTGCTTGCCTGCCTGCAGCGCTGCGATCGTGTAGCGCGCGTGCAGCGAGTTTGGCAGCGGGTTATAGACCGCATCGATCTCGGGATCGGCAAGCAGCGCCTCATAGCCTGCATAGGCTTTTTCGATGCCGTGCTTCTTGGCGAACGCGCTGGCGCGCTGACCGTCTCGGGCCGCCACTGCGACGACGCGAACCTGGGGCAGTTTTCGCGCCGGACTGATCAGGGCAAACGGCGCGATACGGGCCGCGCCGAGAATTCCAATACGAACTGGGGAGGTCGTCATGATAGGCCTCAGCCTATCGCGTTGTGTCGCACCTGGGCGGCCTTTGCTGCGCGGTGGCAGGACACCTGGGCCTGGGCGCCCATGGGCGCTTTTGCTGGCTCGCGGTGTGCGCAGTGGGGTCTCGACGGGATTCGTCGGACGGCACAGGATGGCTCGCGTCATGAGCCGCTTGGCACATGGCCTGCAATGCATGGGCACCAAGAGAGGTGATTCCATGTTGCAGCCCGGCCAAGTCGTAAACGGCACGTATCGCGTCGAGCAGCTCTTGGGGTCTGGAGGCATGGCGGATGTCTATCTGGTGCGCCATATGCGCATGCCGCGAGCCTTCGCGCTGAAGCTGATGCATCGCCAGGTGGCGTCTCAGCCCGGTGTGCGTGAGCGCTTCCGGCAAGAGGCTGAGATCCTGGCCAAGGTCCGCCACTGTCACATCGTCGACATCGTCGATTGGGACAGCACGGAACACGGTCAGCCGTTTCTGGTCATGGAGTACATCGAGGGCGAGACGCTTTCGAGCTTCTTGCGCCGCACCGGGCCGCTCAGCCTGTCGGTAGCGCTGCATATCTGCGCCCAGATCGGCGAAGGACTTAGCGCTGCGCACGCGGCCGGCGTCATCCACCGCGATCTCAAGCCGAGCAATATTTTTCTCGATAAGAATGGCGGCCAGCCCAACTTCGTGAAGATCCTCGACTTCGGCATCGCCAAGGTGGTCGGCGGTGGCCAGCCGTTGACGCAGTGTTCGCACGGCATCATGGGCACGCCCGGCTATATGTCCCCTGAGCAAGCGCTGGGGCCACAGGTCGATGCGCGCAGCGATCAGTTCGGGCTCGCGTTGATCCTGCACGAGATGCTGAGCGGTCGGCCGGTGTTCTATGGCCCCGACGACACGGCGCTGGCGATCTTGTCGCGCATCATTCACGACCCGGCGCCGCCTGTGCCGCAGCCGCTTCTGAATCGAGCGCTGCAGCGCGCATTGAGCAAGTCCCCTGCCGATCGTTTTCCGACGATCGCGGCCTTTATCGCCGCGGTGGGGGCGAGCAGCGAGACGATCTATGCGCCACCGCTTTTGCCACCCACTCCGCCGACGCACGGCAACGGAGAGCTCTCACGGGTGCCGCTTGGCCGGGCGCCGCTTGAGCTGCGGCGCGTGATCTCTGGCGCTTCGCTGGGGGCGGCGGTGGTGACGCTCGCAGTGCTGCTTGCGCTGTCGTTTGTGTTCGAACGGCGCAAGGCAGCGGGGACGCGGGTAGCGCCCGCAGCGACGGCCTACACGTCGGCCAAGGCCGCGGACAAGCTGCCTGATGCGAAGGGGCCGCGGGCTGAGCTCAATCCGTCCGCCGCAGACACGTCGAGTCCAGAGCCCGCGGAGCGCGGCGCCGCGGGTTCACAGGGAATCGTCCCCAGACCAGCCGAGCGGGGCGGCGCGGCAGCGGCCAAGCATGCTTCGTCGCGTCTGCTGCCTGCGCACAAGCGCAGCTATGCGGTGCGCGTGCATGGCGCTTCGGTCTTTACCGGCCCGACGGCTCCGCTGGCCAAGGCGAGAAACTCGCTCTCGTCGACGGGAAACAAGGTGACCGAGAGCATCATCGAGCTGTGCTTGCAGGATGAGCTGAAGTCGATCCACCTGCCACTGGGCAGCGAGATTCGGCTGGAGCGGACGGGCACGCTGAAGGTGACCTCAGCGCTTCCGGGCGCGCAACGCCGAGCGCTTGAGCAGTGTCTAGAGCAGCGCTTCGATCGCGCTTGGCTGCAGCCTCCCGCCGTCGCAGTGGCTCGGGTGGGCCAAGCCGCTTCCTAGGCGCGGCGTCGACCGTGGTACTGCCTCGGCCGATGGACAGATCCTCCCCAAGGAGGACCCATGAGTCGGGGCGAGAGGATTCGAACCTCCGACATCCTGCTCCCAAAGCAGGCGCGCTACCGGACTGCGCTACGCCCCGCGGTGATCGCGTAAACCAGCTACGCGATGCGCCAAACGAGACACTTTTTCTACGCGATCTCGCAGGGGAAAGGCAAGGACGGATTCACGATCTGCCAACCTAAAGGTTTAGTTCAAGCCCGGCGACGCCGTGCGGGCGGATGAGCAGGTAGCTTCCCGTTGCCGAGGGTAGGGCCCAGCCAGCTTGCACGCGCTGACAGGCCTCGGTGTTGACATCGAACGCGACGCTGCGACAGGCCAGCGCCCAGTCGTTCGAGAAGCCAGAGCCGCTGCCTGGCTCGAAAAACACAAAGGTGCTGCCGACGGTGAATTGCAGGGATACGCGGCGGTGCAGGTGGATGCGTGCCGCAAGGCTGAGGTCGAGCTTGTGGCCTTCCAAGCTCAGCGGTGAGGTCGCGGCTGGATCGCTGCGCGGCGACTCATAGATCAGCTCTTGCGCCAGACTGAGGCGGTTCCAGTGCTCGCGCACGCCGAACGAGACCGCAAAGGCGGTGCGCAGGCCCAGTGGGATGGGAAGCTCGCCGGGCGGGAATGCGCTGTTTTCGATGATCAGCCGCAGGTCCTCGCGCGTGGGGATCGCAAGGCGTACCCAGCTAGAAAGCTCGACGGCAAGTGGGCGCAAGCGGCCGCTTAGATCGGGTTGGGCGCTGGGGTCTAGGCTGTCCGCCGGGCTGGAG
Organism: Myxococcales bacterium; assembly: GCA_016794505.1. GTDB lineage: Bacteria > Myxococcota_A > Polyangia > Palsa-1104 > JAEUJZ01 > JAEUJZ01. Next base: position 42,209 of record JAEUJZ010000025.1, read on the forward strand.
CTGGGCTCGAAGCGGCCTCGCGCGCCGAGGTAGATCAAGTGGGGAAAGCTGCGCAAGATGCGGGCGCTGCCACAGCGCAGCGGCTGGTCGCGATCGCTGATGCGAGCCCCGCGACTGCCGTCGCCACAGGGCTGCGCTGCGTCGAGATCTGGGCCCACCCAGACCGGCCGCGTGGGCCGTCCTTCCAGGGGAACGTCACTGCCGATCGACGTAAGAAGCGGGCTTGTGTACGAAGCGCCAAGCCACAGGTGGTTGTCCACGACTTCTGAGAGCAGGCCCAAGTTGAAGCCATAGCCCCAGCCGTTTACGTCGAGGTCGATAAGCTGGCGCTGGGCCCACTGCTCGCAGGCACCGGATGCGCAGGGTAAGCCGTCGCTGCCACGGGGCTGTGAGCTGTCGCCGAGATCGCGCATCAGCGTCATCTGGCTGCGCGTGTACGCGAACTGAAAGCCACCGCCAAAGAACAAGCCGCGGCGCAGGCGCAGGCCCGCAGCGACAGTGCCCCACAGGCTATAGGTGCGGTCGACGAGGGCGTGATAGCGCGTGCTCAAGCGCTGCAGCGTCATCGAGCTGCGGCTGTCATCGATGTCGCTGCGCGGCACGTACTGCGTCTGATCGTTGTAGGGCGTGTAGACGCCAAAACCGAGCGTCACCGCCTCGGTGCGCAAGTCCCAGCTTGCCGCCACCATCATGTCCGAGACGGCCCAGCCGATGGCGACTGGATCGGCTGCTCCCTGTGCGTTCTGCGACGGAGAAAAGCCGGCGGGAAGCGGCGTATCGCGCCCGTAGGATCCCAAGAAACCGTGGGCTCCCGCGACGGCGAGGATGTGGCTGCCCGAGCCCAAGCGCAGCGCCGCAGGGTTGAAGTGGATGGCGCTGACGTGGCCATCCGCTGGCCCAGCAAAAAGCTGCCCGGCCGGTCGCAGCATGCCGTATGGATAGGCCGCCGCGACGCCGGTCGACAGCAGCAGAGCCAAGCCGCAGAGCACGCCTGTGCCGCATGCATCGAGCCAGGGGATCGTGTGGCTCGTCTGGGCGGGCCACTGCGGCCCGCTGCGTTGGCTCTGCGACGCGGCTGCTTTTTTCACGCGCGATTAGCTGTGCCGACTGGCCAAGTAGTCGATGAGGTCGATCTTGGTGATCACGCCCATCAGAGCATCCTGGGGCACTGGCGTCTTCGACGACTGGTCGGCATTTCCCGTCGACAGCACGCACACCATCTTGGCGTCGTTAAAGATGGTTTTCAGCAACCGCACCTTGGTGGCTGGCGTCACCGTCGCATAGTCGGCTTCGATGATCGGCTCGATCGACTCGTCGAGCTTGCCGCCTTTGACGAGCAGGTGATTCAGCAGATCGACCTCGGCCACCAAGCCACACAGCCGGCCTTGATCCATGACCGGCACCTGCGAGATGCCATGCTCTTTCAGAAGCGCGATGACCTGGCGCAGCGTCGAGGTCTTTTCCACCGTCAGCACCGGTCGAGCCGAGCGGCTGCGCAATAGATCCAACACCGTTCCCATCGGATCTTCGGTGTCGAGGAAGCCGTTGTCGCGCATCCAGTTGTCATCGAAGATCTTCGACAGATACTTCTGTGCCCCATCGGGCAGCAGCACGATGATGTTTTGCGGCGGCAGACCCTGCGCGTCCAGCTGCTCGGCATAGCGAACAGCGCCCGCCACCGCCGCTCCGCTGGAGCCGCCCGCCAAGATGCCTTCATCACGGGTCAGCGCCCGTGTCATCAAAAAGCACTCTTTGTCGTCGACGCGGACGATCTCGTCGATGATCTTTAGGTTCATCGTCGAGGGCAGAAAGTCTTCGCCGATGCCCTCGACATAGTACGAAAACGGCTTGGTCATGCGGCCCGTCTTTACGTACTCGTAATAGAGCGAGCCGATGGGATCGACACCGACGATGCGGATCTTGGGGTTCTTCTCTTTGAAATAGCGCCCGCAGCCGCTGATCGTGCCGCCGGTACCCATGCCGGCGCAGAACGCATCGAACCCGCCCTGTGTCTGTTCCCAGATCTCGGGCGCCGTCGACAGGTAGTGTGCTTCGGGGTTGGCGGGGTTGTGATACTGGTTCGCGTGGAACGAGTTCGGCGTCTCTTGCACGAGGCGCTTGGTGACTTCGTAATAGCTGCGCGGATCGTCGGGATCGACGGCAGTTGGGCACAAGACGACCTTGGCGCCGAGCGCACGCAGGTTGGCGATCTTTTCGTTCGACATCTTGTCGGGCATGACGAAGACGCACTTGTACCCGCGCAGCGCGCCGACCATGGCCAAGCCAGCGCCCGTGTTGCCCGATGTCGCTTCGATGATGGTGCTGTTGGGAGTCAAAAGGCCGCGGCGCTCGGCATCCCGGATGATGTTGAGCGCGACGCGGTCCTTCATCGATCCGCCGGGGTTGAGGTACTCGCACTTGACGTAGATCGTGCTCTTTACGTGCGCCGCTACCTTGTTCAAGCGGACGATCGGAGTGCCACCAATTGCATCCGTGATGTTGTTGCGAGCGCCATGCATAAGCGGCAGCGACATGGGGGTTCTCTCCACAGCGAAGGGCAAGGGCAAAGGGGCGAAAGCGAATGATCCGAGCGCTTCACTGCGCCCACGATCACGAAACAGAGGCGGCGCTAGTGATGCTTCTTGCCGTGCCCACCACTTTCGGGGTGCGGCTTGGGACCCGACTTGGGACCCGACTTACCAGCCGAGCCAGAGGCGGGCGTGCTGCGCAGTGCGACCTCTTCGGTGTCATCGAGCACCGGCATGCTGTCCTGGTGCTCGATGTGCAGCATGCGTGCCCACGCGGACTCCTCTAGCACGTCTTGCATGCGGCGCCCGCCATAGCGCGCGACGATGTGATCGTCGTAGCGATCGGCGACCAGGGCCACGTCATGCACAGCCGCGAGGACCTCGTTGTCGTTCAGCGATGCGCCGCCAAGCAGGGTGTGCTGAAACAAGATCAGCTCGCCATGCGGCTCGTAGGCGAAGGCGCCGAAGCGCAGCTTGCCATTTAGGATCATCAGCTGACGCAAGAGCGCGCCTTCCGCCCGCACGCCAGCGACGACCTGCGCCGTCACACGCACCAGCACTTGATCGCCCGCGGGACCCGAGCGCAAGACCGAGATCATCACATACGACGAGCCCTGCTTGATGACGTACAGACCGCGGTCGATGTATAGCCCGCGCTCTGATTCGCGATGCACAGCAGAGAGCCCCAGAAGCCGCTCAATTAGAGCAACCGTCTGCTCATAAGGACCGGGTGTTGCCGACATAGAATCTCCTTGACGGTTGCTCGCGACCCTATCACGACCCAGCCCGCCATAGCAACGCTTCCTCTCGGCGGCCGGCGACGGCAGCGCGTGGGCCCGAACCCGGCCTAGCCTGCGGACAGGTTGTCGGGCCGCAAGAGCACTTTCAGCGCGCCGCGCTCGCTGGCCCGCGCGAAGGCTGCAACCCCTTGTGAAAGCGGCAGACAGTCGTCGATCAAGCAGTCGACCTCGATGGCTCGACGGGACAAAAGCTGCAAGGCCGGGGCGAAGCGACCGCAGCGGCTGCCTTGTACGCGGATCTCGTCGACGACCACGCGGGCCCAGTCAAGCTGCGGCTCTTGCGTCGGGGCATAGGTGCTCTTGAGAAGCAGCGTGCCGCGCGGCGCCGTGTGCTGCAGCGCCTGGGTCAGGCCGGGCGGAGTACCTGAGCACTCGACGACCACCGGAAAGCGGGGGCCGCCCGTCGCGGTGTTCTCGCTTTGCAGCGCGTCGACGCCCCAGCGCGCCGCGTGCTGTAGCTTGCGCGCATGGCGACCGAGTAGCGTCGTTTTGGCCCCCATATGCGCCGCCACCTGCGCCACCAAAAGACCCAGCTTGCCGTCGCCGATGACCAAGACCTGTGTGCCTGGCGCGATGTGCTGACCTTCAAACAGAGCGAGGGCCGCGGCCAGAGGCTCGCAGAACACCGCCTGTTCATCGCTGACGCCATCGGGCACGGGCAGCAGGTTGCGCGCCGGCAGGCTCAGGGCCTGGGCAAAGGCGCCCGATCGCCCGGCGATGCCGAGCACTGTGCGGGCTGGGCAGTGGCGTTCCTGATTGGCATGGCACAGCGGGCAACCGCCACAGCCGACGTTGATCTCTCCGACGACGCGACGACCCTGCAGCGGGCTGTCTGGATCGAGCACGGTGCCGACAAATTCGTGTCCAGGGATGCCGTCGAAGCCGGCGTAGCCGCGCACAAGCTCTAGATCGGTGCGGCAGATGCCGGCCAAGCGTACGCCGACCCGGACTTCATCGCGGCGCGGCAGCAGATCGGGCACATCCGCGACGCGCAGGCGCGGTCCAGCCGAGAGCTCGGAAGCATGGGTTGCATCGACTGAGCCATGGGCAGAAGCGGCGGACGTGATCCACAGAGCAAGCATGTCTGCAGCGTGATGAAAGCCAGGTACAGAAGCAAGCGCAGCGCTTGACAGCCGACGGTCAGCCCCGCATGCTGCGCCCGTGTCCCCGTCTGCGACGAAAAAAAACACGCGATCTCCGTCGAAAACCACAACGAAGTCAGCCGGCCCACGTGGCCAGCAGCAAGGCGCAGTCGTGCAGCACGCGCCCCCTGCAGAGCCGTCGGTGTTCTTTGTTTCGCTGGGCTGTCCCAAGAACCGCGTCGACACCGAAGTCATGCTGGGCTTGTCGCAGCACGGCGGCTGCCAGGTCACAAGCGAGCCCGAGCAAGCCGATGTCATCGTCGTCAACACCTGCGGGTTCATCAACGCCGCCAAGGAAGAGTCGATCGACACGATCTTGGAAATGGCCCAGTGGAAGACCGCGGGCCGCTGCCAGCGCTTGATTGTCACCGGCTGCTTGACCCAGCGCTATCCCGAGGAGCTATCCCGCGAGATCCCCGAGATCGATCACATCCTTGGCTCGGGCGATGTCGAAAAGATCACGCAAGCGATTGTGGGAAAACACAGCCAGGTCGATGTCGCTGCGACGCCCAGCTACATCTATGATCACGATGCGCCGCGCCCTGCTTCGCAGCATGCTTTTTCGCGCTACGTCAAGATCGCCGAGGGCTGCGATCGCCCCTGTGGTTTCTGCATCATTCCCAAGCTGCGTGGACCGCAGCGCAGCCGCACGCCTGATTCGATCGCGCTTGAAGTCGAGCGCTTGTCGCAGCAGGGTGTCGTCGAGATCAACCTGGTGGCACAGGATCTGACGACCTATGGCACCGATCTTTCCTTCGATGGCGACGAGGCGGATCGACCGCGCCTGGCCAGTCTACTGCGCCGCATCGGTGAGCCGCCTGCGCCGCGTGCTGCGACGTCTGCGGACTCGCTGCGCTGGATTCGCCTGCATTATGCCTATCCCACGGCGGTGACCGACGAGCTTTTGGATGTCATGGCCACCGCTCCGCGTGTCGTCAAGTACCTGGATGTGCCACTGCAGCACGCCGACGATCGCGTGCTCAAGTGGATGCGGCGTGGGCACGTCGGCAAGACCGTGTGGAAGCTCGTCGAGCGGGCGCGAGAGCGGGTGCCAGGCATCGTCCTGCGCACGACGTTCATCGTCGGACATCCCGGCGAGACTGAGCAGGCCTTTGCGGCGCTGAGCGACTTGGTGCGGCAGGCCGAGTTCGATCACGTCGGTGTGTTTTGTTACTCGCACGAAGACGGCACTCCATCGGCCGCGCTGGCTGAGACGGTACCGGCGAAGGAAGCTGAGCGTCGCCGCCGCGAGCTTCTGCGCATCCAGCGGCAGATCAGCAAGAAACACCAAAAGGCGCGTCGCGGCACGCTGATTGACGTGCTGGTCGAAGGCGAGTCCGATGAGAGCGAGTTCGTTCTGGTCGGTCGCCACCAAGGGCAAGCTCCCGAGATCGATGGCCGCGTGTTTCTGTCGTTGGGCGAAGACGCCGCGGATCTGGTGCTGCGTCCTGGCGACTTGGTGCAAGCGCGGGTTACGGGCAGCGCTGACTATGATCTGGCTGCAACCGTCGAGAGCGAGGGGGCCATACTGCAGCCCGCGTTCCGCGCGCCACAAGCAGTCAAGCTGCGCGTCGTCGCATAGCGCAGAGCCCGTGCCGTCGCCTTTCCCGTCGAGTCGTGCCGAATCAACGGCAGACATCGCGGATCGGCGGTCTATGGATGCGCTGTGGCCGGGCTGCTGAGAGCGGTCGCGATGGCTGAGCGAACTGCGGGCTCGCGTTCGCTGCGCTGGGCGGCGATCAGCGCTTGCCGGGCGCGATCCGATCGCGCGATAAGCGAGCCCAAGGCTGTGGCAGCGGCGGCGCGCACATGGACATACGGATCGCTGAGCAGCCGCTCGCGCAAGGCCGGAATCGCGCCCTCGTGTTCTAGCTCGCCCAGTGCGCGCACCAGATCGGCGCGACTGAGAACATTTTCGAGCTGCTCGACGAGGATCGGCAGCACGCGCGGATCGCGACTTTTGCCCAATCGATCGATCAGCGGTCGCACGCGGTCGGCGTCTTGCATGGCCAAGGCAGCTGGCAGCACCTGGCTTTGCAGCCACAGCGCCACGCAGTCAGGCTCAGGCAAAGGGGCTTGTGTGTTGGGTAGGCGCGAGCGACAGCGTGGCAGCGCAGCCAGGGCCAGCGCCGCGCACAGTCGCTGATCCGAATCGGCCGCGGGATCAAAAAGCAGCGCGCGTAGCTGCGGCAGAGCGGACATCGCATCCGGCGTACGTTTCTCGGGCGCAGTTGGCACGGCCGCTGACAGGCGCAGACGGGCCACGGCTGCCCAGCGCGCAGCGACGGAATCACCCGCTGCTTCGGCGGCCTGCTGCACACTCTGCAGGCTCTGCAGCGCCTGCGAAGTGGCCAGGCTGGCCAAGGGATCGGCCGCATCTGGCTCGTCAGGCGGCAAGCGGGTCGCGAGCAGCGAACCGAGCAGACCCAAGAGCGGACGAGAGGCCGCAGCATCGTCCTTTTCGCGCTCGACTGCGGCGAGCAGCGCGGGCAGCACCGAGCGATCGCCAAGCTGGGCCCGCGCCACGATCTGCGGGTCGATCGCCGCTGCCGGACTTTTCGCCGGAGCGCTCGACTCATCGGGCTGCGCTTCATAGCGCTGCGCTTCAGCCAGCGAGCGATTGAGAACGGCCCGCAGACGCGCCGCGACATCGGCGCGCAGGCCCAGGACATTGCGCCGCTCGCCGGGATCATGCTGCAGCTGAAACAGCTGACAGGCATCGGTCGACAGATCGCAGATCAGCTTGTCATCTCCGATCACGACCATCTTTTTGCGGCCGATCTCGGCAAACACGGGAGCCACGGGCAGCGTCGGTGCGCCGGTCAGAATCCACGGCGACAGATCGCGACCGCGCATGCGCGCCGAGCGCTCGATATCAAGAAGACCGAGCAGCGTGGGCGCCACATCCAGAAGGCCGACTGGAGTGCTGTAGGTACGCGGCGAAAGGCGCAGATCACGGGTGTTGGTCGCCGCAGCACCCGACGTGGCGCCGGGCGCGGCAGGCTCAGGAACCGTCGACAGAATGAGCGGAATATGAACCAGCTCTTCGTACAGCGTGGTGCCGTGATAGCGACCGCCGTGCTCGCTGAATTCCTCGCCGTGATCCGCGGCCAAGATCACCAGCGCGCCAGGGCGTTTGGCTTGCAGGTACGTGATCAAGCGGCCGATCTCGCGATCGACATAGGCGATCTCGCCGTCATAACGCTGGCTGTCGCTGGCATGGTCGGGCAGCGGCGCGTGCGTGGGGCCAAGCGGCAGATCGGCGTGCCGCTCATACGGCTCGTGTGGCTCCAGATAGTGAACCCAGACAAAGGCGCGCTCGGGCTTCTCGCTTTCTAGAAAGGTCAGGACCTGATCGGTTCGACGGTGGCCGTCGAGGTATTCGTACTTGACGTACTCGAAGCCGTACGCGCTTTCTTCCAAGCTCTTTAGGCGATCGTGTTCGATGTAGAACACCGAAGGGGGATAGAACGCGGCGGTCTTGTAGCGAAAGCGGCGCAGGAAAAGCGGCAGCGTCTCGTGGCTGCCGGCATCTTGGCCGAGCGTCAGCAGCGCATAGACCGGCTTTCCGGTGAGCAGCGTAGCCAGCGCAAACGATGTATGTGGCACCTGGGTATAGGCGCGCGAAAACACAATGCCGCGGGCAGCCAGCGCCTGCACCGTCGGCATCAAGTGCAGTCGATCGTGGCGCAATGCATCGACGGTGATCACCACCACATCGCGGCCCGAAAAGCGCGGCCCGCGGTAAACGGGCGGCACCACGTGCGCTTCGCTGGGATCGATGGCTGCGGCACCCTCCGGCAAAGGAGCGACGATGCGCGCTCGCTGTCGGCGCTGTTTTTCCACGCTGCGCAGCGCGGCATATGGGCGCATCAGCGTCGCCGCGATGGTCGTGTATTCAAGGACATGGCTGCGCAGTACGCTGGCGCGATGCAGACGATACAGCGCCCACAGGCTGAGGCGGACGGACAGCGGCACCAGCAAAAGCGGCAGCAAGATGCCGCACCACAGGCGCACGCGGCGATGCTGCGCGAGCCACGGTCCAACGCTCGCCGGCAGTGACGCGCCCAGGCCGTGGGGCATCAGAGCGACTGGCACGAACAGCGCGCACAAAAACGCGCAGAGCTCTAGCGTCTGATGAAACCAGGGATACAGCCGCGGCAGGATCAAGCGGTCGGAAACCAGACAGCCCGTACACAGCGCAAGCGCTACCAATCCCAAGCCGATCTGGCGAGTTCCCCGTCGCTGCGCCAAGAAGGAAACCAGCCTGCTAAGCGCGACCCAGCCGAGCAACACCAGAAGCCCCTGCAGCAGCGGTCGCGCCGGAAGCTTCTGCGCCCGCGGTCCCGAAAACGCCTGGACGGCCAGCCAGATCAGGCCCGGCAACGATGCCAGAGCGACATAGCGGGCCAGCCAAGTCTCGCTGGGGCCAGCGCGACCTTTGGCGTTGCGCTCGGCCAGCCGATGGAGGAGCGCGATCAACACGGTCACAAGCAGCCCAAGCAGCGCCGCGGGACCAAGAGGCAAGACGGCCTGTCGTCCGAAAAAAAACCAAAGGCCAGATGCGTCTTCGAACTGAGCGCGCAGCGATGAAGCGGACAGCGCGACGTCGCCGATGCCAAGCAGCAGGCCCGCACACAGCCCAAAAAACACACCGCGCACGGCCGTGGCCAGGATGCCTGCAGGGTTTGGCGAGTGGGGCAACATCGAGTACGTCGAGGGCACAGCGCGAGCGAACGAGGCAAGGGCGAGTTAGACCGGTGTGATCCAGTGCTGGTACTGCGGCAAGCGACCGCGCACCACGTCGTGGAACGTGGCCTGCAGCTTCTGGGTGATCGGGCCGGGCCGACCGCTTCCGATCCTGCGATCGTCGATCTCGCGCACTGGGGTGATCTCGGCGGCGGTGCCGGTCAAAAAGACCTCGTCGGCCATGTAGAGCTGATCGCGGCTGAGCGGTCGTTCGTCAGCGGGAATGCCCAGATCGCGCGCCAAGGTCAGCACGCTGTCGCGCGTGATGCCATCGAGGATGGCGCCCGAAAGCGGCGGCGTGAGCAGATGACCGCGGATCACGGCAAAGATGTTCTCGCCCGATGCCTCGGCCACTTGCCCCGTCGAGTCGAGCAGGATGGCCTCATCGTAGCCGCCTCGGACGACTTCGCGTTTGGCCAGCACGGAGTTCACATACTGGCCGCAGATCTTGGCTTTGAGCAGGCTGGATTGCTGGCTGGCTCGCGCGAACGACGAGACCTTGGCGCGGATGCCGCTGCGTACGCCGTCCTCGCCCAAATAGGTGCCCCAGACATAGGTCGAGATCGCGATGCGCACCGCCATCTCGGTCGCGCCCAGACCCATCGCGCCATCCCCCAGGAACATGAGCGGTCGCAGATAGGCACCGCGCAGGCCGTTTTCACGCAGCGTCTCGACGCAGGCCTGGATGAGCTGATCACGACTGTACGGTGAGTCGATCAGGCACATGCGTGCCGACATCAGCAAGCGATCGATGTGCTCGGGCAAGCGAAACACGCCGCCACCTGTGGGCTGTTCATAGGCGCGAACGCCTTCAAACACGCCAACCCCATAGTGCAGCGTGTGGGTCAGCACATGCACCGTTGCGTCGTTCCATGGCACGAGTTTTCCGTCGAGCCAGATGTACTTTTCAGGTGTGTATTTGGCCATGACCCCATCGCTAACATCTCGTGGCGGGGGCAGGCAACAGCGATCTCGAAAGACACGCGGCATCGGGTCCGCCGAGACCTGTCGCGGCCGAGATCACGCAGCGCGTCATACGTGATGGCCCATCAAGTGACCACGCTCCTCAGCGCGTGCGCGTGAGGCGAATCGCGTAGAAGCTGTCGGCATTGTGCTCGTGCGGCCAAGTGTAAAGACCGTCTGTCTGCGCGCGATGAACGTGGCTCCACGGTGCCTGTGTCAAAGGCGGCGGCAGCGGCGATAGCTCGGGGTGGGCGCGCAGCACATCGGCCAGCACCGCGGGGCCTTCTTCGCGCAGCGGACTGCATACCGCATAGACCAGCACTCCGCCGACGGAAAGATAAGGCAGAAGTCCGCTCACCATGCGGCGCTGAGTCTGGGCCAGCACGTTGACATCGGGCTCGTGCAAGCGCGTGCGCGCTTCTGGATGGCGGCGCAAGACACCGCTTCCGCTGCACGGGGCATCGAGCAAGATCGCGGCATAGCGTGGGCGCAGCGCGTCGGCCAGCGCATCGGCGCGCAACAGATCAAGCTGCAGCGGTCGCACGTCGCGACAGCGCAGGCGATGGATGTGCTCGCGACAGAGATCCAGCTTGCGCAGCGATCGGTCGGCGGCATCGATGGCTCGCGCTTCGCCACGCGCCGCGAGCAGCGCGGCTAGGTGCGTTGCTTTCCCGCCCGTGCCGCAGCACGCATCCAGCAGCGGACCTTCGGGCAGGGTCAGCGGGCCGCCATCGCCATCGGAAAGCAGCAGGCGTGCGACAAGCTGTGCCCCCAGATCTTGCGCCGTGAACCAGCCCTCGGCATAGGCGGCGCCAGCAAATGGATAGCCGGATCGCAGGCGCACGGCTTCAGGCAGCCCAGAAAGGACGGCATCCTCGGCGAGTGCGCTGGGGTTCTCATCGGGGCTGTCCGCTTTTTCAATGAGGGCCACGCCTTCGCGCAGCAGCGCGGCCCGCGCTTCTGCGAAGGTGCCACGCAGCGAATTCAAGCGCAGCCACGTCGGGGCTGGCGCTTCCAGCGACGCACACAGCGCCTCGGCTCCATCGCGTCCGAGCAGCGCCAGCAGGTCCGCGATCAGAAAGGCCGGCAAGCCGTGCTGCGTGACCAGCGCGGCACAGATCTGATCGTCTGTGGCATCGGCCGGCAAAGGCGGTGTTGGCGGCAGTCCTTCACGTGACAAGCGGCGCAAGAGGGCATTAGCAAAGCCAGCCAGCCCTGGACCGCGCAGCGTGCGCAGCACCGTCACCACCTGATTGACGGCCCGCGGCTTGGGCACGCGCGTAAACAAAAGCTGGTATGCACCCAAGCGCAACAGCACGCGCACCTGCGGGTCTAGCGTCGCCAGGCCACGCGGTGCCAAGCGCAAGAGCGCCGCGTCAAGAACGGCCTGTTTGCGCAGGCTGCCATAGACAAGCTCCGTACACAGGCCGCGCGAGCTCTCGTCGAGCCGTGCGCGATCCATCTCTCCCGACAAGGTTAAGCTGGCATAGGCGCCGGCCTCGACGCGTACCAAGACGCGGCGCGCGACATCGACGGCAGACAGACGTGTGCTGGCGGGTGCTGCTGCGGGCAGCTCCTCACGTTGCGAGTGCATGGCGGATTCCTTGCGTGAAGCCGAGCGTCGGTGCGTGGGCGTGACAGCGACGAATTCTGAGATCGCGGGGCAGAGCTTACGGACGCGGATCGATCATGTCTTCGGGGCGCACGACCTGATCGAATTCTTCACCAGAGAGCGCGCCGAGCTCGATCGTCACCTCGCGCAGCGTCTTGCCTTGCTTGTGCGCGGTCTTGGCGATCTTCGCCGCCATGTCGTATCCAATGCGCGGCGCCAGAGCGGTCACGAGCATCAGCGACTGGCCAAGCAGCTCTTTGATCCGTCCTTCGTTGGCGACGATGCCGGCCACGCAGTGCTCGACGAAAGAGTCGATGCCATCGGCGAGCAGGCGCAGCGACTGCAGCGCGCCGTACACCATCTGGGGCTTAAAGACATTCAGCTCGAAGTGGCCCTGCGTTCCCGCGAAAGCCACCGCGGCATCGTTGCCGATGACCTGCGCGCACAGCATGGTCATCGCCTCGCACTGCGTTGGGTTGACCTTGCCAGGCATGATCGAGCTGCCAGGCTCGTTTTCCGGCAGCGAGAGCTCAGCCAGGCCGCAGCGCGGGCCGCTGCCCAAAAGACGAATGTCGCTTGCGATCTTGAACAGCGCGACCGCTGTCGTGCGCAGCGCCGCCGACAGCGTCACGACGGCATCGTGCGCGGCCAGCGCGGCAAACTTGTTGGGCGCGGTCACAAACGGCAGGCCGGTGATCGCGGCGATCTCTTGGGCCACTTCTTCGGCGTACTTGGGGTGGCTGTTTAGGCCGGTGCCAACGGCAGTGCCACCGGCTGCCAGCTCATACATGCCAGGCAGCGCAGCGCGCACGGTCTTTTCCGCAAATGCGATCTGCGCCGCATAGCCGCCAAATTCCTGACCCAGCGAAAGCGGCGTCGCGTCCATCAGGTGCGTGCGGCCGATCTTGATGATGTGCGAAAACGCCGCGGCCTTTTCTTCCAGCACCTTGTGAAGCTGGGCCAAGGCCGGCAGCAGGCGATGGTGGACTCGATCGACGATCGCGACGTGCATCGCCGTCGGGAAGTGATCGTTCGTCGACTGCGACATGTTGATGTGATCGTTGGGGTGTACGGGCTTTTTGCTGCCCATCGTGCCGCCCAAGATCTCGATGGCGCGGTTCGAGATCACTTCGTTGGCGTTCATGTTGGTCTGGGTGCCGCTACCCGTCTGCCACACCACCAGCGGAAAGTGCGCATCGAGCGTGCCAGCGATGACTTCATCTGCGGCCTGCTCGATCGCGGGCAGCAGCTTGGAATCGAGCTTGCCCAAGCGAACATTGGTGCGCGCCGCGGCTTTCTTCACGACGCCGAGCGAATAGATGAACTCGCGCGGGAAGCGCTCGCCACCGATGCGAAAGTTCTGCAGCGAGCGCTGCGTCTGCGCCCCCCAATAGCGATCGGCGGGCACGGCGATATCGCCGAACGTGTCTTTTTCGATGCGGGTTGCCTTGGCTGATTCTGCGTGCGTGTCGTGGTGCATGGTCTCTGTGCTTCTCCGAAAACGATGGGCCGCGACGTGGGCCTCGCTAGGTGCTTGTTTCCGTCGGGCCGTCTGGTCGTCTAGCCAGTCCGCAAGCCCGCTGCTGGCAAGGGTCGGCCCCAGTTTCTGGCGAGCATAAACAAAACCCCCCCGGCGAGGGGAAATTCTCTGCACAGAGTGCGCAGCCCAGGCGATTGCGGCCCGCGCAGGGCGATATACTCCGGCCCCTCATGACTTCTACCTCGTCTGGATCTGTCGCGGATTCCGCTGCTTCGTCGCGTCGAGCGGCTGTGCTCTTGACCGGGGCCACTGGCTTTTTGGGGCGCGAGATTCTGTGGCAGCTCATCACGTCACTGCCGGTCGATCACGACATCTTGTGCTTGGTGCGCGGCGAGCGCGCGGGGGCCCCGCCTCCCGTCACAGCCGAAGAGCGCAGCTTGCTCGCTGAGTCGCGGCTGCGTGCGCTGCTGGATGAAGAGGCGCCGCTTCCGGCCAGCGATCCGCGTCGCGCCCGCGTCTTTGCCTTGGCTGGCGACATCACGCGACCGCACCTGGGGCTGGATGCGGCGACGTTTTCTGCCGTCGCTGCGCGCACGGCTGCGGTCTATCACGGCGCCGCCACCGTGCGCTTCGATCTGCCGCTTGCCGAAGCGCGCGTCACCAATGTTGAAGGCACGCGCGAGATCCTGGGCCTGTGTCGCGCTGCCCAGCAGCACGGCAGCTTTTCGCGGCTGCACTACATCGGCACGGCCTACGTGGCAGGCACCCGCCGCGGTCGCATTTTGGAAGACGATCTCGACTGCGGGCAGGGCTTCCACAACACGTACGAGCAGACCAAGTTCGAAGCAGAAAAGCTGGTGCGCGCTGCGATGTCCGGCAGCACGAGCGAGTCGCCTTTACCGGTGACGATCTATCGCCCCAGCATCGTCGTTGGCGACAGCAGCAGCGGTCGCACGTCGTCGTTCAAGGTCATGTACTGGCCGCTCAAGGTCTTTGCCCGCGGCCTGATCCCGGTGGTGCCGGCCTCGCGTGCGGGCATCGTCGATCTGGTGCCGGTGGACTTCGTGGTCAAGGCCATCGTCGCGCTGGGCCGGCTCGATGCCGCGGTCGGCAAGACCTATCACCTGGCCGCTGGGCCCGAGCGCTCGACGACAATCGGCGCCGCCATGGACGTCGCGGCCGAGGTCTTTGGCGTGTACAAGCCGCTGTTCATGCCCATCGAAACGTATGAGCGCTGGGTGCGTCCGCTCTTGCGCTTTGTGCTGCGCGGCAAGCGCAGAAAAACCCTCGAAACCGGGCGCATTTATGTTCCGTACTTCAGTCACGGTGCCGCGTTCGACACCAGCCAGACGCGCCGCGATCTGGCCGCAAGCGGGCTTGAGATCCCCGATGTGCGGCAATACTTCCTGACGCTTCTGCGATACTGTGTAGATTCCGACTGGGGTAAGAAGCCCGTCGCCAACCACCCAAACCGCTAAGGGCAAGCAGAGGGAAGCCATGCTGTTTCAGGACAAAGTCGTTTTGATCACAGGCGCTGCGGGCGCACTGGGTCGCGCCGTTGTGAAGGCCTTCGCCGACGCGGGGGCAACGTTGGTCCTCACCGATCACAACCGCGAGCGCTTGGCCCTTTTGCGCAGCGAGCTTGGACTTACGCCCGAGCGCTGCCACATCCACCAAGCCGACATCACGCGCTTGGACGAGGCCAAGAGCTTTGCCGAGGCGACAGAGCAGGCGGTGTCGCGCATCGATGCCGCGATCCACATTGCCGGCGGCTTTCGCATGGGCGTCACGCATGAAGCCAGCGAAGACGACTGGAACTTCCTGATGAACTTGAACGCTCGCTCGGCGTTCAACTTGGTGCATGGCGTGGTGCCGGTGATGAAGCGCGGCGGAGGTGGCTCGATCGTGTTCATCGGCTCGCGATCGGCGCTTGCGGGACCGGCCGACATGGGCGTGTACGCGGCATCGAAAGCGGCCCTTTTGCGCCTGTCCGAGAGCATGGCTGCCGAGCTGGCCGAGCTAAGCATCCGCGTGAACTGCGTGCTGCCGAGCATCCTCGATACGCCGGCCAATCGTCAGAACATGCCGGCCGCCGATCCCGATCGCTGGGTACGTCCCGAGTCGCTGGCACAGGTCATCCTGTTTCTGTGCTCGCCTGCCGCCCGCGACATCAGCGGCGCCAACATTCCGGTCTATGGCCGAAGCTAGTTTAGTAAATATATTTGCAAATATAATTTATTCGTATAGTAAATGTATTAATTTAATATCCAATATATATATCTTCCGCAGGGCGCCGCAGGCTCAGCCGGCGTGGCTGAACCTGCGGCAGGGCGCTTACGAGGCGCAGCCTCCACCGATGGCGAAGGCCTTGACGAAGTCGACGTAGCACAGGTTGCAGGCAACAGGGTGGGTCAGCGAACAGGTGCGGCACTGCGTATCGTGATACGCGCAGCCTCGGTGATAGCAGCAGTCGCCGCAGACCCAGCTCCAGCAGCTACAGCCGCGACCGCACATGCCATAGCACTCGTTCTTGTTGGGGTCCTTGCGCAGGTCTTTGCAGGCCAGCACGTCGGGGCTTAGCTGGCTTTGGCTTTCGCCCAGGCTGCTGTCAGCCATGTCGGCGATGCGGCTGGCCAGAAGGTGCAAGGGGTACGTCGCGGGGTAGTCGCGGCCGTTGATGCCCCGCTCGCCGAGCAGCTTCGACAGCGTCGGCAAGAGCTTCATTTCAGGTCGCGCGTTCAGCCGGGCAGCGGCGGTGGAATCTCCCGACTGCGCCACCTGCTCGGCGGCCAGGCCTTGCGCCGAGCTGGCCTGCATGTGCAGCGCGCCCGACAAAATCGACAGCGAGCTTTCGCCGCCGCGCTGCGCCTGCAAGAGCACCTGGTTTGCACCGTCGAGCAGCGTCAGCTCACCCGACGATCCGTTGTCGGCGGCAGCAAAGCGCAGCGTGACCCCGCCTTGCAAGAGCTCACCGGCCACCCGATCTTGGCTCTGCGCAGTCAAGCGCAGGCCCTCGGCAGCGGCCGTCGCTGCGGGCGCTGGCTGGGGCGGTGTCGGGCTGTCGACCTGTGGGGTACAGGCCACCTGGAGCAGGCCAAACGCCAAGCCACAAAGAAGCTGCGAGATTCGTTTCTGCGTCGCCATGAGAGCCTCCATCGAGCGGGATGTTGCGACGATCGCGACCACCCTGATCGCGCTCGCGCCGCGACGATAAAACAGGCGCAGGAGCATGGGGAAAAACTTTGTGCGCTCGGCCGAGCTTGCCGCGCTCGGGTCCGGCGCTGCCCGCGCTGTTTAGAACGCCGCGACGATGCCGAGCAGCGTGCCTTTGCCGGCCAGGCTGACCCACGGCGCCCAGCGCGAGTCCGGTACGAAATAACGGTACGTGTCGCAGATCGCAGGGGGCAAAAGCAGAAGTCCAACGGCCCATGGCGGAATGCTGAGCGCGCGGGACAGCGTGTTGACATCGCTCTGCTGCGGACCGACGCCCGCGAAGCCGGTGATGGCATACCCCGTCGTCAGAAGCACGTGCAGAGCCAGCATGCCCTTGAGCAGCGGGCGATTGTGTTCACGCAGGCGCGGATCGACCTGCAGGATGACTTCGCTGTACAGGTCCTGCATGAGAAAGCCCGCCATGGCGATGGCATAGCGCTGCTGCTGCGACTGCACGTGCGTTGGTGTGATCGAAAAAAACGGAAACG
Source organism: Myxococcales bacterium (assembly GCA_016794505.1). Taxonomy (GTDB): domain Bacteria; phylum Myxococcota_A; class Polyangia; order Palsa-1104; family JAEUJZ01; genus JAEUJZ01. The sequence continues at coordinate 59,184 of JAEUJZ010000025.1, forward strand.
GTCCCAGGCTGACGGGCTCTAGCTTGGGTCGCGCGTCGGTGATGTAGTCCGCGGCGATGTGTGCGCTCTCGTGCAGGGCCAGGCCAATGCCCGCGCCCAGCGCAAACCACAGATAGTCTGTGACGCGGCGAAAGTTCGCTTCTTTGGCGTGAGCGTGGCGGGGCCCCATCGCGCATACGAGCACGCTTAGAAGAAGCAGCACTCGGCAGCGTGCGAGCACCGAACTAGCCATGGTCTATCGCGGCCTGTTTTCGTCGCTGGCGCAGCGCTTCATACAGCAGCACAGCCCCAGCGGCCGAGACGTTCAGCGATGCGCCGTGTAGGCCCGCTTGCATGGGGACTTCGATGCGACCATCGCAGCTCTTGCGGACCTGCGGGCGCAGCCCCTTGCCTTCGCTGCCCAAAAGGATTGCGGTCGGACGTGACAGATCACAGTCCCACGCGGGCTGTCCTCCTTGGCCGGGCGCGACGGCTGCGAGTAGCTGCACTTCGCGATCTTTTAAGTCGCGCAGTGTCCGCAGCAGGTTCGCCACCTGCGCGATGGGCAGAACCTCGGTGGCTCCTGCGGCGGCCTTCGCGGTCGCTGCGGTTACTTGCGCGCTGTTGTTCATCGGCAGGACGACGCCATGGCCACCCAAGACATACGTGCTGCGCACCAGCGCGCCCAGGTTCTGCGGATCGGTCACTCCGTCGAGGATCACAACAAGTGGAGGCTCGTTTCCCGCCGCGCGCAGGATGCCATGGACGTCGCTGTGATAGCGAAAGGCCGAGCAGAAGGCCACCACCCCTTGATGCACAGCACCGCGCGTCAAGCGATCGAGCTCGCCACGCGACCGCATGATCGGCTCGACACCTTGCTCCTGTGCGATTCGCAAAAGGCTCGCCAGTGCAGCGCTGGTCGCGGGCGATGAAGACTCGCTGACGCACAAGGCAAAGATCGGGCTGCTTGCGCTGCGCAAAAGCTCGGTGACCGCGTGAATGCCGTACACGCTGCGCGCATCCGCAGGCACGCCTGTCGGCAGCGCGACGGTTCGATCGGGAAATCGAAAGTCTGCGTCGAAGCTCGGCTTGCCGCGATCGTCCGCGCTGCGTCGAGCCGATGGATGCGATCGGCCTGCCGCTGGCCGCGACGGGTTTATCGCGGGGCGTGTTGCGTCCGATCGTGCGGGATAAGAAGAAGGAGGACGAGGGAAGGCGGACACGCCGCGAATCTATGCGCAAAGGCCGGCAACAAGCCAGCGCTTTAGCAGCGTGCTACTTGAGACGGAACAAGGCGGGGTCAAGCCGCTCGTCAAGGCTGGCCGATTCGACGTCGATGGTGACGCTGTAGCCAAGGGCGGTGTTGTCGATGATGACATGCGTCGGCACCGACTGACCCTGGATCTCTTTGAACTGCTGCGCGCGAATGGTGCGCTCGGTCTCGACGATGCGAAGCTCGCCTTCTTTCAGGCCAAGGATCTTCTGACGCGATGGCAAGCGCGGCTCTAGGTCAAAGGCCGCGGCGAGATCGGCGCCGATGGACAAGAGGATCTTCTGCTCAAGCTGGCCTTCGCTGCCGGGCATGCCCTGCACAACCTTGATGTCGCCGCCGACCTTGATCAGATCAAACAGCGTGATGTTGCCAGGACCATACGCCTGCAAGCGGAAGCGATCCGGTCGCTCGACGGCGACCAAGCCGCGCACGGTAAGCTGGCCACGCCCGTCGCCGCGCGGGTAATCGATATGCACATGATGGACGGCGCGCATGGTGTTCCAGCGCACATCGGCAACCGGCTGCACGACCGGGCCCTTGATGATGATGGGCTTGGTCTTGTTGTCGCAGCCCAGGCCTGAAAGGCCAACGCCGGACAGCGTGCAGGCCAAAGCCAGGCCGCTGAGCAGACCGCCAAACAGCAGACGGCTGCGACGCTGCGGGCGGGCAAGGCCCAGCGAGCGCACAAGAGGCGCCCAGGTTGGAAGACAGTTGGCAAGACGGGATCGCATGGATTGATTCGCCTCCATCATGTGCTGCGGGCGTGACTGCGAGAATCGTTGGGATCGGAATTCACCCGGTCGAGGCGCCACCAAGGCGAGCTGATCACCAGGCCCAGGACGCGCAGCGTGTCTTCCCAGTTGCGGAAGTGCGTGCGTGGCGTGCTGGTTTCTGCCTCGGTGGCAGCCGGGGCGGCGCTTTCGTCGGGGACACTGGGCTCGGGAGCGCTGGGGACGCGGTAGATGGTCTGCACCGGCACTTCACGAAGCGGGATCGCGAGCTTGCTTGCCCACAGCAAAAGCTCGGTCTCGGTATCGAAGCGGCGCGTCGAAAGCGGCAGCGAGAGCAGCCGGCGCGGATAGATGCGGAAGCCGGTCTGTGTGTCGCTGTGTCGACGGCCGGCAAACAGCGAGATAAAGAAGGTCGAGATGTGGTTGCCAATGCGGCTGCGACGCGGCATCAGCGCTGGGTCAAAGCTGCGCACGCCCAGCACCAAGCTCGACGGCTCTTTTTGCCATACGGCAAGCAGCTTGGGGATCTCGCGCGTGTCGTGCTGGCCGTCGGCGTCCAAGGTCAGCACGCCGTCTGCGTTTTGGGATCGGGCGTAGGCGAAGCCGGTCTGCAGCGCCGCCCCTTTGCCGCGGTTTGCGTGATGTCGCAGGACCACCGCACCCGCCGCTTGCGCCCGCTGCCTGGTCTGGTCTGTGCTGCCGTCGTCGACGACGATGACCGGCAAGCCAGCTTGCGCGGCTCCCCGCACGACGGCGGCTACCTGATGCTCGGCGTTATAGGCGGGGATCAGAATCACAAGACCGGGTGTTGGTCCCGTCTGCTGCGGTTCAACCGTTCTCACGAGAGGTCACCAGAATATCACTTTGAAGTCACGGCGAAAAGCAGCCGACCTTGACCCAACAGGCGTGCCGGCGGGTGCTGTGGTTCCGTCGGGCCAAGGCGGGGGTCGCGCTGCGATAGAGCGGCATGCACGCGGTCACTTGGCCAGCCATCGATCGGGCACAGCGCCTGGGCGGAAAACGCCACCAGAGCCCCCAGGCTCTCTTGCTTTTGGACGTGAAGAAGGACCGTGTCACCGACGCGAGCGCCGCCACGTGCTGCGGCTGGGAACCGAAAGTCAGAGACGGACACTAAGAAGCCAAGATGCCGCTCTTGTGCCGATGGCTGCTCGGCTGGACGTGCCGAGGGGCGTACGGATGGCTGCACCGCGGTTGGTGCCGCGCTGGACGCCCGCGATGTCGGCTCGGACGAAAGAAGGTTGAAGCAGGCCGCGGCCTGGCTGAGCGCTTCGATCAGAAGCAGCGCCGGCAGGTCGGTCTGATGGGGCACGGCTGCAGCCGGAACACACTGCTCAGCAGGCCACAGCGCATCGTTGATCGAGATCTGTTTCAGTGCCCACAGCGAGCCGCTTGCGACGTCGATGTGCAGCACGCGATCGAGCAAGCGAAACGGCGGAGCATGCGGCAGGTGGGGCACTGGGATGGCCGGCTGTCCATGCAACACAGCGACGGGAAATGTTGTCAGATCAGGCAAGTCGGGGAGCATGAGACGGTTCGCAATCCGTTGGGCGCAACCGTGTACTAACTTGTGCGAAGGAGCAACCATGAAGCGCGTCATCGTCATTCCCGGATCACGTGGGTCGAAGCCAGCGACCGCTCTTCAGCGCATCGGACGAGCGGCTGGGCTTTCGATGGCCTTGGGCGTGCTGCTATCGGGCAGCGGCTGCGCACACACCTCGCGGGCTGGCGCGTCGGCTGGTCTGTCTGATCCATCGGCTGGTCCCGTGACCAAGGTCGAGATGGACCCCGTGCAGATCGAAGCCGGCAAGCCCGGTGATGAGCTGGTTGCCTTTGACGCTCCGACGCTGTTTGAAGAAGCCGGGGAGCACATGGACGGCAATCGCTTCAGCGAAGCTGTCGAGAGCTATGACCGCTTGATCAAGAGCTTCCCCGAGAGCGGCTATGTGCCGCCATCGATCTTCAACGCGGGCTTGTCGTTGGAAGCGCAGGGCCGCTTTGTCGATGCCGTCGAGCGCTATCGTCGCGTACTCGATGAGTTTCCCGCGGCCAAGGTGGCCAAAGACGCGAGTCTGCGCATCGGGGCCTGCTATGCCGAGCTTTCGCGCTGGCCAGCTTCGATCGAGGCGCTGGAAGCAGCGGCTCGGCGCACCGATCTCAACCTGAGCGAGCGAGTCGAGACCATGTCGCGCATCGGCCTTGGCTACTTCGAGATCAGCGACACGGTGCAGGCCGAGCGCAGCTTTCGCGAAGCCATCGCGTATTACCAAGCGCACCAAGAGGAAGAGCGCATCGAGTCGCCATTTTTCGTCGCCATGGCGCAGTTTTATCGCGCGCATCTTTCGCACAAGCGCTTTCGCGAGATGCCGCTGCGTACGGCGCAGAAACAGCTTCCGCAAGACATCGAAGCGCTGGCCAAGCAGTTCATGGCGGCAAACGAGGGCTATGTCGCCGCGATTCGCTTCAAAGATCCGTTCTGGGCATCAGCGGCTGGCTTTCACATCGGCGCGCTGTATCGCGAGCTCTATGACACGCTGGTCAAAGCGCCCGTTCCCGTCGAGCTGAACGAGCTAGAGAAGATCTTTTACAGCGACCTGCTGAAAGGTCAGCTGCGCAACTTGCTGGAGAAAGCGCAGGGCGTTCTGCAGAAGAACGTCGAGTGGGCTTCGCGGGTCGGCGTAAAAAACGGCTGGGTGGAAAAGTCGTCGGAACAGCTGGAGGAGCTCAGCCGCTTGCTCGCCGCGATCGAGACCCAGCCGGTGGGACCGACTGCGCCGACCCCGACGCGCGAGCCGCGACCCGAGCCGCCGCGCCCTCGCTCGTTGCCAAGGGGCGACACGCGACCGCGCACCGTGCTGTAACGCGAAGCAGCCTGGGGGATTGGCTAGAAGAAGATCGGGTTCGACACGGCGAAGGGCTTGCGGCCGGGATACACGGGGGACATATCGCGACCCGCTGGCGGTCGAGCATGGAACACGACCCAGTTCAGCGCCTTGGGCGGTCGCTTGAGGGTCACCGTGGCTTCATAGCGGCGGCCCGTCGGCGTTACGCTTTCGGTTAGCTCGACGGTGCGCTCGGTCTCGCCATTTACGATGACTTCAAGCTGCCGAGCGGCCAGCCACTTGGGCGCCTGTACGACGATGCGAAAGTCGAACATGCTGGCGGCGCTGCGCACCGTTTCGCCGGGGCCGACACCGCCGGGACCTTCGACGGTCATGTACAGACCTCCTGCGATCGTCGACTTGCCGGCGCGCAGGGCATCGCGTACCAAGTCCGACGAAAGGCGCGTGGGATCATCGTGGCCAAAGCGCATGCAGGTGCGCGGATAGCCAACTGGCGATGACACGATGCCGTGCGTATCCGAGCTGCCGACGGCCCAGATGCGCTTGCCGGCGTTGAGCAGGGCGAACCAGTCGGCGACGATGCTCTTGCGGTTTGAATCGAAGTCGCTGTCGTTGAAGGCTTCGACCGCATCGAAGTCTTCGCTCCATAGCTCGGGATCGCCGGTCACCGTGCTGCGCGTAAAGCCAGCGGCCGAGAAGTACCCACCAAAGCCCGACGATGTCGGGTGATTGACGATCAAAACCGGCTTCTCAGGCAGCGCATGGACGTCGGCAAAGACCTCGCGCGGGCTCTTGCCCAGCCAGGGAACAGCGCCGTTGTTGGCGCGATCGGGTCGTGGGCTGATGGGCACGACGCCAAAGTGACCCCAGGTAAATGTCGTCAGCTCTTCCGACGACATGCCAAAGGCCCAGCTATCCAAGCCCAGGCTCTTTAGCACCGGCTGAAAGTCGACGATCCACTCGTGCTCGCTCGACACTGGGATCTCAAGTCCATCGGCGACCGCGCTGATCACCTTGAGGGGCACTGGATCCGACGAGTCGGCGGAATAGTACGAGTGAATATGAAAATCGCCGCACATCACGCCCGTCGAGTCGACGCTGTGCAGAAGGTCGGCGTTCACCTGCGCTTGCTTGCCTGACTCGATCGTGACCATCGTGTCGAGCATTTCCCATTCTGGGCCATGGCTGACGATGACGCGGTGCGTACCCACCGGAAGGCTGAACGTGGCATCGCCGCTCGCCGACCACGCCATCAGGGAGCGCTGGTTGGGATAGCGCCGCACACCCCAGCTTGCCGGGATGCCCTGAACCGGCGTGGCGGGGACGACTTCAATGCGCACCGGCAGAGGCTTGCTGCTGCCGCTGTCGCGTGCGACGACCCGCAGGCCGCCTGGGCGCGGCAAGGTCAGCGTCACCGGGTCATGATTGCCATCGGTCGGGACGATTCGCTGCTTCGATGAGACGGTATGCGAGTCAATGGTCACCGTCAGATCGGCTGGCGATCCTGCAGGCAGCGAAAGAGCAAACTCGCCGCCGGCATCGGTCTTGGCTTGCGTAAGAAACAGGCCCTTGCTGTCGACGGCGTGAACCATGGCCCCGGCGATCGGCGTCATGCCATCGTCCTGCACCTTGCCATGCACGGCATGCCAGGATGTGTCGCCATCGACGCGCCGGATGGCGCTGCGCAGTGCATCGACGCCTCCTGTGGCCGCGACCCATTCGATGTAGTCGACGGTCTTTTTCTCGCACGCGCCGATCTTCAGGCCCGAGCCGCGATAGGCCTCAAACCCAGACTGCTCGATGATGTAACCGACAGGCCGACCTTTCAGGCGGAACGCAAAGCTGCTCTTGTCGCTGGTGAAGCCGAGCCACGCGGCCAACGATCCCGGCTCGGCAAAGCCGGCCTCGGGCGTGAAGCGCTCATTTCGCGAGCCTTGGAAAAAGCCAAAGATCTGTGTGTTGTTGAAGTCGATCTCGTGCGCCTCGGTGTTCATCAGCGAGAGGCGCAGCAGCAGATTTTCGGCCCCTGGCTCTAGCACATAATCGATGGCCGCTGGCAGGTTGGTCGGGTTCCCAAGGATGCCGGCGAAGGTCTGCAAGAACGGAATATCGCGCAGCGTGCCCGAGACCCGCACGACCGCTGCTTTGCCATCGCGTCCGTCGTTGAGGACGGTGATCTCATCGGCTCCGACGGCCTGTCCGCTCAGCGCAACGAAGGTCTCGTTGAACTGCGAGGTTCCGGTTGGCTTGCCATCGGCTCCAACAGGCTCGATGGCCAAGATGTCGCCCGGCAGTCCCTGATAGCCGTCAGAGGTCTTGCCCGCCTCGATGTACACGGCGATGTGATCGTTGAGCAGCAGAAAGTCGCCTTCCTGCACTTTCTCGCGGGCGTTTTCGGCTTGGCGGATCCAGGTCTTATCGCGGATGCGCGCCGCTCGTGCGGTACCCCGCGTCGAGGCGCCCAGTGGGTCGGGGTGCCCGTCGGGGCTGCCGCCAGAAAAGCGGCTGCTCGATGTGATCCCTGCGGCGGCGCAGGGACCTTCTGGCATGGGCATAGGATCTTCGCTTTTGCCGCAGCTTGCAGACGCAAGAAGCAGCGGCAGACACAGAAGCGAGAGCGTACGGCGGGTCGTCGGCATGGAAGCCTCCACGGATCACGACAGCGGACGGGGTCACAAATCGCGCAAGTCTTACGAGATCGCGTGTGTACCAAATCTCTGACGGCGCGGGCAATCTTCGATCGACGGCGTCCGCACTTGGATGATCCCCCGTCGGTGCTTAGGTTTGTGTTATGCGAGGTCCTATGCACAGCTTGCCCGTTTCGTCCGCGCTGCAGTCGATGATGGTTCGTATCCGCCGCGATCTGCACCAGCATCCCGAGCGTAGCTGGCACGAAGAAGGCACGGCGGCAAGCGTCATGGCTGAGCTGCGTGCGCTGGGCTTGCAGCCTCGAAGGATCGCCAAGACGGGTGTGGTCGTCGATATTCCAGGTCTGCGCACACGGCCACTGATCGCGCTGCGTGCGGATCTGGATGCGCTGCCGATTCACGAAGAGACCGGCCTGCCGTTCGCATCGCAGAATCCGGGGCTGATGCATGCCTGCGCACACGATGGGCATACGGCGATGGCGCTGGGCGCGGCCGCGCTGCTTCTGCAGGATCCGCCGCCCGTATCGGTACGCATCCTGTTTCAGCCGGCCGAAGAAGTCGCCGAAGGCGCGCGAGCGATGGTGGCCGATGGCGCACTCGCCGATGTCGCGCAGATCTTCGGTGGGCACATCGACCGTCACTACCCGGTGGGCACGATCGCGGTCCAGGCCGGGGCGATGAATGCGTCGACCGACATGTTTTTTATCACGGTGCGTGGACGCGATGGTCACGGCGCGCGTCCGCATGAGGCGCTCGACGCGGTGGTGGTCGGCAGCCTCTTGGTCACGGCGCTGCAGACCATTGTCTCGCGCGAGATCGATCCAGCTCATCCATCGGTTATCACCGTCGGTAGCTTTCATGCGGGTACCGCCGCCAACGTCATCGCCGGCCAAGCTGAGCTAAGCGGCACTATTCGCGCGCAGCATCCCGATGTGCGGAAACACCTGCATGCCGCGCTGCGGCGCATCGCCAGCGCCATTGGCCTCCTGCACGGCGCTCAGATCGAGACGCGCATCGTGGAAGGTACGCCGGTCCTTTTGAACACGCCGGACATGGCGGCGCTTGCCCGCGAGGCCGCGATGCAGGTCTGCGGTCCCGAGCAAGTCGTCGAGCTGCGCAGCGTCAACATGGGAGGCGAAGACTTCGCCGTGTATCTAGAAAACGTGGCCGGCGCCTATGTTCGCTTCGGCGGGCGCGCGGCTGGCCGCGAGGGCTTCCCTGCGCACTCAAGCCGCTTTGACTTTGACGAGTCGGTGTTGGCGTTCGGCGCGGCCTATCTGGCCCAGGTAGCCCGCGTGGCCGCAGCACGTCTGCACAGCGAGGTGCCGCAATGAGCACGCTGATTGAATCCGCAGGGATCACCGTCCGCACGGCGGATGAACGGGATGTCTCGGCCATTCGTCAACTGTTCTTGACGACTTATGGCGGATCCTATCCCTACCGCAACTTCTTCGACGAGAGCTGGCTTCTGCGTTCGATCCTGGGTGATGACATGGTGGTGCTGGTGGCCGAGGAACAAGCCAGCCGCCGCCTGCTGGGGACCGCCTCGGTCATCGTCGATGTCAGCGCGCACTCAGACCTGGTGGGCGAGCTAGGACGCTTGGCCGTGGATAGCCAAGCGCGTTCGCAAGGTCTTGGGCACCTCTTGATGGAAGGCCGACTGCGCTGCATCGGCGATCGTCTGCACGTTGCCTTCGTTGAGAACCGCACGGTGCATCACCACTCGCAGAGCATCTCGATTGCGGCGCAGTTCCGCCCGGTGGGGTTTCTGCCCAACAAGCACTTGGTGCAGACGCGCGAGAGCGTGGGACTGCATGTACGCCACTTCGGCCCCGCGCTGTCGCTGCGCAAGAACCATCCCCACATCGTTCCCGAAGTGCATCGCCTGGCCAGCGCTGCCCTGGCTTCGCTGGGCATGAGCAACGACCTGATCGTCGACGAGGTCAGCCCAGCCTATGCCGCTCGTGGCAGCTTTGAGGCCGAGACCATGAGCAGCGCGGGGCTGCCTGCTCTTTTGCGCATCGAGCGCGGCCGCGTCCATCGTCGCGAGATCTTCGGTCCGATTCGTCTGCACTATGGTCTTTTCAAGCTGGCAGTGCGTCACGCGACCTATCTTTTGGCCCGCGATCCTGCGGCATCGGGTGGCGCCATCGCAGGCGGCGTGGGCTGGGTTCACGATCCCATTGAGCAGGCGGCACGGATCTTTGAAGTGGTGGCGCGCACCGACGAGGCCATCCGCTTTTTGCTGGAAGAAGCAGTGCAGCGAATCGCTGCGCTGGGCACGCGGTACCTTGAGATCGATGTGTCGGCGCACGCGCCACGCATGCAGCGCACCCTTGTCGAGCTTGGTTTTTTTCCAGCGGCCTTTGTACCAGCGATGGTCTTTGCCGATGTCGAGCGCTTGGATATCGTGCGCATGGTCAAGCTGTTCGGCGAGGCCGATGTCGCAGTGCCCGATGCGGTTCCCGAGCTTCGGCCGTTTTTCGATCTGGTGGCCGATAGCCTGCGGCAGACGCACGTCCTGCCCGAGATCCAAAGCGCCATCGGGGCGCTGCCCTTGTTTTTTGGGCTCGACGAAGCGCAGTCGCGTCGCTTGGCCGCCGCCATGCACACGCGCACCTTGCACGAGGGGGCTGCGCTGTTTGAAACCGGCCAAGACGCTAGAGCCATGTATGTCGTGCTGTCGGGCGAGCTAGGCATCGAGCGCGGTGATCGCGAGATCGGCGTTGTTCACAGCGGCGATGTCGTGGGCGAGCGCGGGCTTCTCGCAGGCGGGCCGCATCGCTCGACGGCGCGAGCCAAGGGTGCCTTGCGCGTGGCCATGCTCGATGCCGAGTCGCTTTCGCTCTTGTCGCGACAGCGTCCAGACATCGCCCTGGTCTTGTATCGCAACCTGGCCTATGGCCTTGGACAGAAGCTCGACGCTGCCAACCTGCGCGGAAGCAGTCGCTTGTCATAAGCCTGCGCTAGGATGCGGGCATCATGTTGACCTATCTGCGCATCAGCAACTTCGCGATCCTCGATGAAGTCGAGCTGGAATTTGGGCCTGGCATGACCGTGATCTCGGGCGAGACCGGTGCTGGCAAGTCGCTGATCTTGGACGCGGTGTCTTTGCTGCGCGGCGGGCGGGCTCCGGCCGATCTGATTCGCAGCGGCGCCGACGAAGCACGCATCGAAGCGATCTTCGCACCGCCGGCAGGCAGCGAGCCGGCGCGGGCTCTGCAAGAAAAGCTGACCCAGCTTGGCATCGAGCCCGCCGACACCGCAGAGGCACCGTCCCGCATCGCCGAAGAGGGCTTGATCGTGCGACGCGTCATCGCCGCAGCGGGCAAAGGCGGTCGCGGTCGCGTCTATGTCGGGGGTCAGCTGTCGACGGTGCAGACCTTGGGCGAGGTGATCGGTGGCCTCATCGATATCGCGGGACAGCACGAGCATCAGTCGCTGCTCGACGCCAGTCGCCACCTGCCCATGCTCGACCGCTGCATGGAACGCACCAGCCAGCGCGGCGCGGCCGAGCTTCTGCCTGAAATGGCGGCGGCGTTTTCTGCGTTGGAGGAAGCCATCTCACGCTTGCGTGCCGCTTCGCTCGACGAGCGGGCACGCGCCGAGCGCGAAGAGTTTCTGCGCTTTCAGCTCGACGAGCTTCAGACTGCGGATCCGCAGCCCGGTGAAGACGAGGCGCTGCGCGACGAACAAAAGCGCCTGCGCGCGGCCGGCAAGCTGCATCAAGCGGCACGGCGTGGCGAAGACGTGCTGTACAGCAGTGAAGGCGCGGTGCTTGAGCGCTTGGCCAGCCTGCGTCGCGAGCTATCAGACCTGGGCGCTATCGACAAAGACTTGGGCGCGCTGGGCACGCAGCTTGGTGAAGCAGAAGGCCTGCTGGAAGACGCCGCGCACGCGCTGCGGCGCTATGCCGATCACCTGCGCGCCGATCCCGAGCGCTTGGCCGAGATCGACGATCGTCTGCATGTGTTGTCGCGCCTTTTGCGCAAGCACGGACCGGACATGGCGGCATTAATTGCGAAGCGTGCCGACATGGAAGAAGAGCTTCTGCGTTTGCAGCAGCACGAAGCGCATCGTGCGACGGCCGAGATCGAAGTGGAACAGGCGCGCAAGGCTGCGGCGCAGGCGGCGACTCGCCTGCACGCGGCGCGGGCGCAGGTGGCTTGCAAGCTGTCGAAACAAGCGAGCGCAGCGCTCGATGATCTGTCGATGAAGGGGGCGCAGATCGAAGTCCGCTTGGATCGCCGCCCCGCGCAGAAAGGCGACGAACCCGCGCTGCTGTTTGAGCACGAGGGCAAGCTGTGTCGCTTGAGCCGCGATGGCTGGGATCGCTGCGAGCTTCTGCTGCAGAGCAACGTCGGAGAAGAAGCGCGCCCCTTGGCTCGCATCGCGTCCGGCGGTGAGCTATCGCGTGTCATGCTGGCCCTGCGCGGCGTGATCGGACAGGCGGACAGCGTCGCCACCTGCGTCTTTGATGAAGTCGATTCAGGCATCGGCGGCGCCACCGCGGATCGCGTGGGGCGACATATTCGCGCCATGGCTTGTCATCGGCAGGTGCTGTGCATCACCCACTTGGCGCAGATTGCGGCCTATGCCGATCAGCACCTGCGCGTCGAAAAGCAGGTCAGCGGTGGCCGTACCACGACGCGGGTGCGCAAGCTGTCTGCCAACGAGCGCCGCGACGAGATCGCTCGTATGCTGGGCGGCGCCCGCCTGACCGAAAAGAGCCGCGCCCACGCCGATGAGCTCTTGCGCGAAGCGCGCTAGAGAGGCCACCGGGAAGGATCGCTCCGTCATTGACACACAGCAGCAACCGCGAGCCATCCCGGCGTTTCCCTGGCGTTTCCTGGCTTAGCGCAAGCCCGCGAGATCGCGAGCCTTACCACGGCATCTCGCGGTCGCGGTGGATGATGCC
>JAEUJZ010000029.1 GCA_016794505.1 Myxococcales bacterium
TTCGGCTGCGCTCTGTCCCTTTTTCGGCGCGATCGCGGGGGCATCGGGGCTCAGCAGCAGCCACGCGGTGCCCTCGATCCGACCGTAGATGCCCTCTTTGATGTCGGCCTGCCGACGGAGGATCTGCGCATCCGTCAGGTCTTTGCCGCGCTCGATAAGCTGTCCCGGCTTGTGGGCGCGGATGGCGGCAGAGGGCGCGACCAGGCCCGCGAGCAGCGTGCGCGCGACGACGCGGTCTGTGTTGCTCGGTGCCTCGCTGGTAGACGCGTACAGGGTCAGCTTGGCGGGGGCCTTGCGGTTGCGCGGGCCGTAGCCCTGACCGCGCGTCAGAAACTCGAACATGCTGACCTTGCGTGCTCGCTGGTGCTGCACAGCGATCCAGGCGCGGACGAACGTCACTTCGCGCGGGCTGTCGTCGTTGGCCACCATGCGCGCAAGCGCTGTCTCGTCGCTGCGATCGTTGGGCGTCGGTGGCTCCGTCGCTGTGACCGGGGCAGACCGTGCCGTCGGTGGCTCCGTCGCTGTGACGGGGGCGGAGCGGGGCGTCGTCGCTTCCGTGCCGAGCAACGCCGCCGCCGCCGATAACAGCGATGCCGTCGCCGCCTTCTTGCCCGCATCATCCTTTGCGGCAGGCGCTGGCACGGCAGAGGGCGCAACGGCCTCGACCTGGCGTGGCGGGGCCGCCTGTGGCGTCCGGGCGGGCGCTTCGGTCGGTGCAGCGCTGACGCCAGGGGACGCGGGCGCCGCCGCTCGTCGAGTCGCTCCACTGCTGGCATCTTCCAAGCGAGCAAGGAACGCCACGGCGTCGTCGGCCACCGCCCGCAGCCTACGCACGACCCAAGCCCAGCCCGACTGGAGAAATCCCCACGTCCGCCGCAGCAAGCCTGTCAGTGCGTCAATTAGCATGGTGCCTGTTTCGACCTCGCCCCGCGTCGGGACCAAGGTACGCCGCCCCTTATCGCCGACCTATTGTCCATGCTCGCGTGGCCCTATTGCGGAGGCAAGTAGCCTCGCTATGTCTGCGAGAAGAGGCCAATTTTTCCCGCGCATCCGCTACGGAACGCTATTTTCCTTTCGTGCGATTAAGGTTCTTAGATTGGGAGGGATGCTTCCGCATCCTCTCAACAGCCATCCGTCGAGAACCGGCGACAGGCGTTTTTCCGGTAAATCTTAGGGCCAACATAAACTCGCGAAATGATGAGCCATTTAGCTAAATATTCTGTTTGGATAGAATATTACCTTGAAGCGGTCGCGGCCATAACTCCTCGATAACCTTGCAGTTTCCGCGGATAGGTCCTCCGTGCCGCCTTACCTAGACGGCAGATAGTACGCGGCCATCGCCCTCGCAGCGGTCGGAACCCTCGTCGGAAACTGCGGCAAGCGCCTTGCCTACATTGCCTCCGGCTTGCATCGTTGGGGCCTGGGCTGCCCATCGCGGAGGCGAGAGGCAAAATTCCTTCAAAGGTGCCTATTCGCTAGGAATGCATATTCTGGCGAGCAGGCTCGGAAGTCACCAACCAAACCTTATTCGGCTACTTATGCCTTATTCAAGCACACGACAAGGATCGTGAAGTTTGGTTCTCATCCCTTATTTTTTCTTATTTTATGGAAACAAGCAGCGCTCCGTCGCTGTTCTTCTTATTTCTAATTTATGTAGCGTAAGAATCTTCGTTGGGCCGACATCATGATCCTCGCTCGCTTGTTCGCGTCAGCACGTATTGCGAGGCTATCCGCCCGCAAACGCGCGATCGGCCGCCCTCTTCCCAGATAGGCCCCCTCTACTTCACGATTAAGGGCGCAGATCGCAACCGATCGCGATAAGCTGAGAGGCGGCGCATGGCCCAGAGAATCATTCACTCGTGGGAGGTGCTGTGGAAAATGGCTCGCCGAGCGGGCTGCACCCACTGGAACTACTCCCGCGGCAAGCTCCGCTTTCGCCCGACGAGCAAGCGGCCCTTGCCCATCGGGCATGAGACAGCGATCGAACCCGGCCCGCCTGTCCGTGTTCGTTTCTACACGCTCAGCGACGG
>JAEUJZ010000037.1 GCA_016794505.1 Myxococcales bacterium
GCAGGTGGCCTGAGGCAATGGGCTACCCCCCTACCCCCCCTTCGCAAGCGAAGGGGGGCATTTGAAGCATGGGGGCAAGACGCGGATATGGGCGATGAGATGGGGACACGCGAGACGGGCTGCGGGACTCTGGGGCGCATGCCATGGGGCGAGAAGTTGCGAAAAAGGAACCCCCTCTTCCGGGCGCGGAAGAGGGGGCTGGGGGGAGATGGGCGGGAAGTTTCGTAAAAAGGAAGGAACTAGGGATGGGAGAGCGCGAGAGGGAAACCGGACGGTTTCTCTCTCGCATCCCCCGGCAGCCTCAAGATTGATCACATCCCCCCTCTGAAGAGGCGGCGAGGAAGCCCTGGAACATGGTGAGGAGGGTTTGGTAGCCGCGGTGGAGGACGAGCCATCCTGGGGGTCCGTTGTGGCGGAAGTGTCCTCCGAGGGAGGCGATGGCGAGGAGGGCTTGGCGGACGGTGGGATGGTCGGGAGCGGGGCCGCGTGGCCAGACTCGGCGCAGGAATCCCAAAAGGTCGCGCGGTAAAACGGAATCGGCGGGGGAATCGGGAGCCTCGCGTTCCAGGTAGCGCATTAAAAGGAGTGTCCAGGCGACGGGAATCGACAGTCCCAAGGCGATGAGCAGAGTCTTGTGACTGTCGAGCTGTCGCGACTCGAAGGCGCAGCCGGTCTTGAGGGCTTTGAAGAATTCTTCGACGAGCCAGCGGGTCCGATAGTGGTCCACGATGCGCCAGCAGTCCTCGGCGGAATCGATGCTCTCGGAGGTACATAGCGTCCAGCGCACGGGCGCCTGTCCGACGGGCGGGTTGACTTCGCGGACGTCCAGGATGTTCAGCGTCAGGGTCTGCGGGCACCGCTCGTCGTCTTTGCGCGAGGCTGGCCGTCGGAGCGTGACCTCTGCACGGCGAATCGAAAGCGTCGCCGTGCGGCGTGGGCGGTTCGGATGGCTCTTCTGGCTCGACGGGCGCTTCTCGGCATGCAGACGCTCCGATAGCTCGACGGTGCGCGGCTCGCCGAGCAGCGGCTGATTCCCAACGAAGTCCTGCAGGTGTCCCAAGCTCGGACAGGCGAGCGTCCGGTTATGGGACAGCCGGACAACGAAGCGGCTCCCGTCGCCAACCAGCTTGGACAACAGCGGATAGGAATCTCCTTCGCGGTCACAAATATGAATCGCCGAGACCTTGGGCCCAAGGAGTCGCTCGCTGTGACGGATTCCCTTGAGCCAGCGCCCCGACTCGCTGAAGTCGCGTCCCATCAGACGCTGCCAGTCCTGTCGCTCCGCCTCGTGGTCAAGGTGCGCAAGTCGCACGAACGGCTGCATCCACAGACAGCCCAGCGGCGCCCGCGCTCCGTCGACCGAGACGCACAGCGAGACATGACCGAAGAACCCCTGCCGCGCCTCGCTATGTCGCTGCAGCCCGTGGCGGCGTTCCCGGCCCGTGGCAAAAGAAAACTCCGTCGTGTCGTGAATGACCACGACCGTCCGGAGGCTCTGCGCGCGCGCCACCGTATGCGCCACATGACCGCGCAGAACGCGCCCCAAACTCAGCCGTTCATTGCGCAAAAAACGATAGACCGCTTCGCTCTCCGACTCGTCGGGAAACATCGCCGGCAGCGACGCCGATGGCCGCTTGCACATCGTGCCGACGATGCGCTCCATCCGCCGTTCCAGCCGCACGTCCCCCAGCTCGCACGCCGCCTCCTTCCCCACCCGCTCCGCATCCAATCGATACACCGGCTCCGACCGTTTCTTCCGCATTCCCAAGCGCCACAGCAACCCCCACGCCGGACACCTCCTTCAGAGGGGAGATGTGTGGGATCTTGAGCCCCGGCAGCGGGAGGCTGCCCGCAAGAAAAAGGAACAAGCACCGTCCGTCGCCCTGCACAGGAACAAAGGAATGTTCTGGGTCGGTGCGCAGGGAAGAGGACATGGGAGGCTCTGGCGGACAGAAAAGGGAACTGACAGAGAAGGAAGAAGAGAGGGGGGGGGAAGATATCGGGCTCGTAGGTGGCGAACAAGGGCGGCCTTTGCGGGGGGGGGCGGCCTCGCGGAGGGACGCGGTCTCGCGGGGAGGGGCGGCTGTCCGCGCTGAGCGGACTCTTGCCCGTGGCTTGGGGGGGGCACCAAGTGGTTCGACCACGCGCCAGCCCCGTAGTCGCGACCGACACAACGCTTGGCGTCCCGGCCAGCCCCGTAGTCACGACCGACACAACGCTTGGCGTCCCGGCCAGCCCCGTGGTCACGACCGACACAACGCCTTGCGGTCCCCCAACTTCGCTGTTGCGACCGACACAACGCTTGGCGTCCCGGCTAGCCCCGTGGTCACGACCGACACAACGCCTTGCGGTCCCCCAACTTCGCTGTTGCGACCGACACAACGCCTGGCGTCCCCGCCAGCCCCGTAGTCACGACCGACACAACGCCTGGCGCGGTGCCGAGCCCCGCAGTCCGCCGCTGCGCGACGCTCTCGGTGGCGAAGACGACATGGTGACGAACCAACGCGGTAAGCAGCCCACGCGCCAACCTTGCCTGTCCTGGCTGCATCCGCTGGGCGGGTTCTGACCCGACGGGCGGCGCGGTTTGACGGTCCAGGCTTGCGAAAGGGGGGGCGGCAGGTGTTCGATGGAGCGCTGAGGATCTTCTCTTTGCTGTGGTGATCAATGCGCGCTGCATCCACGGTTTCGCTGGGAGTCTTGGCCCTGCTGAGCTTTGTCATCCATGGCGGAAGCCATGTGCTGCGCGGCACGGCACACGATGTCCTGTGGGCCTGCACGATGGCCAACGTGCTCATCGCGTTGGGCCTGCTGTTTCGCTTGCCGCGCGGGCTGTCCTCGATGCTGTGCGCGGTCGGTGTGCTGTGGCTGTGCGTGGGCAACTTCACGTGGGCGGTGGATCTGATCGTGGGTGGCGAGTTCTTTTACACGTCGCTTCTGACGCACTGGGTGGGCTTGCTGGTGGGCTTGCTCGGCGCGCTGCGCTTGGGCTGGCCACCGCGCGCGTGGCTGCACGCCACGCTCTGGCTGATCGCGCTGCAGCTTGTCTGTCGCGTGATCACGCCGGCTTCCGCCAACGTCAACGTCGCGCACGCGGTGTACGCGGTGTACCAGCGCGTCTATCCCAGCTATGCCTGGTTCTGGGTGGCCTCGCTGGTGCAGACGGCCGGGGCGTACTTCGTGCTCGATCGCATCGTTGCGCGCTGGCTGCCGCGCTGGGCCGATCGCCTGCGCACGTCGGCGGCGTAATGCCTCGCTAGGACGACGGCAGCTCGTCGGGCAGGCGGATGCAGTCCGTCTCGTTGGGCAGCCCGGCTTGGCTGGCCGCACCGTCGTACGCTCGCAGATCCGCGCCCCCGCGATGGATGAGCCATAGGCGATGTGTGGGCAGGTAGATGCGTCCTGGGTGTTCTTGGGGCTGCAGCAGAAACGACGCGACACCGCTCGGCGATCGTTCCCGTCGGTAATGGGTCAACAGACGACGACCGCGCAGGCCGCTTTGGGGCGAAAACAGCCACCACAGCGGGTCGTACAAGACGACATCGCTGACGCCCAGACGCAGAAAGTGCATGAGCAAGCCGTCCTCGGGAGACAGCAGCGTGTCGACGATATGCACGACCAGCTCGGGACGCAGACCGCGGTCATAGACGCGGAACGAGCGAAGCTGCTCTTCATACCCAAGGCCCGAAAGAACATACAGATCGGGGGTGACGCGGGCGAGGCGATCCTGCGCGTCGTAATAGAAGGTCACATCCGTGCCGACGCGCACCGGCCGCGGGCCCTGCCGTCGACCAAACACGCTGCGCAGCTGACGGCAAAGCTGGGTTCGCGTCCACTGCAAGGCGGCAAACTCACCGAGGTCGGTACGGCTTTCTGGCAAGCGGTTCTCCTGCGGATCCCTCGCAGCGCGAGCGAAGACGGTGCCAAGACAAAACGAGAGACCAAGCGGATCGTAACGAACTGCAAGGCAGAAGCAATCATTACCTCGTCAGAGTGGTTGACGGCAGGAGTACGCAGCCCTTACCCTCATAACTGCGGAGGCAGTTGTTGAATGGGGACGTGTAATTCTCGGATAACAGACACCTTTTGGGGCGCCCGGAAAGGGCCGTCCTGGTTGCAGTCCGTAGCCTATGGCGTGGTGGGAATGGCTGCTTGGTCCGGCGTGGCTGCCGCGCAGACAACGCCTCCAGCGACGACAGGCACCGGTCCAGTGGTCATCGATGCGCGCCGCTCGCTGCCGATCTTTCCCGCGAACAGCTGGAAAGACGGCTTCTTTGTCGAGCACAGCCCGATCGGTGACTTCGGGCTGCATATCCGCGGGACCGGCATCTATGGCCGCGATCCACTCGGTCGCAGCGAAGACATAAGCGCTCTGGTGCAGAACCGCTTCACGCTGCACGCTGCGGCGCTGATCTCGATCGCGGGCTGGGTTGAGCTGGGTGCGGCGATGCCGTTTGTGCTGTACCAAGATGGCACCGGCCTTCAGCTCAGCAAGGCGGCCATCGGCGACCTGCGACTGCTCGGCAAGATCAACATGCACCTGCCGGACAAAGGGCCGCAGGTGGCGTTCTCGCTGGGCTTGGGCTTTCAGACGGCGACCAACGGCTCGGCGTTTGGTGCCGGCAACATCAGCGGCTATCCGCGCATCATCATCGACATGCCCAAGCTGCTCAGCAAGCGACTGCATATCGCGGGCAACTTGGGCGCGGTGATCGCTGGAACCAGCCGTCCTTGCACGGCGGATGAGCTGGCCCTGATCGAGCGCCAGAACCAACAGATGATGATGCCGATGATGGGCACGATGACGCCCGGCACCGGCATGAACATGATGGCCACGAGCGCGCCGGCCTGCGAGCAGCGCGTGCTGGGCCTGGGCAACCACATCATGTGGGGCGTCGGAGCCTCGGGCGCACTCTCACCAGACAATGGCCTGTACATCACGACGGAGCTGATCGGCTCGTTCTCGGTCGGCAGCGAGCTCGCCACCAACAGCCCGCTGTTCTGGACCGTGGGTCTGCGACGCGCCAAGGCCAACAAGACCTTCTTTACTGCGGCGTATGGCTATGGCCTGACGGATTCCAGCCCCGGTCATACCGTGATCGCCTCGCTGGGCCTGGTGTGGGAGACCGAGCCGCCGGCCAAGAAGAAAGATCCGCCGACGGTCAAGGTCGACATCAACGTCTCGGGCCTGCCGAGTGGCGCGAACATTTCAGTCGGTGGCAAGGATGGAGCCAAGACGGCGCAGCCGGCGAAGAAAGAAGGCGGCGACAAGCCAGCCGGCGACAAGCCCGCTGGGGACGCGCCCGCATCCGACCAGCCACCGCCGCCGCCGAAGCCGCCCAAGACGACGCCCTACAACGCGACGACCGAGGTCGATCTGCCCGAGGGTCTGGTACCTGAAGAAGCAAAGAAGGGCGACAGCAAAGGCAAGAAGTAAGGCGTGGCGTCGCGTCCTGCTTCCTCCTCCCCTCCTCCATTTGAGTTTCACCGCGCATCGCTAGGTCTCTGCGCCCTCTCTCCGTCTTCTGCGACCGCGGCGGCAACCGCGGCGCTGTGGCACAACCGCTTGCTGGGGCTCGGGGCGGCACCGCCGCTCTTTGTCACGCACGATCTTGGCTGGGCGCTCAGCCTATCGCCCCATGCTCGCAAAGAAGACTCGCTCTTGCGCCAGGTGGGTGGGCACCGACGAGCGCATGGACCGACGAGCGAGTACTGCGCGCTGATTCGCGAGCTACTCGACAGCACCCAGCGCATCGCCGAAGTCCTTAGCCGCTGCCGCGAGGAGGTGCGGCTGGCGCTGCTTTCCCATGTGCTGCTGCCGCTGTGTCGGACGTATGCGCGCTCGACGCTGCCGGCGCTGCCCGCGCCGTCCGAGCTTCCGGTTGCCGCCTCGGACTATCCCACGCCCAGGCAGTACGGCACCGAGCCCTGGGACCTGCCCGAGGGACCGCCTTTTGCGCAGAGCCAGCGCCCAGACGATCCGCTGCAGCCGGCGCATGCCTTTGCACAGCTCATGGTCGAGCAGCGCCTGTCCCTGCGGACACAGCTTGAGCTGATCGATCTCGACATGCTGCGCCTGCTTGGTACCGCGTCGGTGCGCTCGGCGCATGCCGGCCTTCGCGTGCTCAGCGAAGATCCAGGCCAGCAGCTGCCCGATCTGCTGTCGATCTTGAGCGCGGATGTACCCGACGTACGCGACATCGTGCGCTTCCAGCACGATCTCTTGCCGGCACTGCTTGAGCCGAAGCGCAGCGAAGATCGCCAGCGCTATCCCATCGGTGGCCACGCGTCGATCGAGCGCCAGGGCTCGATCGATTCGCTTCTGGGCAGCGAGCTGGTCTTTGATGACACGCTGTTTCTGCACCGTCTTTCCGACGGCGAAGCTCTGTACTACGGTCGCGAACGACCGCGCGAGCAGCAGCCAGGGCCGGTGCAGATCTTGATCGATGCATCGGCTTCGATGCGCGGCCAGCGTCAGATCTTTGCGCGCGGTCTGGCCTGGGCGCTGGGCAAGCGTCTGGCGCTGAGCCGCCCGGTCCTGCTGCGCTTTTTCGACGGGCGACTGCACGAAGCGCAGCCGATGGGGACCGGAGCCGCGGCCCATGAGGCGCTCCTTTCGCTGCTGTCGTTTCGCTCGCTGCGCGGTCGCAACTACGCTCGCGTGTTTGCTGACCTGCTGCGTGAGCTGCGCAGTGCTCGACACGCCGACACCGCCTCGCGAGCTGCCACCGGACGCCCGACCCTGTACATCGTGACGCATGGCGAGTGCCATGCGGAAGTCCGCTTGTTTCAGGATCTGGCGCTGCACGCGGACCTCTTTGCGCTGTTCGTCATGCCCTCGGGCCCGCTGCGCCTGGATTACTTGCCGTCGCTGTCTGGGTATCAAGCGATCGATGAAGCGCTTTTGGACCAGCGCGACGAACGACGCCGGCTGGCGCTAGAGCTGATCGAGCGCGCAACCGCCGCGTCTTCCCAAGCCGGGCGAGCATCCGAGTCGTTGTCTCGGGCGGGCCGCTTCATATAATCCGCCGCATGCGCTGCTCGATCATCCATCGCGGACTGGTTGTTCCACTGTTGTGCATCACGCTCAGCTTCCTGCACTGCCGCCCGCAAGACCCACCGCTTGCGGAGGACATCCCCGATGCCGGACGTGATGAAGATCAGCAGCCCGCCACGACCGAGGTGCGCTGCAGCGGCAAGCCGACGATGGCCCCAGGAACCACGACGCGGATGATGATGTCGCGCGGGCAAAAGCGCACCTATCACCTGCATGTCCCGACGCAGTACGACCCCAGCCGGGGCACATCGCTGGTCTTGGCGTTTCATGGTCTTTCCGACAAAGCCGCGTCGTTTATGAAGTACACCGACATCGAGCGCGAAGCCGATGCGCAGAACGTGGTGGTCCTTCTGCCGCAGGGGCTGGGCGTCGTGCCGGGCTGGAACGCTGGGAACTGCTGTGGTGAGCCGCAGCTTTTTGGAATCGACGATGTCGGCTTTGCCCGCGACTTGATCCAGCACGCCAAGAGCGAGCTGTGCATTGATGATCGACGCATCTTCGCCTTGGGTTTTTCAAATGGCGCCATGTTCACGCACCGGCTGGGCTGTGAGCTGTCGACGCTCATCGCGGCCATCGGTCCAGTATCCGGCCCGACGATGGTCAAAGAGTGTCGCCCCGAAAAGCCCGTCGCGGTGCTGTCCTTCCATGGCACCGCGGACTCGATCGTCGGCTATGACGGGGGCGGCACTGGCACCTTCCCCAAGATCCGCGATGTCTTTGCCGACTGGGCCGCACGCGACCGCTGTACCGACGCACCACAGACGACCTTTAAGCAGGGCGATGTCACCTGTCTGAGCCATCAGAAGTGCGCCGAGGGAACCGAAGACTCGCTGTGTACGATCGATAAGGGTCAGCACACCTGGCCCGGATCTTCCGACGGCACCAAAGACGTGCAGGCCACGGCAGAGCTCCTACGCTTCTTCGCTCGCCATTCGCGCTAAGCCACGCGTTTCTTCCCATCGAGGTCTTCATGTCAACGGCTGCATCTTCGGAATTCTCGTCCCCTTCGCGCATCGAGCAGCTACTGGCCACGACGGCTCACCGCAGCCCAGGTGCCACCGCGCTTTTCGTGCAGCAGACCCAGCTGAGCTATGCCGATCTGATGCAGCGCGTCGAAGTGCTGGCCGCGCGCTTGGCCGCCCTGGGCATTCGCCGTGGTGATCGCGTGGCGCTGATGCTGCCGAACACGCCGACGTATGTGATTTCGTTCTATGCGCTGATGCGGCTTTCAGCGATCGCGGTCAACGTCAGCCCAGCCAACCAAGGGCGCGAGCTTTCGCACGTCCTGCGTGAATCGGGCGCGCTCGTGGTGATCAGCTTGGATGTGTTTCTGCCGGCGCTTTACAAAGTGCTGCCGGGTACGGCCGTGCAGCATGTGATGGTGACGTCGCTGCAGGGCTTGGAACAAAAGCTGCCGCGCCCTCCCGAGGTGCCAGAGCCTCAGCGCTTCGAAGATCTGCTGCGGCCTGGCGCGGACTTCGCCCCCGTGTCGGCACAGAGCGCGGCGGATGACATCGCGCTCTTGCAGTACACAAGCGGCTCGACCGGCGTGCCCAAGGGCGTCATGCTGTCGCACCGCAGCCTGCTCGCCAGCGTGACCGGGATCTGCACCTGGATGCAGCACGACGAGACACCCAATGCGGGCGTGCTGTGCATCATTCCGTTCTTTCACATCTTCGGACTGGTGATCGGTCTTCACGTCAGCGTGGCCAAGGGCTATCGCATGCTGCTGGTGCCTCGCTTCGACCCGCTGGATCTGATGCCGCTGTTCTCGCTGATCGAAGCGCAGCGTCCCATGTCGATTCCCGCGGTACCGACGCTGTGGGCGGCGCTGCTTTCACATCCCAAGGCCAACGCCGCGCTGTTTGACAGCGTGCTGGTGGCATCCAGCGGTGGCGCCGCACTGCCGGGCTGGGTGCAGGCGCGATATCACGCGCTGACGGGCCGGCGCATCTATGAAGCGTACGGGCTCTCTGAAGCGGCAGGGGCCACCCACTGCACGCCGTATCCGCAAGGAGGACCGGAAGGCTCCATCGGCAAGCCGCTGCCCGGTCTTGCCGCCCGTGTCGTCGCACTGGCCGAGGGTGGGGGTCCAGATCGTGACGTCCCCGTGGGTGAAGTCGGTGAGCTTGTGCTGCAGGGCGATGCCGTGATGACCGGATATTTTCAGCAGCCCGAGCGCTCGGCCCTGGCTCTGCGCGAAGGCTGGCTGCACACGGGGGATCTGGTGTACTGCGATCGTGATGGGTTCTTTTATGTCGTCGATCGTGCCGACGATCTGATCATCACCAGCGCCCACAACGTGTATCCCAGCGAGGTCGAAGCGGTGCTAAGCAGCCATCCGGCCGTGGCCGAAGTTGCCGTGGTGGGCAAGCCCGATCGCCTGCGCGGCAGCGTGGTCTGCGCCTATGTGGTGCGCCGCGGCGATGCGTCGGTCAGCGTCGACGATCTGCTCGCGCTCTGTCGCGCCAACTTGGTCGATTACAAAGTGCCGCGCCAGATTACGTTCGTGGACAGCATCCCGCACAACCCCGCTGGCAAGATCCTGCGGCGCGCCCTGCGCAGCGAACCAAGTCCCGCGCAGTAGACCGCAGCTACATCACTGCTAGGTCTGAGCGTTGTTCGGATCCGCAGGTGTGCCGGCTGCTGCGGCGGCGCGGGCTTCTTGGTAGCGCTCGATGAGGGCTTTCTGCTTGGCGATGCGACCGATCGGCGGCGCCAGCGACTCGACGACGATGCTGCACTCGTTGATGAACGAATAGAACGGGATCGACAAGCGCAGGACTTCGTCTTCCGCGGCATCGCCTGGCTCTAGGCTGCCCATGCGAACCGCGTACAAGCGCTGGATAAGCCGCAGCTTGTCGCCAAACTCAGGACCGGACAGATGCGTGCGCACCCACGACAGGATCTCTTCGTCCGTCGCCCGCATGCGCACCTCGATCTCGTCTTCGCGCATCGGGAAAAGCTGCCCCGTGCGCTGGAAGTAGTTCAAGTTGTGCGCATACAAGTGGCCGTATCCGCAGTACGTGCAGCCGTTCCACATCGATGAATAGAACGCCACCATGTGCGCGTTCTCGACGCCAAACTGCTTTTCGATGCGGGCCCAGTGCTTGGCCATGATGGCGCAGGCTTTCAGAAATCCGCGCACGCCCCATGAGCGAATCATCTCTTCATCAAACGCTGCGAAGTAGCCTTCCGATGCCTCGGTCAGAGCCCGGATGGTCTTCATCACCATGCGCTCGATGAGCGTCAGATCTCGGCGGGTGCTGGTCATCACAGCGCCCTCCGAATCTCGGCCTCACGGCCACTGGATGTCCCCCACCAGGCCTTGACCTGATCGTGGCTGGCGACGGCCTTGGCGTTCTGGTCGCCAGACAAGTGCGCCACCCACAGCGCCATGCCGCGGATGTTGGGGCGGTTGGCGACATAAGCCGTGCGCTTGGCGAATTCCGCGAACGACTTTTGCACCCGCACCAAGACGTCGCGCGCCGACGTCGAGTAGTTGGTCATCCCCATCATGTCCATCAGCACGTTGTATCGGCCGACGGGCATGACCGAGATCATGCGCTGTAGCTCGCGCTCCAGCTCAGCGGCATCGCTGTCGCTGAATGAGCCGTCGAACTCGACGCGCAGTTCGTTGTAGATGGGCTTTATGCGGTAGGCGGCACTCATGAGGTAGCGTGCTTAGGCTCTCATAGCTTCTGCAAAAAGCGCAACCAGTTTGAGTGTCTAAGCTCCCGCTGTGGGCGGGCCGCTGCCTGTCTTTGCGACAGAAAGGAAGGATGCTGCCGCGGGCGCGACAGCCGCTTGGGCGCCCGCGCTGGGTGTGGCTACAGCGTGTTCAGGAACGCGACCAGCTGGTTCTTTTCGTCGGCAGTCAAGGCCGCGAAGCGGTTGCGGGCGTTCGTCGCTTCCCCGCCGTGCTCCAAGATCGCGGTGGCCATGTCGGCGGTGCGACCGTCGTGCAGAAGCGCCTTCTTGAAGCGAATGCCCCAAAGCGGCGTCGTGCGCCAGTGGCGACCATCGGCGCGGCCCATGACCCGGCCCATCGTCGAGCCGCTGGGATCATCGGCCAAGTTGGCCCCCATGTCGTGAAGCAGCAGATCGGAATAGGCGTTCACCACACGGTTCTCAAGCTGCCGCACGCGCACCGTCGTGCCACTCGCCAGAAGCAGGTTGTAGCGCTCGCCCGTACGAAGCTCGGAAGCGTGGCAGTTCTCGCAGCCGATCTTGTGGAACGTCTTTTCGCCCAGCTTGGCCGCGTCGTTCTTGGGCAGAACCGGCGGCGGCGCCAAGAGCGCCTGGAAGTGATACAGCGCCACCGACATCGAGTTGTCGAAGTCGTTCACGGCATGATCCGCGACGTTGCAGGTGGCTGGCAGCTGCGCCGCAAAGCGCATGCCCTGTGGCGTGAACTCCTGCGGGAAGAACGGCGAGCTCACGCCCAGCTCGATGTTGAACGGCTCGGCCGAGAACTGGAACAGCGTTGCGGTCTGCGACTTCCAGCCGAAGCGCCCGACGCGGCTTGGGCCGTACGCAGGCAGCGGAATACCCGGCACCGGCTCAACCTCAACCGCCTGCAGTTCCATGCCCCAGTTGGCAAAGCCGTTTACGCCATCGATGTTCATCGTCTGTCGCTTCAAGATCTCGCTGTCCGGGATGGCGTCGAGCAAGCCGAAGCCAAACACCGGGGGCGAGTTACGGGTCGAAACGACGTTGGCCACCGACGGAACCTGCTCACCCGGAATCGTGCAGTTGGGGTGGCTGGTGTCGCGAATCGTCTTCTTCTGGATCACCAAGCCGCCCAGATCGCGGATCGGATCGAAGAAGCCCTGGTTGTCGAACGCGAAGTGCGTCACGTTGAACGAGGTTGCGCCGGGGCCCAAGGGATCGCCGCCACCGGGAGCCCCAGCGCCATGACAGGTCACGCACGAGACTTCGTTGTAGATCGGGCCCAGCCCCTCGGCTGCGGTGAAGTTCTTGTTGAACACCGCCTGGCCGTTCATGAAAAGCTGCACAAGCTGCGGCGACAGACCCGGCAGAGCGCTGCCGATTTGGTATGTGGCGGCCGCGGCCGATTCGTCGCCGGCATGGGCCGTGTTGCCACGACCTGTGATCTGGCCCGCCATGACGCCGCCCAGGACAGCGAGGGCGCCGGTAACGAGCACCTTAGACAGACTCAGCGTCGAGCGACTCATTGGCCACCTCCACACAGGTTGCGGCGCGAGGGCGGGTACATCGGCACTTGGAAGTTACCGGCCACGGCCGGCTTGATCTTGCCGGTGGCCGAGCGGTTGTCGCCCATAAAGCCCTTGGGCATCTCCATTGGATAGACGCCGGTCCAGCCGATGAAGGTGTTGTCGCGGAAGGCAAGCTCCGGCGGCTTCGGATCCGGCTCGGCGCTCATGGCGACCGCGATGTTCTCGCCGTTCCAGATCGACTGCAGGAACGTGTCCCAGGTCATGAACTTCTCATTCGGCAGGCGGCTGTTCGTCCAGTACGGATCGATGTGATCTGGCGTGCAGCCGTTAAACGCCGTCAGCAGGTAGATGACGCCGGGGCTGCCCACCGCGTCTTCCATGCGGTCATAGCGGAAACGGAACTTGACCTCACCTTCGCCGTTCGGCTTGCCCTCGAACATCGGCGTGCAGATCATCTGCAGAACCGGCGCCGGCACCGCAAAGTAGCTGCCGGGGGTCAGGGCGGGCTTCGGCCCGAGCGGAGCGTAGTCGTAGCGCGTGCCGATGTACTGCAGCGTCGTTGCGCTGTAGTAAAGCTGCTCGTGCTGGCGGCCAAACAGCGTGCCCATCAGCCAGAACTGCCACTTGGCGTTCTTGACCTCTTGGAAGTGCTTGTTGAACTGCGAGCTCTCGTCGAAGTCCTTGCGATAGCTGGGGCGATAGGGCAAGCCCTTGAACTTCGCCGTCATCTCGACCAGGTTCTTCTTCTTCGAGTACTTGAAGGTCACCTTGGCTTCGCCGTTGATCATCGACGGCTCGATGATGGCGTACTCACCGACGCCGGCTCCGCCGACGTTCAGGTTGATGCTGAATTCGCCTTCATCCGGCGGCGCATAGACATAGCGGCCTTCAATCGCCGAGCGACCGCTGGCCAAAGGCGGCGGGTTGCTAAGGTTGAGAGCCCATCCACCCGTCGATGCGGTGTCGTCCATGTCAGGCTGGTTGTTCTGCAGGCATGCGCTCATGGCACATGCAGCGCCCAGACCCACTACTGCGCGTCTGAGCCGGAATAGCGACTTGGCACTCATGCGGACCTCCCAAGAACCGGGTTGGCAGCAAGTCCAAGGAGAGAGGGGCTCAGGCCGCTTCTAGTCCGGGGTGGCGCTGTACACGGCTTTCCTAAGTCCGCGCCAACACGACCCCGACTAAAACCTGGCTCCCCCCGCCTGCGGCTTCAGTCAGCGCATCGACAAGTGATCGATTTCGCTGCTAAGAATCCAACCATAGCATTGGTCGGAGCGTCAGGCAACCCATATGTTTAACAATTTTATATCCACCAGAAAACCCTAACTAAAGCCGGATTACTGGCAAGAATAACGAGCGATAGTTCGTCTTTGGATTGGGATGTAAACGTACCGCCGCTCGGCTGGAAAAACTGCACATTCTGTTGTCCCAAGGAAGCGCCCGCGCAGCGGAAATGGCGCCTTTTTCCGTCGAAAAATCAGCAACTTGTCGATCCACAGGCAGCGATCGGGGGAGCGATCGAGCACCCCATTGGACCCGCACCATGGGGATCCTGGGCAGCGATTAATGTAGTATCCGAATTGCCTACTTCACCCCGACATAAACAGCGAGATGATAGAAGCTGAAGACATCGGACACTGGGCCCCCTAAGGGCGTGTCTAGGATTCCACCATACGACATGGCAGCCATATCGTGATACAGCGGCCTCCATGGCGGGTAACATCGGCATGTGCCCTAGGTTGTCCCCCGGCCCGTGGCGCTCGATCCCCGGCAGAAGAGCGGTCGCGACGGTTGACAGCCGCGGCATCGCTGCGCTGCCATCGCGGCATGCATCGACCCCAGCTCTGGTTCCGCTTTGCGCTCTTGGCGACCACGCTGTCTTGCGGCAGCCCCGATGTTCCGCCGCTTGTTCACGACGAAGATCCCGATCCGGCTGTGCCCAGCCCGGCCCTTTGGCCCGCTTTTGAACGCGCGCTACATGTGACGTGCCCGTCGGACATGGCCGCGGTCGGCAGCTTCTGCATGGATCGCTACGAGGCGCCGAATCAAGCCGGCCTGCCGCCGCTTGCCATGCAGACCGCCAAGGACGCCGCCGACTTCTGCGCCGCGCGCGGCAAGCGCCTGTGTACCGAAGCCGAGTGGGTACGCGCCTGCCAAGGCCCCACCAAGAAACCCTTCCCCTATGGCACGACGTATCAGCGCAGCCGCTGCACCGACGACAAGGTATGGAAAGTGCCAAGCTGGTCGACCCTGGCCACGTGGCCCAGCGCCGCCGCCCAAGCGGAAGCCAAGCGGCTGTATCAGGCCGATCGCAGCGGCTCTCGATCGGGCTGCGTGTCCGGTGAAGGCGTCTACGACTTGACCGGCAATGTCGCCGAGTGGGTCCTGCGCTCGTTCCCCAACGCCAAGAACTATGACCACGTGATGAAGGGCTGTTACTGGTCCGGGTGTTACGGCGGCGCCCCGCCAAGCTGCAGCTTCGTCAACCCCGCGCATCCCGGCAGCTTTCGCACCTACGAAGCCGGCTTCCGCTGCTGCCTGACCCCGCGCTAGCAGCGCGGCGAACACCACGGTCTGACTCGGCGCGCTACGCGTCGGTCAAGCTACAGCGAGAGCCCGGCGATGCGACAGTTGTCGCGGTGATGCTCGTGCATGTCGGGGTTGTCGCGCCCGCGCGGCAGCGCAATCGCACGAGCCGCTTCGCTTGCGGGCGTCTTGGCCGCAGCCACTTCGCAGAGCGCGTCCAGATACGAAAGATCCGCCTGCGCAATCTCGCGCGCCTCGTCAGCGGAGAGCGGCGGGCCATGGCCGGGCAGCACGCAGCGCAGCGTATCCAGCAGCGAAAGCAGGCGCTGCAGCGTCGCGCGATAGGCGGCCAGATCGGCCACAAACGGAATCTCGCAGGGGGACAGGTAATCGCCGACCCAAAGCAGACGTTCCTCGCGCGCCCACAGCCCCAGGCCATCGTCGCTGTGCCCAGGCAACTGCAAGACGTCTAGCTGCGTCTCGCCCAGCGGCAGCACATCGCCCTCGCGCAGGCTGCGCAGCCGATCCGCGGGTGGCCACGCGGGCGGCCCGCCGCGATCGATGTACCAGCGCCGATCGAACGCCGCGGCCTCGCGCAGGTTGGTTCGCGCCGACTCGCGGTCCTGGGCAATCGCCTGCGCAAGCGGCTCGCTCACCCAGACAGGAGCCGCCGGCAGCTGCCGCCAGCCATTTACGTGATCCCAGTGTCCGTGCGTGAACACCAGCCCGGCAAGCTGCCCGCGCGCCTGCGCACACTGCGCAAGCTCAGCCAGCTCACGCGGGAAATAGCCGGGATCGATCAGCACGACCTGGCCCCGGTGACAGAGCACGGTGCTGGTCATCTGCCAGATACCACTTGTGCGGATTTCAAACGAAAGCGGGTGGGCCATCCGCGGCTCATAGCGCATCGGCCGCCGCGCGGACAGCCCCAAGCACGCCGCGCGGCACAGACAGCGTTCGCGCCGCGCTCAGCCGATCACGGTGAAGCAGCCGATACTCACCTTGACTTCGGTACTGGCACTGGCCTGGACGTCGGTGCAGGCCTTGCCAATGAGCTGAATCTGGCCCAGCGCGTTGTAATCCCAACAGCCATCACTTATGCAGGTATTACTTGAGTCTTTACGTCGATATAAATCGATCTTTGGACCATTACCACTTAAGCTGACATTAATCTGGCTTTTGTCTGGGGTCATGCCCGATCCCAGCGTCGGCAGATCGTACGTGCAGCTCGCGACTTTCTGGCGCGCAGTGGCAATTGCGTTAGCGACGCTGGCCGCGCTCAAGGCACCAATGGTCAGGTCAAAGTGGCAGGGAATCGTCGGGTCGGCTCCGGTCTTGGTGAAGGCGCGACCGTTGCAGTTGCTGGGCACGTTGCCCGGTGAGCCGGCAAACGCCATCGCCGACAGCGCCAGCCGCATGCGATACGGCGGATAGCTCGCTCCCGTTGGGTCATAGGTGTCCGATCCGGGCACGCCGATGACAAAGGTCTCGATCGGCTGATTGGGATCCTGCTGCGCCTGCGACAGCAGCGACACGATGTTCTGGGGATTTTCCCAGTCGATGGTGCAGCCATTGGCATCGGGATAGCCCGGTCGCGGCGGGTTCGATAGCTGATTGCAGCTGATCGATCCGTCGGTGATGACCATCATGATGCGCTTGCCGTTTTGGTTCCAGCCGCGCAGCGAATCCATCGCCGTCTGAATCGAGACATAAAGCGGCGAAGGATCACCCAGGCCGGTATCCGGGCCGTTGCTGCTCAGCCAGTCTTTGATCTGTCGTCGCACCCCCGTCTGCGCCGTCGACTTCAGGCCCAGGGTCGCGGCCAGCTCGATCTGCGGAAAGGCCGGCGCCCCGCACGAGACCTGCGAAATGCCGAACCGCGAAAGGCACATCGGCGCTGCCGTCGGCCCGTTGGGCGCCGCATAAAGCCCCAGCCACATGCTGTCGAAGATGCCCTGATCCGTCGACTGCACAATGGCCTGGGCCGCCGCCTGCCACTTGTTGCCCTGCGCCATGCTTGAGCTCTTGTCGAGCACCACCATCATCGCCGCCGGAGACGACACCGCCGTCGTCGTCTGCACCACCTGGCAGCCATTGGGCAGCGTGCCCTTCGCCATGTCCTCACCGTCGGACAGCATGACGCCCAACAGGGGATCGTAGCCCGGATTGGACCCCGCACAGGTACCCGCCGCCAGGCCCAACATTCCCGCAGCGACCCAATAGGCAATCGACCGATCGATCTTCATATGGGACCTCCCCCTTGTTCTGAATGCGCCAACCGTTCATATCGTCATAATCCCCACATCAAGTCAATCAACATACATTTATTCATAATTTTCGCACCCTTAGCCCCCCCGAGCGCGCCCATCGCCAGAGGCGAGCCTGGGCCTTCAGTCCGACGCCCCAGCAGACCAGCCCACCGCCGTCTCCGCTGGATCGACGCATTTTTATTATTTTTACATAAATTCATTTTATTTATTTATAATCCCTCCTGCTTTCAAAATTAATTAGATACCTATCGCGGTTTTTGTGGAATTCTGTGGCGGTGCTCTGACGGGCCGATGAATCCGGCTGGCTGTTCCTCCAGGATCGTCGGGAAGCGAGGTACGATAGGCTCGCCCCTTTGGGATCAGCCACAACACACGCTCGGCAGCCTGCAGTCCCATGGTTCCCATCGGTGCAAGGCAAGCAGAGCGGGGACGGAGGGATGTATGGGTGAACACCTTCGCGCCTTCCTTCGCAGCCTGGTACCGGCCGTTCCGGCCTCGTACTTCAGCGAACGGACGGCGTCTCATGCGCAGCGAGCCTGGGTGATGCTGCTGTACGTCGTGTTTGTCTATGGCGCGTTCTATGGCCTGGACGTCGTCGTCTATCCACGGCACGCACTCGTCTTTGGCGTACTGCGCATGGTCGGCGTGGCCGCCGCGCTCGCTGGGCTGCTGCTCGGCCGACGCAGCGCGCGGGCTCGCTCGATCTTGGCCGTTGCCAGCTATGCCTGGGCGACGTTCTCGGTGTCGACGATGACCGTCTTGACCGAGGGCTTTGGCTCGAACTATCTGGTCGGCGTCGTCCTGTGCTTCGCTGCGGGATCGACCATCGAGCTCCTTTCCCCCCTTGGTTTCTTCACGCTCGGGCTGAGCGTCGTCGTCTATCACCTTTCGGCGAACGCGATCTTCGATCACCACATCGCGCGCGGTGAGATCGCGTGGGCGTCCTTCATGCTGAGTGGAGCCTTGCTCTTGTGCAGCGTGGCAGCCGTGCTGATCGACGAACAGCGACGACGCTTGTTTCTGGCGAAGTTCGATCTAGACGCCAAGAACCGCGAGCTAGAAAGCAAGCATCGCGAGCTACGCGACTCGTATCGACAAGCCGACCGCATCTTCGCGGCGCTGGCGGAAGCCCTCCAAGGGACGACTCTCGACGACAAGTATCGACTCGATGAGCAAATTGGGCAGGGCGGATTTGGCGCCGTCTATCGCTCGACCGACCTCGCAAGCGGGGCATCGGTCGCCGTCAAAGTGTTCCGTCCGCAGGTAGGCAACGAGTCGCTGTTGGCCCTCAAGCGCTTCCAGCAGGAAGGAGCATCGGCCAAGCGCGTCAACCACCACAACGCCATCAACGTCTTCGGCTCGGGCGTCTCATCAGACGGCATCGCCTACATCGTCATGGAGCTTCTCGAAGGCCACTCACTTGCCGTCGAGCTGCGAGAAAAAGGTCGCCTGCCGGTATCCCGAAGCTGTCACATCGCACGCTCGATCGCGCTGGCCCTTGCCGCCGCGCACCGCGCCGGCATCGTGCATCGCGATGTCAAACCCGAGAACGTCTTTTTGCATCGAGCCGGCGAAGATGAAGTCGTCAAGGTGCTCGACTTCGGCGCGGCCAAGCGACACGAGGGCGAAGATGCGCAGACCGCGACCATGACCGGGATGATCGGCACGCCCATCTACATGGCCCCCGAGCGCTTCGAAAGTGGCGAGTGCGACGGCCGCGCGGATGTCTACAGCGTGGGCATCCTGTTCTATCAAATGCTGACCGGGCGCCTGCCGTTTACAGCGAAGGAAGGCGAGATCTGGTCGCTTGTCTCGAAGCATCGGCATGCCCCGCCACCTCCGCTGAACGTGGAAGGGGACGCGGTGCCGCCTCGCGTTGCAGCCCTGTGCCTGCGGGCTCTGGCCAAGCAGCCGCAGGATCGTCCCAGCGCCGAAGAGCTGGCGCGCGAGATCACAGCGATGGAGGAGAGTCCTGCAGAAACGTAAACACCTCGCGATGAAAACGCGGCGCGTCTTCTAGCATCGGCATGTGACCGCAGTCATCAAAGACGACCAAGCGCCCCTGCGCCAGCATCGGTGCGGCGCGCTGGCCGTGCGCGACCGGAATCACTCGATCCAAGCGACCCCACAGAAGCTGTACCGGCATGCGAAGCTGAGAGAGCAGCCCGCGCTGGTCGATCTCACGCTGGCCCCGCGTCAGCGCGTGCGCCCGACGAACGATGCTCAGCGTGGTGGCGCGATGCCACGGCGAGCGCGCCTTGTGCAGCGCCGTCCGCAAGAACTCGGCCGAGACCTGCTGCGAGCGCGCGGTGTACAGCCAGCGATACAAGATCCGCATCGTAAGTGGGTTTGGATGCAGCAGAAGCTCTCCCAATCCAGGAACTTCGAGCAGTCGCATCAGCCAATGAACCTCGGGTCCCAGACTCGCAGGAGCCACCAAGATCATTTTCGCGAACTGCTCCGCTCTTCGGGCCGCTGCGGCCATGCTCACTGCGCCGCCCAGCGACCAGCCAAGAATCGAAGTGCGGCTCAGCGACAGTGCATCGAGGAACGCAAGAACGAACGTGGCCAGCGAGTCCACGTCGTGCGCAGGACACGGCAAAGGCGGCGTCTGACCCCAGCCCGGCAGATCCGGCACCACCACGCGAAACCGCGAAGCCAACGTGGCAAGGTTTGCCGAAAATGCGGCACTCGTCTCGCCAAGTCCGTGAACAAGCAGCAGCGGCGGGCCCTCGCCGCCAACCAGATAGTGCGCAGGGGTTCCAGCCACCGAGACGACGCGTGCTTCCAAATCAGACCGCATGATGCGTCTAGCGATAGCACGGTCTGCGCAGAACTCTGCACGCTCGCTGTCGCGGCCCCCGCTTCTCGCGGGGTCGGCATCCGCGGCGCACGATGGCATCGAGCGCGAAATCCAGCGCGTGTCCCAGGTCTTGACGAAGGCCCGCGATTTGACAAAGGTGCGGGGCAGAGAGGATCCGCGTGGCTCGTCGGCATGTCCTAAGACCCGGAGACTGGGAATCGGTCGCCCTGCGACTCGACGAAATCATCAGCGCGCACACGGGCGAGGACCCGTTCGACGAGGCCTTCAAGCTGCTGGTGGCCTGCCTGGCTCACGAAGTCGATCCCAGCGGCGCCGAGCCGTTTCTTGCGCGCCACCCCGGCGAGTCAGCCATTGCCGAGGTCAACCGGCTGCTCAGGCTGGCTTTCGAGCGCTGGCCGGGGATCCTTTCGCCCAGCGCCACCACGCACCTAAGCGCCCCCGAGCTTATGCGCTGCGCGACGGCTCTGGCTGGGGTTCGCTTGCTGGACAAGGACCTGGTCGGGCTGGACGCCATCTTTGAGTTCATCGTCAGCCAAGCCAAAAAGGGACAAAAAGGGCAGTTCTTCACGCCGCGGCATGTCATCGCGGCCATCGTCGACATGGTCCGCCCGCAAGCCGGCGAGTGCGTCGCCGATCCGGCCTGTGGCTCGGGTGGGTTTTTGCATCATGCGCTGCGCTACCAGCCACGCTGCTCGGTCTGGGGTTTCGACCAGGACAGCCGGGCCAGCCGGGTAGCGCGCGTCATGCTGGCCGCCAGCGGCGAGGACGCATCGCGCATTACGCGACTCGACAGCCTGCGCCGACCCAGCCGCGATTCTTCCCCAGATACTTATTCATGTATAGAACACAGTATGCTTCATCGTTATCCCCAATTCAAAGGCTTCGATTTAATTATAACAAATCCACCCTTTGCTGGAGATGTCGGCGAAGAATATTCCAAGCACTATCAACTTGCACAAAGCCGACGCGTCGAGCGCGATGTATTGTTTATTGAGCGCTGCGTCGAGCTATTGAAGCCCCAGGGGCGCTTGGCCATGGTTCTGCCCTATAACAAAATGGGCGGGCAGCACTGGGGGTATATGCGAAAGTGGCTCATGGTACGAATGTCGCTGGTGGCCGTCTTGGCCCTGGGGCGCCATACCTTTCAACCACATACCAGCCAAAAGGCCTGCGTGCTGATTGGTATAAAGCGAACCATGCCCGTATCGCGATTTGATGACGACGAGATTCTTTTCTTTATCAGCGATCGTGAGGGCAAAGATCCGCGCGGACGCCTGCTGCTGGGCCCAGATGGCTGCTCGGTCGCACACGATCTGCCCGAGGCCACGCCGCTTGTTCAGGCCCGCTTCGATCGACTGCAGGCGCTTGTCTAGCCATGGGCCGCCATGTCTTGCGACGCGCGGGCGAGCTAGCCGGGGCGTGGATCTTGGCCCCCGAGCGCTATGACCCGCGTCGGCTGGTGGCCGTCGGTTCGACGCGACGCGTGGCCGAGCTTGTCGACTTCGTGACAGACAGCGTGCATGCACAGTCGCTGCCGCCCGAGCGCCCGCTGCTTGTGCTGGATACCAGCCATGCCTATGACGGGTTTGTGGTGCTGCGCCATGCCCCTGGCAGGCCCGCTGATCTGGGCAGCGCCAAGCGCACGCTGCAGGCTGGCGATGTCCTGGTTTCGCGCTTGCGGCCTTATCTGCGTCAGATTGCCTATGTCGATGAAGATCTGTTCTGGCGCGATCCCGCAGGAAACGATGTGTGCGGAAGCAGTGAGTTTTTTGTATTGCGCAGCAAAGCCGGCTTCGACGCAGCCGCTTTGGTGCCTTTTTTGCTTTCGCCACCCGTGCAAGCGGCGCTGTCAGCCGGGCAAGAGGGGGGTCATCATCCGCGGTTTTCCAGGGAGCTGCTTGCGACAATGCCCGTGCCCGACTGCGTTGTGCAAGACGCAGCCGCGACAGCGCAGCGGGTCCGCGAGCTAGCCCGCAGCCTTCGCCACGCCATGAATGGCCTGTGCTCGCTGGTTATGTCGATACAAAATCCGATAACGGAGCGATCGACATAACGTCGCACTAGGCATGAAATTGTGCAGCGTATGAAGGGCGTTACCTAGACAACCGATTCAAGCGTAGGCAGGCACATGCGGGACTTGGCGAGCATCATACCGATGTTCGCGCTCTTGCGGGCAACGAAGACAACGACATGCTCATTGTTCTTCTTGCCGCGCACGAAGACGTGCAGCAAGTTGTCGCTGAAAATGATCATCTCTTGGAAATAGTGATGACCATCATCCTTCAGGCCGCGCGACTTCTTGAACATGCGCTCGATGGCCACGACGTTCGAGCCCTGGAACAGGTCTGCCGTCGCTGCGGACACCAGGTCAAGGACCTCGCGCGGGTGCGAGTCCACGGTCTTCACCGCCAGCAACATGCCGGTAGACATATCGACATAACCGCCGGCAACACATTCAGGAATATCGCGAATCGCTTTACCTAGAGCGTTCTCAAGTGGGGTCATCGGACTTCTCCTTCTTTTCGGGCAATTGGGCACCCTGACTGTTTATTGGGTGCGCATCGGCTACGGTCTTACGTTTCTTTCGCTGGCCCCCTTCCATGGGCCACATGTGTGAAAGCCATTCTTCAAATCGACTTAAAAATGCGACCTGTTTTTCCGACTGGATCCACCCCGGCTCGACCGCCCGTACGTCGCGCAGCGCCGTGGTCGCGGGCGTGCCTTCCCAGATCAGCTGGCAGGCCAGCATGGTTCCGGTCCGCCCCAGCCCCGCTTTGCAGTGGAAGCCGACGGCCTGCCCGCCGGCCACAAGCTCAGCCACCCGCGCGCAGAGCTGGGCCGCGGCCTCCTCTGTGGGGACGTCCATGTCGATGATGGGGAACTGGATGTTGCGCAGATCGTGTCGGGCGATCTCGTCGGCCGGCAGCGGCTCGTGCGTCAAGGTCACCAGCCAGGCCACGCCCGTGCTGCGAATCAAGTCCAGGTCGTACGCCAGATCGTTGGTCATGCCAGGGGCAGGCATGCCCGCCAGCGCGCCGAGTCGCAGCCACTGAAAGCCCCGCGGACCCCGACCGGAAAAGCGGCGGGACAGCGGGACCGCCGCAGCGACCGGCTCAGCGACGGGCGGCGCGGCAGGGGTGGGCGGCGCAGGATCCGGGGCCGTCGGTGCGCTTTCGACGCTGGGCGCCACGGGGGCCGCAGGCTCCGTCGCTGGCTCAGGTGGAGGCGGGGCCTGCATCCGGGTGTAGCCGTCTAGAACCCAGCCATGCAGAGCCTGCAGGTCGCTGGCCATGGCGGCGCTCTGCGACAGGATCAGGACCGCGCGCTGCCCAGCCTGCTGCTTGAGAACGGCGATCACGCGCTCGCGCGGACCCGGCAGAAGACCCGCAAGGGGCTCGTCCAGAACCAGCACAGCCGGCGAGCTGGTGATGGCGCGCAGGATCTCAAGCACGCGCCGCTCGGCGTCTTCGATGCTGGTCATGTCGCGATCCAAGCGCTGCAAGAGCTCGGGAAAGCCCGCCTCGGTAATCAGGCGGGTCGTCTCGGCGCGCTGCTCGGGCCGCGACAGCGAGCGCTCGGCCAGGGCACTGCCCAAATAGCCAGCGACCGACATCATCAGAAGCTGCGCCCCAGCCTGCGGCGTCATCGGCGAGTTGTCGTCTGACAGCTCAGCCTGGCCATAGCGGGCCTGGCCTTCCATGTGGAAGTTGCGAGGCCGCGGACCGCACAACACGCGCACCAGCATGCGCTTGGCCATGCCGTCGGGAATGCCGAGCACAAACAGCCCGCGCTCGGGCAGATCCAGGTTGAGATCCTGCAGCACCATGCGCGTCCCGACGCGCAGACCAAAGTGGCGTAGCGATAGCGACAGCGGCTTGCCGCTGGTCTCATCGATCCACAGGGCCTCGGCGTCCTGCGCCGGCTCGGCAGGCACGACCGGCGGGGGCACAGCAGCGGGAACCACGACCTCTGGCACGGGCTCAGGCGCTTCGACCGACGGCAAGACCGGACCGGCCTGAAACTCTTCGGACAGGTATTCGCTCGACGAGTCGGGCGACGGGACATAGCAGCCGCCCGTGCGCACATAGTCTTGTCCCGCACGGCTCTTGGGTCCGCTGAAGAACACCTCGGTCGTCTCGCTCTCTTGCAGGCGTCCGCCGGCCAGCAGCATCATGCGGTGACTGATCACGCGGGCGTGCTGCTGGTTGTGCGTGACGAACAGGATCATCCGCCGCAGGCCCTCGGCTTTCAGGACATCGATGATCAGCGCGGCTTCCACATCGCTCAGCCCAGCCGTCGGCTCGTCGATGCACAGAAGCGGTGGGTTGCGCAGGATCGCGCGAGCCATCACCAGCCGCCACCACTCGCCATCGCCCAGCGCGGGCTGCAAGCGGCCAGCTTCGGTGTGCAAGCTGTCACACAGCCGCGACAAGCGAACGCGCTGCAGCACGGCCTGCAGCTGCGCCTCGCTCACCGGCTCGACAGCGTCCGAGCGCAGAAAGTCGCCGATCGACAGCGTCGTGCGATGCAGCGTCTGCGGAATGGTCACGGGTCGCAGTCCCGCGCCAAGGGGCTGGCCCTCGTACAGGCAGCTACCGCTAAACGTCCAGCCGCCGCTCTGTCGGTTGTGGCCCCCCAAGATGCCCAGCAGCGACGATTTGCCGCTGCCGCCAGGGCCCATGATGGCGCAGACCCCACGCCGTTCCAGGCTGAACGTCAGGTCCTTAAGCACGGTGCGATCGTCGACGCGGGCCGTGAAATGATCGAGCACCAGAAGCGGTGGCTGCGTATCCCAGTCCGCGACCGGACCGCTGAAAAAGACGGGCTCACGGAGCGATGCGCCGACATCAGCCGGGGGAACGACGTGTTCGCGCGCTGCCGGTTGCGGGCCGTCCGCGTCGACTGCCACAGCACGGGCCAGGCTGAAGGACGCTGCATCAGACCGCGCGTCCTCGTCGGCGGTGGTCTGCTCTGCCTCGCCAAGCTCGATCGCGCCAGCAGCCTGCGGCACGTCCACGGTCGGTGCTTCCTGTGCGGCCGGCGCGGCCAGTGACTCTGTACTCACCCAAGAAGCCGTCGCGGCCCCGCCTGTCTGGACGCCCTCGTCCAGCGCGCGATCCAGCACATCAAGGTCGGCCGACTGCGCCGGCTCCGCCGCGCCCGCGTCGTGTCCACCCGTCTCTCGCTCGCGCAGTGCGTGCGCAAGCTGCGCATCCAGCAGTCGATCGAGCGCTTCGGCCGCACTCTCGGCTGGCCGCGCCGTTTCCAACGCCGGCTCGTCCGCTTCCCTGGCAGAGAGCCACGGCGCACGAGCCCTCTCGCTCGGCTGGCCCTCCCCTACCGACTCGCCGTCTGCGCTCTGGGTGCTCTCGACACGAAGCAGCCCGGCTTCCAGGAAGTCGTCGCGCCGTGTTTCAAATACCGTTTCACGCACTGTTTCATAGGCTGTTTCTGGCGCTGTGCGTAGCTCGGTATCTAGCTCCGCCTCTGGCCCCCTCTCGGGCGGGACGTCGCGGCGAACCAGCGGGCGGATCGGGCTCCACTCTTCCAGCCGGAAGTTCAGCTCATCTGTGTCGAGATCAGCGGCTGCTTGCAGGGCGCTTGCCTGCGGGCTGGCCTCTGCCCGCGATTGCGAAACAGGCTCTGCGTCCGTCTCTGCTTGCGTTTCAGCACGTGTTTCTGTGCGTGTTTCTGTGCGTGTTTCTGTGCGTGTTTCTGTGTGTGTTTCTGCGCGTGTTTCTGTGCGTGTTTCAAAAAGCGCCGCGGGCTGCTCATCTATCGCGGCCAGAAGCGGCGCATCGGACACCAAGGAGGCGCTGCCATTCTTAGGCAGCGCGGCAAAGGACTCAGCCAAGCTGGGAGCCGCCGTGGCCCCCGCGGGCCGCTCAACCTCAAGGACCGGCAGCGCGGCCAAGAGCGCCAGATCGGG
Organism: Myxococcales bacterium; assembly: GCA_016794505.1. Lineage (GTDB taxonomy): Bacteria > Myxococcota_A > Polyangia > Palsa-1104 > JAEUJZ01 > JAEUJZ01. The sequence goes on from JAEUJZ010000037.1 coordinate 25,808, forward strand.
GAAGCCCAGCTGCACAACCCCAGCCACCGTCGGATCGTTCGCGAGCACCGTGGCTTCGGAAGCAGGCAGCCCAGCTTGGCTCAGCAAGGCGGGCAGCGGCTGTTCTGCGGCGGGCGGCGTCACCGTTGACGACGCGACCGCGGGCGGCGTCAGCGCCGACGGAGCGGCAGCAAGCCCCCGCGGTGTAGCCGCCTCGGGGGCGACCCATACCGTCGGGGAAAGCGCCGCCACAGCCGGGGCCGGAGTAGACGCCGACGCGGCACCAGCCACCGACGCCGTCGCCACAACTGCCGTCGCAAAAGATCCGCTCGGACGTGGAACCTCGGCCTCAGGCAGCCCAGCGCCAGGAGCCACCGTCACCAAAGAGGCGGCAGCGGCGACGGCAGGATCCGGTACCGCCTCGGGCGTTACGGCAGACGGCGGCAGCGTGGCTCGCGGCGGACTCGGCCATTCATGGGGGGCCGTGAAGACCGTGGCAGACTCGTCTTTTTCGCCGAGCCGCGGCAACGCGGTGGGGACAGGCCCGGCTGGCGTGCGGTTGGCCGGAGGCATCGTCACGCTGGCAGCGGTGCCCACGGTCTCGGCGACGGGGCCGGTTGTGCTCAGTCGTGGCGCGGGCAAAGGCAGGCTCTCACCCAGCTCAAGCGTGGCGGCCAAGAGCGCTGTGGTCAGAAGCTCGCCCGGCGGTTCGGTGGCGGGGGGTCTGGTGATCGCCAGGCTTTCAGAAGGCGGCGGGACCGGGGTCGCCGTGGGCTTGGCAGGTGGCACTGCCACCGCAGGTGGGCTGCCGGTGCTCGGCCATGGACTGCTCGCGCTGGGTCCAGCGGTCGGGGCATGCCAGGTCGTTGAGTCGATCAGCTCGGTGGCAGCCATCACCCAGTCGTCGCCGCCGCCTTCCTTGGCCGCTGTTCCAGACCTGGACGCGCCGGCCGCCGCCGCAGGCAGGGCACTCCGCGGGCTTGGGGGGGTTGTGTCGCTGGCGCGCAAGCTGGCCGGACTCGGGCTGGCCGGACTCGGGCTGGCCGGACTCGGGCTGGCCGGACTCGGGCTGGAGGAGCTCAGAGCCAAGATGGCCGATGCGCTCGACGAGCTTACGGTCACAGAGCTTGGGGCCGGCGGACTGGGCAGGCCAAGTGCCCAGCCCATTTCCGCCGCAGGAGGTGTCTCGGCCGATGCCGCAGGCGGAGCTGGGCCCCCCACGCTGACCGGTGTCTCGGCCGATGCGCTGCGCGCTGGCAGGCTGTCGAGCGCGGGCGCCATCGATCCCGGCAGCGAACCCGCCGACACCACGACGCTGGCGGTGACGCTGGGCGGCGCAGGCGGCTTGCCTGCCGCGGCAACTGGCGCTGCCAAAGGTCGCGGCGCGGCGCTGCCCGCTGCCCCCGCTGGCTGTACCGGCGCACGAGGAGCCAGCGAGGCGCGGCGTCCCCCTTCACTCCCTGGCTGCGCAGCGGGTGCTGCGCTCGAAACCGAGCTGGAACTGGACGCAGCCGGCGCGCCCGAATAGGCAGGCGGTGCCAAGCGCAGACCCGAGACCGTGGTCGCGGCATGCTGCCCGGCCGCCAGCGCCACCTTGCCGGCAAGCAGGACTGAGCCCCCGCCATCCGGTCGTCGGGCACTGTCGTTCTCAATAAACTCTTCGTACGCGGTCAGCAGGCGAGCGATGTGCGTGCGGTCATAGACCAGCAACGTCATGTACCGCGAGCTGCTGGCGACAAAGCAGATGCCTTCGTCGAGCAACACCAGCGATGCGGTCGTTGCCGCGCGATCGCTGCGCAGCCGGCGCGTCGAGCTGCTGGGCATAAGCAGGTGGCCCAGCGTGCCAAACAGACGCACGTCGCTGACGCGGCGGACGCCAAGCTGATCGGTCAAGATGGGCCAGGCAAAGCCGGGGTCGTTGGGCTGCCACTCGAACAGCCAGCGCTCGGACGTGGCGACGGGCGGCGAAAAGTACAGCTGCACCGCCACATCCTCGTGGCGGATGTTGCCCCAAAGGCCCGCGGCCAAGGCCAGCTCAAGCGGCGAAAAGGCGACGTTCAAAAGACGCAGCTGGGGCAGCCCGGTGTCTGGCGGGCGCAGCGCGGCGGCCGGCAAGATGCAGTCTGCTGCCACCTTGCGCAGCGCGCGAGCCGTCAGCTCACACAGCGACACGCGGCCGATTGCCGAGATGTCCCACGTCAGATCGCGCTCGGTGCGCGCCAGCGAGTGACGATCGAGGATCTTGCGCAGGATGACGCTCAAGCGCGGCTGCTCGCGCATGAACACCTCGTCCACCAGGACGCGGCCGCGGTGCTCGACCCCAAAGCGCACCAGGCCGCCTTCTACGGTCAGTCGCCCGACGGGCTCGCCGCCTACGCTGCGCAGGCTCAGGGACTCTGTGGTCTGCCGCGCAGCCAAAATCTCGACCAGCTCCATCAGTGCGATGAATTGCGTGAATTGCTTGCTGGCCGGCATGCGCTACACGGCTGATCATCGTGGCCAAGGCGGCTTATCACAATAGGTTATCTAACGAGGATTATGAATATTATTTACCGTAATTCTTTCGCGTACTTAGCACCTGTGTGACAATGGAGGCTGCGGGACCGATATCGTCCTTCACGACCCCTTGCCAAGATACACCATCGAACGATAAACCCACGGAATCATTGACATAATTCATGCGACGACGCCCATACGCCTGGTTGATATATATACGTATACGGCCGAGACGCGTACCGACCCCGCGCCGCCCGCAAGGCGATCGGCAACGGGCCCGCTAGGCCGGCGGCGATCGGCACAGCGAGCGCTCAGCCAATGATCCAGCGAGGATCGACGCACGCGACGCGGGCCTTGCCGTGCTCGACCGGCTCAGAACGACGAGCCGCGGCACAGGCGACCTGCCGCTCGCGAGCGCCCGATCGTCCACCGCCCGGCTGTTGCGCAACATCGGGCAGGAGGGTGATTCCTACGTGAAAACAGGTTGATTGCCGCACTGAAAATCCAGACCCTCGGTCGGCCCCTATTGCATCTAGGGTGTACTTCGCAACAGGCATAGGGGGACGGACAAAGGTGGCCTTAAGTTCGCGAAATCACAGGGAAAATGCAAGGCTAACGATAGGTTAGATTTTCATATCTGAAATGACAAATCAGCTAGATCGGTATCTCCGATAAGCAGCCCGACGAACTTACTTTGCCGTTTTGTATGCGTAGTATGTGACCTGTGAGTTCGGGTTCCGAGATATCGCCACAAATGCCAGATATGCCTGCGTCGATTTCGGCAGAATCTCGCCCAACCAGCGCACGCGGTCCGCGGGACAACGCGCGGGCCCACGCCAAGCTGGCGGCACTTTTGTTCGTGCTGGCCTATGTCGGCCTCGCCGTCGGCCACAAGAGCGGGATCTTCGCCATCGCCTGGTTCGCAAACGCGACGCTCTTGGTGTGGTTGCACGACGCGCTGCGGGACGCGCAGCCGCGGGCCATGCTGGTGCGCATCAGCCTGGGTGTGGGCATGGCCGCCCTGGCCGCTGGACTGGTCAGCCGCCACCCCATTGCATCGATCGGCTATGGGCTCTTTGTCGGGGCCGAGAGCCTGTTCGCCGCCTGGCTGCTGCAGCGCCTGCGTCCAGCGAGCGAGCGCAGCAAGGAGGAAGCGGACTTCTGGCTGCTTCCGACGATCGGACGCCTGCTGCTGGCCTGCGGCATCCTGGCCCCGGCCGCCTCAGCGACGGCGGCGACGCTGATCTGGGCCCAGCCGCTGGTTCCGACCGGGCTGCCGCTGTGGATGGCTTGGTACACCAGCGCCTCGGTTGGATATCTGCTCTTGCTGCCGTTTCACTGCCGCGCGACGCGGACCGAGCTTGTCGCCCTGTGGCGACGGCCCCGAGCCGAGCGGCTGCGCATCGGGCTGTGCCTTCTGGCGCTTTCCGGCGTGGGGCTGCTTGGCAACCTCAGCACCCCGCTTTCGCTGCTGGTGCTGCCGTGTACGCTGCTTCTGATCTTTCGCTATGGCATCAGCGGCGCTGTGCTGTCGATGGCGATCTGCGCAGCGATGAGCCTTTTGCCACCGCTTCTGGGGCTTTCGACCTGGCACTACTTGGACACCCACGGTCCACGCTCGCACGTGATGACGCTGCAGCTAATGACGACGCTGCAGTGTACGACCGCGCTGCTCGCTGCCTCGCTGTGGCGCAGCGTACACATCAGCGAGGAGCGCTATCGCGCGCTCTTCGATCTGTCGCCGCTGCCGACGCTGGTCATCATGCAGGACACGCTGCGTATCGCGGCAGCCAACAGCGCCGCGCTGCACTGCTATGGCTATGCCCACGACGAGCTCTTGGCGCTGCAAGCCAGCGATCTGCGCACCCCAGAAGGGCTGACCGAGCTGCACCAAGCCATTACACAGAGCGCACAGAGCGGCATCTTGATGGAGGCGCGACACCGCAGAAAAGACGGGTCGATCTTTGACGTGTTGGTGGCGGCCAGCCCCTTGGTCTTTGCCGGAGGGTCGGCGCGCTTGGTGGTGGTACACGACATCTCGACGCGCAAAAAGATGGAGCGCGAGCTGCAGGTGCTGCAGGCGTTCCAGCAGAAAGTCCTCGACGAGAGCCCGATCGGCATTGCGGCGTATGACGAAAGCGGGCGCAACCTGCTTATGAACCAAGCGCTGAGCCGCCTTGTCGGACTGTCGCTGGAACAGGTCCGCCAGCAGAACTTCCGCGAGCTGCCGTCGTGGAAGAGCTCGGGAATGCTCGCCATGGCGCTGCGCGTGCTTGCCACCGGCACATCCGAGCAGGGTGACTTTCATGTCGTTGCCAGCAACGGCCGCGAGCTATGGCTGTCCTGCACCTTTGGCATGTTCGAACAAGACGGCAAGCGCAACCTGCTGCTGGTGGCCAAAGACATGACTGCTGACCAGCGCTCGCGGCACGAGATCGAGCAGCTTCGCCGCGACTTAAGCCACGTCCTCGATAGCGCGCCGATCTTGATCACGTACTGGGATCGCGCGCTGCGCAACCGCTTTGCCAACCGCGCCTACCTGGCGGGCCTGGGCAAGACCAACATCGACGGCCTGACCCTGCGCGAGGTCATGGGCAGCGCGATCTTCGAGCGCATTCGTCCCCCCATCGAGGCCGTGCTGCGCGGCGAAGAGCAGTCGTTCGAGAGCGTCCTTGAGTCGCCCCAGGGTCGTCGCGATGTGCTGGTGCAATACCACCCCGATCGCGTCGGCGATGAAGTCCGCGGCTTTCTGCTCACGGCGATCGACATCACGCCACTGAAGCGCGCCGAGCAGCGCGCCGAGAGCGCCAGCCGCGCCAAGTCTGAGTTTCTCGCCAACATGAGCCACGAGATCCGCACGCCGCTCAATGCCGTGCTTGGATACACGACGCTGCTTCTGGACACTGCGCTTTCGAAAGAGCAAGCCGAGTACGTTCAAGCCGCGCGCACCGCGGCCGATGCCTTGCTGAGCCAGCTCAACACGATCTTGGACTTGGCCAAGATCGAGGCTGGCCAGATCGAGATCGTGCAGCAGCCCACCGCACTGCGCGCGGCGCTGGAAGATGCCATCGAGATCCTCGCGGACCGCGCTCGACAGAAGAAGCTGCAGCTGATCGCGCTCGTATCTCCAGACTGCCCGCCCTGGGTCCTGACCGATCCGGGACGCTTGCGCCAAGTTCTGATCAACCTTATCGGCAACGCCGTGAAGTTCACTGAGCAGGGGGAAGTCTGCGTCCGCGTACGACGCATCGATCGCGACAGCGGATCGATCTTGCGCTTTACCGTCAGCGATACCGGCGTCGGCATTCCGCCCAGCGCGCGGCACAAGCTGTTCCGACCGTTTTCGCAAGTCGACGCCAGCTCGGCACGACGGCACCAGGGCACGGGCTTGGGTCTGTCGCTGTCGCGTCGCTTGGTGCAGGCGCTTGGCGGCGAGATCGGCATCGACAGCCAGATGGGCCAGGGCACCACGCTGTGGTTCACGCTGCCGCTGCGCGAAGCGCGAGGGGAGCAGGAACAGCAGCTCCCCTCGCGCTTGCACGGCTGTCGGGCGCTGGTCATCGAGCCCAACGCCAGCTTGCGCGAACAGCTTGGGCAGCTCTTGGTATCGCTGCAGTTAGAGCCGATTCTGTGCGCAGACACCGACGACGCGCGAGCGGTCCTGGACACGCCTCATGCAAGACCGCTGGTGATCGCGCTCATCGCCGATGACGAAACAAGCGACGCGGGTCCACGCTTCGCCCACGATCTGCATCAGCACCCCGGCCTGCGAAACCTGCCGATCGTGCAGTTGCAAAACCAGATCGACGCCGCCGCAATGCGCTCATCCGACTTTGCCGGTCGTCTGCTCAAGCCCATGCGCCAGCGTCGGCTCGCGCAGCTTTTGCAAGAGCTCTTGGGCGCGCCCTCGGTGCGCACACATCAGCCGGCGAAAACGCGCGAGATCTCGTCGCCAGGCGATGGCTCGGCCTCGCCACCACGCATCTTGCTCGCCGAAGATGATCCGGCCAATCAGCGATTGGCCATCTTGATGCTCAAGCGCTTGGGCTGCGAAGTGGATCCCGCGAGCAATGGCCAGCAGGCCCTGCACGCGGCTCGCAGCTATCCGTACGACCTGATCTTCCTCGACTTTCAAATGCCCGAGATGGACGGTTTGACTGCAGCCGCCGAGATTCGCAAGCTGCCGCTGCCGCGATCTCAGGTGCCCATCGTGGCGCTGACCGCCAATGTTTTTGAAGAAGATCGCCAACGCAGCTTGGCGGCCGGCATGAATGACTTTCTAATCAAGCCTGTGACACTCGATTCACTGCGCCTGGCACTGCGACGTTGGCTGCCTGCACACCAAGCCAAAATTCACGCATCGGACATGAACACGGCCCGTCCGCCAGATTCGTTGCCACCCGATCCCGATCTCAAGACCGATCTGACTGCGATCCGCGGTCGCATGGCTGAGCTCACCGAGCTCCTCGACGAAAACGCCGCAAAGGAGCTCATGGCGCTGTGCAAGCGCGACTGGCCGGGCTTGCTTTCTAGCGCACACACGCAGCTTGCAGGACTGCAGCTTGTCGCGCTGCGCGAGACCATTCATCGCTTGGCCGGCAGCGCGCTGCAGATCGGCGCCAGCGATCTGGGTCAGAAGTGCCGCAACCTGGAAGCGGTCTTGCGGACGATCAGCCTGCGACAGACAGCGGACCCAGTCGCCGCGTCGCCTCCCGCCGCGTCGCTTATGCCAGAGCCCGTCGAGCTGCAGCAAGTGACCGATCAGCTGACGCAGATCCAAAAGCGGGTCGACGGCCTGCTGCTCCAAATCTAGTTGCTGTTCCCAGACAGCAGCGTGGGGCCCTCGCTCCCACGCTGCGCGCATCCGATGGCTGCTCCGTCCGGCTCGCCTCGTCGCAAGTGCGCGGCGTCGCGGGTGTCGCGCGATTGGCACTTGCTTTGCTCAATCTTGCCGCCATGGCACACACGACGTCTCTGCGTCTGACTTCTTCCTCTGCATCCGCCCTGCTTGCCTTGGGCCTCTTCGCCACGCTCGGAACCGCAGGCTGCGGTGGGGCGCAGATCACGTCGCCCGACGATCTAGATGAAAGCGAGTCCGCCGCCCTCAACATCGCCGACACCTTGACCATCGGCGGCAAGGCCGAGGTCTACAACACCGGAGGCGTCGGTGTGAACCTGCGCACCGGTCCTGGAACCGGCTACAGCGTGCTTCTGACGATCCCTGAAGGTGGCATCGTCGACGTCCTCGCTGGGCCCAGCGCGTCGTTTTACAAGATTCGCTATTCCGGCACGGAAGGCTGGTCCCACAACAGCTACCTGCGTCCAGCGAGCAGCGGCGGTGGCGGCGGCTATCCCAGCGGCATCAAGTGGGACGCTGCCAACAGCGGCAACTTCATGGCGGGTCGCGATGGTTCCAGCATCAAGCGCGTCATCGTTCATGACATGGAGGGCTACTACGCGGGCGCGATCTCCTGGTTTAAGAACCCCGCATCGAATGTCTCGGCGCACTACTGCATCCGATCCAGCGACGGCGATATCACCCAGATGGTGCGCGAGCAAGACACCGCCTATCACGCCGGCAACTGGACGTACAACAAAGAGTCGATCGGCATCGAGCACGAGGGCTTCAAGTCGGATCCGGGTCGCTGGTACACAGACGTCATGTACCGTCGCTCGGCGCAGCTAACCGCGGCGATCAGCAAGCGCTATGGCATCGCCGTCGATCGCCGGAACATCATCGCGCACTCCGAAGTACCGCCGCCCAACACGCACACCGATCCCGGCCCTGGCTGGGACTGGAACAAGTACATCGGCTACATCAAGGCCGCTCGCTAGCCAGCCGTCGCATCGCTGGATTCGTCTCGCCATGTCTTGTCTGCACGCGCCTCTGCGTGCCTAATGCCCAGCATGATGCTTCGATCGCACCGGCAGCGCGTGGCGTTTCGCCGAACGTGGACACCCGCTTGGCTCGTGCTGGGCTTGGCTCTGTTCTCTGGCTGCGGCTCGTCGACACAGGGGGGCATCGAGACCCCGCCAGCGCAGTGCCCCGTGCAGATCCAAAAGGTCGCCTACGAAGGCGCGCAGCACGTGCCGGTCGGCACGCCGCTTTCCTTTGCATCCAACCCACCCGCCTCGGGATCGCACTACCCCTACTGGGGCCGCTGGGCCGAGCACACCTCGCCCCTGCCCCGCGGCAACTATGTCCACAACCTCGAACACGGTGGTGTCGCGCTGCTGTATCGCTGCAGCGGATCGTGTCCCGAGATCGTCGCGGGCCTGCGCGCCGTGATGAATGCGCAGCCGCAGGACGCACGCTGCACGCCGCCAATCCGCAGCCGCATCCTCTTGACCCCCGATCCCGATCTCGACGTTCCGGTGGCCGCCGCCGCGTGGACGTACACCTATCGCGCCGACTGCGTCGATGCCCCTTCGCTTTCAGCCTTCATCCGCGATCACTACGACCAAGCCAGCGAGTCGCTGTGCGCGGACGGCAGCGTTCCGTAATGTAGACGCGGAAGTGCTTGCCGGGACCCGGTCGGCTAACGCAGGCTAGGGTCCCATGTCAGCCAGCCCGTCCAGCCCTCGCCAGCCCAGCCTGTCGTCCGATCGTCCCTACGATCTTGTGTTGTTTGGTGCCACCGGCTTTACCGGCCGGCTGCTCGCCGAGCACCTGTCGCGAAGTGACGCGCCTGTGCGCTGGGCGCTCTCGGGTCGCTCGGAAGAAAAGCTGCGCAGCGTTCGGCAGGCTCTGGCGCAGCACAACCCGCGCTGCGCTGAGCTTCCCATTTTGACTGCCGATGCCAGCGATCCCGCGTCTCTGCAGCGCGTCGCGCAGACGACCCGCGTCATCTGCACCACTGTGGGCCCGTACCTGCGCCATGGTCTGCCCATGGTGGCCGCCTGCGCCGAGCACGGCACCGATTACTGCGATCTCACAGGCGAGGTGCCGTTCATGCGCACCAGCATCGATCGCTATCACACGCAGGCGCAGACGACTGGCGCCCGCATCGTTCATGCCTGTGGCTTTGACTCGATTCCATCAGACATCGGCGTGCTGCTGCTTCATGACTTTCTGCGCGCACGCGGCCACCGCATGCGCGAAGCTCGGCTGTTCGTGAAGTCGATGAAAGGCAGCGCCAGCGGCGGCACTCTGGCCAGCATGATGAACCTGATGCAGCTAGCGGTGGCCGATCGCAGCCTGCGCCGCTTGCTTGCCAATCCCTACGCGCTTCTGCCCGACCCCAGCGAGTCGCGTGAACGACAGCCAGATCTGCGCAGCGTGGCGTTCGATCGCGAGGCGCAGGAATGGACGGCCCCCTTTGTCATGGGCACAGTCAACACCCGCGTCGTGCATCGCAGCAATGCGCTGCTCGCCGACCTGTACGGCCGCGACTTTCGGTACAGCGAGTGCCTGGGGTTCGGCAACGGCCTGCGCAGCGCCGCGCGGGCCACCACAGCCTTCGCTGGACTGGCGGGCTTTGCCGCGCTCTGCAGCAACGCGCTGACGCGCGATGTACTGGGACGATTTCTGCCCAAGCCAGGCGAGGGCCCCAGCCCGGAAGTCATGCAGCGCGGTCGCTGGCGCGTCCACATCCGCGGCTTCGTCGACGGGCACGATCGCGCACAAGCCCTGCTGCAGCTCAGCGGCGAGGGCGATCCCGGCTATGCCTCGACGTCGCGCATGCTGCTGCAGGTGGCGCTGCTCTTGGTCGAGACCCATGGCTCGGCCCGCGTGGGCGGCGTGCAGACCCCTGCTTCGGCACTGGGCCGAACGCTCGCCGAGCGCCTGCCCAGCGCTGGACTGCGCGCCGAGCTCTCCGCGCTGCAATAGCAGCGTGCTGATCACAGACTGCAGCGCGCCGCGCTAAAGCCCCGTCACCCTGCTTGGCGTCGGTCCGCCCACCAGGATCTGAACCACGCCGCCATATCCGCAGATCCACATCGAGTCCTGCTGCAGCGTCGGAACGCCATCGACCGTCGTGATCAGCGACGGCCGCTGCCAGCCTCCTGTTTCCATGGGCGTACACGGCGGGGCAGCCGCGAGCGCCGCGCCCCCGGCAAGCGGCTGGGTCGGCGAGAGGCAGCAGGCAAAGATCGGAATATTGCTCAGCGGCGCGCTGTCGAGCAGGGTGGCCACGGGATTCCCATCGATCGTGATCGTCCGGTTGCTGGTCACCAAAAGCGGCATCGGAGCCGTCCCAAGACCACAGGACAACAGGGCCCCTTCCGTTACCTGCGGGATTCCTTCCGCCATGACCCTCCTCGCTTGTGATCGTTACAGCGCGTGGCTGCTCGCGAGGCTGACTGCCCTCTCGCGAGGAAAAAGGAATGACTCAAGGCTTCGCCGGTCCTGGCGTTCCCGGCAGCGGAACAGCGGCTCGCGGTGGGACTTCGCCACTCCACAGGACAATAGTGCGCGAGACCTTGCTCCCTCGCGATGGAACGGACTGGGACGGACTCAGCGCAGACCCGCTCAGTGCCTCATAGCCCAGGTACTGTCGGTTCTGCAGCACCATGAAGCTGTGCTGATCGCGGATCACCAGCAGCACCCGCAAAAACAGACCAGGGCTGGCCAAGGCCGTGAAGCACTCGCGGTGCAGACGCCGCTCGGCCTCGATCGCCCAGGGAGTACCCATTTGATCGCAGGGCTCGCTGCAATACAGCGTGACCGCAACGGCCGACACCGGAATCTGCGCCTGGCCACCGCAGGACATGCCATCCCCGATCGCCCAGTCTCCTAAGACCATGCCGCGGTCTGACCGATCCCCTCATTTACAGCACAGCGAAGATGGCCTGACAGAGAGGGTGCTGTTCGAGGATGCGGTTGAAGTGTTCCATGAGAGGGCGGACCCATTTTTCGGGAGCGTTGGGGAGAGCGGTGAACCAATAGAGGCCCTGACGGAAAAGGGAGTGTGTGCGCTGCTTTGAGGTATTGGCTTTGAGCAAGCGGTCGAGGCCCGCCGCCTCGGAAGCAGCGCCGAGTCTCGCGAGCCGGTTTGTCGGCGAGGCTGGTGGCGAGACACCATGGCTCCTGCATGCCTTTTTCTTTGACGCAGACGACGGCAGCGACGGGAAAGCGCTCCGTGGTGATGAGGGCGGGCTCGATCTTCTTGGCGCGTCCGTTTTTTGGAACCCAGTCTTGAGCCTTTCTAGAATCGCCGCTTGGGTCTTGAACCACAGAGCCTTTTTTGAAGCGGATGACGAAATCGAAGCCGAGGTCGGTCATCCATTGGAAGAGTTTTCTGTCTGCGAATCCGCGGTCACAGACGATGGTAATGCGGATCGGATGATTGATATGAAGTCGGACGATATCGGCCAATTGTGTGAGGAGTTGATCTTCGATGTCGTTGCGTTGGCCCGCCAGCTCCGATTTGCGAACGGTTTTCCACAAGAGCATGGATGCACGGCCATGATTTGTAATCAAATTGAGGGCTAAAGTCGTGTGGTCATCGGCATCGAAGTCGGTCCAGTCGAGGGCGAGGACGGCCTCCTTGCGGTCGGCCAGCAGAGACGGCACCCAGGCGGTGGCGAGGGAGTCGAGGTCGAACTTGGGGTTGGACAGGAGGCGATCGACCTGCTTGATGGCATGCTTGGGAACGAGCGCGCGAATGCCGGCCAAGCCCGCGCCAATGGCGGAGATGGCCAGGGAAGCGGAGTGGAGGACGCCGGTAGTGGCATTGGCCAAGGAGAGAACCCGTTGTTCATGCATAAATGGGAACTTATCATGAACGAACGAGAACACGCGAGTGAAAGGTAGGCGGATGTCGTTATTCATAAACTCGACATAGTCACGACATGATATTTGTCAATGTGAAAATAGAAAATAAGGCTCAGCTAATAGGATAATTCGAATATGGCATTAAATGAGGGGTTCGCTCAGAGCGCAGACTGTGCCACCCGAGCAAGTCTTTATCCTGGGCGACAACCGCGTCGTTCCATCCCCCGGCGGCATGGTGGACTGGTCACGCAGCGAAGACCCAGCCTGGCTGATCTTTTGGTCCGCAGGTGCAAAGGCCAGCGTTCGCGGCGACCGCGTGTTTCGGCGCATCCATGCGGCACCGCTCAGCACACCCTAGCTGCGTTGCGCGTCGGTTCAGCGAGTGCCAGGAGTCGACTTGGGTGGCCCTGCCGGCGATGCGGAGAGCCGTGGCGACGGTCCGCCACGAGCGGGACGAAGTCCCGGAGACGAACGCGAGGACGAGTCCGCAGGGCGCAGCGTGCGCTGGCTGCCGCTCTTGCGCTGCGTCCTTGTGATCTCTTTCGCACTGGCCTCGCTGGCGCTGCGGCCCACTCGCAGCCAAGCCCAGGCGATGCTGCCCGCCAAGACGAGATACGCGATCAACACCGCGGCCTTGGGAACGTCTTGCCACAGCGTGACCAGCGCCCCCATGCCCAGAAGAAAGAAGGGCAGCGGTAGCAGGCTGCGTATCCCCAGGGCAACCAGCGTCGCTGAGATGCTGGCCCAGACGATCATCTCGAACGGGAAGATCTGCTTCATGATCCAGCCGAAGCGGAGTCCGACAGCGCGCTGCAGCAGGTTCTGCACGACCCCCAGAAGCGCGAGCAGATACACGCGGCGATGAAACTTGTTCGATAACAGCGTCTGACGATACAGCCCGCCCAGCGACAGAACCACCGACACCAGAACAAGGCTGCCGAGCACCGCGTCCCGAGTCGACATCGTGCGCTGAGCAACTCGCAAGGCCACCAAGGCAAGAAGGCTGAGCGCAACCGCAAGCAACGGACGCAGCAGGCGCTTGCGGCTTAGCGCCCCAGCGGCTGCGGTGTGGCCATGCTCGATGCTCAGCGCAGCCAGCAGCTCGCCCATATTGGTGAAGCGATCCTCGGGCTGCACCGACAGCCCGCGAAGAATGGCGCGGTGAATTTCCGGCGGCACCTTGACACTCGGTGGCGGTGCCCGCACTGGGCCATGCACGGACTCAGCCAGCTCTTCCAGCGTCTCGCCGGGGAAGGGCAAGAACCCATACAGCGCTTCAAAGAGCGCGGCACAGAACGAAAACTGGTCGCTCTGCGCATCGACATCGCCGCCGATGTATTGCTCGGGCGACATGTATCCCGGCGTGCCCGAGATGCTGCCCAGGCGCGTCACCCGATCGCTGCCGACGCTGCCCCCGCGACTTGCCGTCCTCTTGGCGGACGCAGCCCCGGTCCTGCTCGCGGGCTCGCTGCGATCGGCTTGGTCCGACGTGGCGCCATCGGCAGAGCCCGACTCGTCCTGCGCATCGCCTGGCTGTGATGTCGGGGTGATGGCGCGCTGCTGGCCGCTTAACGACGAAGGCAGCTCGACGCTCGCCGTGCTCTGTTCTGCCAAGCGAGCCAAGCCAAAGTCGACAACCCGCGGCCGCCCATCGCGCCCAACCAGCACATTGCTTGGCTTGAAGTCACGGTGCACGATGCCGGCTTGGTGCGCTGCGTGCAGGCCGGCGCCGGCCTGCAGGTATATGTCGAGGATCTGCCGCCACGTGCGCGGGGCATCGCTGCACCAGTCCGACAGCGTCTTGCCCTCGATGTACTCCATCGAGATGTAGATGCTGCTGTCGGCTTCACCGACCTCGTACACCGCCACCACGCTCGGATGCGCGACGCGCGCCAGGGCGCGGGCTTCGACCAAGGTGCGCTGACGTTGACCGATGCTGCCGTTGCGCTCGGGATGCACGATCTTCAGCGCGACCTTGCGATCCAAAAGCTCGTCATAGGCCGCGTACACAGCGCCCATGCCACCCGCGCCCAAGCGGCGGATCAGCGGAAAGCGGCCGACCCGTGTGGGCTCGCTGTACGCGGCCCGTTGCTCGGGCGATGGAGCATCGAAGACCTCGTCGTCTATGGTGACCGAGGCCAGCCTATGCTTGGTATCCCGCCCAATAACACCCATCGACGCATTTAGTATCGCACAGGCAGCCTGGATACCGGGCGTCCTACCGTCTAGGTGGTTCGACTCGGCTGGGCGCGCAGCGGCGAGAAGACCTCCGTACAGGCCGCAGAGGCGCGACAAACATCTGCGTCAACGCCTATTTATATATCAACATGAAAAAACACATTAAGAGCGCACGATTTTCATACATACTATTAATCATGATAAAATGTTCGCGCTGTCTGGGACGGCTGGGCGCGCTTGCTGTCGTCGGGCTGTCGTCGGGCTGCATCGCCACAGCCGGAGTCGGCATCGGGCCGACCTTCGACACCCTCGGGGGCGTCGGGGTCGAAGCCCAGCTTCGCCTGGGATATGGACTGGGGAACGTCCTCCCCGCGCCCAGCCTTCCGCTCAGCGGCCGCATTGGCGGCGGCACCGAACACGTGACGCAGGTGCCGTACCTTTTGCTTGGCTTCGATGTCCCTCTCACGCTGGGTCGAGGGGAGGAAGAAGATGTGCTCTTTCGCGTCGGCGCCGGAGGCACGGGCCGGATGTATAACGACGGCGCGCGGCTCTTTGGCCCCAGCGTCTTTTTTTCGGCGAGCGGGGTCCTCTACAACACGATGTCCCGCGGTGGCAGCCATAGTTTACCCAGCGGCCACTTGCTCGCGCTCGGGGGAGAGCTTCGCTTCGACTACCTGCTAGGCAGCCTGCCCAATCGGGCCGTGTTCAGCCTGCCGGTCGTGCTCGACTTCTACTCTCTGTGCTTGTTTTGGTACTGCTCATAGGCTCGCGCTAGTCGACGCAGGTGGGGCGCTTGCGAGGAGGCGGCACGACGGGCTCTTCTTTGCTGGCGCCCTTGTAGATGATGTTGTGACAGCCGGTGAGCTTGGTGGTCTCGCTGCACAGACCGTGCTCGCGACCCGTCGTGTCGTAGCGCACGAACATGCAGTAGCCCTCGCACTCTTCGCCGTCCATGCACTCTTTGCCGGCGTCGCTGGTCTTGCAGTTACAGCCCGCCACTTTGTTGACACCGAAGCGGCCCCACGTGCCCTGACACTTGGCGCACTGTGCCTGCGCAGCGGCGAGCGCCTTGTGCGTCAGGTGTACGCGTCCGCGCGAAGACACCTCGCCACCTTGCTGCCCCGGCGGGCGATAAAAGACCTCGATCTCCAGATCGGCGGGACTGGCCCACGGGATGCCTTCGCGCCACACGGTCTGCGGCGGCACGATGGGCGCAGGGCTGAACTCAAGAACTTGGCTGCGGCGCGGCCCTTCAAAGATCTCGACGCGCACCAAGCTTTGGAACTCGCTGGTGCAGTTGCGGGCGGCGACGAGGATCTCGCCGCTGCAGTTGTTCCATTCTTCGTCGCACTTCATGTCCGATTCGGTCTCAAGCAGCGTCATGCCGAAGTCCCCTGCGGTGCAGGCGGGCGGCGCGGGCGGCGGAGGCGGCTTGCTGGGTGGCGTCGGCTTGGCGACCGGCTTGGCAACCGGCCTCGCAGCCGGCTTGGCTAGAGGCTTGCCAGCAGACGGGCTTGCCGCAGGGCCAGTGGCTGGCGTCGCCGTCGCTGCAGCAGGTCGAGGCACGGGATTGGCAAGGGCAATCGCCACCGAGGAAGCCAGCACGCTCCCCAGGAACAGCGCCCGCCCCCCGCGGACACACGTCTTCAACATAAAAAGGATTCTAGCGAAGCGCTGTGGCGCTGGATAGCGCTTTGCTTAGCGCGGGCTGGGCTGCAGAGCGTGCATCAGCGCTTCCCAGGGCAAGGTGGCGCAGCGCAGGCGGGCTGGCACCTCGCGGACGCCTTGCAGCGCAGCCAGATCGCCCAAGTCGGACTCGCTGCTCTGTCGGCTGGCTGCGTCGACGGAAACCGCAGGTGCAGGCGGACTTAGAAAAGCCCGCAGCCGCGCGGCCAAAACCAGCGCTTGCAGCGGCGTGGTGCCCGCGATTCGCTGCGTCATCAGCGAGGCCGAGGCACGGCACAGCGCACAGCTATCGCCTTCAAAGCAGGCCTGCACGATGCGCGGCGATGGGTCATGCGTCGCCTGATCTGCCGTCGCTGGTTCGATGCGCAGACGCAGCGTGATCTGATCGCCACACAGCGCGTTGTGCAAGCTGGCTTGGTGCGTGGCCTGCGGCAGCGGGCCCAGGTTCTGCGGCTGGCTGTTGTGCTGCAGGATGATGCGCTGATACAGGTCGCGAAGCGTGGGGTTCATGCGTGCCTTGCCTTCACAGCGCCGCTTGGCTCGATACCGATTTCCTCGTTACCGTCGACGAAACAGGTGCAGCGCCTGCTCGACAGCCGATGCCAGTGCCTGCAGATCGGCGTGGTTGGTGTAACAGCCCAGCGAGGCGCGAACCGTTCCCACAATGCCCAGGTGAGCCATCAGCGGCTGCGCACAATGATGACCGGTGCGCACTGCGACTCCTTCGAAGTCGAGCGCCGTACCGAGATCATGTGGATGAACGCCCGGCACCACAAACGAGATCACCGGCACATGCGATGCGTCTGTCGCGTGCCCTCCCAGCACGCGCACCCCGTCGATCTGCTGCAGACCAGCGACGGCGAAAGCGCGCAGCTTGGACTCGTATGCCAAGAGCGCCGGACGATCGATGGCCGAAAGGTAATCCAGCGCGGCACCCAGGGCGATCACTTCGGCGATGGCCGGTGTGCCCGCTTCGAACTTGTGCGGCACGTCTTGATACAGCGTCTGATCAAACGCGACCGACAGGACCATGTCTCCGCCGCTCTGCCACGGCGGCAGCGCATCGAGCAGCGCGCGACGCCCCCAAAGCACGCCGGCTCCCGTCGGGCCGTACAGTTTGTGGCCGGAAAAACAGTACGCATCGCAGCCCAAAGCTTGCACATCGACGGGCAGGTGCGGCACGGCTTGCGCGCCATCGACCAGCACCACGGCGTGCGGCGCGCGGCGACGAACCTCAGAAACCAGCGCGGCCACTGGCACGATGCAGCCCAGCACATTGGATGCATGGCTCAGCGCGACGATGCGCGTGCGCTCGCTCAAAAGCTCGGGCAGACGCTCGGCGGCGATGGCGCCGTCGGTAGCTAAGGGCAGTACGCGCAAGGCAGCGCGGCGTTCCTCACACAGCCGCTGCCAGGGCACCAGGTTCGAATGATGTTCCAGGCCCGATACCAGCACCTCGTCGCCGGACTGGACCTGGCTTTGCCCCAGTGTCTGCGCCAGCAGGTTGACTGCTTCAGTGGTGCCGCGGGTAAAGACGACCTCGGCGGCGTGCGGCGCGTTCAGAAAGCGACGGACTTTTTCACGCACCGCTTCATAGGCATCGCTTGCCTGCTGACTTTTTTGATGCACACCGCGATGGATATTGGCGCACAAATCGACGTATGCCCGCTGCAGCGTGTCGAGCACCACCTGCGGCTTCTGCGCCGTGGATGCGCTGTCCAGATACACCCAAGGGCGGCCGTGGACCTTTTGCTGCAGCGCCGGAAAGTCGGCGCGCAATTTCGCGAGCGCAGGCAGAGGATCCACAGGAAGCATCGCGCTCGACTCGCCGCGCGAGCACACTGCTACGAGGGAAGCTCTGCTGCAGCAGCCACCGGCAGCGGCGAAGAAGCCGAGGGCGCGGTGGGATCTTGGGGCGGTTTCGGGCCCGACTGCCCCTCGGGCGGCATGGCTGCCTTCAGGCGACGGTACTGCGTCATCAGCACCATGGCCGCGACCAGTGAAGTCGCCACCAACAGACCAAAGAACTCGGCGTGCGACCAGGCTTTCCAGAACCACTTGCCCGTGCGACCCGAGAACCAGTTGCCGAGCGAAGTCGACAAGAACCACAGGCCCATCAGCATCGCGGTCATGCGGCGCGGCGCCAGCTTGGTGACCATGGACAGACCCATCGGCGAAACGAAGAGCTCTCCGATCGTGATGACAAAATAACAACCAATCAGCCACCACATGCTGACGCGCCCCGTATTGCCACCCGCCATCGAGGCGAGAACCATCAGCGCATACGCGGCCGCGGTCAGCAGCATGCCGATGCCAATCTTGGCCGGCGTCGACGGCTCTAGCCCGCGCTCGCGCAGGAAGCCCATGAACCACACCAGGATCGGGGTCAGCAGAATAATGAACACCGAGTTCGCAGCCTGGAAGTATTCAGGCGAGATCTCGCCGCGGAAGCCCAGAAAGGCAAAGTCGCGGATCGTGTTGTCGCGCGCCCAAATCGTCAGCGTGCTGCCGTTCTGATGGAAGGCCATCCAGAAGGTCATGACGATGGCGCAGATGATCGCCAGGGCGACGATGCGCTGCCGCTCGACGGAAGGTGGATCCGGTCGGTCTTCGTAGTCGGGCCCCAGCGGTACATCGAGCACGGCCGACACCGACGAGCGCTGGTCCGCGATCTCTAGGTGCTTGCGGAACAGCGCAAAGATGACGAACGACAGCGCCATTCCCACGCCGGCTGCGGCAAAGGCCTGCGCCCAGCCATAGGCCGTGCGGAGATAGCCCCCCACCGGTCCCGCCAAGCCGGCCCCAATGTTGATGCCCATGTAAAAGATGCTGAATGCCGAGTCGCGACGGGAATCACCTTGTGGGTATAGGTTGCCGACCAGCGTCGAGATGTTCGGCTTGAACAGGCCGTTGCCGATGACCAGCAAGAACAGCGAAGCGTAAAACACCGTCATGTTCGGCCAGCCCAAAAGCACATAGCCCAGGCCCAACAAGCTCGCTCCGGTGAGCACGGCGCGGCGATAGCCAAACACGCGGTCGGCGAAGATGCCGCCGACGAACGGCGTCAGGTACACAAAGAACATGTACCAGCCGTACGCGCCGAAGGCCTCTTCTTCAGTCCAGTGCAGCTTCTCGTTTAGGTACAGAGTGAAGAGGGCCAGCATCAAATAGAAGCCGAACCGCTCCCACATCTCCGTGAAAAAAAGAACGTAAAGACCCTTCGGGTGACGAGAAGCCATCGCTAATTCCCACCATCCCGCAACCAGATGGCAAGAGCAAGAACAAAGTGTGACCCGCATCCACGATGTCACATCGGGCGTTTCGCGGAGCCCAGCAAGCGGCGCTTAACCCCTCAACTTCGCTCGCTGCTTCGTGCTATACGGCGCCCATGTCCGGCCCTGAAAAATCGCCTCGTTCTCCGGCTGCTGAGCACACGGCGCCGGCCGGGCCAGCCACGGTTGATCGCCAAGCGCTTGCCGCCCTGGTGCGCACGACGCTAAGCGGGATGGAAGGCAGCCACCGTGCGCCTGAACCGAAGCGATTCAGCGTCGCTGCGCGCTTTGCGCTGCCGCCGCTTAAGCCCGCTGTGCTCGCCGTGCGCACGATTGCCGACCTCTCGCCAGAGCTTGCCGCGGCCCTGGGTCTCGCGCCCCAAATGCGGGCCGTCGGCTTCATCACCTGCACCTCAGACGATGCGCTGTACGTCGCGCTCGACGAAGGAACCAAGGCGGCGCGCGTCGATGTGGTCTATGCCAAGAGCTTTTATGCCGGCGCAGCGCATGCATCAGGCCCGCTGTCTGGTGAGGTCATCGGCTGCTACGCCAGCCACGACATCGACGAAGTTCATGCCGCGCTCGCTGCCTGTCGTCGCTGCCTCGCGGACGAGGCCTGGTTCTATGCCGCCGAGACGCGCAGTGCAGCCAGCGGAGCGAGCGAGCCCATCGCATTTTTTCCTCACGTCGTGCGGGCCACCGGGACGTACCTGTCAAAGCAAGCGGGCCTGCAGCCCGGCGAGCCGATGTGCTACCTGATCGCTCCTCCCGTCGAGGCGCTGGTCGCAATCGACGCCGCACTCAAGACCGGCGGTGTGCGGCTCTTGCGCTTCTTCGGCCCACCGACCGAGACGAACTTCGCCGGAGCCTATCTGGGCGGTGATCTGCCCGCCTGCGAAGCGGCCGCCGAAGCCTTTGCCGCAGCCATCTTGGATGTCAGTCGGCACCCACAGCCCAAGGGCTCGTGGTCTGCTCGTGGTGCCGGCGAGCGGCTATCCCCCACCCGGCGCTCGCGCTAGTCGCCGGCTAGCTTGCTTGCGTGGCTGCGCTGCGGCGAGCGGCCAAGATCAGCTCGCATACTTCGCGCACTGCTCCCAGGCCACCGGGGCGCTGCGTGATGTAATGCACAGCGCGGTGCATATCGCTGACTGCTTCGGGCACCGTGGCAGCAAAGCCAACCGCGCGCAGAAGCGGCAGATCCGATAGCTCGTCACCGACGAAGGCCGCTTGATCGGCAGCCAGGCCAAGCTCTTGGCACAAGGCTGTAAAGCGCGTCAGCTTGTCCTTGAGTCCGAAGAACGCGTGGCGCACCCCCAGCGAGCGAGCGCGGGCCTGCGAACCCGGCAGAGCCCCCTCGGACAAGATCGCGACTTCGATCCCAGCGGCTTGCAAGCGCTTGATGCCGACGCCATCGCGCACCGCAAAGCGCATGCCCCAGCGTGGCCCTGCTTCGTCTTCACCCAAGAAGTACAGGTGGCCATCCGACAGCACACCATCGACATCCAGGCACAGAAGGCGAATGCGCGACAGTCGCTCGCGCAGCGCCGCTGGCAAATCATCCAGGGCTGGCGGCCATGCCCCGGTGGACCCGCGTGCAGGTACCGTCGAGGCCGCAGCATCAACCGCAGGCAACGATGGAGAAGAGGAGTTGACCATGTCCAGGTTTCCTTGTCGGGCCATTTCTACGTCGAGCACGCGCCTTGATGGACGCTGGCCCCGGCGCAGTATGCCATCCTGGGGCGGCGGGCAATGCGGAATTGCGCGGAATAAAGTTGAAGCGGACCCCGTTTTGCGCTCTACACATCGGCGAGCCGCTGTCTGCCATCGCCTGCCCTGCCGACGGGGCCGTTCTGGCTACGAACCCTGCGTGAACTCATCCCATGGATGCTCCTCCCGTCATCGACATCGAAAATCTGAGCAAGGTCTACCAGACAGGCGACGTCGAGGTGCATGCCTTGCGCGGCGTGTCGGTCACGGTTCAGCGCGGCGAGCTGGTCGCCATCATGGGTCAAAGCGGCTCGGGAAAATCGACGCTGATGAACATCATCGGCACGCTCGACCGACCCAGTGCAGGTCGATATCGTCTGGATGGCGTGCCCATTGAAGAGCTCGACGACGTCGAGCTCGCCCGACTGCGCAATGAAAAAATCGGCTTTGTGTTTCAGTCGTTTAACCTGCTGGCCCGCCACAGCGCCATTGCCAATGTCGAGGTGCCGCTGGTCTATGCTCGCGTCGGAAAAAGCGAGCGCGAGCGGCGCGCCATCACCGCGCTTGAGCGGGTTGGCTTGGCCGAGCGCAAGCACCACTTGCCCAACCAACTGTCCGGTGGTCAGCAGCAGCGCGTCGCCATCGCGCGAGCCATCGTCACCCGACCCGTGATGCTGCTCGCCGACGAACCGACGGGCGCACTAGACACCGAGACCACAGCGCAGATCATGAAGCTCTTCTGCGAGCTGCATCAGAGCGGCATGACGGTTGTCCTCGTCACGCACGAGCCACAAGTCGCCGCCTATGCCGAGCGCATCATTCGTTTCCGTGACGGCCGCATCGTCGTCGATGAAAAAAACCCTGAGCGAGTTGTCCCTTGAAGCCTGCATTTTGTTCTTCGCCCTCTTCGATTCGCGGACTCGGTGTCGCTGCTTTCTTCGTGGCGGCAACCAGCGCGCTGCCCACCCAGGCCGAGCCACGTCACCAAGGTGCAAGCGCTGCCCAAGGTGCAGGCAGTACCGCTGGCTCGATGCAGCGTAATACTTCTGCGCGCACAGCAAGCGACGCGCCGGGAGCGCTGCAAGCAACCGGTTCGGTGCTGATCCCCGAGGCTGCCGAAGGGCGCCCGCTGAGCCTGCGTGACGCCATCGAGCTGGCCCTGCGCAGCGACCCCGCTGTCGCAGCCGCCGTTGCCACGCGCGAGCGCAGCGACCTGGCCGTCTTGCGAGCACAGCTCGACCGCGTCAGCATTCGCGTCGATACCTTCCTCACCGAGCAGTGGCGGGCGGCCAACCTGGGTGGCAGTGCGCCGCCGGCTAGCTGCTCGTCGCTGTTGCCGCTGTCGACGCTGCCCGACGGCAGCACGCTGGGTACCCCGGTTCAGCTGCTGAGCATAAGTGGCAGCAGTTATGGCTCGCCAAGCCAGACCCAGTGCGATGCTGCGAAGGGCGTCTATGTGCAGTCCGAGGCCATCGCCAGCGGCTGGCAAGGGCAGTTCAACTTGGCGGCCGATCTGCGCCTGCCCCTTTTCACCGGCTTTCGCATCACCAGCAACGTCGACCGCGCACGCCACCAGCGCGACGCCGCAGCAGCGACGGTGCGTGACAACATGCGGCAGGTGGCATTGACGGTCCTGCGCGCGTATTGGTCGGTGCGCCGCGTCGAGCTACAGCAGCAGGTATCGCGGCAAGCCATCGCTCGTTTTCAAGAAGCGGTGCAAGTGGTCACAGCGCGCGTGCGAGCCGGACTGGCCGCGCAGGCAGACATCAATCGTATGGAGACGCGCCGCCAAAACGAGCTTGCGCGCATGGCCGATCTCACCGGCAGCGCCAACGAGGCGCGGGCTCAGCTTGCGGTGGCGTTGGGGCTGGGGGCGACGCCAGTACAGCTCACCGAGACCACCGATATGCTGCCGCCACCGCCAAGCAGCCCGGAAGAAGTCGACCCGATCTTGAACACGGCCTATCGCGAGCGCCCCGACTTGCGGGCCATGCAGGCGCAGGTTCTGGCCGCCACAGCCATGGTGCGCATGGCACGCTCGACGTTCTTTCCCCAGCTTTCGCTGTCGAGCCTGATGCAGTTCAGCAACAACCCCTTTAACCCGCTGGTCGGAGCCCGTGCCGCCAACCAGAGCGCCGATCCGTTTGCCAACATCACCGGCTCGCTGTTCGTTGGTGGCACGCTGTCGCTCAACCTCTTCGACACGCTGAACAGCTACACCGGCCTGCGTGACGCGCAGCTTGAGCACCGCCGTGTCGTCGAAGAAAATCGCCGCATCGGCCGCTTGGTCGAAGCCGATGTACGCGCGCTGCATGCTCGCCTGTCGCGTCTGTACAACACGCGCGAGCCCCAGCTTCGCGGCCGCGAGATCGCCCGCGACAATCTCGACATCAGTGAGAGGCGCTACAAGAACGGCGACATCGGTCTGCTCGACTTCATCGATTCGCAGGTCGAGCTTCTGAACGCCGAGATCAACCTCGCCAACACCGCAGCAAGCATCGCGCAGACCTGGAGCGAGCTGTACCTGGCCAGCGGGCGCCTTCCCCCAACGCCCGGTGCCGAGCCCGCCTCCATCGCCTCGGCGGGTCGAGATCGTGGTGACCGCGAGACCGGAGGTAGCAAGTGAGCGGCAGTGGCAGAAAGTCGGGCTGGTGGAAGCTGTTCTTCGCGCTCGTCGCGGTTGGTCTGCTGGGTCTTTCCCTGTGGCTGCTGCGTGCGCGCGGTCAGTCTGGTGAAAAGATCGATCCGTCGCTGGTTGCCAAGGTCAGCCGCGGTGATCTGGAAGTCGCAGTGGTCGAGCTAGGCAAGATCGAGCCGCGCGAAAAAGTCGCAGTGCGCTCGAAAGTCGCCGGCCAAGTCGACAAGATCTTCATCGAGGAAGGCATGGCGGTAAAGCAGGGGCAGCTTCTGCTTTCGCTGGATCCAACCGAGTTTCAGCGCAGCGTGGTGCGCGCTCGCCAAGATGTCGACAAGGCGGCCGCTGCCGTCGAGCTTGCCCAGCTAATGCTCGACCGCCGCAAGCAGGCGCTCGCCGATCGCGCAGTGGCACAGGTCGAAGTCGAGACCGCGCAGAACGATCTAAAGACGCGCAAGATCCTGCTCGATCAAGCCAAAGAGTCCCTGTCTGTGGCTGAAGATCAGCTGCGCTATTCGCGCATCATCTCACCGCTGGACGGCACGGTGATCCAGCGCAACATCCGCATCGGTGAGACGGTGGTGCCCGGTACCATGGCCACGTTCGACGAGCGCTCGTTGATGGTGGTCGCCGACATGTCGACGCTGATCGCCAAAGCCGATCTGAACCAGATTGACGTGGCCAAGGTGAAGCTCGATCAAGCGGTGACGCTGACCTTGGATGCGCTGCCGGGCAAGACGTTCAAAGCGCGCGTGACGAAAATCGCGCCGGCCTCTGTCCTGCCCAAGGGCAAAGACGTCGAGGTCTTTCCCGTCGAAGCGACGCTAGAGCCCGGTGCGCTGTCCGAGATTCGCCCCGGCATGACGGCCGACATCAAGATCCATGTCGAGACCAAAAAGAACGTCCTCAAGCTGCCGATCGAGGCCGTGATCAAAGAAAAAGGGCAGACCTATGTGAACTGCATCGCAGCCGGAGAGAGCAATAGCGGCGCGTCGGTCACTTCAGGCCTGGGCGCAGGCATGGGCAAAAAAGGACCCAACACCAAGCGCGTCGATGTGCAGGTCGGGGCGCGCAACGATCGCGAGCAAGAGATCCTAAGCGGCGTCAAAGAGAACGACGAAGTCCTCATCCGTCCACCGTCCGCTGAAGCCAACGAGTTCAAGTAGGCCGGAACCGCCAGCATGTGGATCGAGTACCTTCGAATCGCGCTATCGATGCTGCGCGGGCATATCTTTCGCTCGCTGCTGACCATCTCGTCGATCCTGATCGGGGCGTTTTCGATCGTGCTCATGACCTCGCTGGCTGAGTCCGGTCTGTCGACGCTGGCGTCGAGCTTTGAAGAGCTGGGCGGAGCCCGCCTGATCTCGCTTTGGCGCAAGTCGCCAGAAGCGATGGAAAGCAAGCAGGCGTCGTATCAGCGCGGCATCACGCGCTTGGATGTGCCGGTCTTGCGTGGCATCCCGCACGTGGTCAGCGTCACGTCGCTGGTCTCGCTGCGCAACCGCCCGCTGATCACCGACACGGGCAAGCGGCGAAACGGCGATGTCGTGGCCGGGGATGCAGCCTTCCTTTCCTTCTTTCGCTATCGCATCAGCGAAGGTCGCAGTCTTGACGCCGAAGACATGGCGCAGCACAGCCGCGTCTGCGTCATCGGCGATGGCTTGGCCGACAAGCTGTGGGGGCGCGGCGAAAAAGTCATCGGCCGCAGCGTCATGGTCTCGGGCCTGTACTGCCGCATCGTGGGGCGCTTGGCCAAGCTCGATCGCTGGGGCGTCGGCTTCGGCTGGGAATGGGACGAAGTCTTGGTCATGCCGATGGAGACCTTGGCCGATCATGAGGCCACGCTCGTCGACACCGGTCGCCGCCTGTTTCTGCTGACCGAAGGCCCACAGCACAACGAGATCGTAAAGCGCATCGTCAACGCCGTGCTTTTGGAACGCCATCATGGAGTCGATGACTTCGCCATCTTCGACTTTGAAAAGCGCTTGGCCGGCTTCTATCGCGTCTTTTTGATCATGAAGGTCATCGTCGGTCTGCTCGCCGGTATCTCGCTCTTGGTCGGTGGCGTCGGCATCATGAACATCATGCTCGTGTCGGTGTCCGAGCGCGTGCGCGAGATCGGCATCCGCAAGGCCCTGGGCGCCAGCCCCAGCGACATCAGCCGCCAGTTCATCGTCGAGGCCATGCTGCTTTCCGGCTTGGGCGGCGGGGTCGGCGTGGCCTTAGGCATCGGCGGGACCCTGCTTGGCGGCAGCATCATTCAGCACTTCAAGCCGCGCTGGCAGATCGTCGTATCCGAGCCCGCCGTGTTTCTGGCCTTGGGCTCGGCCGTACTGGTCGGTGTGCTGTTCGGATACATGCCAGCCAAGCGCGCGAGCCGCCTGGATCCCGTCGCCGCCATCCGCGCCAACGGCTGAGGCGCAGGCCCAGGCCCAGGCTCGCCGCTGCAGGCTATTCGTAACGCGGCTTCGGGTGGTACGATACCCAAGCTATGCCGCAACCGAGTGCCAGCCCTGCCCCCCTGACCTATATCCGCTGCACGCTGGACTATCCCCGCCTGGATGACTTCGTGGCCCGCTATGGCCGCAACCTGTCGCGCGCCGGGGTGTTCCTGCCCATGCGCGAGCCTTTGGAGATCGGCAGCAGCGTGCGCTTCGAGATCGTGCTGTCTGATTCTCAAGTGGCGCTGCGCGGCGAAGGCACCGTCAGCTTCCGCGCTCCGTTTGAACCGGGTGCCCCCGATCGCTTGCACGGCATCGGCCTGCGCCTGAGCAAGCTGGATGGCCACAGCCGCACGGTGATCGAGCGCGCCCTCGCATACAAAGCGGCGCATCCCGCGCTGTTCTTCGAACCGGCTCGCGATCCGATCCTATCGCCCCCCTCGCCATTTGCTTTTGTCTCGCCGCCTGAGCCGGCGCAAACAAAGCCCGCCGCAGCGGCGCCCAGCGAAGCGCCGTCAAAGCTTGAGCCAGCCGCCAAGCCCGTCGCCACCAAAGAGACACCCGCGCAGAACGCGGCGCCGAAAAAAGAGACGCCTGCGCAGAGCCCTGCTCAAAAAGAGACGCCTGCGCAGAACGCGGCTCCAAAAGACACGCCTGCTTCGCAAAAGACACCGCTGCGCACGCTGACCTTGCCGCGGGCGACGCTGCCATCGAGAGCCACGCCGCGGCCCTCGGCGCAGACGCCGCTTGTCGCGATGGCGACACCGGCTTCGGAAAAGACACCCGTGCCAAGCGGCGGCGACGTCATGCAGTCCATGCAGACACCCAAGCTACGCCCCAGCGACTCGGCGCAGACGCCGAAGATCGAGCTGCCCGTACCGTCCGCTGCGACGGCACCTCGACGACCTGCGACAGACTCGACGAAGACCCCACAGCACAGCGCCACGACGCCCGTGATGTCGGCAGGCGCCTCCGGCAGCGCGGCCAGCGGTCGCGCCAGCAGTCGCTCGGCACCCGACGAGCGCAGTCGCCACGACGCCGACGAAGAGCTCGCCTCTCTGCGCAGCCCAGGGACCGCGCGCAGCGCAGCCACGCCCGATGCATCCAAGCGCCTGCAAGAGCTTCTAAGCCGTCGCGGAACCAAAGACTGATCGCGCCGCGGATCCTCTGTGCGCGGCCTTTACTGGCGAAGCTCAGCGGCACGCAAGAAGGCTGAAAGCTCGGACGTCGTGGGGCAGCCCCAGCGACCGAGATCGCGGCACTTGATCGCGGCCGCCGCACTGCCCGCTCGCATCGCAGTCGCAAGCACGCCTCGCGGATCGCACGTGCCCGGCATTTCGTCGAGCACCTGCAGGATGCTAGCCCAAAGCGCCGCGCGATACGTGTCACCGCAAGCGGTGGTGTCGCAGAGCCCTGCATCGCCGCGCACCGCTGGAAACGCCGACTGATGCACAAGCTCCACTCCCTGTTCCGTCGGCAGCGCGAGGATGCTGCCCTGCTCTCCCAGCGTGGCGACAAGCGGCCTGCGCAGCCGCTGCGACAGGTGGCGCAGCGCAGAATCCGGCATGGGCTCGCGGGTGATCTGCATGGCGACACTCGCGGAAAGCACGCTTAGATCCGCGGCTTGCAGCAAGGGCAGCGCCTGCGGCCCCGCATGATCGAGATCCAGTGATCCGACGCAGCCGCACGCCGCTGCCTGCGTCAAGAGTGCCAGCGCAGCCTCGGGACATGTCGCATCGACATGCACAACGCGAGCGTGCGTGAGAAGCGGAACTGGATCGCGCTCAGCAGGCGGCAGCAGCGCAGGATGCCGATGCTCGATGACCAAGCGCTCGCCGCGCTCATCGACCAGGATCAGCGCACTTCGCGTCGGAACATTCGCAAGGACGTGGACCCACGTCACATCGACGCCTTCTTCGCGCAGGCCATTTTGGATCTCGCGACCGTCGCTGTCATCGCCGACCACACCGCAAAAAGCAGTGCGCAGACCCAAGCGACTTGCGGCACACAGCGCAGTTGCGATCTGTCCTCCGCCGACCTGCGCCATGCTCTGCGCGCGGACTTTTCCGCCGGACAGCGCATCCGAAAGCAGCGGTGACAGATCCGCAAGGCGCCCCGGCAAGCGCAGTACGCGATCGAGCGAGCACTCGCCCAAACCGACGAGGTCAAAGGGGCGACCGACGCTGCGCTGCAGGCGATGCCACAGCGATGAGCCGGCGAATTCAGACATGCATGCTCCAATGCCTGCGATGGGCCAGGCTTGCGCTGCGGGCCTAGGTGGCGGCTGCGGCGCCGTCCCCACTGTCCATGGACTGTGGACGCGCCCGACGCTGCGACAGGATCTCGCGCGGTGAAAGCTCACGCGTAGCGATCAGCACCGCAAGGTACACAAGCAGGCAGGTGCCGCTGGCCAATAGCGTCCCGAACTTGCTGCCGAGCAAGCCGCCGTGCCCGACCGCTGGCCAGCATCGCCCCACGGCAAGGCCGGCACCCAAGGCCACCGCCACGCGCGCCAGCGACAAAAGAGGCAGCGTCACGCGCAGCTTGATCCACAGATAGATCAGGTTCAGCAGCAGGCCGCCGCCCATGCCAAACAAGAGTCCCATCGCGGCGCCGCGCAGCGGCTGAACACCGGCCACAAGCGCGCCTTGGATCGACGCGTACACGGCCAACGAAGACCCCACCACGGTCGCAATGCCGAGCAGCGCCGTGTCGCGCGTGTGACCGAGTGCGTTGGTGATCGTGCCGATGATCGTCGACAGGGCAAAGCACGCATAGGCACACAGCAAGATGGCCAAAGCCGGCGAACCGGTGACGTATTCCGCTTTGTAAAGAAGCGACATCGTCGCCTCTGGACGAGCGCCCAGCGCAACGACCATGCCCAGGCTGGCCATCAGCGAAAAGCGCAGCGTCGAGATCACGTACGCGCGGGCTCGCGACGGATCGTTCTGCACGGCGGGCAGCGACAAGAGTGGGAAGGCGACGAACGTCCCCACCAGCATCAGCTGATACGGCAAGCGGGCGACGGTCTGCGCACTGCCATACACACCGACCAACGCATCGACGGCTTGCTTGACCGCCGCGCTGCTGCCAAAGGCCTGCGCGGTCACCGCCATGGCTTCCGTGCAGAGCCGCTTGAGCCACCAGCCATCTAGGAACATGAGCGCGTTGAGCGCCGCGTGGTACACGAAAAGCCAGCGCACAAAGCCCAGCATCTGACCCACGCTTACCGTCGAGGAAGTCCGCTCCGCGCGGCGCGGCAGCCCGACCCACAACACGGACACGATCAAGATCAGCGCGGCCGCCAAGACCCAGCCGACAAGAGCAGGCATCGTTGCGTGCCAGGTGATGGCAGCGAACAGCACAAAGCCAACGCGCAGAGTCGCGAACAAGATGTCTAGGCCGCTCTGCTTGTGGAACTCGCGCGCACCGTTGGCGGCGCCAACAAACACCGCGTAAAAGCCATACAAGAGCACGATCAGCGACGACACGCGCAGAAGCGGTATCAGCTCGGGATCGTGCTCGAAGTGCGCGATGGCAGGCGCCACCAGAAAGAAACACCCAGCCACTCCGCCGGCCACCAGCACGTTCATGCGCAGGGCCGCGGTCTTGGCGGCTTCGATCGAACCCGAAGCGGCAAACTTCGACACCGCCTGGATGGTCGCGGTGACGATCACATTGTTAAGCGGCGAAAACCAGCCGCTGACCAGCGTCCACATGCCGAAGGTGGCCGTCGCAAAGACGCGCGGCAGCACCAGCGGCAGAAACAGCCCGGCCAAAAGAAACCAGACCTTGGCCAGCGAGATGTACAGCACACCGCGCCGCGCCGAGCGCGCGATCTCCTCTGCAGCGCCATCGGCTGGCGAATTCGCCGGAGAAGATCCCGGCACCCGATCCGATCCAGAGCTCATCAGGCCCCGGACGGTAACACAATCGCGCAGCCGACGGTGCGCCGCGATCGCACGAGCCGCGCCGCG
This sequence comes from Myxococcales bacterium, assembly GCA_016794505.1. GTDB lineage: Bacteria > Myxococcota_A > Polyangia > Palsa-1104 > JAEUJZ01 > JAEUJZ01. Next base: position 55,897 of record JAEUJZ010000037.1, read on the forward strand.
CGACCTGTTCGCGCTAGACTGCTCAACAGATCCGTGTGTGGAGGCAGGACATGAAGAGCTCAAGACCCCGCGCCAAGGTTGCTGCGGCGCGCCCCGCGCAGCAGACGCCCCGTCGTCGCAAGGCGCCACACATTGCAGCGCAGGATCTATCAGGCGCCGAGTTTTCCGACTGCAGCCTGCGCGATGCGCGCCTGCAGGACGTCGATCTGTCGGGCGCGCAGATCCACGACGCCACGTGTCATGGCCTTTGCCTGGACGATGTCGATGCGCGCAAGGCCCGCATCCACAACGTCGAGCTAAGGCAGGCGCGACTCGATGATGTGAACCTTTCGGGGGCGCGGCTCTGCAACGTCGATCTGCGTCGCTTGCACGCCGAGGACGTGAACCTGTCTGGGGCGCAGCTCTGCAACGTCGATCTCAGCGGCGTGGTGATCCGCGATGCCGAGATCGCAGGCCTTACGATCGACGGCATCCGCATCGATCGCCTGCTGGCTCGTGCCCGAAAGAAGCGGTCCTCGGGCCGCTAGCACAAGACAGGTGTTTATTCGGCGTGGTTGTCGCTGGCGAGCAGCTTGGCGAGGGCGGTCTCGGTCGATGTGGTGCCGCTGATTAGCTGGTGCAGGGCGCTGCAGATCGGCAGGCGCAGGTGCAGCGCGTGGCCCAGGCGGACGGCTTCGTGAACCATGCTGGGACCATCGCAGACGCGGCCGAGCGTTTGCTGCGCCGCCGCCAGCGACAGGCCCTGCATAAGCAGGCGGCCCAGCTCAAAGTCCGCCGATCCACGACCGTCGGTGGCGACAACCATCTCGCCAATGCCGGCCAGGCCATAGAAGGTCTTTTCTTGCGCCCCCAAGGCCACGCCCAGCCGCGCCAGCTCGGCGGCTCCGCGGGTGATCAAGATGGCGCGAGCGGCCACCCCCAGGTTGAGCGCGTCGGCGATGCCGCCACACAGCGCAATGATCGCGACGCTGGCGCGGGCGACCTCGACCCCGGTCAGATCATGCGTGGTGTACATGCGCAAGGTCGGCGTGTGCAGCGCATGACGCGCGGTGGCGCAGACATCGTCGAAGCGGCTGCCACAGACGAGGGCCGCGGGGCGCCGCTCTTCCAGATCCAACGCCAGGGCTGGGCCCGCCAACGCACCGACGCGACGTATCGGCGTCTCATTGCGCACAAGCTCGGATATCGACAGAGCCCGCACGCCGTGCAGCCCGCCGCGTGTCCCGACGGAGTGTGCGGCCTCACCCGTCGCTGTGGCGGTGCTCTCGTCTTCCGGCGTGGCCAAGCTGCCGATGGCATGGACCAGCACCTGTGCGCCGTGCAAGTGCAGCGCAGCCTGCCGCAGAAGCGGTCGCACCGAGACAGCCGGCACCGCCAAGACCAGAAGGTCGATCTGCGACAGGCTCATGCGCTCGTCCAAGGACAGCGCGCTTGGCGTCGCGATGTGCAGCAAGCGCAGGATGCGCGTCGGCTCGTGCGAGGCGGTATGCCGCAGGTGACTGGCCAGGGCCTTGGCCCAGCGTCCCCCGCCCAGGACAGCAACAGAAACCGGACCGGCGGTCATGGCAGCACCCCCAGCGAGTCGATGCGATTTTGGTAATAGAACAAGATCTGCCGATCGCCGAGGGCTAGCTTGCCGTCGGCGGTACGCAGGACAGCCGGCTCGCTGTGATAGCTGGCAAAGGCCGACAGCGCAGCATCTAGAACCTCGCGCGCTGAGCCGCGGGCGTGTGGCCCAAGCAAGTGACCGCGAGAGCGCAGGCGGGCCTGCAGCGCCTCGATATCGGCGAGCACCGCGCCCTCTTCCAGCGACAGATCCAAGGGCTGACGCAGGCGGCGGTACAGATCGAGACCGGGCAGCGCAACATCGAGATAGCGCCAGATCACGCTGGCCAAGATATGCGTCGGCATCAGCACGGTGTCGCGACGAAAGCTGCGAGCGATGGACAGACCGGTGTCGTGCATGTATTCCGCGTCGCGCTGCGGGACGATCTGCGGCACGCCGCGCACCCAGAAGTACCGTGATAGATCGACGGGGTGGCCGTGCGGGCCCAGCGAGTGGCCTTCTTCATCGACGGGATTTCCCAGCACGTCCAGCGGAGCGCCAAAGCGGATCACGACGGCGCCGGCATGGGTGACGGTCGTGCGGATGAACTGCACCATGCGCTTGATCTGCGTCGACTCGTCATCGTCGATGATGAAGCGCGACTTGCCGGTCTCTTTCAGGTAGTCGGCGATCAGCGTCTCGGCTTCCAGTACAAGCTGCATGTTGATGGTGACCGGCACGATATAGATCGGCGGGATCGGCGGGCCCGCTGCGGCTCCGGTGATGCGGCGATAGCGCTCGACGGTAGCCGACAGCGTGGTGCCCAAGAGGCCCAGCTTCAAGTGCTGCTCGACGCGACCCGAGCGCGAGCGGGTGCCGCCGGGGAAGAACATCGAGTGATAGCCGCGCTCTAAGATCACCTGTGAGTAGGTCTTGAGCACGTCCTTGTACAGGTCGTGCTTGATGCGGCGATCGACGCGATAGGCGCCGAGATTGCGCATAAAAAAGCCGAGCACGGGGTTGGTAAACAGGTTCTTGCCGGCGCCATACGTCGTCGGTGGCAGGCCAGCGCGCTGCAAGGCATAGCCCATCACGGGCGAGTCGAGGTTGGAAAGGTGCGTCGGCACGCAGACCAAGGTCGCCCGCCGCGACAGCCGCTGAAGCTGCAACAGCGCGCCTTCGACCTGCAGGCGCTCGTGCAAAAGCGAAAGCAGCTTGGCCGGCTGCACCAAGTGACTGGCGATGTCGGTGACGCTCTCGGGCGTCAGCAGCAGGCCCAAGGCTGGCGGCAGAAGCTGCGTGGCGATGCCATACACAGGGGGGCTAAAGCCGCCCGCGACATCCTCGGTGAAGCCGTGAACCACCTTGGCAAGCTGATCGATCAGGGCCGGACGATCGAGGCCGCCCAGGTGCCGCCACAGGTGCTTCCACTGGCCGAGGCTCTTGACCTCTTCCTGCGCCGCCGACTCGGACAGCCGACGGATCTCGTGCAGGCAGGTGTCATTCAAGATGTATTCCGGCGCGCCGCGAGCCAAGACCGCCTGCAGCGCTCGCTGTGCGGTCTCTTGCACGATGGTCGCGCGCTCGCGCGGGAAGCGGAGGAGCGGAAATTCAGTCGTACGGTTAGACACAGCCGCATTGTACAGGGCTTGCGGAAGAGATCGTCAGACGCAAAAACGCACAGAAATGCGGCTGACTTTGCGACGAGGTGTAGCGATATACTGCCCCCATGGCCGCATCTGGGACCCGCGACAGTCAGGGCATGGTCTCTGAAATCAACGTCACGCCGCTTGTCGACGTCATGCTGGTCTTGCTGATCATCTTTATGGTGGCCGCGCCGATCGCGACGACGGGGGTGCCGGTGGCGCTGCCCAAGGGCGAGACGCAGACCATCGAAAGCGAAGAGAGCAAGCTGATCCTGACGATCCCCGCGAGCTTTGCCCAAGACAACGCCGTGTACTTGGGCAAGAGCCGCGTGCCCTTTGCCGAGCTAGAGACCAAGCTGAAGACCAATGAGAAGCTGCAGAGCGAGCGCGAGATGTACATCCACGCCGACGGACAGCTTCGCTATCAAGACGTCGTCACGGTGATGTCGGTGGCGTCCAAGGCCGGAGCGGAAAAGCTGGGCCTGATCACCGATCCGCTGTCGAGCCGCGAAGAGGCTCCGCCGAAGCCATGACGCAGGCGACGCTTCCGCAAGGCTATCGTCGGCGCAGCCTCGATCGCCAGAGCCTGCTTTGCGGGCTGTGCTTGGCCGTGTTGGTCAATGGCGGTGGCCTGGGCGCGATCGTGTATTTCGGTCGGCACGCAGCGCACAAGCCGACGACGCAAAACGAGGTGTACGTCGACGTCAAGCTGATGAAGTTTGGCAAGAAACGCGACCTGTCGTTTCTGCCGCACAAAGAAGCGGCGCGAGCCCCGGATCCAAACAAGATTAAAGTCACCGACAACCCCGATAAGCCGATCCCCAAAGACAAGCCCAAGGAACCGCCGAAGCCGGATCTGTCCAAGCTGGATAAAGCTCTTAAAGACCTAAAGGTGGAAGAGGATCGCAAAGGGGCGACGGAAGAAGGCGATCCCAACGGCGTTCAGGGCGGGACGGCCAGCGATCCCAGCGGCGATCCGTTCTTGCAGCAGCTTGTGGCGGCGGTGCAGTCAAAGTGGACGGTGCCGACGATGCTGTCGCCCGGCGAGCTAGCGCGGCTGTCGGCCGATGCCTGCCTGAAGATCGACGACGATGGTCGGCTGGTCGAGTTCCGCATCAAGCAGCCCTCGGGAAACAGCCTGTTTGACGGCAGTCTGCAGTCCGCGCTGAGCACGATCCGAGATCTGCCCAAGCCCTACGGCCCCTTTGCTCGGGCAGCGCGACGCGGCAACCTGTGCCCTTCGTTTTCAAAACAGTAGCCGGGGCGTATATACATATAAAGCAACATAACAAATCGGCATAAATATTTTATTTGTCTTTGTTTAATTCACTATTGAACCAGCACACGCTTAGGTCTTGGCTGGTGTGCGGCGCAGGCGGGCACCAAGGGCGATGCCGCGCAGGCTGACCAGGGCGACCAAGCCCGAGACAATGACGACGGCCCCGGTGTTGCCTTCCATGCGGCCAAAGATCACGACGGGGGCGACGGTGGTGGCGACAATGGCGACCAGCAGCTCCAGGCGACCAGCGACGATGTTCTGCACGTGATCGAAGGTTCGCCCCAGCCACAGACCGACGCCCAAGCCGGCCAGAGAAAGGACCGCGATGATCTGCCAGGTGGCCTGAAACAGCAGCTCTTCAGGAAGCTGGTTTTCGTGATAGTGGGCCAGCGTCGTATAGAACGCGCGCACCAGGTTCGTGCCGCCCAGGACCAGCGCCGCTACGGCCAGCGCGCCATGCAGGACCAAAAAGGCGATCAGCGTCGGGCCCCAGTGCAGCGGCAAGCCAGCCCGGCGCCGCGCCAGCATGCCGACGGCGAGCACGATGGCCAGGCACAGGCCGCCGAAGGTCTCGCCTAGCTTTTGGTACAGGCCGCCCGGTGGCATCAGCGCCATGTCTTCGAGCAGCGCGACGGGCTCGACGCCGGGGGTCAGGCTGGGATCGACCGAGGGACCTTTTTGGTACAGGCGACCGGCGGCATCGACGTACGCCGACACGCCCGTATTGACGGCGCGCACCAGATCGGTGCGGTGCTCGACGGCGCGATAGATGGCCAGGGCCAGGTGCTCGTACGGCTCGCTGGTGGCGCCAAACCACGCGTCGTTGGTGATGTTGACCATCAAGTTGGGCGGGTTCTTGTCGGCAAACAGGCGACGGCCAAAGGCGGGGATGATGTCCTCGTAACAGATCATCGGGCCCAGGTAATAGCGGGTGCCGCCGTGGTCGAAGGGGAAGGTGGTGGTCTCGGTGCCGCGCTCGAAGTTCGAGATGGCTGGGATCAGCTCGCGCAGGAAGGAAAGCTGACGCGCAAACGGCAGGTACTCGCCAAAGATCAGAAGGAAGTTCTTGTCGAAGCTGCCGCGCACCTCGCCGTTTTTGTCGAGAAGCAAGGCGGTGTTGTACGGCGCCCACTCGCTGCCGCGGCGATCGAGGGTCAGCGCTCCGAACAAGAGCGGCGTCGTGAAGCCGCTCTGCAGCTTGCGCGGATCGTTGTCGGGAAAGTCGCGGGCGAAGTCGCGGCGCAGCGGATATGGGTACGAGGACTCGGGCCAGACGATGAGATCGGCTCCGCGGGCGGCCAAGGTCTGCGACAACGACACGTGGACGGCGTGCTGCCGTTCGCGCAGGCCGGGCACAAACTTTTCGTGGATGCCGATGTTGGCCTGCACCACACCGACGCGGATCTTGGGAGCATCCGCCCGCGCCTTGTCGACCTGATAGATGCGCATCATGCCGTAGCCCAGCACCAAAAGGATGGTGACAGCGGCCAGAGCCGGCGGACGCAGCGACGGACCCAAGAGCAGACCGCGGCGCGGCAAAATGCGCTGATTGGTAAACAAAATCGAAAGCTGCCACAGCGCTGCGTTCGACAGCACCAGCACGAAGCTGACGCCGAGCGGCCCCGTGATGTCGGCGATCTGGATCACAGGCGGCACCCAGGCCTGCGTGATGGCGAGATACCAGGGAAAGACATAGGGCACACAAAGCTCGCAGGCGACCCAGACCAGCGGGGCAAGCCAGGTCACCGGCATGTCGACGTGCCGTCGCAGGCGGCACAGGATGGCCGCGAACAGACCAAACGTGATGGCTTGGTAGGCAATCAGCAAAAGGAACAGCGGCAGCGCCGCCACAAACGGCAAGTGGCCAAAGCGCATCAGCAGACCGACGATCCAGTAAAAGCCGCCGCCGTTGGCAAACAGGCCGGTGATGAAACCGTACAGGAACGGGCTCTGCGTCCGAGGCTGACCTTGACGATCGACCAGCACCCACAGAAGCGGCACCATACCCAGCCAGCACAGCGGCCAGATGTCGAAGTCAGCGCACGACAGAAACAAGAGCGTGCCGGACAGCGCGCACAGAAGCAGGCGACCCAGGCGGCTCTCGACCAATGTGCTCAGACGACGCAGCCACGGGGGCAGCTTGGCCTTGGTCAGCCCATCGTCGTGACGAGCCACAGACGGCGACGGGGCGGGCGCGGTCTGGGCGGCAGCTCCCTCGCTGCCCGACGAGCTATCGGCAGGCGTCGAGGAGGGTTTTTCACTCATTGCGGCAGCATATCACCCCTTCCTCCCACATCGCCCACGGCGCTGCATGCCCAGGCAAGCGCGCGGCGCGCAACCAAGCTGTGCTGTGCGCTGTGAGGGGTGGCCCTGCATTTCTCGGCCCATCTCTGCGATATCGGATGCAGAATGGACCCATGAAGAAGCCCGGCCTGACGTTCTGGATCCTCGTCGGCCTGCTTGTTGGCATCCTGTACGGCTACGCGGTGCCAGGGCACGCCGCGGCCATGAAATCCGTCGCCAAGCTGTTCATCCGCCTGATCAAGATGCTGGTGGCGCCGATCATTTTCTCGACGCTGGTCGTCGGGCTGGCGGGCGCTGGTCACAAGCACATCGGCCGCCTGTTGGTCAAAGCCCTGACCTGGTTCTGGATCGCGACGGCGGTGGCGCTGACGATTGGCCTGGGCATCGCCAACTTCGTGAAGCCGGGTCTGGGCGCGGTGCAAAAGCTCGGCGTCAGCTTCACGCCGCCGCCGGCTGCCAAGCCGTTTTTCGAGCAGGTCGTACCCGACAGCATCTTTGCCGCGCTGGCCGATAACGCCGTGCTGCAGATCGTATTCTTTTCAGTGATGTTCGCGGTGTCGCTGTCGGCCGTTGGCGAGCGCGGAAACCCAGTCATCGAGTCGCTGCGCGGCGTCGCCGATGCCATGTTCAAGATGACCGACTACGTCATGAAAATGGCGCCGATTGGCGTGGCGGCGGCCATGGCAGCAGCCGTCGGCGAGCAGGGCTTAGGCGTCATCATGCAGCTGGCAAAGCTCGTCGGCGCGCTGTACCTGGCGCTGGTGGTGTTCGTCTCGCTGCATCTCTTGCAGATGAAGTTGACCACTGGCATCCGCCTGGGCACAACGCTGTCGGCGCTGCGCGAGTCGCTTCTGCTCGCGTTTTCGACATCGTCGTCGGAATCAGCGCTGCCCAAGGCCATCAAAGCGATGGAGCGGCTGGGTGTGCCCTCGCACATCGTCGGCTTCGTGCTGCCGGCCGGCTATAGCTTCAACTTGACAGGCTCGACGCTGTACATGGCCCTGGCTGCCATGTTCATCGCCCAGGCAACGCAGATGAACATGCCGGTCTCGACGCAGCTTGTGATGATGTTGACGCTGCTCGTGGCCAGCAAGGGCGTAGCGGCCGTGCCGCGGGCCAGCTTGGTGGTGCTGGCTTCGACCTGCGCACAGTTCGGCCTGAAGGTCGAGTGGATCGCGACGATCCTCAGCGTCGATGCGGTCATGGATATGGCGCGCACGACGGTGAATGTCCTGGGCAACTGCATGGCCTCGGTGGTGGTGGCGCGGTGGGAACGCGCGCTGCCCGCCGATGCGCCTATCTATACCGGAAACCTGGTGGCCGAGGAGGCTCTTCCGAGCACCGAAGCCAGCCATTAGTTCGCGTTGGGGGGAAACTTGGCCGTGGCACATACTTTGTCCGGCATTCCGCTTTCAGAAGTGCGGATGGCACTTCTGAATCAGCTTCGTTCAGCCGATGAATTCGATGCCTTCTGCCTTGAGAAGTTTGCCAGCGTCCATGCGCAGTTCACGACGGCACTGAACCGCGAACAGCGCATCAGCCTGCTGTTGCAAGAAGCCGGGGCTGAAGCGGTGTGGCGAGCGCTGCGTGGCGGCGCCAATCAGCTGCAGGCGCTCAACGCGCGCAATCCATATCGCGGGCTTCTGCCGTTCGAGATCGAGCACGCCGATCAGCTGCTGGGACGCAAGGCAGCGGTTGCCGAGGTGCGGACGCGAATGCAGCAGCGCATCGCATCCCAGCCAGCCCGGCGCCTGCTGCCCATCGTCGGAGCGCTGGGCTGCGGCAAGACGTCGTTCCTGCGCGCCGGAGTCCTGGCTTCGTTCTTGGGCAAGCCCAGCGAGGCCAACGGGCTGCCCCAGTTATCGCGCCACCACATCGTGCTTGCGACGCCGGGCGAGCGCCCGCTGTGCAGCCTGGCCGCCGCGCTGTCGCGAGCCAGTGGCGGTTCGATCAGCAGCGACTCGTTTCTGGATCTGCTGCGTCAGCCGAATGGCTTGGTCACAGCCTGCCAGCGCTTGACGGCGTCGGGTGAAGCCAGCCCGCTCACGCTGATCGCCATCGATCAGTTTGAAGAGCTCTTCACGATGAGCCGCTCGCCAAAAGAGGCGAACCTGCTGGTCAGTCGCATCTTGGAAGCGACCAGCGCACCGCAGCCGCTGTTTGTGCTCTTGGCCCTGCGCAGTGACTTCGTCGAGAGCCTGGGCCTGTACCCTGATCTGCAGCGGCTGGCCGTGGTCGATCCGTACACGCTGCCGATGCTCGATCGCGCACAGCTTGCGGACGCCATCGTGGCGCCAGCGAGCCGCGTCGGCCTGAAGCTTTCCGCCGAGTTCGTCGACGAGCTGGTGCGACAAACCGCGGGCCTGCCGCATGGCTTGCCGCTTCTGCAGTTCACGCTGCATCGGCTGTGGGTCGATCTGGCGAGCGGCCGGGACGGTCTGGTGGCGCTGCGCCACGTCGGCGGCATCGAGGGAGCGCTTTCGGACTGGGCGAACTCTTTGTACAAAGCGCTGGAGGACGACGCCGATCGCCTGCGAGCGCAGCAGCTGTTCCTGCGTTTGCTGCGCCCACCCGAGGGCGGACACGGCGTGGCACGTCGCAAGCGCCCCTTGTCCGAGCTGGTGCCCGCCGGGCAAGACGACAGCGCGACGCGCTATCTGGTACTGCACTTCAGCCGCGCCTACGAAAAGCTGCCGCAGGCCGGCCTGCTTTCTCTGGGTGAAGAAGACGAGGTCACGCTGGCCCACGAGGTCATCGCCAAGAGCTGGGGCATGCTGACCACCTGGCTGAAAAGCGAGACCGAACAGCTGCAGTTATTGGCGCGGCTCGATAGCGCCATCGATCGCTATCGCGAGGACCGACGCGCATCCCGCTGGCTGTGGCAGAAGCGCGATCTGGACAAGCTGCGCGCTCTGCGTGCGCTGCCCGATGCGATCCTAAACCGCGACCAGGAAGACTTTCTGTACGCCAGCGAAGCGTTCGAGCGACGCGAGCTAACCGAAAAGCTTTCCGACAAAAGCGAGCAGAGCGAGCGCCGCAAGTGGCTGGCCTGGGGGCTGCTTCTGGGCTGCGTCGCGCTGGTGCTGGGCTTGTCGATCTTGGTCGTCTCGCTGGACAAGTCGCGCCAAGCCAAGGCGCTGGCGCAGAGCCGCAGTGCCGCCGCGCTGGCCGCACAGCCCGGACTTGGAATCCAGGCGCTGCTTCTGGCCATGCAAGCCGCCGATGAGTCGCGCGAGTTTGGCCCCGGCTGGGAAGGGCTGTACCAGGTCAGCATGGTGCTTTTGCCCTCGCGCTTGCTCGGTCAAGTAAACGGCGACTCGCTGCCCAGTGAAGCCACGCTGCGGGCGCAGGCAACGATCCGCGCGATTGCCTTTTCCCCCGACGGAAATCACCTGCTGGCTGGGGGTCAAGACGGCACGCTGAGCATCTGGGATCTGCGCCGCCCGTCAAGCCCTGGGGATGGCGCAGGCAGCCAAGCAGCCCCGCCCAACCCTCGCGTGCTTTCGACGCGCAAGCACGACAAGCCGCTCAACATGGTCGGCTATGCACGGCAGGGAGAAACCATCCTAAGTGCTGGCGACGATCGCAACGCAACGCTATGGGACAGCAATACCGAGACGCCGCAGGTCTCGATCACCTGGCCCCGTGCCGGCAAGTCAAGCAGCGATGCCAGCGCTGCGGACAAGGGCGCACCCGCCAAGAAAGAAAGCGATCAAGGCATCCTGTCTTTAGACCTTTCCCCCGATGGCACGACGCTGGTCACCGCTGGGGAAGACTCCGTCGCGCGCGTCTATGACGTCGAAGAGCGCAAGCTACTGCTCGCCCTGCCGCACCGCGATGTGGTGTATTCAGCGAAGTATTCTCCGTCGGGAACGCGCATTGTGACGGCGTCCCGCGATCAGCTGGTGCGCATCTTTGATGCCGAGACCGGCGTGCTCTTGCGGGCCATTGGACCTTCGACCGCATCGGACGCGCTGCGCGACGCGAAAGCGCTGGCCAAGCAGACCGACGGCCATCGCGGAGAGGTCCGCTATGCCGTGTTTTCGCAAGACGGTCAGCGGCTGTTTTCCGCGGGCGAAGACAACATGGTGATCCTATGGGATCCCGAAAGCGGCCAGAAGATCCGCACACTGCAAGGGCACGCAGGGCCGATTACGTCGATCGATGAGTCCCCCGATCGTCGACAGATTCTGACGGCCAGCGAAGACAACACGGCGCGCATCTGGGATGTGCAGACGGGGCAGCCGCTTTTGTCGCTGGAAGGGCACACCGACCGCTTGCTGTCGGCGATTTATTCCCCGGACGGCGACACCATCGCCACGCTGAGCCACGACGGCACGGTGCGCTTGTGGCAGCCCAAGCGCCGGCCGCATGTCCGCATCGCAGCACACAACGACTGGGTACGCTCGGCGGTGTTTTCCCCCGTGCCGGGTCAGCGCTTTGTTCTGTCGGCAAGCGCCGATGGCACCGGCCGCATCTGGGATCTGCAAAGTGGCCTTCTGCGGCTTGAGCTGCGCGGACATCCCGAGTGGGTGAACTCGGCCGCGTACAGCCGCGATGGGCGCTTCATCGTCACCGCCAGCATGGATCGCACGGCTCGCGTGTGGAATGCCGAGACCGGTCGACTGCTGGCCACGCTCGAAGGACACAGCGACTGGATTCGCTCGGCCGCCTTTTCGCCCAGCGGCGAGATGATCGTCACGGCCAGCAAAGACAAGACCGCACGCATCTGGAGCGGCCCGCAGTGGCAAAAGTGGACCGCGCTGGTCGGGCATGAAGGAGCCGTGACCTCGGCGGTGTTTTCCAGCGATGGCAAGGAAGTGCTGACCGCCAGCGAGGACCAGACCGCGCGGCGCTTCCGTGTCTCAGATGGCGCCGAGCTTGGACGCTTGGCCGGGCACGGCGACTGGGTGCGCCACGCCGTGTACTCGGGGGACGGCAAGCGCATCCTGACCGCGAGCCGCGACCGCACCGCGGTGATCTGGGATCTGATCCCGACCGGTGCCACCAGCCCGCTCGGCATGCCCGTGCTGCGCGAGAGCCGGGCGCTGACGCTGCGCGGCCACGTCGGCTGGGTACGCCACGCGGTCTATTCACAAGACGACAGCAAGATCCTGACGGCTGGAGCCGACATGACAGCGCGGCTGTGGGATGGCAAGACAGGCACGCAGCTTCTGGTCTTTGCCGGCCACAACGGCCCAGTCTCGACGGCTGAATTCTCGCCCGATGGCAAATACGCGGTGACTGCGGGGCGCGACGGACAGGTGCTGGTGCATGCCTTCGATGCCGAGCTGCTGCGCCGCTATGGCTGCGACATCCTGCGCTCGCTGTACCGCCATCCTGACGCCCCGCCGCAAGACTTGGATCCTCTGCTCAAGCGCTGTCGCACACAGCCGTAAGTCACGCGTGCCGGCGCGCTTTACACAAGCGTCGCGGCCAAAAGAATCGCTCGTGCATCCGCAGAAGTGGCCACGCTGCGTCCGGCGGCCTTGCACAGCGTCACCGCCTTTTCGACAAGCGGTGCCGAGCCTTCCGCGAGCACGCCTTTTTCGACATAGATGTTGTCTTCCAAGCCAACGCGCAGATTGCCCCCTAGCTGCGCCGCCACCTCGGCCATGGGGAACTCGTGTCGACCGATTCCAGCCACGCCCCAGCTCGAAGGAGTCCCTGACGTGTTGTGTAGCCGATCGAGCTCGGCCAAGCGGCTCACCAGAAGCTCGACGTTCTTTCGACTTGCCGACAGCGCACCGCGCACACCCAGCACGAACTGCACGTGAAGCGGAGGCACCAGCAAGCCCTTTTCGACGAGCTCCGCCGTGATGTCGAGGTGCCCTAGGTCATAGATCTCGACCTCGGGTACCAGTCGGGCCGCTGCGATGCGGCGCGCGATCTCCAGAGTGTCCTGTCGCTTGTTGACGAAGATATCGTCGCCAAAGTTGATCGTGCCAACGTTGAGGGTGGCCATGTCTGGAGCTTCGGCTCCCGCGAGTGTCAGCGCGCCGCAGCGCTCGTCGAGTGACATGCCCACTGCGCCACCCGTTGAGCACTGGATCACGACATCGGTGCGCGCTCGAATCGCTGCGATGGCCGCAGCAAAGCGGGCGCGATCTTGGCTGGGGTTTCCGGCTTCATCGCGCACGTGCAAGTGGATGACGCTGGCCCCCGCCTGTACACAGCGCGCAGCCTCTTGCCCGATCTCTTCGGCGGTGATGGGCAGGTGTGGATTCTGCGCTCGCGTGGTCTCAGCCCCGACGATGGCCGCGGTGATGATGCAGGGTCCGGGTCGCCACAGACCGATCCGCCGCTCACCGGCTGCAGGCGCTCGGCGCAGCTCTTTGGGCACGACGCAGGTGCCGCTGGCGCGACAGACCAAAAGCGGCTCCGCCAAGACCTCGGCCGCCGTCGGGGCCAAGCCGGGTCCCGGCCGCGGAGCCAGGATCTTGTGCGCCGTGAACTGCATCTTGAGCGAAGTGCGCCCAAAGCTCACGATCTCACCGCGCGCTTCGATGAAGTCCCCCGAATAGACCGGGGCCAGAAACTCGACGCTGTCGTAGGCGCGGAACAGCCCTTCGTCACCGTCGGCGCGAATGCACAGCTCCGTCGCGACATCGCCGAACAAGCTCAGAAGCTGCGCGCCGTCGACCAGGTTGCCGCCATAGTGCGGCTTGGACATGCGAATTCGGATGGTTGCCTGCATGGCCGCAGTCTGCACCGGATGCAGGCCCCAAGCGAGTGCAACCTTGCGCACGTCGTGCCATGGCCCGCTGCGCAGCAACAGACGGGACGAGGAAGAACGCGCGAGAAGTGATGCGGGGACGAGGAAGAACGCGCGAGAAGTAATGCGAGGACGAGCTGGGGCGGTTTACGGCGTTACCAGCCGAAGAAGCCCGCCACCTTGCGGGCCGCACCACCGACGGTGTTCATGGCCGAGCGAGCGCCGTTGGTGACGGTGCTGGCGGCGCGCGACACCTGCTCACGCGCTCCGTTGTACAGGTTCGATGCGCCGTTTACGACGGTGTCACGGGCTTGCCGAGCGCCCGTGCGCACGTCGTTCCAGCCCAAGCGCCCGTCGCCATCCCGATCGGCGGCATTGTGAACAGCCCGCTGCGCTTGCTGCGCCCGCTGCACCACGGCATCGCGGACCTGACCGGCGCCCGTTCGCACATCGTTCCAGCCCAGGCGGCCATCACCGTCGCGATCCATCGTGCGATGTGCCGCATCGCCGAGCTGACCCACGCGATCCTGCACCGCATGCCGCGCGTTGTTCAGGCCGGTCAGCGCGTTGCGCCCCATGGTCGTCACGTCGCCCATGCCCAGCCGGCCGTCGCCATCGGCGTCGAGTGCTCCGTGAATCGCTTGCTGCGCTTGGCCTGCCCGATCGGCCAGCCAGTCGCGCGCTTGCGAGCCACCGTGGATCAGCGAATTCACGACGTTTCGCCCCCCGGCGAGCAGGTTGCGTCCGGTGTTCTGCAGGGCTTGTCCAGCGTCGCCCAAGTGACCGCGCACATCGCTCAGCCCCAGGCGGCCGTCGCCGTCGTGGTCAGCGGCGTTGTACACGCTGCGCGCACCGCTTTGCACCATATCGCGCGCTGAGTTGAAGCCATTTACTGCCGCATTGCGCAGCTGACCAGCGCCCGCTGTGACATCGCCAAATCCCAAGCGGCCATCGCCATCGCGATCGAGCGCACGATGACCGCGATCGACGGCCCAGGCCGCGCCGTTTTGTACGGCCTCTTTGGCGTCGCTCATCAGCTCGCCAGCTTGCCGCGCCCGGATGCGCAGATCGTCCATGCTGAACTTGCCGCTGCCGTCGGCGTCCAGCATGTTGATCAGCCCATCGGCACCGCGGTCGACCAGCTTGGCGCCGCCCTGCATGGCATTCGAAAGGTGCGTGGCCGGGTCGTTCAGGGTCAGCCGGCCGTCCTTGTCCGCGTCGGCGACAGCGCGGGCTAGCTGTGCGGCCTGCTTGACATCTAGCGTGATCTCGCCGCCCAGCGAGCCACCCAAGCCAAGCGCCGCATAGACGCGCCCGCTGATCTTGATCTTGCCGTTTTCATACGTGATGCCACCGTCGGCACCGATGCCTGCGCCGGCCATGCCGGACGCCGTGACGCGACCGCGCAGGGGTCCCAGGTTGGCGTGGATATCCCCCTGCGCTTCGACGCCGGCAAAGGCTCCGATGCTGCCTTCGGCACCCACGAAGTTCGGACCGATGCCGGCCCGTCCGCCGAGGCCCGCCTTGGCCCCCGCGAAGACCTCGCCGTGCGCGCCAATGCCCGCGTCCAGAGGCGTATCCACGCCAGCGATGCGCAGACCCGGAGTCTTCAGATCGGCATCGCCGCTGGCTCCGACACCCAGACGCGCACTGGCGTTGCCACCGACGAGGACTCCGTCGCGCGTGTTGGCCTTGAAATAGGCATCGGCCCCGGCTTCCGCGACGCCGTAGGCTTCGCCCTTGGCCACCGCTGAGCCGTACTGCCCGGTGGCGCTCGCCTGTCCACGCACGCCAACTTTTTCGCGCACACCGGCTGCGGCTCGCGCGTTGTAGATATCCAGCGAGCCCAGACCCTGCACCGGATCGATCTTGCCCATCGGAGTCTGACTGGCCAGGCTGCCCTGCACCACGGTGCCGCGGGTCGAGTCGTGGAAGAAGCCACCGCCCTCATCGCCTTCGCGCTGACCGACCGTGGTCGTTTCGATGCCGGTCAGGTCCGCTTGCGCCAGCTTGGGCCCGGCGATCTCGGTGTTGTCGAGCTGCCCGTTGTCTTCGACGACCGTGCGACGAGAGGTGTCGCCGCTGCCATGACCCCAGCCCTGCCAGCGGTTGTACTCAGGCCACGCGTTGTTCGTGAAGCCCTGAACCACGTTGCGCCCGTGTACGTCGAAGTTGTTGCTCGCGGCCCCGGTGCCGGTCAACGGCCCGGATCCAGATGAGCTATTCCAAGCTCCGCCACTTTGACCCTGCTCAGAGCCGCTTTCCGTCGTGCCTTCGGACATAAAAAAACTCCCCCAGGACTAATTCTCGTCGATTTCGCGCAAAAGTGACGCGGCTGCGAGCCGCAACGTCTACGTCGCAGTCGCCTGAAATGCACCCCAGCGAATTCCATCAGGATCTAGGAACAGCAGAAACGCGCCCTCGCCTGTGATCTCGCTCGGCTCGCGGACAACGCGCCCGCCGTGCTGCTGGATACGCGCTGCGGTCGCCACAAGATCGCGGGTCTGAATGTAGTTTGTGACGCCACGCATCCGTCTGCCGCGCTCGCCACCGACCAGACTGATGCCGCGCGAAAAGCCGCCATCCACGCTCACGGCGTAGTCGGCTTGCTCTTCGATCGGGGAAAAGCGCCAGCCGAGCAGGCTGCGGTAATACGCCATGCCTTTCTGCAGATCGGGAGCCGGGATTTCGAGCCACACGATGGGGTTCTCGCCACTGCCCCGCAGCTTCGGCGCGAACTCGCGATAGGGCTGCCAAAACAGAAGCTCATTGCCAAACGGATCGACGGTTCCGGTGTACGCCCCGCTGCCCGGCACGTCGGTCTTGGCGATAAAGATCCGGCCACCCAGCGCAGAAACGGCCTGCGCCGCTGCTTCGCAGTCAGGCACCAGCGCATAGTTTCCAACCCCCGGAGGCCAGCGCGGCGACGGCGTCACCATCAGCGCAGCGACGGGCTCGCGGCCGCTGTCGATCAGCGCATAGTCCGGCGCCACCACATGGACCTGCCAGGCAAACGCACCGCGATAGAACTGCACCGAGCGCGAAAGGTCCGTGACGCGGATCTCAACCTGACAGATGCGACGAATCGGAAGGGTATCCATGGCAGGATCAGCGTAACAGAAGAGGAAGCGTCGATGCCGAACTGGGATCAGCTAGAGGCGTACGTCCGCGCCAACTTGAAGCTGCTGCGAGACGATGGGCGCGGGCTGTGGCTTGGCTGGCAGAGCCGCAGCGACGATGGGCAGCTCGACCGACAGGCCGTACATATCTCGTCCATGACCGCGTACCGCGAGCCGTGGATCGTGCTGGTCGCAGAGGTAGGACCTGACTCGCTGCTCTCGCAGCGCGAGGCGCTGCAGCTAAATGCCGAGCTGACGATTGGCGCGCTGGCGCTGTACGAAGGCCACTATGGCCTGCGCTGCTCGCTCAACATCAAGAACCTGCCCATCGATGACATCATCCTGTTTTCCGAGCGCTTGGCCCTGGCTGCCGTCGAGATCCGCAAGCGACTGACGCAGCCCATTCCTCCGGCCAAGTCGGCCACGCTGCAAGGCTACTGGAGCAAATAGCGCGCTAGCCGATCTCGCCAATGCAGCTTGTCAGCTCAAAGAACAAGAAGGCCAAGACGTGTTCTTGCGGTAACAGCGCGGCTCCATCGGGCGGACAGTACGCCGGAAACGCCAGCCGCATCGAGCGCTGGCGCGTGTGGTACGAGCTAAACAGCGCCCTTCCGCACACGGCCTGCGGCGGATAGTCGAAGCTCAAGGTCAGGGGACGCTGACGCGGCGGACGAATGCGGTCGGCGACATCGGCAGACAGCCACGTCGTCACGGGGTACCGCGCGCTGTCGGCTGCGGCTTGCTGCACCACGACCCAGCCTGGCAGAAGCTCGCGGATCGGCAGCGCCTCGGGAACAAGCGGAGCTGTCTCGGAAAGCGTTCGCAGCCAGTCGGCCAGCGCCACGGTTCGAGGCGAATTCAGGTTGACCGCAGCGCGCAGACTGCTGAGCGTTCCCCCCTGCCCCACCGCGGTGTGAAAGCCGTGTGGCGTCGTGATCGAGCAGTCCTGATCGTCCTCGAAGCAGACGAACGGCGAGAGCTCAGGTACCTGCTGCAAGAAGTCGTACGACCAGTCGGTCACGTACACGCGACCCCCAGCGGCCAGATAGTCGCGCAGGTTGGCCAGCACCTGCGGCTGACGCAAAAGCGCCGCCGAGTGCGTCGTGCCCGAGCAGTTCAAAAAGATCTGGTGATAGCGAAACAGCCGCTCGCGATCCGAAAGAAGCTCTGCGATCGGCGACTGTCCAGGCAGCGCGGGCGTTCCCGGCGACTGGTTGTCGTACAGGTGAATGGCGCCGCGGCCCTCGCCTGCGCTGGCCGGATCGCGCGCCGCCGTAAACTCGCTGGCAGAAAAACCGAGCTCACGCAACACGCACTCGATGGCGTCGTGATCGCCAGCCGCGACGGCCATCTGGGGCAGATCTCCCTCGCTGCGTTGGGCCGGCAAGGGCAAGCTGCCCAGAAGTCCTGGGCCCATGGCCTGCTGGCTCTGGCACGCGGTCAGCGGAAGCTCAAAGACGCGACGGAAGCGCCCCTTTTGCACGACGATTGGAATGCGCTCACCGGCCGGCAGGTTGCGCAGCACAAAGCGACCATCCATGCCGGTCTGCGTCACCACCAGCGCGCGATCGCGCAGCGGACTGCTGCAGGCTTCGCAGGTCAGCGCGCTTGGCTGCGCGCTCAGCGGGCCCCGCTCTTTGGGGACATAGACCAGCGCCTGGGGAATCGGCGTGTGGCCGTTCGGTGCCGTGACGCGACCTTGCAGCTCGGTCGTTGCGCCGGAAGCACAGCGCGGCACCAAGCAGGCATAGCCGCTGCAATCCGCGTCCGGTGTCTCGTCTGGCCACGTCAGCCCACCGTCGACGGCAGCGCAGCCAGCCAGCAGCACGCCAAGCCAGGCAGCGAGCTTCCGTCCCAGCCCGGCCCTAACGCCCGTGTTTGACGACGTGGGACGCATCGCATCACAGGTGGTAGTCGACGGTGTAGCTCACCAGCTCTGGCGCGCTAGAGCAGAGCTTTTCGACCAAGAAATAGATGTCCGATCCACCCGAGTACGAGCTAGCCCCCGACGACATGCTGCCGAAGCTGTTGCCGGAAAGCGTGATGCTATCGGATTTCTTGTTGGTGAAGATCGACAGGCGATAGCACGGCGTCGGCACACCGCCGCGCGTCGTGAAGCTGACCAGATAGTCGTTGACGCAGAACGTGCCGCCGTCGGCATGCACCACCCACCAGTCGGGCGCCGCGCCCACCGAGCCCGAAAACGAAGCGACCGGCGGGTTCGTGTGAACTCTCTGATCCGATGGAACGATCGAGCTGAAGTTGTCCTGCGAAGCGCCGTCGTAGCAGTCCTTGGATCCCCGACTGGCCGCTGTCGGCTGCGTGTGGCCTGGCGGCACCTGGTCCAGGACCTCGCAGCCATTGCTCATCAGCGTGTCGATGTCGTAGTTGTCACCGCGGCAGGTCATGTTGCACGTCAAGCTGCCGGCTTGGCAGAACACGTCATTGCTCGATAGACCCAGGCCTGGGCAGACGTTGCCGCAGCGACCGCAGTTCGACACGGTGTTTAGCGCCGTGCAGCTTCCGCCGCAGCAGCCGCTACCCGCCGTGCAGGACTTGCCACAGGCTCCGCAGTCGCTGACGGTATCGAGCGGCTTGCAGGTGCCCGCGCAGCAGTCATCGTTCGTGCCACAGGCGTTGCCACAGCGACCGCAGTGCTGCTTGCTGCTCGTCGCGTCGGCCGCAAGCTTCAGCATGCAGCCCGGTGGATCCATGTCGCCGCAGCGCTTGTACTGCGGCGTCGTCGCGGCGCAGCGATCATAGCGACCACCCGGCAGGCAGCTGCGCTGTCCCGTGCAGGCGCCCGCGTCGTTTTCGCGCCAGCAGGTCTGCGGCAACGACACGCGATCGCAGAAGCCCCCCAGCGAATCCAAGCACAGCTTGGCCTTGGGTACACACAGCTTGCGGCTGGACGCGCCCATGTCTGCGCCCGAGCTTCCGTCGGGAACATCGAGGCACTCATAGTCGCTGGGACACGCAGCGGCAGACAGCGAGCAGTCGACATGGCAAGCCGGAGCAATGTCTCCCGGTGCTTGCAGACAGCGCCCAGACAGACCGCAGTCGCTGTCCTTGCGGCAGCTTGCGCAGTGTCTGCTGCTCGCCGGAACGCAGAAGCCATCACTCGATCCGGCGCTCTTTGGCTCGCAGAAAAGCCCACCGGGAAGCGCGGCACAGTCCATTTGGTTGCGACAGCTTCGCACGCAGATCGATGCACCATCGGTGCCCACCGGTCGACAGGCGCCGCTATAGCACTCGCTATCGCTGGTGCAGGGCGACAGATCCGGCTTGCCCGACAAGTCCAGCACGGGCGAAAGGTCGCGCGGCGATGCCAGATCGACCGGCGGCGTCGACAAGTCGGGACGCGGATCGCCGCTGCTGAGATCGCGACGGCGCGCTTCTTCCTCGTCGATCATCATCGTCTGGGTGTTGCAGCCCAGCGACGACAAAGACAGCGACAGCAGCGGACCGAGCCACAGCAGAAGCGGGAACGACAGCACGAAGGTGCGCGAATTCATGGCTGACTCCTAAGGAGTTCGTGCCCCCTAGATCAGGCGACGCGGGCGATGCGATACAGAGGGCAGCTGGCTGCGTTTTTTGAAGGAGCGTTGGCGCGTCCGAAGACCCAAAAAGGCGCGAAACGCCGGCACTATAGTCCGAATCGAAAAGGCGGTGCTTTTCTTCACCAAGCGGCCTCGCTATTCTGTTCGCACTCGATGGGCTCGACAGGAAAAGCCGCCGGATTCCCTCGCCGCTTTGGCAAATACACGCTGCTTTCGCACTTGGCCACGGGCGGCATGGCGGATGTGTTTCTGGCCCGCCAGCTTGGCCCAGGGGGCTTCCAAAAAGAGTGCGTGATCAAGCGCGTGCTGCCGCAGCTTGCGCAGGATCCCAGCAACCAGGCCTTCGTCGAGATGTTCCTGCAAGAGGCGCGCATTGCGGCGCGGCTCTCGCATCCCAACATCGTCCACATCCTCGACTTTGGGCAGATCGACGGCGACTACTTTTTGGCCATGGAGCACGTCGACGGTGTGACGTTGGAAAGCGTGCTTGAAAAGACGCGCGCGATGGGTCAACCGGCCCTGCCCTGGCCGATCGCCGTGCGCATCGTCAGCAATGCCGCCGAGGGCCTGGACCACGCGCACAAGGCCAAAGACTCAAGCGGCAACCCGCTGCTGTTGGTCCACCGCGACGTATCGCCGTCGAACGTCATGGTGAGCTGGGATGGCGTGGCCAAGGTCTTGGACTTCGGCATCGCCAAGGCCATGTCGATGTCCGTCTCGGGCGCCAAAGTCCGCACCGGCATCGGCATCATCAAAGGCAAAGTGCCGTACATGAGCCCCGAGCAGATCCAGGGGCTCGATCTCGATGCGCGCTCAGACGTGTTCTCGCTGGCCGCGGTGCTGTACGAGCTAACGACGGGCCAGCGCCCCTTCCCCGGCGAGACGACGGGCAAGCTGACGCTTGAGATCACAAGTCGCGAGCCGCGCCCGCCCGAGCAGCTAAACCCTGCATTTCCCCCGGATCTGCACCCGATTCTGATGCGTGGCCTGGCCAAAAGCGTCGACAAGCGCTACCAGTCCGCGCGCGACTTCAAGGTCGATCTTGAGCAGTTCTTGGCGGATCAGCACTCGTCCTGTTCGAACTACGATGTCGAAGCCTACTTAAAGGAGCTGATGCCGCCTGACGAGCGACCCCGCCCCGAGCTTCCGTCGGCCGATGAGATCGCCCGCCTCGAAGCCGACGCCGCACCGCGCACCCCGACGCGCCGCTCGGATGGCGCCATCGCGCCGCTGTCCAGTGTTGCCGACGGCCCCGCGGAAAGCGATGCCGCCGAGAGCGCAGCGCCAGCGCCCAGTCAGTCGACGCCCAGCGCTCTGGCGTCGGGCACTGCCATCGATGCTCTAGAAGCCGAAGAGCGCCGCCGCCAGCGCGACTCAGGTGGCGGCAAGATGGTCATGGTGGCGATTGGCCTTCTGGTCATCGGCACCGCTGTCGGCTTTTTCGTCTTGCACAAGCGCGCGCTCGAACGCCAAAGCGTCGGGACACCGACCACGTCGCCGGCTTCGCTCAGCCCGCCTCCGTCGAGTCCCAGCACCCCCGCGACGGCTGCACCTGGCCCGACGGGAAGCGCGACGTCTGCTTCAGCGCCCGCCACGGCCGATGGCAAGCCTGAGCCAGCGTCCCCCAAGCCCAGCCAGCCCGAGGCGATCAAGCCGACCGAGGCCCACGCCGTCGAAAAAACCGCGGACCCACCGTCTGAGGCCGCGGCGCCAAGACCAACCGACAAGCCCGAGGCAGCCAAGCCCGCCGCTAAGCCGACAAAGAAGGTCAAGAAGACCGAAGAAGCCGGGCGACCCAGCTTGGCGCTGCCGCCGCCGCCCCCCGCCGATCCCGAATAAACACGCCCCCGTCGCTGCTGCGCCGCAAGAGCCCGCGGCTTTCAGCCCGCCCGCAGCCGATGCCGCGCCCACTTCCCGTCGCTGATCACGCTTCGTCTTTTTGATAAAAGAGCGTGATGGTCAGGCAGTGAAACTCGCGGTCAGAGCTCTGGGTGACGACCTTGTCGACGATGCGAATCCCCGGATTGGCGCGCAGCCAGCGGGTGATGATCTCGCCCAGGTCTTCGCGCTCGCGTGCCTTGGTGGCCGAAAACACCTTCACGCCGTTGAACGCCATCTCCCACACTCCTTCCTGAAGAATTTTTTTATCACACTTGTCTCGGGCCCAAGACGACAATTTCGTCGAGCCGCCGCACGGGCTCCTCGAAGAACGCGGCCCGCCGTGGGCGGTTGACTCTCGGGCATGCTCTGTGGCACTTACTGCGCCAGATTTGCCAGGCCCTGTTTCCGCTCTAGTCGGCGTGAGTTCAGGTGGGCTTTCGCGTATCGGAGATTCGCATGCGGCGCAGCACCTCCAAGCAGACTAAGTTCGTCTTTGTGACCGGGGGCGTGGTGTCGTCTCTCGGCAAGGGCATGGCCTCGGCCTCGATTGGGGCGCTCTTGGAACACCGAGGCCTCAAGGTCACGATCCAAAAGCTCGACCCCTATATCAACGTCGACCCCGGCACGATGAACCCGCTGCAGCACGGCGAAGTCTTCGTCACCGACGACGGCGCCGAGTGTGACCTGGACCTGGGTCACTACGAGCGCTTCATCGATGTGCGCATGACCCGCCGCAACAACTTCACCACGGGCCAGGTCTATGAGTCGGTGATCCGCAAAGAGCGCCAGGGCGAGTATCTCGGCGCCACCGTGCAGGTCATTCCCCATATCACCGACGAGATCAAGGCCAACATCCGCGCCATCAGCAGCGGGGCGGCCGGCGGTGGCCCGTACGATGTCGTGATCGTCGAGGTCGGCGGCACCGTCGGTGACATCGAGTCGCTGCCCTTCTTAGAAGCCATCCGTCAGCTTCGTCATGAAGTCGGGCCGCAGAACTCGGTGGCGATGCACCTGACCTTGGTGCCGTACATCGCGGCGGCCGGCGAGCTCAAGACCAAGCCGACGCAGCACTCGGTGCAGAAGCTTCGCGAGATCGGCATCTCTCCCGACATGCTGCTGTGCCGCTGCGATCGTCCGATCCCGCAGAGCCACCGCGAAAAGATCGGCCTGTTCGCCAACGTGCCCGTCGATGCGGTCTTTACCTCGCAGGATGTGCCAACCACGTATGCCCTGCCGTTGCACCTGCACCAGCAAGGGCTCGACGACAAGCTGTGTGAGCTTCTGAACATCTGGACACGCGCCCCGGCCATGGATGTGTGGCAGACCATGGTCGAGCGCGTCACGCATCCCAAGCACGAAGTGACCATCGGCTTCGTCGGCAAGTACGTCGAGCTAGCCGAGTCGTACAAGAGCTTGAACGAGGCGCTGATCCACGGCGGCATTGCCAACGACTGCCGCGTCAAGATCCGCTACATCGACGCCGAAGAGGTCGAAAAGACCGGAGCCGCAGGCCCGTGTACCGAGGTCGACGGCATCCTCGTCGCGCCGGGCTTCGGTGCGCGCGGTGCCGAAGGCAAGATCGCCGCCATTCGCTTCGCTCGCGAGAGCCGCCTGCCGTTCTTTGGCATCTGCTTCGGCATGCAGCTCGCCGTCGTCGAGTACGCGCGCCACGTCTGCGGTCTTGCCGCCGCCAACTCGCTTGAGATCAACCCGCAGACGCCAGACCCGGTGGTGTCGCTGATGGCGGCTCAGCAGGATGTACAGCGCAAGGGCGGCACCATGCGCCTCGGCGCCTATCCCTGCGCACTCAAGCCCGGCACGCGTGCCCACAAGGCCTATGGCCAAAGCGAGATCAGCGAACGCCACCGCCATCGCTACGAGGTCAACAACGCCTATCGCGAGACGCTGATGCAGCACGGCCTAACCATCTCGGGCGTGGCCCCCGATGACTCGCTGGTCGAGATGATCGAGCTGGCCGATCACCCGTACTTCGTCGGCTGCCAGTTTCATCCCGAGTTCAAGAGCCGCCCGATGCAGCCACACCCCCTGTTCCGCCAGTTCGTCGCGGCCGCGCTGGAAGCCCAGCTGGCGCGCAGCAAGCCGTCTGCCGCCGCCAAGACGACGGACAGCGCGGCCTAGACAGGGTCCGGTTTGCACCAGCCTTCGTCGAGCATCGAGCGCGTGCTGCCGCGTCGAACCCTCTTGGGTGCAGCGCTTTCGCTCGTGGCGCTTCTGTCGAGCCGCCAGGCCAACGCCGCCGATCGCTTCGGACCGTGGCAAGGGCGGGCCGCGCTAGGGGCTGAGCTATCGACGCGCTCGTTTGGCATCGTCGATCTGGGCCTGCGCAAGGGACCGTTTTCGATCGAGCTTCTGACCGATACGCTCGACGTCCGCTATACACCGCAGCTTCGCAGCGGGCGCGCTTGGGTTGGGCTGCGCGTCGAGGCCTTTGCCGCTGGCCTGCTGCTCGCGCCGTGGACAAACGGTGCCCCCGATCCGGGCCGCGCCTGGAACGCCGGGTATGGGGGGCTCGACGGCGGCTGGGTGCGCTATCTGCCTTCGGGCTTTTATGCCGGACTGCAGGGCTCGGCGCGGCTGTATCTGTTCTGGGCCACCGAGCAGACCGTCGTCGCACCACCGGGTCCGACGCCGCTTTTTACGGCCGAGGGCATCCTGGGCCACTTCACGCCGCACAGTCACCTGTGGGTTCGCGCCGGAACCGATGCCAACCTGCAGACCGCCGCGCCGCACATCGTCGCCGAAGCCACCGTACGCCCCGACTGGGCAATCGCGCCGCGCGTGGAAGTCCGTGCCGCCTGGGCCATGAACCAAGACTTCCTGATGCGTACGCGCCTCGGCGGGCTGAACCCGTATGTCGTCCCGCTGGCCGGTGCCGCCTGGGCCGAGTTCTGGGTCGAAAGCTATGTCGCGCTGCGTGCCGGGCCCAGCGTACGCGCCCGCCTGCCTGGCCGCGGACCGCACACGCTAGAGCTTGCCGCTGTCGCGGATGTCGCCGGCTTCGACGGTCAGGCAGCATCAGGCTTCGCCGCGCTTGTTACCTGGCGATACCGTCGCTTGTTCGCAAGCGGCTCCGTTGGCTGGGCCCCCTTTATCACGCGCCAGCCGGGCGTCGCTCGTACCGCCGGCTTCGTGCTGATCGGCGCCGACTGGGAAGCGTTCTTCAAGCTCTAGCGAGTCGGGACCCACCAGCGCTCGGTCGGTCCACACTGCATTCCGCGCCCGATCGCACGCTGCCGCATCACCAGCAAAAAGACGTGATATAAGCCCTGGCTTTCCGTGTGGCCGGGTCGCCTGCCTGGCTGCCCATCTCGCCATTCGATCCCGTCGTTGCACCGCCAGGAGGAAGCATGCCCGCGTTCCCGCCGTCTGCGCCCGTTTCGCGCCCCGCTGCCCCGCTTCGTCACCGCACCATCGGCCTGCTTGTGGGCGTGGGCCTGCCCTGGATTCAGCTTTCGTGTACACCGTGCGAGCCCATCGCTCCGCTGCGCCCCGATCCGCTGCCAACGGCCGAAGCAGTCAAGCCGGCTGGGCCCAGCGTCGACGACGCGCGCCGCTTCATCGACGAGACCGAGGCCGAGCTTCGCCAGCTTTGGACGCGGCGTGAGCGCCTGAGCTTCCTGCAGAACACATTCATCAACCACGACACCGAGACGCTGGTCGCCGCCGCCGATGCCGAGTCGATGGAGGTGGTGGCGCGCAAGATCAAAGAGAGCAAGCGCTTCGACGGTATGCAGCTTCCGCCGGACCTGAAGCGCAAGATCGACAACGTGCGCTTGTCGCAGGTGCTGGCCGCACCACCCGAGGCCGCCGAGCGCGAGGAGCTTGCGAAGATCGCAGCGTCGATGGAAGCCCACTACGGCAAGGCCAAGTACTGCAAGACCATCCAGCCGCAGGCCGCCGCGCAGGCGGTTCCAGGGGCGGCGACGCCCGCCGTTCCCAATCCCGTGCCGACGCAGAAGTGCATGAACCTCGACGAGCTAGAGCGGACGCTGAAGACCAGCCGCAGCTATGACGAGCTTCTAGATGCCTGGGCCGGCTGGCACGAACAGGCCAAGCCGCTGCGCGGACCGTACAGCCGCTATGTGGCGCTGGCCAACAAGGGCGCTCGCGACGGTGGGTACAACGATCTCGGCGTGCTATGGCGAGCCAAGTACGACATGCCGCCCGATGCCTTTGCCCAAGACGTCGAGCGGCTGTGGCAGCAGGTGCAGCCGCTTTACAAGTCGCTGCACTGCTACACGCGCATGAAGCTGCGTCAGACCTATGGCGCCCGCGTGTCCGACAGCGGGCCGATTCCCGCGCACCTCTTGGGCAATATGTGGGCACAGGACTGGGGCAACATTTGGCCCATCGTCGCGCCGCCGGGCAAAGGCCGCAGCCTCGATATTGCGGCGACGCTGGTCCGCAAAAAGACAACGCCGCAGGGCATGGTCAAGTATGGCGAGGGCTTCTTCACATCGATGGGCCTGGACCCACTGCCGGACAGCTTCTGGCAGCGATCGATGTTCGTGCGGCCGCGCGATCGCGACGTTGTCTGTCACGCGAGCGCCTGGGACATCACCAGCCGTGGCGATCTGCGCCTGAAGATGTGCATCGAAAACGACGCCGACAACTTCAAGACCGTTCACCACGAGCTGGGGCACATCTACTACTACTGGTACTACCGCGATCAGCCGCTTCTGTTTCAGTCGGGCGCCAACGACGGCTTCCACGAGGGCATCGGCGACACCGTCGCGCTTTCGATCACGCCGCAGTATCTGAAACAGATCGGGCTTCTTGATCAGGTGACGGACTCGGCGGCCGACGATCTTGCCTTCCTTTTGCGCGATGCGCTGGATCGCGTGTCGTTCCTGCCGTTCGGCAAGCTGATTGATCAGTGGCGCTGGCAGGTGTTTTCGGGACAGACCAAGCCGGAAGACTTCAACAAGGCCTGGTGGGAGCTGCGCACGCGCTATCAAGGCATCGCGGCTGCGACGGCGCGTACCGAAGATCACTTCGATCCCGGCGCCAAGTACCACATTCCGGCGAACGTGCCGTATATGCGGTACTTCCTCGCGCACATCCTGCAGTTCCAGTTCCATCGCGCGCTGTGTCAGGCCGCTGGGCATCGCGGGCCGCTGCACAAGTGCTCGGTCTATGGCAACCGCGCCGCGGGAGACAAGCTGAAGGCCGTACTCGCCATGGGCGCGTCGCGGCCGTGGCAGGAAGCGATGCAAGTGATCGCCGGCACCGATCAGATCGACGCGGGCGCGCTGCTTGAGTACTACCAGCCGCTTTCGACCTGGCTTGACGAGCAGACCAAGACGCAGAAATGCGGCTGGTAATCTGTGCTCTGCTCGGCCTGCTGCTCGTCGGCTGTGCCGGGCTCACGCGTGGACAAAACCCGCGCATGAGCCCTCCTGCTTTCGATCCGGCGCTGGTGCTGCCCATCGTGAAGTGGCCGCCTGAGCAGCCGCGCCCGCTTACCGCGGCGGACGCGGCGACCGCAGCGACATCTTCCCTCGCTGCTGGGGCGACTGAGCCAGCTGCGTTCCGCTCTGACGGTGCTGTGCTGCGACAGATCGCAACGCCGTGGACGGCGGCCGATGGCGACATCGCACCGCTTCTGGCACGCATGCAGGCGACGCTTCTGCACAGCGGCGGCGTTGGCATCGCGGCACCGCAGGTGGGGGTGCCGCGGCGCGTGTTCCTGGTCAAGCACGGCACCCGACCACCGGGGCAGCCGACGCGCATCGTCGCCTATATCAATCCGCAGGTGATCTGGGCCTCGTCCGAGACGATCGAGGACTATGAAGCCTGCCTATCGGTACACGGGGTGGGGGGACAGCTTCCGCGGGCCGAGGCTCTGCGCGTTCGCTATCAAGCCGCCGATGATCTCAGCGGTCCGCCGCGCGAGGTCGACGCCTCGGGCTGGGATGCCCGCATCTTCCAGCACGAGCTCGATCACATCGATGGCCAGCTGTACATCGACCACGTGGCGCACCTGGGCCGCTCGCTTCTGCCGATCGATGAGATGCGTAAGCAGCGCGACGCCATCCACCGCAAGCGGGGCCTTTTGCCCGAGCAGCCGGGATGAAGTGGCTGCCCACACAGCGCGCAGCTAGGCAGGGTCCGGGATCGGGAACAGATCGCCCCAAAGGCAGAGGCCGCCGTCGAGGTAGTACGTCGCCCCGGTGATGAAGTCGGCCGCGGAACACGCCAGGAACGTCACCAAGTGCGCGACCTCTTCTGGCGTCCCCAGGCGCTTCCACGGCGTCTCGCGGCACGAGATCTCGACAAGCTCTGGCGGGTAGCGGTCGGTGCCGGTGCTGCGAATGATGCCCGGCGCGACGGCGTTGACACGGATCTTATGCGTAGCCCACTCGACCGCGAGGCTCTTGGTCAGGTTGTCGACGCCGGCCCGCGCTGCGCCGGTATGCGCCATGCCAGGGAAGCCGCGATAGATCTCGGCGATGATGTTGATGATGCTGCCGGCCCGCTGCGGAATCATCGCGGCCCGCGCCACAGCCTGTGTCACGGCGAAGGTCCCGACGAGGTTGTTGCGGATGACCTTCTCGAAGTTCTCAAGCGGCATGTCCGCGGCCAGAAACGGACGCTGACCGCCGGCATTGTTGACCAAGATGTCGATGCGGCCAAAGCGCGCTTTGACTGCCTCGACAAAGGCCGCGATCTGGGCGGGCTCGCGGATATCGCAGGTCTGGGCCAGACACTCGCCGCCGCTGGCTAAAAGCTCATCGCGGACGGCGTAAATCGGATCGGGACGACGGCCGCAGATGGCAAGCCGAGCCCCGCAGCCAGAGAGCGAGCGCACGATGGCGCGCCCAATGCCAGTGCCGCCGCCCGTGACGACGGCCACCTTGCCGCGCAGCAGATCGGGGCGGAACGGCGACTCCAGCCAGGGACCGATCTCATGGCTCGGCGTGATCGGCATGCGCCTAGCCCTTGACCGCTTCTAGCTGAGCCTGCGCCCACGCCTGATCCGCCTCGGCCGCGCGGTCCCCGGACTTGAGCTTGGCTTCCGCTTCGGCAAGCGACTTTTCGACGGAGGCGCGATCGATCTTGTCGACCCGCGCCGCTTTTTGCACCAGCGCTACAACGGCGCCCTTGCCATCCACCTCGGCAAAGCCAGGACCGAGCGCAATGCGACCGCGCTCGCCGCCCGAGCGATAGCGCAGCACACCCGGCCGCGTCGCCGTCAGCAGCGCAATATGGCCCGGCAGCACGCCCAGCTCGCCGAGCAGGCCGGGCACCGTCACTTCATCGACCGACTGGGCCAGGACCTGGCCCTCGGGCGTCACGACCGATAGTGTCAGCATGGTGGGCCGACCTTACTTGCTCTTCTCGACGAGCTTCTTGTGCTTCTCGACCGCTTCTTCGATGGCGCCAACCATGTAGAAGGCGTCTTCAAACAGGTGGTCGTACTCGCCGCTGATGATGCCCTTGAAGCTGCGGATGGTGTCCGACAGCGCGACCAGCTTGCCGGGCGTGTTGGTGAACTGCTCGGCGACGTGGAAGGGCTGGCTTAGGAACTTCTGGATCTTGCGAGCACGGGCGACGACCAGCTTGTCCTCTTCCGAGAGCTCGTCCATACCCAGAATCGCAATGATGTCCTGCAGTTCCTTGTAGCGCTGCAGGATGCGCTGCACATCGCGGGCGACCTGATAGTGCTCGGCACCGACGATGTGCGGCTGCAGCAGCGTCGACGTCGAGTCCAGCGGATCGACTGCGGGATAGATGCCAAGCTCCGAGATCGCACGCGAAAGAACGGTCGTCGCGTCGAGGTGAGCGAACGTCGTGGCCGGTGCCGGGTCGGTCAAGTCGTCGGCGGGAACGTAGATGGCCTGCACCGACGTAATCGAGCCCTTTTGCGTCGAGGTGATGCGCTCTTGCATGGCGCCCATCTCGGTGGCCAGGGTCGGCTGGTAACCGACGGCGCTGGGGATACGACCGAGGAGGGCCGACACTTCCGAGCCAGCCTGCGTAAAGCGGAAGATGTTGTCGACGAAGAACAGCACGTCGCGACCTTCGTCATCGCGGAAGTACTCAGCGATGGTGAGGCCCGTCAGCGCAACGCGGGCGCGGGCTCCCGGCGGCTCGTTCATTTGGCCGAAGATCAGCGCGACCTTGCTCTTCTGCGGCTCTTCGAGGTTGATGATCTTGCTGTCGATGAACTCGTGATACAGGTCGTTGCCTTCACGAGTGCGCTCGCCGACGCCCGCGAACACCGAGAAGCCGCCCTTGGCCTTGGCGACGTTGTGAATCAGCTCTTGTAGAAGAACGGTCTTGCCGACGCCTGCGCCGCCGAACAGGCCGATCTTGCCGCCGCGGCGATACGGAGCGAGAAGGTCGATGACCTTGATGCCCGTCTCAAGAATCTCAACCTTGACGTTCTGGTCGGTGAACTTGGGCGGCGGACGGTGGATGGGCAGGAACTTTTTGGCATCGACCTTGCCGCGCTCATCGACGGGATCACCGATGACGTTGAGGATGCGGCCGAGGACTTCGGGGCCGACCGGCACCTGAATCGGTGCCTGCGTGTTGCGCACATTCATGCCACGCACCAAGCCATCGGTGGTGTCCATGGCGATGCAGCGCACGGTGTGCTCGCCCAGGTGCTGCGCGACCTCGATGGTCAGGTTCTCTGACTCAGGGCCGATGGCGGGGTTTGACACCTTCAGCGCGGTGTAGATCTCGGGCAGGACGCCTTGGAAGTCAACGTCGACGACCGGGCCGATGACCTGCGTAATGCGACCCATCAGTTGCGGATTCGCTTGCGTACTCATCCAGAATTCCTCTCAGCAATCTCGTCGCAGAGTCTGTCGCCTGCGTCGGTGTTAACCCTTTAGTGCCTCAGCGCCGCCGATGATCTCCATCAGCTCCTTGGTGATTGCGGCTTGGCGGGCACGGTTGTACTGCAGCGTCAGTCGGCCGATCATTTCTTTGGCGTTGCGCGACGCGCTGTCCATGGCGCGCATGCGCGCCGAGAATTCGGCGGCGATCGCTTCCAGCATGATGCGGGTCAGCTCGGCCTCTAGATACAGCGGCAGCAAGTGCTCCAGCACTGCGTCGCGACCGGGCTCGTACTCGAAGTCGATCAGGTTCTTCGGCTCATCGGCGGGCTCTTCACCGCGCCGTACCGTCGGGCGCAGCCGCAGGGGCAGGATGCGCTCGATGCGCACGGCCTGGCTGGCCACGCTCTTGAACTCGTTGTAGCAGACGTAGATCGCGTCCGTCTCGCCGCGCAAAAGAGCATCGCCCAGCAGCGTGCCCAGCTCTTTCGCGCGGGCCTTGGCGGTCTTGGGCTCGACGCCTACCAGCTCTTGCACGATCTTGACCGGGCGACGACGGAAATAGTCGCGGCCCTTCTTGCCCAGCACGACCAAGTCAATGCTCGGCGGTGAAGCCACGCCCTGCTGGTCAACAAAAAACCGTTCACAGCGACGGAAGAGGGCGCTGTTGTAGGCGCCGGCCAAGCCGCGATCGGCGCTGACCACGACCAAGCGAATGCGCGACTCATTCTGGCCCAGAAGGATCTTTTGGATCAGGCGCTTCGGATCCATGCCTCCTTCGGCTGCGCCCTCGGCAGCTGCGCCCCCCGTCGGAGAGCTGAGCAAGTCTTCGACCTGTGGCTCGGCCAAGAAGCGCTCGGCCACGTCGCTGGCGATCTGGCTTAAGTGCTGGGCATAGGGCCGAAGCGCCAGAGCCGCATCCTGGGCGCGCCGCAGCTTAGCGGCCGCGACCATCTTCATCGCCTTGGTGATCTTCTGCGTGTTCTTCACCGAGGAGATGCGCTTGCGGATGGACTTAAGAGAGGGCATCGCTTAGCCCGCCTTCTTCTGGCCGCCCGCCTTGGCTGGCTCGGAGACGAAGACCTTGGCGAACTCATTGAGCAGCTTGGTCATCATCTCGGTCAGCTCGGCAAAGGCCTTCTTGTTGCGGCCCTTTTCGGCAATGGTCGGCAGCACATCGGGTCGCGCCTCGACGAAAGCGTTCAGCTCGCGCTCATAGCGCTGCACTTCCGAGACGGGGACCTTGTCGAGGAAGCCGCTGGTTCCGGCGAACAGGATCAGGATCTGTCGCTCGACGGTCAGCGGCGCGAACTGCGACTGTTTGAGGACTTCGACCATGCGGGCGCCGCGGTTGATCTTTTCCTGCGACGCCTTGTCCAGCTCTGAGCCGAACTGGGCAAAGGCCGCAAGCTCGCGGTACTGCGCCATGTCCAGACGCAGCTTGCCGGCGATGTTCTTCATCGCTGGGATTTGCGCCGCACCACCGACGCGCGACACCGAGATGCCGGCGTTCACGGCGGGACGGATACCGGCATAAAACAGGTCGGTTTCCAGATAGATCTGACCGTCGGTGATCGAGATGACGTTGGTGGGAATGTATGCCGACACGTCACCGGCTTGCGTCTCGATAATCGGCAGCGCCGTCAGCGAGCCCGCGCCCTTGTCGTCCGACAGCTTGGCCGCGCGTTCGAGCAAGCGGCTGTGCAGATAAAAGACGTCGCCGGGATACGCTTCACGTCCCGGTGGGCGACGCAGAAGCAGCGACAACTGGCGGTACGCCACCGCCTGCTTCGACAGATCGTCATAGATGATCAGCGCGTGACGACCGGTGTCGCGGAAGTACTCGGCCATGGTGACGCCGGTATACGGCGCCATGAACTGCAGCGGGGCTGCTTCGCTGGCACAGGCGACGACGACCGTCGTCCACGCAAGCGCGCCGGTCTGACGCAGCTTATCGACGACGGTGGCCACCGTTGACTGCTTCTGGCCGATGGCCACATAGAAGCAGTACATGTTCTGGCCCTTCTGATTGATGATCGTGTCGATGGCGATGGCCGTCTTGCCAGTCTGACGGTCGCCGATGATCAGCTCGCGCTGACCACGGCCGATCGGGATCATCGAGTCAATCGACTTGATGCCGGTCTGCATCGGCTCATGCACCGACTTGCGATAGACGATGCCGGGAGCCTTGATCTCGACCTTGCGCATCTCTTTGGCGTCGAGCGGACCGAGGCCATCGACCGGCTGTCCGAGCGCGTTGACGACGCGGCCCAGGACACCTTCCCCGACGGGAACCGAGGCGATCTGGCCGGTGCGCTTGACGACGTCTCCTTCGCGAATCGTCTCGTGATTTCCCAGAAGCGCGCAGCCGACGTTATCCTCTTCCAAGTTCAGCACGATGCCGCGCACGCCATGCGGGAACTCAAGCATCTCACCCGCCATCGCCCCGGCTAGACCGTACACACGCGCGATTCCGTCGCCGGCTACCAGCACGGTGCCGGTCTCTTGCACCGTCACCTTCTGGTCATAGTTTTCGATCTGCTGGCGGATGATCTGTGAAATCTCTTCAGCTCTGAGTTCCATGAACAGCTCCCTCGATCCTCTTTGGCTCGGTCTGGGGCAGGCCTTGCGGTCGGCTTGCGCCGGGGATTCCCGTCGCCAAATACGTGCGTCTAACGCGTTGTGAACTAGTTCGACCAGCGGCCACGCAGCGCCTCTAGCTGCGCTGCCAAGCTGCCGTCGTAAACGACATCGCCGACCTGGGCCACGATGCCCGCGATCAGCGATGGATCTTCTTTGGTTTCGAGCACCACGCTCTTGCCCGTGCTGCGGCCCAGAGCGGCGCGGATGCGAACCTCGGTGCCCTTGTCGAGTGGCTTGGCCGAGATCAAGCGAGCGCGGACTCGCCCGGCCTGTTCGTCGACCATGTCGCGCAGTGCGCGCGAGATCGCCGGAAGCTCGGCCATGCGCCCGCGCTGCAGAAGCAGTCGCGCCGTGTTGTGTACGGTCTTTGACAGCATCAAGCGACTGGCGATCTGATCCAGTACATTCTGGCGCTGCGCTGCGCTGAACACCGGATTGGCCAGCACAGCCTGCAAGTCGGGACTGCGCTCGTACACCAGCGCCAGCCTCTCTAGCTCGGCGGCCAGCACATCGTCCTTTAGCTGATCGTGGCCAATGGCCAACAGCGCGCGGGCGTACCGACGCGCAACAGAGCCGCTGATCATGACTGCTCCTTGCCTTGCGGTGCTGCGCCACCGGTTGGCTTACCTGCCGCCAGCGAAAGCCCCTCGACCTGCGCCACGTACTGTTCGGTCAGGCGCTTGTGGTCCTCTTCACGCAGGCGGCTGCGCAGCAGCTTTTCCGCCAGATCCACGGCCAGAAGCGCCGCCTTTTCTTCAAGCGTCCGCTTCGCGGATGCGATGGCGGCCTGCGCTTGCGCCTCAGCATCGCGCAGCAGGCTGGCGGCTTCGTCTTCGGCGCGCTTGACGATCGCCTGTCTCTCGGCTTCTGCCTGCTTGCGATAGCTGGCAAGCAGCTCGTCCATCTCGGCTTGCAGGCCCTGGATGCGGCCCTCGATCTGCTTGAGCTGCTCTTCCGCTTCCTTTTGCACATGCTGCGCACGATCGAGCGCGTGACGCACCTCGCCGTGTCGGTTTTCGAGGAACGTCTTGAAGCTCTTGCCGAACAGGCGCGACAGAAGGAAGGCAAAGACCGCGAAGTTGATGATCGCGAACAGGAACGGCGGGTTGTGGTGTGTCTTACCCGGACCGTAGTCCCAGCTGACCCAGTTTTCGATCACCGGTCCGTGATGCCCGCCACCGTGGCCACCTTCGCCCTGCGCACCATGACCCGCCGCGGCACCGTGGGCGCCTTCATGGCCGGGGAAAGGCGGCAGCGGCGCCGTCGCGGTATCGGGAACCCCAGCGCCCGTAAAGCCTCCAGCAGGAGCCACCTGGGGAGCGGCCTCATGCCCAACGGGTGGAGCCGCGTGTACATCGCCATGCGGCTGCGGGGCCAAGCCCGCTGGCTCAGGCGCCGCGGGGGCTGCTTCTCCGTGAGCCGGTGCCGCAAGCTGTGGGGCTGCGGGCACCATCTCGGGCGTCGGAACCGGAGCCGCCGGAAGCGCAGGAGCGGCCGGTGCCGCTTCTGCCGCGGAGGCCCCAGCACCGTTGCGCAGCGGAGGTAGCTGCGCCGCAGGCGCCGTCCCCCCAGTCGCAGCTGGAGCCTGCGCGAGCGAAAACCCGCTGGATAGAGTCAGGGCCAGCGCCCACGCCACAGCCGAGAGCCGTGAATCGATCAGACGTGGATGGGTCAAGCGAGGTCCCTTGCTGTGGGCTGTGCTGCAGATCGGCGTCATGGCTAGACCTCCCGCCCCAAGAGCTTTTTGGCAAGGGCCATGGCCAAGGGCTCGACCTGTTTTTGCAGCTCACCCTCGGCAGCGGCCACCTGCGCAGCGATGGTCTTCTGCGTCTCTTGCACGCGGCTCTGGGCTCGGGATCGCGCCGCGGTCAGAAGCTCCCCTTCACGTGCCCGCGCTTCGGTCTGGATGCGCAGGCGCTCTTCCTCCGCCTTGGCGCGCGTCGCTTCCAAGCGGCTCTGGTAGTCGCGATCCAGCGACTCGCACTTCTTGGCTAGCTCGCCCGCCCGCCCTTCGGCTCCCTCGATGCGCTCAGCCCGCTCGGCCCGCATCTTCAGATACGGCTGAAACAGGAACTGCCGCAGCACGAAGTACATGACCACGAAGATCGCGAACTGGATCAGCACCGTGCCGTCGATGTCGATGACGGGTGGGGCTTTCTCTTCCCCGCCAGATGCGGCGGCAAGTAGCGGCAGAAGCGGTGCCAGAGGGGCAAGCTGCATAGAGTCTCCAGGCAGAGGGCCGTGGGCCGATTGAGGGCCGTGCGTGTATCACTCCGCAGCCGAGCCTGTCAAGACCCGCATGGTCCACGGCAAGGCCCGATCCAGGGGACACCGCAGAGCGATGGCGGGCACAACGCGCGCCGAAAGGGCGGGCGCAGGGCGTGCCTAAAGTCCCAAGAACGCGCGCACTGCAGCGACGGTGCGACCGGGATCTTCTTCTTGCGGCACGTGGCCTAGATCTGCGAAGACCACCAGCTTGGACCCCGCGATGTCGCGAGCGAAGCGCTCGCCGTGCTCAAGTGGCACCAAGCGATCCTGCCCGCCCCAGAGGATCAGCGTGGGTTGTTTGATGGCGCGGATGTGCTCGGGGTCGCCGGTATAGCCCTGCTGCAAGCGGTGGACGATGGCGCGTCGGTTGCCTTGCCGCAGCGTCATATCGCGATAGCGATCGACGATCTCGGGCGTCACCTTGCTGGGGTCGCCGTAGACGTTCTTGACGCTGCTTTCGATAACGCTGCGCGGCAGCGAGTTTTGCATCAAGCGGTTCAGCCCCGGCGTGCGCGCGATGCGAAAGCCGATCGGTACCGACTGCGACTTGGGTGGATACCCGCTTGAGTCCACCAAGATCAGCCGCTCGATGCGATCGGGGTGCGCATGCGCCGTGGACCACGCGATGTATCCCCCCAGCGAGTTGCCGGCGATCACCGCTTTTTGCACCCCAAGAGCGTCGAGCATGGCCAAGACAAAGCGCACGTACGCGCCCACGGAATAGTCGTGCTCGGCGTTCGGCCCGGTCAGCGCGAAGCCCGGCAGATCGAACCGAATCACGCGGCGCTGGGCTTTGAGCCCGTCGGCCCAGCCGTCCCAGGTGTGCAGGCTGGCCGAGGTGCCATGCAGAAGAACGATGGGCAGTGGATCGCTCTTTGGCCCTTCATCGCGCAGGTGAACATTCAGCCCAGCCACCGGCACAAACTGCGACGGAGGTTGGGCCCAGCGCGCCGCCAACACCGACACCGGCTGATCCGGTGCCCACGTGGCAACAAGCCCGATCGCCAGAAGGGCAACCAACCCCATCCCGAACACCAAGGCCGCTTTCAACGCACGCATCCGCATGGCGCGCACTGTAACGAAGATCGCTGAGCGGCTGATTGAAAAAAGTCGCGATGCGGCGGGGTTCTGGCTGAAACTTGAAGGATCATTCAGTGAAGTGAATGATCCTTCAGAAATGACAGACCGAAGACGCCTTGCCAGAAAAACCCCAGGTCGGAGCCGCGATCCCGTGCGCGCTCAGCGCGCCGATGCTCGACGCAGCCAGATCCTCGATGCCGCCGTGCAGGTGTTCGCTCACAAGGGCTTTCATGCAGCAACCGTCCGCGACATCGCCAAGAAAGCCAAGCTCGCCGACGGAACCATGTACCTGTACTTCAAGAACAAGAACGATCTGCTGCTTGCGATATTGGACCGCATGCGCGAACGCGAGCGCCACGCCGTGGAGTCACCCCGCGGGCTGACCCCCGATGCCAATGCCCGAACGCTCTGGGTCGATTCCCTGCGCCAGCGCATCGACGTGTTTCGCGGCAGCCTGCGCGAGCTGCAGGCAGTGTTGCCCGACATCCTGCGCGCTCCAGTGCTGCGTCGACGGTATCTGCAGGCGGTGCTGCCCAGCAGGCCGGGGTTCGCCGAGCCGACCGTCGGGGCAGTGGGCGACGAAAGCGCGCTGCGTGAGCTGGATCCACGCCTGAGCCAGCGCATCATGCCAAGCTTGTTCATGGGCCTGCTGGTGCTGCGCATGCTCGGGGATGTCGAGGTGGATGCCCTGTGGGACGCGCTGCCCGAGCAGCTTGCCGAACTGCTGCATCCCCCTCGAAAAGCCGCCCCACGCCCGGCGGCCGCAGCAGCGAGATCGCCCCAAACGCGAGGACGGCGACGCGCGGCGTCGTAGGCCGCACGGAACCTGGCTTCGGGCAGTGCGCACGGTGATTTTGTTGTCGCTCACCAGTGCTGAGTGCTAACAGCGGCGTATCCGTCGGAAATGTCGCGATGAATGGCACACGGCCCGCCGGCTGCAGCGCCTGCTAAGGGCTGCCATTGGGAAGCTCGCTGCCCAGCGTCGCGCTCGTAGGCTTCTCGGCGCCTGCACGCTTTTTAGACTGAAGTCATGGAGCTCCTGACTTCGACGCATGAGTTCTTCCATCAAGTGCTGCGATCAGCGCTGGCCACGCACTCGCTGGTGCTGCAGGACTCGACCGAGTTTTACTTGGTCAACCTGCTGTCCGAAGGCAGCGGGACATCGCTCGATGACCAGCCCCTTTCGTTGAAGCTGGCGGCGGCCGAGCACGCCAGCGGGCCAGAGCGCGTGCGCTTGCTCAAAGAGATCGGCGACACAGCACTTTATGTCTGCGGTTTTTTCTCGGAGAGCTTGGCCCGTCGCCTCGTCAGCGTCGAGTACTACATGACGCTGGGCGGAACGGCCTATGGCCACTTGGCGGCGACGGGTCGAGCAGTGTCCGAGCTTTTGCGCGCGGTCTTCGACGAGCTGGCCTGCAAGTTCCCGCGCATCGTCGAGCTTCTCAGCGATGCCCGAGGCGAGCTGTGCCTGCAGAGCTCAACCAACGTGCTGCGCCTGTACGAGCAGTGGCGAACGACAGGCAGTGAACACACGGCACGTCGCCTGCGTGCCGCCGGCTTGATCCTGCCCCGCCACACCCCGCAGAGCTGAAACGGCGCGGTCTCTTGCCTGCATCCCGCGCCCCGCGACGAGCGCCGGCCCCCTGACCCGCTCGCGCGCCTGGGTTGTGCCCTGCCCTTTACTAGCGATATAAGCGGCCAGTCCTGCTGCGCGCTGCCGACCATCAGCCCTTTGCGTCGTCGCAGAGGCGCGTTGGCAGTGCCCAGAATGCGTCCCTTGCTTCCCATCGTGAAAGGAGCCCCATGCGCACACACCCGCTCTGTTTCGTGGCCGCTTCGCTGGTTGCCGGTCCTTTTTCTGCCAGCGACGCTGGAGCGCAACAGCCGGTGACGCCCGCTGCGCCTGCTCCTGCGACTGCGGTCGCTGCAGCGGATGCGCCGTCGGGTCAGAAGCCAAGAGGCTTCGTGCTGGGCGCTGCTCTGGGCACCGCTCCGGTATTGCTTGTCAACCTGAGCGGCACCACAAGCGCGAGCATTGCCCTGCGCGGCGGGCTGCTCATGGGCTACAAGCTCGGTCGCCTGATGCTGCACCTGGGCCTGGACTACGCGGGTGCCGACCAAATACGCAATAATAACAATGAACACTACGGAAATGTGCTTTTCTGGCTGGGAACCACCGGGGAGCTATGGCGCAGCGCCGATCAGCGCGCCGAGCTCCTCGGATCGGTACGCCTCGGCTCAGGCCTCAGCTTCCTGACCGGGTCGGGCTCGTCGCCGCCGAGCGTGCTTGTGGGGTACGAGCTTCTGCCCGGCATGCGCTATTACCTGCACCCGAGCTTTGCCGTGCAGGCCTTCGCAGGACTGGGTGGCCAGTACGTGATCACAACGGGCGCTGGCTCAATCAGCACCGGCACGCACTCGCTGGCCGCATCCGTGGGCACGATCTTGGTGCTGTAAGTGCGCCGCCAGCGGGCATTCCTCGCCTCACGGCCCGCCGCGCCAACACGCGGCTGCAGTCAGGCGGTGATTGTCGCGCTTCGGGAACTGCGATAGGGTGGCGACAGATGGGCACGGGTTCTTTGGGCAGCGGAGGAACGCCACCAGACGCAGGCGGCTCGCCTTCGTCGATCTCTCCTCGCTTGCGGGGGCTGCCGCTTTCGGGCAGCCAGGCGCTCAACGTGCCGCGGCAGCCTTTCTTGCTGCGGGCGCTGGCTGTGCTGTCGCTGTGCCTGGGCCTGTGGGGCGCGATGTCGGCGCTGACCGAGATCAATCGCTCGCTGCTCTTGGATCGCAGCGTCTATGTCGTGCGCGTCAAAGATCGCCAGCTTGTGCTGTTCGATCGCGCCAAGTCGCAGCCCAGTGCGCAGTCCCCCGTCCTACGCCCGCTCATCGAGCCCTTTCTGAAGCTGCCACGGCCCGAGGTCGAGCGCCTGTCTCTGCTGCTCGGCGACGCGCTGTACGATCGCCGTGGAGTGGCAGTGCCGCTGGGCATCTTGCAGTTGATCCTGTGCTGGCTGCTGCTGTCGGGATCGCTCGGCGCGCTGCGCCGGCAGCCAAGCGGCATCGCAACCTGGAGCTGGGCCTGCTGGGCCAATATCCCCTTTGCGCTGCTGAGCATGCTGGTGACCTTCGTCCACAGCCGCACGCTAATGGCGCGCCTCGGCCCCACGATCGCTGATGCGCTGGCCCAAGTCACCGGCCGCGGACGCGACGCCGAGCTCGCCACACTGTGGCAGCTCACTCGCCTGTTTGTCATGTCGCAGGCCTTTATGGAAGGCATGGGTGTGCTGTTCCTGGGCATGACCGCGCTGTACCTGGGACGCTTCCGCGTGCCCGATCGCGAACGCGACCGCGACCGGGATCGCTAGCGGTTTGGATGAACGAGCTTGGTGAAGCGGGCGCCGCGCTGCGCATGTTCGCCGTGGCTGCGCCAGGCCTGGAAGATCTGGTGCAGCGCGAGATATGCATGCTGCCCAGTCATCACCAAGCCGGCCGAGCGTCGCACGTACAAAGCGTGCCGGGCGGAGTCGAGTTTCGCGGCGATCTATCGACGCTGGCCCGCGCGAACCTGCACCTGCGCTGTGCCTCCCGCGTGCTGCTGCGCCTGACCGAGCTTCACGCGCGCGACTTTGTGACGCTGCAGCGCCGGCTGGCCGAGCTGTCCTGGGACGCCGTCCTGCCCAGCCATGCCCCCGTCGAGCTCGTCACACGAATCCACAGCGAGCGCTGTCGGCTGTACCACAGCGGCGCGATCACGGACTGCATCGCAGAGGCTCTGACGCAGCGCGGACATCGCGTCCAAGCCGCACAGGCCGCGCCAGGGGACGACGATCCAGCCTCGGGCGCTGCCCTGTCCAGCGATGGTTCGCCCGCGACAGCCACCCGGCTGGGTCTGTGGCTGCGCGGTCAGCACGATCGCTTTACCGTCAGTCTGGACACGTCGGGCGCGCTGTTGCATCAGCGCGGATACCGTCAAGAAGAAGGCGCGGCACCGCTGCGCGAGACCTTGGCGGCGGCCATCGTGCAGCTCGCCGGCTTTGACGCAGGACCGCTGTGCGATCCGATGTGTGGCTCGGGCACGCTGGTCATCGAGGCAGCGCTCCTCGCTCTGCGTCGAGCCCCAGGCCTGCTACGCCGCTTTGCCTGCGCATCGTGGCCCTGTATGCCTGCCGCGCTGTGGGCCGAGTGCATTGAGCAGGCGCGGGCCCATGCGTGTTCTAAAGATCGACGGGCCGCTTCGCTACGCCTTTGGGCAAGCGATCACGACCCCCAGATCGTGGCCATCGCCCGCCGCAACGCCGAGCGCGCCGGAGTCGCCGATCTGATCGAGTTTTCCGTCGCTGATGTCGGCAACCTGCGCTTGCCTTCCGCGCTGCCTTTTGCCGACCCGACGCGCCGCGAGGGCGGGCCGCCAGGTCTTGTGATCTGCAACCCGCCGTATGGTCGCCGTATTGCCGACCCCAACTTGGGTGGGCTGTATCGCAAGCTGGCGCGGCTGGTGCGCAGTGCGCCGGGCTGGCGCTTGGCGCTGCTTTCTGCGTCGCCCCAGCTTGCCCGCTTGGCGCTGCGGCATGGGACCGCGACGCGTCTGCACAGCGGCGGCCTGCCGGTTGCGCTCTATCTTGATCCGCGACGTCCTGTCGCGCCGCGCGACCAAGCCACCGCGCCACACCACGACAGCCAAGACGCCTAAAACGACTGCGTGCGCACCGACAGATCGGACGAGACGATGAGTGCCTGATCGCTCAAAAGCTCGTTAAGTCCGGCGCTATTGGCCGCGTCCGCCGAGAGCCGCGGCTGGGATGTCGCAATGAAGCCGCGATAGCTCTCGTGGCGCACTTCGCCTTCGCTCACGCCGTGTAGCACGCGGAAATACATCGGCGAAGGCCCGCGCCGCGCGACGATCAACCAGTCGCCGTTGGTCAGTGCCACTTGCTGGCTAGCGCCACTTTTCGATGCGGGAACCACGGCCGCCAGCACGGCTAGCGCCACCTCGCTGGGAAGCTGCGGCATCGACAAATAGTCAGGGTCCGCCTCGTCCAGACGCGCGCAGAAGCGATGCAAAAGAAGCTCTCCAGGTCCGCCATCGCGCAGGTTGCGCTGCAGGTACTCGGGGATCTCGGCCGCGGCATGCTCGGCAACATCGGTGACTACGCTGCCGGCCGGAAGAGCCAGCATCGTCGAGCCCGTCCCCGGCTGACTCTGCAGGCTAAGCAGCAAGCGGCCATAGCGATGCGGTGAGGCCTGCTGCGGACTCGCGTCGGCGGCGGCATCGCTGCCCTGGCCCAGCGCAACTTCGCAGCGCAGCGAGCGCAGCGCGAAGTATCCCTGCGCCGGCAGCGCAGAAAAGCGCTGCACATGCGCCTCGCCTCCGACGTAATAGCCCAGGCCCCAGCGCGTCTTCTGCCCAGAAAACGACGGCTCAGAGCTGCCATCCGAAAGCAGCTCTTCGTCGGAAACTTCGGGAAACAAGACCGAGCGCAGGCCATGCACCGCCAGGCGCAGCCGCTCGGGTTCGTTCCCGCGATAGGCAAGAAAGCGACTCATGCCGACCTCCCGCGCTGCGGCCGGGAAGCCTGAACATGGGGTGTAGAAGGCACAGCAAGCCAAGAGCGCATCGCGGCGATTATATCAACCACGACGGCACTTTTGGGACGGCTGTTTTGGTGGTGAGACCTGCGCTGTCGCGACGACCGCGCAGTGGGCCGCGCTGCTAGCGAAGGACGGACTTGAGGGTGTTGCCGAGCTCGTTCGGGGTGGCAGCGACGGAGATGCCGGCGTCGTTGAGCGCCGTGATCTTGTCTTTGGCCGTGCCCTTGCCGCCTGCGATGATGGCGCCCGCATGACCCATGCGACGGCCCGGCGGAGCGGTCTGACCGGCGATGAACGCCGCGACCGGCTTCTTCATCTTGGCCTTGACGTAGGCGGCGGCGGACTCTTCCGACGAGCCACCGATCTCGCCGATCATCAGCACAGCGCGCGTACCGGGATCGGCCTCGAACATCTCAAGCACGTCGATGAAGTCCATGCCTTTGACCGGGTCGCCACCAATGCCGACGCAGGTCGACTGCCCGATGCCAAGCGCTGTCAGCTGATGCACTGCTTCGTACGTCAGCGTGCCCGAGCGCGAGACGACGCCAATGTCACCGGTCTTGTGGATGTAACCGGGCATGATGCCGATCTTGCACTCGCCAGGCGTGATGACGCCGGGGCAGTTGGGGCCGACCAAGCGCGTGCGCTTGCCGCCTTGCGGCTGTGCGTCAAGGACGCGACGCACGCGCACCATATCGAGCACTGGAATGCCCTCGGTGATGGCGACGACCAGCTCAAGGCCGGCGGCGATGGCTTCCAAGATGCTGTCCGCAGCGACGGGCGGTGGCACATAGATCACCGTGGCGTTGGCCCCCGTCTGCTTCACTGCTTCGGAAACGGTATCGAACACCGGAACGCCCGAGCCAGCCGCGCCGGGGATCTTGGCGAACTGTCCGCCCTTGCCCGGTGTGACGCCTGCGACGACGTTGGTGCCATACTCGATGGCTTTTTCGGTATGAAAGGCGCCGGTCTTGCCGGTGATGCCCTGGACGATCAAGCGCGTGTTCTTGTTGACCAGAATGGACATGGCGATGCCTCCTTGACCGTCAGTGCGCCGCCTTCGTCGACGTGTCCGCCGACGAGGACTTGGAAAATGCGATGATCTTCTGCGCACCGTCGGCCATATCAGCCGCCGCGACCACGTTCAGGCCTGACTCTGCCAAGAGCTTCTTGCCCAGCTCGACGTTGGTGCCTTCCAAGCGCACGACCAGCGGCACCTTCAAGCCGACTTCCTGCACCGCGCCGATGATGCCGCGGGCGATCGTGTCGCACTTCATGATGCCGCCGAAGATGTTGACGAAGATGCCGCGCACGGCGGGATCCGCGGTGATGATCTTGAACGCTGCGGTCACTTTTTCCTGCGTCGCGCCACCGCCGACATCCAAGAAGTTCGCCGGCATGCCGCCGTAGTGCTGGATGATGTCCATCGTCGCCATGGCTAGGCCGGCGCCGTTGACCATGCAGCCGATGGTGCCGTGCAGCTTGACGTACGACAGATCGAACTTCTTGGCTTCGGTCTCGGCGGGCTCTTCTTCCGACAGATCGCGAAGCGCTTCGATCGCGGGGTGACGAAACAGCGCGTTGTCGTCGAAGTTGATCTTGGCATCCAGCGCCAGAAGCTGGCCCTGCTTGGTCAGCACCAACGGGTTGATCTCCAGCAGGCTGCAGTCGAGTTCCTGAAAGGCTCGCACCATGGTTTGGAAGAAGCTCGCGGCCTGGCTGACGACTTCGGTCCCGACCGACTTCATGCCCAGAGCAAACGCCAGCTCGCGCGCTTGGTACGGCGCAAAGCCGATCATCGGGTCGATCACTTGGCGAAAGATCTTTTCCGGTGTGTGCGCTGCGACTTCTTCGATGTCCATGCCGCCTTCCGTCGAGGCCATCACCACCAAGCGGCCTTTCTGACGGTCCAGCACCACCGCGGCATACAGCTCTTTTGCAATATCGATGCCCTGCTCAAGCAGCAGGCGGCCGACTTTTTTTCCTTCGGGGCCAGTCTGGTGCGTGACGAGCTGCATGCCCAGGATCTTGTCGATCGCGGCCTGGGTCTCTTCGGGCGTCTTGGTGACCTTGACGCCACCGCCCTTGCCTCGGCCACCGGCATGGATCTGCGCCTTGACGACGACGATGGGCTTGCCGCTCTGTGACCGCACCCAGTCCG
This sequence comes from Myxococcales bacterium, assembly GCA_016794505.1. GTDB lineage: Bacteria > Myxococcota_A > Polyangia > Palsa-1104 > JAEUJZ01 > JAEUJZ01. Next base: position 100,501 of record JAEUJZ010000037.1, read on the forward strand.
CAGCCTGCTGCGCTTCGGCGATCGAAAAGGCCGGGCGGCCGATGGGGATGGGCAGGCCTGCCTTGGCCAGCAGCTCTTTCGCCTGATACTCGTGGATGTTCATGGATCGCCTCGACTACAGCTTGGCGCCCGCGTCGACCAGCTCGCGCACGGCGGCGACGCTCTTGTTCAGCATGGCCTTTTCGTCGTCGGTCAGCGTGATCTCGACGACCTTTTCGATACCGCCCTTGCCGATGACCGTTGGCACGCCGATGTACAGATCGCTGATGCCGAACTCGCCGTTGCAGTAGGCAGCGGCAGGCAGCAGGCGCTTCTGATCCTTCAGGTACGACGCGGCCATGGCAACCGCCGCGGTGGCCGGCGCGTAGTACGCCGAGGTGCCCATGAGCTTGACGATCTCGCCTCCACCGTTGGCCGTGCGGCTGACGATGGCGGCCAGTCGATCGGCGGCGATGAACGACTTGATCGGCACGCCGTTCACGGTGCAGTACGAGGTCACCGGCACCATGGTGTCGCCGTGGCCACCGAGGACCATGGCGCGCACGTCCTTGACCGATACGCCCAGCTCTTGCGCCAGGAACAGCTGCATGCGCGCCGAGTCGAGGACGCCGGCCATGCCGCAGACCATGTTCTTGGCGAAGCCGCCGACCTTGGCGCACTCATACACCATGGCATCAAGCGGGTTCGAGATGACGATGACGAACGCGCCCGGACAGTTGTCCTTTAGGTTGGCGGCGACGCTGCGCATGATCTTCAGGTTGATCGACAACAGATCATCGCGCGACATGCCCGGCTTGCGCGGCACACCGGCCGTGATGACGACGACGTCCGATCCCGCCGTGTCCTTGTAGTTGGCAGTGCCCGTGATGCGGCAGTCATAGCCCAGGATCGTGCCGTTCTGTTCCAGGTCGAGCGCCTTGCCCTTGCACAGGCCTTCCTTCTCGGGAATGTCGAGAAGAACGACATCGGCCAGCTCGGTCCGAGCGATCAGCGAAGCGAGCTCGCCACCGATGTTGCCGGCGCCAATGATCGAGATCTTCTTACGGCCCTGGGAATGCGTGTGGGTCATACCGCAGCTCCTTTTTTTCCGCGTTCGAATGCGTGGTTGAGTCTGTGCTGTGACGGTGCTGTCGCCGTCGCAGACGAGTTGGGCGAGGAGTCTACTCTTGCCGCGAGGCAAAAACTAGAGCCCTCTGAGAGGGGAAATCGCGGTGCGCAATAGCTGAAGCGCCACGCGCAGATGCCGGATTGGTCGGGTGAGTAATGAGCCCGCAGGAATGGCTGCCGCGCGCTGACTCCGTCCCCCGCCGCGGCCACGTTTACTTCTGCGGCTTAGCTTTCGGGCTTGTTGCGGCTGCGATTCAAGCTGGCCAGCGCTGCTTCGCCGAGCTCGCGACTGCGGCGCGTCGCGGCTTCAACGGCGTTCATCAGCGTCGTGCGCAGACCACCGGCTTCCAGCGTGTGCAGGCCAGCGATGGCCGTGCCACCCGGCGAGGTCACCATGTCCTTAAGCTGACCCGGATGATCGCCCGTCTCGATGAGGAGCTTGGCCGAGCCAAGCACGGTATGCGCAGCCAGCGCGACGGCGTTGTAGCGCGACAGCCCCACTTTCACGCCGGCATCGGACAGCGCCTCGATGATCAGGAACATGTACGCCGGGCCGCTGCCCGAAAGCCCGGTCACTGCGTCTAGCTGTTCTTCGTCGAGGACTACGGTCATCCCAACCGAGCGGAAGATCTGCTCGGTGACTTTCAGGTCCTCGCTGGTGGCATGCTGGTTGGCCGCGATGGCGGTGGCTCCGGCGCCGACTAGGGCGGGGGTATTGGGCATGGTGCGCACGACGCGAATGCCGGTCGGCAAGCGCGCTTCAATCACCGCGATGGGCACGCCAGCCGCCACGCTGATCACCAGGGCGCGTGGCTTCAAGTGCGGCGCGATCTCGTCGAGAACGCTGGGCAAGATCTGCGGCTTCACCGATAGGATGATGATGCTCGCGTGGCGGACGACGTCGACGTTGTACTTGGTGACGTGAATGCCGTAGCGGCTCTTGATCTGCTCCATGCGGCTGGCGCGTGGCTCAGACCCCCAGATCTGCTCGGGCTTGACCGCGCCCGATCGCAGAAGGCCACGAATCAGCGCCTCGGCCATGTTGCCCGTGCCCAGAAAGCCAATCGTGCCCGTCAGTGTGGGCTGGGTCGCTGCGGTCTCACCAGCCGCTGCGGAGCCCGCAGGCAGCGTCGATCCCAATTCGGTCGTGCTCATTGCAGCCCATCGTATCGCGCTTGCCGCTCGCGGAAAACGACGATTGCCGCAGGACACATCGGAAGCACGAACCAGAAGCACCCAGCGGACAAAAAAGTGCAGACCTTGGAGCCGACGCGACCTGCTTTGGCCGCAGGGCAAGCGCTGCGCTCAATCCGGCTAGTGTGGCTTGGGCGAGTCGGGCGGTGCGTCGCCCTGGTTCTCGCGAGCGCTGCGCTGCGCCTGACGCCACAGGAAATAAACGATGCCCGCCATCATGCACAGCGGCAGAAACGTCATCAGAATCGCCGTCCACAGAAACGCCAAGCGGCTTGCCTCGCGGGCGACGAAGCAGACGGGGCAGGCCAGCACCACGCTGGGCCACAGCCAGCACAGCGCGGCGAGCCCACGCAGCAAGCTCCTGCGACGCGAAACAGGAAGCAGAGCAACAGGCGGCGGGATCGACGACATCTACAGGCTCCGCGGGTTACAGATAGATTTGGTAGTAAAGAAACGGCCAGATACCGACGACAAAAAACCAAAACACGCTGACTGCAGCCAAGGTGTCGCTGCGCAGGCTCTGCGCTCGCAGGCGCAAGAACGCCCAGCCAAGCGCGAGCAGTGCCGACAGTGCATGCAAGCCGTGGCAGCCGACGATGATGTAAAAAAAGCTGCCGTGGATGCTGGAGTGCAGGGTCAGGCCCTCATGCAGAAGCGCGATCCACTCACGACCTTGGCCGATCAAAAAAGCGGCACCTAGCGCGATAGCCAGCCCGAGGCGCAGCGAGACGCTGCCTGCCTGCACTCCACGCTGGCGTTCGCGTAGCGAGCGCCACGCCACAAACAGCGCCACGGCCGACAGCAAGAGCGCCACGGTGTTCAGCGCCGTTGCGGCCACCGGCAAGCGCGGCTGATTGGGCGGTGGCCAGCCACCGGGGCCGATGCTGGCGCGCGTAATCAGAAACGCGCTGACCAGTCCGGTGAAGAACATGATCTCCGTAAACACGAAGATCAGCATGGCCAGCACCCCGGACGGGATCAGCGGGCGTCGCCGCGGCACGGCACTGCTGGTGGAAGCGCCATCGACCGAGCCACCACTGACTGTGGCCAAAGCGGGCGTCATCTCCGAAGTCATGGTCGCTGCGCTCGCGCTTACTTCTTGAAGGTCATCAGGTAGTCGGCCAGCGCGCTGATCTCTTGCGCGTTGAAGCGAGCCCCGAACGGTGCCATCAAAGGTGACTTGCCGACGGCCGGTCCACCCTCGCGAATGACCTTTTCGACATGCGCCTTGTCACGCGTCTGCCAGAAGGCCGGGTCCGCGAAGTTGGCCGGCTTGGGGGTCATCGACAGAGCCGCGACGCCATTGCCCTCCCCCTTTTCGCCGTGACACATCGCGCAGACGCTCTTGTAGTTGTCGGCAGCGCTGCTCGCTTGCGGGGTCGCTGGCTCAGCCGGCTTTTTCTCGGCTACACCGCTGGCCTTGGCCAGAGCGCGTTCGATCTCTGCCTTCGCCGCGATGTTTTCCCAGTTGCGTCCCGAGTGACGCATGACGTCGGGTGCGACGCCGCCAAACAGCAGCAGCATGAACGCCAGCATCGTGAGCAACAGATAGACCACGAAGCGCCGCTCAATATTGAGGTGCATGAAGTTCTTGGCCACCAAGTACGCCTTGACGACGGCGATACCGAAGGCCGTGATGATCGTGACCGCCTGGATGCCCAGCATCGGACCGCAGACGCTGACTACGAGAAGAACAACCAGGATGCCCCAGACCTTGATGTAGTTGGGGTGCGCGTGCTCGCCGTGATCGGCGTGTGCCGCTGTATTTTCGTGAGTCGTCATGAGTTCCCCCAACCTATTTCGCGATGTACAAGAGCGGGAACAGGAAGATCCAGACGATGTCGACGAAGTGCCAGTAGATGCCGATTAGCTCGACTCGCTGGAGCTCGCGACCCTTGGACGCATCGCGCGACACGATGAGCATGATGATCATGCCGGCGATGACGTGCAGCGCATGCAGACCCGCTGCCGTGTAATAAAAAGACCAGAACCCGTTGGTCGATAGCACAAAGCCCTGGCGGATCTCATGCGACCACTCCAAGGCCTTGACGCCCAAGAAGGTCGCGCCGCCCAAGCAGGTCAAGCGCAGAAGCAGTGCGGCCTTCTTGCCGTCGCCGCGTTCGGCTGCTTGGTGCGCGAGAACAGCAGACAAGCTAGAGCTCAGCAGCACCAGCGTGTTGAATGCACCCGCCCAGGTGTTGGTGTGCGACGCGTAGCCGCCCCACTCGGGGTGCCCTAGGCGATGCATGATGTATGAGACCAACAGGCCGCCGAAGATAACGATTTCGGAGGCAATCACCCACCAGACGGCCAGTCGGCCCGTCGGCAGGCCCGCCATGCTGCGGGTGGTGGCAATCGGCTTCTGCATCGGTTTCCTCAGTTCGCAGCGTTCTGCGGCCAGAAGTCTTGATCACGTCCCGGCGCGCCGTACTCATACGGCCCGCGATGCACACTCGGCATCTCAGCAAAATTGCCGTGCGGCGGGGGCGACTCGGCGGTCCACTCCAGCGTGTTGGCGTTCCACGGATTCTTGTCGGCCTTGGGACCGCGCAGCAGGCTGACGATGAAGTTGTAAAGGAACACGAACTGGAAGGCGATCAGCACGCACAGCGACACCGTGGCCATGATCCGCAGATCCTGCAGGAACGGCTTCGCCGAGTCGGGGAAGTTCATGTAGCTGTAGATGCGTCGATGATCTCCCGCGAGACCGGCGATAAACAGCGGCAGGAAGATGCCGTTTACCGGGATGATGGTGCCCCAGAAGTGAATCTTGCCCAGCGTCTCGTTCATCATGCGGCCGAACATCTTGGGGAACCAATAGGTGATGGCGGCGAAGCTCCCGATGAACGCGATCGGGAAGAAGGTGAAGTGGAAGTGCGCCACGACGAAGTACGTGTCGTGGAAGTAGATGTCTGAGCCGCTCGACCCGAGGAAAATACCCGTGACGCCACCGACGAGGAAGGCACCCAAGAAGCCAAGAGCCCACAGCATCGGCGTCGTGAAGCGAATCGAGCCGCCGATCAGCGTCGCGAGATAGACGAACACCATCTCGGCGATCGGGATCGAGATAATCAGCGTCGTGACCGTGAAGATGTTGGCCATGCGGGGATCGATGCCGGCCACGAACTGGTGGTGCGCCCACACGAAGAAGCTGATGATGCCGGTGGCGATCGCGGTGTAGAGCACCGTCTTGTACGCAAACAGCTTCTTGCGCGCGAACACGGTGATGACTTCCGCCACCACGCCCATCGCGGGCAGCAGCACGACGTAGACCTCGGGGTGACCGAAGAACCAGAACAGGTGCTGCCACAGCAGCGGATCGCCGCCGTGGTTGGGGTCATACACATGCGTGCCCAGCACCTGATCGAAGAGCAGCAGCACGGCTCCGGCGACCAGCGGGCCGACCGACGCCATAAACAGGATGCTGGCGATGACGATCATCCAGATCACCATCGGGATGCGCAGAGGCGTCATGCCAGGCGCGCGTGAATTCATCACCGTGGTGACAAAGTTGATGCCGCCCATCAGGAAGGCGACAAACTCAAGCGCCACCGCGAGCACCCACAGCGACGCGCCCCACGGCGTCAAGTGATAGGCCGCCTGCGACGACAGCGGCGGATATGCAGTCCAGGCTCCGCTAAATCCGCCATTGGGGACGAAGAACGAAGCGATGAGGATGATCGCGCTCAGCAGGAAGATCTGGTACGAGAGCCGGTTCAGCCGCGGGAACACCATGTCGTCGCAGCCGATCATCAAAGGGATGAGGTAGTTGCCAAACGCCGCGATGAGCACGGGCATCGCCACCCAGAAGATCATGATGGTGCCGTGGTTGGTCACCAGCATCAGATAGTCGGCCGGAGAGACGGTGCCATAGCCAGGCACCGAGGCCCCCGGATACGCAAGCTGCATGCGGAAGGCATAGGCAAAGTAGCCGCCGATGATTGCCATCAGCATGCCGGTAAACAGGTACTGAAAGGCGATCATCTTGTGGTCCGTGGACCACAGGTACTTCTTGAAGAAGCCCTCGTCGTGATGGGCGTGATCGTGGCCAGCCCCGTTGTGCGGGTGCTGCGCGTGTGCGGTTGCCGGTTCTGCCATGGGGGATCCTCTAAGCTCGCCGGGTTTCTTCGTCAGCGGGCGTTCGGCTGCGTGGATGGTTGAGGGATAGCCGGAGCGGCAGGTGCAGCGGCAGGTGCAGCTCCCGTCGGAGCAACCGCAGCCGGAGCCGCAGCGCTAGGCGGTGCTGGAGCCGCTACACCAGGCTGCGCGGGCGCAGCCGCGCCAGGCTGTGCTGCAGGCGACGGCGCAGCGGCCGGCGTCACCGCCGGAGCAGGAGGCGCAGGCGGCGCTGCCGTGTTCTTCTTGATCCAGGCATCGAAGTCCTGCGGGGCATCGACATACAGGCGAGCGCCCATGATGCCGTGACCGATGCCGCAGATCTCGTTGCACTGGATGTCGTACGCGCCGGGACGATCCGACTTGAACCAGCCGGTGATCACGCGGCCGGGGATGGCGTCATGCTTTACACGGAAGGCCGGGATCGAGAAGCTGTGCAGCACGTCGCGCGAGTACAGCTTGTAGTGGTACATCGTCCCGCTCTTCATGTGCATCTCGTCGACGGTCTTGATGTCGTCGTCGGTATCGAACTGCCCGTCGGCACCGGGGTCGACAAAGGTCCATGCCCACTGCTGGCTGATGACGCGGATCGTGCGCTCAGGCGGCGGAAGCTGCTGCTTGACGTGGTACCAAACGCGGATGGCACCGACGACGATGAACACGTCACAGACCAAGATCAGGTTGTGCGGAATGCTGATCCAGCGCTTCTCTTCTGGCTTCTCGCCAGTGATGTACTGGCTGCGCTCTCCCGGCCGATGGCGGTAGCGGAACAGCGACCAAAAGAACACGCCGGTCGCGACGCAGAACCAGAACCCAACCAGAATGGCAATCAGCCAGATCTGATCGTCGATGTCGCCGGCAAAGCTAGAGGCACGGGGGACAAGACTCTCGAACATCGATGCTCCTCGGGGACTTCTCGGGGACTCCGCTTGTGTTCCCCGCTCCAGTCATTCGGAGGGGACCTCTTCGGGTCCGCCTCAGCCTGCGTGGCGTTCGGCGCTGCAGGACGAAGCGTCCCCCCTCCATTTCGTATGTGTTGCAGACATTGCGGTTGTGTACCTTCGGCTGGGCACGCGCTGTGCGACGAAAAACCCAGCCACTTCACACCCACTACATCGCGAAGATCCACGCCGCCCCGACCCAGACCGTTGTGCCAAACAGGGTCAGAAGAAACAGGATCTCGATTTCGGTCTCGGTGAACTTGTCTTGGCGCTTCGCCTCTTGGACTTCGTCCTCGTAGGGATTCACCATCCCCGATGAACTCGATGGGCTCGAACTGGCGGTTGTCATCGCGGCATCCTTCCTGAATAGAGCGCCACTCGTAACAGCTAGGGTTCCAAGGTTCGGATGTAAGCGATGACATCTTTCATCGCCTGCTCGTTCGGCAGCGTCGCCGCCATTGGTCGCATCTGCTGCCCGGTCAGGTCGGTGGCCGCCGAGCCGCGGACGCCGCCCTTGAACTTCTTGAGCTGAGCCAGCAGGTACCAGTCCCCGGTGCGGTGCAGATCCGGCGCCCCTTTGTCCTGCATGCCGCTGGCCTTTTCCCCATGGCAGGCCACGCAGGTGCCGAACATGGCCTTGCCACGGCCAGCGTCACCGTCGGTAATCGTCACAGCCGGCCGCACGACCGGCAGCTTGCTGACGCGCTCGGCGACGACCTTGACTTCTTCATCGCTCAGCAGGGTGCGCGCCATGGGCCGCATCTTCAGGCCGTCGATGTCATCGGGGTGCGCGCCGCGGCTGCCGTCGCGGAACTTGCGCAGCTGAGCCTCGACATACCAGACCGGCAGGCCCGCAATCGCAGGAGCCCCGACGGTGCGGTTGCCGCTGCCATCGTTGCCATGGCACGGAGCACAGTTGGCGTAGCGCGCCTTGGCCAGTGATTCGCCGTGTCCAACATCGCAGGCAGCGACGCCAAGCAAAGGCAGCGTCGTGAGCAAGAGTGCAAGTGGTTGTATTGGTCGCTTCATGTTCGTCGCTGTTTTCTTCACGCGCGATAGCGCCTGGGGAGCAACTGGCCGCATGATGCCAACATGCCCGCCTGTTCTTCAACAAAAATTCATGCATAGACGCAAGGAGCGTGTTGGCACACAGCGACGTGGCGAAAAAAATTCGCCGCACGCAGAATTTGCATGAAATCTTTTCGTCTCTGGCGAGGCCCGCGGTCCCGTCGAGGCACATAGCCCGCGCGCCCCAGGTCTGCGAAACGGCTGTCTATTTTGAATGATATTTCATCACCATCGGACCCAAGAAATTCACTATTCATCAATTTTTCAATAGGAATAAAATGTGCCATAAATTTCATCATGGCCCCGGAAGGGCGCGAAAGGTCGAGGCTGAAGCGGGGTGTGGTGAGCGGACAGAGCTACTTGCAGGGCAGCGTGATGATGAACTCCATGTACTCGCCCTCAACGCTGTCGGCGCGAATCTCGCCTTGATGGCCCTGCACGATGATGTCGTGGCTGATCGAAAGGCCCAGCCCTACGCCCTCGCCGGCTGGCTTGGTCGTGAAAAAGGGCGTGAACAAGCGCGCCACGTTGGCCTTGGAAAGGCCTGTGCCGTTGTCGCGCACGCGGATCTCGATGCTGCTGTCGCGGCGGCGGCTGGACACCCGCACCGTCGGTGAGTAGTCGGGCCCAGCGTCCTTGCGCCTGCGCTGCGTGGCGTAAAACGCGTTGTCGAACAGGTTGATGAACACGCGGCTCAGATCGCCTGAGCTGGCCGCGATCGTGCCAACGCTTTCGTCGAAGTCGGTGCGCAGCTCGACATTCCAGCCGGGCTGGCGGGCCCGCATGCCGTGGTACGCCAGGTTCAGGCTCTCGTTGAGCAAGCGATTGATGTCCGTGGGCCCGTGCGAGCTAGCGCGCTCACGCGAGTGCAGCAGCATGCTGTGAATGATGCGATCGGCGCGCTGTCCGTGGTGGTTGATGCGCTGCAGGTTTTCTTTCAGATCCTGCAGCGCCGCGGCGACGTTTTCCTGCGTCTCGCTGTCGTCGGACGCAAGCTGATTCACGTCGGTTTCGATCTCGTCCGCGAGGCCCACGCTTAGCTGAGCAAAGTTGTTGATGAAGTTGAGCGGATTCTTTAGCTCGTGCGCAATGCCCGCGGTCAGCGCGCCCAGCGATGCCAGCTTTTCGCGCTGCACCAGCTGCTGCTGCGTCTCGCGCAGGGCGCGCAGGGCATCGGACAGCTCGGCATTCTTGGACGACAGCTCTTGCGTGCGAGCGCGCACCCGATCTTCGAGCTGCGCATACAGCTGCGCGTTTTCGATCGAGATCGCCATCTGCGCCGAGAGCAGCCGCAGCATCTCAAGCCGCCGCGGCGTAAACGCGTCGGCAGCCAGGTTGTTCTCAAGGTACAAGATGGCGAGGATGCGCCCCTGTTTCGTAAGCGGCATGCACAAGACGGACTGCGGCCGTCGGGCTCGAACATAGGGATCGCGCACAAAGGGCCCGTCTTGCGCGACGTTGTTCAGCACCAGATCTTGCCGACGATGCGCGACAAAGTTCACGATGGCTGCGGGCAGCTCTTGCTCGCTTCCCGCGCTGCCCTGGCTCTGTGTTGCGACGCGCGGCTCGCTCTTTCGCCCGCCCTCCCCCGCTTGGGGCGAGACGCTGGCGCTGGCGGCAACGACCCAGGTCCCGGACTGCTCGAAGAGCAAGCTGCCGCGATCCGCTCCGGCGCTTTCGATCAAGATGTCGACGAGCTTGTCGAGCAGCGTGCTCAAAATGATCTCGCCTGCGATGGCCTGAGAAGCCTTGAGCACGGTTCGCAGATCCATCGCTTCATCCAAGTGATCAGACGAAGTCGTGCTGCTGTGCGTCCTAGTGACGGTCGTACGCCCAGCCGTGATGCCTGACGTCGCAGTGCTCTCAGGCACCAAGTGAACGCGCTCGGCCAAGCGTTCCTCTAGACGCTCGGCTTTCCACATCACGCCCCACGCTTTGTAGTTCTGAAACGCTCGCAGAAGATACGTGCGCGCATAGTCTTCTTTGCCGTGCGCGATCCAGAAGCGCGCCAGGCACTCGCAGGCCAGCGCCTCGATGTGGTTGAACTCTTGCTGCGCAGCGTTGGCAATCGCTTGTTCATAGCGCTGCATCGCGCGCCAAGCATCGCCGACCAAGTCGGCATGCAGCGCTTCAAGCAGAAGCTGCTTGTGCAAGAAGTTGTCCGGGCAAGTGCTGGCCCACACAGCAAAGCGCTGCACACCCCGCGACACGATCGAAAGCAGCTCACTCCGCCGCGGCTCGCTCTCGCCACGGCACAGCGCGGCAGCACATAGGCTCAAATAGAACTGGTGTTCAACGACGGAAATGGAGCCCGCAATAAATGACAGGCGCGGCGCGATCTCTTGCAGACACTGGAAGGCCGCTTCCGGCTGCTCACTCAGATACAGACACTGAGCCTTGGCGATCTTGTAGACGCAGATTGCGATGTGGCTGCCGTGCGCCAAGAATGCCGACAGCAGATCCGACTCGGCGGGTACGACAGCACGGTGCTCGTCCTGCGTCGGAGCAAAGTGCTGCGGACTGGCAGTGCCGCCCGCCAAGTTCAAAAGGGGCAGGAAACACGCAAGCACACGATCGGTCGCGATCTTGTTCTTGGTCTTGCGCTCGAACAGCAGGAAGCGACGCGCTTCTTCGATCAGCTCCTGCACGTTGCGGCCCAGATAGAACGGCACCAGCAGACGAAAGGCCAAGATGTTGCCGGCGAACAGAAGCTCGCCGCCTTGCATGCCGGCGCGATAGCCTTCGTCATAGACGGCATCCAAGTGCCGCAGGTGACGGCTCCACGGCAGGATGTACGTGCCCAAGATGAAGTGAACACGGCAGCGCAGATCCAAGCGATCCCACTTCAAGCTCAGCTCGCGCGCCATCATGCCGATGGCATAGGCCTGGCGAACGTGCTCGCTGCTGCCGCCGCCCCCGCCCACGGACGAAAGGGGTACGCCGAAGCTGACATAGGCAAACGCCGATTCAGCGCTGTGGCCGTGCTCTAAGCTTAGACTCACCTTCTTGGCCACCAGCAGATTGTAAAGGGGCCGGCTGGTGTACATGCCGGCTGCATTCATGCTGACCAAGACCCGCATGGCCCACAGCTTCTCGGGCGACTGCAGCAGTGGACGATCCAGCAGCTTGGCGATGTCGTGGCTCGCCAGCTCTTTTTGGATCAGCGCAGCCTCGGCTTCAAATGCGGCGCTCACTTCGCGTTCGTTATCTGGATCGGGCAGACCAATGCCCAAAAGACCCAGCGCCCGACGGCCGGCAGCAATCGCTTGGTCATAGCGCCCCGTTAGCGTGTACTGCGTGATCAGCAGGCTGTATAGCTCCACCTGCCGCAGCGCAGACGAGCGATGGGCATCGCGATCCGGCGTGATGTGAAGCGCAAGCTGCTCCAAGAGCTGACGCAACAGCACTTCGGATCGCTCGTGCTCGCCCATCTGGTACGAGGCCTGCGCCAGCTCTTTGTTCAAAGCAAAGCTCAGCTCGAACTTGAACTCCGGTGCATTCGTCGGCGGCAGCAAGGCCAGGCCCTCGCTCGCGTACTGTTGCGCGGCCTGATAGGCCGTGGCTTCACGTGCCCGCACTGCCGCATCCAAGTTCAGCTGCGAAAGAGCGACGCGCTGGCTGACATCGCTGACCAGGGCCGAGCCACGGTTTAAGTGACCGACGATCTCGAAGAGCTGTTCGGCATGCGGCGACTCGCCGGCAGCGCGCCAGAGCAGCGTTCCGATCTGCAGATGAACAGCACGGCGTTGCTCTTCGCCGATCAGCGAATACGCAGCCTGCTGCACGCGGTCGTGCGCAAAACGATAGTGAACGACCGCCATCTGCTGCGTTCCCGACTCGTCCGGCCCCGCGTCTGAAACCAGCTCCGCTGCGGACGTCGCGACGATGAATCCTTCTTGCAGCGCTGGCCGCAGAGCCACCGCCGTTTCCAGCAAAGGACGCTCATGCACCACAGACAAGGTTCGCAGATCGAAGCGACTACCAATACACGCCGACAGTCGAAGCGCATCCTGTGTCAGCGATGGCAGCTTGCGAAGCTTCGCCAAGAGCAGATCGACCACGTTGTCGGTGATGGCCTTGGCATGGATTGCTTCCATGTTCCAAGTCCACGCGCGATCTTCGGAAAGAGTCAGCAGCCGCTCTTGTTCCAAGGTCTTGAGAAACTCGCCAACAAAGAACGGGTTGCCACCGGTCTTCGAAAACAGAAGCTGTGTCAGCGGCGCGGCTCGCTGTTCCGACGTACGCAGCGCATCGCACAGAAGCTGCGAAAGCTGTACCGACGACAGCGGCTGCAGCGCGACTTCGGTGATGGGCACTCCTTCTTTGCGCATGCGAGCAATGGACAGCGAAAGCGGATGCGTGGCATCGACTTCGTTGTCGCGATACGCGCCAATCAGAAACAGGTTGCGCAGCTCAGACGTCAGCAATATTTCGCGCAAGCGCAGCGAGGCCGGATTCGCCCACTGCAGATCATCCATGAACAACACCAGCGGATGTTCCGGCCGACAAAAGACCGCGATGAAGTTGAGAATCGTGAGCTGAAAGCGATTCTCGGACTCGCTGGGTTCCAGTGCGGCCACGTCCGGCTGTGGTCCGATCAAGAGCTCTAGCTCGGGCACCAAATCGGTCAGCAGCTTGCCATTGGGCGCCACCGCCTTTTGGATGTTCTCGCGCCAGCGGGCAACCGCCTCTTTGTCTTCGGTCTGCACTTGCGAGACCAAGTCACCCAGCACTTGCGAGACCGCGCGATAGGGCACGCTGCGCTGGAACTGATCAAACTTGCCCGCCGCGAAATAGCCGCGATGTTGCGTGACCGGCTTGTATACCTCGTAGATCAGCGCCGACTTGCCGATACCGGAATAACCCGAGACCAGCAGCAGCTCAGGTGGCCCGCCTTGCACGATGCGCTCAAACGCAGCGAGCAGCTCTGCAACTTCTGCCTCGCGCCCATAGAGCTTTTTGGGGATCTGCAGGCGGTCTGAAAGATCGTTCGTGCCCGCCACAAAGTCTGCTAGCGAGTCACCGCTCTTCAGCGCATCTGCAACACGCTGCAGATCTGCCTCAATCCCCCAGGCATGCTGATAGCGATCCTCGGCATTCTTGGCCATCAGCTTCAGCACAATGGCCGACAGCGCCCGCGGCACCAGCGGGTTCAGCTCGTGCGGCGGCAGCGGAGCCCGCGCAATGTGGGAATGAATCAGCTCAAGCGGATCGTTGCTGCGAAACGGAAGAACGCCGGTTAGAAGCTCATACAGCGTGACGCCCAGCGAATAGAAATCGCAGCGATAATCAACGCTGCGGTTCATTCGTCCCGACTGCTCGGGCGCCATGTATGGCAGCGTGCCTTCGATCATGTACACCGTACGCGCCTGCGGCTGCACGTCGGCGTACGAGCGCGATAAGCCAAAGTCGATCAGCTTCACATCGCCCGTACGCGTGTTAAAGACGATGTTCTGCGGGTTCAGATCGCGATGAATAATCTGCCGCTGCTGCAATCCAGCCAGCGCGCGAACGACTGCGACCGCAATGTGCAGCACCTGCGCCAGCGGCAGGGGCTCTCGGCCCTCGCCTCGCTCTTGCACCGCGGCATGACTGCGCAGCTCAAGCAGGCGACTGATCGAGTCACCGCCGAAGTCTTCCTGCTCAATGATCCAGCGCTCACGTCCCATGTGCAGACCGTATGTCTCGATCACCGATGTCATCCGTGCATCCATCGTGGTGCCCGGATTCAGCGAGCGCGCCAGCTCGAACTCTCGCTTGAAGCGAGCGCGCCGCTCGACCGTTACCATCGCGGTCTTCAGGCACTTGAGGATCACTGGCCGACTGTCGACCTTGCGCACCGCGCGCAGCACCGCCGAGTGCGCACTGTCGTACAGCTGTTCCGTGACGTGGTACTGGTTCAGCGACATGGTTCCTTACTGCGGCTGAGCAGGTGGTCTCTCGCCGGGACGCAGCGGACGCGTGATCCCTTTCAGCTCAAGCTCGGGCACTGGCGATTGCACGACATCCGCCAGCTTGACCTTGCCACGTGGCGCATTGGCCAAGTCCTGCGCGGCCTCTGGCTTGCCACCGCGAGACGCCCCCCTTCCCATGTCCCAGCCCATACCGGGTCGCCCACCCCAGCGGCCATAGATTGGCGACGAGCACGCGACCTTGCCTTCCCAGTAATGCCGGATGATGTAGCGGCCTTGGAAGTTGTTGGCGCCGCTCTGCTGCACGCGTGCGCCGTGATCACCCAGCGTGCCATCCCAGTTCGCGCGTCCCCCCCAAACCGGCGGAGCCGAGCGAAAGATCAGATCCTCTGAGAGCGTCTGCTGGTCATAGCGCGTGTGCATGCGCGTCAGGACCCACGCTGGCCCCCGCCCAAAAAACGGCTGACGCATGGAAGGCCCCGGCCTCGACATCGCAGGCGACGGCCCACCGCTGGTTTTCAATGCTGGCGAAGGCGGCGCTGCTGGATCGCTCGGTGCGGCGATCTGCATCGAGGCCAGCTCAGGAAACACCTGCTCATCCGCCAGCATGTACAGATCGTTTTGGCTGAGCGGTGGCGTCGGACACGGATCGCAGGACGTGGTCTGCCATGCGTACTCGGTCACCACCGCGCGATTGCCATTTCGCCGCAGCGCTTCATCGAATAGCTCGGCATAAAAGCTGCCAAAGCTGTTGCGCACAGCGTCGGCTACCTCGATGTTTGTCGGCACAAAGACATTTGGGTAGTTGGCGACTTCATACCGACTGTCCGGGCTTAGCACGTACACGATCAGATCTTGTTTTGACTCGGCATTGAGCAGCCCCAAGCGCACCGGCAAGCGCAGCTCAGCGCTGTCAAAGCCAAAGCGCAGCGGTGAAAGCACCACCAACCCGTTCTGATCGCGTCGGACTTTCTTGATGTCGACCTTGGCGACAAAGAACTTCATCTGGTCGCGGATGTACGGCGCCAGGGCCGCCGCTGCGCCCTTGGGAATGTTGTACTTGTTGATCTTCAGCCACTTTTCGAGCCCGCCAGATTCCTTGGCCGAAAGAATCAGCACCTGGTACTCGCCGACCTCGAACTTGGCTTCGATCGTGACGCCCAGATCTTCGCTCTCGCGCCGCGTGCTCATCCTCGGCGCCGCCGGCATCGCCCCTGAGCGCATGCCCTTGGACTTGTACTCGACCGGCTGCTCGCAGGGATCTTGTTCCCAATACTCGACCAAGCGCGGAGCTGAAAGCTCATCGATGTGCTTGAACACATCCGGCGAAAGCGTCTTGACCTGTTCCTTCTGCAGCACCACTGGCACGGGAACAACCATCGCAAAGTCCTCGGGCGGACCCTTGTAGTTGTTCGACATGGTCATGACGGTGTGGTTGCCTTTGCGCAACAGCACAACCTGCGAGGCGTTGTTGTAAAGCTGCGCGTCGGCACCCGACACAAAGAAGCCACAGAACGCCGACGCCGACGGTGACAGCAACGACGTCGACAGCGTCCCGCACAGCAACAGAGAAGACAGCACCCGCGATGAGCGAGCCAACATGCGATGCTCCTTGCAAGGAAAGGGCCCGCGTCGATCGAGCGCGGGCAGAACTGGTGCAGCCAGTGCAGCTTACGCGGACCAGTCTTCGACTTCGTACAGGAAGCGCGTGCCGCCGATCAACTTGCGGTTCACTGAGGTGCTCTGAACGAACACGGCATACTTGTCCAAGCTCGTCGGCTTGATGCGCGCCGTCGAGTCTTCCGGCAAGCCGAGCATGTCGCGCGCTGCCTTGCCCTCGAACATATCGCCGGTCTTCTTGTCCATGAGCACGATCTCTTTGTACCCCTGGATCGTCTCGGTCTTGGTGAACTCATAGAAGCCGCGGCCCTTCTTGAACTTGGCGCCGTTTGACTCGACGAAGTCGCGGATCGAGCAGTCCTTGTCGACATCCAGTATTTGGAAGCGGCTCGGCGGCACGGCGCGCAGGTCGGTGCTTCCGAACTCGGTGCTCGGCGCACGCTTGAGCATCGTCGAGAACACCTTGTTCAGACCGCGGTTCATGCGGCCCTGCTTGATGACCTCTTGCTCGAAGCCCTGAAGCTGCGTGTCCGAGGACTGCTTGTAACAGATGGCCATCACCAGGTCGGTGATGTACGCGAACTGATCCAGGCTGATGTGGAAGCCACCGGACTTGTTCGCCAGCTCTTCATAGAACTTCGACGCGTGCTTGCGGTTCAGGCACTGCACGCCATAGACCGGGATGCCTTGCTTGGCCAGCTTGTCGATCTCGTCGCGCCAGTTGATCTTGCCGGGGTTGTCGTTCGGACCGTGCGGCACATCGTCGCCGATCATGACCAGGCAGCGCTTCGTTCCCGCTTCCCACGACAGCGACTGTGCCTCACGCAAGACCAGCTCATAGCACTCGGGCAGATCGCCGCCGCCCGTCGCTTCCACTTTTTCGACGAAGCGCGTGATCAGACTGGTGTCGTGCGTCAGATCCAGGTGCTTGGTGACATACGTGCTGCCCTTATCGCAGTAGTCGCCGTGCGCGATGATGCCGATGCGCATCTTCGGGATGTCCTTCATCAGGCGCTCGACCGTTTCTTTGATCTTGCGGCGCACCTGCGTCAGGCACGGATACATGCTGCCGGTCGTGTCAAAGCTGAAAACGACTTCAATCTCGTAGTTGCCCATCGATACGAGGCCCTCCCCAGTGCAAGACAGAACATGGCGTCCAGACGAATTCCCCCCGGTCACCCACGGCATGGCCCCCCATGGACCCCGCCGCTGTCGGCCGCAACCGCACAGCCCCCAGGCTGCGTCGGTCGCTGGCTCTAGCTAGCCCCTAGCGCAGAGCCTGCAGACAAAGGGTATCGCCATATAAGACCGCGGATATTCCGGTGATGTCAATTGCTTGACGTGGCGTCCACGTACCCGCTCGCCTGCGCCAAGCAGCCCGCCAAACGGGACACGCACTGCGGCGGTCTCCGTCGGAAATTGCGGAAGAAAGCACAGATAGAAAGACGCCTTGCTACACCTGCCGGCACCGCACAGGCAGCACCGCAACAGGTCACCCTCGCGACTGTGTGCGGGTGGTGGAAGGTGCGCAGACTCGGCTGGCTAAGCGAAGAAGCCTTCTGGCAGCTCTAGTAGCTCGCCGGCTGCATCAATGGCGGCAACCTGTGCATCCGCGACAAACAGCGGATCGCTCTGCGGACCCGTCGCGTCCAGCTTATGCACTCGGTGCTTGAATACGACGCGATAGTCGGATGTCCGCTCGCAGGTCGTCACGACCTCAAGCTCGTCGTGCAAGCGGGCCGGCTTCAGGAAGCGCAGGCGCATCTCGAACACCACAAACAGCGTGCCGCGCGCCTGCATCTCGCCCAGCGTGTAGCCGTACTGGCCCAAGATCTCGGTCCGCGAGCGCTCGCAGTATTTCAGGTAGTTGGCGTGATAGACGATGCCCTGCGCGTCGGTGTCCTCAAGATAGACCTTGGTTCGCAGCCGATGCGGGTGTTCCACGCTGGAGCCAGGCAGGCCCTGTGCTTCCTGCGCGCGAAAGGCAGAGGCCTGAGGCGAAGAAGTCGTCGACATATGGCCGCGCATGCTAGCCGTCTTCGGCGCCCCGCGGCGAGAAAACACACGCACCGGCCACCCGCTGAATTGACCCCGCGCGACAAGCCGGCGAAGCTTGTTCGATGCTGCCAAAAAACGAATCTGCGATCATGTCGACGGAAGTCCGTGAAGGCGCAGGCTCACAGGCTGTTGATGCAAGCGAGGCACAGGATCGGGAAGCGCGCCTTCGCGTCTGTGAGCTGTGCCGTCACCTGTATCAGCTTGGCTGGGCCTCGGGTACCGGCGGTGGCTTCTCGCTGCGTCAGGGTGACCGCATCTATGTGGCGCCTTCGGGTGTGCCCAAAGAGAGCATCCGCCCAGACGAAGTCTTCGTCACCGATCTCGACGGTCGCGTCCTAACCTCAGGCCACGGCCGAATCAGCGCTTGCACGCCGCTGTTCTTGCACGCCTATCGTCTGCGCAGCGCTGGCGCCGTGCTACACAGCCACTCGCTGAATGCCTGCCTGGCCAGCTTGGTCTGCACGCAAAAGACCGCACACGGCCCGGTGTTTCGCATCCGTGGTCTCGAAATGGTCAAGGGCCTGCAGGGCGGCCACGTCGACGAGATCTATGAGATCCCAGTCATCGACAACATGCCGTACGAGCACGAGCTAGCCGATCACTTACAAGAGGCCATCCTCGCCTACCCCAACAGCAACGCCGTCTTGGTGCGCGGCCATGGCGTGTATATCTGGGGCCGCGACTGGGTCCACACCAAGACCCAGGCCGAGTGTTACGATTACCTGTTTTCGGCCAGCGTGCGCCTGCGCGAACTAGGCATCGACGCTGCCACGCTGCACCGCAGCCACACGTGAAGCAAACAAGGAGACACGTTGTCATGCAGCTCTCTTGGCTGGATGCGCCCACCGATACGCCCGCTTGCGTCGTCGCAGACTTGGAAAAGGTTGGCGTTCGCTATCATCACCTGTCCACCGATCCAGCACGCTATGAGCCCGCACTCGCTGAGCTCTGCAAGCGCAGCGGCTACACGACGCGCGATGAAGTCAGCCTGTCCAAAGACACGCCAAACCTGCAGGTCCTGATCGACAAGTTCAAAGACGAACACCTGCACGAAGAAGACGAAGTACGCTTCGTCCTGTCGGGTGAAGGCATCTTTGATCTGCGCTCGGAGGACGATCGCTGGATGCGCGTCCACGTGATGCCAGGCGATGTCCTCGTCGTACCCAAGGGCCTGTATCACCGCTTCTTCCTCACAGAGTCATGCAGCATTCGCTGCGTGCGCCTGTTTCAAGATCCCGCAGGCTGGACACCGCACTATCGCCATGCCCCGAACCACGCCGCGTGACAAAGCTGGTCAAGCACCACCGTCGAAGCCACCGTCCGAGCCAGCGATTCGCGCCGAGCGTTCGGTCCCTGACAGCAGCCCCGAAGAAACGCTCGGCGATCGCGAGCAGCGCCTGGCGCGTATCGTCACGCAGCTTGACACCGACGCCCGCTATGCCATGGGTTCGCGGCGCTTTCCTGGCCATGTCTCACCGACCGATGCCATCGAGATCGCAGCGGCGTTAGCCGACGAGCTAGACGACGGCGCTCGCGCTCGGGCCCAGAAGGCAGAGCAGCAGGGCATGCAGATCGCCTGTGACATCGGCTGTCATCGCTGCTGCACCGTCGTTGTCACGGCGTACCAGCCCGAGATCCTGCGCATTGCCCAGTTCCTCGAACAGCCTGAAAACGCCGCTGAAAAAAAGGGCTTCCTCGATCGCTATTCCGCGTGGCGTGCAGCCGTCGGGGACGAAGTCGAGGCCCTGCCGCAGACCATGGCGCAAGGCCAGCAAGCCGAGATCGACCGACTGCATTTTGCGCTGTGGCGGCGTGGCGCACTCTGCGCATTCAACGAAGGCGGAATCTGCACCATCTATCCCGTGCGACCGCTGGCTTGCCGCAATGCTCATGCCCTGGACACCGACGCGTACTGCGTGCCGGATCCCCCCGGTGGCAAGCGACCCACGATGGTCGACTTCGTGCCCATGAATCGGTTTTTAAACAAGGCGACGCGCCTGCTTCACGCGGCACACAACGCCATCGCCGCACCCGGACAGCGTCACCAGCAAGAAGCGCTGTGTAGCTCGGTGTTTCGCCTGCTGACCTCGTCCGCGAAAGCGCCATAAAAACCGCTGCATCGGCTGCCCCGCGTGCTTATGATGTGGGCCACCGGCCACAAGCCGGCCCTCGCGCATGCGCAAAAGCACACCGACAACGACGGCGACCGCAGCGGTGAGTCGCTCTTCTAGTTCCAAGCATCAAACGGGCTCTGCCAGCCCAACAAAAAGCAGCGACGGCACTGACGCCGAGCTCGTCGATAACGAAGGGGAGGACGTCCTCGGGGATGGGCCCGACGCGGCCGGTCTTAGCGACGGTGATCTAATCGGTGCCGATCTCGCGATAGGCGATCTGGTGGGTCTTGCTGACAATGACTTGCTCGTTGCAGATGGCGAGCCGAGAACGCAGCGAGCCCGAAAGAGCAGCGATGAGATTGTCGATGTCAGCGACAGCAAGACCACATCGCTGGCCCGTTCGGATCCGCTGACCGTCTACATGCATGAAATCCGCCGCTATCCACTGCTCAGCCGAGAGGAAGAGCACGAGCTAGCGGTGCGCTACACAAAGACACAGGATCCCAAGCTCGCGCGCCGTCTGATCACGGCGAACCTGCGCCTGGTCGTAAAGATCGCTCACGAGTACCGCCGCGCGTACAGGAACCTCTTGGATCTGGTGCAGGAAGGCAACCTGGGCCTCTTGCAGGCCGTGCAGAAATACGATCCGCACCGAGGCGTCAAGTTGTCGTCGTACTCCGCGTGGTGGATCCGCGCGTACATGCTCAAGTTCATCTTGAACAACTGGCGACTGGTGAAGATCGGCACCACCCAGGCGCAGCGCAAGCTGTTCTTCAACTTGACCAAAGAGCGCGAGAAGTTAGAAGCCGCCGGCTTTGTTCCGACGACAAAGCTGTTGGCCGAGCGCTTATCGGTACCCGAGCAAGAAGTCGCCGAGATGCAGCTTCGCCTGTCGGCCAGCGAAGCATCCTTGGATGCCCCCATTGGTGGTGACGACGAAAACGGCAAGCGCACGCACCTGGATCTTCTGGAGTCATCAAGCGCCACCCGTCCCGACGTCAGCACTGAAAGCGAAGAGTTCCGCGCGCTGCTCCGTTCCAAGCTCGAAGCGTTTGAAGCGACGCTCAAGGGGCGCGAACAGACGCTCTTCCACGATCGTTTGATGGCGGATCAGCCACTGACTCTGCAAGAAGTCGGTGAGCGCTACGGCATCTCGCGCGAGCGCGCTCGCCAGATCGAAGCCCGCCTGCTGTCCCGCCTAAAGACCTACCTGAAAAAAGAGCTCGGCGACGCCGTTCAGGTCGCCATGGGCTTGGACTAGACAGCACCACCTGCCCCAAAGGCCCGCCCGCCGCGGTCCGCGGATCTTGACCGAATGGTCAAACGGCTCCGCGAACGCTCGCTCACGCGCCAAAAGACAGCGCTGATCCGTGAGAATCCGACCGCTTCGTCTACCCACTCACCGACGACAACGGGCCGTGCCCGCGCGTCAAAACAGCCGCCACAGAGACTCCGCGGGTTTGCGATCTTTGAAGCCTCGATACCAACGGCACAGGAAATACAGCGGCACCAAGCCCGCAAGCCACACCGGATACATGCCCGGCAGCGTCGAGGGCTGCGCATAAAAAATCACGGTGATCAGCGCATACAGGTACAGGTGAGCCAGATAAAAACACAGCGGCGCCTGACCAAACACCGAGAGGATCGGCACGCGCGGCAGACGCGCAAACGCACCGAGCAGGATCAGGTTGACGCCCAGCATGAACAGCACAAACACCAAAGCCGGTGGGTACTTGATGAAGTTCAGGAACTCGATCCAGCTGTCGTCGCGTGGCCCCCGCAGGTTGCCAAAACCGCCCGCCGCCCGCAGGCCCAGTGCAAGGGACAGAAGCACCAGCCCAACAAGCGGCGCCCAGCGCAGTGCTTGGTCGCGCGTCGCTTCGTCTGCAAGCAAGCGACCAAAGGCCATGCCCAGCGTGCAGACACCCAGCCACGGCAAAAGCGGATACATCAGAAAGACCGGCGTGCTGTTGCCAGGCAGAAGCAGCACGCGCAGCCACAGCGGCGCCGCGAAGAAATCGTATGGCACGTGCGGGATCAGCGCCGCGCAGCCCACGAGCAGAAAGACCGCGATCGCGCCCAGCCAGCGCTCGGCCCGCAGCAGCAGCGCACTGGTCAGCATGGACAGACCCAGCCCGGTGATCACGGTGAAGAACAGATAGTTCGCGGGCCCATCACCGGACTTGGCGTTGCGCGAAAACGCGATGCCCCACGCGGGATTTTCTAAGACCTGGTTCACCAGCAACAGCACGCCACCACGCAGCGCGAAGTACCGGCTGATGCGGCCTGTGTCCCAGCCGATCCGTCGACGCGAGGCAGCAAACAGGGTCATGCTGGCCCCCATCAAAAAGAAGAAACCCGGCGCGCACAGGTGCGTGACAAAGCGCGACAGAAATGCCAGCGGTCCACGCACAAAGTCGCTGGGGTTGTACTGCGTAAAGGGCCCGGTCCAAAACTCGGACCCATGGACGCGGGCGATGAAGCCGCTCGCGTGATCGAGGGCCATGATCACCATGATCAGCCCTCGCAGGCTGTCGAGAGCGCCCAGGCGCGTGGCCGCCGTGACCACCGCAGCGGCTGCGGCGCCCTGTCGAGACACGGCCTGTGGCTGCGAGGAAGATTCTGACGAAGCGCGATCCGGCATGATCTCACGCGTACCGCGACGCAGCGGTGCTTGACAAGGGATTCCCCTCGGGCGCAAATAGAGCGCCCATGTCTCCGTCGCGCCCGTCTCGACTGCCTTCGCCGACTTCTTCACTACGCTTCCGCGATCGTCTGCGGTCGCTTGGGGCGCCTGTGCTCGGTCCGCTGGGCAGTCGGCTACTCGCAGTCGGCCTCAGTGGAATGCTGCTTGGCAGTGTGGCGATCCAGTCGGGCTGCGCGGCCTTCGTCGAAAACTTTCGTCCGGTGATCTTCGGCAAGACCGCGAAAGAAAACTACGAGCGCGGCGTGCGATCGATGAAAGGCGAGAGCTTCATCGATTCAGACAAATACTTCCGCTACATCCTCGACAACTATCCGGTGTCGCGGTACCGCACCTGGGCCGAGCTAGGCATCGCCGACTCAGCCTTTGGTCGCGATGCGTACCTGGAAGCAGTCGACGGGTACAAGACGTTTCAGACCTCGCATCCTGAGCATCCCAAGACGCGCGACGGCTACTGCGCGTACAAGGTCGGCGAGTCGTATTACAAGCAGATCCCAGGTGACTGGTTCTTGGTGCCGCCATCGTTTGAAAAGGACCAGGGACCGGTGCTTGATGCAGCGCGTGAGCTCTGCGACTTCCTCGATCACTATGGCGACAGTCCATACGCCGACAATGCCCGTCGGCTGTTTGCCGAGACGGTGCAGCGCTTGGCTGATCACGAGCTGTACGTCGCGCGTTACTACCTGGAACGCGACAAACCACAAGCGGCGATCTGGCGCTTGGAATATGTCGTCACTGAATATCCAGGTGCGCGTCGTGAAGCGGAAGTGTTGCTGCTGCTTGGGCAGGTGTACCTGAAGCAAGACAAGCCGCGTGATGCCCGCGACACGTTCCGTCGCTTGACGCTGCAGTATCCAAACGGCAGCTTGGCCAAGCAGGCGCAGGTCTATCTGGACTACATCACCGAGCGCTTCAAAGAGCTACCCGCACCGACGCTAAAGCCAGACTTTGACGTGGGTCGGCAGCGCACGTTTTGTCCCAACATCCTGGGCAAGTCGCGCAACTACAAGACCGCGCCTGCTTCGGCACAGCCTGGCGCCGCCGAAAGCAAACCGGAAGCCAGCGAGCTTGCGCCAGTTGACTAGGTTCGCGTGCCCGCAAGTACCTCACGACTTCGTCGGTAACCCCGCCAGGGTACACGCGCCAACGCGTGCCCAAGCCGACGCCCTTTCCTGTGCTTTGACCTGACCTGCCATGAGTGAAAAACAAGCTCCTTCAAGTCCTGCCACTGCTTCAAGTGATGGCCGCAGCGATCTCGTTGGCCAGATGAGCAGCCGACGACGCACCGCGCAGGCGCTGCGTGACGCCGGCCGCAATCCGTTTGCCAACGACGAAAAGATCACCCATCAGATCTATGCCCTGCCGGCGAGCGAGGCGGTGGATGTGACCAGCCTGCCTCTGGACGCCGAGATCACGCCGACTCAGCCGCGGTATGCTGTCGCTGGCCGCCTGCTGCAAGTAAACGAGATGGGCAAGGCCAAGTTCCTGTTTCTGCGCGGGGACCGGGGCGCCATGCTGCAGCTTTATCTGCGCGCCGAAAACGCTGAAGCGTTCGCGCGCTCGTCGCAGCTTGACCTGGGCGACATCGTCTGGGCACACGGTCCGCTGTTCCGTACACGCAAAGGCAAGCGGGCGCTGCTCATCGAAGATGTGCGCGGCGAAGGCGGCAACAAGCCTGGGCTGGCCCTGCTTTCCAAGGCCATCCGCCCCCTGCCCGGCAAGGCGCTGCAGGAAGGCGAAAAGGCCACCGACGATGACTGGCGCTATCGCCAGCGCTACGCGGACATGATCGTCCACCCCGAAGTGGCTGACGTGTTCCGCAAGCGCGCCACCATCGTGCGCGAGATGCGTCGCTTCTTTGACGATCGCGGCTATGTCGAGTGCGACACGCGCATGCTGCTACCGACCAACGGCGGCGCAGCAGCGCGTCCGTTTCGTACGCATATGAACGTGCTCAACCTCGATCTCAACCTGCGCATCGCCACGGAATTGGACCTCAAGCGCCTCGTGGTAGGTGGCATCGACCGTGTCTACGAAATCGGACGTATCTTCCGCAACGAAGGTCTGTCGCGCTTCCACAACCCGGAATTCACATCGATCGAGTTCTATCAGGCCTATGCCACGTACGACGATCTGATGGACCTGACGGAAGAGCTCTTCGAGCGCCTGTGCCAAGCGGTAAACGGCACCACCACCATCGACTATCAAGAGCACCAGGGCGTGCGTCTGTGTCGACCGTTCCGCCGCGCCACCATGCGAGCGCTAGTCAAAGAGGCGCGACCTGATGCCCCGATTTCGGACGGTCCCTGCAGTGATGCCGAGTGGGCAGCGCTGCCGGTCTATGCCAAGCAGGTCCTTGGGGATGCCTCGCCCGAGTATGGTCACTGCTTGGTCGCGCTGTTCGAGCGCTTCGTCGAGTCGACGCTGATCCAGCCGACCTTTGTCTGCGAGTTCCCGACCGTGGTCTCGCCGCTTTCACGCAAGAACGATCGCGACCCGCGCTTCGTCGATCGCTTCGAGCTCTTCATCGTCGGAAAAGAGATCGCCAACGCCTTTTCAGAGCTGAACGATCCCGATGATCAGCGCGAGCGCTTTGTGGCCCAAACCGCAGCCAAGCAGCGCGGCGATCACGAAGCCATGGACTACGACGAAGACTTCTGCCGCGCGCTGGAATACGGCATGCCACCGACGGCAGGTGAAGGCATCGGCATCGATCGTTTGACCATGTTGTTGTGCAACCAAGCCTCGATCCGCGACGTCATCCCCTTCCCCCAGCTTCGCCCTGAGTCCAGCGAGCCCGCCGCTCCCTAGACGCTGTTGCGCAGCGGCAGGCCAAGGGGGGGCATACGAACCTAGTAGTACGGCCGCGACGGGGGGGGCGCGGTGAAGCGACCGGGGAAGGGATCCGCTCCTTCACGACGGCGCGCTTCTTCGTCTAGATCCGCTGGGTTCCCATCGCTTTGGGGAACCTGCCACACCGCGCCGCGTTCAGCGAACAGCGCCACGCCGATCACGCCGACATGACGGTCGCCAAACTCGGCCATTTGGCTGGCGTACGCGTCACGCACCGAGCCAAAGCGAAACGCGGCGATCTGCGTCATGCTGCGGCGATAGCCATCGATGCGCAACGTCGAGAACGGCGCGGCCAGATAGCCACGCTTGGAAAAGCTCGCCGGCCGGCCGTCGATGACATCCAAGCCATCGACTGAAGTCACGACCTCGAAGCGCTGGCTGGTGCGGTTTTCGATCTCGATCGAGTAACGCTGCCCAGCTTCCCCCACCAACAGCACCCGGTCGTCGATGCGGTACGCCGGCAGCGAGGCGCCGCTCTCGTCAACGACGCGCACGATCACGCCGCCCCATAGCGAGCTGCCATAGCGCCCTGGACGCAGCACGCGGAACAGCGGCTCGCTGGGTTCATAGCGGCGCAGCAAGCGACTGCGCTGCGCCTCGATCCCGGCCGCATCGTTGTAGTGCAGGCTGGCCACAAACGTCGGCGAGTCGGCGTCGCGCACAAACGGCACATCGCGCACGGGCGAGTAACGCGTCTCGCCAAACATCGTCCCCAAGCCGGGCCGCTCGCTCGGCACTTCGGCGCGTTTTTCGGCCAGAGCCGCGGGCGCCCCCGCCGGCATCGAGGGGCTCACTTGGCTCTCGCTGCCAGCGCTGTAATCAGCAACCGGCGCGCTGCGCGGCGCCTGCTGCATGATGCTGCCGTGACAAGCGGCCAGCGACAGCGTGAACGAACCGAGCAAAGCAAAGAGGCACGTGCGAACCAAGGAAGCTGCGGTGCGTCTCATGGGCATCATCCTGTCCTGCGTTGTGCCCACTAAACGCGCGAGCCCGCCTGGGCTTACAGCGAAATCGACGCGGTGCGTAGCATGCGACAATCGCTGCTGATTTCACGCTCGCGCTGGCCACACACCTCGCGATCGCGGGTCGAAGTTCGTGCAGCGGCATCAAAACGCCGCCACCGCCCCCACGATGATCAGCGCCTGATCCGGGCTGCGAGCCGGCGTGCCATCGGGCTGGCTGTCTGCCGTCGCGAACACCGCCGCAGTCGAGCGGTCATAGCGCCCTTCGATCTTGAGGATGTAGTGATCCTGCAGGCGCAGCTCGACGGTCCCGGTCAGCTCGCCCAGTGCCTGCGGCGTCCCCGTCATAAGACCATCGCGGTCGTGGTAATAGCCGCCGCGCAGCGCCACGGCCAGAAACGAAACCGGCATCAGCCGCGCCCACGCGTAAGCCGTCCACCACAGCGCGCCTCCGTCTGGTTCACTCGGCAGGCTCGCTGGAAGCTGCTGATACCCGATGTCGAGCGACGCCATCAGGCTCAGCCAGCGCGTCGCGCGCAGCCCCAAGAGCAGGTCGCCGAACACGCGCCAGCGCCCGTTGTCCCCGGCCAGCTCAGGTCCGAACAGACCGTTTAGCACCGCGGTGAGCCGCGTTCCGTTCCACGCAAGCTGCGCCCCCAGCGTCTTGGCGTCGTTGTTTTCGCCGATGAGCTGCCAGCCGTTTAGCAGGTAAAGCTGCGCCGACAGCGCGTCGCCAAACGGGTACGAAAGTTTGAGCCCGGCTTGGTAGTACGGCGACAGCTCGCCGTTCCAGGCACGCGTATAGTTCCAGTTGTCTTTCGACGGAAACACCTCGAAGCCGACGTGACTGGGGAAGATGCCGGCCTCGATCAAAAGACCGCGGCCAAGCGGCGCCTTGTACCCCACCGTCGCCACCTGCAGAAACTTCCAGACATCCGGGCCGATCGCGGTCCCGCGGGGCTCCGCGGCGTACAGGATCTCTTGCCCGCTACCGTACTGCACGACCAGCCGCAGCGAGACCGGCGACAGATCGGCCGCGACATCCAGTGCAGCCAGGTTCAGCGTCAGGTGATTCGCGCGCTTGCCCGTCGTCCCCGTACCGACGATGAAGTTGCCCCCATCGAGCGGTCGGTTGGCGTTGAAGCCATAGTACACATCGGCGTAGCCATGCACGCTCAGCCGCTCGTACCAAGGTCGCGGCGAGGGCGGCGTCGTTCCCTCTTCTGCTGCCTGCGCCCCAGGGATTGCCGCAGAGCTCACCAGCCACGCCACCACGCCTGGCAGCCAGGTCTTCCCTCTTACCGCGTTCGATGGCATCGATCTACACCACGAATTCATCGTCTCTGTCTTCACGTTCATCGTTCATACTTTCGATCACTTCGTTCCACACTTCGACTCTTTTATTCTTTTCTATGAAATACGTCGTACGCTGATTTTACATTTCGTTCTGTGGAACCAATGATTCCTAAATGTGAATGAATATATTTTCAATCTGTGTTGCATTTCGTTCACATGGAATTCATTCATGATGCGTTGCTTCGACTTCATCCCTCCATGGATTGACTCTGTCATTCTGTTGTTTGTTTTTGCGATGGCTTCAAGCGGCTCGGTTCTTCCAGCCGTCGACGTACGAGCAGTGCCGGAGTGGGGTGTCGCCGAGCGGCAAGACGTCGGACTGCGCCGCGGGGCACAGCCTACGCCAAACGGCCGCGCGGCTTCTGTACACATTGACTTCACCGGCTCGACGCGATAGGCAAATGACACACAAAAAGAGACGCTGTCGATGCCCCACCCTGGAAGAGAAGTGCCGATGGATGTGAAGGCTGCTTTCGACCGCGGGCGCGTGCTTTTGCACGATGCCCTGTACACCGAGACGGGAAATCGCCTGCCGCCTGTGCGCTGGACCCGACAGGCGCTGCGCTTTGCCAACGAGCTTCTGGGTCAGCCGCTGTGCTCGCAGGATGAGCTAGCCCGCAGACAGCAAGCGGTCGCGCAGGCTGAGCAGCGCGTCGCAGAAGAGCGTGGCGGCGGACAGACCAGCCGACGCGAGGCGGCGCCGGTTGCGCTGTACGTCACCGATCAAGACCACCGCACGCCCAAGAAGATCGAAGACATCTTCAAGGGGCGCGACATCCCCTACACCGTGCTCGACGTCACGGACGACGAAGTGAGCCGAAGCTGGGCGCTGACGCAGGCCAAAAAGCACGAGTTCCCGCTGGTCTTCATCGCCGGAGAGCCCATCGGCGGACTCGACGAGGTCATGCAGGCCGACGTCCGCGGCGAGCTTGTAAAGAAGGTCTTCGGCTAGGGGCGCACGGTGGATCTACACACTCTTGTTCTCGACCTGCGCAGCCGCAGTGCGCGGGTCACCGCCGCCGATGCGCAGGGCGTCGTTACCGTCGATCTTGACGCCGCGGCGTGTGAGCGGGTGGCGCAGGCCGCGCAGCCGCTCTTCGATTGGGCGCATGGCCGCGTTCCGGCATCGAGCCGCACGCCGCGCGATGCGACGCTGGTGGCCTTCGAGGTCGATGCGCTGAACCGCACGCTGCGCCTGGGCTATATCGCCGAGCGCTCGCCGATCTCGGGGGCACCGTTGCCTTCGTCTGGATCGCCGCAGACATCGCCGGGAACAGCCATGGCGCAAAGCCAAAGCGGCCGACCGTCACAGCCCGGTGAACCGACGGC
Source organism: Myxococcales bacterium (assembly GCA_016794505.1). GTDB lineage: Bacteria > Myxococcota_A > Polyangia > Palsa-1104 > JAEUJZ01 > JAEUJZ01. The sequence goes on from JAEUJZ010000037.1 coordinate 129,835, forward strand.
GCTGACGTGGACCGAAGGCGACTATGGAACGCTGCAAGTGTTGTTGCGCGAGGCCGCCCGCACCGCTCTGCGCGAAGTGCGACCGAGAAAAAGCGAGCCCGCCGAGCTTTCGTACGATGCGCGCTGGGAATACCTGTACCAGCACGGCGGCGATGGCTGGGAGCTCGCGCGCACGCCGCCTCCCTTGGCTCGTTATCTTTCGACGCAGCTTGCGTTGAGCCGCGGACAGCATGTGCTGGTGGTTGGCGCCGGTCGCGGCCATGAAGCGCTGCTGTTGGCGAGACAAGCGCAGGCGGTCGGGGCGCACGTCGTCGCCATCGACATCGCGCCGACGGCCGTAAAGACCGTGCAGGAAGCGGCGACCCAGGAGAGGCTCGCCGAGACCTTGCATGTCGTCGAGAGCGACCTGTTCCTGCGACCGGAAACAGGCCCGCTAGCCGCCGCGAGCTATGACCTAATCGTCGAGCACTGCTGCTTCTGCGCCATCGAGCCGAGCCGCCGCGATGAATATGTCGCGCAGATCGCGCGCCTGTTGCGACCGGGCGGGCGCTTCATCGGCCTGTTTTACTGCCACAGCTATCCCGGCGGTCCGCCGTTTGGCGCATCGATCGACGAGATCAAAGGACGCCTCGGCAAGGACTTCGTCATCGACTACGAAGAAGTTCCCGCCGACTCGGTGCTAAGCCGCGTCGCGCAAGAGTGGCTCATCGACGCGCACTGCCGTTAGGCGCAAGCCAGTCCCCCGCATCCCAAGACCCCCGGTCGGCTGCCCTCGCAGCCAAGGAGCCGAGCACACATGCCGTTTGCTGGTGTTGATTTTCTGCAGCTCGACGAGCTTTTGACCGAAGAAGAGCGCCTGGTACGAGACACCTTTCGCCGCTTTGTCGATGACGAAATCCTGCCGGTGATCGGCCGCCACTTCCGCGAGGGAACGTTCGATGCAAGCTGGCCGCGCAAGCTGGGCTCCCTCGGCGCGCTGGGGGCGAGCTTGACCGGCTATGGCTGCGCCGGCCTGGGCCCCGTCGCCTATGGCCTGATCATGCAAGAGCTAGAGCGCGGCGACAGCGGCGTGCGCTCGTTCGCATCCGTGCAGGGCGCGCTGGTCATGTATCCGATCCACAGCTTTGGCAGCGAAGAACAGAAACAGCGCTGGCTGCCCAAGATGGCGGCCGGCGAGGCCATCGGCTGCTTTGGCCTGACCGAGCCCGACTTTGGCAGCAACCCCGGCGGCATGCGCACGACGGCGCGCAGAGTCGGTGACACCTATGTCCTAAACGGCGAGAAGCGCTGGATCACAAATGGCGGCCTCTCGGATGTTGCCGTGGTCTGGGCCAAGACGGACGAAGACGGAGCAGGTCAAGGCGGCGCCAAGTCGGTGCGCGGCTTCCTAGTCGAGCGCGGCACGCCGGGCTTTTCGACGCGCGACATCCACGGCAAGTTCTCGCTGCGCGCCTCGGTCACGTCCGAGCTGATCTTTGAAGACTGTGTCGTGCCCGCTTCGGCCATGTTGCCAGGGGTGCAGGGGCTGCGCGGGCCGCTTTCGTGTCTGAACCAGGCGCGCTTTGGCATCAGCTTTGGCGCCATCGGTGCAGCCATGGCCTGCTACGACGAAGCGCTTCGCTATACAAAAGATCGCAAGCAGTTCTCGCGCCCGCTCGCCGGGCATCAGCTTGTGCAGGCCAAGCTGGTCGACATGCTGGAAGAGATCAGCAAGGCGCAGCTCTTGTCACTTCACCTGGGCCGTCTGAAAGTGGCGGGCACACTGCGACCGGCGCAGATCTCGATGGCCAAGCGCAACAACGTCCGCATGGCGCTGCACATCGCCAGAAACGCCCGCGACCTGCTCGGCGCAAACGGCATCACCGACGAGTACCAAGCCGGCCGCCACATGTGCAATCTAGAGTCAGTCTTCACCTACGAAGGCACGGACCACATCCACACCCTGGTCATCGGCGAAGACATCACCGGCATTCCCGCATTCGACTAGGGGACGCTGTCGGCAGAATCGCCCGTGATCAGGCAAAGCGGAACGGAGCTGGACGTGAGCGCGACGTGAGCGTATCGACGGTTAGCACGGATAACTCCGCCACGGCGTACATGCGCTGCAGCGCAACTATCACCTGCATCATCGGCTCGGGCGGCGTCGCGATCTGTGCAGGCACGCTGGATGCCCAGCGCCGAGAGGTCGCGACACTTGACGTCCGCGGATCAGGCCAAGCCAGGCCTGTCATACGCACGCATCGCGGAACACGACCGGTAGAGGTGTTCACTTCGAGCAGACCCAGATTCCAGCGAGACCGGTGTCGCCGCAGCAGTTGAAGGAGTGAACCACGCGGACGCCGTGTATCAGAGAGTTCTTCTTGATCGCCGTGCCTGTCACGCCGTCGCAGGTCGGTGGTTTTTCAGCCCTGGACTCCGGCTCCTCGGCCGCGATCCAGCGCTTTGGGCCGACCTTCAAGCGCCTGTTGACCGGGGCTGCCCACATCCGGTCTGAGCTGTCCTCGCCAGTAAGCTCCATCCTCTCAAGCGAGAACTCCTGCTCGGGGAGCGGCTCAAGTTCGTCGACGGGGCCCCGGCCATCGGCGTCGAACGCGCACACCTTGTCGAAACTGTCTTCGGTCACGAGGTTGTTGACGAACACCCGCCCATCGCGAACGTGGAGCTTGTACCAGTTCCCTTCGAACAGGCCCGCCCTGCAGTTGCGCTTCGAGATGAGCTTCCCACCTGGTTCAAAGACAAGAAAGACTGCGCTGTCGCCGTCCTGCGGCAGCACGATCGGGCGGCCTGCCACGACCACGAAGGCGTTGACACTCCTAAAGCGCGCAGAGAGCTTTGCGAGCGGCTTCCAAGCGGCTCCAGCGCTCAGCTCGCCGAACAGGGGCTGCCTACCGGTCGCGATCAGCGCGTAGGCACGAGTGCCTTCGCTCGCGAGACGGACGTTTGCCTCTTCTGGAACGATCTGGGTGCGATCGAGCGTCGCGTGCGAAGCCAGGTCGATCTCGGCCACGAAGGTCGTGCCTGCGCCGCTGCCAGCCACGAATAGGGTACCCAGCGGATGTTCCGAATCGGGTGCGCGCCCCCCTGTGAAATCGCGCAGGCGCCCGCTTGCATCTCTTAGCAGCGTGGCTTTCTTCGGGCCGGGCAGCGGCGCCGGCTGTGCGGCTGGGGTCGACGATGTCCCCAATGGCGCCGATGGCGAAGGGGAGGCCGCAAGCGAAGCGATAGATGCCAGCGCGAGCAGCGAACGCGCACGGCGTGACACGCGATCATCGGACATGATCTCCGGTGGCAGAGACCACGACATCCCAGCTGCTCCTACGGCACGCAGGTGTGCGTCATGTTGTCGCAGGTTGGCGTGGCCCCGCCGCAGTGCGCGTTCATCGTGCATTCCACGCAGGCGTTGGTCAGGCACTGCGGATTCATACCGGGACCGCTGCAGTCTGACGCCATATTGCACTGCACACACAGGTTGTTGAGCGGGTTGCACTTCGGGGTCATCGGCCGATCGACCGCGCACTGCGCATCGCTTATGCATTCCACGCAGGTCTTGGTGCCGGTCTTGCAGTGGAACATCGCGGGGCAGCCCATGTCGTTGTAGCAGTCGACGCAGGTATTGCTGGCCGGATCGCACTGCTCACCCGCTGCGCACTGCGCGTCGGCGGTGCAGGGCACGCACTTATTGGTCGTCGTGTTGCAGTGCATCTTGCCCATCATCGTGCAGGTGGTGTCGTCGACACACTCGACGCAGCGATTGCTCGTGGTATTGCAGGCAGGAGCCGTCGGGCTGCCGCAGTCCATGCTGTCCAAGCACTCGACACAGGTGCGGCCGCCCTTGCACTTCGGCGTGGGACTGGCCGCGCCACAGTCGGCGTCCGCCAAGCACTGCACGCATGCCAGCAAGGTCGCGTTGCACAGAGGCTTGGCGCCGCTGCACTCCGCATCATTGCCACACTTGCAGAGGCCCGCACTGCACTCGGTTGAGGTGGTCGTGGAACACGACTTTGTGCAGCTACCACAGAACCTCTCGTCACTGCTCAAGTCCACGCACTGCGGCGCCATCGACACCAGACAGCAGGCCGATCCGCCCATCTCGGCGCAGCTCTCGTCCGTCTGAAGATCGCAGTCGTTGTCCTTGGCATCACACATCTCAGCCATGGGCCCAATGGCTGCCGCCGAGCAAACAAGAAAGCGCTTGCTGGCCGGGAAGCCAGGCACGCTGGCAAAGATGTTGGGCGCCATGCGATTGCAGCCGGTTACGACACCCGTCCGACACTCGCCCTGCGTGATGCCGCAGGGATCGTCGCGTTCCAAAAGGTTCATACCCGTCGGATCGTCGTTCGATCCATTGCAGTCGTCGTCGCGTGGGTTGTCGGCATCGCAGGTCTGCTTGCTCGGCTGCTTGGCACCAACGCACTTAGCGCCCGTCCCCTCGCCATTTATCTGGTTCGGACACTGCACACGGTTTGCGACCACTGGATCGCGCACGCTGTTCACCGAAACGCCGGTACAGACGCAGCGCCCTGACAGCGCCCCCGTGACTGCATCGGCCTTGCCGCACTCGCCATCTTTGTCGTCCGAGCACGTGGTAATGCCATAGCGTGTCGTCGCCCCGACGGTATACGTCCGGGTCATCGGTGCCCCGGTCGAGTCGGGGTTGCCTTCATCGATCAGTCCATCGCAGTCGTCATCAACGCCGTTGCAGCGCTCGGCAACGAACGGATGGATCTGCGCGTTGCCGTCATCGCAGTCATAGTCCGCGGGATAGCCGTCTCTGTCGGCATCGTTGACACACGGGCGATCCGCCACGCAACCCTGTGCGATGCCATCACCACACTTTTCAGGCGCGCCCGGAAAGACATCTGGCTTGCTGTCATCGCAGTCCACCGGCAATCCAGAACCCATGCAGGCTGGCGTGTTCTTGGGGAAGCCGTCGCCGTCGGAATCGCAGGCTGCGCTGGGGCAACCGTTGCGCGCCTGGCCATCGCAGTCTGCATCCTGATTGACCAGCGTCGTCTGGAACGTCGCGGCTTGATTGCGGCACAGCCCACGCAGCGCTGCCGCCACCGAGCCAGCGCCTTCCTTGCCGCGCAGATCGCGGGTGATGAGCTGAATGCCTTCAAAGCTGGTCGAGCCAGGAAAGACTCCGCGATCGTTGTCATCGCAGTCGATTTGCTTTGCGTATCCAGCCGATGGGCAGCCGTTGGCCGCGTCGCTGCGCTGGAAGCCGTCGCCGTCCAAGTCACAGGCGATGCAGCCCGCACTGGGCGCACCATCGCAGGCCCAGTCCGTCGTCTGATCGGCGCAGTTCTTTGGCGCACCGGGATAAATGCTGGGGTTGTTGTCATTGCAGTCGCGCAAGCTGACCACGGGATCGTTGGGGGAATAACCGTCACAGTCTTCGTCGACAAAGCACGGAGTGACGACCCCCGTGCAGTCAAAGTCGGCGCTGTTGTCGCAGCGCGCAGGCTGACACAGGCTCAGATCCGCGAGCTTGCTGTGATTGCTGGCGCAGCTCTTGCGGTCCGTACACTGACAGCAGTTGCGGGGCCTGGCGTTCCCTGGAAAGCGAAGCGGATCGTTGTCGTCACAGTCCAGGTTCTCGGTCACGCCATCGCCGTCTTTGTCCGCACACGGCGGAGGCTTGTCGCCGCAGGCAATGTCGATCGCCAAGCCACACTTGGGCTTTGCCAAGGGATTGATCTGCACTGCGTAGAACGGCACCGAAAGCGGTGGCTCACCAGGGCTAGGATCGCTGTCCACGCAGTCCAGGACCTCGGGCTGCGCTTGATAGCGCGATCGCGCCTCGTCGTTGGCGCCCATCCAGCGCATCGCGTCGGGGAAGTGGTCAAAGTCGTGGTCAAACTCAGGCTTTACTTCCAGCAGGCCCGCTTCGCGTTCCATGGTTCCCGACAGGTTGATCAAGCTGGCATAGAAGTATTCCGACTCGCGCGCCTTGGGGATGCTGCCGTCGGGGGCCAGTGTTCCGGTGGCGGCACGAACGTGAAGCAGATAGGTGCCGCTCTTGCTCAGCTTCAGGCCAATGCGCAAGGGCTCATTGCTCAGATCGCGTGCGGCAGCTGGACCCTCGACAGGCTGAACGCCCGACTGATAGATGATGTTGCGCGATTCGCGCTCCTGCAGCGTCACGGCGTACTGCTTGATCGACACACCAGCGGGTGGGCGAATCGCCACGATCATGGCGTTCTCGTTGCCGCAGCCAGGCAGCAGGGCCCAGAGCGCAAGCAGCGCAAGCAGGGGGCCCAAGCGCCCGCGGTGGATCGTCTGCTGCAGCCGCTCGGTGCGCGACGAAGCCTGCGCTTCGTACGGCAGCCATAGGCGTTTTCGGCTCAAACACAAGGCGCGGGTTCGTAGGCCAGTCTTGAGCATGGGGGACTCCTAAGGGAGCTCTGAAGGACGTCGTGTCTTCGCCAGAGTCTTATCTGGCATGTTAAACGACGCATGCATCCCAGGTACAGCCTATGTTTTCGAGGCTGAGCGGGCCGCCTGCCGTATACTCTGGCCCATGGCGCTGCCACCGCGCTTGTGGCTTCCAGAGACCCCGCTTGAGTCCGCAGGGACGGCACGCGGCCTCGGCAAAGGACCCTCAATAACCCCTGCTATCGCAGGTTTGTGGACTCCGCTTCCTGGTGGCAGCTTGGCCTTCGGCGTGACGAATGCGGGCGGTGCATCCGGCAGCACGCCACGTGTGCTGATGTCGGTCGCTAGCGCGGATCTGCCGCGTGTGCGACGTCGCGCACTGTGGCGGGGCGAAGCCGGTCTGCCCGATCTGCCCGTGCTTGTTGAATGGTTTCCGATCGGCCAGCTCGCAAGCGAACGCAGCGCAGCACAGCGAGTGCGAGGCGTCTGTCATGCCCAGCTTCTGCGGCTTATTGCCATCGGTCCAGCGGATGCCAGAAGCGGCTTTGCCGTCAGCGAAGCCAGCGATGGCGTTGACTTGGCCACCGTCGCACGTGCCGCCCCTGGAGAGCTGCCGGCTTGGTGGGCCATACACGTCATCGCCCAGCTGACCCGCGCCGTTCAGTTCTTGATCGATGTGCAGCAGCGACGAGGACTTCCCTGCGTCGGGCATGGCCGCATCAGTGCCAACACCGTGTTCGTTGGCTGGAACGGCAGCGTACAGCTCTTGGCGTTCTCGGCCGCTTCGGGGTCGGGGCGTGGCGACGAGACGCTTGCTCCTGAGCTGCGCGCATCCGAGCGCTTGCTCACCCCCGCCGCCGATGTCTATGCGCTGGCCGTACTCTTGCGTCAATTGCTACCTAGTTCGGCTCTGATGCGACCGGCGACGAGTCGCCTGCTGCGACGCGCTCTGCATTCCCAAGCCGATCAGCGCCTGGCTTTGCCCGCGTTCTGCGCGAGCCTGCAAGCACTGCTGCTGGATCTGCAAGCGCCGCTCTTCCGCGCACAGGCACTGGGCGAGATCCTCGGGCGCTTCTGCCCCCGCGCCTCGGTCGATCTGCTTGAGACAGACTGGGGCGAAAGCACAGGCGATGGCTTGGCGGCACTACCGCCGAGCTTGGCCCCCCTTTCAGCCAGCCCGGTCTCGTTGTCCCCGACGTGGTATCAGCGGATCGCGCCGCCGGCTGCAGTGGCCCCGGTACAACCTCGCCTGCGCCGACTGCTCAGCTTCTTGGCTGCACTGGGGCTCGTATGTGTCGGGCTTCTTGTGATCAGCCTGACCTGGCTGTCTCTTTCGTCCCGACCGCTGGTCACGAGCGCACCGCAGAGTCCACCGCCACCCAACGCCGCGTCCTCTATCGCGGCCGTGCGGCCCGTCGAGCCACCTTGGCCCGCCGCGCTGACGGTGGAAAATGCCGACGCATTTTCTGGCCTGCGGCTTGAGCTGGGTCGCATGGAGCCACGCTCTGCCCGCGAATCGACACAAGCCGTCGCGTGGGTGCATCTCAGCAACCCTGGACGCACCGCGCAGACCGTCGATCTGCGAGCGCTGCGCGTGCGCAATCGTGCAGGTCAAATCCTGCGGCCCATCCTCGACTTGGATGTGGCGGCAGCGGCACAGGTCTCGGTCGGCGCCGGGCGACGCCTGTCGCGAAGGCTGGCCTTTGTCCCTGAGGTCAGCGACACTGCCGGCGCGCTACCTGCCCCAGCAGAATCGACCCTCACGCAGCGACCTACGCCGAATGCAAGCTCTACACGGTAACCTCACCGGACTTAAGCCCAGCCAGCAACACATGCTGGAGCGCATCTATCGTCGACGCATGGCCAACCACGAAGTGGTCTCGGACGAGCTAGCAGGCTTTTTGTGCGAGTGCTCGCGCGAGGTCAAGCGGCAAGTGGGTGTCCTGATCGATCGCAGCGGCACTGTGACGCATGTCATCGTCGGCGATCCGCACCGCTTGCTGTTGCCAGACCTGGGACGACAGCGCGCCGGTCGTGGACGTCTGCGCGGCTTGCGCTTGGTTCACACGCACCTGCGCGCCGAGCCGCTGACGCGCGATGACCTGATGGACTTGGCCAAGCTGCGGCTCGATCTGATCGCGGCGATTGGCATGACACCCAGCGGCCAGCCCGGCCGGATGCACATGGCTCACCTGCTGCCGCCTAACGCCGAAGAGCACCTGTGGCGTGAGCTACCGCCGGTTCCAGCCCAGCAGGGCGGCGATGCGGCGTCTAGCGAGAAGACCGCCGCCGGACGCTTTGACGAGCTGATTCGCGCGCTGGAAGACGAGCTGCAGCGCGGCGCTGCAGCGGCGCAAGAGGTCGCAGGCGAACACGAACGCGCGCTCGTTGTGCAAGTGATCAGCTCGCCGCTGCGCAGTCGCAGTAGCGCGGGCTCGCGTGGCACCGCAAAGCCCAGCGAGTCCCTGCGTGTCGCGAGCGGCCCCAGGCTGCCATCGCCCATCACCAGCTACGATGCCGAGTGGAACGTCGAGATGCGCGGTGCCGAGCTGCGCGAGCTGTGCCGTACCGCCGGTCTGCAAGTCGTCGACGTCATCACGCAGCGACGTCCTGAGCCAGATCCGAAGTTCCTGTTGGGGCGCGGCAAGCTGGAAGAAGTCGTCTTGCGAGCGCTGCAGCACGACGCCACGCTGCTGGTATTCGACCCCGAGCTGACGCCCGCGCAGGCGCGTGCGATCTCGGATGCGACCGAACTCAAGGTCATCGATCGCACGATGCTGATCCTCGACATCTTCGCCCAGCACGCCCACAGCCGCGATGGCAAGCTGCAGGTCGAGCTGGCACAGCTACGCTATGCCCTGCCCCGCTTGGTGGAAAAAAACACCATGATGTCGCGACTGACCGGTGGCATCGGTGGGCGAGGTCCCGGCGAGACCAAGCTTGAGATCAACCGCCGCCGCGCCCGCGAGCGCATCACGCAGCTGACCCACGCCATCGCCGATCTGTCACGGCAGCGGGCCGAGCGCCGTAAGATGCGACAGCGACGGGATCTGCCGGTCTTGGCCATCATCGGATACACCAATGCCGGCAAGTCGACCTTGCTCAACACGCTTTCATACAGCCAGGTTTTGGTGGCCAATCAGCTGTTTGCCACGCTCGATCCGACCAGCCGACGCATGCGTTTCCCCGACGAGCGCGAGCTGATTTTGACCGACACCGTGGGCTTTATCCGCGATCTGCCGGCCGATCTTAAGGCCGCGTTTCGCGCCACGCTGGAAGAGCTGAACGAAGCGGATCTTTTGCTGCATGTACTAGACGCCAGCGACCCTGCGGTCTTGGCGCATCGCGACTCAGTCGAGCGCCTGCTGCGCGAGATGGATCTGCACGACAAGCCGCGGCTTTTGGTGTGGAACAAGATCGATCGGCTCGATGCGACCGGCTGGCAGCGCCTGACCGACATGACCGATGCCGTCGATAGCGGACCGGGCCCACACCTGCCCAGCGTGGCCTTGGCGGCCAGCCAACCCGACAGCGTACGGCCTTTGCTTTTGGCCATCGATCAGGCGCTTGCAACGCTGCCTGCTCGCACGCAGTGGATCGGCTGGAGCGCCGCGCCTGCGACGCTGTAAGCAGCACGCCAGGTGTCTAGAGCGTATCGATGGTTGCGGAGTGAAAGATCTCGCCGCGGCGAAAGCGCGGTGACAGTGCGGCCTGTGGCTGCGCCAAGAACGCGTCATAGACCGAGCAAGGCATCAGTCGAAAATCGACGCTGACGCGTGTGCAATCGCTGGAGTTTTCGACACCACCGTGGACGCAGCGCGGTTCGAACAGCAGCACGTCGCCACGCTTCATGGCGCAGGGCGGACAGCCTGCGACGATCTTTTTTTGCAGCTCGGCGTCGCGGTCGCGCTCGCTGAAAAACGCATCCAAGCCTCGACGGTACAGCGCCTCATCGCCGCCGATGTTGGCAAGGAAGTGCGACAGAATCGCGATGCCGTCTTCGCGAGACGAGATATGCAGCGCCGCACTTCCGTTGCAGTCGGTCAGCGGCAGCCACACATGCAGAAGTTCGAACGGATGCCCGCCCAGCGTGTCGCTGTGCTGCTGCATGCCAAGCCCTGATGCCGTACGCAGCTTGCCAGGAAACCTCGCCGGCAGATGAAAACGCACGATCGGCACCGCTTGAAACACGAAGTCCTCACCGACCAGCGGTCGCAGTGCGCGCAGGACGTCGTAGTACGCGGAACGCAGCGACGCATCCTGTACATAAAAGGCGCGCGTCACCGCATTCAAGTAGTTCTCGTCGAGAACACAGGCCTCTTGCGGCACGCTGCGATGTAGAAATGCAAGCGGACAGGGGGCGCGCAGGAAGCCTTTTTCGATCAAGAGCCGCTGGATCTGCGGCTCGATTGCGTCAGCCCCACCCGGCAGCGAGACCCGCTTTTTCCCATCGGAAAACCAGTGCGGATGATGAAGTGGCAGCGACATCGGCAGGATCCGCCGATCAGGGCACTAGCTTGTAGCCAAAGCCGTACACCGTAAGGATGTGCCGTGGATGATGCTGGTTGTCTTCCAGCTTCTTGCGCAGCTTGACGACGAAGTTATCGACGGTGCGATTGGATGGATAGGCCTCGATGCCCCAGATCTTGTCGAGGATCTCATCGCGCGACACTGGCTGCCCCTCGCGCTCGGACATCAGCTTCAAGAGCTCGACTTCATAAAACGTCAGCGTCTGTGTCTTGCGGTTCTTGGTCAGCGTGTGTTTCTTGAAGTCGATCTCGCAGCTACCAATCGTCAGCACATCGGGCTGGCTGGCCGGCTGCACGCGCTGCAAGCGACGCAGGATGGCCTTGATGCGCGCCAAGAGCTCTCCGACGGAAAATGGCTTCGTCACATAGTCGTCGGCGCCCGCCTCAAGGCCACGGATCTTGTCGAGTTCTTGCCCGCGAGCCGTGAGGATGATGATCGGGACCAGCTGATTCTTCGCCCGGATCTGCTCGCAGACTTGGTAGCCGTTGATGTCCGGCAGCATCAGGTCGAGGATCACCAGATCGGCACCGTGCTCGACCATCTCGCGCACTCCGGTCCGCCCGTCGGGAGCCGCGACGACTTCAAAGCCCTCAAACTCCAAGACATCGGTCAGTCCGCGCACAATGTCGGGTTCGTCTTCGACCAGCAAGATGCGCCCGCGAGCCGCGGCGGAAAGCGAGCCCGATGCCCCACTGCCAGAGGCTGCGGGCGACGCACTGCTGGGCGACGTGGTGCTAAGGGGCCCAGAGGCCGGGCTGGCTGCGCCTCCGACCTCGGATCGCTGACCTGTTGACGCGGGCGACGCGGTGTTCGCTGGGCCCGCAGACGAGCCTATAGACGAGCTTGAAGATGGGGCAGAAGACGGAACGTTCTTGCGCTCAGCCATGGGCAACTTTCGGCGATTCTACATCGTCTGCGCCCTCGACGGGGGGACTCGGCTCGCGCACAGGCAGCGTGACGGTAAAGGTCGAACCTTGCCCCGGCGCACTGACGACGCTCACGCGACCGCCGTGGGCTTCGGTGATGTGCTTGACCAATGCCAAGCCGATGCCCGAGCCGCGGATGTTGGTGTTGCGTACGGTGCGCGTGCGATAGAAGCGCTCGAAGACTTTGCGCTGCTCGTCGGGGGCAATGCCCATCCCCTGATCGCGCACGCTCAGCAAGAGCTCACGCCGTCGATCGTCGTAGTGCAGCGTCACTGCGATCGGCGCCGTGCCGCCATACTTCATGGCGTTGTCGACCAGGTTCAGCACCACCAAGGTCAGCGCATTTTCGTCGAGCATCGAGGTCGGGACGCTTGGTGGCAAGTTGACCTCAAGCTGCCGCCCTTCGCGCTCTAGGCGATAGCGGAAAAAGTCGAGCGCCCGTTCGACGACCTCCGCCAGATCGCCGGGCTTCATCTCGTACGCCGCTTTGCCGCGCTCGATGCGCGAAAAGTCGAGCACGTTGTCGATCAAGCGCGACAGGCGCTCGGCCTCGCGCGTGATGATGGCGGCGTACTCGCGACCCTTCTCGGGCGTCTTGACCTTCCCCAGCATCAAAAGCTCGCCGAACATGCGAATCAGCGAAAGCGGCGTCTTGAGCTCATGGCTGACGTTGCTCATAAACTCGGACTTGAGCGCCGACACGCGCTGCTCGGTCGAGATGCCGTACAGCAAGAACGCCGAGCCCAGGACCATGACGCCCAGCATCAGCCCGATCAGCGTCATATCTGACAGCCGTCGCCGCTCGGCCCGTGCGCGCAAGCGGTCGCTGTCACGGGGGGCCATGATGAGGCGCCAGCGATACAGCGTGCTCTTGAAGTTGCTGTCGTACAGATAGCGGTCGACCTCGCGGATCGACTGGCCATAGACGACGTCGCCGCGGCTGTTGACCACCCCGACCACGCCACGGTCGCCGATCGGCTGCAATAGCTCGGGCAAGAAGGTGCCGGTGATGTAGTCGAGATTGACGCGCAGCACGATAAAGAACACGCGATTGTTCTCTTTGTCGTAGCGCTTGATGTAACTAAGCAAATATTCGATGCCGTCATATTGCGTATGCAAATGACGATGAGCATCTGGGCTCAGCTCGGCCAAGGGTAAGACGGGGAGAATTTTATCTGTGAATAACCGCAAAAAGGCGTCTGCTTCCTGCCGGTTGCGGCGCTTGAAGACGTAGCCGCCCTTCACCACCAGCAGCCGTTCATCGAGCACAATCGCGGCTTCGATGGCGTTCGACAGGCGCACAATTTCCGACCAGCGCTTTTCAAACTGTCCCAGGTTTTCCAGGTCAACCAGGTTAAACAGTGTGCGATCCGAGTCGGTAATAAACGTGTCGACACGGCTGCGCGTCTGATCGCCCAGCGCGGCCAGCGTCTGGCGCACCGAGTCCTCGCTGCTCTGCGCAAGCTGCTGCGCGGTCTGATACGAGTAGCGAGCCAGTGCCAGCGCTGCCAGCAAGATCAGCGGGAAGCTCAGATACAGAGCCGCGATTGGACGAAAAATGCGCATCACGAAACGCTGCGCAAAACGTAGCACCTCTTCGACAAGGCTGACTATGTCTTCGTGGCCAAATCGAGAAAGGACTCACAGGCGGGGCCCGCTGAAAGCGCCACGGCGTAATCGATGGATCGGACCTTTGGGCAATGAAAAAAACGGGGCCGGCGCTGGCCCTGCGTTCGCTGGCCTTGGCAGCGCGTCGGGATCTCTGCCGTCGACGCAGGCGGCACCCAGCCAACCAAAAGGGCTCTGGGAAACCGGGCTTTAGCGCCGCCCGAATGGGCTGAAACATACGCAACGTGTCTGGCCCATACGACATGCGTTGCCGTGCGGTTCTGGCGAAAAGCAGCGGCAAATAAGGTCTGCTGTCGAACCTCTGACGAGATCTGGGTGATTTCGCTGCATGCGGCAAAGAGCAAGCGCTCCAAATGCCTTCTTCTGATCCCTCTTCTTGCCACGACAGGGCCCCGTATTGGCTATCATGTGGTATTCGTCCTACATTCTGCGTTCGATATAGTCTGAAGATTTTTCGTTGCTCATCTCGTTTTGCTGAGCTATTCATTAATTCGTTCACAAGACGACGTAGCGACAAGGCAATGTTATTAGTGGAAGTGGCGCCACGTCGCGCCACGCAATGCCGAGTAACGCTACATACGGAGGATGAGTCAAATGGCCCCAAAGAAGTCCCCTGCTGCTACCCCCGCCGGTATTGAGCTCGACAGCCTATTTGAGCAGGAACTGCGTGCGCAGAACGAGGATCTGCGTCGCATGGCTGCTCTCGCCACCTTCTACAAACTACACCCCAGCAACCGGGTGACGGTGGAGCAGTTCCTAACCGGCCTTAAGCAGAACAAGGACATCTGGGCCGTCGTCGCGACTCTCGGTGTTGTCGATTTTGCGGAAGCCCTGTTGGGCAACCGTCCGGCGACTGGCAAGGCCCCCCGCGAGGGGCGTCCGGGGAAGCGCACGCGCTTGACGGATAACCAGAAAACGGCACTTAAGGCCGCAATCCTGACGGTCCTGGGCAGCAACAAGGATGGCCTGAACCGCAATGACATTGCCCGTGCCATCGGCGCCGAGCAGCTGTCTGCGATCGGCATCGACCGCGCCGAGCTGGCGAACAAGCTGCGTCAGCCTCTGGCCGAGCTGGTCGGTGACAGCAAGATCCACACCGTTGGTGAGAAGCGCTTGATGAAGTACCTGTCGGGCAGCGGCTCGCGCAAGAAGTAGCCCGCGCAGACACGTCCAGCGCAAAAGACAAAAAGCTCTCTGACTGCGTCGCCGCTGGCGCCGCACAGAGAGCTTTTTTTGTGGGATTGCGAAAAGAAGCGTCTAGACAGAAAGCTGCGGATCACACAATCCGAGGCGAGTTCTCGTCTAGGTATCGTCGTCGGCGTCGGCGTCGGCAGAAAGATCGATGACCGCGGGCACACCGTTCATGCCCATGACGGTCGCACCGCGCATCAAGGCCAGCATCAGAAGCTCGCTGGCTTTTCGTCGCGCCTCATCGGACGTCTCACAGGCACCGCTGGGCGAGATGGTCCCTTCACTCAGCGCCGACTGCTTGACGATGCCATAGGCATAGACATCTCCAACGCGAACGACATAGCCAAGCAGAGGTTCTGGGTCGTACTCAAAGGCCTTGAGCACGCGCCCCTGCTCGTCCATCAGGCCCCACTCGCGCAGGCTGTCCTTGTACGTGCGGCGAGGCTCGACCGTGTACTCGCCAGGCTCAATGCCGCGCTGATAGGCATCTTCCAGCTCGACGAAGCGGCGTGCCACGGTGAACAGGGACCCCGCATCGATTTCCTCTTCCGAGGGGGCCGTGAAAACAGCGGAGCCATCCAGGCCCATCACGGCCCAGCGCGGCGCTTCCGCATCGCTTTCGCGTGCCTTCAAGGGCGTCACACCGACAGCAAACCGTCGGCCTTGCACCCGCCCCATCCGGCAGAGCTGGATGGCAATATCCCAAGTTCGTTCAAACATGCTTGCGCCGTTCAATGGTCGCCGTCCTGAAAAGAATTGTCGCCAGCCATTCTACAAGATCGAGCCCGCGAAAGTACGAAATCCCGTGACCCTTCTCGGCTGGTGTTTCTAGCCGACATACGGAGCCAACACCGCAGGCCATGTCGGAGCCGCCCCGCTGGCTAGGCTGCTCGTTCCGCCAGGAGGCATCGCTGTGACGGTGACGGGAATCTGACGCAGCAGCATGGCCAGAACCAACGCACGCACCTGCGTCAGCTCAGCATCCAACGCCACAACAGCGCCGTCGCGTGCGGCCAGGTACGCGGCAGTGGCATATGCCTCTGGAGTGGCGCTGGGTCCGATGACAATGGCCGATCGCCGATCGCCAGCCTGTGCCACTTCAATGCGCCCGGTCTGCATGGGACTGTCGAGGAACGTCGCGCTTACCGGCAGCATCGGGCCACGCCACGTCGTGCCCGAAGGCAACGGGCCACTTGGCACCAGCGGCGCCGGCACTCCGCTGTGCTGAATGACCACGCCGGGTGGCAGGCTGCGCGTTGAGAGTCCAAGAACCGACGCCGTGTCAGGCATGCTGCACAGCAGCACAGGCGCGCGAACGGACAAAAGCAGCGGGCGCAGGCTGGGCAGCAGAGACAGCGTGCTAAAGGCCGGGAAGGACAGACCCGCGACGCCGTCGATCACGACGACTGCGTCGTAGACCACGGCTCGCTCGATGGCTCGCTCGATGGCGGCCATGGGCTGTGACTCGGTGAGAGCATCCAGTCGCAGCACGGACTGCCGCAGCAGCAGCGACGAGGCGCGGGTAAAGGGGCCGATATGCCCATAGAGCCCGGCAGACAGCCCGTCGCGATCGGGCCCCGCGGCTGGCTGCAGATCGGGGCACGAAAGGCCTAGGAACAGACGAGCGACCTCGCTCTGCAGGCGCAGTCGCCCATCGCTGCGGACCGCGATCAGACCCAGCGAACGTAGCGGCGCAGTCGGCAAGAGCTCGGCAAGCAGCGTTGGCTCCTCGTACAGCGAGCACAGGCAGGCCGCGATTTCGATGACGCGCATGCCGCGCGGACGAACCCCAAGCAGGTACTCGCAGGCGTACAGCAAGCTGAGGATCTTCTGCGCGACCGGCGAGAAGCGCAGCCGCTGAGCCAAGGACTGCACAGGCCCGCCTTCCGGCGCCAAGGGCAACTGTTCGTCGGAGGCCGACAGCGCAAGCTGGGCCCAGCGCACGAGCTCCCACTGCCAGGCAGCAGGCCCCTGGCCGGCGTCGTAAGAGCGCCGCAGCATTTCATCCAAGCGACGACGACGTGCTGCGCTGCGGTGCCCGTCACGGAAAGAGCCAAGCCCCTCGCCATGCGAGACAGGTAGCTGCAGAATCCCAGGCTCACTGTCTTCATCCACGCTCGCCGCTTCGTGCAGCTCAGGCGAGACAATCACCGACGGCAACGGGCTGAGTGCTGCGCCAGCCCGCAGATCGCTGCGCGGCTCGACACGTGAATCCGCCCGGATCTCGCCTCGGCTGGTTCGTTCGTCGCCAAAGGCCCCCGATCGACTCGGGCGCAGCTCGCTTCGCCCCATGCGTGCCCGTGCCGGCGATGCCGCTTGTTCGGCGGCGGCCGCTGCAATAGCCACGGGGGACCGCCCAGTGATCCGTGATCCGCGAGGCGCAGGCGGCGCCTCTTCGCGTCCTCCGCGTGCTTGCAGCGTGGGTAGCCGCAAGCGCAGCAAGCCCACCGCGTCGTCGTGATCGCCGTCGAAGAGCACCAGCAGCTCGGGGGAAGACGCCCGTGGCCGCAGCGCAAAGCTAGCCACAGGGCCATGCGCCGTCGGAGCCATGCTGTGTGTGAGCGCGCCCACCGAGAGATCGACGTCTAAGAACGCCTGGCCCGCGCGCTCCTCAGCCGCGATCACCAGACGACTGGGCGCCGCCTCGGCTCCCAGGGCTCTACCTGGCTGATCCAGCTCCATCATGCGGCGACCGTCCGAGGAGCGGAACAGCTCAACATGGATCGGCGGCCCGGCTGATAGCGCCCACATCATCTTGCCGGACTGCGCGTAACCGACCTGAAACGGCGGCTGCCGGGTCTGTAGAACCAGGCGCGTCACCGTCGTGCGAGCCCCCACGTCCCAGACGTCATAGCCCCCGCGCTGTTCCAACAGGAAGCGGCGATCCGTTCCAGCGATCGCAGCGCGCACTTCGCTGCGCATGAAGGTCCGCTGCAAGACCAGCTCAGCCCCGCGCAAGCAGATGATGTCAGCCCCTGGTCCATGCGGCGCGACCACTGCCCCAGCCGGCCCCACCCCGACGATGCGCTGCGCACCACCGACACGAACTAGTGGGCCGATCGGTCGCAGATCAGGAACGCTCAAAAGCTCGGCAGCGATGACGCCGGACTCGGTCCCTTCCGCTGGCTCGCCCCCCTCGCGAAAGACGTGCAGCAGCCGATCGCTCGCGACAAAGCAAATGCGCCCGCCACCGCCCGTGATCTCCATCGAGGCATAGGCATCGTACAGAGCCGGCCGGTCCTCGTCGCCGCCGCTCGATCGCGCTGCGAAATCCGACAGTGCAGACTCGGGCGTGCCTTCGAGTGAATAGACGTAGATCCGCGACCGGCACAGTGCAGCCGCCCAAGCTCCATCCGGGCTGGTGATCAGCTCGGGAGCTTCGGCATAAATCCTTGGCATGTTGTCAGGTTATCACGCGCCGCCTAGCCCTCGCCGGGTTCTTCATCCCCGTCCTCACCCGTCATGGAAAGGCTTGCTGCGCGCTCGGCCCAGCCTAGACTTTTCCCTCGATCGCGCCAGGCGTTGACCAGCGCCTGCGCCACCTGCGGCAGATCGGCATGCGAAAGCGTGCGCAGATCGAGCAGCAGACGATCGTCAGCGACACGGGCCACGACGACAGGCTGGCCTTGGCGCAGCGCCGCAGCCAGCCGGCGCGCTTGCTTGCCACTGCAGCGCGGAGATACCGCGACACTCTCGGGCTGAAGAAGCGGCAGCGCCCCTCCTCCCACTGCTGAGCGGGTTGGCAGGATCTCTAGCTCAAGCGGTGGCACGTCGGCTTGGCTGGCCGCGATGCCCTGGCACAGCGTCAGCAAGCTCTGAGCTCGCGCCTGCAGCACGGGAAGCGGCGTGCTCAACATGGCAACGGCAGGGATGGCATCGCTGCGCCCGTCACGGTACAGCTCCAGCGTGGCGCACAGCGCGATCAGGGTCAGCTTGTCCGGCCGCAGCGCCCGCAGAAGCGGCAGCGAGCGCAGAGCCAAGATGGCCTCTTTCTTCCCGCTGATCACCCCGGCCTGCGGCCCCCCCAGAAGCTTGTCGCACGAAAAGGACACCAGCGTGCAGCCTGCGGCGAGCGCGCTCTGCACGCACAGCTCGTGTGCCAACGACAGCGGCGGCGGCACCAGGCGACTCGACAGCAGACCCGATCCCAGGTCGAGCAAGCAAGGCAGCCCAGCACCTGCGGCGCAAGCGACCAAGGTCGGCAGATCGACTTCGGCCGTGAAGCCGACCTGCGCGAAGTTGCTGCGATGCACTTTCAGCAGCGCCCTGGTCTCGGGGCCAATCGCCGCGTGGTAATCGGCAAGGTGCGTGCGGTTGGTGGTGCCGACCTCGCGCAGCCGCGCCCCGGATGCGCGCATCACGTCAGGCACACGGAACGAGCCACCGATCTCGACCAGCTCGCCCCGCGACACCACGACCTCGCCGCCTTGACACAGACCCGACAGCATCAGCAGCACCGCTGCGGCGTTGTTGTTGACGACCAGGTGCGCTTCACCGCCGACCAGCTGGCAAAGCAGGTCTTGCACGTGTTCCTGGCGGCTGCCGCGAGTGCCCGGCTCGACGCGGTACTCTAGGTTCAGATAGCCCCCCCCCAACGACGAAAGCCGCATCAGCGCCGCATCGGACAGAGGCGCCCGGCCCAGGTTGGTATGCAGCACGACGCCGGTCGCGTTTAGGACCGGCACAAGCGACGACTGCACGCGACGATGAGCCGCATGTCGGATGCGCTCGACGTCGACGGCATAGGGATCATGGCCCGCATCCGGCGCCATCGTTTCGGGCCGCAGCCCTGGCACAAGCCCCTGGCGCAGGCGCTCGATCTCATCGCGCACGGCATCGACGACGGCCCAGCGCGGCACCACTTGGGCCAAAGCCTGTATCGCAGGAAGAGCCAGAACCTTGTCCACCTTGGGCAGCTTGCTCAGATCGGGCGTCGCCATGGGCCCAGTTTCCGACACCTGGCCCGCCTGTGAAAAAAATTGCCCTGGGCGTTGTAAGGTTTGCTGCCCAATCAGCCCTGGTCCGATGCAAGCAAACGGGATGATCTCTTCCCAATGCCTGTGCTACCTTGCGCACCTCTTTGGTCTCAGCAGACCGTTCCGGCGGTCGCGACCTCGCGTTCTCGATGAAAAAAACACGGAGGAATCCATGAGCCGTCTTACTTTCAACCACGGGCTAGCCTTCGGCAGCCTCGCGCTGGCACTGGGTGCTTGCACGACGCCCCAGTACGGCAGCCTATGTCCCGTTCCCGAGAACGGCACCAAGGAACAGAAGACTGGCGCGATCAACAACTGCGTCGACCAGATCACGGGCGAGGTGTTTGACACGCGGCTGAAGAAGGATGTCGACATCCTGTTCTTGATCGACAACTCGCCGTCGATGGCACCGAAGCAGAAGGCACTGGCCAACGCCATCCCGCAGTTCATCAAGATCATCGATGGCACGGGCGCCAACTACCAGGTCGGTATCGCCACGTCGGATATCGGCTCGAACGTGCGTCCCGGCGAGCCCTGGGGCGGCAACATCGGCAAGTGCGATGAATTCGAAGGCGATGACGGCGTGCTGCAGAACCTGCCCTGCACCGCGCGCAGCTTGCCGACGGCCGAGTCGCGCAACGCGTGCGCCGAGCTATGCGCCAATGACAAGTTCGTGCCCATCGATGGCCGTCGCTACATCTCGAAGGTCGATGGCCGCACCAACGTGCCGCAGGATCTGAAACTGGATCCGGGTACCGGCAAGATGGTGGACCAGGGCCCGATCAATGCTTTTAAGTGCATGGCTCTGGTCGGCGACGGTGGCTGTGGCATCGAGGGCCCACTGGAAGGTTCGCGGCGTGCGCTCGATGGACACCGCCCCGAAAACGCGGGCTTCTTGCGCCCGAATTCGGTGCTGGCAGTCATCTACATCACCGATGAAGACGACTGCTCGGTGCAGATGAACAAGCGCATCGAGAACAACCCCAACACGCGCGACTGCAGCGATCCGGATCAGAACGCTAGCTACGACTGCTACAACGTCGACTATCGCTGCTTGGCTCGCAGCATCCAGTGCGACCAGGCGATGAACACGCCGGGCGTCAAGACCAACTGCAAAGAGCGCCCGAACAACTACCTGGAACCGACTGAGAAGTATTTCAAGTTCTTCTCGACGCTGCGGGCGCAGGACAAGCTCTTGATCAGCGGCATTTGGACGCAGCCGCAGATCGACGCCAACCCCAACCCAGGCAAGGTCACGATCAGCCGCGGTCCGGGTGGCAGCGCCTCGGGCTATCTGAACCGGGCCGGTGGCACCGACGCGTCGTGCGTCTACAGCGGCAACCAAGCCATTTATGGCCAAGCTCAGCTTCGCCTGTCGAAGTTCGCGCGGCAGTTCGGCAAGGACAAGGACGGCAACCCCAACGTCCTGGAAGTCAGCATCTGCGACATCGATGCGTACACGACGGCACTCGACAAGATCGCCAAGGCCATCACCAGGAAGCTGATCGGCAACTGCCTGCCCTCGATTCCCAAGACGCAGGATGGCCAGCCGCAGTGCATGGTCGGCGACGTCGACGAGAGCAACCCGTACAGCATCCCCGACTACTACTTCCCGACGTGTTCGTCGAAGTGCTGCGATGCCTGGGCAGCCGCAAAAGAGCCGACGATCAACGATCCCGAGATCGTAAAGGCCTGCATGCCGGAAGCCTCAGACTGTTACTGCGCTGTGAAGAGCAAGGAAAACGTCTGCAAAGACTCGGTGGTCGCGGGCATCTGGCGTAAAGGCAACGCCGCGCCTCCGCCGGGCAAGGTGATCAGCTTCCGCTGCGCGGGCGGCGGCACCTAAGCCCATCGCGGCCAGGTCATCGGGCCGCTCACGCAGCGTTCCTCGCAAGCCCCCCCGCAGTCCTTCCGCCTTCGTTCCCCCCACACGCACCGTTCTCGACGCGATACGATGGTGCGGACCCCAACTCTGGAGGCTCCGCATGTCGTTCACCCCCTCGCTTCTTCACCGAGCCTTGCTGTTCGTTGGTCTGTCCCTGTCCATCGCGTACAGCCCCATGGCCTGGGGCAAAAAGTGCCCCAACCTCGCCATCCTTCTCGATCGCTCGGGATCGATGCTGTGGCGCCTGCAGGACAACGCCTTCCCACAAGGCAGCGAGAAGTCGCGCTGGGACATCGCGACCGCAGCGCTCAATGCCGTGCTGACGCAGTACGACGGCTACTTGCCCATCGGCTTTGGCGCCTTCCCCGTGCAAAACGAGTGCGGCACCAGCGGCTTCATCGTCCCACCCGCGTATAGCACGCGCGCCATGATCACCCCACAGCTAAGCACGCTGAAGCCACCCAACACGATGTTTGGCACGCCGACCTGCGAAGCGGTGAACTCGCTACGCGCCGAAGCCAGCTTTGCCGACGCCTCACGCGCGCAGTACATCTTGCTGATCACCGACGGCGAGCCGTTCTGCACCAGCATGTGCGGCGCATCCGACCACGTCACCGGAGCCGTCAACGCCATCACCGCGGCGTACAACCAAAGTCCATCGGTTCATACGTTCGTCGTCGGATTCGGCGGCAGCTTGAGCCAGGTGTTCAAAGACAACCTCAACCGCATGGCGGCCGCGGGCGGCGAAAAGAACCCGGACCGCTCGCTCGGCTATGACTACTACCTGGCCGACAGCGAACAAGCGCTGCTGGCGCAGATCCAAAAGATCATCCAGACCATCACCGGCAGCGGCGACGCGGGAAACAACACCGTCCTCTGCGACGACACCTGCTATTCCAACCCCTGCCCAAAGGCCGGCGATATCTGCCTGCAGGGTGCCTGCAAGCCAAACCCTTGCACCGGGGTCGTCTGCGCCCCTGGCGAGTACTGTTTTACCGACGGGACCACTGCGCAGTGCAAGGCCACGTGCAGCGAGTTCTGCGGCCCCGGCGAGCGCTGCATCAAGGGCCTGTGCGCCCCCGATCCCTGCGAGCAAAGCTGCCCGTCGACCACCACCTGCAACAGCGCCACCCGGCAGTGCGAGATCGACACAAGCTGTCGCAGCGTCGTCTGCAAGCGCACGCAGGGCTGCTTTGCAGGCAAGTGCCGCGACGATGTCTGCCAGTTCATCACCTGCCCAGCGAACATGCAGTGCGTCCCCTTCGAGGGCACGTGCGAAGTTCCCGACAGCTCACGCCCAACCGGTGCCACCGTCGGAGGCTGTTCCTGCGATGTGGCGACAACGCGCAGCCACAGCGCCGCATTTGGCCCGCCCATCGCGCTGGCTTTGATCTGGCTTGCCCAGCGGCTGCGACGTCGGTCCCGCGGGCCCATTCGTCTGCAGATCCACGAGCGCAGCTAGCACGCGTCTCTGTGCTTGCTCGACCGCGCGCGGCTGATGCACGCTCAAAGGATGCCGCACCCGCGTCGCATCGCCGTCCGCTTGGGCCTTGCTGCCTCGTGTGCTCTTTCGGCGGCCCTTTCCGGCTGTCAAAGTCCGCCCCTCCACGATCCGCCGCCCGTCGAGACACCGCTGCCCATCCCGGTGGCGGACGCCTTTGCTGACGACGTCTTTTGGCTGCACCTGCCCGAAGCGCAGAGCAGAGCCAGCCTGCGCGACGATCTGGCCGACCGCTTGCGCCAAGACGGCATCGAAGTTCGCCACACCTATAGCGAGCGCGTCGGGCTCGCCAACAGCTTGGCCGTTCGCGCCGATCGTCAGGCGCTTTCCCGAGCCATCGCCGCCTGGCCGGGCTTGATCGTCGAGCCCGCGGCGCGGCGCTTCCTGGACGGCTGCGGGGATTCTCGCTGCGAGCCCGATGAAGCCGCGCGTGCAACCCAGACCACGACCTGCAGCGTGGACTGCGGCGTCCCTTTGCCTCGCTGGCAGCGCAACGAGATCGGCAACAGCTATGGTGCCTTGTATACCGGTGCCGTCGCTGGCTGGGCCTATTCGCGCGGCGCAGGGGTCGACGTCTGCATCTTGGACACCGGCTTCGATCGCGGCGCCGCATCGACCCATCGCGACCGACCGCGGAACCTCATCGGCGGCTACAACTTCTTTGATCGCAGCGATGACTACGCAGCGGTCGAAGGCCACGGCACCCACGTCGCGGGTCTCGTTGCGGCAGCAGACAACAGCTACGGCATGGTCGGTGTCGCGCCCGACGCCAACCTGCGCATCTACACGATCTTTGGGCGCGTACGCGGTCGGCTGGGCGCTACGGATACCGACATTGTCGCGGCTCTCGATGCGGCGATTGCCGATCGCTGCCGCATCGTCAACATGAGCTTCGGCGCTCCGGTGCCCAGCCCCCCCGAAGAGCGGGCCTTGTCCGCAGCCTATGCCGCGGGCATCCTGCTCGTCGCAGCCGCCGGCAACGCCGAAGACAGCACGCACGGGGAAATCCGTACGGCGGATAAGCATTTTCCCGCATCCTATCGCGAAGTGTTGGCGGTTGCGGCCACCGATCCCAATGACCGCTTGGCGCCCTTTTCATCGACGGGAAAGGCGGTGGGCCTCGCTGCCCCCGGAGTCGCCTTGTATTCCATGTTCCCGATGGGCACCGGCAGTCGAGAAGCCCGCCTGCAGTGCGCTGAGAGGGGCCAAGCGGACGTCGCGCTCGCAGCGTATGCCGCAAGCGCTGGCTCGGGCACCCTCCTCGGCACGACCCAGGTCACGCTGTGCGGATACGGCAGCCCCAGCGAGATCGCAGCCTGCGCCCCGCAAGGACGCATCGCGCTGATTCGCCGCGGTCCCAGCGACGCCAGCCAGAAAGCGCTGACCTTCAGCGAAAAAGTGGAAAACGCCCGTCGGGCCGGCGCCGCCGCTGTGATCCTGTACAACCACCGCAGCGGCGAGCCCAGCGAAGCGGGTCGCTTGCTCACCAACATCGACGTCGGCAGCGCTCTGCCGATCCCGGTTTCTGCCATCGCAGCCGGGGATGGCGAGTACCTGGCTGAGCGCATCACGAGCGGTGCTGAGCTAGGCTGCTCGTTTTCCAACAGCCCCTCGGATCACGCGTTCCTCGACGGGACCAGCATGGCGGCACCGCTGGTCAGCGGCAGCGCCGCCCTGCTGGCTTCACGCTTCCCTGGGCTCAGCAACGTCGCACTGCGCCAGCTTCTGCAAGAGACCGCCGTCGATCTGGGCGCCCCCGGTCGCGATGACGGCTATGGCTTTGGCCGGGTCGACGTGCTCGCGGCGCTGCGCAAGGCCGCTCCCACCGCCCGCTGCGGCGACGGCATCCTCACCTCCGAAAGCGAGGCCTGCGACAGCAGCCTGACCAGCAAGCCCTTCCCACGCTGCGATGACCTCGGGTTCGACGGCGAGGCCGGCGGCCGCGTCACCTGCAACACCGCCTGCAGCGGCATCGATGCCACGGGCTGCGGCTGCGTGCCGGGCAGAACGCCGTTTGAAGGCAGCCTCTCGCTGTCGCGCAACTACCCGCGAGGGAGCACGGTCGGGACCCTGGCCCACTATGGCGTGCGGCTCAACGGACAGCCCGTCGCCGGAGCCACCGCTCGCGTCCTCACACGCGTGGCCGCTGCCCCAGCCGACAGCCCACCGGTCCGCACCGAGACCCTGGGCCCCAGCAGCAGCGAGGGCAAGATCTGGCAGTTCTTCCCGCACACCCCATCAGCAGCCGGCCTTCCCGTCGGGGAATACGAGGTCCGCGTCTTCATCAGCAAGGGTCAAGGCCGCTGCCGCGATGAGCACGCCCTGCCCCCCTTCCGCATCACCCTCACGCGATCCCCTTAGCGCGCTGCAAAAGTCGCTGCTCGTTAGGAAAGAGCGCTCTCTAAGCCCAGGATCAGCTCGGCGGGCGCGCTGCGCAGGGCACTCGGCAGGCGACCTTTTTCGTCGCACGCAGCGAGCAGCTTCTGCGCCCGTTCGAGCGCCACGCGAGCCAGCGGTGCAACCGGAGCAAGCGGACCCGCCAGCGCGATGAAGCTGTGCAGCGTCGTGGCATCGGCGCGAGCATCGTCCACAAAGGGAATCGCAGCCGCGGGCTGGCGACAGATCGCGCGCACGAAGCGTTCAATCCACCGCGCCGTCGCAGCCATCTTGTTCCAGTCGAGAAACTCGGGCGTGTCGTTGACCGTGTGATAGCGCGCCGAGCGACCCGCGGTCAGAAACAGGAACGGCACGCGCCGTCGCCAAAACGCGTCGTAATCGGAAAGCGGCGGGATGATCTCGGCATCGGCCGGACGCACGATCAGCCCTGGTTCGGACTGCGCCAAGGACTGCACGGTGGCCAGGGTTCCTGCGCTGCGCTCGGCCCCCAGCGCGAACAAGGTCTGCCCCACTTCCGACGGCAGTCCGCTTGGCCCCAGCGCGTGCCCGACCAGATCCATGCACACCATCATGTCGATGCGCTCGACGGGCGGGCCGATCTTCTGCGCGTGGTCGGCGTAGTACGAAGAGCCCATCTCGCGAGTCAGAAAATACGGCGGCTCTTCGGCATCGAAGGCCGCGATCAGCACGCCACGCCCTTGCGGTCGCCGCCGTGCGATGCCCCGCGCCACATCCACCAAGATGGCGATGGCCGCTGCGTTGTCGTCGGCCCCTGGATAGAACCGACCCGCATGGCCGCCCAAGTGATCGTAGTGCGCCGCGACCAGCACCCAGCGATCGATGTCGCCGGGCAGCGCTGCGATCACGTTGGCGGCCCGTGTCCCGGCGATGCTCTGCTCGGCCGGGTCGAGCCCGCAGGCGCGCAGCGCCTCGACGATCTTCTGACGGGCGCGCACGCCTCCCGGCGTTCCAGGGGCGCGCCCCGCACACGCGACCGAACAAAGCGCGTGGACTAGCTCTCGCATGGCCGCGGCCTCTCGCCTCTGGGGTCAACCTGCCACATACGCTTAAATGATAAATCACTGCATACAACCTGCGCCGCAAATCGTGGGAATTGCAGGCTTTTCACAGCGACGCGCACCGCGTTGACCGTGGAAAGCGCGCTTCATCTGTGGGTGTCGGCGACGCGATAACGCAGAGCAGAGTCCTATCCACCGCGCGGGATCGGCAGCGCGTTTTCATCGCGCGTTGCAGATGGTCTGTTAAGGAACATTGATGACGACCGGCGGCGCCACGCCCAGGTTGCCGCTTAGGTCAGCGGCCATTGCATAAATCGTAATCGTGTTTGTCGGATTTCCGCCGGTATCGGCATCAACGCGGACGGTGACATCGGCGGCGCCGCTGGTAATACGACTGCTTGATGCATTGCCACCCGTGCCGCCGTTGCTTCTCGATGTTTGCGTATATACCTGGCTCACACCGATCTCATCGGTGGCACGCACGGTAATCGTGTATTGCGCGTTCATCGCAAAGTGCGCGCCGTTGGCCGGGCTGGTGATCGCGACCTGGGGCGGCGACAGATCGAGCACGCCAAAGGTCGCCGTGGCCTGCAGCGGATTCTTCATGTCATCGAGGATCACCGCCCCCTGGCTGTCGAGCGCCTTGGCAGTCACCGTGCCAGAGCCTTCGAAGATAAGCCCGGCAAAGCTGGCCTTGGCCTGCCCTGCGACGTCCGTCGCATCCGAGATTCCCGCGATCGTGTGGGGGACACCGTTGCGGTCTTTGTAGGCGACATCGAACGCCACATGGACCCCGGATGTAGAGTCTTTGTTGCTATATACCGTGGCAGTGGCTCCCAGCGTACCAATCGTTGAAGCAATCAGATCGGGGGCCAAGGCTAGCTCCATGCGATTGGGACCGGGACCGCAGCCAACGGCAAAGAGCAATACAGGAACCGACCATAGACTTCGCATAAGGACCTCCCATAGGCTATTCGGGCGAACGCGCAGCCATCGAATCCCACACCTGGGCTCGATTTGCCGTTCGCTCGGTTGCGTTGATAGGAAGTGCCCGACCGCGGACGAACCCTTCGCAAAAAAATGAACCCGACGGCCATGGGGGCCGGTACAGATCGAGGGGCAGACCCCTGGGCCCCCCCCAGCGAGACTACGGATGACTTCCGCGGGGCTGAGCCCGCTTGACCGCCTGAATCCAGTCCGCTTTGCGCACGCGGAAGAGGGGCAAGTCCACTACCTTTCTGAGGAACTTCTGATTCCAGCCCGTTGCTACATCATTAATAATATTATTAATGTCATCCATCGATATATTTTCATTTTCTTTTAATTCAGAAAATTGGTCATTCGCATCATCCCAGTTTTCGTCGGCTGCTTGTTCTTGTTTCAGTGTTTTGCTATCATAACTGTACTGTTTGAAGAATCGCCCAGGGGTATTATATGAGCTCTTATGAAACACGGCCATTTCAGCGTGAATTTTATCAGCCAATATATTAATAATAAATCTTGGGTTGTGATGATCTTTGTGAATTTCAGCAATATTCATTTGATGAACATGATTTTGGTCAGGTATTGCCCGGCATTCAGCAGCTAGCCCATTGCCGAGCGATATGAATGTATGTGCTCTCGGTCCAACAAAGAACAATATATCTCCGAATTCGAAATCTTTCGCTTCCTTCAAATCTGTCAACTCTGCCTTTTGGGTCAAAATATTGATGAATACATCTGGCAGATACTTTTTGTCATGGTCTCCCATATTCAATATTTCATCAAACGAAACAAATCCATGATCAATAGCAAACACCATGACAAACTCATAGCAATTCATGACATTTGCATCGAGTTTTCCCAGTCTTAATGTATTTTCAAAGCCTTGACCGCTCCCCCAAGTAACGTTGTTATAGCGGGACAGATCGGGTTTTGGATCGTTCGATTGCTTCGCGGGACTACTTGAACTCTCTGCGCTCGGCAGGGGCGTGGATGGAACGGGCACTGAGCTAGCTTCTTGAGTTTTTGCCCGCGGCGATACGGCTTTTGATTCGGGAGACTTGCTCTGATCTATAATCGCTATGATGGCCTTCTCAATCTCGGCTGCATCTATCTGTTCAAGTGTCCGCTCTGGTTTATTCCTCCTTGTGTCGATAAATCTTAGTGTCCTAATTGCGCGATTCACCAACTCCTCGCCGTATTTCGAATTGAGCGCCTGGAGTTCTTTTTCTGTGAGGAACTGCACTGCGCTCGTCCCACGTGAGCGGGCGCCGGGGCTGTGCGGAAGCAGGTTGCGGACGATCGGTGCTGCGGACTGGCCCGCGGCTGCCGCCTGCGACGCAGCGTGGGCTTGTTCTTCCAGACGATCCGTGGGGCGCCCGATGCCGCCCTCGGGTCGCAGCCCTGCTTGCTGCTGCAGCGCGTGCGTGGTCTCGTGGGCCAGGGTGGCCAGGTCTGGTGTGCCGCTGCCAAACACCAGATCGTTCCCCCGCGTATAGGCCGTCGCGCCCAGCGCCTGGGCCGCCCGATTCGCTGGGCTGTCGACGTGAATGCGTAGCTCGGACAGGCGGTGTCCAGGAAAGACCGCCTGCAGCGTGTCGAGGTGTGGCAGCGGTTGTCCCGAGCCGCGCGCCCCACGCGCTGCGGTCTCTTCGATCGACTCGGCTTGGAAAGTCGGTGCGCCGAGCCAGGCCGGATCGAGGTCCTGCGCAAGCGGACGCGGCGACACCAACGCGGCCGTCGACTCAAGCTGCGGCGAAGCGGAAGAGCGAAGACGACTTGGTGACCGGCGGTCGATCCGCCCCAAGAATCTCGACATGATTCAACCTCCGCGCGGCGCAGGGCACGCGAGCAGACAGGCGCTGGTACACACCCCCGCAGAGCCGCAAAAGGGGATGCCGCAGATCACGCTAACACGACTCGGCAGCGCCTTCCGTCGGCATGTAAAGCGGATCAACGCGCTTCATCCATGTGCCAGGCTGACCAGGTAGGTGCGCACACAGCCGACACGCTGGCGTGGACGCAGACGGCCTGCGAATCGGCGCTCTAGCGTAAGCGCAGCATCCTGCGGAGGATGTGCAGCCGCTCGGCGGCGTCTTCGCGTGCGTGGCGCTCGCGGATCTTGTCGAGCATTGCCTGCGGGATCAGGCCCAGCGCTGTGTCGATCGCCTCTAGACCACGCGTTTATCTACGTCTTATTAATCAAATTTAATTCGAGAATATTCATTATTCTCATATGATATGACGATATTTATCATTCTCAATATGATATGAGGATATTTATTGATATTACTACTCTGTCCATGGCGCCTGTTCGCCGCGGCGCAAGAGGTCGTGGTGCAGGAACGCGGCCCAGACGAGTGCGTGCGAAATGGCGCCGCTGCGCAGAAGCTGGGGCACGTCGGAAAGCGGACGCAGCACGACGCCGATGTCTTCTTTTTCGTCGAGATCCTGCGCGCCCAGCAGCCGGGCGCCTTCGGCCAAGACGGTGTAGCAGCGGTTGTTCTGAATCGCTGGGTTCGGCTCGACGTGCCCAAGCAGGGTGAAGCGCTCGGCGTCATAGCCGGTCTCTTCGAGTAGCTCACGGCGAGCGGCTGCGACGGGATCTTCGCCTGGGTCGATCATGCCGCCGGGGATCTCAAGCGTCAGGGCCGCGGTGCCAAAGCGAAACTGCTCGATCAGCACGACTTTTTGATCCGGCGTGACGGCGACGACGTTGACCCAGTCGGGCACATCCAAAACGTAGAAGTCGTGCTCGCGCTCGGTGCGCGGCGACACGAAGCGCTGGCTGTGCAGACGGAAGATCTTGAAGTCACCGAGCAGACGGCTGGCCAGCTTGGGCCAAAGACGCATCGCCATGTTGAAGATCCTTGGAAGGGCCAGGGTTAGCGACTGCCCGTCGTAGCGCCAACCCCGATGGGCGGACCCGCCAACGATGGAGCCGGTGCCGTTACCCCGCTTGCCGTCGGAATGCCGGGCAGCGACGCGCCTTGATACGCGACGAGCGACTCGACGATGGCATCCTGCAGCGGCTTGGCCGGCATGCCCATCGACAGGTCGTTCAGCACGACGCAGAACGCCAGCGGCGCCCGCAGCATCGACGCCCCCGAGAGGGGAGCGCTGGCAAAGCCCGACAGCGCCGACACACCGTTTAGCGTGCCGGTCTTGGCTCGGACATAGCGCTCGGCGATGCCGCCGCTCATGCGGTGCCAGATCGTGCCATCGGCTCCGGCGACAGCCAGCGACGCGACGAAGTCGGCGCTGATGCGAAAGTCGCGATAGGCCGAGCGCAAAAGCGTCACCACCTGGGCCGGCGTAAAGCGGTTCGAGTCATACAGCCCCGAGCCATTCTGCATCTGGTACTTGCCGGGCAGGATGCCCATGCCTTCGAGATAGCGCGACACGGCCTGCAGGCCCTTCTGCCAGGATCCGGGCCGCCCCGAGCTATCGGCGCCAAGGGCCTTTAGGACCTGCTCGGCCATGAAGTTGTTGGACCGCTTGTTGATGTCGCGCGACAGCACGCCGAGCGGCACCGAGTAATGGCTGTCGATGACCTGCGCCGACGTCGGCGCCGTGCCGCGTCCCGGCTTACCACCCACTTGGATGCCGCGCCGAGTCAAAAGCTCGTACAGCGTCCAGGCCGCGTACAGATCGGGGTGAGCGACGCGCTTGGCAAAGTCCTGCCCGTTGTCGCTGGTGCGAATGGTGCCGCGCACGCGGATCAGCGTGTGCTCGCGACCGGGCGGCGCGTCCTTTTCTTCCTGGCTGTCGACGACCAGACTGGTGCGGCCACTGCCGACGGTGCGCGTCTCGTTGCTGACGATGAAATACGGCGAGGGTGGATCGATGATGATGCGCGCCGGCTGGCCTTCCCCAGCGCCGGGATAGACGTGTACGCCGACTGCGTTGTAGTTCAGCGACACCGCACCCTGCGGCGCGCGATAAGCGCGGTCTTCGTTCTTCTGTTCGAAGGCCGGGGCCACGCGCTGCTCGTCGAAGAACGTGTCGTCGATGAGGATGTCGCCCTTGATGCGCTTGATGCCGCGCGCTTGCAGCTCAGACGTCAGGCGCCACAGATCTTCGGTCGACAGCGTCGGGTCGCCATAGCCACGCAGAAACAGGCTCTTGTATTCGCCGCGCTCGCGGTCGCGCTCGGCGAGCAGCGCGGTCTTGAAGCGATATTCCGGCCCCAAGATCGAAAGCGCCGTCGCCACGGTGAACAGCTTGACGTTGCTTGCGACATTGAACTGGACGTTGTCATTGCGACCGTACAGCAGACGCCCGCTGTCGACGTCGAGCACGGCCACTCCGACGCGGGCCCGGTCGCCGATGAGCTGCTGCAGCAACAGATCGATGCGGTCGGACAGCCAGCGCAGCCGCTGCGCTGGGTCTGCCGGAGGGGTGCTCAGCGACGGAATGCTGACCGGACCGCTCGGAGTGGGTGGGCCTTCTCCCTCGCCGACGGCGCCACTGACCACGGCCGCCGAGCTCGCCCCGACCCCGCTTGCAGCGGGCGGCGCACCGGCTGGGCTGGCTGGTGCTGCCGTCGCTGCGGCGGCAGCACTCGGCGCCGCAGCCGCTGGCTTCGCCGTCCCAGATCCCGCGCTTCCCGTCGGCCCCTGCGCCATCAATAAAACTGGCGCTGGGCTCCGAGTCAGATTAGCGTCAGCCCGGACTGTCCCCGGCGATGGCGAAAGCATGCACGCCCACACGACCCCCCACAGAAGACCGCTTCCCGCGCTGCGATAACGCGGAGAGGCTGGGTCTTTTTCAGGGGCCCGCTGCAGTCGGGAGGCCGGTGAGTCCGGCTGCGTCTGCGAAAAAACACGAAGCATATCGGCAGCCTAACAGAGTCTGCGATCCGCCGGACCGACAAAGCACGGACCGCGGTCGCCGTGTCTATGTCCCGGCGTGGCTTGGCGTATTGGGTCTGTTTCTGCTCAGTGCCTGCGTGCGACAGCGCGTGCCGACGGAAGAGCTCGTCGTCTTGATCGAGCAGCCGCCGCGCAACATCGATCCGCGCTACACCACGACCTCGATCGACTTCAAGCTGACGTACCTGGCGTATGCGCGCATGGTCGACGTCGAAAGCCAGACGCTAGAGCCGCGCATGGACCTCGCCGAGTCGGTCGAAGCGCTGCCGGCTCTGCCGGAAAAAGGCCAGCCCCTGCGCCTGCAAATCACGCTGCGCGAAGCGCGATTTTCCGACGGCAGCCCGGTCACGGCGGCCGATGTCGCGTACACCGTGGAAAGGCTCGCGGATGATAAGCAGGGCAGCCCCGGCCTGCGGCGCCGCTTCGCAGAATCTGGCTTGATTCGGCCGCTTGAAGTCGTCAGTCCGCGGGTGCTGCGCATCGCGTTTTCGCACCCCCATGCAAGCGCGCTGACCGACCTGGACTTCGGCATCGTCAAATCCGGCAGCTTCGAATCGCCCAGTCTGTTCGGCCTACCCGTCGGTGCTGGACCGTTCGTGCCGGTCAGCGAAGCCGGCGAGGTCACGCGCTTTGTGCGCAACGCCTTTTACCACCGCGGTCCGCCGCCCATCGAACGCCTGACGGTACGCGTGGTGCGCGACGCCAACTCGCGCCTGTTGTCCCTGGTCGGCGGGTCGGCGGATCTGACGCAGAACACGGTGTCGCCGCTTCTGTTCGATGCCGTTAGCAAGTGGCACAAGCGACTGACGCTGCAGAGCGCTCCGTCGGCGATCTTGTTTTATCTGGGCATGAACAACGAAGACGTGCGCTTCAAAGATGTTCGCGTGCGTCGCGCCATCGCCCATGCCATCGACCGCGATCGCATCGTGCGCACCAAGCTGCACGGCAAGGCGCAGGCGGCGACGTCGCTGTTGCCGCCGTTTCACTGGGCATACAGTGCCCCCGAGGGCGAGGCGGCGCAGGCTCTTGCATACGACCCCCAAGAAGCCAAGCGCTTGCTGGATGAAGCGGGCTTTCCCGACCCAGACGGCGATGGGCCCTTGCCGCGCTTCACCGTGGTGTACAAGACCTCGACCGATGCGCTGCCCGTGGCCATCGCGCGCGTCATCGCGGCCCAGCTTGCCGAGGTCAGCATCCTCGTCGAAGTCCGCCCGCTTGAGTTCCACATCTTTTTGTCCGACGTGAAAAAGGGCAACTACCACCTGTACACGCTGCAGAGCGCCGAGATCGCCGAGCCGAATATGTTCCGCAACTTCCTGCACTCGGCGTATGCGCCCAGCAACAAGAACCTCGACGCCGGCATCAACCGCATGCGCTATCGCAATCTGGAAATGGATGCGCTGCTCGACGAAGGCCAGCGCGAGATGGATCGGCAAAAGCGCAAAGCGCTGTACAAGCAGGTGCAAGCGATGCTGCTGCGCGATCTGCCCATGCTGCCGCTTTGGCACCCCGACAACGTCGTCGTGACACGCCGCGAAGTCAGCGGCTACCACCTGATGCCGACGGCGCAGTTTTCGGGCTTCTCGATCGTCAAGAAAGCCGCGCTTCTGCCCTAGCGCGCATGTGTGGCAAACGCGCAGTGCCTACGTTGCGGTGCTGGGATCGTCGGTGTACTCGCTGCGCAAGGCTTGCTGCTAGCCGGGTAAACGGCGCAGAGCATGCGGCACGCGGTCGCGCTGCGCGGTCGTCCTGTGCGTCTTCCGGCCCGGCGCCGCGACAACTGGCTGCAAGCGGTGGAACCGTGTGCTGTCGTGCAGGAAGGGGCCCGCTGGGCATCGCCAAGGACGGTGCTGGCACGGTTGTTGATTCGCCTCTTCCGCCATGCGCAGCGCCCTCGGCGCCGCCGAGCATCCGCGCAGCAGGAGGACACCATGACGACGTTGGTCACGCAGGTTGCGGTCATTCAGGAAATCACCGGTCGCTATGAATTCAAGACCGCAGAAGCCCGACATCACTGGGAATACGACTATGCGGTGAGCGCGCTGGGCACGCGCAGCGAAAAGCGCGTCGGCGCGCTGCGGCTCGACGGAAACGAGGTGCAAGGCAAGCCTGCAGACTGCGTGATGACGCCCTGGGGTCTGATGCAGCGCTTCGAGCGCGCGTATGAAGTCGGCTGGCTGCTCGAAGGCACGTATGGTCGCGCCATCGATCCCAGCGAGGGCGGACACGTGGACGTACCGGCGTCGGCGCTCGATGCCAACGGCGAGTGGCATGCGGTGATCATGCCGTGGCAGTACCGGCTGCAGACCATGGCCATGGGCTCACGCAGCGAGACCCGCTCGGGCCGGCTGTTCTTTGACCGCCGCATCATCGAGGCCGAGCAAGAAGGCTCACGCATCGAGACGCCGTGGGGGGTCATGTACTTTCGCGGCAAGCCGCATGAAGCGGCGCAGATCGTGCCTGGCGACTACGAAGCGGGCTGGCTTCTGCGCGGCACGTATGATCGACCGTTCGACTTCGAGGGCCCATGGATCCATCCCGGAAGCAGCCCTGGATCCAGCGACTTGCTGATGCTGGAATCGCTGTATCTGGCCGAGTCCAAGCTGGGACACGGCGTCGGTCTGTCCGTGCCGCGTCGTGCCGCGACAGCATGGCACAGCGTGCTGACCGTCGATCCGAACGTCTGCCAGATCAATGAATTCGGCGATCGCACGCTGTGTACCAAGATCGCGATCCGCCACTTTGAAGTCGATATCTCGCGCCTGCGGCTGGCGGATCCGCTGGGGCTGGGACGACAGATCTTCGCGGTGCGCGGACGCGACCTGCCGGTGCCGATTCGCCTGGTGGCCGACGCGCGCTTTGAGCGCTTCTATCTGGTCACCGACCGCGAGCTCATCCCGCTCTTCCCCCGCCTGCGCCGCCCGTAGCCGCTTCCCGCGCCCTCACCCCCGTCGAAGCAAGGCCGCTGCGCGCGGTCGGCAGGCATCAAGGCAGGACGATGTCGCTGGGGTCGCGCGGCTCTAACGAATAGGTGTTGTTAAAGCCGCTGATGATGCCGGTGACGCTCTTGAGCGGGGCGTTGGCGGTAAAAGCCGGGGCGCCGTTGTTGGCACCGTTGTCGAGCAGGAAGTCCCCCACGCGAACGCAGGGCGGAGCAGCGGCGCTGCACGTCTCGGCCATTTCGTCGGTGGCCCAGAAGTCATCATCGGTCGCGCTCTGCTTTCTGCGCTGAAAGACATTGTTGATCCGCAAGAGCAGGTTTTCGTACTTCTCAGACGGACTGCTTGCCCCCTGGATCAGATCGCGCGTGGTGATGTCGATGGGCTCGGGAGGGTTGGCCACGTGCCCGGTGATGGTGACATCGCTGACGTTGCCGATCTGATCCTGCTGGTTGAACACGTCGAACTTGCCGGTGACGGTCACGATGTCGCCGACGCGCAGCGGCACGCCGTCGGATGAGCTAGGCGGCGCGCTGCCACCCAAGAACACCATGATGCCGGCGTAGTCTTGCGCTCCGTCAAGGTCGCGAGCATGGAAGCCAAAGCTCGACTTGGCGCGCAGGCCCAAGATCAGCAGGCGCTCGACTCGAACCGGCGCCCCCGCTGAGGCACGCTTGGGACTGCCGGGCGTGCGCAGCTCTTTTACCGTCGCTGGACAGATGGCAAAGCCGGGATTTGCCAGATCCGGGCACAGATCGCAGACATCACCCTTGCCGTCGAGGTCGCGATCCGACTGGTCGGGATTGGTGGCGCCGGGACAGTTGTCGATGCCGTCTTCGATGCCGTCGCTGTCGCAGTCGGCCGTGCGCATCGCTGAGCACATCGTGGTGTCTTTGTCAAGAGGGCAGACATCGCAGGCATCGCCTACGCCATCGCCATCGGCATCAGCCTGCTTGCCTTGGTCAACGGGACGAATGGGATTGAAGACCTTGGGACAGTTGTCGTAGGTGGCACGCAGACCATCGCCATCGGGATCATCGGCGGTGATGCTGCCGTCAAACTGGTCCAGGCGCAGCGGCGTGCAAGTCGGCTCGTCGGGCGGAGCGCCGCACGAAAACAGACGATAGATGGGCGGCGTGGTCGCAGCTTCGAGCGCGGCCAGCTTCTTTTTCGTCTCGCGCTCGACGCACAGGCGCTTGTCGACACCACAGACATCGATCTGTTCACACAGTTTGTTGACGCCTGCGCCGATCCCTTCCATGACGTTGCCGTCGCCGTACATCGGCAGACCGCCGCGCAGCACCAACAGCACATCCTCGACGCCAGCCCGCACCACCGCGGCGTGATCCCAGCGCGGCAGGGGGCTGTCTTTGTAGACGCGCTGGCCCAGATAAATCGCGATATCGGCGACCAAGCTGGGGACGATCTGGCCGATGACGTCGTTGGTGGCGGTGGCGATGGCGGCGTTGATCGTCACCATGCGCCACAGCGCCTCGCTGCTGAAGTAGTTGTCAAAGCGCAGGCGGTTGTACTCGTCAGCGCAGGCAAGCTCGCGCAAGAGGTTCATCGAGCCGGTCAACGTCCAGTCAGTGCCCAAGGCAACAAGGGCGCCCGCGCGATCAAACATGGGAACCTGCGCTGTGTGCCCGTACAGCGCGACGTTGCTGCGCGGCGACCAGATCAGCGTCGACCGTCGCTGCGCGACATAGCAGGCATCGGTCGGCCCCAGCGCGATGCCGTGAATCAGCGCGGTCTTGTCGAGAAGCAGGTTCTGGCCCTGCGTGTTCTGGCTGGTACACAGAAACTCGTTGCGCGCCTCGATGTTGATGCCTTCGCTGATGTGCGGCTCGTACGAGTCGGCGTTCACGATCGACTGCGTGGTGGTGATGCCGGGATAGCCACAGCCCGAAAGCAAGCGCTCGCCGGCCGTGTCACCCAGAGGGAAGGTGTCGAAGTTGACGACGGTCTGATTCAAGCCCTCTTGCCGCGTCGTGGTGGTGGCATCCAGGTTGCGCAGGACACCGATGGCGTCGTCGGCGCTGACGATCGATGTGGTGCCGGACATCAAGTGGCGTAGCTCAGAAAACTGCAGAGTCTCGGTCTTGGT
This sequence comes from Myxococcales bacterium, assembly GCA_016794505.1. Lineage (GTDB taxonomy): Bacteria > Myxococcota_A > Polyangia > Palsa-1104 > JAEUJZ01 > JAEUJZ01. The sequence continues at coordinate 167,168 of JAEUJZ010000037.1, forward strand.
GCTGCGCGAATAGGGAATCGCCGGACGGTTGGGATCGCCCATGACGCCCTGCCGCCACTCGTGACGGTGGTCATAGCGGTTGGTGGCATGCGCGGCCGGCGCCAGCTTGTTGTACCCCAGGTGGTCGTGCGGGTTGATGAGGGCGGGCGAGATGACACCGTCGGGACAGAGGACCTGCGTGGCCTCGGCGCCGCCCGCGGGCTTGCTGTGGCAGTCGCAGTCGGCGCAGGCGATCTTGCCTTGGCCATCGATCAGCACCTCGCCGCCGCGCAGCACGCGATCCGGCTGCAAGACGGTGCCGCGCAAAAGGACGTACTTGCTGCCGCTGGCACTGGGCGTGACCTCGCAGCGGCTTGGGCCGGCGATCTCGGGCAGCGGGCCGCACTCGACGGTGACGGTCTCGTGGCTGCCCTTTTGGGGAAGCTCTTCATACGGCGGCTGCTCGCGACACGAGCCGAGCGCAAATCCGCTCAATACGGCGACACCAAGGGCCAGGGAACGCAGCCCCCATGGCCCCAGAACGCGTCGAGCGGGACCGGACATCCAGGGCAACTTCATCTGTCGGCGCGGCATGGGGGCGGGGCCTCCTCGGTGGCGCTTGCCTACCTGTTTCTTGGCAGCCTAACACAGCAATGTGCGACGATGAGCGCCGATGCGGAGCCGCCTGTCTTGTCCACATCACTGGGCGCGTTCGTTCCTGCCGTGGCTGGGGCTTTTTGCCCTGGGCTGTGCCAGTGACCACGGCAGTCAGGCCCGTGAGACGACGGTCTTTGGGTTGGATCGCGCCCCCACGGCCCATCGCCCGCGCGGCGAAGATCTGCGACTGCTCGCCCGGCTGGGTGGACCACAGACGCTGTTCATCGTTTCTGGCGAGTGGGCCAAGCAGACGGCAGAGCGTACGCACCAATCGTATGACGCGTCGATTCCGCAGACGCAGGCTTGGCTGCGCTGCGCCGTCGACCCCGACCCGGTGCGCGCCAAGGGCCCGCTTCAGCCCTCGCTCGCGCTGCCTGCCGACTCCGTGGCCGAGTACGTCGCCGATCTGCAGCGTGTGCTGTATCGCCTGCGCATCACCACGCCCGAGGCTCGCGAGCTTGTGCAGGGCCTCAAGCGCTGCCTTGCCGTCGAGTCGCACCCCTGAAAGGCGATCAGTACCTGCCTTGCAGGATGGCCTTTACGTCTTTTGCACGGTCACCATTCGGCGCAAGCTCTAGGTACTTCTTGAAGTGCGAGCGCGCGGTCATGGTGTCGGCGTTGGCCTGCGCGGCCATGGCCAAAGACAGGTGCGCATCGGGATAGGTGGGGTCTAGGTGCAGCGCCTTTTTCGCCAGCCGCAGCGCGGACTCGGCATTGCCCTCGTCCAGCGCGAGATCGGCCTGCAGCGACAGCACCTCGGCCGACTGCGGCTTGATATGCGCCGCCTCGCGAAGAGCCTGGCGAGTCTTGCTGAACTGCCCGCGGAAGAGCGCCTGCTTGCCCTTGCTGATCACCGCCGCAAAGCGAGCCTGCGCGGCGGCCGCCTCGGTTGCCGAGACCGCCGAATCGCTCGCGGCAGGCGGGACAGGCGACACAGGCGGTGCAGACGAAGGCGCAGGCTCGATGGCAGCGGGGTTTCCAGCGACAGGCTGCGGCGCGCTGGGCTCAGAGCGGGCCGGCGACGGGATGGCAGGCGCAGCCAACTGCACAGCGGCCGGGCCTGTCGGTGCGGGGCTGGGCGGCAGGGAAGACGTCGCTGAAGCAGACGGGCTTGCCGACGGAAGCACCGGCTCTGGCTGGATCCCAGCGCTCGAAGGAGGCGGACTTGGGGCCGGGCTCACCGCTGGAATCGCCGAGGGCCGGGCGGGCTGAGGTGCCGCGACGGGGGCACGGACCGGCGGCTCGCTGGGCTCGCTGATGGTCTGCCACACCCAGTACAGACCCACGCCCAAGCCAAACAGCCCCGCTCCCATCACCACCGGGCGCACGCGCTGCCACAGCGAGGGCGGCGTTGGCTGCAGCAGAGCGGCGCTGCGCGCTGGGCTTTGGCGCGCCGCACCGCTGGTGCTTAGCTCGGGTGGCTTCTGCAGCTTGCCCTCGGCATCCAGCTGAAGTTGCACGATGACCGAAGGCACCCCCGAGATCTCAGACGACGACGAAGACAGTGGCTCGATCGACGAGGCGCTGAGCACGGCCAGCGCGTCTTCGGATGTGCGCGAGCCCACGGCAGGCGCGCTGTCGGACTGCGAAAGGCCGGCAGGTAGCACCTCGACCGATAGCTCGGGCAGCGAAGCCGGCGCGGCTGGGGCCGGGGCCCGGCTGGCCAAGGCCACGGGCGGCAGCGAGTGCTCTGCCGCGACCGGCTGCACCGGCTGCGGGCGGCTGTGCGCCACCTGAGCAAGCTGCGGCCCGTCGATGGGGATCCCGTCTGAAAGACCCAGGCCACGCCCGGCCGAGCCCGAAGAAACGGCCTGTCCCAGAGCCGGGGTCAGACGCAGGCCGGCGTGCGCCGACGGGGCGGTGGCGACGCTCGGCGACGGCGTAAGCCGAGGTGCCGGCGTCAATGGCGGCGTCAGTCGGGCCGTCGGGGCCGGGGCCAAAGTCGGGGTCAGCCGCGGCGTGGGCGGCGGCGTCATGCGTGGCGCCGGGGTCAAGCGCGGCGCAGGCGGTGGCGTCAAGGTCATGCGCCGCAGCGGCTCAGCGACGTGGGCAGTGCGTGGAACCAGCAGCTTTTCCGAAAGAAGCTGCGCGACGCCACGCAGGCGCCCCAGGCTATCGAGCGGCAGCTCTTCGTCGAGCTCAACGACATCGCGGATGGTGCGCACGCCGTTGAAGCTAGCCAGGACGTCTTCGACCTCGGCAGAAAGCGCCGGGCTGTGTGACGGCGCCACCGCCGACAGCACCGCCCCCGCCAAGCCAGCAGGCACGAGCACGCTGTCGAGCGAGGGCAGCTTCGATGTCAAGCGGCTCCACTCATCCACCCACTTGGCGGCTTCGAGAAGCAGCGCGCTCGACGAAAGCGGGATGCGATCGGGGCGCAGCACAGCGAGCTGATCGACGCGGTACTCGCCATCGCTCCAGGTGAAGACGCGCTGCAGGGCATCTTCGCCGCGCAGGCGACCGACCTCAGCGTCGATGAGCTTGCCCTCGGCGAAGTACAGCACGCCGCGCTGACCGCGGCTGTTTTTGCAGTGAACCAAGCCCGATCGCCGCAAAAGATCCATCGACTGCAGCAGGTCGAGCATGCTGATCGCCGACAGCGCGCCAAAGAAGCGCATGCCACGCTCGCCGCTGCCTAGCTCGCCGCGTTGGGCGGCTTTTTCCAGCAGCGTCTCGACGCGCCACAGTGCTTCTTTCAGGTGAACCGGCCGCTCTAGCACGTCCCCTGCCCCCGATTCGAACGCGCGCAGGCGATCGCTGGGGCGACGCGGATCGACGACAAACAGCACCAGCATGCGCTCGCAGCCCGGCAGCGCTCGCAGGCGAGCGGCCAAGCCAAAGCCATCGCCATCGACAAGCTCGGCGTCGATCAGCGACACGGCCGGCGGCTCGGCCTCGGCCTGCGTCAGCGCTTCTTCGCCCGACAGTGCGGCACAGACGCGATAGCCAGCCTGGCGCAGCCCGACTTCCAGCAGGCGCAGCGCGCGTGCGTCGCTGTCGACCACCAAGACGGCTGGTGGCATCGGCGAACCCGGCTTGGCGCCGGCCTGGCTTCCCCCCCGTTCGTGACCCTGCGTCTCCATCGGCGTGTCTCCTTGCGGACGTTGCCCGTCTCGCGGGGGCGCAGTGTACACGAGCTTTCGCGCAGTTGGCGTCCCCACGCAGACTCGATCGCCGCCGCCCCCAAGCCGATTCGCGCAGGCGCCGCGCGACGAAGCAGCGGTCCGGTACTGTGCAATTCCACTGAGAAAATAAGCAACGAACCATAGAAGAGCCGCGCTGCCTTAGAATTCCCGTCTAGAACGTGCTGCACGGGGGATCGCATGTCGCGCTGGACGCTCTTTGGGCTCGCTTGGTTGCTGGGAATTTCGGGCTGCTCGGATGGAGGCGTCACCTGCGCCCCGGATCAGGTGCCCTGCGGCGGAGTCTGTCAGCCGGCTGCCGCGGACTGTGTCGATCCAGCGCTTGCCCTGTCTGCGCTGACACCGTCGGTGGGCGATCTAAGCCCGGCGTTTGCGAGCGCTCAGACGGCGTACACGCTGTCGGTGCCCTCGTGGCTGACGCGCGTCGCCTTTACGCCGACGCTGCAGACCGCGGGGGCCGCCGTAAAGGTCGGCGAATTCGTGACGGAATCAGGCCGCGAGTCGCTGCCGACCTCGATTGCGCCGGGCTCGACGCAGATCCCGATCACCGTCCACGCAGAAAGCGGCGCCACGCTGCGCTATGTCGTCGATGTCCAGGTGTCACGGCCTCCGCTGCACTACCTCAAGCCAAGCAGAAACGCCACCGACTATCGCTTTGGCCGCGCCGCGGCGATCGATGGCGACACGCTGGTCGTCGGCTCCCCGCTTGAGGGCAGCGTCGCCCCTGAACGAGGGGCGGTCTTCGTCTTCCGCTTCGATGGCCACACGTGGCGCGAGGAAGCGCGAATCCCCGCCACGAGCCCCGCGATGGCCTGGTTCGGGCAGAGCGTCGCGCTGCAAGGGGACCTGCTGGCCGTCGGTGTACCGTGGCGGTCAGGGCTCGGCGTGGTCGAGATCTTCCGGCGCACGGGCACCACATGGGAACACCAGACCACGTTGTGGCCTCCGGTTTCGTTCGGACGTGACTACTTCGGCATGAGGCTCGCGCTGTCGGGCGATACCGTGGCGGTGGCGATGCCCAACAACCCCGGCGGGTCCTATGGCGTAAACGGCGACCCTGCCAACTCAGACAAGCCGCGCAGCGGGGCGGTGTATGTTTTTCGTCGACGGGGCGATAGCTGGCAGCACGAGGCATTCATCAAGGCGATCAATCCCGATATCGACGATCAGTTTGGCTGCAGCCTGGCTCTGTCCGGGGACGATCTGGTGGTTGGCGCGCTGAACGAATCCAGCAACGCACGCGGTGTAAACGGCAACTCGCTGGACAACAGCGCACCGAAGAGCGGAGCCGCATATGTCTATTCGCGCGTCGGCGAAAACTGGACGGTGCGAGCGTACTTGAAGGCGGCAAATTCCGACCCCGGCGATCGCTTTGGCTGCGCCGTGGCCATCGGCGGAAACACGCTGGCGGTCGGGGCCTGCGGCGAAGCCAGCCAAGCTCGCGGCGGCCAAGGCGACCCCAGCGACAACAGCCAGCCCGAGTCCGGTGCCGTCTATGTCTTTTCACGCAGCGGCGACTGGTCGCAGCAGGCTTATCTCAAAGCAAGCCGGGGCGGACCCGGCGATCAATTTGGCTACAGCCTGTCGCTGTCCAGCGATGGTCGGGTCTTGCTGGCCGGGGCCGTGACGGATGCCGGACTGGCCACGGGGATCAACGCCGCGCCCTATGATCGCAGCGCTTGGGACAGCGGCGCCGCGTATGTCTTCCGACTCAGCGGCGGGCGATTTCGGGAAGAGGCGTACCTGAAGGCGCCCAACGCGGGCATCGGCGATCGCTTCGGCGAGAGCCTGGCCCTGTCGCGCGATGGCCGCAGCCTGCTGATCGGCGCCCCCGGAGAAGCCAGCCAGGCCAACATCGTCGACGGAGATGGCACAGACAACAGCGCCTTCGGCAGCGGTGCGGCCTATGTCTATCGCTAGGAGCGCGGCTATTCCAAGCCCTCTTCGCGCAGGTCGTCTTCGTCGGCACCGTGCAGGTGGCCAAGCTCGTGCAGCAGCGTCTTTCGGATCTCGCGAACCAGCTCGGCGTTCGAGCGCACAGCGCGCAGCAAGTTCTTGCGATACAGCACGATGCTGCGCGGCTCGCTGGGCTCTTCACCGAGAGGCAGGCCGCGAAACAAGCCCAGAATCGTCGGCGAAAGCGGCGGCGTTTCCAGCGTCAGATCAGCGGGATCGGGCAGGTCGGCGATTTCCAGACGCACCCGCTTGAGATCGGCGGCGTGCTCGGGCGTAAGTGCGTCGGTCTCGGTGCGCACCAGAGCCTGAAACTCTGCCATCGAAACGGACAGCGGCTCGGGAAACTGCTCGGGCAGCAGATCTCGGGCGGCTTTCAGCTCGCGCTCGGCGTCATCGGTCCGGCCGCGCTGATCGAAGATCAAGCCCAGGTGGTAATGCACAAACGCGGTTTGTCGATTCGGGGGCTGGGGGCTCTTCGCAAGCAGCTCTGAAAAAGCCATCTCTGCCTCGGGCAAGCGGACCAGCTCAAACAGCGCGACGGCCCGCTCATAGCGGGCTTCAGAGAGCTCAGCCAAGCGCAGCGACGAATCAAGAGCCGGCAGCGCCTCGCTGGCCCGTCCAAGATCGAGCAGCGCCTGACCAGACAAGAGCCACAGACGCGCCAGCAGGGCACGCGTCGCGTCGGAAAGAACCGGCTCGCGGCTGGCCACGGCAGCCCTGCGTCGACGGGAATTCGTCTTGCCCGGCGTCGCTGTCGCTTTGGGAGAAAGCCGCTTGCGACCCTGCTCCGCGTACAAAAGGCCAATCTCGCTGTGCTCGCGCGTCGCCGACAAGTGGCTGATGTACAGATCGGCAGCAAGAGCGAGCGTCTCGGGATCGTCGGGCACAAGCGCCAACGCCCGAGTCAGCGTGTCGCGCGCTTCCTCGGGGCTGCCAAGCTCGCGCTGAGCGATGGCGCGCTGACGCAGAACAGGCAGCGAGGCGGGCTGCACGCGCAGCGCTGTGTTGGCGCAGGACAGCGCTTCGCGAAAAAACGGCAGCGCCGGATCACCGCGCTCAGCGGCTCGGTCGGCGATCATGCTCTGCGACGAATTCATCGTGCTCGTCGGAGCAGGCCCCAAAAACGCGGTGCCGCGACCTGCCATGTGCAGCTGCACGGGTGTGCTGCGTCGCAGTTCCTGCCCGGCTTCGTTTCGCTCGCTGGCCCGCGACAACAGCCCCGCCAACAGCGCGCCCGCGCTCTTTGTCGCCCGCGCCGCCACGGGAAGTGTACACGGTACAGGCGGCAGCGGGTCTTCGTCTGCTTCGCAGGCCGCTTCGCCAGCCACCGCGGAAGCACCAGCGTGAACGCTCGCGCTGCCATCGCGCAGATCGCCCGCATCCGCGACGGGCCGTAGCGTCCCGGACGGGGCATGACAGCCCAGCCATAGCCCGCTTACAAGCAGCAGAAAAAACAGAACGCGCACGCGCTAACGCAGCGAAGCCACGGCAGCCGCCCGGGCCTCTTCGATCATGCGCGGGTGCTCGGCGGCATCGGCCCAGCGGGCGCGGCCTTCTTCGGGCAAAAGGTCGATGGGATCGAAGTAAAAGAACTGCTGCCCCGGCTTCACCGACGGAGCCGTATACACCGAGATGCCCGTCGTGCGGTTGTAGTGTTCAAACGAGTGGGCATCGCGCTTGCCGCCACCCCCTGGGGCATCGACGACAAAGGTCGGCGTGTTGAACCCCGCAGTCGAGCCGCGCACATGCTTTTCGATGTCGATCGCTGTCTTGAGCGTCGTGCGCAGGTCTTCAACACCCTTCACCAGATCGTGAACATAGACGTAATAGGGGTGGACGTTGACGTGGCCGAGTCGCTTGACCAGCAGGGACATGGTCTCGGGCGTGTCGTTGACGCAGCGCTGCAGCACCGACTGATTGCGCACGAAGATGCCGCGCTCCATCAGGCGGTTCATGGCCTGTTCGGTGTGGCTGGTGATCTCGTTGGGGTGGTTGAAGTGCGTGTGCAGCACGACTTCTTTGTGCAAGCGGCGACCTAGCTCGACGACAGCCGTCAGCGCGTCAAGCCACGCCGTGTCCGTCAGGATCTTTTGCGGCATGACCGCCGGCCCCTTGGTGGCATAGCGCATGCGCCGGACGTTGGGCATGTTGAGCAGCGTCTCGCCGATCTCGCGGATCTGCTGCGCCCGCAGGTTGTACGCGTCGCCGCCCGAGATGACGATGTCTTCGAGTTCGGGGCGCGAGGCGATGTACTCAAAGGCCTTGCGCCAGCGCTCTTCATTGACGTGCAGCGTGACTTTTTCGACGAGGTTGGTGTCGAGTCCAATGGCATAGCTGCGCGTGCAGAAGCGGCAGTACACCGGACACGTGTCGAGCGGCAAGAACAGCGCTTTATCAGGATAGCGATGGGTCAGGCCGGGTACCGGCGCGTCGGCCATCTCGTGCAGCGAGTCGAGGCCAAGCTGTGGGTGATCCGGCAGAAGCCGCGAGGCCAGCGGGATGAACTGGATGCGCAGCGGATCGTTGTAGGGATCGTTCCAGTCGATGAGGCTGAGCAGATACGGCGTCACGCGCACGCTCATCGGCGCCTTGGCAAAGCCCTCGGCCGCGTCTTGCAGAAACGCCTCGCCCGCCGCCGCAATGCCGCGCACCGCCGCGAGGAGCTTATCGACGTTGGTGATCGTGTGCTTGGACTGCCACTTGTGATCGAGGAAGGTTTCTTCGTCGATGTCGGCATACGCTGGGATGTGTGCCCAGAACCGCCCGCGCTTTAGATCCTTGTGGCGCAGCGTCGCGGGATCGACCGGCGGCTTTGTATGCGGCGTCACCGTCGGGGCCGACGACGGGCCAGTTGCAGACGGCAGCACCGAGAGCGACTTGTGAGCGGAACCCGTGTTCTGACTATGCATGCGCCTAGCCTGGAAAGACGCGGCCCGGCTGTCAATCTGGAACTGGCGAAGAGAGGCTCTCAACCTCGCGACTTGACCTTCGCGCACACAAGAAGAGCCGCGCGTGCCCGTGCCGCCTAGCCCAGAAGCGATCGCAGACGAGCCAAGCGATGCGTCACCAGCGGGTCCCCCGGACGAATCGCCTGCGCTCGTTCTAGCTCTGAAATGGCGAGGGCGAAGTTCTTGGCCACCACAGCCCGCAAGGCGCGCTCGACGCAGGCATCAAAATTGTCGTCGCCGCGCTGGGTGCGGGTGCTGGACGTCTCACCCGTGAGCCTAGCCGGCGCAGAAGTCGGCGCTTCCGGTGCGGTGCTGGGCAGCGTAGCCGCTGGCCCTTGCGGCGGCAGTCCGCCCTTGATGCGTGCTTCGACGACCGAGGCGATCTTCGGGGCTTCGGCAGCGCCGGCCGATGGCGCATCCGGGCTGGCTCCAGCCGTCGACGGCTTGATGGAGCTTTGCGCAACCGCCGGCAAAGGTTTCTTTTCACCGGGCCCCTGTACTGCCGGCGGAGCCATCGAAGTCGCTGCAGAGGCGATCGCACTCGGCTCGATCTTTGTGGGCGTAGCCGGTGCGTGACCCTGCGTTGTCGCGGGCGGACTGGGCAGCGTCGGCGCAGCCTTGGTTCCTTGCTCGTCCTGCGCTCGCAGCGTGTCCAGGACCATAAGCTCCCAGCGCTCGGTCAGGTTGCGCGGGGGCAGCTGTCGACGGTCGGTGAGCGGCCGCGCGTTCGCTCGCTTGGCCATGAGCAAGCGATCAAAGGCCGGCACTCCCGTTCCCAGTCGATCTTCCGCCGACCACAGCTCGCCTTTTTCGATGATGATCTCGCCGCGCCCGGCCTTGCCATAGCACTCGATAATCGCCGAGTGATGACCCATGCAGGCCAGCTGCACATAGTCGAGCACGGTAAACGGGCTCAGCGTGCTGGTGTTGTTCACCGCGTTCTCGACGAGACGACGCAGCTCATGCATCGGCACTGGCTTGCCTAAAAGGTGTACGCGCTCGCTGCGCGGTAGCTTGCCGCGATAGTCATCGAGGTACGCCGATGCAACGATCACCAGCGCATTGGCCGACGCGGCCTCTAGCGCGGCGATGACGTCGAGCCCCGTGCCATCGGGAAGCCGCATGTCCAAGACCACGACCTGCGGAGCCGCTTCTTGGATCAGCGCGCGAGCCTCGGCCACCGTCGCTGCCCCAATGACAGAGATGTTGCGGATCTTGGCCAAGACCGCCATATGCGCCATGCGCGAGATTGGCTCGTCATCAACGACTAGTACGAGCACCGCAAGAGCCCCCAGACGCCACGTCTGCATAGTGCAGACTGGAAGCTAAGTTAGCACATTCCGCGGGGAAGAAACCGAGGGCGTTTTCGTCGAGAAAACAAGCGCGAAAGGCCGCAGATGTGGGCCTTCCGCCACGCTGGCTTAGGTACCGAACATCCTTGCGATCTAGCGTATTCGGCCCGCCAGACTACGAACTTCAGCGGCGCGCCTGACCCAGATAACCCATGCCACTTAGGGTGGGCACCAGCTGGATGTCGCGGAAACCATGGCGAGAAAGCAGCCGCTCAAGCTCGGACTTCTCAAAGCGACCGAAGCCGCGACTTACGACGCGCCACAGAAACATCGACAGCTTGAAACGCAGGGCTCCCGGCCCTCGCAGAAGCGCCCACAGCGAGCCGCTGCGGCTTGGCTCTAGGAACACGTACACGCCCCCCGGACGCAGCACGCGCGCCATTTCGGAAAGCGCCCGCTCTTGCTGGCTGAGCAAGTACAGGAAGCTGTGATGAGTGATGACGTCGAAGCACTGGTCGGGGAAAGGCAGGTGCATGACGTCGCCATGCACCAGATCCAGCGAACAGCCCGCGCGCCGCAGATAGCGCTGCGCCAAGCGCAGCATCGTGCGTGAAAAATCCAGCCCCACCACCCAGGCCTGCGGTCGCACGTCTAGAATGCCAATGCCTGAGATGCCAGGGCCGATGCCAAGGTCCAAGACACGTACGCGTGTGCCGTCGACGGACGTGTGCGGAAAAGGCTCCGCCAAGCTGGCACAGTGCTCGCGCCAGATGGCCGTCCACGTCATCCAGGCATAAAAGTGCGCGCCGGCTGTGAAAAAGAACAGGCTGATGGCATGGCGCAGCCGCTGCCGCAGCGTCAGAACCGGGGCCGTGGGGCGTGGCATGTTCGCCGCTTCGGCAGGCTCAGGGGAAACAGTGCGGGTCATGGGGCTTTGGGTCCGTAGCGTGAAACGTCGCACAAGTAAAGCCGCTGGCCCGCCGCGCCCAGTTTGCCCCGCCAAGCTCCGACATTTGCGACCCCACGCGCGGCCTTGGGCTTGTGGAACCCCCGAATACGGTGATATTCTCCGTCGGAGGGGGAGTGTAGTCGGCATGGCCGGCGAACCAGCGCAGATCGGCCCATATCAGATTGGCAAGCGAATCGGCCAAGGTGGCATGGGTGCTGTCCACGAGGCGGTCCACGAGACCATCGGTCGCCGCGCTGCCGTCAAGTTCCTCAATGAGTCACTGGCCCGTAACCCCGCGACTCTGACGCGCTTTTTCAACGAAGCGCGAGCGGTCAGCGTCGTGGAACATCCTGGGCTGGTGCAGATCTACGACAGCGGGCAGCTTCCCAACGACGGGCCAGCCTACATCATCATGGAGCTGATCCGCGGCGAGACGCTGGCCGAGCGACTGAAGCGCGAAAAGCGTCTGCCCGTTCTGCAGGCGCTGCGCCTGGGCTGGCAGCTTTCGGACACGCTGGCCGCCGTGCATGAAAAAGACATCGTGCATCGCGACATCAAGCCGGCCAATTTGATGATTGTCCCCGACCCTGCTGCAACGGGGCGCGAGCGTCTGAAGATCCTCGACTTTGGCATCGCCAAGCTGGCCAGCGGCATTGGAGCCGGCGATACCCGGCCAGGCCAGGTCATGGGCAGCCCGGTGTACATGGCCCCCGAGCAGTGCCGCGGCGCCGCAGGTGTCGATAGCAAAGCCGATGTCTACGCCACCGGGGCGGTGCTCTATCACATGCTGGCAGGCCAGCCGCCGTTTGACGGTGAGACCTTTGCAGCACTGGTCTTTATGCACCTGCACGAGCCGCTGATCCCACTCACCGAGCGTGGCGTCGATGCGCCTCCAGCCCTGATCGACTGCGTGCATTCGCTGCTTCAGAAAGATCCCAAGCTGCGGCCGACCATGCGCGAGACCGCCGAGCAGCTAGAAGTCCTGCTGGCCGAAACCGAGCGGCAGACGAGCAGCAGCGCCGAGATCCCAGCCAAAACCGGCCCGGCATCTGCCCCGAGACCCGTCGTGAGCCCCATCGATACAGCGCGCATGGGCGGTGATTTGGTGTCGACGCTCGGGCAGTCGGTTGGGCAGTCGCGCATCACGCACTGGCCCCCGTCGCGCGCCGCCCTGGGAGCAGCCGCAGGTGGCGCGCTCGTACTTGCTCTTTTGCTCGTCGCTCTGTGGCCCAAGGGAACGGATCGTGCTCAGCCTGTGTCGACCCCAGCCACGCCTCAAGCAGTGCATCCGACCGTCGCTGCGGCGGGATCTGAAGGGGCCAAGACGCCCGAAAAGACACGCCCCGTTGCCGACCCTGCTTCCGTCGGATCAAGCACCGCGGCCGTCGCTGACAGCAGCCCGACAGCCAGTCCCAGCGCCGTCACCGCCAGCCCAAAGGCTGAAAAACCGACGCCAACCAGCAAGCCGACAGAGAACGCAAAACCCTCGCCTGCTGCGGTGAAGAGCAGCGCGTCCAAGCCCAGACCGTCGCCGCCCGCGAAGCGGCATCCACCGTCGAGCAGAGGAACCAAGAGCCTTGGCACGAAGAAAGCCTTCCCCATCATCCAGTGAGCGGCGGCAGACCGCAGGAAACGCGCAGCGTTGGGCAGTGCTGTTGGCGTTATCCAGCCTGCTCGCTTCGTCGGCATACGCCGAGCGCGGGCCAAGCTGCGAGCAGGATCCGCAGTGCTGGAAAGACCTCGCGCGGGGTAGCAAGCTGGCCGAGGCCGGCGAGTACGCGACGGCTCTGCCGATCTTTCTCGACGCGTACCAGCGCGTGCCCGACCCACGCTTGCAGATCAACATCGGTCGCTCGCTGTATCGCTTGCAGCGCTACGACGAAGCCATCGCCGCATTCCAGCGCTATCAAGCCACGGCCCCAGCGTCGGCCCCAGCGCAAGAACAAGAAGTCGTCCGCCGCTTCATCGCCGAAGCCCAGCTCGCCAAGCTCCAGTCCACCCCGACCCCGACCCCAACCCCCACTCCCCCCCCCGCGCCCCCCAAAACGCCGGTTTACAAGAAGTGGTGGTTTTGGACGCTGATTGGTGTGGGGGTGGCGGGGGGCGTGGCGGCGGGCGTGGTGGTGGGCACGTGGCCGCGGACTCCGCCTGAGGAACAGGCCGAGCGAATTCGCTTTGGGTTGTCGCTGACCTTTTAAGCGCAGCGTGAGGAGACGCAGATGCAGACAAAAACGCGAGGGAGGCAGCAAGGTCCGATGCTGCGCGCGGCGCTTTGGGGCCTTGGTTGCGCAGCGGGGATGGCGACGGGCTGCACGAACGATGACATCGTCGTGAACGTGGCTGGACTGGACCCCGATGTAAAGACGCTGCAAGTCAGCGTGACCGTAGGTGGTCAGCCGCTGGGCAAGCCCCAAACCGTGAGCCGGACGCTGTCGCAGTTCGTGATGAACCTGCCGATGGACCAAGGCGGAACGATTGGCCTCAGCCTCATCGGGCAGGTTAGCTCGGACTGCAAGCTCTCAGAGGGCTCGGCGCAGTTTTCGTTTACGCCCGGCGGGCTCAGACCGACGACGGTGCAGGTGCAAATGAAGACGCTGCCGGCGCTTTTGTGTTCGCTGCCGGGAGTGGACCTGCGCGCGATCTGGGGCAGCAGCCCGCAGGATGTCTGGGCCGTCGGCGCAAACACCGCCATGCTGCACTGGGATGACAGCGGCAGCGGCTGGACGCGCGTGCCAGCGACAGTGAGCACGTACAACGACGTCTGGGGTTCTGGCCCGAACGATGTCTATGCCGTGGCGCAGTTCGGTGCAGTCGAGCACTGGAACGGCAGCACCTGGTCACGCATGACGCTCCCGGCTGCCGGCGAGCTGCACGGGGTCTTCGGCTTCGGCCCAACTGCGGTCTGGTTCGTCGGAGACAACGGTGCCGCCGTGCGCTGGAATGGCACATCCGCCACGGCCACGACGACCGGAGTCAGCTCTCGGCTCACATCGATCTGGGGGGCTGCCAGCAATGACATCTGGGCCGTGGGACTTTCCGGCGTGGTGCTGCGCTGGACAGGCAGCAGCTGGGCCCGGACCCAGCCAAGCCCGACGGCGGGACAGTCGATCCATGGCGTGTCGGGAAGCGGCGTGGCCGATGTCTGGGGCTTTGGCATAAGCGGCGTGCTGCCACACTTCAACGGCACGGCCTGGCTCGACGGCGGAGACGGTCTGCCCATGGTCGCCAGCGGCAACGATCTGTGGGCCGCCAGCTTCAGCGAGGTCTGGGGCGCAGCCAGCTCCGCAAATGTGGTGCGCTGGGACGGTACCCGCTGGGACCGCGTGCCCATCCCGTCCGGGATCACGGGCAACGCACTCAAGCTGTGGGGCGTCGGCAACCATGTCTGGGTGGTCATCCAAGACGGCACCCTGCTGCGCTTCAAGCGCTAGCGGTCCGGCCTTGCGAGCGCCGCGAGTGAGTGGCTGCGCGCTCGGCGTTGACAGCGGACAGGCGACTGATAAACGATGACCCCTCTTTTGTGAGGCCATCGCATGTTGCGTGACGTCGTGCATCGCACCGACCCCGAGCTTGCTGCGCTGCTGGATCTGGAAGACCAGCGCCAGCGCGACAAGCTGCGCCTGATTCCATCCGAAAACTACACATCGCAAGCGGTTCTGCAGACGCTGTCTTCCGCGCTGTCGAACAAGTACAGCGAAGGGTATCCCGGCAAGCGCTACTACGAGGGGCAGCAGTACATCGACGCCATCGAGCAGCTTTGCATCGCTCGCGCCAAGAGCCTGTTTGGCGCCGAGCACGCCAACGTGCAGCCGTACTCTGGCTCGCCAGCCAACTTGGCGGTGTATCTGGCGTTCTGCAAGCCCGGCGACGTGATCATGGGCCTGGGGCTGCCAGCCGGCGGGCACCTGACGCACGGCTGGAACGTGTCGATCACCGGCAAGTACTTCACGTCGGTGGCCTATGGCGTGCGCAAGGAAACCGGCCGCGTCGACCTCAACGAGGTGGAAGCGCTCGCCAAGAAGCACACGCCCAAGATCCTGTTCTGCGGGGGCACGGCGGTTCCGCGCACGATCGATTTCGCGGGCTTCGCCCAGATCGCGCGCAGCGTCGGTGCGGTGCTGGTTGCGGACATCGCGCACATCGCGGGTCTGGTGGCCGGCGGCGCGCATCCATCGCCTGTGGGTCACGCCGAAGTGATCACGACGACAACGCACAAGACGCTGCGCGGACCACGCGGCGGCATGATCCTGTGCAACGCCAACCATGCACAGGCTCTCGATCGCGCGGTGTTTCCTGGCCTGCAAGGTGGTCCGCACAACGCGACGGTGGCAGCGCTGGCCGTGGCCCTCAAGGAAGCGCAGAGCGAAGACTTTCGTCGCTATGCGCACCAGATCGTTCGCAACTCGCGGGCGCTGGCCGAAGCGCTGCTCGCGCGGGGCTATGACCTAGTGTCAGGCGGCACCGACAACCACCTGATCCTGATCGATCTTTCGAACAAAGAGATCCCCGGCAAGCGAGCTGCGCAGGCGCTCGATCGCGCGGGCATCGAGACCAACTACAACTCGGTGCCGTTCGATCCGCGCAAGCCGTTCGATCCGTCGGGGCTGCGCATCGGTACGCCGGGCATGACCTCGCGCGGCATGACCGAAAGCGAGATGCCGCAGGTCGCCGCGTGGATCGATCGCGCGATCGCGGCCGAGAAGCGCGGTGATGCGCAGCAGCTTTCGACGATCGCGGCAGAAGTGCGTGAGCTTCTGCTGCGCTTTCCGGCCCCAGGGCTTTAGGCAAGGCACCGTGCGCATGCGCGTCGCGCGAACGAAGCGGCCGGTCCGTGGGGCGAAGCTCGCTGCCGCGCTGTGCTCTCTGCTGGTTGGCTTGCCGGCGTTGGCTCTGGCCGCCACCTCACCCGTCGCAGCCCCGTTGGATGCCGGGGCCGAGGAGCCACGGCTCGACTGCCTGCCCCAGCGCACGGGTGATCTGGCGTCGTTTCTGCGCGGTCAGCGCTTCGCCGGGACGCACAATGCGCAGCCCGGCGCGGGGAACATGACGACGATCACGCGGGGCTCGCCGCGCTGGATGTCGGGCTTCAACGCGGTGCTGGCGTGGCAGAACGATGACTGCCCGGCGTTTTCTGCCTTCGCCGAACACATGGGCTATGACGCCGTCGAGCTTCGCGATGCCCGCAGCGGCAGCCGCCACTGGGTGCTGACAGAAAAAAAGGGGCCATTTAACGGCCTGTTCGTGCTGCGGGCTCCGACCGAGCGGGATGCGGCCCGGCCGCTTGTGCTGGTCGCGCCACACCGCAGCGCGCCACAGGACGTGGACCCGGCCGTGCAGGTCTATCTGGCAAGCGGCGCGAGCGCTCTTTTGGTCAACAGCGCGCACCCCTGCAACCTGCAGTCCTGCGGGGGCTGCATCATGGAACAGAGCGCGCTCTGTGGCGGCTGCACGCGGTCCTCGGATGCCGCCGCTTCCGTCGACAATTTGCTGTTTGGGCTGTACTCGGCCCTGGTGGCCACGCGGCGTGATGTACGCGTCGAGCTCGACGCGCTGGCTGGATCCGTGCCGCTGCCTGCGGGCTGTCGCGGCCTGGCCTGGCTCAGCCAAGGTCCGGCGCTGCCAAAGACCACCACGCAGGCCGCCCCGGTGGTGGCCGAGGCGCTGTGGCATGGCTTGACCGAGCGCATGGGCCCGGCCTGTGCCTGCTGGGACGAACGCCAGCCCGGCTGTGCCAAGGCCCGTCCGCGCGTCGATACGCTGTACGGCCGCATGGGCAATGAGGAACCTCTGCGCCCCTTCGATCCCTGCGGTCAACAGGCGACGCAGCGCTCGGGCCGCTATCTGCACATCGCGACGCGCGGCGTCAGCCCAGCGCTGCTGGGGGCTGCCTTGTCGAAGGCGGTGCCCATCCCAGCGCCGCCCGCACGCAGCAAGTAATCTCGCTCCTCTTCTCGATATCGGAACCTAGGCATAGGAACCTGTATTTCCATCGGAATTTGCCTATTTACCAACGCGAAGAAAGGCACCGCGCGAGACACGCTGGGCCTGAGTCTGAGCCGTTCCCTGCCGCGCGCTCGGCCACATACAATCGAGGCGGGGGGATCCGCATGATGCGACAGCGATCAGTCCTGGCCGGACTCGTCATCCTGGGGCTTGTGGGCTGCAAGAAGCCAGCGGCCACAGCGAAAGCCGCGACTTCAGAATCCAGCGCCGCAGCAACGACCGCTGCGCCGGACCGCGCAGCCGCAGCTATCGCCGATCGCGCCAAGGCCAAGACGCTAAACAGCCAAGGGATGAAGGCGTACCGGGCCAAGGACTTTGTCGCAGCAGCGGAATCGTTTCGCGCAGCCATCGCAGCGGACGCAAGCTTTGTCCTGCCGCACTACAACCTGGCCTGTGTGGCGTCGCTGAGTGATGACAAGACCACGGCTCGCGCCGAGCTTGAGTGGCTGTTCAAGAGCACCGATCCGCAGGCGCGGCGCACGCTTCTGAAAGCCAGCAGCGACCAAGACATGGCACCGCTGGCCAAAGATCCACAGGCGCAGAAGATCCTGCAGCTAGCCGGCGTGTTTCCTGGCTATCGCGCCAGTGAACTCGACGAGTCCGCGAGCGAAGCCGACGCCAAGCGGCTTGAGAAATCGGCCGGCGATCGCGCCGACGAATGCGAAGAGGCCCATACCGCGGCGCGCACAATCCAGGGCGAGCTAGCCGCTGATCATCCCGGCGCGGAAACACTGGTGGTCTCTTTGGCCGACGGCGCGACGCTCTTTGACAGCGCCGGCAAGGTGGTCGCCCGCGGCGAGCCACTTGACCCAGACTGCGCCAGCGGATCACAAGCCGCGCTGTTTCACGTGTCGCTGGGACAGGTCATCGCCGACGACGAGCCCGAGATCGTCCTGCACTGGGCGAGCGGCGGGCATGGCGACAGCTACATGGAATCGATCTCGGTGCTCAAGCGCCGGGGCGATAAGCTAGTCAGCCTGATTTCCAACGTCGTCGCAGGCAATGACAAGGGCGTCCTCAGCATCGAGCCCGACGGCAAGATCTTGGTTCGCGAGCTGGGCAAAAAAGCGCTGCAGGCCAAGATCTGGGATGCCGCGAAGTTCCAGCTTGTCGATGCCACGCTGCCCGCCGCCCCCGCGACACCGACTGCACCAGCGGATCCGGCGGCGGTGGTGGCGACGGCCTCGACTGCGGACCGCGGGATCCTGGCGACCCGCACCGCAGGCTGGACGGCCGATAGCGCCTATCTGGTCTATGCCACCGACCTTGAGATCGATCCCAATGACTCGGATCCCGGCTATCGCCTGACGGTCCACTTCAATCACGTCGTCGACGCCAGCACCGGCCAGGACCGGATGTACGTGATGGGTCTGTGGGGTGAGCCGACGAAGAAGGAAAAAAAGGAATACGCCAAGTATCCGCAAGCAGCGGCCTTCAAGAGCTGGGGCAAAGAGCATGCGACGCGCTGCATCGGCGGACGCAGCTCACCAGACGGCACGATCACAACCGAGATCAAGGTCGCCGGCAGCGCGAAAAAAAAGCACGGCCGATGGAAAAAGGACAAGTTCCTGTTCGCACGCGATGACGACTTTGAAGAGATGCCGAGCGCCGAGGAGCTTGGCTCGATCACACTCCAGATGTCTTTGCTCAAAGCGGGCAAGCCGTTCGCCACGGCGAGCTGGACAGGATCGAGCTATCTCGACGGTGAGCTCTTCGGTGACGTGCGCCTGTGCTGGGCCCCGAACAGCCAGCGCGCCGTCTTGATCGTCACGCGCGAGCGCGGGATGATGCGCGATCCGGGCGACACCACGATCCTCATCGCAGGCGTCGCGAAGACAGCGGTCCCTTTAGTCAGGTAATTCGTGCTGGGGTCGCTCTGGTCTTTCGCACTGGCGGCGGCGGCGCTGTCCGCGAGCGTGCTCTTTGAAGGCGCACGGCGACCGCTGCGCGGCGTTACGCCACCGCCGAACATTCCGTCGCTGTCGGCGCACGACTGCAGCACATGCCATGACGCGATCTACAAGCAGTGGCTGGCATCGCGTCATGCACAGTCCTTTACCAATCGAATCTTCGTCGCTTCATTCCGTCGCGAACCGCTTTCATGGTGCGTGTATTGCCACGCGCCCTTGCCTGAGCAAGCGAAGGCTCTGGCCGGCGCCCGCCACATCCGGGTCAGAGCCTTGCCGCTGGTCGATGAAGGCGTGAACTGTGCGGTCTGCCACATCCGCAACGGCGCGATCCTCAGCGCGCGAGCGCCCAGCGCCGCGGCCCTGCGCGCCCATCGGATGCGCGTCGTGCCCTCGCTTGCCACGTCGGATTTCTGCGGCGGCTGTCATCAGTTCAACGTTCCGCGCCCTGGGCTTCCCGTTCGCTATACCGCTGAGCCCATGCAAGACACGCTGGCCGAGTGGCGCCGCACGACGCGAAACAAAGAGTGTCAGGACTGTCATATGGCAGGCGGTGGGCATGCATTTCCCGGCGGGCACGACGTCGCGCTCTTGCGCAACACGCTGCGCGTTCACATCACGCCCAAAAACGATCGCCTGCAGATTGAGCTTGAAGCCAACGGCGCCGGCCACCGCGTTCCCACTGGAGATCCATTCCGTCGCCTGCAACTACAGCTTCTCAGCGAAGAACAGGCGGCCACGCCGCTTGGCACCTACAGCTTTGGGCGACGCTTTCGCAACCCGCCACATGGCGACAAAGACACCTGGGTCTTGGCCCAAGATCTGTCGATTCCGCCGCCCACACAGGGCACGACAGCGGTGCGTAGCTTCACCGCGAAAGCGATGGGCGCGAAGTACTGGCGACTGCTGTTTAGCTACCCTGCTCCAAGCAGTCGAGCGGATCTGCAGGGCGACGATATCGCGGTCGAAGTTCTGCGAGGCGCCGTGCCGCAGCCGATACGCGAGGCCCCGACGCCCACGGCACTTCCTCCCGGTCGCCCCGCCCCGTCACGCCCGTAGGCTGGCTGCGCGCATGCTGCGTTCGCGCCGCCAGCCTGGGCAAAATGCTTGAGATCGTTGCGATCTTGCCGTGTTAGAAATTCGGGGGTTGTTCGGCACGCAGCGCTTGCCGTACCATCATCCCATCTTCCCGTTAGAGCCTCGTCGAGGAGAGCGAAAACATGGACGCACTGTCGGGCAGCGAAGTTCCTTGGCCGCAGCAACCGAAAGACAACTCGGGCACGATCTACATTGCTTCGGCAGTAGCCTCTGTCTTGGCCACGGCCATCGGGGCGGGGGCCGGAAAGATCGAGATCGGCCTCCTCATCGGCTTGGCAATTCCCATGGGCGGCGTCTTGTTTGCTCTCGCCCTTGTCGGCATGAGCATCGGCCCGGCGCTCAAGGGACACAGCGGAAAGTTCTCTGACTTCACGTCGTTCTCGCCGGAAGTCGAGCAGTCCTTCGTTGTGTTCGAGCAGACCTCGTACGAAGTCAGCAAGCGCGCGGCAACCATCGGCGCAGCCTCGGTGGGCATCGCCGGCCTGCTGTTTTCGATCATCGTTCTCACGATGGCATCGAAGGAACCGGCGGGTGGCCATGGCGCCCCGGCCAGCGGTGGCGCTGCCGCCGAACAGAAGCACTAAGTCTCCGCGCTGTTCCCGTCTCGCCTTCCCGCCTTTGGGACAGCCCAGTCCCGAGCTCGCCACGAATAAGTCCTCTCTTCCGTACGCAAAAAGTACCGTGCGCATGTCTCGACAAGCAGGGCCTGTCCACGATACAAAACTCTATGCAACATGGCGCAGATCGTCGACGGTTGAAAGTCGGTGAGGCGCGGCAGCGTCGCCTGCTGCAAGGACACCGGGTCTGGCTTTGGCTGGGCTGTCTTGTGTGGCTGTGCAGCGCCGTGCCTGTCGCACAGGCGGGCGGCATGTTTGTCTCGCCGCATGGCGCACGCCCGCTGGGCCGCGGCGGGGCATTTGTGGCGGGAGCCGACGATCTCAACGCGATCTACTACAACCCGGCGGGCGTGGCGCTGGCCACAACGACGGGAGATGCCTGGCTTGGCGCAGGCAAAAGCGGCTTCAGCGTGCTGTTCGATCTGGGCTTTGTGCTGCAGAACATCGAGTACACGCGCAACGAAAATGGCATCCTGCGTCCGACGATAACGGGCGATGCGGGACTGATGGGTGGGGCGCCGCTGTCCATCCCACAGTTGGCCATTGCCAAGCGCCTTGCGCCGTATTCATGGGGCTCGCTGACCTTGGGCCTGGGGTTGTGGATTCCGTACACGGGGCTGATGCGCTATCCCGAGCCAAGCTACGCCACCGAGGAAGATCTGCGCCGCGTGCCCGAGGTGGCGCCGCAGCGCTATGCCCTCTTAGGTCTGCACGAAGGCTCGCTGACTCGCTCGACGGTGCTGGCCGTGCTGAATCCCGTGGCCAGCTTCAGCCTGCTGAAGGATCGCCTGCAGCTTGGCATCGGGCCGCAGCTTATGATCGTGTACTTCCGCTCGCGGCTGATGCTGAACGGCTGCCCTCAGGTGATGTGTCGCCCCGAGCAGCCGGACTATGACACGCTGGTGGTGGCGCAGGCTTTCGCGGTCACGCCCGCTTTCAACCTGGGCGCTCTGTATCGCGTCCTGCCATGGCTGCGGCTGGGTGCGGCGTTTCAGTTTCCGTTCCTGGTTCGCAGCGCAAAGGGCACGGTTGATACGCTGCTCGGCACCAATGAGATCTTCAACGGCGCGACGGTGCAGGGCCGCGATGCTTCGCTGTCGCTCAACCTGCCGCCGATTCTGCGCATCGGCGCCGAGTTTGCGCCGCTTGCCGATCGCTTGCGCATCGAGCTTGCGTACACCGTCGAGTTCTGGTCGGTGCAAGACGAAGTGCGCTTCACGCCGAACGGGATCACGATCGAGAATCTAAAGGGCATCGGCAGCTATCCGCTGGGGCCGGTGGCACTGCGCCGCGACATGCTGACCACGCATGCCATCCACTTGGGTGGAGAAGCCAAGCTGTGGAAGTACCTCGGCGCTCGCCTAGGCGGCATGTTCGAGTCGTCCGGCATGCCAGATTCGACCCTTACGGTTCTGACTCCCGATGGACACAAGGGCCTGGTCGCGCTGAGCCTGTTTGTGCCCAAGGTTCACTTCTTGTCGGCGGACTGGCGCATCGACGTCTCGTACGGGCACATCTTTCAAGGGGATCGCGTCGTCGATCCGGCGGCAAGTCAGATCTATCCAGCCAACCCTCTGCGACCGGAAGCGACATATCCACCTGGCGTTGGCGGCACGGCTGCTGGCACCTACGCCGTGCGATACGACCTGATTGCGCTCGGCTTCGCGGTCACGCGCTAGGTCGGATCGATCCACTACGATCTCTGTCCGATCCAGCCTCTGTAGCGTCGTAACGTTGGCTGTGAAATGTCGCGAGGCGCTGCGACATCTCGTTAAGATCGAATCCCGTACATCCAGCCGATGCTTCGACGAAAGGGGGGCCTTATGCGCGAACACGCTTGCTCTGCGCTGTGTAGAGCGCTGCTTCTGGCCGCGATGTGTTGTCAGATCCCGACGGCACACGCCCAGATCCAGCTGCCCAATGGAACTGCGATTCCAGCGAACAACGCCTATCGTGACGTGCTCAATGCAGGGGCCGTAGGAACGCCCGCGCGATCGCGGACCACGCAGCTCAGCGCCAATCCCGCGACCTACGTCAACGAAGGCATCACCACGAACAACAACTTCGCCATCGAACCGCAGCTGTTCTCGCCGCTGTGTGACTTCAGCGTGCGCTTCATCTACAAGGGCGGCGGCGCTCGCTTCGGCATCGGTTGGTACAACGAAAGGAATGACAACGGCTCGGCCCGCACGACGGCGCCGCTGTATCGCTTCAACAAAGGCGACATCAACCAGACAGCAGCCGACAGCGATATTCAGTTGCTGGTGCCATTCACGCGAGGCGGAGCCGACATCTCGGATGACAGCCTGCCGCTGGATATTCCCGTGGCCAGCATTCGCAGCAACCCACGCTACAGCGGTGGATTGATTGGCCTGGCCTTGATCCCCAAGCCGATCTCGAACGACGCATGCTGCGCGGGCGCGGCGGGCGCATCGTGTCTGGGAAGCTGTCGCATGGCGGGCGGTGGCGGCTGCTGCGATACCAACAACGGCAACGCCACGCAGTACCACTACACCGAGCACAAGTGGAACGTGCAGTGCAATGCCTGCACCTTCCGCAAGGGCGGTCCCTGGTACTCGCACTTGATCTATCGATCCACCAAGCTCGACAACACGTTCTATTTGGGATTTGAGGATCTCGACTTCCGCGATGCCGACGGTGCGGCAGGCATCAACGGCAACGACCTGGACTATGAAGACTTCGTGTTTCAGTTCACCGGGCTGACCTGTTTGGGTGCCGGTCAGGCCTGCGAAGACAGCACGCGCCAAGGCTCGTGCCGCATCGGCGTCACCGAATGCAACGGCCAAGGGCAGATCTTCTGCAAGGCCATCGTGAATCCATCCACGGAGCGCTGCGACGGCTTGGACAATGACTGCAACGGCACCGTCGATGACAACGCGCCCTGCCCGCAGGGTCTGATCTGCGATCGCGGCAAGTGTGTCGGCAGCTGCTTGGATGAATTCCCATGTCCGCCGAACAGCGGCTTGGTCTGCGACCGCGGCCGCTGTGTCAACCAAGGCTGCGAAGGCGTGACCTGCAGCGCCGGGCAGGCATGCAAGGCCGGCACCTGCGTCAGCGCCTGCGACGGCGTACGCTGCCCGCCCCCGACGATCTGCAGCGGCGGCTTGTGCATCGATCCGTGCAAAGATCCAACGACTGGAAATACGATCGACTGTGGACCCAAAAAGACCTGTGTGAACGGCGCCTGCGTGTCGACGTGTGACTGTCTGCCATGCAGCAGCATCGGCGATGCCTGCCAAGCCAGCACCGGCAAGTGCGTTCCGCGGGCGTGCCTCAATATGAGCTGCCCAGCCGGCACCTATTGCGACGAAAACGGCGCCTGTGCATCCCCCTGCGAAAACGCGATCTGCCCCACCGGGCAAGAGTGCAAAAGCGGTCTCTGCCAAGACATCGGCACGGGCGGCGACATGCCAAACCCCGACGACATCCCGGCCAGCGGAGCCATCGCCACCGGCTGCTCGTGCCACGAAGCCCCCACCCATGGCGGCACCGGCAGCAGCGGCTTGGCGCTGCTCGCAAGCATGGTGCTTTTGGCTTGGGCTTTGACCCGACGCTCCTAAGCCACAGACGGTGCCAGAGCACTCTACTTTTCGGTCAAGCGTTCGTAGCCCATCCAGTCCGCGGGCGGAGCTTCTAGCAAATACCGACGACAGCGAGCCGCAAACAGCGCCGGTACCGGGTCGCTGGGATCGGCCGCAGCCAGCTCTGTGAAGGTCGCAAGGGCGGTGGCAAATTCACGCGCTGCGTAAAGCTGTTGCGCTTCGTGCAGCGCCGCACGCCCCGCTTCCCGTAGAGCTCGACGGCTTGCGTCCTCTGCATCCAAGAGCTCGTACACCGTGATGGGGCGATCCGTGCCCTTCACGGCCACGCGGTCGACTTTTCGGAACGAAAACTTCGATGGATCTTCCAAGTCGCTGTACGTCTGCTCGCCGATCAAGACAGCCGCATCGTAGCGCTTGGTCAGCTGCTCAATGCGCGAGGCCAGGTTGACGCTGTCGCCGACGACGCCGCACTTGATTCGGTCTCGTCCACCGACCGCGCCCAAGATGACGTCGCCCGTGTTTAGCCCGGCGCCGGCCTGCAGCGCGATCTCGCTGGCTGCGACTTCCTGTTCATTGAAGCGATGAAGTGCCCGCCGCATGGCGATCACAGCCTGCAGCGCTTTGTCCACGCCGACGTCGAACAAAGCCATGATCTCGTCGCCGTTGAACGAATCAATGAAGCCGCCGTGCTCGACAATGGCTGGCTCCATCGCGGCAAAGTATCGGTTGAGAAGCGCGATGACGCGATGTGGTCCCAAGCGTTCACTGATGTGAGTGAAGCGGCGCAGATCGCAGAACAGCGTGGTCATGCGCTTGGCGACATGATCTCCAAGCTGCACCTTGGCGATGTCGGCATGCGATAGGCTCTGCAAGAACTGGTACGGGACGAAGCGACGCTGCGCTTCGCTGAGCACCTGCAGGCCAGCGTACAGTCGAGCATTCTCGATCGAGATCGTCGCTTGTGCGGTCAGGATGCGCAGCAGCTCCGTCCGCGCGCCGTGAAAGGTTCCGGCGGCGCTGTTGTTTTCCAGATACAGCACGCCAGTGAGCTTGGCCTGACTCATCAACGGGATGCAGAGAATGCTGCGTGCCTGCTTGCGAAGGACATAGTCGTTGGCGCGGAAGTCTCCTTGGAGCGAGGCATCACGCAGCACCAGTGCATGTCGCGTGCGCAGCACGTACTGGATCATGGCTCCAGGAAGAATGGCGTCGGCACCGCGGCCTCCCGCCTTGTCCAATGGAATGCGCTGCAAGACCGTGATCTCTGGCTGCTCGCTGCAGCCTTCGGCCTGCACATACAACGCGCCCTGCTCTTCTAAGAGCAGCACGCCGCGCTCTGCGCCAGCACTCTGCAGAACGATCTTCAGGATGCAGCGCAAAAGAGCATCCAGCGCCACTTCGGATGAGATCGCCCGCGACGCGCGCAGCATGGCTTCAAGATCCAAATTCAGGCTGCTGCCCGTCGGTGAAACGAGCGTGACCGTGCTCGAAGCAAATTCGCCAGCGATCGCGCCAGAGGTGGGCTCAGCTGTGCCATAGCGACGATCTAGATCCGCGACCTTGGCCGTTGCCCCCCACTGTTGATAGGCATAGCGTGCTTCCATCCGCTGCGCGTGCGCGGCCTTGGCGTTTCCTTGTTCTTGATAGAAGAGAGCGGCTCGCTCATGGGACAGCCCTTCTTCATGCGGGAAGCCGTACTGCTGTGCCAGTGCAATGGCCTTGGCGTACTCCTTCTGCGCCCGCTCGCTATCGCCTGCGATGCGCGCCCGCTCGGCTTCGATCAAGCAGAAGCGATGCGCTTGGTTCATCGGTGCATGCTCTGCCCAGGTGCGCAGCTTCTTTTGATTTTCCTCGACGCGAGACAGCAAGGCCACGCGCTGTTCGGTGTTGACAGCAGCCAGTCGTCCCAGCTGCACCAGCGAGTCATGGAAGCAATAGACCGCGTTGTGAACGAAGCCAGGCAACGCCCCCATGCTGCTGCCGGCCCGCTCGATCCACTCGGCTGCTTCTTCAAAGCGACCGAAGTAGTTCAGCAAGATGGCCTTGTGCAGATAGAGCTCGGCCAAACCGCTCTGATCGTTGGCCGCCTTGTGTCGCGCATGAACGGCCTCTTCGTCGCAGGCCTCGCCCGATAAGACACAGGGGTCTGCGCTGCGTCCCATCAAGCCCAGCATGGCCTGGCGATACACTTCGTTCAGTTGGTACACGCGCTCTTGGCGAATGTTGCGCATGGCTTGGCTGTAGCCGTGCAGCTCGCGCTCGGATTGAGCTAGCTCTTGCCCGATGAAGTACGCGTTGTAGCAATAGATCTCCAGCGCGATCGCGGCATATTCCAGGTCCCCCGCATCAACGCCCGCTTGGTGGACGCGCGGAAGCACCGCCTGCGTACCGACAATGCTCTCTTTCCAGTGGCGCGTTCCACACTGAACAATCGCCGTGGTCATGGCAGAGCGCTCTCGCGCATCCAGGCGGACGATCAGTCGATCCGCTAGCTCGCCAAAGCGATACCCCATCGGAATATCACCGAGGACGCCGCACAAAATCAGGCCATAGCTAGCGTAGGCCACCGGGCTCTGGCTGGCGTTGCCATGCAGGATAGAAATCTCAACCTGCGAAAAAACGATCACCGGAAATAGCGGAGGCAGCGCGATGAACGCAGCAGGTACCAAGCTGGTCAGGATCCGCAGGACGGCCAGGTGTCTTGGATCGGTCATGCGAGGCAGATCGAGCAGCGCTTCCACCTGTGTATCTTTGAGAGCCGCGGCCACGCGACTCAAGGCCCCGCCAATGTCTTCGGGTCCCGGCTCGCGCGGCAGTGGACGACCCAGCTTGGCCAAGATCTCGATGCCCGTCGCGATCGATTCCAAGGGCCGCCCTTGAGCGAAGCACGCCTGGATCTTTACTTCATAGACGCGCACCAGTCGCAGCGGATCGCTGGTGAGCGACAGTGCGATGGTGGCCAGTGCATCCAGCGCGTCGATGTTGGTGCTTAGGTAGGCCAGCTCGGTCGCTTCGACATACAGCGTAGCGATGCCTTCGGCATCATCTTGCGCCGCTCGTCTGGCCGCGTCCCCATCCGTTGCCACCGCCCCAATCCGCAGAGCAATCGCCTGCTGCATGTACGCAAACGCAGGGCCAAACGCAATGGCCGCTTTGGCACTCGCACTGGCGCGGTGATTCAGTTGAAACAGCTCGTCCCTTGCTTCTGCACGGGTGACCAGCGCGCAGCCGACATTCAGGTGGTGGACGATCTGAAACAAGTCATCAGGTCGCAGCTCGCTCTGCGCAGAGCGCAGCAAGGTCTGCCCGATCTGTCGATGCAGCGCGGGGCGTTCGTGTTCTGAAATCAGCGAATAGGCCGCCTGTTGCACACGGTCGTGGGCGAACCGGTACTGCACGTGCAGGCTCTCTTGCAGGCCGGCCACGTCGACGTCCAACAGCTTGTAGTCATCGCCCAGCGGCGCGATGAGACCGTCGAGGACCGCCGGCCACAATGCGAGCGCCACGGCACGATCGCTGTCACCCAGAATGCGGGCCAGCGAACGCAGCAAGAAACGGTTCCCCAGCGCAGCCGCTACGCGCAGCGCGCGTCCAGTCTGCTCGGGCAGTCGCTGCACCTTGCCGATCATCAGCTCGGTGACATTGGCCGTTGCCGCCAGCTTCTCGATCCCTTCCAGATCCCATCGCCAGGCGCTGGCCTCGCGATCAAAGCGCAGAAGCCCCGATGCGCACAGCGACTTCATAAACTCGCCGATGAAAAAAGGGTTCCCCTGCGTCTTCTGAAAGACCAAGCTGGAAAGGGGCGCGACGTGCTCTGGATCGCTCTTGAGCGAATCCGCCACCCAGCGCTCGACATCGACGTGTGAAAGAGGAGCAAGCTGCAGCTCGTGTGGCGCTCGCCCCTTGGCTTTCAGGTCGGAAAGCAGCAGTGAAAGCGGGTGCGCGGCATTCACTTCGTTCTCGCGATACGCGCCGATGATGAGCGTGTGCTGGCTGCTTGGGGACGTGACCAGCATCTCAAGCAAACTGAATGACGCTTCATCGGCCCACTGCAGGTCGTCCAAGAACAGCGTCAGCGGATGTTCCGACGCCGCAAAGGCGGCCACGAACTGCTGGAAGATCACATGAAAGCGATTGCTCGCTTCACGCCCTTCTAGGCGCGGCACCTCGGGCTGTGGGCCGATGATGTGTGCAAGCTCGGGCAGCACATCGACGATGACTTGGCCGTTCTTGCCCAGTGCTGCATGCAGTCGCTGTTGCCAGGCCGCGACCTGTTCCTCGCTGTACGTCAGGATCTGCGACAGCAGCGATCGAAATGCCTGCAGGAAGGCCGTATAGGGCACATTGCGCGTGAGCTGGTCGTACTTTCCCGACACGAAAAAGCCGCGGGACTCTGTGACCGGGCGATAGATCTCACGAACCAGGGCCGACTTGCCAACCCCGGAATAACCGCGGACCAACAGCAGATCCGACGCGCCTTGCGTCACCTGCGAAAAGGCGTTGAGCAGGCTCTTGCTCTCGGCCTCGCGGCCATATAAGCGCTGGCACAGTACGAGTGTCCCTGCATGGTCCCGCGTACCGAGCGGAAACGTCGGCAGCTGGGCCGAAGGTGATTCCCTATGCAGGCGCAGAAGTCGATCGAGATCAGCCCGCAAGCCGCGCGCTGTCTGATACCGCGCGTCGGCATCCTTGGCCAAAAGCCTAAGCAGAATGTCCGACAGCGCCTGTGGCGTGCGCGCCTCGACATCAATCGGGGCAAGCGGTCGCTTGGCGATCTGACTGTGGACCAGCGTCAGGGGATCGGGATCGCGGAACGGCAACCGGCCAAGCCACAGCTCATACAAAGTGACGCCCAGCGTGTACAGGTCCGAGCGCTGATCGACCACACGATTCATGCGCCCGGT
Organism: Myxococcales bacterium; assembly: GCA_016794505.1. Classification (GTDB taxonomy): domain Bacteria; phylum Myxococcota_A; class Polyangia; order Palsa-1104; family JAEUJZ01; genus JAEUJZ01. The sequence continues at coordinate 196,184 of JAEUJZ010000037.1, forward strand.
CTGCTCGGGCGAGATGTAGCTCAACGTGCCATCGATGAGCTCCGGGCTGCCGAAAGACTGCTCTTCGCGATCGCGCAGCGACGAAATGCCAAAGTCGATGATCTGTAGAGCGCGCGTCGTGCGGTTGTAGACAATGTTGGCAGGCGTCAGATCTTTGTGGATAAGGCCACGCCCGTGCAGTTCTTCGACGGCCTGAGCCAACGAAATGGCCAACTCCAAATAGGATCGCAGGTCCAGCTTGCCCGCCAGACCCTGCGCACGCAGCGAATCCCCGCCGCAGTCCTCTAGCACCATGACCCAGCGTCGCCCCACTCGCTGCAGATCCATGGCTTCGACCGCGGTCGCGCTCTGCATCAGGCGCGTGATTTCGAACTCTCGCTTGAAGCGAGCGATGCGCTCGGGTGATGGATAGTCTTCGGCCAAGACCTTCAGCACAACCGGTCGCGCATCCGAGATCCGCCGCGCCCGATACACCACCGACGCCGCGCTGCGATAAAGCAGGCTGCCCACTTCATACCCAGAAAGATCGATCATCTGTCCCCCTTGGCTTACGCCCGTCACGTTGACCGCAAACAAGAAAGCCGTCGGCCCCAGCGGGCCGCGATCAAGACCCCGTTCGTTGTGCGCGGATCGCACATTCACAATCGGCTGCACACCCCATCTGGGCCGTATTGCGCCCCTCTCAGCATGGGGTGATGAAACCAGATCATCGGGGGGAAAAAGGAGGCCGCGCAAGGTGGTTCGCAGCGCCGGCAGAATCGAGTTTCCGAAATGCACCGAGGGATTTCCAGCGCTGGGCGAAAGCGCGCCTGGTCGCTGACTCTGTCCCTTGACATCGCCGCCTAGAGCGAGGCGTATACTCCGTGGCCATGCGAGCGCTGCGTCTGTTTTCGATGGGAAGTTTGCCGCTCCTTGCAGCGGCGTGTCAGCCTTCTATGCCGAGTTCCCTGCACGTGCAGATGGACTTCACGCGAGCCGATGGCTTCTACTCTGCGCCCTTCCCCAGCGACGATCTGCGCCATGAAGAAACGCTGGCAAACAGGACGATCGCCCGGATCGATCTGTCGCGCTTTCCCAACCCTGGCAAGGTCCCGCTGGTGCGACAAGCGCTCGACATCTTGTCGCACGATGCGCGGGGCTTTGGTCTTGCCAGCGGTGTGTTCTTTACGTTGCGCAGCGATCATGGCGCGATTGGGATCGATCCAAGCGACGACACGCAGTCGCCAGATGCCCCGATGTTCCTGCTGGATCTTGAGCGCGGCACGCGCCATCCAACGCGCATGCAGTACACGCCCGATGGCGGTCCGTTTGGTGCCCCAAACATGCTCTCGCTGCTGCCCGTGCAGGGCATCCCGCTGCGCGAACGAACGCGCTACGCCGCCGTGATTCGTCGCGACCTGCCGCAGCGCACCGGAGAGACCGTTCGCTTCGCAGCCAGCCCGCAGGTAGCGCAGCTTGTCGCAGGCAACGTGCCCGCCGGTCTCTCGCCCGATACGGCAGAGCGATATCGCCACGCGCTGCGCGTCTTGGCGGATCAAGGCATCGCGGCGGACGATATCGCCGGACTATCGGTGTTTACCACCGACGATCCTCTAGCCCAGACCCGACGCTTCATGGCCGATCTGCGTGCGCAACCACGGCCCGCGATCGAGCGGGCGTTTACACGAAGCGAGGTCTTCGCAGACTACTGCGTCTATCACACGACGATTCCGATGCTGGACTACCAACAAGGCGAGCCGCCGTACACACATGCAGGTGGCGGCTGGGTCGAGGATGAGACGGGCAAGCCGGTGCCGCCGCATGGTATGCGCAGCAACTTCTGGTTGACGGTGCCGCGTCGCCCCATGCCCACTGCGGGATATCCGACGGCGGTCTTCGTGCGGACCGGTGGGGGTGGCGATCGGCCGCTGGTCGATCGAGGGCCGCAGCGGACACCGGGGGGACCGGCGATCACAGACGGCAGCGGGCCGGCTCATCACTTTGCGCAAACTGGCTTTGCCGCGCTCAGCGTCGACGGTCCGCTCGGCGGCCTGCGCAACCCCGATCGAGAAGACGAGCAGTTCCTCATTTTCAACATCCAAAACCCAACGGCGCTGCGCGACAACGTGCGCCAGTCCGCCATCGAGATCGCGCTGCTGCCCGCGCTGATCGACGGCTTGCGCGTCGACACCAGCGACTGCCCAGGGGCGGCAGCGACCACAACGCTGGATACCGGCACGCTGGCGCTGATGGGCCACTCGACTGGATCGGTGATTGCGACCTTGGCAGCATCGCTAGAGCCACGCTATCGCGCACTTGTGCTGAGCGGAGCCGGAGCGAGCTGGGTGGAAAACGTGCTGCACAAGCGCAAGCCCATCGAGGTCAAGCCCGTCGCAGAACTTCTGATCGGCTATGCCTCTGAGGGCCGCTCGCTGCACGAACACGATCCGGTGCTGTCGCTGGTGCAGTGGGCCGCGGATCCAGCCGATGGACAGCTGCACGCCGGCACGATCTTGCACGCAGCCGACACCAGCGAGCGACACGTGCTGATGTTGCAGGGCATCGTCGACAACTACATCCGGCCGCCCATTGCGCTGTCGCAGGCGGTACCGCTGGGGCTGGACTTGGCGGGCCCGGCGCTTGATTCCGCACATCCTGATCTAAAGGACGAACGTCATCTCATGGATGTCCTGCCGCTGGTTGCGCGGGGTCAGATCGACTTGCCTGTGTCGGGCAACCAAACGAGCGCGCGTGGGAAGCCGGTGACGGCCATCGTCGTGCAACATCCCCAGGATCCCTATCAAGACGGTCACGAAGTGGTCTTTCAGAGCGAGCCTCCGCAGCATCAGTACCGCTGCTTCCTAGAGACGTGGCTGCGCGGAACCCCGCGTGTACCGATAGGCGCCGCAGCCAATGCGCCCTGCACGCCGCGCTAGAAGACATTTCGCCGAGCCGGTGGGCCCCCGCCTTTGCCGGCCTGAAGCGCTGGCCGCTGTCGTTCGCTTGAGCGTGCCTGCCGTGGTGTTCGGATCGCGACGTTCTGGCGCCCACGCCTGCCCGCGAGCGAGCGACGGCGCCGAAGTCAGGAAATGCGCAGGCTTTGCGGCGAGCCATGTCAGGACAGAAATCCCTGCGCATCCCTAGCGAGCTCTCGCTGGAACGAGCCGCTGGCGAACAATCGGATCTGTGTAGGTGCGGCAGGTTTTGCGGCATGGGTCGGCATCGCGGCTGCATGGGCGGATGCGCTATGGTTGAGCGCTTCTTTCAGACCTGTAGGTCATGAACTAGAGACATCAGCTGACTAAATGACCTTTAGGTCATGAGATAGGAACCGCGGATCATGCTCAGCCAAACGGTCGGGTACGCAGTGCTGGCCCTGGGACATCTGGCAAAGGTCAAAGAGCCGACCTTTGTGCGCGACATCGCCGAGGCTACGGCCATCCCTGGCCCATATCTTGCGAAGCTGATCAATCAACTGGCACGAAAGGGTTTGGTCATGACGCAGCGCGGCTTGCGCGGCGGCGTGGTGCTAGCCCGGCCGGCCGCTGAAATCACGCTAATGGAGATCTGTGAAGCGCTGGATGAACCGGTTGTGCAGAAGCGCTGCATGCTCGGCTTCCCGCAGTGCTCAGAAGAGCACGAGTGCCCGGCGCACAAGTTTTGGTTGAAAGAGCGCGCAGTCATCACCGACTTCCTGTCACAGACCACGCTGGCCGATGTGGCTCGCGGAGGTCGCAGCAAGCACAAAGAGCGTCGTGGACCCGGTCCCCTCGTCTCCTTGCCGACACGCGCACGACTCGGCCGCTGACCGAGCACTCAAAGCAGACTCCGCCCAATGAACGAAAGACCGCTCCGCCGATGGCAGCGGTCGCCTGATCGGGCACCTTGCGGTGCTCACGAATGCGGAGGTGTGTTGTGTCGCAGAGCAGACTGTCTCGTCGGTCGTTCCTGGCGTTTCTGGGCGCAGGGGCTGGGGCCGCGGTAGCAACGCGGGGCTGGGCCTTCAACTTCTTAGAGCCCGTGACGGTAGAGAACCCGCTGCGCGCCTATCCCAACCGAGGCTGGGAGCGCATCTATCGCGATCTATATGCGTACGACTCGACGTTCACATTTACCTGCGCGCCGAACGACACGCACAACTGCATCCTGCGTGCGTACGTGCGCAGCGGCACGGTGATCCGCATCGGGCCAACGTTCGGGTACGGCAAGGCGGTCGACGAGTCGGGGGCCAAGGCCTCGCATCGCTGGGATCCGCGCTGCTGTCAAAAGGGCTTGGCACTGGTTCGCCGCTTCTATGGTGACCGTCGCTGCAAGTATCCGCTGGTGCGCAGGGGCTGGCTTGAGTGGGCCCGCGCTGGCTTCCCCCGCGATCCGCAGAGCGGAAAAGTAGATGCAAAGTACTTGCAACGCGGAAAGGACACGTTCGAGCGCGTGTCGTGGGATGAGGCATTTGATCTGGCGGCCAAGGGCTTCCACAGCGTCTCGACGGGGTACAACGGCGAGCAGGGCAAGAAGTGGCTGCTGGCGCAGGGCTTCGATCCCGAGATGGTCGAGACGACGCACGGCGTCGGCACGCAGGTGATCAAGATGCGCGGCGGCATGCCGCTTCTGGGCATCACGCGCATCTTTGGTCAATACCGCTTCGCGAACACGCTGGCGCTGCTCGATGCGCACACGCGCAAGGTCGGGGCCGATGCAGCGCTGGGGGCGCGCGGCTGGGACAACTACACCTGGCACACCGACCTGCCGCCTGGTCACCCGATGGTGACGGGACAGCAGACCGTCGACTGGGATCTGGCCATGGCCGAGCGCGCCAAGCTCTTGGTGGTCTGGGGCATGAACTGGATCACGACCAAGATGCCGGACTCGCACTGGCTGACCGAAGCGCGCCTGAAAGGCACCAAGATCGCGGTGATCGCAGCCGAGTACTCGGCGACGATGAACAAGGCCGATCTGGCGCTGATCGTGCGGCCCGGCACCACGCCTGCGCTGGCCTTGGGTCTTTCGCACGTGATCCTGAACGAAAAGCTGTACGACGCCGATTACATCAAGGCGTACACCGATCTGCCGTCGCTGGTGCGCATGGACACGCTAGAGCGGCTGGATGCACGCGAGGTCGCAGGCCTGAAGTTGGTGGGCGGCATGGCGGCCAAGGTGTTGAAGAAAGGCGAGAAGGCTCCACCGGCCACGCAGCAAACGGGCACCATTATCCCGGAAGCGCTGGAAGCGAAGCTGCAGCCGTTTGTCGTGTGGGATCAGAAATCCGGCAAGCCCGCGGCTGTGACGCGCGATGAGGTGGGAGCGCGCTTCCGCAAGCGCAAGCTGGATCCGAAGCTGTCCGGCACCGTCGAGGTGCAGCTTGCCGATGGCAAGACCGTGATCTGTCGGCCGGTCTTCGATCTGATCGAAGAGTACGTGAACAAGAACTTCGCGCCGGCCCAAGTGGAAGCGATGACGTGGGCTCCGGCGGCGGGTGTGCAGGCTCTGGCGCGAGAGATCGCCAAGAACCCGGAAGGCACGCTGTTCGCCTGCGGCATGGGGCCGAATCAGTTCTTTAACAACGACCTCAAGGACCGCGCGATCTTCTTCTTGGCGTCGCTGACGCGCAACGTCGGCTTCATCGGAGGCAACGTCGGATCGTATGCCGGCAACTATCGCACGGCGTACTTCAACGGCCTGCCGCAGTATGCCTTTGAAGATCCCTTCGACATCGAGCTCGACGAAAACAAGCCGTCGCGCGTGAAGTCCTATGTGCGGTACGAGTCGGTGCATTACTGGAACCACGGCGATCACATCCTGCACATGGGCAAGGAACGGATCACCGGCAAGGGCCACATCCCGACACCGACCAAGGCCATCTGGGTCAGCAACTCGAACTCGCTGATCGGCAATGCCAAGGGTCACTACGAGACGGTCGCCAACACGCTGCCGCGCGTCGACATGGTCATTGTCAACGAGTGGTGGTGGACGGCTTCCTGCGAGTACGCAGACATCGTGTTCCCGATCGACTCATGGGCAGAGTTCAAGCACCCAGATGTCACGGCCAGCGTCACGAATCCGTTCATCTCGGTCTTCCCGCGCACGCCGATCGATCGCATTCACCGCACCAAGTCGGACATCGACTGCAGCGCGGGTGTGGCGATGGCGCTGGGCAAGCTGACGGGCGACGAGCGGTTCGGCAAGATGTGGCAGTTCGTCGGCCAGGATCGCGTCGATGTGTATCTGCAGCGGATCTTCAACGCGTCGAACATGGCGCGCGGCATCAAGTTCTTGGCCGCGGAAGAAAAAGCCAAGGAAGGAATCCCAACGCTCATCGCTTCGCGCACGTATCCCAAGGTCGTGGGGTGGGAACAAGCGTACGAAGACCGCCCGTGGTACACGCGCACCGGCCGGCTTGAGCTGTACCGCGACGAAAAAGAGTTCCGTGAGAACGGTGAGAACCTGCCGGTGCATCGCGAGCCGATCGATTCGACGGCGTATGAGCCGAACGTGATCGTCGCGCAGCCGCACCCCGCGATTCGGCCCAAAGGACCTGAGCAGTACGGTGTGAAGGCGGATGATCTAAACAGCGAAGTGCGTCAGGCCCGACACGTCGTGAAGCCGTGGAGCGAAGTGGAAAAGACGCAGCACCCGCTGCGCAAAGCCGACCCGCAGTTCCGCTTCATCTTCCACACGCCGAAGTACCGACACGGCGCGCACACGACGCCTGTGGATACCGACATCGTGGCGGTGTGGTTCGGCCCGTTCGGCGATCTTCTGCGGCACGACAAGCGCACGCCGTACGTGACGGAAGGCTATATCGAAGTTCACCCGGAAGACGCCAAAGAGCTCGGCTGCCAAGACGGCGACTATGTGTACGTCGATGCCGACCCAGCGGACCGTCCGTTCCGCGGCTGGCAGAAGCGGCCCGAGGACTACAAGATGTCGCGCTTGATGGTGCGGCTGCGCTATTACCCTGGCACGCCGCGCGGGGTGACGCGCATGTGGCACAACATGTACGGCGCGACGTATGGCTCGGTGCGTGGACACGAAACCGATCCGCAGGGCTTGGCGCGCAACCCGGACACTGGATACCAGGCGCTGTTCCGCTATGGCGGTCACCAGAGCTGTACGCGCGGCTTCCTGAAGCCAACGCACATGACCGACTCCCTGGTGCGCAAGAACACGATGACGCAACAGCTGGGTGCCGGCTTTGAGCCCGACGTTCACTGTCCGACGGGTGCGCCGCGCGAAGCGTATGTGCGGATCACGCGCGCCGAAGCCGGTGGCATGGATGGCAAGGGTCTGTGGCGACCGGCACAGAAGGGTCTGACGCCGACCTATGAGTCCGATGCGATGAAGCAGTACCTAAACGGCGGCTTCATCTCGGTCGATAAGTAGGCGCAGTCGGCCCGTCGATTGCACAACTCCAGGTAGACACGCCCAAGGGCGCACGCAGCAACAAGGATGCAGCCATGAGCAAGGTTCACAACTGGCATCTCAATCGCGACATGGAGTACCCCTATGAGGGCTCGCGTCCGTCGCGTCAGATCGCATACATCTTCGACACCAACAAGTGCATCGCTTGTCAGACTTGCACCGTCGCATGCAAGACGACGTGGACATCGGGCAAGGGACAAGAGCACGTCTTTTACAACAACGTCGAGACCAAGCCCTATGGCTTCTTTCCACAGGCCTGGGACGTCAGCGTGCAGCGCTTGCTGGGCCCGAACAAGTGGAAGAAAGACACCTACGAAGGCAAGACCGTGTTTGAAGCGGCGCCTCCCGGTGAGCGCGTGTTGGGCTATCTGCCGGACGAGGAAGACTATGCCTCGCCGAACCTAGGCGAAGACGTAATCGCCGGCAGCGTCGAGAAAGGCGCGTTCTTTCAGGGCATGCACCAGACGTGGATGTTCTATCTGGCGCGCATCTGCAATCACTGCACGTATCCCGGCTGCTTGGCGGCGTGTCCGCGCAAAGCGATCTACAAGCGACCGGAAGACGGCATCGTGCTGGTCGATCAGTCACGCTGTCGCGGCTATCGCGAGTGCGTGAAGGCATGCCCGTACAAAAAGATTTTCTACAACATGATCACGCGCGTGTCCGAGAAGTGCATCGGCTGCTTCCCGCTGATCGAACAAGGCGAGCAGCCGCAGTGCGTAAAGACCTGCATCGGCAAGATCCGCTTGCAGGGCTTCTTGAGCAAGCCGGGGGAAGAGCGCGCCGACAACCCGCTCGATTACCTGATCCGCATTCGCAAGATCGCGCTGCCGCTGTATCCGCAGTACGGGACCGAGCCGAACGTCTATTACATCCCGCCGCTGCACGTGCCGATCTCGTTTTCGCAGCAGATGTTCGGCCCCGGCGTGGAAGCAGCGATGACGACGTATCGCGGCGTGCCCAACGATCCCGATCTTCTGTCGGCGCTGCTTTTGTTCGGCAATACGCCGCGCATCCTGCATCGCTTCCGTCGCGACGGACAAGAAGCCGTGGGATACGACGACAAGGATCAGGAAGTGGTGCGCGTGCCGTTTACCGAGCCGTTCTTTGCGCGCGACTTCTTCGACAAGAAGAACGACGTGTACCGCCACAACATCACGTAGCCCGCAGGCTGCGTGGAACCATTCGCTGAGGTGCATCATGTTGCAGAAAAAGTTGTGGGGTGGGTTTCTTGGACTTTCCATCGCAGCCTCGCTGACGGGCTGCTGGGGCACAGATCAACCGCCACCGGGAACGAGCTCTGAGCTGAAGGCGACCAAGGTCGCCAGCCTGCCGATCGAAGATCCGCTGTCATCGACTTGGGATACTGCGACGGAAGCGACGGTGGTGCTGTTGCCGCAGTCGATCACCTATCCGATCTTGGGCAAAGGCTCGGTGAGCGAGCTAAAGGCGCGTGCGCTGTCCGATGACAAGTTCGTGGCGCTGCGCCTGTCGTGGGCCGACAAGACCCATGACGAGACGCTGGAAGTCGACAAGTTTACCGACGCGGTCGCCATCGAGCTGCCCTTGGGCGACCCGCAGAAGACCAACCCGATGATGGGTAGCACCGAAAACCCGGTGTACATCCTGCACTGGAAAGCGGTGTGGCAGCGCGATGTCGACAAAGGCCGCGCCGACGTACAAGACCTGCACCCAGGGTACTATTCCGATCCGTATCCGTTTGTCACAGGCCGCTTCCCATACGACGTGCAAGAGGCGTTTCAGACCGACAACGCGCGGCGATACTTCCCCGGACTGGCCGCCGGAAACCCGGTCAGCAAGCTGTACCGCCGCTGGCCCGTCGAAGAGCTTCACGCCGAAGGCTTCGGATCGCTGGCTGATCACAGCTGGCAAGATGCGCGTGGCAAAGGCGTGTGGAAGGACGGTCGCTGGTCGGTGGTGTTGGCGATTCCGCGCGAGGTTCCCGATCGCGCAAACCCGCACCTGCTTTCGGGACAGAACACGCTGGTGGCCTTTGCCGTGTGGGATGGCGGCTCGCAGAACGTCGGCGGTCGCAAGCACTGGGCGCCGTTTCTGAAGCTGGTTCTGCCATGACCTCGGCCCGAGGCCACAAGGGGGCCCTGCGATGAGCCACGAAACCAACCGCATGACTGCGCCGCTTTTGCGCGCCGAAGGCTATCGCCTGCTAGCCGCGGCGCTCGGCTATCCCGATGCCGACGAGCTTGGGGCGCTGTTCAGTGAAGCCAAGTCAGCCGCCGAAGCAGCGGGGCAAGCCGAGCTAGCAAGCCTGGCAGCGACGCTGCTTTCGACGGTGGACTCGAACCTAGCCGGCGAATACAATCGCCTGTTCTCGCAGTCGGTGGCCGTGACACCGTATGAGACCTCGTATGTCGCGGCCGACAAAGGCGTGCAGCTTGGCCGCTTGGCCGCGCTGATGGAAGCCTTCGGCGTACGCAGCCGCGGAGACGAGCACGAGAGCGCGGATCACGTCGGCAGCGAGCTAGAGTTCATGGCCTTTCTGTGCCTGAAAGAAGCCTCGCACCAAGACGAGACCAGCGTCGAAGGGAAAGAGGCATATAGCGCCGTTCGCGGCGCACAGGCGCTGTTCCTGCAAGAACACCTGGGCGTGTGGGCGGGCGTGTTTGCCGACCGCTTGCGTCGCGCGACGCGACATCCGTTCTATGTCGCGATTGCCGAAATCTTGCCGACATGGATCGAGCGCGACCTTGTGGAAAACGGCTGGCATACCGAGCCAATCGCACCGCGCCTGCACTTGCCGCTTGTGCAGCCCGATGGCTCGGTGCAATCGACGATCGAGACAGGCGACTTGGAAAGCGACGCAATGATCTGCCCGATGGCGGAGCCTCCATCCGCTGAGTCGGATGCAGCGCCGATCCACATCGGCTAGCTGACACATCCTGCGGCTGCCGACTGATCACGCGGCGCTCGCAGGCTTCCCAAGCCGCAGAAAAAGGCTGGGCCCCGGTGGCGCGTCGCCTGCGTCCCCAAGGTAGGCCCAGTCGATGCATTTCCGTATGGGGAGGAGAGGTGGCATGCGTTTCTCAATGGGATGGATGGTGTTGTTTGCTTTGACTGGGACTGCGGCAGCGCAAGGAATGCCGACGAGCAGCGAGCCAGTGGCTCCGGTGGTTCCTGCAGCGCAGTCGCCTAGTCCAGCGTTGCCCCCAACAACTGCAACGACGACAGCGACGACAGCAGGGGCAAGCGCTGGTGAATCCGCGGGATCTGTCACGCCGGGCGGGACGCCCGCTTCGGTTGCGGTTCCCACCGGGGCAGCGACGTCCAGTCCGCCGGGTGTTGTTGCGGTGGCTGCGCCTGCTGCTCCACCTGCGCCGCCAGTCAAGGCCGAGCGGCCAGCGCCGTACTCGCTGCCATGGGGTCTGCGGCCGATCATGCCGGTCACCGTGCTGCGCCTAGACGGAGTGGTCGCGACCTATCGCACCAATGACAACCTGGGCGTCACGACGACGATTCTGCCGCTGATCGGCTATCGATTTACACCGCGCTTCATGGGCGTCGTGCGCTGGGGCCTGATTGGCAACTCTGCCCCCGACGGAACATCGGGAGTCTCGGTGCCCAACGTAGCACTGGGCGGCATCTGGGGCCTGAAGCTGCCCGCCAACCTGCGGCTCGCGTTCTTTTTGGGTGCCACGGTTCCCATCGGTACCGGAGGCGTCCGAACAGCAGATCCCTTGGCAACAGCAGCGACGGCAGCGGGTCTGTATTCGCGCTCGGCGATGGATAACGCGATGTTCGCGGTGAACGACTTTACGCTGTTCCCTGGCATCGACTTTGGGTACGTCGGGCATGGCCTGACCGTGCAGATCGAAGCCACGGTCCTTCAGCTGATGCGGGTCAAAAACGAAGCCACGCAGGGCGATGCGTTCCGCACCAACTTCACGACCGGCCTTCACGTCGGGTACTTCTTGACGAAGTGGCTGACGCTGACCACCGAGCTGCGCTATCAGCGCTGGCTGTCGACGCCCGACGCCGTGGCCGCGGATGAGACGCTGCGCGACAACCTGTCGCTGGCGGTGGGTCCGCGCTTCCACGCCAAGATGGGCCGCGGCTTCTTGCGCCCTGGCATCGCATACAATGCTGGCTTAACCGGTCGACTGGGCACGAACAGCTATCACATGGTCCTGTTCGACATTCCGTACGTGATGTAGGTCGGCCGCAGGGGACGGCTTGGGGCGGGCCGCCTTTTTCGTCCGACCGGCATCAGGCCCATACAGGCAAAGCGAGGTACGTCGTGTCGCAAGAGCAGCCGTTCGAGAATCCGGCGAGTGAAGAGAAGGAAGGTCGCTCGGAGCACCCAGCGCAGACTGGCACGGCCGATCCGGGACGCGAGTTTGAAGGAGCCCCGGTCGATCCGCGCGATGCCAGCTGCGACGTCTTGATCGTCGGGGCGGGCCCCACTGGAATGACGCTGGCCTGTGTGCTGTGTCGCTATGGTCTGCGCATCCGCTTGATCGACGCGGGCCGCGGACCGACACCGTGGTCCAAGGCGCAGGTGCTGCACGCGCGCACGCTCGAAATCCTGGAACAGCTGGGCATCGTCGCGCCGTTTCTGGCCAGGGGCAAGCCGCTGCACACGCTGAGCATGTACAGCCAAGACTGCAAGCGGCTCTTCCATTTTCAGATCGGCGAGCCGGACAGCGTGTATCCCTTCATGCTCAGCCTGTCGCAGCACGATACCGAGGTCCTGCTGATCGAACAGCTTGAGCGCTTTGGGGTTCGCATCGAACGGCAGACCCGCCTGGTCGATCTGCGCCAGGACATCGACGGAGTCAGCGCGTATGTCCAGCGCGCAAGCGATGGCAGCGAGGACAGCATCCGCACTCGCTACTTGGTCGGCTGCGATGGCGTCCACAGCACGGTGCGGCAGCTCTTGGGAATTGAGTACGGCGGCAGCACGTATCGCCAGCGCGTGCTGCAGGCCGATGTGCGCATCGACTGGCCGCTGCGCCACGCCGAAGACGAGGTCGTCGGCTTCGTGTCCGAGCACGGTCCCATTGGCGCGTTCCCACTGCCCGGTGAGCATCGCTATCGCTTGATGGTCTTTGATGCCGGCATGGGGCCGACGCTGGAAAACTTTCAGTTCCTGCTCGACAGCCGCGGTCCCCAGGGCACACGCGTGAGCGACCCGGCCTGGATGAACGAGTACACGATCCACTGCCGCATGACGACGCGCTATGGGACGGGGCGCGTGTTTCTGGCCGGCGATGCCGTGCATACGCACAGTCCGTCGACGGGCCAGGGCATGAACACCGGCATGCAGGACGTCTTCAACTTGGGCTGGAAGCTGGGCTTGGTGCTTCGGCAAGGGGGCCAACCGTCGGTGCTGAATTCCTATGAGGCCGAGCGCGTTCCTGTCGCCGCCAAGCTGCTCTCGACGACCGATGCGACCACGCGGGGGCTGAACGATCTCTTGACGCTGTATAACCCGGTGGCACAGGGACTGCGCAACGCGCTCTTGCGGCTCTTGACGCCGATGGGCATGGTGCAGCGCAAGGTCTCGCGCACGCTGTCGATGCTCGACATTGACTATGCGCAGAGCCCCATCGTGGCCGAAGATCACAGCACGCGAGCCACCGGCTCGGTCTATGAAGAAGAGAGCATCAGCCTGCGTAGCTGGCTGGCCTTCGGGGGCGGCCCGGCGCCCGGACGACGCGCGTTTGACAACGAAGTCGTCGACGTCGGGGGAAAAGGCGAAGAGCGGCTGTTTTCACTCTTGTCGAGCACCGAGCACACGCTGCTCTTGTTTGTCGGTGTGCATGAAAGCGAAGACGCCTATCAGCGGGTGGTCGCGTTGGCACGCAGCATCCGCGATCGCTATGCGCAGCGCATCCACCCGCTGCTTGTGCAGGTCAGTCCGCAGCCCTTGGGACCGCAGATCGAGCCGTGGGATGGGCCGCTCTTGTTCGATCGCGGCGGAGCCGTGCATCAGCGCTATGGAGCGCGAGCAGACTGCCTGTATCTGATCCGCCCCGATGGACACATTGGGTATCGCAGCCAGCCCGCCGACTTGAACAAGCTGGAAGCGTATCTGCAGCGGATCTTTTTCTGACAAGACGTTGCGATGCTGCGACGAAGGCCGCCGGCCAAGGCCGCCGCAAAGGATGTTGCTGCAAAGGGTCTGGGAAGAAAGACGCCGCGCGTGCGGCCGGGGCAGGTTGAGCGAGGTTACTGGGCGAGGGAGCGGATGTATTCGCGAAGGGCGGCGACGACCTGGGGCTTGGCGTCGAGATCGGGGTTGGGGGGCATGGCAGGGCTCTTGCCGACGGCCATGCCACCGCTCTTGATGATCGTCTCGATCTGACCGTCGTTGATGCCGCTCTGCCAGGTCTTGTCTTGGAAGTTGCGCGGCTTCGGCGTCAGCGCCGCCGATCCAGGGCCATCCCCCGCGCCCCGAGGACCGTGGCAGGTGGTGCAGCGAGTCTCATAGATCATCTTGGCTTCTTGCTTGGCGGCTTCGGGGATGCCGCCACCACCGGCTTTGTTGCAGGCCGGTGCAGCGGCCAGCAAGCACGCGAAAAGTGCGAGTGTGGTTCGGGTCATGGGTTTCCTTTCTTTGGTCATCGTTTCTGCAGGTCATCCGCGGGCGCGATGGTCTGCGCAGTGTGCCATGGATGCGCGAATTCAAATGCAAGAAGGTTGCCAATCCTGCACGCGGGCTGGCGCGCGGGTTGCTTCTTCTGCCCTGGAACAAAGGAGAGAGTCATGAGCTGGAACACGCAGAGGCTTCGCCAAGCCCTAGTGCTGGTCTTGGTCGGTTCGTTTTCGGTGCTGCTGTTTGCTGGGCACCGCCTAAAGCAGGACGCGCCGCCCATTCCCGCGAAAGTGGTCTCAAGCAGCGGCGAGACGCTGATTGCTGAAGGCGAGATCGCAGCCGGTCAGAACGTATGGCAGGCCATGGGCGGCATGGAAGTCGGCTCGGTCTGGGGACACGGTAGCTACGTCGCGCCAGACTGGACCGCGGACTATCTGCACCGCGAGATCACGATCATCTTGGATCAGTTCGCGCAAAAGACCGGCGGCGGTCGCTTCGCGGATCTGCCCAAGGAACAGCAAGCCGCGCTGCGTGAGCGTCTGCGCGAAACGATGCGCAGCAATCGCTATGACGCGGTCAGCGACACGGTCACGATCTCGCCCGAGCGGGCTCGCGCGTTTCGCGATCTAGAAGCCCACTACGGCGCGCTCTTTCGCGAAGGACGGCGCGAGTTCGCCATCCCAGCGGGCGCGCAACCAGATGCAAAGAAGTTGCATCTGTTGACGGCGTTCTTCTTCTGGTCGGCGTGGGCAGCAAGCACCGATCGCCCCGGCCTGTCGGGCATCTCGTACACCAACAACTGGCCGCATGAGCCAACGATTGGCAACACAGTTACAGGCGATGCAGTGGTGTGGACCGGCGTCAGCATCATCGCGCTTCTGGCGGGCATCGCGGCCATGGTCTGGTGGCGAGCGGCGCGCAAGCCCGTTGCGACGGACAAAGAGCCGCCAGCGGACGACCCTCTGCTGAACGCGCGCTTGACGCCTTCGCAGAAGTCGGCGCTTGCGTACTTCGCAGTGGTGGTGCTGCTGTTCTTGGTGCAGATCGTGATGGGCGTGATCAGCGCGCACTATGGCGTCGAAGGCGATGGCTTTTATGGCATCCCGCTTTCGCGCTGGCTGCCGTATGTCATCACGCGCACCTGGCACACGCAGCTTGGTATCTTCTGGATCGCAACGGCGTGGCTGGCCGCGGGTCTGTTTGTCGCGCCGGCCATTGGCGGTGGCGATCCACCGGGTCAGCGCTTGGGTGTCCACGTGCTTTTGGGCGCGCTGGTGGTGGTGGTCGGCGGCTCGATGGCGGGACAGTGGCTGAGCATCATGAACCGCTTCGGCGATGACACGATGCGCTTCTATTTCGGCCACAGCGGCTACGAATACATCGACCTGGGACGTGGCTTTCAGATCGCGCTTTTGGTCGGGCTGTTCCTGTGGGTCGGCTTGGTGCTGCGCGCCGTGCTGCCTGCGCTGCGTCGCCCCGACGAGAGCCGAGGCCTGCTGTTCCTGTTTGTTCTGTCGGCTCTGGCGATTGCCGGCTTCTATGGCGCGGCGCTTGGCTACGGCCATCACACGCACTTGGCTGTCGCTGAATACTGGCGCTGGTGGGTGGTTCACCTGTGGGTCGAAGGCTTCTTCGAGGTCTTTGCGACCGTGGTCTTTGCCTTCCTGTTTGCTCGCCTGGGGCTTCTGGAAGCGCAGACCACCGAGCGCGCCGTCACGCTGTCAGCGACGATCTATCTTTCGGGTGGCGTGATCGGCACGCTGCACCACCTGTACTTCACAGGCTCGCCGCCGATGATCATGGCCTTGGGTGCGGTGTTCAGCGCGCTGGAAGTCGTGCCGCTGGTCTTCATCGGGTACGAAGCCTGGGAACACCTGCAGCTAAGCCAGCACAAGTCGTGGGTGCAGAAGTATCGCTATCCGATCTACTTCTTTGTTGCGGTGGCGTTCTGGAACGCGGTGGGCGCCGGCTTGTTCGGCTTCATGATCAACCCGCCTGTAGCGCTGTACTTCATGCAGGGCCTAAACACGACGCCAGTCCACGGACACGCGGCGCTGTTTGGTGTGTACGGCATGCTGGGCTTGGCGCTGACGCTGTTCTGCTTGCGCGCCGCCGCACCGGCCCGCATCTGGAATGAAAAGCTCTTGGCGTGGTCGTTCTGGTTGATGAACATCGGCCTGCTTGCGATGGTGCTGCTCAGCCTGCTTCCCG
The DNA here is from genome assembly GCA_016794505.1 of Myxococcales bacterium. Classification (GTDB taxonomy): domain Bacteria; phylum Myxococcota_A; class Polyangia; order Palsa-1104; family JAEUJZ01; genus JAEUJZ01. The sequence goes on from JAEUJZ010000037.1 coordinate 212,367, forward strand.
TCGGACTTTTGCAGACCAAGGCCTCGGTCGAAGTGGGCTATTGGTACGCGCGCAGTCCCGAATTCATGCAGACCTCGCTGATGAACACGCTGCGCTGGCTGCGCGTGGTTGGCGACACGCTGTTTGGCTTCGGTGCGCTGTGCTTCGTCGTCTTCGCGGCCAGCTTGCTGCGCCGCCCCAGTCAGCTTGTAGGCACAGCCAACAACGAGGCCAGCGGCGCGACCGCGTAACGCAGCGCCCGATTCACGATACCCTGCTGGACCATGCACCTCGCGTATGTGATCTCGGTCTTCCTGCACATCCTTGCGGCGGTCGTCTGGATGGGCGGCATGGCGACGCTGATCTTGGTCATCGTGCCGTGGCTGCGTCGCGGTGAGCGGGCCAAGGCCACCGCCATGCTGCGCGACACGGCGAGACGCCTGCGCGACATCGGCTGGATCTGCTTCGCGGTGTTTCTGATCACCGGCAGCTTCAACCTGTGGGTGCGCGGCGTGCGGTTGTCGAGCTTCGCACGCACGGAGTTTCTGACGTCGCCGTTTGGTCAGCTGGTCTGCTACAAGCTGGGGCTGTTCCTGCTCATCGTCGGGCTGAGCGCGCTGCACGACTTCTGGATCGGACCCAACGCCCTGCAACAGATGGAACGTCAGCCGCAGTCGGTCGAGGCCGAGCGCTTGCGACGCCGCGCCGGACACATGGGCCGTCTGAACGCGCTCTTGGCGCTGCTGATCGTCCTGGTGGCCGTGATGCTGGTGCGCGGTCGGCCGTGGTAAAGGCAGGCTAGCGAGAGAGAAGCGAGGATCGGGCGATGGGTCGATGGGCCGAGGCGGCTTACGCGATCTTGAGCATGCGCTTGACCTCATCGACCAAGCGCTTGGGCGAGATGGGCTTCGCCAGATAGCCATCACAGCCCGCGGCCATGGCGCGCTCTTGATCCCCGCGCATGGCGTGCGCGGTCAGCGCCAAGATGATGATGTGCCGAGTCTCGGGGGCGGCCTTTAGCTGACGCGTACATTCCCAGCCATCAACGACGGGAATCGACAGATCCATCAGGATCAGCTGGGGCAAGTGGCTGCGCGCCTCACGCAGCGCTTCTTCGCCTGTCGCGGCCATGCGCACGCCGAAGCCGTTATGGCGCAGCACCGTGTCGAAGATCTTTTGGTTGTGCATGTCGTCATCGACCAAAAGCACGGTGTAGTTCTGGGCAGCAGCGCGGGAATCGTTGGTTTCGGTGCTCAAGGGAACGCTCTCAGTCCGTGGGGTGTTGCCGGCAGCGATGCTGACCAGTTCATGCCATTACAGCGCATGCGCGGCATCGCGGCACCATCTTAGATGTCTTCCGAAGCGGCACCCGACGGGCCAAGCCGACTTGGCTCTGCCGGATCGCTGGGGCGCTGCATGGGCGGGGGTGTCGGCTCGTTGGCCAGGACCGGAGGATCCTGAGCACTGCCCGAAAAGCGCGAATTTGGCAGCGGCAGCGGCGTGTGGTGGCGCATCGCGGCGTCCGCCAACGACAGATCAGAAGCCCCGGCAGCGAGAAGAAGCCTGGGAATATCGGGATCCGACATGCTCAACGCTGGATTGCTATCGCCTTCGCGCATGCGCGAGCGATAAGAGCCACGAGCCGGCGGCGTACGCGGCAAGCGAATCGTAAATGTCGAGCCGATCCCGAACGTACTTTCAACCGTCAGCGTGGCGCCGAGCATCTCGGCGAGTCGACGGGCAATGGCCAAGCCCAAGCCGGTTCCGCCATAGCGCCGCGTCGAGCTGCCATCGACCTGACGGAATTCTTCAAAGATCAGCTCCAAGTGCTCGGCGCGGATGCCAATGCCGGTGTCCTTGACCGAGACATAGATCGCATCATCGTGGCCTTCGCCGCTGTGGACCTCGACGACAACGGCCCCCTGCGAGGTGAACTTGATGGCATTGGCGATCAAGTTGGTCAGGATCTGTTGCAGCTTCACCGAGTCGGTCTGCACAAACAGATCGTGCGGACAGTTGAGCTGCACACGGTACGGTCGATCGCGGCCCATGGCTTCGGCTTCGCGGATCACAGCCGTACACAGCGCGTGCAGATCCAGCCGCTCGAAATAGACCTCCATGCGGCCGGCTTCGATGCGCGACAGATCCAAGATCTGATTGATCAAGCGCAGCAGGTTGGACGACGACGCCAGCACACCCGCGATCGCATCCTGCGCATCGACGGAGATCGGACCATAGATCTGATCATGAATCAGCTCGGAATAGCCCATGATGGCGTTGAGCGGCGTGCGCAGCTCATGCGAGACGTTGGCCAGAAACTCGGACTTCAGGCGGTTCACTTCGCGCAGCTGATTGCGCTGAATGCGCAGCTGAATCGACTGTGCGGCAAGCTGATTGCGCTGCTCTTCAAGCTGGTTGCGCTGCTCGGCAAGCTGGTCGCGCTGCGCTCGCACTTGATCACGCTGCGCGGCCAGAGCTTCGTTGCGCTGCCGTAGCTCGCTCGCAAGCTGCGTGACGCGGGTATAGGCGCGAGCATTGCTGACCGCAATCGCAAGCTGCGCTGCCGCTTGACGCATGAACTCAACCAGCGCGGGCTCGGGCATCTCATCGCTCGACAGCAAAAGGACCAGAAGCCCCAGCGGATGATTGCGAAAGACCAAAGGCACCAGCAGGCGACGCCCGACAGCCTGCACCGCTTCGGTCAGGGCCACCGGGCTGCCATCGGGATTCTTGGGACGCTGCTCAAGAAAGTCGCGCAGCGATGGAGCAGGACCCAAGGTATGCGTCGAGACGCCCGATGCAGCGCGCACCAAGAGCTCGCCATCGGGGTTGTTGTCGTCGACCAGAAAGACGCCGCCCCCTTTGGTACCGGTCGCTTCCACCAGCGCGGCGAGCGCCTGATCGAGCATCACCGTCAGATCCGCCGCATCGATCACCTCGTCGCTGCGATCGATCGGTGAATTCAAGACCGAGGTAAATGCATAGGCCAAGCGAATCTGGCGGGTTCGGCGCTTGACCTCGCTCTCTAGATCGCGGTTCAGGCGGGACAGTGCGGACATCGTCTCGCGCAGGCGCTCGGCCATGCGGGTGAACGACTCGGCAAGCATGCCCAGCTCGTCGCTGCGATTGACGTTGATACGCGGGTGCAGGTTGCCATTGCGGATCTCGTCCGCGCCACGGGCTAGCTCCAAGATCGGCACGCTGATGCGGCCCGCGATGAAATATGCCGCGGTCGCACCCAGCACCAAAAGCAGCAAGCCCAGCCCAGCCCCCCAGCGCGCGACTTCGTTCAGGCGCTCGTTGGCCGCGGCCATCGACAAGCCGACGCGGGCAACCCCCACCACGCGATCATGGCCCGAGCGATCGCTGGGATACAAAAACGCCGTGACGCCGGCTGCACCGCGCTCGCTGATCACGATGGGCGCATACAGATCCAGGCAGTTGAGCTTGTCGATCGATACCTGACGCCGCAGGCGCGAAACCGACTGCAGAAATAGATCCCCGCGCCGCGGCGGAGCGACCTCGGTCTCTTGCCGAGCGCGACGCAGAAGCTCGCTGACCAGACCGGCCTGCGGGTCCGGCTGCGGCTGTCCCGAGCGCGTTCCCGTCTTGATCAGCTCGCGGCCGCTGCCGTCATAGACCGCGACATAGACCACGTCCTGCAGATCGGCCATGCGGCGCACCGGGCCTTCCAAAAGCACGCGATCTCCCGCGAAGGCGCCAAGCTCGGACTGCGTCGCCAAGTACCCCAGCAGAAGCTCGGCGCGCTGCTCGCGATCTTCCTGCACAAACGTCAGCTGACGGCTGTAATAAATCGCCCCCGAGCCCACCGACATCAGCAGCGAGATGGCGAGCAGCCACAGAAAGACCTGACGGAAGAAGCTCGAACGCTGCCGCATGAGCAGGCTGCCCCAGCCGCTGACCTCTCCGCTCTGTTCGAGCAGGCTGGCCGGCGACAGGAACGCCGCCAAGGGAGACTCTCCCGTCTCATCGGCTCCATCAAGTGTGCTGCGGTCGCGCAGGCGACTGGCCAGTCCCTGCGGCTGAGCCAGCGGCAGCGTGTCGCGCACCGATAAGGAATCGGGGCGAACCACCGGCTGGCGACTGGAGGTCGAGACCGCCGCGCCCGGTTCTTTGCTGCTTGCGAAAGGCGCTGCACTGGCTGCGGCCGCGCTGGCTGCGACGGTGGCACTGCGCCCGCTGTGGTTCTTGCCTGCTGTGGCGGCAGCGGGCGCGGTGTTCTTCTCGGCGGTGGTCTCGTTCGAGGGCGACGGAGCCGACGGGGCCGCTTCGCTGGGGATGGCCGGCACCGCAGAGTGGCTGTCGCTGCCTGCCTCGGCCGTACCGCTCGGGCTGTCCCCTGCCGCAGGTGCCTGGCCGGCTGGCTCGCTCGCAGCGGGCTGCGCTGCCTCGGGTGTGCGCGTCGGGTCGTTGCCAGCCTGCGCATCCAACGGGGCAGGCTGCGGCACGCGCCCCGCTTCGACAGCGGCCGGTGCCGAGGTCTCTCCTTCGCTGGCCTGGCCCGTCGGGGCAGCGCTTGGCTCGTCGGCGGCGCGCGTCCCACTCATTGCTCGACGACCTTCCAGCCTGCGTTGTGACGGGCCCGCTCAAGCCGGATCCCCAAGCGGCGTGCGGCATGCGCGTTGACGACGATCTCGGGATTGCCGCTGGGATGATCGCGAGCCACCAGCTCCATATGCGCCGGATCGTGCAAGAGCTGATTGACTTGCCAGGCCAAGTGCCGCCCGACGGCTTCCGGTGGCCAGTCGACGGCCATCATCGCGCCGAAGTACACCTGCTGCCGCGTCGCCGCGATCACCGGCACACCGCGCTGAATCTGCAGCCGCAGCACGAACTGCAGCACCTGCATATTGATCAGCTGCGGATCGGCGCCCAACCAAATGGCGTCGACTTGGCCGGCACTCGGCGGACCGCCTGCGCGGATCAGCTCTTCCGGAGACGGCAAGAACAGCTCGCGCAGCGCGCGAATCGCCGCATCTCCGCCTGTGACAGAGACGTCGATGAGCTCCATGCCCAAGCTGCGCGCGGCACCACGAGCGGCCATGACGCGATGATGGCCGCGCTCGCTGGAAATGGCGAGAATCCGGTGCGTTTTCGGTCGTAGCTGCTGCAAGGCTCGGAAGACCTGCACCGGAGGCGCCGAGGTATTGGTGCCGATCGCGCCCGACGGAGGATCAGGAGCCAAGGCATAGACGATGTGCGCGCGGGCGCCGACCAGAAGCTCCAGCGCTGGCTGACCGATGGCCACCAGCAGCCGGGCGGACTGCGCAAGCTCGCGGGTACGGGCCAGCTCACTGGGACTGTCGCCCATCGATACCTGCTGGAACTGCACGCGCACGCCTTCGCTAAAGGCCTCGGTGACTTCTTGTACGGCGCGCATGCCCGGCGTGCGAACCAACAACACCTGCGGACCCGTTCGCGGCGCTCCGCCCCCGCCGCCCCCAGAGTCCATGCCGACATCCGGGGCAGCCAGAAGCTGGGGCAGTGTGACCAACACAAGGAGCGCGAGGGCGGGTGTCATGGGCTGGTTCGGGCCGAGCGAGGCAAGCCGGCCATCCATGTATAACACCCGATCCGGCGAATCGATGCCAGGGACCTCACGCCAAGGTCACCCAGCCGTACCGTCGGGGGATGTGCTGTCTCGGGTTTCTTCAGTCTCTTCAGCCGCCGCGGCTTCGGCGGCCGCTGCTTCCAGGCCCAGGCGCGAGCCCGCAGGCAAAAACGCAAGGCCCAAGATCAGGTTGCTCGCCGTCGAGATCGCGGTCATCGATAGGCTGTATGCGAACACCGCCGCCTCGGCAGCTTCCCCGGTGAGTCCGACGGCAAAGTCCGTGAAATAGTACTTGGCCACCACCTGCGCCGTTCCCAAACCCTGCACGCTAATCGGCAGCGCAGCGACGGCAAAGACCACCGGCAGGTACAACATGGCGACATGAAACGGCACGCTGATGCCAAAGCAGCGCAGCGCGATGAAGTGCCAAAGCAGCAGCACAAACAAGTGCGGCAGACGGACGATCAGCGCGCGGACGTGGCCCCGCAGGCCGGCTTCCACAAGGGGTGCAAAGACCTTGCTGGCCAAGCGCAGCAGGCGCGGCAAAAGACCCGTCGGAGCACTGGCGGTCGGATCGGCTGGCTGGCGCAGAAAGCGTGGCGGCCAGCGCAAGAGCGCCGCATAGACGCAAAGCCCGACGGCAAACAGCGCCAATACGGGCAAAAGAGCGCGCCCCTTTTCGCCACCCAGGACGGCTCCGAAGGTCGCGAAGATCATGAGCAGCGCCACCCAGACGCCCATGATGAACAACACGATGGCCCCCGCGCGCGACAAGGGGATCTTGGCGGCCCGATGCAGGAAGCCGATGATCCCAAGCTGGCCCGCGTGATAGTTGATCACCGCCAAGGTGTAGGTCGCGGCGCGGATCGTATACAGCTCGACGTAGCGAAGCTGCAGGCCGAAGCCGCGAAACACATAAAACATGGCCAGCGTATCGACGCTGCAGTTGAGCACCGCCATGCCCGCCGAGACCAGCAAGAGCAGGCCGAGCGGGGCACGGCTCATGGCGCTCTGCAGCTCGTGGAGCGGGATGCCGCGTACGGCGTAGACCAGCGCCAAAATCGCCACAAGAATGGGAAGCAGGCGACGCAGCGCATGGCGTCGTGGGGGCTGGCCCGACGAGCGGCTCGTGCCGCCTGACGGTGGATGGTTGGCTTCAGCCTGAGCCGAGGCGGTCACTTTCAGGGTCATCGTAAGAAGAAAGAAGAGGAAGCGAGAGAGTTCGGCGCGGCAGTCGTTTCTTGCCTAGCGCAGCGGCCCAAGATATTTTCGACGCGGTTTTTCTGCAAGAGAGGCGTTCGTGGCACGTCCTGAGAAATCTGATCCCTCGAACAACGATAGCGAGTCCAAGACGGCTTCCCGTACAAGCGACGATGGCGACCGCGATGGATATCGACCGACGCGGCGACAGGTCGCGCGTGACGGCACCAAACCAGCGGCTGAAAAGACCGCGGCGCGAGGCAGCGAAAGCAAAGAGCCTCCAGCGACGGGGCTGCGCGGCTTCATCGAGCAGCACTGGGAGGGCTGGCTAAGCCAAGTCCTGCTCATGGCCATCGTCGGCGTCGGCGTCCTTGGCTACAAGCTAGAGTGGCTGCGCGAAGGCACGATCGGCTTGGTGCTGGTCGGTGGCCTGCTCGCCATCGCCATCTATGGCACGGCGGGACCGACGTATGACCTGATCGAAAAGAAGACGGCGCGCACGCTCTTTGCGGTGCTGGCGATCGTCTGGGCGGCATCGGTGGGCTATCCCGCGCTGCGCAAAGCGGTGCCGCGCAAGGTCCTGGGCGAAGCGGTGCTGACCCCCGGCAGCTTGTCGACCAAGATCGCGGTGGCGGAAAACAGCACCGGCCCCTTTGATGTGACGGCCAGCGGCACGCTGCGCCCAGATGCCGGTCAGGAAAAGCGCGTCGATTATCTGTTCAAGATCGTCGGCGATGGCGGGCAAGAATCCGAGCTCTCGGGCGAGTTCAGCGTGTCGATGCATCAGGCGCGCGTGCGGCGCGGATCCAATGTGTGGAGCGAGCAGCACAACCAAGTGGAGCACCGCCTGCCCTCTGCCCTGCGCGGACGCGAGCTAACCGTCTCGACCGAGCAGGTCGACGAGCTCTTGCAGAGCGGGCTGCACATCTCGCTGCACCCACAGAGCATGGATCCGCAGTGGTTCCTAGTCGGCGGCATTCTGGTGGTGCTGGCCATGCTGTTCGTCGAGGCCAAGGTTGGGGATTCCAAGACCAAGACCCACCTCATCATGGCTTCTGCATCCACGCTGGTGTTTTCGTGGTGGTTCCAAAAGAACGCCACGGCCAGCCGCTTGGTGTCGCCGGCCTTGGACGCCATACTCCTTGCCGCCATCACTGGAGGCATCGGTGGCACGCTGGTCGGCGCCGTGGTGCGACGGATCAGCGGTCGCGATCGCATAAAGCCCCGCAACCCAGAAGACGAGCCCGCGGAAAAAGGCGAGAGCAAAGCCGGCGCCGAAGCCTAAGAAAGCGCTCGCTTCGCGGGTCCATCTTTCCCCGCCTTTGCCTGACCCAGCCTGCGTTCCATGTCGTCGAGTCCATCGGCGCCCGCTTCATCGACTGCCGTGTCTGTTCCCGTCACACGATTTGCGCCATCGCCAACGGGCTATTTGCACCTGGGGCATGCGTACTCGGCCCGTTTCGCGTGGGCGGCCGCGCGGGCGTCCGGCGGGCGCTTTCTTTTGCGCATTGAAGACATCGATCGCACGCGCTGCCGACCCGAATTCACCGAGGCTCTGATCGACGATCTGCGCTTTTTGGGCCTGTCCTGGGATGGCGAGGTGCGGGTTCAGTCCGCGCATAGGGCCGAGTACGCCGACGTTCTCGATGCGCTGCAGGCGCAGGCTCTTGTGTACCCCTGCTTCTGTACGCGCGCCGAGATCGCTTCAGAGATCCGCCAAGCCGAGACGGCACCGCACGATCTGCCGGCTCCCGAGCCCGTGTCCCCGTCTGGCTTGCCAGTCCCGCAGGTCGGCCGGCTGTATCCCGGCACCTGTCGCCGTCTGTCGCGGGATGAAGCCGATGCGCGTATCGCCCACGGACAGAGCTATGCGCTGCGCCTGGACAGCACACGGGCGCTTGAGCGCGCCCAGACGCTCGCATCGCGCCCCTTGGTGTTTTACGACCGACGCTTTGGCGAGGTGCCGGTGACCCTGTCCCACGTGGGAGATGTCGTTCTGGGTCGAAAAGAAGTCCGCGCCAGCTATCACGTGGCGGTCACGCTGGATGATCAGCTGCAGGGCGTCACGCTGGTCACGCGCGGCGAAGACCTGTTTCATGCGACGCATATCCACCGCGTCCTGCAGACGCTGTTCGGCTGGCGCGAGCCCGAGTACGCGCATCATCCATTGCTCACCGACAGCCACGGAGAGCGCTTGGCCAAGCGCCGAGGCTCGCCCTCGCTGCGCAGCCTGCGCAACGAAGGCCGCAGCGCCGCCGAGATCTGGGCCCTGGCCGGCCTTCCGCCCCTCGCATAGCTACGCGTCGGCTTCTTCGTCGGCTTCTTCGTCGGCTTTTTGTTCGCGTTCGTGGCCTGGCTCCCCTGCCCCGTCGCACAGCCGCCGGCACGCAAGTCGAGATAAAGATTGCTTCGACCGCGCAAGATTCCTTACCATTTTGGTGTGTTGGATAAGCACGAGCAGCCAGCGCCAACCGGGGGGAGCGAGGGCCGCGGCAAGAGCACAGGCACCTCCTCGGGCGGAGTGAGCGCAGTCGCCCCCAGCGCTGTGGCCAGCCTCGCCAACAGCTCAGGCGGCGTCCCTCCCGTCGAGACCGGGAGCCCGGCCAGCAGTCGCTCGCGTTCGAACGGCTGGTCCCATCAGGGCTCGGGCGGAGGCTTCGCCGCCATGAGCCAGCCCGCCGGCATCCAGCGCATTCTGCCGCGATCGCTGTGGATGCAGACCATCTGCCTCTTGGCGCTGTCGATCGCCGTCACCGTGACGATCGGCGGGCCGCTTGTGTGGCCGCGCATGCAGAAGCAGGTCCACGATCAGCTCGTGCGACGCGGACGGACGATGGTGCGCGCCCTGGTCAAAGACTTTGAGCTGCGCAGCGCCATCAGCCAGCGGGACATGGCCCTGGCTCACTCCGTCGCGCAGGCCTTGGTGCTCAGCGACGAAGACGTGCGCTATGTGGCCGTGCTGCGGGGTCAGGACGTGCTGGCCAGCGCTCCGAGCAGCGCCCCCAAAGATGAAATCCTAGGCGCCGCCGCCCAGCCCGAGAGCCCATCGGATAGCGACTCGCTGCGGATCGCGCAGCCGGTGCCGGTGGGGGATGGCAGCGCCACCGTGATCTTGGGCCTGTCCAAGCAGCGCTCGCTGGAGCGCGCCCTGCAGCAGACGCTAGGCACGCTGGCGACCGCATCGCTGGGGGTCTTCACTCTGTTCATCCTGTTCTTTTTTCGCTGGGTCGCCGGCCGCCTGAACCACATGGTTCGCTTCGCCCAAGGCGTCGCCAGCGGCGTACTGAACGAGCACCTGCCTGACACGACCAGCGACGATCTGGGACGGCTGGCCCAGGCGCTGCGGGCGATGGCGCAGCGCACCGGAGAGGTCATCGTGCAGCTCATGGAAGCCTCGCGTCAGCTCACCACGGCCTCGTCCGAGCTGCTCGATGCCGCGACGCTGCAGTCCAAGAACATGAGCGACCAAGGCACCAGCGTCGCCGAGATGGGAGCCACCGTCGCCGAATTGCGTCAGACCTTTATCGAAGCGACCAGCAAAGCGGAAGCGGTCATCGATCTTGCGCGGCGCTCGGAAGAGTCTTCGTCCGGCGGCAGCTCGGCCGTCCGCGAGAGCATCGAAGGCATGGTGCATATTCGCGATCAGGTCGCCGCCATCACCCAGACCATCCACGGCCTGCTTGAGCGCACCGACCAGATCAACGCCATCATCGAAGTCGTCAACGACCTGGCCGAGCAGTCGAATATTCTGGCGCTCAACGCTGGCATCGAAGCGGCGCGGGCGGGTGAGCACGGCCGCGGCTTTTCGGTGGTCGCCCGCGAAGTGCGCAACCTCGCCGAGCGCAGCAAAGAGTCAACCGCCGAAGTGCGCACCATGCTGCAGCAGATCCGCCAAGCCGGTCGCGAAGCCGGCCGCGTGATCGAAGAGGGCACGCGCCGCGCCGAACATGGCGTCGCTTTGGCCAATGCCGCGGGCGACTCGATTCAGCGGCTGGGCGACACCATCGTCACCTCGTCGGCGTCTGCCATGCAGATCGCGACCTTGACCCGCCAGCAGTCCGTCGGCATCGATCAGATCTGGCAAGCCACCAAGGGCATCGACCAGTTCACCCGCGACGCCACCCGCGGCATCAGCCGCCTTGAGTCCGCGGCCGGCAACATGAAGGCCCTCGCCAGCCGCCTGAGCGACGTCGTCGGCCGCTACAAAGTCTGAGCGTGAAATCCCCGCCTTTTGGCCCGCCGGCTTGGACTATGCTGCGCGGCCATGCGTATGTGCCTTGTCGTGTGGGCGCTGGGCCTTGTTCCCCCAGCGGCCGAAGCCAGCCCCCTGTCGCTCGCCGAAGCGGTCGCAACCGCGCTCAAGCAGAACCCCAGCGTACGCGCAGCGCTTTCGGGGGCTCAGGCGGCGCAAGCACGGGTGGGCCTGGCGCGCTCGCCCTGGCTGCCGCAGCTCAATGCCAACGCGCAAGTGCGCGCCGACAGCAGCTATCAGACCGGGGTCACCGCCGGGGCCGAAGCGGTCAATACGCTGCGCTATAGCGGCGGCCTGCAGCTCAGCCAGCTTGTCTATGACTTCGGTCGCACCTCGGCGCGCATCGCTGGCGCGGAAGCCGGCACCCTGGCCGCCATTGCCGACAGCGAGACCACGCGCTCGCAGGTGGCTCTGCGCGCCATCGCGTCGTTTTATTCCGTGCTGCAGGCCGAAGCGCTGCGCGATGTCAGCCGCCGCACCCTGGAACAGCAGCAGCAGCGCCGCCTGCAGTCCGAGAGCTTCTTTCGCATCGGCACCCGCCCCGAGATCGACGTCCTGATCGCCCGCACCGCCGTGGCCAATGCCGAGCTAGCCCTGGTGCAGGCCGACAACGCCGTCTGGATCGCTCGGACTCAGCTCCTGGAAGCCTTGGGGATCCAAAGCGACCCAGAGCCAGGCGCGACCCAAGAACGCGCTGCGCCAAGCGGCGTACAGCCTGCGGACGAAGCCTGGCTGAGTCGTCCTTTGCAAGCGGCGGCCAGCCCGCCTTTGCCCCAGGAAGCGGTCGATCCCCAGGTCGATACCCTCTTGGATGGCGCGCTGCAGAACCGGCCGGACTACCAAGCCCAGCGCGAGCGCGTCCGACAAGCCGAAGCCACGGTGCGGGCGCTGCGCGGTGACTACCTGCCGCAGCTTTCGCTGGGGCTAAACGGACAGCTCAGCGGCAGCATCGGCGGCCTGACCGTCGGCACCGTGGGAGGCACCAGCCGCCTGGACGTACCGACCGCGGGCCAGCCTGGCTTTGCCGTGACCGGCTCGCTGTCGCTTTCGTGGCCGATTCTTTCGGGCCTGTCCACGGTGTACGGCCTGCGCGAAGCCCACGCCAACCTGCTGGCCGCCCGCGCCACGCTGGATGCCTTGCGCCTGTCCCTGCGCAGCCAGCTTCTGTCCGCGCTGTATCAGCTTCGCGCGGCCGTGCGCAGCGTTCAGGCGGCCCGCGCGCTGTCCGCCCAAGCCGACCGCCAGCTTGAGATGGCCCGCGGTCGCTATCAAGCCGGAGTCGGCAGCGCCATCGAGCTGGGCGATGCCGCAGTGACCGCCGCGAGCGCGCAAGGCCAGCGGGTGCAGGCCGAGTACGCCCTGTACAGTGCCCGCGCCACCCTGCTGTGGCACATCGGCCAGCTCATCCCTACCCTGCGCCCCCTTACTAACTAGATCCCACCGAATCGCGCGGGGTTCGCTGGGTTTAAGACCTCCGATCTAGATCGGAGGTCTACATCGGAATGAAATTGAACGTTTCGTCACACTTTGCTGGTAGCAACCCACTCGCAGGGAACCGGATACATCCCCGTCTAGCGGATCACCACGGTGCCCGGCACGCGCGTCATGTCTGGGGGCGGCTTGTCCGTCGCAAAGTAGATCGCCAAGCCCGTGGCCGCGACCGCCGCGACACCCGCCCCGATGCCGGCCCAGACGTACCAGCGCTTGTACCAGGGCGTCTGGATGGCCTCGCGCTGCAGGCGGGCCTCGACCTCGACCACGGTATCGGGCATGACCGTGACCGCCGCCTGAAACGGCAGGAAGCGCGGCTTTTCAATCAGCAGGCGATAGTTGCCGGGGGCCAGCACCGAAAGCGGCTCGGCAAGCGGTGTCTGCCCCTTGGGCTTGGCATTGACATAGACCTGCGCGCCAGAGCCCTCTGCGTCGGTGCTGATGCGAATCTGGCCATAGCGCTTAAACGCCTCGGGTGGGTAAAGCTGCTGCAGCCAGCCCAAGAGCCGCGTCTCATCGACGCCCTGCCCGTTCGACAGCGAGTCGGCATAGCGAGCGATCACGCGCTTTTCCGCCACGTCGATGCGCTGCAGCGCCAAGACGACATCGCCGAGCTGGCTGACCGCCAGCAGAAGGACTTCTTTGGCTTGCAGCTTTTCCCCGACGCCGGTTAGGCAGCGCGTCTCGCCATCGCAGCGAGCGACCTCGGCGTCGACCTGCGGCCCCAAGCGACGGCGGGCTTCGACCAGGTTGATGACCGAAAGCGACGTGTTCTGCTGCAGCGCCAGGGTCAGCCGCTCGACCAAGTCGGCAAGCTGTTTGACATCGTTGCGGTATTCAAACAGCGCCACCGCATCGCCCGAGGCCGAAGCCGGAGCCGGCGTGCCAGCCTGAGCGACCCGCAGCGAGCCGATGGGCGGCATATTGTCGCGATGGCTGCGCGATGCCGAGCGCCCGCCATCGCGGCCACTGCCGCCTGCGCCGCCACCTGCCGCCCGCGTCCGCTCGGCCTGGGCCTGCATCGGCACGAGCAGCCCCAAAGCCAGCACCCACCCGGTAAAGGCAACGCGCAGGCCCAGGGCGCCCACCCGCCGCACAGAAGAAGTATTCGAGGAGGCCATGGTTAGCGACGTCCGAAGAGCACGCTGGCAGCGCTGGGGATGTAGCCGTCCTGATAGCCAATCAGGTACGGGTTGCTGTCCGTCGGGTCGCAGGCGGTAAAGCACGGATCGCCTGTGTCGCCGAGGTTGTCATAGAACGTCGCACGGCAGCTCTGGTTCTGCACACCCACGACATAGTCCTGCTCGCGCGAGCCGCTCTGCAGGTTCACCGAGACGACGTGATACATGTAGCCCGACCACTTCATGTAGCAGACGTCGTTGGTCGGCGTGTCGCGGAACACAAAGACGCCCCGGCCACTGGGATGGGTGCGGTGCTGCACGCGCAAGAGCACCAAGGCGCGGGCCCGGTCCGGCGTCACCGCGATGCTGTACGAGAGCACATCGGTGGGCGCGAGCAGGATGCTCACCGCATGGGGGATGCCCGTGGTCACGCGATAGGGAATCGTCCATGTCGGCAGGTCAAAGTGCGAGGTCCGCCAGACGGTCGTGTTGGGCTCTAGCACGCGGATGGCGGCGCGCATCGTGACGCCGCGATCGTCGGTGACGTCTTCGGCTCCGACCGTCACCAGGGCTCTGCCGACCACCGCGATGTCCGCCACCCCCGGTGCCGGCAAGACGATGCGGTCGGCGCCGATGACGACCCGGCCGGGACGCTTGGCCCCCGGAACCAGCACGCAGGGCTGCACCAGCACGCGCTCGCCCTGGTCGTTGTACGCCACCGCCGTCGTATACGGCAGCGACAAGAGCTCAAGCTGGGCGCCCGTCTGTGGGTCATAGCTGCGCAGCGTCGACTTGCCCTCGCCCGACAGCGTCATACAGTCGGGCTGGTCGTTCAGAAGCGGCGGCGGCGAGTGCAGCACGTCGATGCGGCCGTTGGGTGCATAGGCCGCGGCAAGCGGCGGCGCCACCGGGGCGCTCATCGTCGACTGGACATCGATGGAAAGCGGGCTGCCATCGGTGGTCCGACTGCGCAAGCCCCCCAGATCGCGCAACAACACGATGCGCCCCACCCGGCCCGTCACTTGCGGCGGCTTTAGGTACGACAGCACCACCGCCGCCTGGTCCTGCGGGTCGATGACGATGGCCTGCGCCGGCAGCGCCGCATCCAGATCGATGCTGCCGCGGTCTTCCAGCTTCAGCGTGTCGACGACATGCAGCTTGCCGGCGCGACTGGCCAGAAGCAGCGACTGCCCATCGAAGGTCCCCGCCGCCGCAATCACGGGCGAGGCCGTCCCCCCCGTCTTGTCGAACTGCATATCGTACTGAGAAATCAGCGGGCTGCCGGCGTTGGGGTCAATGACCCGCAGCTTGGTCTCGTCCTTCAGTGGCGTATAGAGCTGCTGGTTGGGGGCAAACACCGGATCCGAGGGGGGCGACTGCGCCAAGAGCTTGTTGTTGCCGCCAAAAAACACCAGCGGTCGACGGAGCTCAAGGACGATATCGCTGTCGTTGCCATAGCCCCACGAGACGCTGCGCGACAGCGCCAGGCCCAGCACCTGCTGACCGGCGGCACCGACGGCGAGCATGCGCAGATCGCGCGGCTCGGACACGCCGATGGCCCCCAGATCCAGGTCGACATTGGGCGACATCCCCGCCGGCACCGCGTCAAAGCGGCTGCGCGCCAGGACCATGTCGGTCTTGCCATCGCGGAACTCAATCGCCGAGGCCCGCGGATCGGAAAGCGGCGACAACAGTGCATCGTCCGGCGGCGGCGTGGCATGCACGCGAAAGCGAACCTGTCCAGGGTTCGGCGGGCTCGAACACGCAGCCAGCGTCGAGGCCAAGGCCATGACTGAGACGAAAAAGACCTGCCGCATGCCCCGACTATAGCAGCAGGCCGCGCGAATCCAGCGGCGATCGAGTGGCCGGCCCACCCTCGGCATGGCGGCGACGAAAAAACCGTGAGCAGGGGCGAGAGCGAGCCGCTTGCTCCGGCGCAAAGCCTGCCGCAGGCGGAACGGCGTGCGCTGCACCATGGCCAAGGCATGAACCCCCCGGCCGAACCGCCGCTTCACCGCGCGCATCCCTTGCGCAGCGCCAGCCGGCAGCGCCTGGCCCGTTGTCCAGGCAGCGCGCAGTGCGGCGAGACCCGGCTTTCCCCTGGGGACATCGCATGCGGTCCAACCTGTCATCGGCAAGACCACGGAGAAGGGGGGACCCAGCCACCTGCGGCGCGATTTTCCATTGCCAGTGCAAGCCGGAAATACGTATCTTTCGCAAAAAGAGGAGACGAGATGCCCCGAATTCGCGACGAAAACACCGGCACCGAGGAGCTTCTGCGCGATGCGCGCTATCACTATGCTGCGCTGTTGGCCGATCCCGAGACGGCCCACCTTTCGGCCAGCGTCAAAAAGCAGATGGACGCGCTGCAACAGGCCGAGGCTGCGTCGCAGGACGCCGACCTGGTGAGCCTGGAAAAGCAGGCGCTGTGGAACCGCGCGGAATACCTGCACGATCAGAAGCAGCGCGTGCTGGAGCTTTGGGTCCAGGGCGCCGTCGGCAAGAACCGCCGCGCTCCCGCCTATGCCGAGCTGTATCCGCACGGTCTATCGGACGTGATCGCGCTCTCCGGGGAAGAACAAGAGCGGCGCGTCGGCCTGCTGGTCAGCAAGCTTGGGCAGCACCACGCCGACCTGCACAAAAAGGTCGGCAAAGAGCTGGAAAAGCTGGCGCAAGAGGCCACCTTGGCTGAAAAGGCGCAAAAAGAAGCCGAGACCGCTGCCGAGCACGCATACCTGGATGTGCGCGCCGCGCGCAGCGAGCTTTCGCGACAGCTTCGACGCAACGAAGGCGCCTTGATCTCGCTGTTCCCCGGCGACCGCGCCCGCATCCGCCTGTACTATCGCCGACCGACGAAGACCCGCCCCGAAGACCCCACCCCCACACCCCAGCCCCCCCCCGCACCGGGGCCAGCGCCAGGGCCCGTCTGAGTTTTTGGGGGGGGCGAGAAAGGGCAGAGCGGGAAGAGAGAAGCCGCGATGGAGCGGGACGGCTACGGAACGTGGACGTTCAGCATCGAGTGGTTGCGGATCTTGCCGCGCGAATTCTGCTCGGCGGAATCATCGTTGTACTGGCTATAGCCGACGCTGCTTTCCCACTTCGACGATGCCCCACAAGCACGGTCGGGCGTGCTCCATGAGCTGTCTGCCAGCTGCACTGAAAATGCAAACCGTTCTGGGCAGTTATCACGGATGTACTTGTAGTCGTCGTTCGCCAGGCTGCGATTTGAGTTCTCACCAGTCAGGCCACTCAGTCCGTTATTCATCCAGCGCGTCTTGCTGATGCAGTGAGCCCCGTCCTTTTCCCATTCTGCTTCAAAGTAATACCCCTGTGCGTCTCCGTTGGTCGGGCTGGTGGAAGGGGTATTCCCACCGCGCAGGTGATCGTAGATATCGATGCTCGTACCATCGAAGGTATGAGCAATACCATCCCCGCAGTAATCAGCGCGGACGAGACGAATGCAAGCCGCATGGTAATCCGTCAAGCGGCGGCGGCGGCTATTTCCGCCAAAGTCTTCCCATTTCTTTTGGTTCTTGGGATATCCATATTCTTGGCACTTCTGGATCCCACCAAATCGGCAGCTAAACGTATACTGATTGGGATCTGCAGCAACTTCAGCGCCGCTATTGGTGTCGAAGCGCTGCGGCATCATCGTCGCCCAGATCTGCTGGCCATCCTTCGAGCCGCAGACCGACTGGCCGGCGTCCGGCCCATCCAGATAGATGACGCGATACAGCTCCATGCCAGGCACAGTGGTCGAGTCATACCCGAGAACTTTCAGCCGCCCGATGCTCCCATCGGACATATATCCATCGAATTCCATGTTGACCAGGGCACTGCCGTTCCCGACGATGCCCGTATCAATCTCAACATACTCTAGGATGGGATGATCCTCTTCATCGTTCCCTTGAACGACGGTGCCATTGACAAATCGACCATTGACAAATCGACCATTGACAAATCGACCATTGACAAACCGGCCATTGACAAACCGGCCATTGACATAGCGGCCATTTGTGAACACGCCATTGTAAATATTTGTATATCGACGAAGAACATTCGTCTTCGTCGATTGAACCGATTCAACGTCAGATAGCGAACATCCCGACGTAGCACCTGCCAGTAGCAGTCCCGCAATTCCATACATCCAAGACTTGGCTCTCATAGTCCGCCCCCCTGTTACTTGGGCATGTTCTATGCAAACACGGTGCCACTATGACAGCGGTTTGCCTTGTCCACCTTGGACCACATCAGCTATGGCTTCTGGGTCTGTGGCGCGCCGACATCTGCGCAGATGCGAATGCCGGTATCGCCTTCGCGGTAGCTGGGATCTGAGACATTCCGGTTCTCGACACGTCCGGTCACGCGGTTGTAGACAAAGCTGCCCCCGCGAATGACTGGCCCCTCGTCGGCCAACGAAGATGTTGCCCATTCGTTGACGTTGCCCAGCAGATCGTGAACGCCGAACGGGCTTCGCCCATTTTCATGCGACCCAACCTCATCGGGGCCGGTCGACTCTGGCATGCGCCCGTACGTTTCGTCGACATTGGCATCGTCCGATTCGAAGTCGAGACCCATCGGGAAGTATCGCTCGTCCGCTCCTCGCGCCGCGCGTTCCCATTCCCGTTCCGTGCAAGGCCGCGCGCCGGGCACATGGCCGTTTTCGGCGAGCCATGCCGCATAACTGGCCACCAGCTTGTAGCTGACCCCACCGACGGGCAGCCGCAGCCAGTTCTGTCGGCTGCGTTTCTGTCGGCCAGAATAGACCAACGACTCATCGGAGGCCGCAGTATGCGAGACCGTGCTGGGCTGAAACGTGAGCCGCCAGCGACCGTCGGTCAAAGGCGATAGCTCGACGGTGCCACTGCCGCCGCCACCACCGACCTTGGGCAGAGCCTCTGCCTGCTTGTCCTTGGGCAGCGTGCGCAGGTACTCGATGTACTCGCCATAGGTCGTCTCGTGGGTGCTGATGAAGTAGCCCGGCGACTGCACATGATGACCGGGGGCCGTGTTGAAGAACAGCTTGCGCTGGGACTCCTGCCCATGCAGACCGAAGAAAAAGCGGCCGGGCGGGATATAGGTGAAGCCGGCTGGGATCTGCTTTTCCGAAAGCAGCGGGACGGTGATGTCCAGCGCCTCGCCGCGACTCAACCAGACGGGATAGCGAACCTCGGGGTATCCGTCTTTCCGCAGCAAGATCACATACGAGCCAGGCTTGATCTCTTGCTGAGCAAGCGGTGTCACGCCGAGTTCTTTTTCAGGCCCCAAGACCCGCCGACCCTTGGCGTCGTCTTCATAGCGAGCCAGAACCACCCGCGCCCCGACCGGTGTCGTGCGGACCTGAACCCGAGCCGGCGCGGCCAGGGCCGCCCGACGCGAGCCATCGGTGTCATAGATGCTCAGACGGTCTTCGATATCAGCCTTGCGAGCCAAGTCGACATCGCGATCGGCGATCACTGCGCGCTCATAGAGCGTGGCGGCCATTAGGTCGCGGACATCCTTGCGGCTGTTGTCGAGGCTGACGGCGCCTTCGAGGGACTGACCCGCCTTGGCATACAGGCGGTCGACTTCTTGCCCGATCTTGAGCGCCTTGGCCCAGATCTCTTCGCCTTCTTCGCGCTTTTTGTCGTCGAAGCGGGCGAAGGCTTGCTGGCGTAGCTGGGCAAGCTCTTGGTCCTTGGCCTGCGCTTGCTCGTACAGGCTCTTGCCTTGGTTCAGGCTGGCGACGATGCGGCGTTCTAGATCGCGGGCGGCCAGCAGACGAACGCTGCCGTACATCAGCGAGAGCGCGATCGGCACGGCGGCAAACGCGGCCCGGCGGATGCGACGGCTGCGCTCGGCGGCGCTGCGGCTGGCGGTTAGGAAGTCGCGCTCTTTCGGACCGATGTCGACTTCTTCCAGAAGCGCGATCTCGGCAAGCTGGCGAGCGCCCCACAGCGTGTCGCGGCTCTTGGCCAAGCGCAGCCACTCGGCCGTCGAGGCTTCCAAGCGCGTCTTGACGGCGCGGGCTTCGGCGTTTTCTTCCAGCCAGCGGCGCAGCGTGCCCCAGCCCTTGATCAGCGCCTCGTGCGCGACTTCATACGCGGCGCCATCGGGTGTATCGCGTGCGACGAGCAAGCGGCCACGCACCATGCCTTCGAGCGCTGCTTTGGCCGGTGCTCCTTCGCGCGTCAGCTCTTCTTCGATGCGACGGGCCCGCGTGCCTTCCAGCGTCACCAAGTTCATCAGGATGCGACGCGCGGCATAGCGCTGCTCGGCCTGCATGCGCGACAGCACATGGTCGGCGTGACGGGCCAGCGCGCCCTCGACGCCGCCGATCGACTGCAGCGCCTGGGCCGTAATCACGTCGCCGGACTTGACCTCCCACAGCTCGGCCAAGGCGAACTGCAGAAGCGGCAGGCCGCCATCGGCTTGCGCCGTGGTCTCGACGAGCGCCTTCAGCATTTCTTCGCTCTCGAACGAGACGCCCTTTTTGTGCGCCGGGCCGGTGATGACCTCGCGGATTTTTTCAGCCGACAGCGGTCGCAAGATGTACAGCGCGCGGTTGATCTCGTCGCCGATCCCAGGGACGGTGGCCAAGCGCGCCAGGAAGTCGCTGCGCACGGTCGACAGCACGCGGACATTGGGCGCCCGCGTAATCAGCGCGGCCAGTGCCTCGCCGACGACCAAGGTCTCCTCGCGATCGCCGATGGTGATCAGCTCTTCGGTCTGATCGATGAACAGCACCAGACCGCGCTTGTCGCCCAGCGTCTTGTAAAGCAGGCGCGGCAGGTTGGCGGGGTCTTGGCGCAGCTCGTCTTGCAGTTGTTTTTCGTCGAGGTTCAGCTCGCGCGACAGCACCAAGCACAGCGACTGCAGCGGCCGGCGACCGGGGATCAGCGTGATCTCTTTCCAGCTGCGCGAGCCCCCAAGCGCGCCTTCGGCGATCAGCGGCAGCACACCGGCTCGACACAGCGAGGACTTGCCGACGCCTGAGTCGGCAGCCACCACGATAAAGGCCTCGGTACGCAGGCGATCGATCAGCGTGCCGATCTCGGCCTTGCGGCCAAAGAACAGCGATCGATGCTCGGCCTCGAAGGGCAGCAGGCCGCGATACGGATTGCCTTCGGGGATCTCTTCCTTCTTGCTGGTGTCGGCGATCTGTTCCAGCGCATCGCGCAGCTCTTCACCCGACGAGAAGCGCTCTTGCGGGTTGCGATGCAGGCAGCGCTCGATGGCCGCGGCGAAGCGTGGATCGACACTGGTGACCATCTTCGACAGCGAAGACGCCGACTGGTTGTTGGCGATGCGCCGCAGATCCGCCAGCGTCATCAGCGGGTCATAGTGAGGTGGCGAGCCGGTACACAGCTCATACAGAAGCGCGCCCATCGAATAGATGTCGGATCGACGCGAAGCCGGCTCGCCGTTTAGCACCTCGGGCGCCATGTAAAGCGGCGTGCCTTTGATGCCGCTTGAGGTTCGACGCGCCGGCTCGTGCTCTGCCAGGCCGGCATCCACCGCAGTCATCGGCACCATGCTCGCTGGCACCGCCGGTCGCTCGCCGGTATCGGCATCCTCCAGCGAAGCGCGCTCGGCCGGATCGCTGATCCCCGAGGGAGATGCCGGCGGCGTATCGGAGCTTGCCGAGACCGCAGGCTTGCTCGGCTTCTTCATGCTGGCTCGCGCCACGGCCGACAACGAGACGTGGATCTGCGCCGGCAGGCGGCTCTGCTTGTCCGCCACCGAGCTATCGACGGGGTCGGCGGTATCGGCCAGCTCGTTCGAGTCGGTCGGCAGGCCCGCCACCGCGATCTCTTCGCTTGAGATCGCTGACTTGATATCCAAGGTCGGTGCCGTCACATGCAGGCGATTCGTCTCGGGCTGCTCGACGACATCGCGAATGCTGCTCTCGATGAACTTGGCCAAGCCAAAGTCGAGGATCTTGACCTGGCCTTCGGTGGCCATGATGACGTTGCCCGGCTTGATGTCGCGATGCAGCACGCCGCGGCGATGGGCGGCCGCCAAGCCACGGGCCAGACCGATGCCTAGCTCCAGCGCGCGGGTCCACGGCATGGGCAGCTTGATGCGGTCCAAGTTCTGGCCGCGCACAAACTCCGAAATGATATAGGGGTGCCCGTCGATCTCACCGACGCGATAGACCGAGACGACGTTGGGGTGCTGCAGGCGAGCTGCGGCTCGCGCTTCGTTGAGGAACTGCTCGCGCATCAGGACATCGGGATTGATGGCGCTGATGAACTTGATGGCGACCGGGCGATCGAGCAGCGTGTCCTGCCCCAGATAGACCTCACCCATGCCACCGCGGCCTAGCTGCCAAAGGATGCGGTACTCGTCGAACTGCTTGGGCGGGCTCCAGCTAGCGCTTGCTACCTTTTTGTTTGGCATGCATGCGTCCGCGCGGTGACTCTGCGCTGTGGGTTATCAAAGAAGACCACGGTGAAACGCCCCCGTTTTCAGCATCGCACGCGACTTTGGCGTGCGTCAATTGCGAGTCAGGGCGCGATCTTGGGCGCCCGTGCCGTGTCGCACCCGCGTCCACCAGCGCCCCCCTTGTTTCGATCCTGAGCAGCCCGCGGCGAGTCAAGACACCCCCCATGGCCCCGCATCCTTTTGCGTGCCGCGCTGAGCATGCCGCACGCCCGGATGATCAGAACGATACGGGGAAGAACCCGTTGAAATAGAACTGCCAATAGCGACTGAACGTGAGAGCACCAAACAGATTCACAAGCACGCCCCATACCACACATAGACAAAACCCCCAGCCCAGTGGCTCGCGTCGCGTCAGCGCCAAGAGCACGAGCAGGGGCAGCGTGTAATCGAGACTAAATCGGTACCCGAACTGCACGTATCCCGTGTTCTGGTAGAGCAGGCTGGCAAGCGCGATCGGGATGCAGGAAACCGCCAGAACCCAGACCAGCACGCGCCGGTTGTCGCTGGCCACCGCCCAAGAAGCAGACGCCGGAGTCGGGGCCGGCTGCGGCCACAGCAGAAACAGCCAAGCCGGCGTCGTACACCACAGCGCAAGCCCGTGATAGCTGATCTGCACGTACGGCGCGCTCGGCAAGAGCTTGGGCAGAAGGGTCAGAGCCGTCGCCAAGTTCCGCGAAAGATAGTGATAGTTGACCAAGCCGAAGCGCTGGATGTTGTCGGCCTGCATCGTGGTGAGAAAGCTGTGGCCAAACTCCAGCGGCTTTCCGAAGCGCAGGATGTTGTGGACCATGCCAAAGGTGGCCAGCGCGCCGCTGCAGACAAGAAAGCTCAGCAGCGAAGTCCACAGCCCGGAACGTCGAGGCGCCGATGCCAGCGAGTCCCCAGCCTCCATCGCCATAGGTCCCAGCGAGCGGGCCGCGAAGATCGCGCGCAGATCAGCAAGGCTGCGCGGATAGCGATCGTCGGGATGATGGCGACGCAAAAGCTCGAACAAGAACAGCAAGCCCAGCGCCGCCATCTGCGGTCGCGTGAGGAACAGCGCACCGATGCACAGCCCCGCCAAGGCCGGTCGCAGCGGATGCAGAAGCGCGACAAGATACAGCGCGCAGACCGCAAGCGAGACGACGTGCGCGGTGAACCAGACCTGGCCCAGCACCGAGCAAAAAAAGTACACCGAGCCAAACGCGAAGAGCACGGTCAGCCACAGGCTGGCCGAAAGCGAGAGCGGGGCGGAAGCTTCCGGGCTCAACGGATCACCTGAGTCCGACGACGCACGCAGCGGCACACGAGGATGCAGGTGCTGCGGCAGCCGACGCAGTACCCAGAAAATCAGCGCAGGCGCGACGCCCGCCAAGAGCACGGTAAACAACACGTCATTCGTGCGGTGACCGAACATCGCCACGAACGGCACCAGCAGCAGCGCGGGAAACGGCGGAAACGACACGTAGTACGCGCGGCTGCGCGCAGCGATCTCGCTGTCGGCAATCGCCCGCGTGCGGCCATCGAGCGTGCGAAAGCGGCCGGGGCTTGTGCGCAAAAACTGCCCCGCTAGCGTCGAGCCATCGCGCAGCGAAAGCGTCTCGACCTCGGCCCAGTCGTTCTGGTGCGGCGGCGTTCGCCCCAGGTCCAAGCGCCGCTTCAAAAAGCACTCGGCTTGATACACAAAGTGCGTGTCATTCGACGGACGCAGCAAGCGCTGGCCCGCCAGCACGGCATAGACGAAGACGCAGGCGGCATAGACCGCGAGCGCTAGTTTGCGATCGGACATGAGCTTGTTTCGTGAGCAGAAGAGAGGGCGACCCCCGGTCGTGCATACAGCGTCGCAACCGGCACGCCTTCATGCGTGACCACGGCCAAGGGTCGCGTGCTGGCAAACGCATCCCACAGCCAGTACTCGTATTTGTTGAAGTGGCGCTCGTGCAAGACCAAGCCGGCATCGGATGCGCGCACGCCTGGCTCTTCCATGCCTGAGTCGCCGACGTCGCGCCGCAGCAGACCGTCCTTCATGCTCATCTGCAGCATCAGCCAGTTGGCGTCATGAAAATAGACCGATGCATTCGGCCGCAGGTCGCGGTTCAGCGTCGGAAACAGGCCGCGCACGGCATAGCCCCAGAAGTGACGATTCATTCCCAAGTCCGCGCCGCCCCGCGGGCCGCCCGCCACGACGTTGTAGTGCGTCAAGGCATAGGGATGCGAGCGCGCGACCTCAAGGCTTGCCGGAATCAAGACCAGGCCGGCCAGAACGGAAGCCACCACACGCGGCGTCGCGGGCCAGGCGCGCTGGACCTGTGAGATCAGCGCCTGCAGTCCGGCTCCGGCCAGCAGCGCCAGAAACGGCACCGCAGGCAGCCAGTGTTTTTCGGCGCCAAAGATCGGCGTGCCCGGCCGCATGATCACCGCCATCGGCCACAGGACCGAAAGCACGATGAGCGAAAGCGGAGCCAGCGCTGAGCGCTCGTGCGCACGGTCCGCCGTGGCCGCGTTCTCGGTCATGACCCGACGCGCAAAGATCAAGCCCAGCCCAGCCAATAGCAGCGTCGTCAGCGGCACCGTAAACAGCGTCATCACCGGCACGTAATGCCAGGGATACGGCGGCCGGTTGTAGTTCACGCCCAGGTACTCGATGTTGTAGTGGACGTGGTGCAGATGAAAGCCGACATAGCTCGCAAAGCGCTGCACTGGAGCCGGCCATAGATACGGCCAGCCCGCGACATACAGAAGCGGCGTGATCGTCGCTGCGCACAGCGCCCATGGAGGTACGAGCCACGCCATGAGGATCCGCAGACGCGCCCGGCCCTGCTGACTTCGCGCTTCGTTCCAGCGATGTCGCTGCGCCCACAGCCCATGCAAGAACAAGATCGGCGGCAAGAAGAACGTGTTGTGCTTCGTCAGCATCGCGGCGGCAAGCACAACGGAAAAGACGATGGCTCGACGAATCCGCGAGCGATCGTTCGCTGCCGCGATCGCCCACAGATAGCACAGCGTCGACAGAAAAATGCAGGCTGTAACTGGCGCATCGAAGCAGGAAAGCTGCGCGTGAAAAAACAGCCGCGGCTGCAAAAGCGTCAGCCCAGCCGCCGCCAAGCCGGCCACGCGCGACAGGCACAGCGCGCCGAACAGATAGACGCCCGCCACCATCGCTCCACTCAGAATCTGTGTTGGCAAGCGCATGGCATCGCCCTGCGCAAGCAGGCCCAGCGTGCGATGTCGCTTCGCATAGTGCAGAGGATGCAGGCCCGCTTCGCGGTCACACGAACAGCGATGCAGAAGCCGCCAGGACACACCGAACAGCGTCTTCATCAGCGGCGGATGTTCGTTGTTGTAGCTGAGCCAGCGATCGATGACGCGCGGATCGGCAAAGGTCAGCGGCCGACCCGTGACCAGGCCACGCAGCGACTCTTCCAGATACGCAGCATGGTTCTCGGCCGCTTGAAAGTAATAGCCTTCATCGCGCGTAAAGCCCTGGCTGCGACTGCCTAGCTGCAAGGCCAGCGTGGCCACGATGCCAAGCAACAACGCGACCCAGCCATCGATACGAGCCAGCAAGCGCGGATTCGCGGGCACGCCATTCATCGCCGAAGCTCCGCGATCAAGCCGACGTGATGATGCGCGGCGTTTTCGGCAAAGATGCGAATGCGCAAGCGATGCCCTGCGGATGCAGGATCGAAAGGCAGCGTGCCCGCCGGCTGAGCGCTGACTTCGCGGGCCGGCAGCGGCATCGTCACATGCGAAAGCGTCTGCTCGCTGGCGCGCGGCTCGACCGAGATCACCTGCTGCGCCCGTCCGTCCTCTAGATCGATGACAACCTGTGCGGGACCGAGTGCGTTCTTGCGCGCGTGATAGTCATGCAGCCCCAGCCACACGTGCAGCGTCGCGCCCTGCCAGGCATCGTCGGGAATTGCATCCCAGATCAGCTCGGTCACGTGCCCTGCTCCCGCTGAAACCGAAAGCCCCAAGCGCGGGCGATACGCGATCTCAAGCGTTCGCCGCTCGATGCGCCCCTGCGGGCAGACAAAGGCCCCAGCCGGTCCACGGGGCGGCGGGCAGGTCGCCGGGGATGGCCCTTGGAAAAAGCAGGGGGTCGCGGGCATGCCATCGGGCAGCGCCGCGGCCGACTGCGTGGTCAAAGGCCGCTTGGGGTCGTGCATGAATTGCAAGATCTTTGCATCTGCATACCGCGCCACGATGTCGTACGTGACCGTTTCCGCGCGCTGGCGATATAGGCGCAGCGAATACGCACCAAACGCCTTGTCCCAGTCGGCAGACAGACCCTGCGTGTCTTCGCTGCGTGCGCCGCCCAGGCTGATCTCGAAGATGCGTGGATAGCGCCGAGCATCCGGGCGACCGAGCATCGCGATCGGCATCTTATCGCCCAGCTCACTGCGCACCACGGGATCGATCCAAGCAGGAGCCGTCGCGATCAGATCGCCCGCCGCAAGCTCGCCGCGGACCACCAAGGAAAGCGCCTTGAGATCGGCAGGCCGTGGCGTGCTCGCCACTTGATGCACGCCGGCTGCGGTCTCGACGATGGCAACGCCCAGGACGGAAAGCAATGAAAGCAGCGCCACCCAACGATCGCGTACGTGCACGGCTGCGCCATGCGTTGCGCTCTTAGTCAAAGAACGCCTCGCTGCGAATCTGACGCTTGCGACTGACACCGCGATCGATCAGCGCAGCCTTGAGCTCTTCGATCATCTGGCCGTTGCCGCACAGATAAAACGTCGGCTCTCGCAGACTCGGCAGAAGCTCTAGTACGGGCCCGATGACACGCCCACGCAGACGATAAAAGCCCTGCGGCTGCGACAGATAGACATGGCAGGCAAAGCGCGGATGACGCGCCGACAGCGCTGCCAGCTCGTCCTGACCAAACAGGTCGGCTTCGCGGCGCAGGCCCCAGAACAAGAGGACGCGGCCCGGCTCATTGCGGCGCAGGACTTCTTCGATCATCGGCAGAATCGGCGCGATACCGGTTCCGGTCGCGACATAGACGATGTCGCCCGCATGCGAAAGCTCGTTGACGAAGAAGCCCATGGGGCCCGTAAAGGAAATGGCATCGCCGCTGCGCAGCCCGTCAAAAAAACGCGAGCCCACGCCGCCTTCGACCAAGCGCAGGATCAGGCTCAGCTCGCCGCGACGCTCGGGCGGTGAAGCGATCGAATAGCTGCGCAGGATGGGGTTGCCATCGCCATCTGTGCCGACGTTGATCGAAATGAACTGACCGGGGCGAAAGCGCAGCTCACACGCGCTCGCACTCGTTCCCATGGAGTGGCTCGGCTGGTTGGCCTGCGGATTGGAAATCGCGAACACGAACTCATCGGTTTTTTCTGCTACCCGACGGCGAGCAACGAGTCGCGCCTGTTGGATTCGACTGGACACGGGTGTAAGGTAGCGAGATGCAAAGAAACGGTCGAGAGTCGAATTGGCCCTGCTTAGGTACCGCTCGTGTACCGACGGTGGCCCTGCTGCTCTGCGGTGTCCTTGGCGTAGCCGGGCAGACCGGGTGCAGCAAGAAAGAACGTTCCGTCCCTGCCGGTCCAGAGGGCCTGCCACCGCTTGCAGTCCGCGGCAATACCTCGGCACAGCCCGTGAAAAATCCGCATGCCATGCCGGCGGATCATCCGCCGATCTTGCAGCCAAATCCTTTGCCACCTGCGTCGGCGACTGCGGCGGCAACGCCCACAGCCGCGGCGCCGAGCGCTGCGACACCCAGCGCCGGGGGACCCGCCCATGTCGAAGGCGTGCTGCGCGGCTCGCTCGTGCTCGATCCCAAGCTCAAGGACAAGGCCAAGCCGGGGGCGGTGATCTTCCTTTCAGCAAGGGCCGCACAAAATGGTGCGCCGGCCGGTCCGCCTTTGGCAGTCAAGCGTCTGACCGTCGGCAGCTGGCCACTGCCCTTCGAGCTGTCGTCGGCGGATGCGATGATGCCGGGCCTCTCGCTGCGCGGACAGGTGGTGCTCAGCGCACGCATCGACGGAGACGAAGACGCGATGACCAAGCAGCCCGGCGACATCGAGGGCATGCAGGTGCTCACTGTGCCAGCGACTACCGTCGAGCTGCGCTTGGACAAGGTGCGCACCGAAGCGGCTGGCGCACCCTCGCCTCCTGGCTTGGGGGCGGGAATGGGCGGCGGTATGGGCGACGTCCACGCGCCATCCCCGCACTAACGCGTGCATGACGGCGTCTGATCGCGTGGGGCGGTTAGACGCGCAGCTTGGCCAGCCAGGCCTCGACTTCGGCCTGCTCATTTTTCGCAAGCTTGCCGATCTCGCGATACAGCGCACGCGCTTGCTCGGCCAAGCTGCGGGCCCGCGCTTTCTCGCTCTTCTTTCCAGCGATGGCCAGCGTGCGCGCCAATGTGAAGTGAACATTGGCCGCAAGCTCACGCTCGGCAGTGCTCGGCAGCAGGCGCTCGGCCTGCTCGGCCAATGGCAGCGCCTCTTTCGCACGGCCTAGCTCGCGCAGATCATCGGCCGTCGCGGCAAGCAGGCCGGGCAGACTGGGATCGCAGCGCTTCTTGTCGCACAGATCCAGCCCCGCTTGATGCATGGTCAGCGCGTCGTCATAGCGTCCCATGCGAAACAACACCTCGCCGACCAAGCGATGACTCTCGGCTTGGCGAGCGGCATCTTTGCCACTGCGCACCGATTCAAATGCCTGTCGAGCAAACGCCAATGCCGGCTCCAGCTTGCCTTGCTTGATCGCCCAGCGCGCAAGCAGGCTCTGCGACTCGTACAAGCGCGGCGAGTTTTCGCCAAACGTCTTGCGATAGATATGCAGCGCCCGCTGCGTGTAGTCGACCGCCTCGGGATACTTGGCTTGCGCCGCGAACAAGTTGCCCAAGCTGGCCAGCGCCGATGCGGTGCGCGGGTGCTCAGGTCCCGACGACTTTTCCAGCACGTTCAGTGTCTGCCGCAGCAGCGTAAACGCCTCGTCGTAACGTCCCTGTCGACGATACACATTGGCCAAGCTCGAAAGCAGCCAGTGCGGTGTGCGCTCATGGCCATAGATCTGTTCGTGCAGCTTCTTGCCCAAAAGACAGTTCTTCTCGGCTCGCGCTAGCTCGCCGCGCGCGGTATCGACCTGGCAGGCGTAATAAAGCAGATTGCTCTCTAACTGATCGCGCAGCCGCCCCCCCCGCAGGTGCGTGAACTCGGCCAGCGCCAAGCGGTGATAGCGGTCGGCCAGCTCGTACTGTTGGAACTGGCGACCCACGAGCCGCATCAGCTCCATATAGGCGCCGGCTGCGGCGCGATGATCGCCGCCTTCGATGGCCTCGACCGCGGCGCTAAAAAAGCTGCGCTCGGCGCTGGGAAAATCAGCGGCATTGGCATCGATGTTTCCCAGCAAGGCCAAGGCGCGCGAGGTGGCCGGCGCATAGCTTGCCTGCTCGGCCTGCTTGATGAGCGCCTGCGCTCGCTCGCGCGCTTGGCTGTATCGCCCCATGCGCGTCATCACGCGCACCGCACCGATCTCGCGATACAGATCTTCGACGCGTTTTCGCGCCTTGGTATCCTCGGGCACCTGCGCGATCAGCGCGATGGCATCGGCGCAGATGCTTGGCGAGCTGAAGTCGCTGCTGGCATCGCTGGCGCGATCCAAGATCTCTTCATCGGCATGCCGCAGAAGCTCGGCGAACGCCGCGACTTCTTGCAGCTGATTTTCCAAGCAGTTCAGCCGCAGCGTCAGGTGAATGCGCGGCTGCTTGCGCTTGGTGAACGTCGCAGCACAGGCATCGGTGCGCGCCACCCGCCACTCGTTCAGATACTTCTCGACGTTGTGATCGACGCGCAGCCAGACATCTCGCGCATACGGAGCCTTGGTGGCCAGCATCGCTTGCGCGGCTTGCTCTTTGACTCGGCCCCATACGCGATCGATCTGCTCTTCGGCTTCGCAGCAGGTGCGGTTGGCATTGGCCATATACACGCGCTGCGCCGATGCCGCACCCATGAGCGCCACCAGCAAGATGCCGCCACCGACGCCGCCCAGGATGCCCAGCCGACGCTTGCGCCGCGCCTCGGGCGAGAGGACCGCAAGCAGCTCGGCCATGCTCTGAAAGCGCGCCGCCGGATCCAAGCTCAGCCCGCGCAATATCGCCTTGTGGATATAGCTCGGCACGCCCTTGCGATCGCTCGGCTGCTGCAGCCGCCCTTCCAGCACGCTCAGCGCCAAGGCCCCCAGCGAGTTACCGGGAAAAGCCTGGATGCCGTACAGCGACTCATACAAGACGACGCAGAACGTGAACACATCCGTGCGCTCATCGGTCGGCTGGCCGTTGAACTGCTCCGGTGCCATGTAGCGCGGCGTGCCCATGATCGCGCCGGCCTGCGTCATCGGGCTCGACAGCGTCTGACTGCTGGCGATGGCTTCGCGGATCTCAGCCGGCAGCCCCGCCAAGCGATCACCGCTCTTTTCGCTCGCAGAAGCGGTCGCCTGCACCTTGCCCACATCGCTCTGCTTGAACTCGCGGGCCAAGCCAAAGTCAACGACGCGCGGTCGCCCATCGCTGCCCAGAAGCACGTTGTCGGGCTTGAAGTCGCGATGCACAAGACCGGCGGCATGGGCGGCCTGCAGCCCGCAGCCCGCTTGATGGAACATCTCCAAGATCGCTTCTTTGGACTTGCCGCCTTTTTCCAGCCAGCTCGTCAGTGTGCCGCCCTCGGCGAACTCCATGGCGACGAAGACTTGCTCGAACGCCGTGCCGACGTCG
This sequence comes from Myxococcales bacterium, assembly GCA_016794505.1. Classification (GTDB taxonomy): domain Bacteria; phylum Myxococcota_A; class Polyangia; order Palsa-1104; family JAEUJZ01; genus JAEUJZ01. The sequence continues at coordinate 243,116 of JAEUJZ010000037.1, forward strand.
TACACGGCGATGACGTTGGGATGCGACAGCCGGGCCATGGCCTGGGCTTCGCGCAAGAGGCGCACCCGCCCTTCGCTATCGGCGGCCTTGCCTGCGGTGGCGTGCAGCAGCTTGATCGCCACCTTGCGGTTCAACTCGGGATCGTATGCGGCATACACGACGCCCATGCCGCCCGAGCCAAGCTTCTTTACGACCAAGTAGCGTCCAATGGTCGCGCCTTGGGGAAGGTCCAGGGTCGATGTGCCAGGGGGCAGCGGGCTGCTAGGAGCCCCTCGCAAGGTCGAGGCAGAGTCGCTCATTCTCCGTCAGTGTATCGCAGGCCCAACGCGAAGTGGTGAGCTGTCTTTCTGCCTCACAGCGACGACGGGCCATCGCCGTTCGAGTATCGTCGCACCTGACTCCCCATGGCCCGTAGGCCGATTGATGCTTTGCTCGCGCTTTGCTCGCGCATTCAAGATTGCTCTGGCCTGCGCGCTCTTTGCGTCAGCCACTGAGCAGCCCGAAACAAGCGTTTCTCGGCGACATCCCGCGACGTGCCAAACCGATCTCGAAATGCGAGGCCCCGCGCCGGGAATGTTGAACGCTGGAGCCCCATACGCGACGGCAGCGAGGCAACAGGCTGATGGCACAGACATTGCCGAAATCAGTTACGTCTATGGATTAGGAGTAGTCGCAGATGCTTTTTGATTATCACTTTCGAGGAACAGCTTTCACAGAAACACGCATATTTGAAGTGGCACGCGAGGCTGTTCTTTTGAATATATTTGCCGATGGAGACTAGGATAATCTTGTATGGGGTAGATTACTTGCATCGAATGTAGACGCGGCCGTAACAAGGGACGATGTACAGATCAAAATCGGTACCGCACCAAATGAAACGATATCAAACGGTGGCTTATATTATCATGCAAATCTAACAGACGACGATTTAATCATTATTCTATTATCAGGTGGACGGATGCCCGCCCGGAGCGGCCTTTGGGCCGTGAGGACGGACAGCCGGCTGCATTGGGCCCGCAGTAGGTTTATGAGATGGCTTCTAGGTCCGCTGTCTTGACGACCTGGGTTCTTAGGCACCGCGTGGCAATTCCCAATCAGAATGCCTCTGCGCACGGCGGAACAGCGATATCCCCGACGGGACCCGGACACTGATCACGCGGCGAGAGTCCCCCAAGCAGTCGCCAGGATTGCCGGCATCCGACCGCCGTTCGGCCGCACCTTGCGGCAAGATGGCGAGGTGCGTGTTCGTGATCTGTTTTTTCTTGGCCTCTGGCTGGGGTCGCCGCTGGTCGGCTTGGGAATGACGGGCTGTGGCACCCCGGTGCAGAGCGCGCCGCGGCCCGTCGTAGCCCCCGCGATCGAAGGAACCTCGATACAGCCCCAGTCCAGCGAACCGAGCGCAGCCCTGCCGGGACCCGCCCGCTCAGCAACGGGATCAAATACCGCCGAGCCCAGTCCACCGCCGCGCGGGCAGTCAAGCTGGCCCACGCTCGTTGAGCGGCTGCCCTGGGTGAATCCAGCGCGCTGTCTGAAGCACTGCGCCATGGATCCCGGCGAGACCGAGGCGCTCATGACCGTGAATGCCAAGGGCGAAGACGATGTCCGCGGTCGCCTGCGCATCCGCAAAGAGATCGTCGAGCCGCTGCGCGCTCTGCTGCAGGCCGCGCAAGCGGCAGGGCATGCGCTGCGCATCGAGTCCGCCTATCGATCGTACAAAGACCAAGAGCGCCTGTTTGCGACGATCAAAGAGGCCGGGCGAGCCGCGCGACCGGGTCACAGCGAGCATCAGCTGGGCACGACCGTCGATCTGCGATTGCCGACTGGAGCCGCCATCGCCTGGCTTGCCGAGCATGCGGCCGAGCATGGCTTTGCCCTGAGTTATCCATCGGGCAAGCAGCGCATCACCGGCTATCGCCCCGAGCCCTGGCACATCCGCTTCGTCGGGCGCGAGCTTGCCAAGGCGCTGGTCGAGCGCGGCCTGACGTTAGAGGAAGCGTTCCGCGACACCCCCGAGCTGGGCGAGTCGGGAAGCTGTACCGACTGCCCCTCTCCGGCCTCGCAGGCGCCGTGCGGGGCGATCTCGGACGCGGGCGAGTGCCGGGGCAGCGTGCTGACATGGTGTTACGACGGGGCGCTGGCCAGCGTCGACTGCGCGACCTCAGGAGAGACCTGTGGAGCCGAGCGACCGGGAGGCGTTGCTGCCTGCAGGACTGTTCCCCGCGCCGCCGCCCCACCCGACCGAGCCGCGTCCGCCGCTCCTTAAGCCGACGCGGCAGCCGACCCGCCCTTCGCAGCCCGCTGCTAGGCGCGCTTTACGGCATCTGCCCAGCGAGCTTTCATGGCTTGCACCGTCGACGCGGCAAGCTGCGGTGTGAAGCGGCGATCTTCTTGCCAGGCCGCTGCCACCGCCTCGCTCGAAGGCCACAGGCCCACGCCCAAGCCAGCGAGCAGCGCCGCACCCAGCGCCGTCGTCTCAAGCATCTTGGGTCGCACGATCTCGACACCCAGAAGATCGGCCTGAAGCTGCATCAAAAGATCGTTCTGCGCCGCGCCGCCATCGACGCGCAGCGAGGCCAAGCGCAGGCCGGCATCGGCTTCCATGGCGCCCAACAGATCGCAGTTCTGCAGCGCGATGCCTTCCAAGACCGCCCGCGCGATGTGCGCCCGCGTCGTGCCACGGGTCAGGCCACAGAGCAGGCCGCGCGCTTCCGGTCGCCAGTGCGGCGCCCCCAAGCCAGCCAGCGCCGGCACCGCCACCACCCCGCCCGAGTCCGGCACGCTGCGCGCCAGGGCCTCGATCTCAGACGCGCTGCGCAGGATGCCCAGGCCATCGCGCAGCCACTGCACCATGGCGCCTGCGACAAAGGCGCTGCCTTCCAGCGCATAGGTCGTCTGTCCGCCGCGCTGCCAGCCCAGCGTCGTCACCAGGCCGCGCTGGCTGGGCACGATGCGCTCGCCGGTCTGCATCAGCAGAAACGCGCCCGTGCCATAGGTGCATTTGGCTTCGCCGGGACGATGGCAAAGCTGACCGAACAGCGCCGACTGTTGATCGCCTGCGATGCCCGCGATCGGGATGCCATCGCGCAGGCCCGGTACGCCGCGTGTCTGCGCACAGATTCCCTGCGACGGCACGATGGTGGGCAGCGCCGCCTTGGGCACACCGAAGAGCTGACACAGCGCATCGGAAAATGCCCGCGTATGCAGATCAAACAACAGCGTGCGCGAGGCATTGCTGCCATCCGTCACCCACGCCGCGCCACCGCTTAAGCGATGGATCAGGAAGGTATCGACTGTGCCGAAGCGCGCCTGTCCCGATTCCGCCTGGGCTCGCAGCCCTGGCAGCGTGTTCAAAAGCCACGCCATCTTGGTGCCCGAAAAATACGGGTCCAAGACCAGGCCGGTTCGCTCGCGCACCAGTGCCTCGTGCCCGGCGGCCTTCAGGCGAGCGCAGGCATCGGCGGTGCGGCGGTCTTGCCACACGATCGCGTTGTGCAGCGGCCGTCCGCGCTCGTCAATGCACAGCGTGGTCTCGCGCTGGTTGGTGATGCCGATCGCGACGATCTCATCGGGTCCCGGCTGGCCTTCGGCAAGCGCCTGCGCGAGTGCTTTGAGCACCGACTGCCAGATCTCTTCCGGGTCATGCTCGACCCAGCCGGGCTCGGGATAAATCTGCGGGAATTCGCAATAGCCGCGCGCCCGTACCGACAGCGCTTCATCGACCAGCAGCACCGTGCTGCCCGTCGTTCCTTGGTCGATCGCAAGAACATAGCGAGCCATGTGTGCATCCCTTTCTGACTACTTGGCCAGCACCAGCTGACGCAGCGTCCCGACGATCTCGGCCTCGGCGCGCGGGCCTAGCGAGTTCGTCTCTTCATAGTGATCGCCGGGTGCGTCGTCGAAGTACGGCTTGGTCTCGTGCAAGACGAAATTGTATCGAGGCAGGATATAGCCCAGGAAGTCCATCGTCAGACCGAACACCATGCGGTGCTCGCGCGGGCCATCCATGTGATCGATCAGATAGGGCGGAGCCGGCGCCCGGCTGAGATCGGGACCGTTTGGCTCCGCTGGATTCAATAGCGGATAGGTGCCGCGCGCCGAGCCGTCATAACCGCCCAGAAAAAGCTCGGGCGCAAGCTCGCCGGGGTTGGTGACGATGGCGGCCGGCCCAAGCTGAAGGTATGCGACGCGCGTCTCGACCTGCGGCACGTTGTCATCCGACAGCGGCCTCGACTCATCGAAGCAGCAGAACGAGCGGCGAAAGATCTTCAGCATCGACGCAAAGTGGTACTTGATGTTGTCGACGTGCGCCGTAAAGCGGGCCGTGCGAAAGGACAGCCGCGCCGCCTTGCCCGCGACGCTTACAGCCATGGGATCGGCCAGCGCCTGCAGGGCAAAGCGCGACACTTCCTGGCCCAGCGCCCGCGCCTTGGGCAGGCCACTTTCTTTGATCGGCACGCCCTTTTCATCGAGCGGCTCAGCCCGCCCCGGTCCCAGAAGCCCGCCCAGCGCTCCCGAGATATACACGGCAGGCCCGCCACCATTCTTTTCGATGGCCTCGCGCACGCTATGCACGAAGTCCGAGGTCAGGAGCGGGTTCTTTGAGCCCGCGGCTTCCGGGTGATTCGCCCAGTTCACCAAGGTCGCAATCGAGCGCGGCGGGATGGCGTCGCCGATCTCGATGAACTGCAGCGTGTGCAGGCGGTTGTCGATCACCGTGGGCTGCCGCGAGTCATTGACATAGCGCAGCATCGATCCATCGGGATCCTGCACGCGCACCGAGCTAAGGCTGACGCGCGCCGGCTTGATGGCTTGCACCGCCTCGGTCACCGCTTCGAGGATGCGGTCGTGAACCAAGGCGCGATAGCCTTCGTGGACGCCATAGGTAAATGGATCTGGCCCCCAGCCGCCCGTCAGATCCGGCGCTTCGTGGTTGTGCGTCGCATGCAACAGAAACAGGTCGATGCCCAGCCGCGCATCCAAGCGCTTTTCGATGGCCAGCGACTCATCGCGGAACAGGCCGCAGGTATCGACGGACACCAGCACCACCGTCGTCTGGTTTTGCCGCAAGGCCAAGGCCCGCGCCCAGATCGGATCCGCGACCCCGGTGGCCAGTCGCCCGCTGCTGTAGCCGGCGATCCAATAGGCATCAAAGACGCCGTTCTTGTTTAGGTCGGTAAAGGCCTCGCCGCGATCCCAGACGCCGTTCTTGTTGTCATCGACAAAGGGCTCGATCTGGGGCGTGACATCGCGGCCGGCATAGCCGACGTATAGCTGATCGTCGCCGGTATCCGGGCAGTTGGCATCGCCGGGGCAGCGCATGTCGATCTGCAGCGGGATCTCGTCCGGGCCCAGCATGGGCCGGGGCATGGAATCGCCCGGTACCGGCGACGTCTCGCACGACAGCATCAGCCCCAAGGCCACCAGCCACCGCCCATATCCCATGGACGCCGCGAGCGCTTGCTGCGTGGCGTGTCCCCTGTGCGATGCACGCGACAAACGGGCCCTGGCAAAGCGACGCGACGGCATGGCGAACCTCGATATGATCAGTCGAACCTGCGAGGCTGTGGAGCATCGCCAAGGCCGCCCCACACGTCAATGTCTGTCTGCGGCGAGCCGCGTCGCCACCGCGGCAATATGCTCGGGCCGACAGCCACAGCAGCCCCCCAGGTGGTCGGCGCCCTCGGAAAGCAGCTGCACAAGGTCGGCCGCAAAGCGCTCTGGCGTCTCGGGCGGGGGCGGGCGCTTGCAGTCGGGGGCGGGCTCGTCGACTTCTGGCTGCGCCAAGACCCGCGGTCGCTCGCCACGCTGGCCGGCGGCCCACTCGGCCAGCTCAGACACCGCACGGCGCAGCCGACGCGCGGGCTGCGAGCAGTTCACGCCGATGATCACCGGCCGGACATCGGCCTCTCCGATCGCCTTCAGCATGCGCGCAAGCGGCACCCCGAGCGGCGTCTCAAGCCCGCTCTGCCCCAGGCTGACGGTCAGCGACACCGCAAGCGGCAGCGCCGTGCGTCCCGCGCCTGCAAGAAGTGCCGCCAGATCCATCGGATCGCAGGCCGTCTCGATATGCAGGGCACAGGCGCCCGCCGCCAAAAATGCCTGCGCCAGCGCCTCGGTCTGATCTGCGATCGCTGCGACCTCGGCGGCGCTTGGCGGCGGACCACTCGGCCCGAGCGCTGCGACGACGAAAGCCGGCGGCACACCCGCTGACATCGCCTGCTGAACACTGCGCCGCGCCAGCCGCTGCGCCTGATGCAGCGCCTGATCCGCATGGCTGGCATGCGGTCGATCCTGCGCCGACAACACGCCAGGGATCTGCCCCGCCCGCAGCAGACGCCCAAGCCCAAACGAGCCGGTCTGCAGCACATCCGCACCCGCCATATAGAACGCGCGATGCACCTCGCCCAGCCGCGCAGGCTGCGTGAGCAGCCACGCCTCAGGCGGCTCGACCGCCAGATCCAGCCCCTTGGCAATCAGCGCCGTACCCAACCCCCCATCAAACAACAGCGTCCGCCCTCGCACCGCTGCCATAAACGCATCCGCCACCGACATCGCATCGCCCCTTTCCACAATTCCCCGTCCCATCAAGCAGTCCATAGGCTGGGGCCGCAGCGGCGTGCTTTTTCTTGACGCTCGCGGCGAGAAAAAGTGCTCCGCGTCCGCGGGGGCCCCAGCCGCGCTGCCCGTTTTAGGAGGGCCTTTCGCAGCATCTTCTGCCCTGCCCGCTTATTTGTCCTTCTTACCCACATCGCCAACCGACGGCGAAGCCGGCCCAGATGGCGCACCCGGCGAAGCCGGCCCAGATGGTGAAGCCGGCGCAGAGGGCGAAGCCGGGATGTGCTTATGGGTAGGCCGACTGGGCCGTGACACACGACGCGACTGCAGCGACGGCACATATCGCTCGAAGTCATCGCCCCACAGGTAATACGCCGCCTTGCGCAGCTCCACATGTCGCTGCCATAGCAGCGTTGCCAGCCGATCGCGCGCCACGACATCGGGCTGGCCAGTGGGCGTCTTGGTAACCCGCGTCCCCGCTGGCTTCAGTCGCGACAGGAGATCGGTCCCAAGCTGCGCCGCCTGATCCAAGTGCGTCGCCGTCACCAGCTTTTGCGTCGCCATGGCGTCGGGGTGCTTGCGGTACAGCGCCGCCAGGCCCACCAGGTCACTCGCCAGATCGATGGCCCCCGAGCCGCGTCGGATTCGCTCGACGGCGGGTGCCGGCAACACCCCCGCCAGCACCAGGGCTCCCGCTGTGGAAAGCAGCAAGCTGCGCAAGAGCGCCGCCTCGGCAAGCTGCGTGCGTAGCTCGCCCAGCTGAGCGGGCTTATCGACCACCTGGGTGGCGGCAAAGGTGACCGCCTGGGCCAGCGCCGGCAGCTCCAGCACGGCCGACCAGTCAAGCTGTGGCAGCGCCTTGCGCAGCGTCGCAAGCTGTGGCTCCAGCGCCTTGAGTCCCGTCTGAATGTTCTGCAGCGCCAGCACCGGATCCAGGCGATAGGGCAGGATGTCCGCCTTGGCGATCTTCTGCGCCACCGGCAGGAACGCCAGATACTGCGCCTCGGCCGAGCCACTGGGCGCGATCTTGGCCGCGAGCTTGGATGGGGTCTTGGAGGAGGTCTTAGAGGAGGTCTTGGACGGGGTCTTGGACGTCGCCTGGCTCGCCGCTGTCTTGCGCCCGCCTGCCGCAGGCTTCTTCGGGCGGACCGAACGAGACGAGGAGGGCGATGGACGCTTCGGGGCAGAGGGCGTTTTCTTTGGCATGGACAGCCTCTAGGCAGGATGAGTGCCGCGGACTGTATGCGCCCCCCCACGCCGGGTCAAACCCCTCGCCGAGAATCTGTCAAAGACCGCTCGCTCGGGTCCAAGGCAAGAACGGGTCTTCGCGATGACCCCGCGCTCGGGTCCAAGGCAAAAACGGGTCTTCGCGATGACCCCGCGCTCGGGTCTGGGGGCACCTCCTAGAAGGGAGCCTCCTCCACGGGCGGATCTGGGATCGCCGCGGCAGGGACGTTGCCATCGCGATCCCCGAGGACGGGTGGGCTCAGTCGAGCCCGAAGAGTGCGGCGATGGGGATGGGGGCGAGGGGGAAAGGCTCGGCAGACAGGGGCGGATCATGCAGGCCGGCGCGCTGCAGATCCACCATGATGCCGTCGACAAGGTGAAGGACGGAAAGGGTATGGGAGGCGGCATCGATCAGCCAGAAGTGCGGGATGCCGGCCTCGGCATAGATGCGGCGCTTCTTGAGGGTATCGCGGCGGCGCGCGTCTTTTTTGAAGTGGATCTCGCAGACCCAGTCGGGACGCAGGCGCACGGGATAGCCACTGGGCGGGTCGGGCATGCGCTCACGCCGCCAGCCCGCGAGATCGGGGCGCACAATCTGATGCGGCGAGAGCTGAATCGTCGGCTCAGGAACCAGCCACCAGCCCCCCGGACGCGACGGGCCATTGGGCTTGCCGCGATATGCTGCAAGATGAATCAAGGCCTCGCCATGCGGCAGGCTGTGCTGGCCGCTGGTTGCCTCTTTTTCGACGAGCTCGCCATCGAGGATCTCATGGAAGCGATCCTCTTCGGGGATGGCGATTAGATCGGCCAGCGTGGCCGGCCGCAGGTGCGGTGTGGAAGAAGACTGCAAAGCCATGCCCCCGCTTTTAGCACACCGCGCAAGAAACCCAGGCCCAGGCCCGCGGGCTTAAAAGGCAGCGTCGCGGCAGGGCTCGTACTTGCGGTTGCCGAGGAGCTTTTCAAGGCCGGGGGGAAGGTTCTTGGCGGCGGCGGGGCTGTTCGGATCGGCGGCGACGAGCTCGCTGTTGATGCGCAGCTTGCCGGCGCTCTGCGCGGTGGTGCAGGCGGTATGGGCGAAGTCGGACAGATAGTGCGCCCACTTGGTGCGGGCGTAGTCCGAAAGGACTTCGTCCTTGCGCTTGTCGAAGTCGGCAAGGTCGGGCTCTTTGCGCTCTTTGACGACGGCGAGGATGAAGCTGCCGGCGATGTCCGAGGGGCCGATGGACTCACCGACCTTGAGCTTCCAGAGGGCCTTGGCCATGGCTTCGTTTTCGCCGATGCCCTGAATCAGAGCGCCGCGCCGGGCAAACAGGCCGGTCTCTTCGGCGCTGGGGGTTCCGGGGGCGGCGGTGATGGGGCTTGCGCCCTCGGCCTTGGGAAAGAGCTCGGCGAGCTTGCCACCGGCCTTGACCTTCTCGGCGGCGTCTTGGGCGGCTTTTTGGGCGAGCTCTTTGCCGGTGGTGGACTTGTACAGCTCTTCGGCGAGCTCTAAGCGGGCCTGCCCCAGGCTGATGTCGCCCTCGCGGAAGCCCTCGATCTTGAGGATCTCAAAGCCGCGCTCGCTGCGCTCGGGGCCGAGCAGGTCGCCTTCCTTGCCGGCGAAGATCTTGGCTTCTAGCTCGGCGCCAAGATCGGTGAAGCCCTTTTTGCGCCAGCCGAGATCGCCGCCGCGCTTGCTCGATGCGCTGTCGTCCGACTGCGTGCGGGCGATGTCGGCGAACGGCGTGCCGGCCTTCAGGGTGTTCAGGGCCGACTCGATCTTCTGCTGGGCGGCGGTGACGGCCTCGGCGGGTGCGTCCTTCTTGACCTCGACGAGGATGCGGCGGATGCGGACGGTGCGCTCTTGCTTGGTATAGAGCGCCTTGCGCTCTTCGTAGCGCTTCTTGAGCTCGTCCTCGTGCGCGCGGGCGAAGTTTTCGACATCGGCCTCGCTGGGCTGCAGCTCTTGCTCGTACTTGTAGGGGGCGAAGCGGACGTATTCGAGGTTGATCTGACGGCCCTTGTCTTCAAACTCGGCCTTGGCCTCGTCGAGCCCGGCGCGCACCGACAGCTTGAGGAGCTGCCGGACCTTGTCGGCCTGAAGCTCGCGGCGCTGGATCTCCATGAACTGCTTTTCGGTGACGCGATAGCCGCTCTGCAGGACCATCTTGAAGCGCTGCGGGTCGAAGACATCCTGCTTGAAGGCATAGCGATCGAGGGGCCGCGCCATGCCCATGACCATCATCTTGCCCTGATAGACGACGAAGTGGGCGGCCTCGTCTTCCGAGACCTGCAGGCCCATGCGCTCGGCCTCGCGATACAAAAGCTCGCGCTCGATGAGCTTGTCCATGACGAGCTCTTTTAAGCGCTGCGTGCGGCTCTGCATCTCGGGCCGATCGCTGCGCTCGCCACCGCCCGAGGCAAGGAAGGTGAAATAGAAGTCGTGCTCGGGGACCTCGGCGCCATAGACCTGGGCGGCATAGCGACCGCCGAGGCTGATGGGCATGTTGTCGCCGGATGGCGAGCCAGGGCCGAAGCTGATCACGAAGGCGACGATGATGATGCCGAACAGGATGTAAACAACGGCCGAACGAGAGTTCTGGCGGACCGACTCAAGCATGGGGGCTCCACATACGAGAGCGACAATCTACTGCATGGCGCGGATCGAGAGCAACAAAGCGCATGCAGCATCCGCCCCGGAATCCCCCATGCCGGGCCGGGGTGCCGGCGATATGCGCAGTTAGCCGCGGCCGAACGGGGCGCGACCGGCGTAGGTGGCGGACGAGCCGAGCTCTTCTTCGATGCGCAGGAGCTGGTTGTACTTGGCCAAGCGCTCGCCGCGGGCCGGGGCGCCGGTCTTGATCAGCCCGGCATCGGTGGCGACGGTCAGATCGGCAATGAAGTCGTCCGAGGTCTCGCCCGAGCGATGGCTGATGATGTTGACGTAGCCGGCGGCGCGAGCGGTGGCGATGGCGTCCTGGGTCTCGGTCAGGGTGCCGATCTGGTTCAGCTTGATGAGGACGGCGTTGGCGACGTCTTCGCGAATGGCGCGCTCGATGATTGCGGGGTTGGTGACAAAGACATCGTCGCCGACCAGGCGCACGCGGCGGCCCAGACGCTGGGTCAGGCGCTGCCAGCCGGTCCAGTCCTCTTCAGACAGGCCGTCTTCGATCGACCAGATGGGGTACTGGTTCACCCAGTCTTCCCAGAAGGCGATCATCTCGTCGCTGCTGCGGCGGCTGCCATCGGACTTCTTAAAGACATAGGTCCCGTCCTCATAGAACTCGCTGGCCGCGGCATCGAGGGCAAGGACCATGTCGGTACCGGCCTTGAGCCCCGTCGCCTCGATGGCTTGCAGAAGAAGCTCCAGGGCCTCTAGGTTGCCGACGTTGGGGGCAAAGCCCCCCTCATCACCGACGGCAGTGGTCAGGCCGCGCTTCTTGAGGATCGACTTTAAGGACTGATAGGTCTCGGCCCCCATACGCAGGGCTTCGGCGAAGCTTGGGGCGGCGATGGGGGCGATCATGAACTCTTGCAGGTCGACGCTGTTATCGGCGTGGGCCCCGCCGTTTAGGACGTTGAGCAGCGGCACCGGCAGCGTGCTGCCCGCCCCCAGATAGCGATAAAGCGGCGTGTGGCTGGATGCCGCCGCGGCCCGTGCCACGGCCATCGAGATGCCCAGGATGGCATTGGCGCCCAAGCGTCCTTTGTTATCGGTGCCATCGATCTGGCACAGGCGGTCGTCGATGGCGCGCTGATCGTTGGCCACCATGCCGCGCAGCGCCGGAGCCAGCACGGTATTGACGTGCCCGACGGCCTTCTTGACCCCCTTGCCTTTGTAGCGACTGCCCCCATCGCGAAGCTCAATCGCCTCGCGGCTGCCCGTCGATGCCCCCGAGGGTACGGCGGCGCGCCCAAGGGCCCCCCCTTGCAGGCGAACATCGACCTCGACCGTGGGCGTCCCGCGCGAGTCGAGGATCTCGCGGGCCCAAACCGACTCAATGACTGGCGGCATGCTGATGGTTGTGCTCATGGCGAAGCAATCTCCTGTGGCGGATGGCCGGGCTATTCGCGGCCTGGTCGGGCGCGACTGCGACGGAGCCAGCGCGCTTCCCAAGTCCCTATGGCCGGCATGATATCGCAATCAGCGGGCGAGAGCCGCGCGACCCAGCGCTCCGCCGAGCAGCCCCATGACCAGGCAGCCCACGAACGTCAGCGCGACATAGCCAAGCGCCCGCGGAAAGGCACTGCCCTGCAGCAGCGTCAGTACTTCGTGATTGAACGCCGAGTACGTGGTCAGGCCGCCCATGACGCCGGTCGCAAGAAACAGCCGCAGCTCGGGAGAGATCAGCGCCGACTGCTCAGCCGTCGTGGCGGCCAGCGCAAAGACCATGCTGATAAGCAGGCAGCCGGTCAGATTGACAAGCAGGGTCCCCCAGGGAAACGACAGGCCCCAAAAACGTGCGGCCAGAAGCCCAATGCCATAGCGCAGGCCGCTGCCGAGCGCACCGCCGAGGCAGACCAGAAGAAAGCGCATCGGCTAGGGCTTGGCCAGCTTGGCTTGCCGCGTCCACTCGGCGGGCAGGCCCAGGTTCAAAAAGACGGCGAAGCGATAGCCAAGGAAGCGATCTTCGATCTTTTTGCGCACGCGCTCGATGGCGGCCTGGCCAGCGTCATCGATGTCGCCGCTGGCCCCCAGGCGCGGCTTTTCGGCGGCGATGGTGTCGCGGACAAAGCGCAGGTATGCGGCCTCTTGATCGAGCAGACGCAGGTCGCCGCTTGGACCGCGGCCGGGGTGAATGGTCTTGGCGCCAAGGCTCTTCATCTCTTCCAAGCGCTTGAGCCACTCTTCGGTGCGGGCCAGCTCAAGCCAGCTATGGCTGCCGCTGGCAACGAGATCGCCGGTAAATAGGTGATCTTCAAACTGCACGACGATGTGGGCATCGCTGCAGCCCTGCCCGACGACGTGCGCCTTGATGTTGAGGCCCGCGAGGTCCATGTTGACCGACTCGCTGCCGAAGCTCTCGGGAAGGACGAGATCCTTGGGATAGTCGTCTTCAAAGCGTTCGAAGAACACGCGGCGACGCTGAGCATCGACGCTGGGGATCAATGCCAAGACCTGATCAGACGTCATCACCTTGATGCCGCGCTTCTTGAAGACGGCGGTGCCGTTGAACTTGTCGGGGTTGGCATGCAAGACAAAGGCGGCGCGGGCTCGCTTGCCGGTGGCCTGCTCGGCCCAGGTGATGAACTCTTCGGCGGCCGAGGGCAGAAACTGCGTGTCGATCAAGATCAGGCCGCTCGGCCCCTCGATCCAGTACGACACCGTCGAAAAGCCGCGCGTCGATGACACATAGGAGCCAACGCGCCAGTCGCCCGTGTACTCGTCGGCATGCTGCAGGCTGACCACGGCGTCGCGGGCGAGGCGCCGGTTTGCGCTGGGCCGACTGTTTACCGACTTTTGCGGGGGACTCTGCACCGTCGGCTGCGCTTGGGCCGATTGGCTGGGCGCGAAAAGGGCAAAAAGTCCGGTCAAAAACACACCGGCCAGCGTCAGAGCCACTGTCTTGATCCTGGTTTTTTGGGGCATCGTTGTCTGCATTGTCGCAACCGTTCTCGAACGAGGGACCACCGCGGAGCCACCGAGGCCCACACGCCCCCGAAGCTATCGCGCCGCGTACCCGCTTGCCAATCATCGAAGCGATCACCGACCCAACTGCCAATCATTCCCAGCGAGCGCCGACCCGCGGTAGCCTGCAGATATGGCGGATGTCGTCATCTATACGAAGCACTTCTGCTCGTACTGCGTGCGGGCCAAGGCCCTTTTGGCGAAAAAGGGCGTGGCGTTTCACGAGATCGATGTCTCGCGCGATCCCGCCATGCGGCGCTGGCTTACGGATGTCACCGGTCAGTCGACGGTGCCGCAGATCTTCATCAACGGTCAGTCGGTCGGTGGCTGCGATGACCTCCATGAGCTCGATCGCTTCGGAGAGCTGGATGCGCTGCTGCAAGCTCCGTCGCGCGATGGCTGAGCCGATCTAGACGGTCAGGTGCTTTTCGATCTCTTCCACCGACGCGCGCACTTTGGGATCAGCGGACAGCAGCGCATCGATGCGGCGGCAGGCGGACATCACCGTCGTGTGATCTTTGCCACCAAAGCGCTCGCCGAGCTCGGGATAGCTGGCCTTGCACAGCTTGCGCGACAGGTACATCGCGATCTGCCGCGCCCGCGCCAGCTTGGCCTGCCGACTGGCCCCGCACAGATCGGCAAGCGAGATACCGAAGTAATTGGCGACTTCTTTTTGCACGGCAGCGATCGAAAGGTGCGGGCTGATCTGACCGAGAAAGCTCTTGAGCGTCTCTTGCGCGAAGTCGACGGTGATCGGCTGCTGCCGCAGCGATGCCATGGCCGCCACGCGGATCAGAAGCCCCTCTAGCTCGCGCACGTTCGACTTGATGTGGCTCGCCAGAAAGTGCGCGACCTCGGACGGCAGATCGACCCCTTCTAGCTGCGCTTTCTTTTCCAAGATGGCGATGCGCGTCTCAAGCTCGGGCGGCTGGATGTCGGCGATCAGACCCCACTGAAAGCGCGACCGAATGCGCTCTTCCAGATCGGGGATCTCGTGCGGGTACTTGTCGGCCGTGACGACGATCTGACGGTGCGATTCAAAGAGCGCGTTGAACGTATGAAAGAACTCGTCCTGCGTGCGCTCTTTGCCGCCGAAATACTGGATGTCGTCGACCAGAAGCACGTCGACGTGGTCGCGGTACCTGGCGCGGAACTCATCGATGCGGCCGTTGCGCACCTGCTGCACGTATTCGTTTAAGAAGGTCTCGGCCTTGAGGTACACGATGCGCCACGTCGGGTGGTGGCTGCGGATCTGGCTGCCGATGGCGTGAAGCAGGTGCGTCTTGCCCAGGCCCACCCCGCCATAAATAAACAGCGGGTTGTACTTGCCAGCCGGATTCTCAGCGACGGCGCGGCTGGCCGCCTCGGCGAGCTGATTCGACGGGCCGACGATGAACGAGGCAAAGGTGTACTTCTCGTGCAGTCCCGAGGGCTGCGCGACATTCGACGCAGGCGCCGGGCTGCGTCCAGCTTCGCTTGCGGCCGGACGCGGGGGTGTTGCTCGCCCACGCGAAGTGGATGCGGGGACCTCGGCGGTCGCTGGCGCCTCGGTTCCAGGATCGTGCGCATCGCTGCCACGCTTGCGCCCGCGAGCCACCGATCGCTGGGCCTGTGCCGTCACCTGCCCGCGCTGGCTGGCGGTACCGTCGCTGCCTGCGCCTTCCGGCGGCAACCACTGCACCACGAAGTCGTGATCCGCCGCCGCCACCCGCCGCACTTCATCCAGGATGATGCGCAGATAGTTGCTGCCGAACCAGTCCTGAAGAAAGGAGTTGGGCGCCTGCAGCTGGATGGTGCGTCCATCGATGCGCAGACAGCGAATCGGACGCAGCCACAGCTCAAAGTTGTGCGCCGAAATCTTGCCCGACAGCGCCGAAAGCGCCGCAGCCCACAGCTCGGTGGCGCGTTCGCGCTCGCTGTGGGTCTCTGCTGTGGACTCGGCGGTGGAATCAGGCTCTCGCTCGCTGGGCCGATCGATCCCTGACGCCTGCGCAGCGACGGGTCCACTGGGGGCGAGACGGGCGCTGGGCCACGCGCTCTCTAGTCCGGTACTGGTATCCATGGCCGCCAAAAGGGGGCCAAAGATAGATCAAGCGGTGAAAAGAACGGCGAAAAAGCTGCGATTCGTGATAGCCCTCGGGGGTGCGATCGCAAACTGCTTACCTTGTCGTGCTGATGGCCATGATGGCCTGCTTTGCGCTGTATCGCCTGGACGAGCGATCCTTTGTTTTTCTGCCAGGCAATCTGGCCGTATTTGTCGGTCTAGCCGTCGGAGCGCTGTCGCTCGCACTGCAGCGTCGGCTGTGGCTGGTGGCGCCGCTTTTCGGGGCCGGTCTGACCACGCTCTTGGGCCTGATCTCGCTCTCGCGGATGCACAGCGGTCTGACCTGGATGCGCCTGCCTGGCTCGCCCGTGATCTGGGTGGTGATTGGGCTGTACGTCGCGTTCCGCTTGGCGCTCATCTATCAGAAGCAGCAGAGCCAGCGGAAAGAGCAGGACGACGCTGCGCGCCACCCGCCAGAGAGCGAGCCCGCTTCTGCCCCGCCGCCTGACCGCAAGGAGGCCCGGCCCCCGGAGGCGGTTTGAGCCGGGGCGCTCTGGGTCTGCTCTGGCTCGCGTCGCTGTGGTTGCTTTCTGGCTGCCAGGACCGCTCGTCGCCCGCATCCGCCTGCCAAGCGCTGCTGCGCGCCATCGCGGAAGGGGATGCCGAAGGCGTGTTTGAGACGCTGACGCAGCCGACGCAGTGGGCGCTTTACTCGGTGCAAAAAAACCACGCGCGCATGTGGGCGCTGGTGCAAGCGGACTATCCGCAAAAGGAACAGAGCGCAGCGCAGTCACGTCTGTACGCAGCCGATGCCCACGATGGACGCGAGCTCTTTTCTGATCTCTATGAAGAGCGCTATGCGGCGGGCTTTGCCGCGCGCCTAGGCACAGGTCCGATTCGCACCGAGACGGTCAGCACAACCGAGGCGCTGTGCCGACGAGAGAACCACAGCGGTCCGCCATTTCGACTGGCCCGCGATTCCTCGTTCCGCTTTGGCTTGCAGGAGCTTGCCGCCGAGTGGGAACAGGCACAGCTTCGCGCGACGCACGACCTGGCTACCGTCGAAAAAAACGCAGCGATCTATCGAACGGCCCAGCGCCCGGCCACCTCGCCTGCTGCCTCTCGATCGTTCGCACCTCCCTAAACGATGGCCGGCTCTTGTGCCGGACGCACACTTCACAGGATCGACATCATGATCGCCCCCTCTCGCCCCTATCCCTTTGGTATTCCCGACGCTGCGACAAAAAAACCGCGCATCGCCGTGATCGCTGGTGACGGCATCGGCGTCGAAGTGACCGAGCAGGCCCTGCGTGCCCTGCCCGCTCTGGGTGTCGACGCTGAGCTGACCCACTTTCCCTGGTCGGCCAATCACTATCTGGCAACGGGCGAGACCCTGCCCAAAGGCGCGCTAGAGCAGCTACGCGATGGCTTCGACGCCATCTTGTTCGGCGCCATGGGCGACCCGCGCATTCCCGAGCAGATCGTCGCCCGCGACGTTCTTTTGGGCCTGCGCTTTGGTCTGGACCTGTATATCAACCTGCGCCCCGTCGAGCTTTTCGACGAAAGGCTGTGCCCGATCAAAGGCAAGGGTCCGCAGCATATCGACTTCGTGGTCTTGCGCGAAAACACCGAGGGCCCGTACGTGCAGATGGGCGGGACGTTCAAGCGCGGCACACCCGACGAAGTCGCGATCTCGGAAGACCTGAACACCCGCAAGGGCGTCGAGCGCATTGTGCGCGCGGCATTTGCCCTGGCCGGTCTGCCCCGCGCGGGGAGTGCCTCGGCGATCAGTGGCCCGCCGTCCAAGCCACGCGTGTGCATGATCGACAAGGCCAATGCGCTGCCGCACGCTCACGGCCTGTGGCAGCGCGTCTTTAAGGAAGTCGCCGCCGAGCCCGCACACAAAGACATCGCCGCGAGTCATCTTTACGTCGACGTGGCAGCCATGGAATTCGTGCGCGCTCCCGAGCGGTTCGATGTCGTCGTCACCAGCAACCTGTTCGGCGACATCTTGACCGACTTAGGCGCGGCGATCTGCGGTGGTCTGGGCGTCGCGGCGTCGGGAAACATTCATCCCGGACGCGTGTCGCTGTTCGAGCCTGTGCATGGCTCGGCTCCCGACATTGCGGGCCGTGGCATCGCAAACCCCCTGGCCGCATTTCTGACCTTGGCCCTGCTGCTTGAACACGTCGGACGCAGCGAAGCAGCGGGTCGCTTGCGGGCAGCCGTGCAGGCCGTGGTGCGGCGCGGCGAGACCACGGTCGACATTGGAGGCACTCTGTCGACGGCCGCCTGCGGCGATGCGGTGCTGGCTGCGCTCAGCCGCTACTCGAATTCCAGCACGCTGTCGTAGTCGAAGTCGGGATACTCCTTGCGCAGGCAGTCGAGGATCTGGCGTCGATCGGCAAGCTGCAGAAGCATGCTCAGCTTGGCTTCGCGATCCATCCCCGAGCCAAAGCGGCGATAGATGCGCTCGAAATAGTCCAGGCAGAACGCGTCGAGATCGGCAGAGGTTGGAATCGCGCCCTGCAAGGTCCGACGAAGCGACGGACGCGTCGGAAGTCGGCCACCTGCGGCGACCGGGCGCGCGGCGGGCGCGGGGGGCTCGACGACAACGGCCTTGGGTGCAGCAGCAGAAGCGGGCTTGCTGCGGTATGCGGCGATCTTTTCCTGCAGCACCGCCAGGTTCTTCTCTTCGTCGACGATCTGCTGCTCATAGGCAAACTGCTGCATGGGATCCGCCGAGATCGCCAGCGCGCGGCGCAGTCGGGCGATCTTGCTTACGTGCAGATCGGCGGCCTCGTTTAGGCTGGCCAAGTATTTCTCGTCAATCGTCGAGCTGGGTTCGGAATTCGGCATCGTCTTTCGAGCCCCTCTGGGCGCCGCGGGTTGGTCAGGCTGCGACGCGGCATCATGAAAACAGATTGCGAAGTTGTCATCGAGATCCAGCATCTTTCGCACCACCGGATGCTGGTTGGGCTGCCGCTTGGGCACCTCTTGCATCAGATAGGCCAGGACGTTGAGCACGCGGGCATAGCCATCGCTGCTGCCCTTGCCGTCGAGGGCCTCAAGCAGGCAGGTGGTAAACAGGCTGTACGGGGTGCTGGTCCACGACACTTCGTTGTCGCGCGATGAGGCCACGATGACCAAGCCCGAGCCATGCCCAAGCTGACGTTCGAGATCGCGCGGAAAGGCCGCGGTCGTGATGCCGGCATTCTTGGGCACGCCCGCAGCGTGGCAACAGTCGAGGAAGACCATCAGCTTTCGCGACTTGATCTGCCCAATCAGATCGCTGAACTCTTTTCCTGAGATCGCGGTCGACGCTTCATTGCCGACGCTGTAGTCCCAGGGGATCAAGTAATAGCTGGGGTTGTTGCTGCCGACGCGTAGGCCATGGCCTGAGAAATAGACAAACACCGTCGCGTCGCGATCGGGATCGGCATTCACGCGGGCCACCAAGCCCGAAAGCTCACGCAAGATGGCACTGCGCGTCGCGGCCTGGTTGGTGAGCAGCCGAGCCTGTGTTGCCGGATACCCCGCGCGATTGGGATTGGTCAGAAGCCCATGCACGGCCTGCGCATCGCTCGCCGTGACCTCGATGCCCGGCTGCCCGGTGCCGATGATCAGCGCGTGCCCTTGGCGGAACCGCCCGCTGGCAGCAGACGAGGGCGCTTTCGCCACGCCCCCAGACGGCGCGCGGAGCGGCTCATCAGGGCTAGGGCTAGGGCCAGGGAACGGCTCGACAGGATTTTCACGAGCCGGCGGCGGCCGCGGGACATCCTTGGGCAGCTCGCTGATCAGCTGTCGCAGCTCGCGGACGATCGACAGCCATACGGCATCGCGGGCGCGCGGGCCAGAATCGGTGATGGGCTTGCCGTCGCGGGGCAGCGATACCAGCTTGCCGAACGAGTAGGCCTCCCAATCGCAGGCGCGCAGCACGACAGGGACCAGCACCAGCTCATCGCGCACGTGGCGCTCAAGGGCCTCGCGCACGACGTCGTTTTCAGCCAGTCCACGCAGCAGCGAAGGGCTGAGCAGAAGCAGAAAGACCCGCGCTTCCCGCACCCTCTGCAGTCGCTGATCTTGAGCGGACTGCCCAAGCGACAGCGCCTGGTCTTGCACGACGTTGATCAGCCCCTGGTGTTCCAGAGGCGCAAGGTGCGTGATCAGCTCTTCGCAGAGCTCTTGGTCTTGGCGGGCCGCGCAGATGAACACATGGGTTGCAGCCATCGACTACATACTCCTGATGGGCGAGAATCTTACGCGCTCAGGTCTCTTGCGAGAACGGGCTGAACGCACGACAGACGATTTCCCTGCACCGCGTCGCATCGCTTACAAGGCTCGCTCTTCGGGCAGCAGATCCGGAAGGGGCAGCTTGCCCATGGGCAGCACCTGACTTGGGCGCGCATTGATCAGAGCCTGACTGTGCAAGCCCTCGCAGAAGTAGCCCGCGATGGTGCCGATGAGCGCATCCCCCGAAAGGAGCGGTGGCAAGGCGACAAAGGGCTGCGGTCCTACGCGCCGATGATCGATCCCCAGGCGGTGGAAAAATTCCCCCCAGTCGCCGCCGGCCGGCAGCATCACGTGTTCGCCGCGTGGGTCGATGACGACGATGCAGCGCGACAAGGCTGCAAGCTCGGGACGAACCTGATCGAAAAGCGGCTGCAGGATGTAGCTCTGCTCTTGGATGCCGATCCACAAGCTTCCGTGCAGCACCAAGCGATCTCGCGCCTCGATGTCGCCGCGTAGCGAAGCGAGCTGTGCTTCGCGATAACAGGAAAATCCGCGGTGCAGATAGCCGTGCGGATCCGCTTTTTCGTCGATGCTCGGCACCTCGCTGGGCACGCCATTTGGCGCAATCTGCGCCGCCCGCAGATACGCGAAATAGGCCGGCGCGATGTTTTCGTACACGCGCTGGTTGCCCTGATGAAACACCTGATTCAAGCGCGCAGCGCAGGCGCGAAAGTCGGCCAGCGCCAAGATAATGCGTGAGCCTCCGCTTTTGCGAACATCGCCCAAGGTCAGCGAGCCATCGACACGCGAAAGGCACAGCTCAAGCAGTACGCGCGCCATGACCATGCTGTCTGGCAGCCGCCACAGATCGTCGGCCATGCGCCGCAGCTTTCCGGGATCACTGCGATCGAACAGCGCCTGCATGAAGTCGCGCGCCGTGACGCTGGTCTCACGAATGTGGACGCCAGCCTGTCGCGAAGCAAACTTCGCATACGTACACCAGTCGGCAATGGCCGGCTCACCAAACAGCGGCACCATGGCCTGGCTGAACTGGTGATAGCTCTGGGTGATTTGGTGGTTGCGCTCGACAGGGTGATGGATCGAGCGCAGCGGCACTGGCTGCGGGATCGAGCTCCGGCTCGGCGGGCGCACGATCACCACCCGCGGCTGGCTTGACGGTGGATGATTGGCCCGCCAGGTATCGCCGAGCTCTTGCGGCAGCTGCAGCGTCGGCTGGCCAGGGCCGCGATCGATGCTGGTGATGTGTGAAAGGTACCAGTGCGAGATCACGCGTCGCAGTCGACGCATGACTGCGGACTCATCCGCCGCATCTTCTAGGCTGGCGTAAAAAAACTGCTGCAGACGCGCGATCTGGCGCTGGCTAAAGGGCACGCGCGGAATGGCCAGAAGCTCGGCGGTTGCGTCGCCCAGGAGGTAACGCATCAGCGCCGCGCCGGTCCCTTGCAGTGGCCACGGATACACCGCGTCCATCATCGACAAGAGCGCCGCGGTCATCTCTCGCCCTTCGGGACTGACCCCAGCCTGACGGGCAAAGATCACCTCGCTCAGCGCGGCAGCATCAGCCAAGTTGTCGGGAATCAGATGCGGCGCAATGCCCAGCAGATAACCGACCACGCGGAAGCAGTGGTAGTACGCGTGCGCTTCATCGGCCGTCGCTGGCATATCCAAGCGCTGCAGCCCGTCTAGGACCGCCACCGAGAAGCTGAACAGCGTGCCCAGCATGTCCTCTTGGTTGATTGGCGTGCCGTAGTCCGGGCTCCACGTGCTGTCACGGTTCACGATCAGGTAGCGCACGGCGGCATGGATCAGCCGCACTTTCTGCACCGTGCGAATGCCTGCTCCGTCGGGGGACAGGCCGTTTTCGTGCAGGACATCGGTCAGAAGCTGTGCGGTTTCGACCACGCGGCGGTTGGGGTTCTTGGTCATTCGCGCGGTGCGAGCGAGGGTCTGCACGCCCTTTTTCGCGGCATAGTCCAAGGGCAGCGAATACGCCCCTAACACCGTCAGAATCGACGGCCCATGCGAGCGAAAAAACTCAGACGCCCGAGCCACCAAGGCCGCATCCAGAAACGGCGGCAGCTCGGCGGTCATCGCGAAATAATCCGCCAAGAGCTCAGACGCAGGATGATCCGTTGGCGGCTGCTGCGCGTTGCGCTTGAGCTGCGCAAACAGATCGTTGGCGTCAGAGACGCGCTTCTGTTCAAAGAGCTGCGCCATCACCTCGTCCGCGACCGGATCGCCAACCGTCCGCAGCGAGTCGAGCAGCGCGCGATCGAGCGTCATTGCAGCACCGCAAGAGCCGGCGGCAGCTCGTCCTCGGAACAATAGCTCAGCGCTGGATTGCGCTGAATCTCAGAGCTGAGCCAGACACCTGCCCCCTGCTGTTCGACGCGCTGCCAGATCTCGGCCGGTGTTCGATAGCCATGGCGCATGATTCGTCGCAGCACCGAGAGGGGAAACGGCAGCCCGCGCACCGCCTGATACAGCGAGAGCAGCGGTGCGTTGTACCAGCCCTGCCAGCTTGCCGGCAGCGCGTCTTGCAGCCAGCGCAGCGCGTCTTCACTGGGCAAGCCACCAAGCTGCACATCGCTTTGTGCCTGCGCCGCACGCGCCGTCAAAAGAATGCAGACATTTTCAGCGGGAATCTGCGCGAGCAGATCGTGAATGCGGTCGGACCGACATACCTTTTCATCGCTTATCTGCGTTTCGTTCATTGTATCCTGTATCGCATCATCCGCCGCGGCATCCAAGATCAATAAATGCGACCCAGCGCCAAATGAATACGAATCTAAAAAGTCCTTCTTATTCAACCACAAACAATGGTCATAATGATGGCCATAGCGGTATGCGTATTCTAAGGCCAGCTGGGTCTTGCCACTGCCGGCGGGGCCGGTGACGACACAGACGCGGCGCGGTCCAGGCTGGGGTTGCAGCGCTTGCCACAGGGCGTGTAGCTCGCTGTCGCGGTCGATAAAGTCCTGATTGCGCGGCAAGGGTGGCTCGCCAAAGCGCCAGCGATCGACAGAAGCAGGAATGCCCGGCTTCGCGGCCAAAGAAGAAATGGATGAGCTGGACGATCGACCACGCCGAATACTCAAAGGACTCTCCCATGGTTCAGATGGATTGCCACGACGACACACAGACCGACCGCACCGCACGACACCCGCCGGAGTGCCCAGGCCGATCGCACGGATCCGCCGAGGCCTAGATACATACGGACGGACCCGCCCCATTCTGACGAAAGAACACCGCCTGGCAGGTCTATCGGACACAGCGCCGACAGGCGATGCCTGCATCTATGTCTTCAGCGAGCGCGAGAGTCGCAGCGCATGCTCGTACTCGGCCCCGATCTGCTGCGGATCGCCCTTGGCGACCGCAATCCTGCCCAAGACCTGACGAACTTCGATCAGGTACGAGTGACCCGTGCCTAGCTCGGTCTCGCGAATCGTCAAGACCTGCCGCGCGGTCTGCTCGGCGGTGTGCAAGAGCGGGCCACGCTCGGCATCACTTTCCGTCAGCTCGGCCTGAACGCGCAGCGCATCGGCGTACACCAGCATCGGCCGCGCGGCGAACAGATCGTCCTGCATGCGCAGCTGACGAAAGACGACGCGCGCTTCGTCCAGCATCGCAAGGACCTGGCGCAGCCGCGGCAGCCGCTCCGCGCGAGTGGCCACCATATCGGCGGAGGACGGCGGCGAGGTCTGCAACAGCTGCAGCTCGGACCGAGCTTGCCCGGTCAGGGCCAAGGCACGGCAGATCTGCGTCATGCGCGTCGATTCGTCAAACGTCCCGAGCTGCCCATTGCGCACCAAGAGCGCCTGCATTCGCTCGGCAATCTCGGCAAACGTCGCCTTCGCCTCGGCATAACGGCCCTGCTCGATATAGATCGAGCCGATGTCGTGTTCGGGGAACGACGTCGTTACGTCGTCCGGGCCCAGCTTCTGCAGCCGCCAGGCGTGAACGGCGCGATAGTCGTCGAGCGCCGCGTCATATTCCCGCCGTCGCCACAGCGCAAAGGCGCGCTGGTGGGCCAGATCAATCGCTTCGCGCGGCGCACCGACCAACAGCTCCGGCGGCAGGACGCCATCGCACAGACGCAGAGCCTCTTCGTAGCGCCCCATCAAGCAGTGGAAGCGAACCAAGCCGACCACCACCATGATCCAGGCCGAGCTCGGCGGCGACTGCTCGCGTAGCTGGCTGCGCACGCACTCCATATGCGGCAGGTGGTGGCTCAGCTCGTGCAGCTCGCGCGCGAGCAGCGGCGTGCGTTCGACCCGTCGCGCCAGTGCTTCACACACGGCCTGCACCGCCGCATCTTCGCTGCGCGCCACGCTGCGCAGATAGTCCTGCAAGAGCAAGTGAATGCGCACGCGAATGCCATGGCGCGATCCCGCCATCGACTTGATCACGTGCTCGCTTCGCTCGACGAGCCCGATGCGATCGATTTCTTCCAGCGCACGCAGCCAGCGGTCGCGATCGAGCTCATTTTGAATCGGCTGTCGCGCCAAGATCGCCCCGGCATCGCACAACAGATCGCGATCGATGGGGGCCGGCGCGAAATAACCACCCGCCGCAGCCAACCAGCGCGCGTCCGAGCTGAGCAGCTGATAGCTGACCTCGAACAGCGCGCTCAAGTGGGCATAAGGCAGAAGATACGGATCGACATCGACGCTGGGTCGCCAGCGTGCGGGACCGATGCGAATGATGCTCTCGCGCAGCTCGCGCAGCGACGGGCGCAGGCCGGTCTGGTGAACCTTGCGCGCCAACATCAAGGCCAGGGGCAGATAGCCCAGCTCTTGCGCCAACAGCGTGGCGGTCGCTTCCTCATCGGCATCGGTAAGGGGTGTCGGACCGCGCAAGAGCTCAAGGGCTGTTTCCGGCGAAAGCAGCTCAATGCGGTAGCTCTCGGAAACAAAGGGCAGATCGCGGCGACGGGTCGTGATCACGACACAGACATCGCCCCGCTTGGGCAGATGGCGGCCGATCGCACTTGGTGCATCGACGTTGTCGATGATGACCAAGTGGGGCCCCCCCTTGGCGAGATAGCTGCGAAGCGCGTCGATCAGCTGATCTTCCGTCGGGCTCGTGCCGGTCACCAAGCTCAGCTCGCGCGCCGCACGAGCGGTGGCGCTGCGTAGAGCGGCTTCGCTGCGCAGAGCGGTATCGCTGTGTTTCGCCGTGCCGGTGCCGCTGCCGTCGATCCACACCACGCTCTGGTACGTCGCGCCGATCTGGCGATAGGCGTATTCCAAGACGAAGTGCGTCTTGCCCACTCCGGGTAGGCCGTTGCAGATGACGTACACAGGCGTTCGCTCACCGCCGCGGGCCCGGCTCTGTTCGCGCTGGGTCAAAAGTGCCCGGTGAAAGCGGACGTGCTCTTCGTGGCGGTCGACCCACTGCGTGTTTCGCGGGCACGGCAGGTTGTCCAGCGGAATGCCGTTCAGCTCTTTGTGCAGCTCATCGCTGCGCAGCTGCAGCTCGCGCCGCTGTCGCTCACACCGCTCGATCTGCTGCTCTAGCTCGAACTTCTCGGCGACGCTGATCGTGTACACAGAGCGCTGACGCAGCTCCCCCAAGAGCGTGATGTTCAGCTCTTGCGCCTTCATCAGGTCGTCGATTTCGCGCTGCTTCAGCTTTCGCAGCATCTCGCTGTGTGGATCCGGCACCGAGTACTCCTGGCAGGCTCAGTACGTGCTTGCATCAAGAACTACGCGCGCAGCGTATCGTTCCTGACGAGAACAAACAATCGGTCCGTACGATGAGCCGGCATTTGGCGAAAACTCCGCGACCGGCCTGGCCTTTTTCACGCTCGCGCCGCTACGCGAGCTCGGTGCCAAGCTCTTCCCATTCGTGGATCAAACGCTTGAGCTTTTCGTCCAGCGCCTGCTCTTCGCTGACAAGCTGGTTGAGCTTCTGCCACTCGCCCCCGTGATCCGCGGCAAGCTGCTCGCGTAGCTTCTTGATTGCGCCCTCTGTCGCTTCGATCTCGGCCTCAAGCTGCGAGAAGCGCTTCTGCTTGCGTGAAAGATCGCGTTCGCGCTCTTTGCGCGCTTGATGCGCGGCCATGCGCTCTTCTTTGCTGCCGCCCGCTGCATCACTTCCCGGCGAACTTGCAGCGGGCTTGGCGGCTGACTTGCTCGTCGCAGCGGGGCTGTCTTTTTTGCCCATGGACCGTGCTTGCTTGGCCGCTTCGATGGCCTTGGCCGCATCGCGCGCCGCCTGCGCCGCAAGCACACGCCGCCGATAGTCCGAGTAGTTGCCGACGTGTTCATCGATGCGGCCGGTCGCTGCATCCACGTGCAGGATCTTGGTCACCACGCGATCGAGGAAGTAGCGATCGTGGCTGACCACGACCAGCGAGCCTTCGTATTCCGACAGCGCTTCTTCCAGTGTCTCGCGCGCGGCAATGTCCAGGTGATTGGTCGGCTCGTCCATGGCCAGCAGGTTGTACGGGCGCAGCATCAGCTTGGCCATCTGCAGGCGGTTGCGCTCGCCGCCCGAGAGGCCCTTGACCTTCTTGAAGCCATCGTCGCCGCTAAAACGAAAGCGCCCCAGATAGCCGCGCACGACGTCTTCGTTCCAGTCGCCGCGCACGCTGCGGATCTCGTCAATCAGCGAGTAGTCTTCGTTGAGGTCTTCGAGCTTCTGATCGAAGTAGCCGATGCGCACCTCATGCCCCAGCGTGATGAAGCCGCGGCGCGGTGACATGCGACCGATCAGCGCCTTGAGCAAGGTGGTCTTGCCGGCGCCGTTGGGGCCAACGATGCCGATGCGCTCGCCGCGATAGATCGTCAGGTTCAGGTCGCGCACCAGCGCCGGACCTTCGCCATAACCCAGCTCAACGCCTTCACAACGCAGGACTTCTTTGCCGCCGCGGTGCTCGGTGACGGCGAAGCGCAGCCCGATATCACCG
Organism: Myxococcales bacterium; assembly: GCA_016794505.1. Classification (GTDB taxonomy): domain Bacteria; phylum Myxococcota_A; class Polyangia; order Palsa-1104; family JAEUJZ01; genus JAEUJZ01. The sequence goes on from JAEUJZ010000037.1 coordinate 269,717, forward strand.
GCCACATTCCACGTATCGCGATGACGCTCGATACGATCGATCTTTTCCAGCATCTTGCGCCGTGACTGCGCCTGCTTGGTCTTCTGCCCGGCGATGTTCTTGCGGATGAAGTCTTCGGTGCGGGCGATGTGTTCTTGCTGGCGCTCCCACTCGGCATTTAGGCGCTCGTGACGCTCGGCGCGGTCGTCGACGTATTTTTCATAGCTGCCGGGATAGCGCACCAGATCGCCGTCTTCGACATCGACGATCTCGTTGCAAACTGCTTGCAAGAAGTACCGATCGTGACTGACCAGAAGCAAGGCGCGAGTCTCGGGCCAAGCGGCCAAGCGTTCTTCCAAGTGCTCGACCGCTTCGGCATCCAGGTGATTGGTCGGTTCGTCCAAAAGTAAAAGGTCGGGCTGATCCAAAAGGACCTTGGCCAGCTCGACCCTGCCACGCTCTCCGCCGGACAAGCTAGCGACGGAGCGACCGAGATCTTCTTCCGAAAAACCCAGATCATGCGCCAGGGCGCGAGCGCGAATCTCTAGCGTATAGCCTTCGCGGTGCGAGTACTCGTGCTCAAGCTCGCCATAGCGCTTGAGCAAGGCATCGGCGCGCTCGCCTTCTGCGTTTGCGATCTCGTGTTCCAGCGCGGACAGATCGGATCGCATTTGCAAAAGACTTGCAAATGGCAACAGCAGCGTGTCCCACAGCGTTCCGTGGCCATGGAACTCTTGCGACTGATGCATGTACGCTAGGCGCTTGCCGCGAGCCCGCACGACCTGCCCACTGTCTGGCGCAAGCTCGCCTATCAGCAGGCGCAACAGTGTCGACTTGCCGGCGCCGTTGGGGCCGACCAAGCCGATGCGCTGGCCTGGGTTGATCTGAAACGACACGTGCGAAAAAAGCTCGGTGCCGGGATAGCCAAACGAGATGTCCGCAAGTTGCGCAATCACGCGCGCACCTTATCACAGTCAGGCGCTTGGCCCGTCGCTCACGAGCACACGTCGCACATCGAAATTGGAACGGGGCGGCAGCAGGCGCGGGCAGCTCTACTGGATGCTCCATTCGCGCTGGACTTCGGTAAGCGGAGCCTCGCTGGCCGGGAAGCGGATGCTGCGGATCAGCGCGTCGACGCAGGCGCGGACGCCCTGGTGATCTTTCATGTCGGCCTTCGCCGTGACGTTGACGGCGACGACTTGACCGCGGTTGTTGACGGTGACCTTGGCCACGACGTCGACCTTGTTTGCGCCTTTGTCCAGGGCCTGCTTGACGGCGCACTGCATGACGCCTTGCCCCTGTTCTTCAAGGAGCTTGGCCGTCTGCACCGAGGCGACACTGGTCTTGGCCTTTTTCGACTTCTTGGCCAAGACCGATCCGATGTCGAGACCGTGCTGGGGCCCCAGGATCCCGCAAAGTAGAGCGACGCAGAACGCTGCGAGCTTGAGTCCTCGAAGGCCACGCCGCGAAGTCGACGTGTGCAGGCGCGAAGCAGAAGACATCCATCCCTCCCGGATCGTGGATCTCGACTCTTTCGATTCTCTGCAGACTGGAGGGCTCTGTACAGCGCGATATTGGCTGGGGCTCATGTCCGAATCTGACGTCGGCACCCGCACGGCCTTCACCGCCTGGGGCATGACGGTGAGGCGTCACATCTGCGTCGGTTCAGGTGCGCAGTCGTCCGGCATCCGCACCAAGTCAGCAAGCGCGCTGCGCTGCGTCGCGTGTGCGGCATCCTGCCCCGTCCTCTCTAAGAAGCGGCGATTGAGCAGGGCCAGCAGCAGATCGACGCGCTCAGCATCCAAGATGTCGGCGGCCTGTGGCAGCGCGGCGGCCTGACCATCCACCGACGCTGTGTCCTGATTGAAGTTCAGCGGACAACAGACGACGGCGCGGCCGTCTTGGGTTGAAAAGCGCAGCGCCTGCGCCGGAATCAGCTGCGCAGAGTAGCTGAGCGGAAGACCTTGGCTGCGACAGACCAAGGGCCGCACTGGATAGATCGCACAGTGGCCATCATCGCGCAGGAACACACACGATGCAGCGGGCTCAGCGGGCCGGGCAGCCTTTGTGTGGTGCAAGCGGCGCACCGCCTGGGCGCGCAGGTGCTCGACTTCGACGCGGGGCAGGGCTCGTAGGTGGGCGCGAATCGCTGCGGCCTCGATGGCACAGACCGAAAGCCCGGCCTGACAGCAGCCATGGCAGCCTGCCTGACAGCGCAGCGCCGTCGGATGGCGCGCTGCGACGGCAGCAAAGAACGCATCGACGCGCTGACGCAAGACGGCGTATTCGTGCAGCGCGGCGGCTTCCTCGTCTCGGTCATTCGGCGCGGGCAAGGCAGAAAGGGGTGGCTGGCTTGGCGACATGGCAAAGCCGCGATTCTATCTGGAAGCGCGACCATCCCACGCAGATTGGCCATGGTTTTGCGAAGGGCCCACGACCCCGCAACGCCCCGCCAAGATCGGCTGCTTCCGCCCGCGAAAATGCGGTAGCGTTCCCGTATGGATCACTCGCCAGGATTCCTGCGCATCAGCGAGGACGCACGCAGTCGTATCACCGAGATCTCAGCCACGGAGCTTCTGACCTGGATCGGCGACCGCAGTCGCGGCCGGTCCGGCTCAGGCGTCACCTTTCACCTGCTCGACGTGCGCGAAGACCATGAGTGGCAGGCCGGGCATATCCCTGGGGCACGGCACCTGGCGCGCGGCATCTTAGAGCGCGATATCGAGCGCACGCTGCCCGATCCGCAGGCCGAGATCATCCTGTATTGCGGTGGCGGATATCGCTCGGCACTGGCCGCTGATTCGCTGCAGCGCATGGGATATCGCCGTGTGCGCTCGCTCGCGGGAGGCTTTCGCGGCTGGCAGGAAGCCGGCCACGCCGTCGAGATCGAGCCCGATCACGTGCGAACGCTACCGCTTCTGCCACGCCACATCGTCGTCGCCGTCGATCTAAGCGAGTCGGGTCGCTTCGCGGTGCTGAGTGCCCTCGACCTAGCAGAAGCAGTCAAGGCCAAGGTCACGCTGGTGCATGCGATCGAGCCAACACCGACGCCAGCTAGCTTGGAAGCGTATGCCCTGGAAGGCATGCCGACCGACTGGGCCGAGCGCATCAACGACGCACGGCTGCGGTCTGCCCATCATCAAGTGCAGGCCATGGTGTCGATGTATGGTCGCCCCGGTCTTTCGATGAGTGGCCAGGTGATCTTTGGTCTTCTGCCCGAGACGCTGAACAGCCTGCTGCGCAGCATGCAGGGCGATCTGTTGATCGTCGGGACGCACGGTCGACGCGGCCTGGCGCACTTCTTTTTGGGATCGGTGGCCGAGCGCTTGGTGCGCACGGCGCCGTGCCCGGTCCTGGTCGTGCGTCCGCCCAGCGATGGCAGCAGTGATGCGAGCAGCGGGCGATGAAACGGCCGCAGTCTGTATCGCAGCACCGCCCCACGGAACAGAGCGAGGAGGCCGTGCATGCGGCTGCCATCGCGGCGTTCTTCGACGTGGATCTCACGCTGCTTCGTGTCAGCAGTGGTTCGCAGTGGATTTCGTACCTGCGCCGCCGCGGCGAAGTGGGGCTGAGCATGATGCTCAAAGCCGCATTCTGGACGATGCAGTACAAGCTGGCGTTCTTGGATATGGAGACGGTCGGGCGCCGCTTGATCGCCGACATCGAAGGCGACACAGAAGCCGACATGCTGCAGAAGTGCGAGGCCTTCTTGGCCCACCACATCTTGCCGCACGTCGCACCCGACGGACGCAGCGCGGTCGCCTGGCACCAAGCGCAGGGCCATGTGCCTGTGCTGCTGACCAGCGCCACGCAGTATGTGGCCGAGCCCTTGGCGCGCGAGCTAGGCGTCGAGCACGTGCTGTGTACGCGCCTGATCGTCGATCCACAGAGTGGCGCATTCACCGGCACCGCCGAACGACCGATGTGCTATGGCGAAGGCAAAGTCGTGTATGCCGAGCGCTTCGCGCAAGAACAGGGCTGTGATCTGCGACAGAGCTATTTCTATACCGATAGCTACAGCGATCTGCCGATGCTGCGGCGCGTCGGCAAGCCGCAGGTGATCAATCCCGATTCGCGTCTGTTGCGGCACGCGAAGAAGAGCGGCTGGCCGATTGCCCGCTGGTAGCGGTTCGCCAAATCGCCAGCCGAATTCGCAGGCAAGGAGAGGTCTGCGCTTTTTGCTTCGCGGAGCGAGCGGAATTTGGTCTTGTGTGATGCATGCAGTCACACGCAATGCTCCCTCCGTTTGTTGTCCCAGCCTTGCCCCCGGCAGTGCTTCGCTTGATCGATCTGGCGCTCGATGAAGACCTGGGGCGCGGCGATCTGACCAGCGAGGCGATCTTTGGTGAGCACGACACGACGCGCGGCACGCTCTTGGCGAAGAGCGCACTGTGCCTGTCCGGTCTGGATGTGGCGCAGGCCGTCTTCGCTCGCGTCGATGCGCGCATCACGTGTCAGCCGCTGTACCGCGACGGCTCGCTGGTGCGGCCGGGCACGCCCGTGATGAACGTCGAAGGCCCGGTGCGCGGCGTCTTGGCGGCCGAGCGCACGGTGCTGAACTTTCTGCAGCGACTGTCAGGAATCGCGACGCTGACACGCAAGTACGTCGACTCGTTGGCGGGCACGGGTGCGCGGCTGGTGGACACGCGAAAGACGCTGCCGGGCTTTCGCTTCTTGGACAAGCGCGCGGTGCGGCACGGCGGTGGGCACAACCATCGCGCCGACTTGGGATCGGGCGTGCTCATCAAAGACAACCACATCGCGGCGGCGGGCAGCGTCACGGCGGCGATCTCGGCGGTGCGCGAGTCGGCTCCGCACAGCGTCCGCATCGAGGTCGAAGTGACGACGCTGGCCCAGATCAACGAAGCACTGGCCATCGGGGCTGATGTGCTGTTGTTCGACAACATGAGCCCAGCCCTGGTACGAGAAGCGCTGAGCCTGCTGCCGCCGCGCGGCGATGCTCGGCGCCCCTTGGTTGAGCTATCCGGCGGCATCACACTGGGAACGCTGCGCAGCTATGCCGAGGCCGGAGCCGACCTGATCAGCGTCGGTGCGCTGACGCACTCAGCACCCGCGGCCGATATCTCGCTGGAAGTCGCCCCGCCCCCTTCGCAGTCCGCGGATGGCCTGCGCGAGTAAGCACGTGAGCGCGTTCGCCTTCGGCACAACCTGGCATCATCTTTCGCTGTGCGAGTCGACCAATGATGAGCTCGTGCGTCTCGGGCGAACAGGGGTGGGCGCCGGAACGGTGGTCACGGCCGATGCCCAAACGCGAGGCCGCGGACGCCAAGGGCGGGCCTGGCACTCTCCACCGGGCGAGAACCTGTACCTGTCGGTGTTGCTGCGACCACCGCTTGCGCCTCATCGCGCGCCGCTTTTGTGCTTGGCCGCTGGGCTGGCATTGTTCGACGCGGTGACCGACTTGCTTTCCGAACACGGCGGGCGCGACGCGGTGGATCTGCGCCTGAAGTGGCCAAACGATCTTCTGGCCCGCACAAAAACAGAAGCCCAGGCGGGTGCCCCGTATCGCAAGCTGGGCGGCATTCTCACAGAGCTGTTTGGCAGCGCCGGCAGCATCGACTTTGTCGTCATCGGCGTCGGCTGCAACGTCGCCAGCCGCAGCTTTCCAAGCGGTGTGCCTGGAACCAGCCTACAGCTTCTGTATCCGCCGCTGTCTTTGGCAGCAACACCCCGCGCGCCGCTGACGCGCAGCCTCGCCGAGCGCTTTCTTGCCGCCCTGGCGGCCTGGTATGAGCGCTATCTTTCCGACGGAAACGAAGCCATCACGGCGCCGTTTGCCGCCGCCGCAGGCCTGGGTCCAGAGCATCCGCTTTTGCGCGTGCAAAGTGGACACGAGGACACGCCACGCGTCGGTGTCCCGATCGGACTGGGCCCAGCAGGCGAGCTTCTTTTGCAGACTGCGACCGGTATCGAGCGCGTGCTGTCAGGCGACGTCGAGATGGCTGCGGCGATGGCACACACCGAGTCCGCGCCGACGCAGACATGACGTAGGTATTGGGTCCCTTCCCCGCTGTTTGTGAATCACGGCCCGAAGGGCGGACCACTTTGGCCCCCCGATCACAGACTGATAGATTTTTTCGACTAGGGGACTCTAAGATATCCTCGATGCTGCAGATCGGCGCCCTCCTTGGGAAGTACCGCATTGTTCGCCAGCTGGGCGAGGGAGGGATGGGCTCGGTTTTTGAGGTAACGCACGTCGAGCTAGAGCGCCGCGCGGCACTGAAGATCATGCTGCCGCAGCATGCGCAGAATCCGCTCTTGCGGGCGCGTTTTGTCCGCGAAGCCAAAGCGACCAATCGCGTGCATCACCCCGGAGTGGTGCAGATCTATGAGATCAGCGAGCTTGCCGATGGAACGCCCTACTTCATCATGGAGTACCTCGACGGCGAGACGCTGGCCAAGCGGCTCGACGACGCCGCGGCCAGACCCGAAGGGCGCTTGGGCATGGCGGGGCTGCATGCGCTGCGGCAGGTCGCGTCGATCATCGCCAAGGTGCATGAAAAGGGCCTGATCCATCGCGACCTGAAGCCCAACAACATCATGTTGGTGACCGATCCCGAAGTACCTGGCGGCGAGCGCGCGAAGCTCCTCGATTTTGGCATCGCCAAGCAGGCCGAATCGTCGCCGACACCTGCCACCGATCCAGCGGGTCGAATCGTCACCGAGCCGAAGACACAGATTGGCAGCCTGCTCGGCACACCGCAGTACATGGCTCCAGAACAGTGGGGCAATGGCAAACCAGTCACGGAAAAAGTCGATGTCTATGCGATGGGAGTCATGACCTATCGCGTGCTCTCGGGTCGCCTGCCGTTTCTGGGCGAAGCCCCCTTGGAGCTTGCAACGCAGCACGTCTTTCATGCCCCCGCGCCGCTGCGCGAGATCTGCCCTGGCTTGCCGGCCAAGCTGGCTGAGTTCATCGACAGCATGTTGGCCAAGACCGCGGAGGCGCGTCCCTCTATGGCCGAGGTGGTGGGCACCTTTGAGCGAATCCTCGGCCTGCCTCCCGACGCTGCCAACAGTCAGATCGAGATCCCGGACTCGTTCTCAAGCGCGCAGCAAGTGCCCGTGCCAGGCAAGCCGACGACACCGGTCGACAATGTCGCGCCTCCCCCCGGAGCTAGCGGATCCGGTGCATTCATTCCATCTGTGCGTCCTGCTCGCGCCGATGCGACGACGGCAGACAACGCCGGGAAGTCGGCATCCGCACCAAAGACCATCTCGCTGGAGCCAGAAGATCTCATCGCGGGTGGCGACCCGGACGGCAGCTCGTCGCCTCAGAAAACGACCTCACCCAAGGCTGCGCCGCCGCCTCTGCGCACCGCAAGCACACCGTCGGTACGCTGGGGTCGTTTTGCCGGAATTCTCGTCGTGCTTCTGGGCTTGCTCGCGGCCGGCTTGTTTGGCAAAGGGGGTTCCTCTGCGTGCATGCAGCAGCGCTCCGCTGTGGATGCGATGCCCGCTTCGGTTGACCTGCTCGCGGCCGAGTCCGAGGACGGGCAGAGAGCAGCCGATGCGCAGCCTGGGACGCAGGAAGGCGATCGTCTGCGGCAGAACGATGACTTGCTGGCCGTCGAGCCCACGGCGTCTGATCTGGGTTTTGACCGAGCCGCTGTGGACGCAGGTGCCGGCAGCGATCTCGGCGCGCTCGATGCAAGCACACCACGAGGCGACACTCGACCGTCCGGCAAGCACGAACCGACGAAGTCGCCCGGAACGAAGCGGCCTCCACCCGCACAACCGTCGCCTCTGGTGCCGGTATCGCCATCGTGCATTCGTACGCCGGGGCTTGCGGGAACGCTGCAAGAAGCCCTGCTGATCGACGGCTTCAAGCGCAGCATCGCATCCCTGCCAGCCGGCGAGCGGGTGGTGTTGGTCCTGCAGAGCGGAAAGATCACTCTGCAAGAGGGATCGCCGACGATGCGGGCAAACCAGAAGCTGCTTGAGTACACGCTACGCGGCCAGTTTTTGACGACGCCATTTCCCGCCCGGGTGGAAATTCAATGCCCTGCTCACTGACGCGCCATGCCCTGCTGATGTCGCTCACATGGACCTTTTTGGGCTGCGTGACATCCGCAGAGATTCAGAAGATCGAAGCGCGACTCGCTGCGCTCAAGAAAGAGAACGACGACAACTACCAGCGAGCACGCTATCTGCGAGATCAGATCTCGGCCCTGCAGCAGAGCTTTACCAACTTTCGCAACCAGTACTTCCGCGACAAGAACTGCAAGAACCCCAAGCTCGCCGAGTTTATGACGGCGGTGGCGCACAACGATCCGCAGGTCTGTCGTGCCGTCGAGTTCGACAAAGCGCTGCTGTTCATGAAGTCGCAGCCAAACTGCATCGTGTACCTTCACCCGAGCAGCGGCTTGTCGAGTCTGCATCCGGCCCGCACCGCATTCCTCAGCGAGGACTTGCTCAAGCGCGAGCAGCTTTCTCCGTCGTCGCGTTTGCTGATTCTTGTTCAGCCGCATGGTGAGTCCGAGGCCGAGCGCGACATCGCCCTGACGGTGGCCAAGAGCCTGCAGTGGAAGATCCAGTCTGAGCTCTTGCCTGCAGAGTTCCGCTCCATTGAAGTCCTGGGGCCGCATCTTTTGCCCTGCAACCTGCGCAACGAAGCCACGGTGCAGCGGCTTTACAACAACGACATCGCGATCATGCCACTGCGTGGTGAACCCGAAGGCAAGCAGCCCCGCATCCGCATCTGGATCTTCCGCAGTGACTGCTAAGCAAGCCACCTATCCGTGATAAGAGAGGGCGTATGCTGATGTCCTTTGTTCCGCTGTGCTCCCACGTGGCTTTTCGGTCGTGGCTGCGATGCGTGGCGGTCCTTCTGCCCTTCCTCGGGCACGCCGAGGCTGTTGCGCAGACGGGGGCCGGAGCGCCCGTTTATCTGTGGGGGATCCAGGCGGGCTGCGAACAACAAGAACAGAGCACCAAGAACCTTGCGGATGCGCTGGCCCGCCAGGGTGTGCCGGTGCAGTTCCTGCGCAGCCCCAAAGAGCAGCCTCTGCCGGTCTGTCCAGGGCCCGTCTACAGCGGCAGCACAGGCTGCATGGATGCGCTCACGCTGCAGTGCCCGGCGGCCACTGGCAGCGTCATCGGTGGACTGATCGAAAAAGGAAAACAGGTCACCCGAACCAGGCTCTGGCTTTACGACTTGGCCACGGGGCGGCGGGCCGTACGCGATGACTACTGCCACCAGTGCGACCCGGATCTCGACAAGGTGCTGGCCGCTCACGTTCGCCTGCTTTTGCAGGCCCCACCGTGGGATCCGGCGCTGAGCAGTCAGCCGATGTACTGCCGCGAGTCATCTGTCGAGCGCACACGACCCTCGGGTCGGCTTTATCTGGGCGTGTTTGGCGCGTTCCCCGGCGGCGATATGCGAAGCGAGCTAATGCGACGCATCGCATTGAAGCGCTCCGCCGCGAACCTCGATGCACTGCATCTAATTAGCGAGCGCTCAGCGCCGGAGCGCATCACCGCGGGCAGTCCGGGGAGCCAGGTGCTGATGATCGAGAAAGCCGAGGGGGCCAAGGCTTCGCTCACGCTCTGGGATCAGAACACGCAGCGCCTGGCCTCACGCAGCGTGCCCTGCGCCGCCGGCTGCTTGGAGGGGGTCACACAGGCCGCCGCTGAGCTGCAAGACACCTGCTTCGAGGCAGGCTGCGTGGGCATTCAGCCCGCAGACGTCCGACCGATCGCCGCCTGCGAGCCCTGGCCCGACAGTGCGTGTCCTGCCTTTGTGGGTAGCACGAGCGAACCCCCTCGGAGCAGCAGCCTGCTCAGCAGCGGTCAAGCCACGGCCGCGATGGCGTTCATGGGCACAGGCCTCGGACTGAGCGTCGCCACCAGCATCGGCCTCTGGATTGCCAATGAGAAGGTGTTTCTGCTCGTCGACAAATACTCGATCAATCGCCTGTTCACACCAGCGGCTGCGGCCACAACCGCACTTACAGTGGGGCTGATCGGTCTGTCGGTGCCCGCGTTTCTGTGGCTGGACGCCCATCGCAAGTCGACCGCTGCCGGCACCGGGTCCTCGCGATCTGGGGGCAAGGCCACCGAGCTGACGTCACCGCTGGTCTGCCCAGGCGCAGCGCCCAGCAGCATCGGCACTGTGCCGGCCAGCGCCAGGACCGTCCGAGTCCGAGGACAGGGGTAAGACCATGGACATGCGCAAGGACACGCTCACCGCTCGTACCGTCCTCCTCTGCTGCGGGCTGCTTGGGGCTGCAGGCAGCGGCTGCACGTTCAAACCCAGCCCAGGCTTCGGCAACATCTACGAACAGCTCGACGGTACGACGCAAGACATGGCCGATCCAAGCCAAGACATGGCTACCGGGCCAAGCTGCAAGGCGGCTGCGGGCCTGAGCGGTACGCGCCTGCTCTGCCATGACTTTGACGGCGATCCACCACCGGACCTCGCGGGCTGGAACCTAAGCGAAGGCGCAGGCTGCGCGGGCACTTTTGGCTGGGAAATCAATCCCCTGGCGAGCCCCCCGCAGGAAGACAAGGCCCTCCAGCTCAAGTCCTTCGCAACGTTCGCAAGCGGAAGCTGTGGCGTTGCCCTGCCTTCGCTCGATAGCTGGCTCGGGGGACAGCACGGAAGCTTGACCCTCGCACTGGAGCATCAGGTCGACTTCAATGAAGCACCCTCAGCTTCCCTGGGCCCAAAAGCCGAGGTGTGTCTGGATCGGGCACAGACGCGCTGCACCGTGAGCTTCCTCAGCCAAGGTGCCAAGCGCTATCTGCGCTGGACGCTGCGTATCACACGCAGCGAGCTGCAAAGCGACAGCGGTCCGCCGCTTGCGCTGCAGCCCGTTCTTCGCTTGCGAGCGAACGGAACCTTGTACGGCAACGCCTTTGCCGGCTGGCGCATCAAGTCGATCGCGGTGCTTGGTGACAAGTAAGTCGGCGCAGAGGCCCTGGGTGCATTGCGATCGACACGCGTGCCGCTGAGCGATGACTCCGCCAGCTACTCACCGGGATAGGCAGCGATCTCGGCGAAGGTGCCTGCGATGAAGCGGAACAGCTTGGCGCCCCGTACGCCCTCGCGTTGACAGTCGATCACCAAGTAATCGACGGGATAGATCCGCTGTCCCTCAAACACGGCGGCGCGCTCGTCTTCTTGCGAAAAATACGCGCCGACGTTGCAGTGCGAGTGATAGATGACACGGACGCGCTGTGGGCTGGAATCAGCCAAGCTTTCGTCGAGAAACTGCAGATCGCGAAAGCCCAGCGAGTAGGCGGTGCGCGCATCGCGAGGATGCGCCATGGGATCGCGCGCGTGCAGCCGGTTCTGCTGGTTCTCGCAGATCCGCACGGTGTCAACGCGCAGGGTATCGCGCGGACCGCTGAGCAGGCCGCAGGCCTCTTCGGGATAGCGAGCGCGGGCATCGGCATAGCAAGCTCGCAGCACGTCCTTATCAATCTGCGGCGTCTGTTCCGTCGACAGCGAACTACCACTCATAGCGCCTCTCCCACTTCAAGGGCACGAAGTAGCGATCCCCGCGATCGCACAGCACGGTGGCGACGCAGCCAGTCTGTCCGCTCGCTGTCAGCTCACGCGCGATGCGCAGAGCCCCAGCGACATTGGCGCCCGCGGAGTGCCCGACGAACAGACCCTCGACTTCTTTTAAGCGCTCGGTCATCTCCCAGCCTTCGTCGGTTGACATGGGCAGGATGCGATCGACGCACTCGTTGGGGCGCCAGATCGCGGGGACCATCGAGCTTTCCATATGCTTCAGCCCCTCAAGCCCGTGAAATGCATCATCGGGCTCGACGGCGACGACGGTGACGCCACCGCCATCGGGTCTGCGGTGCTCGCGCATGCGTCGGCCAGTCCCCATCACCGTGCCAGATGTGCCGATGCCGGCGACGAAGTGTGTGATGCGATCGCCGAGCACAGAAAGAATCTCGGGGCCCGTACCCAGATAGTGCGCGCGAGGATTCGATTCGTTGCTGTACTGATCGGGATAAAAATAACGAGAAGGATCGGCAGCGACGATCTCGCGCACCAGCCGAATGGCGCCGTCGGATCCCTCAAGCTCAGACGAAAAGACAAGCTGCGTGCCATAGGCGGACGTGATCTGCTTGCGCGCGGCCGACACGTTGGCCGGCATCACCAGCTTGACCGCGATGCCCAGCGCCGCCCCAACCAGCGAGTACGCCACGCCGGTATTGCCCGATGTCGCATCGATCAGCGTCTTGTCTTGGGTCAGGCGACCATCGGCGAGCGCATCGCGAATGATCTGCAGCGCCGGTCGATCTTTGACGCTGCCACCGGGATTGCAGAACTCGCACTTGGCCCAGATCTCGACGCCGGGCGGTTCGATGTGGGCCAGGCGAACCAGCGGTGTGCCACCGATCAGATCCAAGACCGAAGCACACGCGGCGGCCTGCCTGGGCACTTGCTGATCGGCAAGCTGTACGCGGGCCGACTGCAGCCCTCTCGACGAGCGAGCGTCCGTAGCCTGGCTCGTTTCCGTGGGCGCGGCCGAAGCGAAGGAAGAAGAATCCACGGGCGGAGGATCACACTGCATGCGCCGATATGATGCCGCAGAACCGCGCAGGCCAGCGCACGAAGCGTCGTGGCGAGCCACCTTGACGCAGCCGGACTTCATCCGCAGGTTCTGGCCAAGGGGTGCATCATGATTGTCGCGTGCCATGCCTGTCAGAAAAGCAACCGCCTGCCGGCCGCGCGTCTATCGGAAGAAGCTCGCTGCGGAAGCTGCAAGGCTACGCTGTCGCCGCCAAGCCAGCCGGTCGCTGTGCGCACCGCCGAAGACTTTGCCGAGCTGATCGGCACGTCGCCGGTTCCAGTGCTCGTCGACTTTTGGGCGACGTGGTGCGGCCCATGTCGCACGGTCGCCCCCGAGCTAGAAAAGCTGGCCCGCGAGCGCCCTGGTGCGCTGGTCATCGCCAAGGTCGATACCGATGCGCTGCCGCAGGTCGCCGGCCGCTTCGACATCCGCAGCATCCCGACGCTGATCTTGTTTCGCAGCGGGCGTGAGTCAGGACGCGTAAGCGGCGCCATGCCGGCCCGCGCCATCTGTTCTCAGCTGGGCCTTTAGCCACATCGCCACCGCTCGTTCAGGCGCTAGATGTGGATCGACTTCCAGTCGCCGGAACGAAACTTGAGGAACATGATGAGCGCCAGCGCGCAGACGTAGAAAATCATCGCGCTCCACACGCCCATCAGGCCCAAGTGGAAGGTGATTCCCGCCAGATACGAAAGCGGCACCAGGCAGATGAGGTGCAGAATGCCTTCGGCGACCATGACGAACACGGTGTTCCCAGCCCCATAGAGCGCTTGCGTATAGACCAGGGCCGCCGAGATAACCGGCGTCATGATGCCTCCGACCAAGCGCAAGATCGGCGCTGCCGCGGCCACGACGTCAGGGTCGGGGTTCCAAAAGCGCAGGATGGGCTCGGCGAAGACGGCGATGCTGATGCCCAAGACGCTAAACAGCGTCATGCCGATGCGCGCCGAGGTGTTGGCATAGCGCTCGGCCAGCTCGGGATCCTTGGCGCCCATCGACTGACTGACCAGCGTTGCGGTCGCCGTCGCATAGGCCAAGCCCAAGATGAAGATGAGCTGCATCACGCTGATGATGTTCGACGTGGCCGCGCCATAGATCGTTCGTCCGACGCTGTGACCTGCCAGCTTGTCGAGCTTGGCGACGACATACAGCACAAAGCCAAAGCCCGACATCGCGAACATGGTGGCCAAGCCCGAAGGCACAGACAACCGAACGATGTCCCACATGGTCCGCAAAGACAGGTTGCTCAAGCGGCGAATGTGATACGGGCGATACATCGGTCGGAAGGACCAGATCACCATGATCAGAAGTCCGATGTACGAGCTGATCATCGAGGCCAGACCGGCTCCTGGTACACCGAGGTGCGGCAGGTTCCCGCCGGCCAAGCGGACGAGCACATCATGCACGTCATCGATGAAGAAGATGCCGGGACGCTGCGCGCCAAACATGAGGCCGACGCACAAAAGGAAGTTGGCGATGTTCATCACCACCGCCGCACCCATGTGTACGCGCGTCTTGCCCAGGCCGTCGAAGAAAGACTTCAGGCTAATCGTCGTGACCATGCCGGTGATCTGCAGGAAGCGCCAGCGCAGAAACGGCACGCCCAGCTCGATGACCTTGGGGTCCTTGTTGACCAGGCCAAACAGCATCGGAGCCGCGATCCAACAAATCGCCGTTACGACGATGGATGCCAGGACGGCAAACACCTGCGAGTTGGTCGAGATGACCCCTGCTCCCTCGATGTCTTGCGCGCCGATGCGTCGCGCCGTCAACGCCTGTGTGCCGACGCTGATCGCCGACAGAAAGCCTCCGAAGGCCCACAAGAGCACGATGCTGAGTTGAACCGCGGCCTGTCCTGGCGTGCTCTCTTCGATGGGCAGGCGTCCAACCAAGATGTGATCGACTTGGTTGATCAAAGTCTGCGTCAACATCGCCAGCATCACTGGATAGGACAGAGCCAGGATGCGACGCGTCAACGCGGGGTCGAACCAAGGGGTAGGGCTGGGCTTACCTGACATGTTTGGTCAGATGCCCTTCTACCACATTCGCCTTCCGTCGCGGCTGCTTTTCACGAAGTCGAACCGCGCGGAATCGCACGGTCCTTTGATGCGGACCAGAGACTCAGTCGTTCAGTGACTGACCCAAGGGACTGCGGGGTGGGCTAGCCGTCTGCTTGAGGACCTTCTTTCGCAGCGCGCCGGCTTCCCGCGCGATGTACTCAAGGGCGTACTGCAGCGACGACAACGACAAGTCTGAGAGCAGCAGGGTGTGCCGCAGCACGTACTGGTTGCCGCTCAGCACAAGCGCACCCAGCAGAAGTCGCGCGCCGTGGCGCAAGGCGGCCGTGGGACTCATCGCGCGCTCGCCGCAGACCTCGGCGCGCACGCTTAGCCACGTCTTTGCGCCGTCGCTGGCCTGCAAAAGCTGGCCATGCACATGAACCACCGCCGCGGCCAAGCTGGCCTCATCCAACGCGGGACGAGCCTTCCCGGCGTCGACGTCGGCCTCGGCCTCTGGCAACGCAAAGTCCATCGTGAAGTGATGCGGCTGATCGAGCCGCAACACATAGTGCTTCCGCACAAAGGCTTGCACTTCGCTCCAGCTTGCCATCGTCTGCCCGCCTAGATGCCGTAGTCGATGATGACCACTCCGCGCTCGCCGTCTGAGGGAGGCCTGTCTTCTTCATAGCCCTCGCGGTCCGAGGGATGAGCAGGATACTCAGGCGGATCGATCACGGGACGTTCCTCGCGACGATGACGCTCCTCCTCCCGCCTACGAATCTGATCGATGATCCAGGGGTCGAGCATGGCACGTCTCCGACAGCGAGTTCTCCCCCGTCAGTGTGACGGGCGATGGCGTTCGGCGTCAAGGAAAGAGAACGCTCGGTCCCTCGCTACGCCACAAGCCCAATCTATTCATGGGGAGGACGATTGGCCTGACGTTTCTTGATGCCATCCATCACCACCGAGATGCGCCAGAAGGCCGTGATGTTGGTCAGGACCGCCATCAGCGCCATGACGATGACGACGATGTGATAGAGCGGCTGTGGGGCTCCTGGCTCGATGAAGGCGGACAGGATGGGCGCCACGGCCGTGCTCACGCCAAGCCACACCGCTCGCTCGTGCCGCTGCATATACCCAGCGCTGGCATCAATGCCCAGTGCATCCCCTTTGGCGCGCGTATAGCTGACCAAGGTCGAGCCAATCATGGCCAACGCGACAAGCGGCAGCACCAGCTTGTCGTTGCGGTAGTAGTACAGATAGCCGAGGTAGGTGATGAGGTCGTTGTAGCGGTCGATCGTGGAATCAAAGAACTCGCCGCTGGCCGAGCAGTTGTTGGTGGCACGAGCCACGATGCCGTCCCACGCATCGCAGGTGAAAGCAAAGAGCAGCGTCCAGCCGCCCAGTGCGAAGTGTCCCATGCCGATGGCCAAGGCGCCGCCGATGGTCAGAAGCAGCGAGCCGAACGTGATCATGTTCGGCGTGATGCCGAGCACGATGCACAAGCGCACCGGGATGCGAAACATCCAATAGCCAAACTCCATGACGACGCGCGGCAGCCAGGGGCTCTTGAACACGGTGTCGATGCGCGGCGTGCGCTCCATCCCGAACAGCGCGCAGCGCAAAAGATAGACAATGAACGACACGATCCAGAACGTCGGAAGCCCGAGCAGCGGGATCTTCACAGCCCAAGGCAAGCTCCACAGCATCTGGCCCGCCGTCGAAGCAGGGTCGCCGGGATGAAGTGTCGTCAGCATCTGTCCGGTCCTAGGTTTAAGAGGAAGCTAAGCAGCGAAAGAGACGTCTAGAAAACCCATGTGATAAATACAAAGAAGATGCAAGTGTTCTGCCACGATACAGCTCACGAACCAGTCGACGATCTGCAAGCCCGCCCGGCCAGCCGTCGAGTCATGCGTGTCCTCGCAGAGCCGCCGCGGCGGCACAAGACCGAGATCGCCGCTCGATCATCCAGTCAGAAATCCACCATGCCGCCCGGCGATAGCGGCAGGAAGCCTGTCCATAAATCACCAGATCGCGTCTTGGGGCTGGCGCAGTGGCTGCTTGTCAGCTGTCTTGTGCTGTGGCCGCTGCGCGGGTTGGCGCTTGAGATCAGCGAGCCCGGCAGTGGCCAGCGCTTCGCCAGTCCGCTGGCCTTTGTAGGCAAGACCCATACCCTGGTCGGCACCGGCCTGCGCAGACACGACGGTGGTGCGTCGTATGCCATGGCCTTGTACGTCGAAGACGGCGCCCGTCAGAGCTTCCCTGCGGCCTATGATCGTGGCAACCGCACGCGCGCCGGGCTGTTCTCGCAGAACCGAGCGCACAACTTCTTCATTTGGGGTCACTTCAGCAAGCTCGCCGTCCTGCGCTTTCTGCGAGGACACAGCCGGCAAGAGCTACAGCGGCAGTTCAGCGAGCCGCTTGCCGAGCTTCTCACCGAAAAGACGCCGCCCGAGCTTCGCCAGGACACCCTGACGTTCCTTGGCCTGGTCGACGCCGACCTGCGCGAGGGGCAAGAGCTTCGCCTGTACACCGACGACGTCGGGCAAATCGATATCTATCTCGACGGCAAGAAGAAAGCCGGACCGCAGAATCCCAAGCTCGCGCGATACCTGTGGGAAATCTGGCTGGGTTTCCATCCCGTGCAGCCGCAGATGCGCCAGTCGCTGCTGGAACGACTGGATGTCTTGGCGCAGCTTCCCCGCCCGGAAAAGCCCACGGCCCCTGGCAAGACCTCGCCTGCTGCCAAGTCCACCAAGTATCCCCCGCTGCGTCCGCAGTAATGGCCTGGCAAGGGCGTTGTTCTCGACGCGGTGCTCTGCTATGAGTGCGGTGGGAGTGTGACCGGGACTGGTGCCCGGCCCAGTCTTCAAAACTGGTGGGGCGGCTGGAAGGTCGCCTGGCGGGTTCGATTCCCGTACGCTCCCGTGCCTCTCTGCTTCGTCGTCACATAGTCCCTTGCTCACCCCACGCTGAGCACCGCACTCTGCGTCGCAGCATGAGACGCAGGTTGCGCAGACGGACCGCGGGCCTTAGGTTGGCAGCCCAAACCACAAGGAGAAGTTCATGGCTTCGCAGCACGTAACCGATGTCACTGATCAGACCTTCAGCAAGGAGGTCTTGAACGCCCCCGTGCCGACCTTGGTCGACTTCTGGGCTGTCTGGTGTGGTCCTTGTAAGGCGATCGCTCCGGCCGTTGAGTCATTGGCGACGACGTTCCAGGGCTCGCTCAAGGTCTGCAAGATGGATATCGATCACAACCAGGAGACGCCGCAGAGCTTCGGGATTCGCTCGATCCCAACGCTGCTGATCTTCCACAAGGGCAAGGTGATCGAACAAATCGTCGGAGCGGTCCCCAAGGCCAAGCTCGAAGAAAAAGTCCGCTCGGCGCTCGCCAAAGCGCAGTAAGTCGCCAGCCGAATCTCGCCTGTCGTCCTCGGCCATGGCGCGCATCGGCACGCAGAGCGCGGCTGGTTCTTCTTGGTTTGTGCGCGACGCCCGACTGATCAGCGGGCAGCCAAATTTTTGACAGCCCGCATGGACTGGCTTGTGATCTCGACGGAGATCATCCCATGTTTCCAGGCCTTGTCCTTGCAGACGCGTCGTGGAGTGGCCCCTCTGCCCCGGTCGCGTCCAGCTCTGCGGCGACGCCAGGGGTCGACCCCGGCCTAGGTGTCTCGCTGCTTGGGCCGCTTGCGCTGGTCAGCGTGCTGCTCATCGCCGTGCTGCTGCTCTTGCGCTATCTGCGGCTCGCCAAAGCTCGCTCGTCGGCAGGGCTCTTGTCTGTGATCGAGCAGGCCACGCTCTCGCCACAGCATACGGTGTATCTCGTGCATGCCGCGGGACGCTACCTTTTGCTCGGAGCAGCCCCAGGGGGTCTGTCGCTACTCACCGAGGTGCCTACGAGCCACGTGCTCTCGCAGCAGCCCCCTGGCGTGCTGACCTCTCAATCAAATCCGGATCGCTTCGTCAGCGATGGCGATGACAGCGAGGAGGATCTGCCTGCCATCGCCGCCCGCCCCACCTCGATACCGTCGCTGCCTGCGGAGCCGCTCAGCCGATGACGCCACTTTCCGCCACACCGCTTGCCACATCGCCGACCACGCTGGACAGCCTGCTTGTGGCCTATGGGCCCTTGGTGCTGCTCGCTTGTGTGCTGCTCTTGGCTGTCGTGAAAGCCGGTGTGGTGCTGGCTCTTTTGCGACAGGCTCTGGGGGGGATTCCGCCGGCCCCTCTGGCCGCCATCCTGGCCATCGCGCTTTCCTGCTTCGCGATGGCCCCGCTGGCCGAGCGTGTACATAGCGCTCTGTCGACACCTAGCTCACCCCCCAGCGCAGGATCGCTC
This sequence comes from Myxococcales bacterium, assembly GCA_016794505.1. Classification (GTDB taxonomy): domain Bacteria; phylum Myxococcota_A; class Polyangia; order Palsa-1104; family JAEUJZ01; genus JAEUJZ01. The sequence goes on from JAEUJZ010000037.1 coordinate 288,601, forward strand.
GCAGTCGAGCCCGAAAAGCAGTTGGAAGCAGGCCTGCGCCCCCTGCGCGAATTCCTATCCCGCCACACGCCACCGCGAGACGTGCAGGCGGTCGCCGACCTTTCTGCCCGCATGCGCCCCCAGCTCGCGCCGGCACCAGGTACACCGCCCACGCTGCCTGCTCTGCTCTTGGCCTTCGTTCTTTCTGAGCTGCGCACGGCATTTCTCGTCGGGTTTGTGCTGCTGGTTCCGTTTGTGCTGATCGATCTGCTCATCGGCAGCCTACTGTCGGGGCTTTCGCTTGCGGGGCTGTCGGTGCAAGCCCTGGCAGTGCCCTGCAAGCTGCTCTTGTTTGTCGCCTGCGATGGCTGGCAGCTTTTGGTGCGCGGGCTGCTCTTGGCCTATGGCACCCCACACGGCGCCCCCACGGGACCCTAGGATTCACGCCATGAGCGACGCGGCCTTGCTGACGCTGTTCGAGCGCGCCCTGCTTCTGACCTTGCTGCTGGCCTTGCCCCCTTTGCTGATGGCGGCGCTGGCCGGAAGCCTGGTGGGCTTGCTGCAGGCTCGTCTGGGGATTCACGAGGCGACGCCGCCGGCATTGGCCCGTCTGCTCGCAGGCCTGCTGACCGTGATCCTGCTCGCCCCGTTCCTGGGTCGCGAGACCCTGCGCTTTGCATCGGCTCTGTGGAGCGCGCTGCCTGGCCTGGGATCCTCGGGATCCTAAGGATGCCAAGCCCCCTTCTCGGCGTCATCTTGCTGTCGCTGCGCTGGCTGCCACTTCTTCTGTGGCTGCCTGGTGTGGGCTGGCTAGCCCGGCTGCTTTCGTGGGGGCTCTGTACTCTTTTCACCGCCTCGCTGGGCCTGGATCGGCTGCCGCAGTCGGCCCCCGCCCTGGATGCCCTTGGCTGGGCCATCCCGGCTGCGCACGAGCTCGCGATGGGCCTGCTCATCCTGCTTGGCGTCGCGTCGCTGTGGGCAGCGCTTCAGGCCGCCGCCCGACTCGTGGGCCGCTCGCTCATGTTGCCCGATGGGGAGTTCGATATCGCAGGGCCTATCGGACTCTCGGCCTCGCTGTCTCAGGCCTTTGGGTGGTGTGGCACCGCGCTTTTTTTTGCGGCCGGCGGCCTTGATCGGCTGGTGGCCCTGATGGCTACAAGCTATGCGCTCTTGCCCCTGCCTGGCTCAGGGCAGGAACCTGCGCCGTTTTCGTTTGGCTCTTCGCAGCTTACTGCCGTCGGAGAGCGCTTGTTTGCTCTGCTCTTGGTGCTCGCGCTGCCGGCGCTTGCCCCCCGCTTGCTGGCTGAAGCGGCGCTGGCCCTGTCGCTGCGTAGCGGCCTCTCTGGGGCCAGTTCTCCGACGGCACAGGCGGCAATCCGTCCCCTGCGTCCCGTGCTCTGGCTGATCTGCCTGGCCCTGTCCGGGGGCGCAATCCTTACGCTGTGGCTGCAACAAGGCCCCGCCCTGTTGCACATGCTGCTTTTCCCTGCAAGTACACAACGGACCTAAACCCCGACTTTTGCTATACTCTGAGACAATGACCGCTCCGCAGGTGCCTGAGCAGATCGCTCCCTATGAGGTCTTTGCTGATTGCCCGCTGATCAGTGGCACACCGCTCGTGGCGCACCTGCTCGGTCGACGCTTCGAGCAGCGACTTAACGAGCGCAGCAACGAGCCCTTCGACAGTGACTTTCAAAAGGCGCTGCTCAAGACGCTGTCACACTTGTGCGCGGCGCTGGGCTGCACCTTCGGCTACGCCGATCGCACGGATCTCTTGCTGTATGCGCTGTCCAACGGCAGCGATGCGCGACGGCTGCTGACCCGCCTCGCCGCCGAGTCTTCGGCCAAGCTGTCGCTGTTGATGGGCGATGTCTACACCTTCGATGTTCGCCTGTTCGAGTGCCCGTCGACCGAGATCGCCCGCGACTACTTTGCATGGAAGCGCGAGCGGGCAGCGAGCAGCGCGCTCGATCGCTATGTCACCCATAAGCTCGTAAGCGCCGGCAGCGATCCCAAGGATGTACCGAGCATCCTTGAAGGCATGGACAGCGATCAGCGCATCGGTCTTTTGCGTCGACATGGTCTGGACTATGCGACGCTGCCGGCGTGGCAGCGCAACGGCTCGGCGGTCTATACCGCGCAGGACGATGCCCGCGGCCCGCATCTGGTGATCGATCTGCGCCTGCCCGAGCTACCCCAGTACGCGGCCTATCTGACCAAGCACATCGTCTAGCGTTGACCCCGCCGCAAGGCGTGCGGCGGCAGAATGGCGGCTAGCCTTCTTTGTCGTCGAGGATGCGCGAGACCGCATTGTCGCAGTCTTCCTGGCTCTCGCCTTCGTCCGACGCATCGCCGAGCGAGCCCACGACGGTCTTGTAGTACGCGCTGGCCGCAAAGCGTGCGAGCGCACGACGGCGACGCTCTAGCCCCCGCGGATCCCTGGCATCCGCGATCTTGGAAAGCGCCGACTGCGAGACATCGAGATCGCGAGCGCACAACAAGCCAGCCCGATCGGCCGTGACGTCGGCTCGGCGCGCCCACGCTTGCAGGCTCAGCGTTGCTGGACGTACGGCCCAGCGGACCAGCGTGCTCTTGGCGTGGGTCAGGTAGTGCAGCGCGGTGAAAAAGGGCACGTGCCCGTTCTGGATGCGCCCGCACTCGCGCCCCAAGACATCCAAGAGCTCGTTTTCGCTGAGCGAGTCCACAAGGCCCTGCGCCACGACGACATACGACTCTTCATCCGTCCCCAGGGTCAAAACCCCGCCGGGCTGCGGCGTGACATAGACCGCCGGCATCGGGATGTGAAGGATCTCGGCACAGCGACGAATGACCTTGTGTACCTGCGCAAAGCGCTCGGGCGATGCGCGCAGCGCCGGACCCAGAAGCTCGGCCCGCGCGACGTGCCCCCAAAGCCGCACGGTCTCGTCAAGCGCTAGCTGGACGGGGCGCAGCTTGTCGAGCGTACGTAGCAGCCGCACATCGCCGGGATAGGCATAGGCGGCACCCTCGCGCACCTGCGCCGCCCGCAGGCCTTTGCGACGGGCGACATAGCGCTGAAAGTCGAAGTCGATGGCGGGCATGAGCAAGCCTTACGTCGCCGAGCTAGCCGCTTGCTGCGCACGCTTGGCAGGAGCCAGCCGCAGGTCCGATGTCAGCCACGCACCGCCGGTCTTCTTGGGCGGCAGCCGACGGAACGACTTCAGCACGGCATCGGCATCCGCCGCCGCTTCCTGAATCGGAATGAAAGGTGGCGTGGCCACGCCGATGCGGAACACGCGACCGTCGTGATCACACAGCCAGCGCACCACGGTGTGCGTGCGGACGCCGCCCAAGGTCAGGCTGACCTGTACGGCCAGCGCGACGCGCGCACCGTCGGAAACGCGAGCAGGATCCTGCGGCAGCTCAACGGCTTCGGTGTGGACTTCGATCTGGCTGCCGCCTTGCTGCTGCCATTCCTGCACTTGCCGCTGCAGAAGCTCCATCAGCTTGTCGGGGCGCCCCTCGGCAGGCAGCGTGATGCCCGAAAGCTGACGCACATCCAGCATCTGCGGCTCGTCGCCGCCTTCCAGAATCACGCGCGAAAGCAGCGTCACACCGACTGGAATCGGCAGTACGCCATCGGGAATCAGCGCATAACGCGCGGGCAAACGAATGGCAGCGCCGACGCTCGGCAGCTCGATCTCGCTACCGGGAGCCGGCAAGGGCGTCGCCGGAGCTGTGATATCCAGCTCGTCCTTCGACAGCGCAAGCAGCCAGCGAATCGCGGCACGCACGCAGGTCAGGGGGTGCTGCGGGAACTGCGCGTCGTTGGCCGGGTCGTCAAAGTGCGACTGACCCAAGCGCCGCGCCAGCTTCTGCGGACCCTCGCCAGGGTACTTCTGCAGCGCGTGATTGAGCAGGTTGGTCTCGCGATAGCCCGTCTGCTGCGTGTGCTGAAACGCGGTGATATCCAGGATGCCGGTGGCCACTGGGATCAGGATGTTGCCGACGACGGCCTCCATGACCGGCTCGTACGCGACACGGCGCAACGTAAACAGCGCCGGCTGGCCGCAGACGGTGATGTACTCGGCCTGAATCAGCGGATGAAACTCAGGATCGCTGGTGCGCACGGGCGGACGCTGGGGAGGCGCCTGGCCCGGCTGCGCCTGCAGCTGAATCTGGTGGTACTGCTGCTCGAAGCTATAGCGCGCGTGGCGTTCCAGATCGCGCTTGTGATCGGCGAAGTGCTCGGGACGCAAGTCAGCGCGCCACGGAGCATGCACGATGTGCCAGCCGACGCGATGCTCGGCATCAATCAGAACCGCCCGGCGCTCTTGCTCATCTTGCACGCGCCAGGACTCGGGAATGGCCAGCTTCAGGCCCGGCAAACCTTTTTTGATGTCGTCGATAAAGCCCATGGGAGTCCCAATCTATCACAGGGCAGCCGACCCGCGGGGAGCCAGCCATGCGTTTGTCGGGTCGCTGGTGGCTAGTTCATTCCGACAGGGCTGTCGGCGGGGCGCTGGCGATTGACCACCAGCGTCTGCGAAGACATGACCTGGCCCGACTGGCGAGCCACGACGGTCACGACGTTGACGCCCGGCCACACCGGCACGTCGGCATCGAAGGACATGCGCCCGCTCTGCGACGACTTGCGGTTCGAGCGATAAAACACCTTGCGGTGCTCGATCTTCGAGACGCGGTTGCTGACCACGATATAGGCATCGGTGACCTGTTCGTCGTCGCGCGCAGTACCCGTCAGGTGGATCCTGTCGCTGTTCACCGAAAGCGGTGGCTGGCTGACTTCCAAAAGGGGCGGCGTGACCTGCCATACCCAGCTCGTAAGTGGCGTCGCGTCCTTGGGACCCAGCGGCGCCCCCACCTGGCCCGAGCTTGCGGCGATGAAGCCGGGACGGCCCGGCTCAAGCTCGATGCGCAGGAAGCCGCCATAGCTCATCAGCGCGGGATAGCGGTCGCCGCGCTTGGCCTGTGCGATCACAGGCGCCGTGCTGCTGGCCCCGGTGCGAATCTCGGCGTCGGTCGAAAGCACGAAGCCGCCGCGCGTCTCTTGCCCGCGCACAGCGCTGTCGTTGATGGCGAACGTCAGCTTGTCCGTTACGCCGTCGTGCATCCCCATGTCATAGACCTGCAGCTCGACGCGCAGCGAGCTCTCTTGGAACTGGCTGCTCAGGTCGAAGGTGAAGTCGACGGTGCGCCGCTCTTTGGGAGCCATCTCGGGCAGCTCAAAGCGTCCCTTGTTTACCAGCACCCCTTCGCCGCTGAGGTTGCGCAGCAGAGCCACGGGCTTGAGCGCCCGCCCGCTGCCGCTGTTTTCGATGTTTACGCGCAAGCGCAGAGGCTCACCGCGCTGCACCTGTCCATCGCCGTTCCCGCCAGAGCCGTCGTCGATCAATTGATAGCTGTACGCAAAGCGCGGTCGCGGCAGCCCCTGCAGCCGAACCTGCAGATCCTTGCTCGGCGGGGCTTGGTTGTTCTCTTCCGAAAACACCACGCGCACCAGATCCTGACGCGGCAGCACCGCTTTGGGGACCTTGACCGGAATGCTCCACGTTCGCGTCTCGCCGGGAGCAACGCGACCAAAGACGAACTCCAGCTCTTCATACAGGAAGTTGTCCGACTTAAGCTGCGCTCGCACTTGGCCCGCGATGCCCGTACCGCGGTTCTTCACCGTCGCGGTAAACGTCAGGGTCTCGCCAGCCTTGGCCGTGTTGTCCGGCTTATCGGTGGTGATGGTCGCCTCTAGACTCGGCGGCGCCGTCTGCGGACCCACCGGGGAAAAGTCGACGCCGAACTGGCGCAGCGCCTCGGTCAAGCGCGCCTGCTGCTCGCTGCGCTTGCTGCCAAAAAAGTCACGCGCCGACCCCAAGAGCTCGTGACGCCGCCACCCGCGCGAGCTGCCCAGCATGTCGCGGGCGTACTGGATCACATAGTCCTCGATAAACGTGTCTTCGTCCTCGGGGCCCAGATCGTCGGCCGGCTCGTCGTCGCCATCGGCATCTGGATCGCCGCGCAGCGCTTCGCTGCTCTGAGCTGGCTTGCCCTTGGCCACTTTCTTGCGCGGATCGGTCCAGATGTAGCGCAGCGTCTCAAGCGGCTTTTCCGTCGTGCGCGCGTTCTGCGAGGTCAAGTGCGCATCCAGATCCTGCTCGCGCGTGCCCTTGTGCGAGCCAAACAGCGACAGGCGATCTTTTTCGACGCGCATCGGCTCTAGCACGATGTCTGGGGTGATGCCTACCGACTGAATCGACAGGTCGCCCGGCGTCAGGTACTGCGCGATCGTCAGCTTCAGCGCCGAGCCATCGTCGTTGTCGTACAGCACCTGGACCGATCCCTTGCCGAACGTGCGGCTGCCAATCACCACCGCGCGGTCGAGGTTCTTGAGCGCTCCCGCGACGATCTCGGATGCCGAGGCCGAGCTGCCATCGACGAGCACCGCAATCGGAAAGTGCGGCTGCGCCGCCGGAGTCGCCCGCTTCTCTTCGCGCTGCTTGTTGGCAAACCCGACGGTGGTCACGATCGTCCCCGACTCCAGGAACTCGTCGGCAATCTTGATCGCTTTGTCGAGAAGTCCGCCTGGGTCGCCGCGCAGATCCAAGACCAGACCGCGGATCGGCTGCTTCTTCGCAAGCTCATCGAGTGCATTGCGCACGTCTTCGTCGCTCTTCTGGTTGAACTGGCTCAGGCGGATGTACCCGACCGGGCCGCTCGGCGACTTCATAAGCTGCGTCGTGACACTCGGCACTTGGATCTCGGCGCGCGTCAGGACCAAGCGGCGCTGGCCTTTTTCACCGTCGCGCTCGGTGTAGATTTCAACCTTGGTGCCCGGCTCGCCACGCAGGCGATCGACGGCGTCCTGCAGCGCCATGTTGTCGGTGGGCTCGCGCTCGATGCGCACGATCTTGTCGCCGCGACGCACGCCCGCTTCCCAGGCGGGTGTGCCCTTCATCGGCCGGATGACGCGCAGCCCGCCTCGGCGAATGCCGATGACGATGCCCAGACCGCCAAAGCTGCCGCGCGTCGAGGTCTTCATGTCGTTGTAGGTCTGCGGATCCAGCAAGAGCGAGTGCGGATCCAGCGTCGACAGCATGCCGTTGGTGGCGGCGTACTCGATGTCGCGAATGGCCTGCGCGTCGGTGCCAGGCAAGAGGTTCTGGGTGATGAACTGAAAGATCTCAGACATCTTGGGCGCCAACGACCACGCGGCATCGACGTTTTCGATGTTGAACTCACGCGCTGCAGTGTCGACGCGAACCAGCACCTTGTTCTTGTCGGACTGCGGCTCGACCAAGACCTCGGCCACGTGCTTCTGCACCGACTCAAGCGCTGCGATCAGCATCTGCTTGGGATCGATGCGCGTCGGATCGACGTATGCGTCGTGGATCCGCACCAGCGTCTTGTTGAAGGTGTCGAGCGTCGTGCTTAGCTCGTGCGCCTTGCGATCGGTTGTGGCGGCCCCCGTCGTGCGGCCGATGCCCACCAGCATCGCGGGTCCCCGGCGACTGATGGTCAAGCCCAGCGCAATCAGCGCGGCCATACCAACCAAGAAAATGCGGATCGGGTTCCTCATCGTTTTTGACTCCGGGGACTCTGGGGACGTGGCTGGCCCGTCGGTGCCGGCGGTATCTGCAGCATCGGATGTCTGCCCGCTATGCCGCGCCACCCCATCGGCAGATGCGGTGTTCTGGGTCGATCCTGGCCGGTCGAATTCATCGCGTTCCATCGGGTTTTCCCCGTTGAGAAGAAAGATCAGCGACGCGCGCGTCGCAGCCTAGAGGGAAAGTATAGTCCAGCCGGCGCATCAAACCCATGACGAGAGCTTCAGGATCAGCCAGGAAAGTGGGTCGCGTCCGACGAAGAAAAAGACATAGACGGCCGCAGCCAAGGATAGAAATGGTCCGAATGGGACCTCGCTGTGCAACAGGCCCCCCTCGTCGCTTCCGCGGCGACGGATGAGCAGGATGGGCACGCTCAGCAGCAGGCCGCTCACCGAGCCCAAAAACAGCGTCCAGGGCAGCGCATGCCAGCCCAGAAGACCACCGATCAGGCTGAGCAGCTTGGCATCGCCCAGGCCCAGCCCCTCGCGCCCTTTGAGCACGCGATAGCCCGTCGCAATCCCCCAGATCACGGCATAGCCCGCCACAAGCCCAATCGCCGCATCGGCCAGCGAGGTCTGCCCGCAGATGCGCCCCAGAACAAAGAACAGCGGAATCGCCGGATAGGTGATGCGGTCGGGCAAAAGCTGGATGCGCAGGTCGATCACCGACAGCACCAGCAGCGTGATGACGAAAAAGAAATAGGTCAGAAAGCGCGACAGCGCGATCCCCAAGGGGGCGCTATCGCCGATGACAAAGCGCCGAAAGACCGCCAGTGCAAGCAGCGCAGCCACAAGCTCGATCAGCGGGTACTGCGCGCTGATTCCGCCCTGACAGCGACGGCAGCGACCGCGCAGAAGCAGCCAGCTAACCAGCGGCAGGTTGTCGTACCAGGCGATCTGCGCCCTGCAGTGCGGACAAGCCGAAGGCGGGTATACCAGCGACTCGCCGCGCGGGATGCGGTGGATGCAGACATTGGCAAAGCTGCCCCAGGTCAGGCCGAACACGCCCGCCAAGAGCAGGCCATAGCCCGAGCGCAGCCACAGGCCAAGCTGCTCAAAGTCGTCGCTGTGAATCATCGGCGCAGGTTGCATCGCGAGCCAGGCTGCTCAACAGGGCAGGCCAGCAGACTGAAAAGGCGCCTCAGTATGGGGGGGAAGCACCAGCGACGCAACTAAGCCGCCGCCGGACATGCAGGGACGAAGCGATGTGAGAAGGCGATAAGCGACGTGCTTACTGAGCGCAGGCGCCGTTGGTGCAGTGCTGCTTGCCAGCGCTGCAGTCGGCGGGCAGCTTGCACTGCGGGCTCGCCTCGGCCGGGGTCAGGCAGTAGCCGCCCTGGCAGACCGTGCCATCGCTGCAGGTGGCGCAGTCACTGTTGGCGAAGCAGGCGGCGCGACACTGGGCGTTCACGCACTCGCGATCCGTGCCGCAGTCCGCGCTGATCTTGCACTCGCTGATGCGGCGCTCATCAGCTCGGCACAGGCTGGCGGCGCAGTAGTCGTTCTTGTTGACGCCCTGGCACTCGCTGTCCTTGGTGCAGCCCGCATGGCAGGAGCCATCGATGCACGTCTGCCCAGCGCCACAGCTTGCGCTGCTAACGCACGAGGTCCGGTCGGCTGCCTTGGGAACGCAGCGGCTGTTCTGACAGACCCGGCCGGTGCCGCAGAACGAGTCATCCGAGCATGCGCGCTGGCAGAGTCCGTCGGTGCAGACCGCGCCATCGCCACACTCGCGGTTGAACACGCAGGCGTTCTTGGGCAGCGGAATCGGTCGGCAGGTGGCGTTGGCGCACTCGTTGCCGATGCCGCAGTCCGCCGCCACCTTGCAGGCCTTGGGCGTCGGGATCGATGGGCCGCTGTCGGGCTCGCAGGAATGACGCGCGACATTGCAGACATAGCCGCGGGCGCAGTCCGTCGGCCGATCGCAGAAGCCCGCCTCGGCGCACGTGCTGTTGGGGGCGCAGTAACAGCCCGGCGCGCACTCGCTGGAGCTCTTGCAAGCAGCGCCCGGCGCCCGACCCGGCATGAGGTTGCAGCCCCGCTCGTCACACTGATAACACCCCGAAGGGTCGCAATAGGTGAAGAAGCGGGTCCGCTCACCCTCGTCGATACAGCCTGATCCAGCGAGCAATGCCGCGGCGCTCAGAAGCGGCATCGCAATGGCTCCCAGCAGTCCTCGGCCCCAAATCGAACTCAGTGCGCGCATGGGAAGTCCTCCATGGTTCGCGTGATTCCTAAATACACATGTACCACGAACTGCTATTCAGCAGCCAGCGTGCCAGTGCGCCAATTGCAGCAGTTGGGCCCATGCCGTGCAGTGGGTCCGACTGCCTGCCGCCCATCGCCTGGCCTCGCCAGCGCGCCCACTGTGAACGGCCGGTCACGCTGGTGTGTCTTTGAGTTGATGGCACAGCAGCGCAAGGCCAACAATGAACATCGCTCGCCTTGCAGCGTCTAGTGTATGAGGTGACCTTCATGCGATTTCCCCTATCTAGAATGACTCCGTCGGCTCGATGGCTGCTGTCCGTCGTGCTCTGGCTCATCGCGAAGCCAGCCTGGGCGCTTGAGCCCATGGACCCCACCGCCGTCTGCCAGCGCATCAGCACCTATCAAGGAGAAGCCGAGTGCCTGCGCGCCATCGAGGGCTTGTTTGTCGATCCGCTGGCCGCCGCCGCCTGCGATCGCATCCCGAGCAATGAGGCAACCGTCGCCTGCATGCGGGCCATTGCCGGTCGCCGCATCGCGCCGCGGCTGGTTCAGCTCTGCGATGCCGAGACCGGATCCTGGCAGACGGTGCGCTGCTTCTCGGGAGGGGCTGGTCAGGAGTCTTGGCCGCAGCCGCAGCAGCCACCGTCCTATCCGCCGCCTCCGGGTCGCCCGCACTGGCCTCGCCCCGACGTCGGTTCGCATCCGCCCCACGGCGAGGCGGGCTGCAACATCCATGGCTGCTATCCGCCCGGCGGCGGCTGCAACATCCATGGCTGCTTTTCAGCCGGCGGCGGCTGCAATATCCATGGCTGCTGGTCCTATGGCGGCGGCTGCAATGTCCACGGCTGCTTCCGCAGCGGTGGCGGCTGCAACGTCCATGGCTGCTGGAATGGTCCGTATGGAAGCTGCAATGTCCACGGCTGCAGCAACAGCGGAACCTGCAGCGTGCATGGCTGCCCGCCCTAGTCCGCTCTTCCTCCCCAAGGGTCTCGACCCTCCTTCATATCCCCGCGCTCTTCCTCCCCAAGGGTCTCGACCCTCCTTCATATCCCCGCGCTCTGCCTCCCCAAGGGTCTCGACCCTTCTTCACATCCCCGCGCTCTTCCTCCCCAAGGGTCTCGACCCTCCTTCACATACCCGCGCTCTTCCTCCCCAAGGGTCTCGACCCTTCTTCACATCCCCGCGCTCTTCCTCCCCAAGGGTCTCGACCCTTCTTCATATACCCGCGCTCTGCCTCCCCAAGGGTCTCGACCCTTCTTCACATACCCGCGCTCTTCCTCGGCGGGGTTGGGTGCCTGGGATGGCAGGGTCCGGGGATGGGTGCGGGCGGCGGTGGCCTACATGTAGGACAAATTTTCTAAGAGGGGTTGCCGATCGGAATTGGGTGGTCAGACTTTTGGATATGCGCACCTTGCGCTATTCAGGAGACCCGACCATGCCCATGCCTTCCATGTTCCCCCAGTCTGTCGATGTCAGCGCCTATATGCGTGTGCCTCCATTGGATTTGCCGTCGCTGATTGCCCTGTGCCAGCAGCTTCTGACCGAGTCGCCGAGCAGCCCCCCCACGGCCGTGCGAACCAGCCAGATAGAGCTCGAACAAGCGACGCAGCGCGCCGCCGAGGGATATCGCCTGGCTCTGACCGAAGAGGCACCGCCGGACAGTCGGCCCATCGATCTGCAGGCCGATGTCGCCTGGGGCGCGGTGTATCGTCGCTTGGATGCCTATACCGTCCTGCCAAGCGATCGCTATCCCTGGGTCGAGCGGGCCAAGGCCCTGCTGGCGACGCTGTTTCCCGATGGTCTGCGCTTTACCCAGCTTGAATATGGGGCGCAGTGGGTCGAGTCCGAGGCCCGCATAAAGACCCTGCTGGCCGATCGCGGCCTCCTAAAGACCGAGCTTGCCGGGCTGGTTGGCGGCGACTTTGTCGACGAGCTTCTGCGGACGCACAGCAGCTATGGCGAGATGGTCGGGGCGACGCGGCGACGGACCCTGCGCGGCAAGACCGACCAGCGCACGCTGCGCAGCAAGCTGATGGAGTCCGCCTCGGTTCATCTGATTCAGCTCGGCGCCGCGTATCTGAACCCCAGCACCAGCGAGCGGCTGCGCAGCGAGATCGAGCGCAGCTTTGCGACGGTCGACCTGTACCGCGACAAGCTCGCCAGCCCGCGCCGCCCCGATGAGCCCGCCCCGACGCCGCAGCCCAGCCCGCCCGCGCCGAGCCCCAGCCCGATCTCTCCGCCCCCCAGCCCGCATGTGCCCGCCCCGGCCCCCGGCCCCGCGTAACAGCGCCCACTTTTCGCGCCGCCCCCTCGCCACCCCCCCGACCGCTCTTCGTCGACATTGACAGACGCGGTACCTGCGTCGCCACAATGAAGCGAAGATGGCCCGATTTCGGCTGATCGATCGCATCCGCTATCGCCTGGATACCACGCTGTCTCGCGGTCCCAGCGCACTCATCCTCTGGCTGTTTCTGCTCGGTGGGGCGCTGGCCCTCTTGGGGGCCACGATCGTGACCCTTTCAAACAGTGCCCCGGCGGGCCCCGGCGGAGCGCGAGCCAGCTTTGCCCTTCTGACCTGGCAGGGCTGGCAGCGGACGCTGAACCTAAACGTCGGCATCGGGCCGCTGTTCTATGTGCTGGGGACGTTTATCCCGACGCTGGGCAGCCTGTTTATCGGCGGTATCTTCATTGGCCTTTTGACCGGCGGCATCCAGAACCGCATTCGCAACCTGCGCCGCGGACGCTCGCGGGTGATCGAGCAGGGCCACACCGTCATCTTGGGCTGGTCGCAGCACATCTTTCAGCTCATCGTCGAGCTCGTCCAAGCCAACCAGAACAAGGAAGACGCCTGCGTCGTCGTTCTGGCCGAAAAAGACAAGGTCGAGATGGAAGACGCGATCCACGAAAAGGTCCACAACCTGGGCCATACGCGGGTCGTCTGCCGCACGGGCAGCCCGGTGGATCTGACCGACCTTTTGCTGGTCAACCCCGACGACGCCCGCGTCATCGTCGTCTTGGCCCCGGACACCAAAGATCCCGACCCGCAAGTCATAAAGACGCTGCTGGCCTTAACCCGCGAGCAGTCCCAAGCGGCCCGACGCTGTCAGATCGTCGCCGAGATCCGTCAGCCGAAGAACCGCCGCGTCGCCGAGCTCATCGGGCAGAGCTATGCCCGCGTGCTGCAAGTCGACGACATCCTGGCCCGCATCACCGTGCAGACCTGTCGCCAGGTGGGCCTGTCTGCGGTCTATGCCGAGCTGCTTGGCTTCGATGGCGACGAGCTGTATCTGAGCAGCCAGCCGACGCTGGTCGGCCGCACGTTTGGCGATGCGCTTCTGGCCTTTGAAGACTCGTGCCTGGTGGGCCTGCAGCGCGCGGGCAAGTCGCTGTTCAACCCGCCGATGGATACCGTCATCGAAGCCGACGATCGCGTGATCGCCATCGCGCAGGATGACGACACGATCCATGTCCTCGACCGCAGTCCGGCCGAGCTGGCCAAGGCGGTGGATGAATCGGCGATCCGCGATACACCGCCGCTGACGCACGCGGCCGAGCGGACGCTGATCCTGGGCTGGAACCGCCGCGCGCCGCTCATCCTCTGCGAGCTCGATCAGTACATGGTGCCGGGCTCTGAGCTCAGCCTGGTCAGCGATGCGCCGGACGCAGCAAGCCAGGCAGAAAAGCTGCGCCCCAAGCTCAAGAACCTGTCTTTGAGCTTCCGCAGCGGCGACATGACCGACCGCGGCCTGCTAGAGGCGCTCGATGTGCCCAGCTATCACCACGTGATCGTGCTCGGCAACAACGACAAGCTCAGTGCGCAAGAGGCCGACGCCGTGACGCTGATTACCCTGCTTCACCTGCGCGATCTCGTCGAGCACGCACCGCAGCGACCGTCGATCGTCAGCGAGATCTTTGACACGCGAAATCGCGAGCTGGCCGAGGTGACGCGCGCCGATGATGTCATCGTCGGTGACAAGCTCGTCAGTCAGCTCTTGGCGCAGATGGCAGAGTCCCCGGATCTTTTGCTCGATGACCTGTTCAACGCCGATGGATCCGAGCTGTATCTGCGCCCCGCCAGCGAGTACGTGCGCACGGGCGTGGCGCTTGGTTTTGATACCATCGTCGTCGCTGCACGGCGCCGCGGTCAGGTAGCCATCGGCTATCGTCTGGGCGCCGAAGAAGCCCAGGGAACGCGCCAAGGTGTCCACATCAACCCGCGCAAGAGCGAAACGATCACGCTCGGCGAGCACGACAAGATCGTCTTGCTGGGGCAGTGCTAGAAGCCTCGCAGCGCGCGACGTCGACGGACGGCGACCGAGTTACTGCGGGCAGGGGACGCGGATCGGCTCTTCCAGGGGATTGTCGGCGTTGTCGATGTGACAGCGCCGATCCGCCGCGGGGTTGGAACCGTGGACGCCCACTTCGAGCTCCAGCTCAAACAGGCACGCGACATAGCCGCGACCTGCCTGCGCCTTGACCCGTTTCGCAAGCTCGGGCGGGCAGCTTCGCAGAAAGCTGGCCTTGACGCGCTCGCCCGACAGCGTCGGAGCAGCCGGACGATGCACCGAGGCCAAGAGCTTTTCCCCCAGCGGCGGCAAGCCCGGCAGCGCCACCTGATGGATGCGACGCGGCGCCGGCAGCACCGAGGCATCGCCGGCCGCGCGCTTGCCCAGCCCATCGATCGACCACAGCGCCACGCTGGCCGGCTCTTCACTGACGGCGATCAAGTCATCGCCCAAGAACGCGGGCCGACTCAGGCCCGGCCACTGCCCACGCACCACCACGCCGTTCTGCCCGGCTGTTGCTTCCTGGACCGCATGCACGCGCAGCGCCGGACCACCCGCTGGATTCGATGGAGTCGCTGCCCCGGCATGGGCCCCGGCACTGGCTGCGGCCATGGGCAGCGATCGGGCCTGTGCTTCGTTGATCTCGACGGCGAAGTGGCTGCCATCGCCTGCGTGGTCGAAGCCATCGAAGGTACCTGCCCCCAAAAAGCGCAGACAGCGACGGTAATTGGGGCTGACCGCCAGCAGATCGGCCTGCGCCTGACGGCCTTTTTTGCCGGCAAAGCGCGTGGTCAAGCACAGGCGGCCGACCTGCCCTGGCTTGGGAGCTCCGACGCTGGTTCCGGCCAAGATGCGGCCGTTGCCATCGTCGTTGTCTTCGTCACGCGGGGTGCAGTCGGCGGGCAGCAAGACATCAGGCGCATGCACCAAGCCAAGCTGCGGCTGCAGCACGCTCAGATACCCGCGCTCGCCCAGCGTCGCGGGTCGCCGCTCGTCCTCCTCGCCTCCCTCGTCGTCGTGCCCCCCCGCGGGGCCTTCGTCTTCTTCCTTGAGAGCCAGCACCTGACCATGGCGCAGTCGTGCGATCTCTTTGCCGGGACTCTGCGCACCGGCTGGCGGCATGGAAAAAAGCGGCACGCTGTCGCTCGGTGAACAGACGATGGCCAAGCGGATGATGTCGTCGCCGCCAGCCTGCCCCGCGGCAAGCAACTGAGCGGGCTTGTGAGACGCAGCCAGCGCCTGCGCAAGCGGCTGCAGCATGGCAAAGGGACCGCGCGCCAGCACGACGCGAAACTGATCGCCGTGCTTCTCGACGCGGGGAAACGGCAGCGGCAGATCGACGGGCAGGCGCAGCGCTTCTTCAAGAGCCAGGCGGGCTGCCCCGAGGGTGTCGTGCGCGCTGTGCAGAAGCACCACCGCTTCCTCGGCGGCGAACCGCGGCCCCGCATCCATGGCGCGGGATGGCACAGGCTGCGCGGACGGCTGCGCAGCGCGGTCGCGGCACGCCGAGCCCCCGGCGAAAAGTCCCAGGCCAAGCAGAGCGGCCCAGGCGCGGCCCCTGACCCAGTCGCCGCGTGTCGCTGTACCGCAGGTACGTGCGCGGAATGACATGGGTTTACCGTATCACAGTTAGAACAACGCCCGACGGATGGCAGCGAGCGGTGCCGTGTCGTCCAGCACGACGCCAGCGGACGCTGCCGCCTTGGCTGCCCATGCCGAACCCACGCCGCCGCCTCGGCCCGCTCCGTCGCTGCGTGGCCGCACGCCCAGCTTGCGCAGCCAGTCTGCGAGGGGAATGCTGCGCGTCTCATGCACCAGCCGCGTGGCCAGGCGCTCGCCGGCTGCGGCATCGAGAACGGCCAAGACCTCGTCTTCCGTAAGTGGCTTGCGCAGGCTGTCGCGTCGAAGCTTGCGCAGCGCATCGTCCAAGCTGCGCAGCTCCATGCCGGTCCCGGCTGCTGCGCCCTGCTCTGCTCGCGCTGCGACGCCTGACTCGCTGGCTCGACGGGCCCGTACGCGGATGGCCATGTCCAGTCCCAGCGCCACGCAGGCGCCGCCCCAGTACACCCGCTGATAGCGATGGGTCTTGCGCATCTGTCGACTGTCCTCGGCCAAGCTGCGCCCCTCTTGCGGCTGACAGTATCGTCCGAGCATGCGCTGCAGATCTTCCCAGGTCTCTTCGCGACGCACCGCCCCGCTGCGCACCCGCAGCACTTCTTGGTAGTACGTCGTAAATCCCTCGATCAGCCAAGGCAGACGGCCTTTGATAAAGGGGTTTCCGATGTGAAAAAGCTCATGCGTGGCCAGCCAGTCGTCGTGCAGGTTCAGCCGATCCGACGCAGCCCCAAAATAGATCACGGCCGATGGACGCAGCGGACGCAGCACCGATCCATAGATGCCGGGCTCACTGCTGCCGCCCATGGGCACCAAGGTCACGGCGACCTCGCTCGGCATCAGCTCGCCATAGAAGCGCGACACGGCGCCCAGCGCCCCCTGCATCCAGGCGCGCAGCGTGTCATCGCTAGCGCGGTGTGGCAGGTCGACCAGCGACAGACGGGCGCTGGCTTCTTTGTGCCCGCTTGCGACCGCCCCGCCTGACGGCAAGCCCAGCGTTCCCAGCGACCGCAGCCGCGGCCCAAAGACGATGTAGCTGCCCAGGTCGTGCTGCGCGCTGTCACTGCGAAAGAACCGGCTGCTGCTGCCTGCTTTCGCCGGCAGCTCCAGCCAGGGCACCAGAAGCGGCGTGTTGGGCGGCAGAACGAGCTCGATCTGAATCGGTGCATGCTCTGGCAGCGGCGACGGATGCAACAGCACCGCCTGCTCATTCCAGACATAGGTGGCCAGGATGTGCTCGGCATAGTCCGGCTCGCCATGCTGCGCCGCCATCGCCTTGAGATCGACGCGATAGCCGACCGCTCGCGGCCACACCGCTTGAGACGAGGGGTGGATGTTCCAGCAGTCGCCATCGTCGGGATCAGCGACGATCTTGGCATCGCTTTGCGCATCGCCAAGCCGCATGTCTCGAACAAAGCGGCCGGCGCCTTCCATGAACAAGCAGACGGAAAGCGGCTCGCGTCCATGGGTCGCAGCCGGCAACCCGAACTCAACCTGAAGCTGGCCCGCTTCGAGATCGGGCATGCGCACGCGAACGCTCCAGCCAGCCTCGGGCGAGGTGGCGCGTGTCGACGGGGCAAGCCCGATCGCAAGCGCGAGCAGCAGCGCCAGACTCAAGGCAGCAACAGACGACCGCATCGGCATGAACATCACTGTACCGCGCCCTTCAGAAAGACCCGCACTGCGGGCAAGATCAACGTGTTAGACTGCGACCGCTAAGAAAGACCCCTCCCTATGTACGGTGCAAACCTGGTCCACGGCCTGGCTCCCTTTGACGCGCAGCGCAACCTGCGCGTCGTCATTGAGACGCCGCGTGGGTCCAATGTGAAGATCAAGTACGACGAAGAGCTGGGCTGCTTCAGCCTCAGCCGCGTGCTGCCACTGGGCGTCACGTACCCCCATGACTTCGGCTTTGTACCGCAGACCTTGGCGCAGGATGGCGACCCGCTGGATGTGATGGTGCTGATGGATGTCGGCACCTTCCCTGGCGTGGTCATCACCTGCCGTTTGTTGGGAGCGCTGCAGATCGAGGAGCGCGGCCTGCGCGGTCGCCCCAACCACCGCTTGGTGGCCGTGCCCCTGAAGGCGGCTCGCCGCGACGAGTGGCGAAACTTTTCGGATCTCGGCCGACGCATGCAGCAAGAGCTGGAGCGGTTTTTCATCATGTCGACGGCCTTCACCAGCAAAGACCCCGTGGTCCGCGGCTGGGTCGGTCCCGATGGGGCGATGGACATGGTGCAGCGAGCGATGAACCGCTACCGCGAGCGCCGACAGCCGGGCTCGCTGCAGGCGGCAAGCCCCAGCCAAGGCTCGTCTCCGCTCGCCGGGTCGCTGCCTGTGTCGGGGACGGATTCGCCGCCGCTGGTTCTGCCCACGCCAACGCCGATCACAGCCGCCAACGAGCTTCCCACCGTGCCCCTGGTTGCCACCACCGCGCCACGCGAAGCCGAGTCGACCCCAGAGACCGTCTCGGCCTCGCCGACGCCGCTCATCGCACTCGGCGCCAAGACCGGGCACTAGGAGGCTGTTGGCGCAATCGCCCTACTCTAGCGGACCCGCAGCGCTTGACCGCAGCGCGGCGCTTTCCGCCATACTGGGAAGATGTCCGTCGAGTCTCCGCCTTCCTCTAGCCCTGGCTCTCAGCCCGCGAGCGGCTTGCCACCACTGCCCGTACTGAGCCCGCCGTCCCCGTCACCAGCGTCCCCCGCCCCCCTGAGCAGTCGATCCCGCGTTGTGCCGCTTCTGGCAGGAGCGATCTGGGGCATCGTCTATGGCGTCCTGCTGCAGCTTCTGTTTCGCGCCCCGTTCATGAAGCGCTTCATCGAGCTGATGTCGGTCGGAATGATCTTCCTTCTGCCCGTCGCCATCGGCTTCCTCGTCGTCTTCTATGTCGGCTGGAAAGAGCGCAGCCAGCCGCTTCCCTGGCGCTATGCGCTCTTGGGTCCGTGGTCCGCTGTCGGTCCCTGCCTGCTGCTTAGCTTCCTGGTCGGCTGGGAAGGCGCGTTCTGTCTGATGTTCGCGACGCCCGTGTTCTTGTTGATGTCGACGCTGGGGGGCCTTTTGGCCAAGCTGGCCCTGCGCTTCGTCGAGCGGCGCATGCAGCGCGGCAGCCCGCAGGCCCTGCAAAGTGGCGCTCTGCTTCTGGCCGTGGTCTTGCTGACGCCGCTTTCTAGCGGCTTTTTGGAATCGAACATCGTGCCGCCCGAGTCGATCCATCGCGTGCTCACCGAGATCGACATCGCCGCCCCGCGCGACATCGTGTGGTCCGAGATCGTTCGCGTCCCTCGCATCGCAGCCGAGGAAAACAGCCACGGTATGTTTTACAAGCTGGGCTTTCCCAAGCCCATCGAGGCGACGCTGTCCTACGAAGGCATCGGCGGCGTGCGCCATGCCCGCTTTGAAAAAGGCCTGCTGTTCATCGAGACCGTGACCGAGTGGGAAAGCCAGCGCCTGCTGAGCTTCCGCATCCAGGCCGACGCCCACATGACCAAGCTCGACCCCCACGTCGTCGTGGGCGGCCAATACTTTGATGTGCTGCAAGGCACCTACGAGATCGTGCCCGGCTCACGCCCCGACCATGTCACCCTGCGCCTGTGGAGCCGCTTTCGTCTGAACACGCACTTCAACGGCTACGCCGGTTTTCTGGGCGACAGCTTGATGCGCGATATCCAGAACAGCATCCTGCACGTCGTCAAGCGGCGCTGCGAGACGCGGGCGCAGCGAGCGCCGCTGTGATGGCTGCCTGCGCGTTCGCCTGCTGCGCTTGGCAGGAAACCCAGGCCGTGCGAAACCGGACGCTGCAAAGGAGACAAGCCATGACCACACGCGCCAACGAAATGGAAGGTGGGTGCCACTGCGGAGCGATTCGCTATCGCGTTGCGGGCGAGCCAAAGACGCATGCGCTGTGCCACTGCTCGGACTGCCGGCGACATGCCGGGGCGCCCATGGTGGGCTGGATCATGTACTCGGCAAGCGCCTGCACCGTGACACGCGGGACGCCCAAGCTCTATGCCTCGTCCGAGCACGGCCGACGGTTCTTCTGCCCAGACTGTGGCACCGGCCTGTTCTACAAGAACGACAGCCTGCTGCCCGGCATCATCGACATCCAAAGCGCGACTCTCGACGATCCCGCCGCCGTGCCCGCGCGCCTGCACATCCAAGTCGCCGACCGCATCCCCTGGATGAAGACCGCACACGAGCTGCCGATGTTCGATCGCTACCCGCCGAAAAAGTAGCGACCGAAGAAGCCACATCGCGCCTCTGCAACGTCTCGGCCAAAGCATCCTTTCACCGTCGTCTTCTTAGCCGCCCTGGCCAAAAAAGACCCATCCCCCACGCGTCAGCGCCTGCGGCTGCCATGGCCGGGACGGCTCCGCTGCGTCTGCAAACCGCGCCGCTGCCTCTTGCGTCGAGTCTGGACAGAGTGGGCGGGGTGGGCGCTGCGGGCGCCAAGCCGTGCAGAGGGGGCGCGGGGGTCGCTTCTGCGGGGATGCAGCCTCCTCGATGGGGCATGGCGAACGGCGCAGCGGTGAGAAGCCCCCTCATGGGTGCATGGGGGCCGGCTGGGCGGTCCATGCGCACTCTTTTGAGTGCTATGGGGCCGGCTGGGCGGTCCATGCGCACTCTTTTGAGTGCTATGGGGCCGGCTGGGCGGTCCATGCGCACTCTTTTGAGTGCTATGGGGCCGGCTGGGCGGATGACGTGCATCCTCGATGGTGCCTCTTGCTGCATGTTCGCGGGCGGAGGCGCGTGCAGAGTGCTCCGTTGCCGCGCCAGCGGTCTCGGCGCTCGGTCGACGCAACAGCGATGGGAGCCTGCAGCGCCCTGGGCCCGCGCGGCACTTGTTCGATTCGCCGCGCCATGGCGATGCCGGACACCTCGAACGAGCAGAGCGTGCGTTATCACCAGACACGGCTGGCTGGGCTGGGAACGCAGAGGGTGATTCAGCACGGTTGCGAGGAGGGGGGGGATGAGGGTAGCGTGCCGGCATGCGATCCTCGTTTCGGCAGCTTGGTCCTGCGGGCTATTCCATGGGCGATCCGGCACCGACGCAGGGGTACGGCGAGCGGCCGGGGCCGTATCGCGCCAGCGATGTTCGCGAAGGCGAATCCTTCGAGCTGGTGAACGGCCACAAGATTGAGTGCTCTCCGGCGGGTACGCGACACGGAGAGAGCGCGCGTCTGGGGGCGCAGACCTTGGGCTCTGACCCCGCCGTCCATAGCGCGCCGGTCGATCTGGGCATCGAGTTCAACGACGGAAAAAACCTCCGCGCACCCGACGTGGCGGTCGGTGACTTTCCGAGTGCGCCCGGCTGGTACAAGGGCGTGCCTCCGCTTTGCGTCGAGTACGCCGACGAGCACCAGGACGAAGCGGACCTGAAGAACAAGATCAAAGAGCTGCAGCAAATTGGGGTGAAGTACATCTGGGTGGTGCGCTTGGTCGGCCCGCTGCGCGTCGAGGTGCATGAGCGGGGCAAGCGCAAGCAGCTGGTGAGCGAGCACGGGACCCTGACCGCCCCTGGGGTGCTGCAAAACCCGGTGCCGGTGCGGGCGCTGGTGGATGCGAAGGAGTCCGAAAAAGTGACGCTGCGCAACCTGCTGCAGCGCCAGGGCTACCGAGGCCTCGATGAGGCCCTCAGCCAAGCGCGCGAGGCGGGCCAGCTCGAAGGCAGGGCCGCGGGCGAAGCGCTGGGGCGGGCCAAGGGCAAGACCGAGAGCCTGCTGACCATTCTGGAGGCCCGCGGCATCGGCCTCAGCCCAGCGCAGCGGGACCAGATCCTGGCGTGCAGAGAGGAAGCTCGGATCGGGAACTGGCTACGCCGCGCCGCTGCTGCGGCCACCGCTTTCGACGTGCTGGACGCGGACTAAGCGGCGCAGAACCGCGCGCCCCTGAGTCCTCCACGGCAGTCGGCGGCGCCTGGGTCCCTATTTGCTGGGCGGCGCGGGCGGCGTGGGCGGAGCCGGCGGGGTCTTTTCGCGGCGCTTGGGGGCGGCGCGGGCGACGGAATAAAGCGGCGGGAACGCGGCCTGGCCGGCCTCGCGCAACAGGAAGTGGGCGCCGCGGGCGACCTCGGCATAGAGCGCCGTGAGGACGGCGAAGCTGCGCCAGGCGACGTCGCGGCTGGCCTGCGGACCTTGGCTGCGTAGCTCGCGGGTGATGCGGCCGGACAGGTCAAGCGCGTCCTTGGCATCTTCAGCGCGATAGAAGCGCAGGTCCTGCTTGAGCGTCGCGGCCTGCGCGCGATACAGGCCGGCGAGGCGGCTTAAGTCTTCGGCCAGATCCAGATAGCCCTGCCCGCTGCGGATGTCATCGACCTGGGCGCGCAGCGCGGCATCGTCGCGAAAGTGATAGGCGCAGACATCGAGCATGCGACCCCGCAGCGCGCTCGCTTCCGCCATAAGCTCCACGGGCAGGCGCGTCCCCGAGGCGCCGGCTTCCTCGCGCGCAAGCTGCGCCTGCGTCCACAGCACCGCTTCTGCCGCCGGCCGCAGGTCGTCGAGCGCACTGTGATCAAACTCCGCCCTGGGCAGCGCCGCTAAGCGAGCCAGAATCGCCCGATCCAAGAGCCGCGGCACCGTATCCGAAAGCACAAAGCTCGCGGCCATTCGCGCATCGCCGCGCGGCTGGCTCACCTGCGCCGCAGGCAGCGCATCGATTCGCGCCCGAATGCGCAGAAACGCTGCTTCTCCCGGCTCGATCGCCGCCTTTGCGCCGGCCCCTTTACGGACCGCAGGCGCCTTCTTACCCGTCGCTGTCTTCGTTGGCTTTTTGCTTGGCATACATGAATCAAAAAACGGCGACCGCAAGCGAGGCAAGGGGAAATTATCGCCCGACGCAGATCCCTGGTGGAGCTGAACACACCGGTCATGGCTGCGGGGACGCGTACCGCGCGGTCCTACGGTCCGCAGCCAGACCGGCCCAGCCACCAGCCCGCCCGTCGAACGTGATACATTCAGCGGGAATGCGCTCTGTCGCTGTGCTGATCATCCTGGGCCTGCTGCTTGCCATGGGCTGCAGCGCCCCGGTCGACGGACCAGAGCGCCCTCCCCCAGAGCGCGTGCGCGCGTACAGCGGCACATGGGAATATCGCTATGGCGAGTCGCCCATCGCGCCCGACGGTCGCTTTCTGTGGTCGCTGCCCGATGAGGCCCGCAGCGATCCAAGCGCAGGCTGGCGCCCGACGCAGCAGACGCACAACCCACCCGGCCGAAGCGGCCACGCGTATCTGTGGTTGCGCACGCGCGTGCCGCCCCTTGCCGCGGATCCATGGGGCGCATCGCGCCTGATCCTGCAGCTTGACTTCGTCGAGCAGAGCTTCGAGGCATTCCTCGATGGGCAGATGATCGAGCGCTTCGGTGTGCTCGATGGGCCCACAGCGCGCCGTTTTCCCGGTTTTCAGAACCACTTTCTGCCCCTGCCCGAGCGTGTAGCCGGCCGTCTGCTGGTGATCCGTGTGTACTCGCCGCATGCCCGCATCGGGTTCCCGACGCCACAACACCTGGGCGAGTACACGCATGTGCTGTCGGCCGTAGTGCAAGAAGGCCTGGGCCCCGCGCTGATCGGTGTGCTGCTCTTGACCGCTGGCTTGGCCTTGTTGTCGCTGTTTCTCGTGCAGCGCAGCGAGACCGACCTGCTTCTGTACGGCCTGTGCTTGCTGAGCTTGGGCGTGTATGTCCTGTGCCGCTCGACCATCCGTTCCTATTTCATATCCGCCGCGGTCGTCTGGTACTACGTCGAGCTAAGCAGCCTGTGCTTCTCAGGCGGGTTCTTGTCGCTGTTCGTGGCGCGCATGCTGGGGCGAGACCGACTCAACCTGCTGCCAGCTTTGGCTGCCCTCTTCTTTTTGTACTTCGCCTTCGCCAGCTTGTTGGTGATCAGCGGACGCGTTCACATCGTCAACACATCCGAGATTCTGAAGTACCTGTTCCTGCTGTTCATGCTGCTGGTGATCGGCAAGACGCTGGCCAGTACTCTGCGCGGCGAGCTGTATGGCCGCATGCTCAGCGTGGGCCTGCTCATCGCCGCGGCCTTTGCCACGTGGCAGGTCTTGCAAGAGATGCGGGTGCTGCCGCGCACTGGCTTTTTGGGTCACTATCCGGCGGCGCTGTTCGCGCTGACGCTGGGCGTGATCTTGTCGCATCGCGTGCGTCGCGCGCAGCGTCAGTTGGCCGACTATTCGACACTGATGCAGCTCAACTTTGAATCGGCGCGCACGCGGTCCCCGCGGCAGCATGCCCACCGCGTGCTGGCTGAGCTTCTGCGCATGCTGCAGGCCGAGCGAGCGCTGCTGTTTACCTGCGATGACGACGGCAATGCGGTGAAGCTCTTGGCCGCTCGCGATGCGCGCGGTGACGTGTCCTCGGCCGTTGGTGAAGAACATCCGTCGATCCCGGCGCCGGCTCGCCATGCTCTTGCGACGCGTCAGGTAACCGCCGAGCAGCGTGTGGCCGATGACTCGCTGGGAGCGCGCGTGGCCGCCGATCTCGGCATGCGCTTCAGCGAGCTTGCAGTGCCGCTTCTGGTCCATGATCAGCTGCTGGGTGTGCTGTATCTGCACGACAGCGTGGTCGGCATCGGCCACAGCGAGCGCGTGTTGGTGCAGGGACTCAGTCGGCAGATCGCGCTGCACTTGCTGGGCGCGCGGACTAGCACGCTAGAACAGCAGACACAGCACGCACAGCGCTTGCTCGACGAACAGCAGCAGCTCTTGCTGCAGGTGGGTCGCTTAGCGCGCGGTGATCTGCAGTCGCCGATCACGGTGCCAACGGAAAGTCAGCTCAGCGCGCTGGCGGGTCTTCTCGATGGCATGCGCCGCGATCTGGCCGCCAAGATAGCCGAGCTTACGAGCAGCCGCGTGGCAGCACAGAAGCTCAATGAAGAGCTGCGCTTTCAGATCGAGCAGCGCATTCAGCGGCTCTTAGATCAGGCGCTAAGCAGCGGCAGCAGCAGCCATCCGTTCCAGCGCAGTCAGTGGCTAGAAGCCGGAGAGCTTCTGGGCGATGGCTACCGCGTCGTCGGCGTGCTCGGCCAAGGGGCCAGTGGCAGCGTCTATGACGTCGAGCGCCTGCGCGATGGTCGCCGGCTGGCCGCCAAGGTGATCTCGGCCAAGGCCCAGAAGGAAGCCATCCTGCAGTTCGCTCGCGAAGCGCAGATTCTGGCGCGACTGAGCGATCCACATGTTGCGGCCATCGTCGATGTCGATCTGACAGATACGCGCCTGCTGTTTCTGGTGATGGAACGGGTCCCAGGCACACCGCTCAGTCAGTGCATGGATCGCTATCGCGATGTGCGGGGTGCGTGCCGCGTGCTCTCGCAGATCGCAAGCGGCCTGCGCACCGTGCATGCCCACGGCGTCGTCCACCGCGACCTGAAGCCCGCCAATGTCTTGGTGGCGCAGGTCGACGGCGAACCACAAGCCAAGCTGGTCGACTTTGGGCTTTCGACCTTGAGCCAGCAGGAAGCCGTGGCGCGCGAAGCCCGCGAGCAGCCCGGTCTGCTGGTCGGTTCGCCGATGTATGTGGCGCCTGAGCTGTACGTCGGCTCGCACCGCGCCCAGCCGCCCTCGGACATCTTTAGCCTTGGCGTCATCGCCTATGAGCTGTTGATCGGTGTCCTGCCGTTTTCTCGGCCGCCGGTTGTCAGTCGCTATCGCGGTGAGGCGCTGCAGCTTCGGTCTGTGCAGTCCCTGCGCAGCGATCTGCCCGATTCTTTGTCGGCCCTGATCAGCCGCTGCTTGGCGGAAGATCCTGCGCAGCGCCCCAGCGCCGACGAGCTCTTCAGCGCGCTTGCGACCTGGGCAACCCATGACGACAGCCACGCGAAGCAGCCCGCAGGAGGCCACGCCCGATGAGCCGCATGAGCCATGCAGCCGCACAGGCGTGGGCCGGCCTTCGTCGCTGGCGCGCGGTCCCTGGCGTGACGTCCTATCGCAGGCTTGCGACGCTCTGCGGCCTGCTGGTCTTGGCGGTGATGAGCTGTCGCAGCGCAGAGCTCAGCAGCGACGTCCCCGTGACCCAAGGCATCGCGCCCTATGTCGGTGCCTGGCAGTACCGGTATGGCGAATCACCCGTACTTCCCGACGGAAGCCAGGCCTGGTCGCGCGATGCGGCACCCAGCGCCGCCTGGCAGAACACGCAGCGCCTGCACAACCCACCAGGCCGCAGCGGCCGCGCCGATCTGTGGCTGCGCACATGGCTCAGCGGACCGGCTGCCGTCGACCCCACGCTGTTTTTGCACGAAGTCGATCAGTGCCTCGAAGCATTTCTCGATGGCGAGCGCATCGCGCGTTTCGGCCCGATGCAGGGGGATGCACAGCGCTTCATTGCCAAGCGCCCGATCTATCTGCCCTTGGGCTCACAGCCGACGGGCAAGCTGCTGACCTTGCACCTGCGATCGGTCTATTCCGATATCGGACTGATCCGGCCGCCACTTTGGGGCGGACGCGCCGAGCTGTTTGCAGATGCCATCCACAAAGGGCTGCCGTTTCTGATTGTGGGCTTGATTGCCTGGGTGCTGGGCGCAGGCGTGCTGGGCCTGTTTCTGCTGCAGCGTCGCGAGCGCTTGTACCTTTTGTACGCCGTGCAGTGCCTGAGCATCGGCGCCTATCTGCTGAGCCGCTCGCAGGCGCGGGCGTATCTGTTCGATCACCCGGCGCTGTGGCGCCTGATCTTGGTGGCTTCGTTCTGCCTGATCAGCGCGTCGATGTGTGCCTTCATCGCGCAGCTCTTCGACGACGGCTGGTCGCGCTTCATGCGCGGGATGGGCGTGGCCAACGCGCTTTTGTTCTTCCTGGGCATGCTGGGCACGCTGACCGGCGTCATTCACTTGGAGCTGTTCCTAAAAGCCTCGCTTCTGTTCTGGCTGCCCTTTTCTGTGGCCATCTATGGCGCAGCGATCCATGGCCTTTTGCGTGGCAACGCGGACGCGCGCATCCTCGCCTTGGGTCTGCTGGGCACCAGCCTGCTTGCCGTGCCGCAGGTGCTGGTCGCGCTGCACATCCTGCGCATGGAATTCGATGTGCGCGCACTCACCGGCATCGTCTTCATCGGCGCCATGGGGACGATCTTGGTCCGGCGCTATCGCGCGTTCTTGCAGCGCCTGGGTGACTACTCTGCCGTGCTGGGAACCAGCCTGTCGTCGACGCAGCACAGCGGCAGCCAAGAACACGCGGACAGCACGCTGCAGGCCCTGCAGCGACTTCTGCAAGCCGAGCGCGCCGTGCTGTTTCTGTGCGATGAGTCGACCGGCGGCCTGCGCGTGCTTGCGGCGCGCACCGCCCAAGGCCGACTGAAGGATGCCGCTGCCGCCACCGCGGGCTGCGATCCAGTCACGCTGGATGCCGTTGAAAAGAAGCGCCGACCGGCCATGCGTCAGCGTCTTCGTCGCAACCAGGAAACCCCGTCATCGCAGGCCCAAACCCAGAGCGTGATGGCGGCCCCGCTTCTGGTCCAAGGCCGCCTGTTGGGCGTCGTGTACCTGGAAGCGTCGGCCAGTCGCCGCGAGTTTCAGAACGAAGATCTCGAAATCCTGATCGAGCTCGGCAACCACGTCGCGCTGACCTTGACCGCCCAGCGCGCCGATGACTTGGAAGAACAGAGCACGCATACCAAGCGCAAGCTCGATGAGCAGCGCAGCCTGCTGGCCGCAGCAGCCCGCCTGGCGAAGGGCGAGCTTCAGACCCCCGTTCCCATCGACGAAGGTCACGAGCATGCCCCCTTGGCCCGCGCCATCGAAGACATGCGGCGCGATCTTTTGGCCAAGCTGCGGGCGCTGCAAGAAAGCCACGCCGCCGAACAGCAGCTAAACAGCGATCTGCGCCACCAGCTTGGCCGGCGGCTGCTGCAGGTCAGTCAGCACGGCGGCTTGTCCGATGTTGCGCTCGACGAATCGCAGCGCAGTGATGGCACCGCTGGCTCGCGCGACGCCCCCACGCTGCCACCGGGAGCTCCCTTGGGGCGCAACTATCGCGTGGTGACGCAGCTTGAAGTTCACGGCGGCTATCAGCTGTACCAAGTGCAGCGCAGCTCGGATCAAAAGCGCTTTGTCGCCAAGGTGGTGTCGAACGCCGCCCACCCTGCCCTGCTCGCTCGCTTCGCGCGCGAAGCCAAGCTGCTCACCGTCCTTCGCGATCCCTACCTCGACAGCATCGTCGATATCGATCAAGCGCCGGATGGCACCGCCTTTCTGATCTGCGAGCGCCGCCCCAGCCGCACGCTGCGCCACCTGCTCAGTCTGCCGCGCACGCTCGATGCGGCCCTGTGCATCCTCGCTCAGCTTGCGGCCGGGCTGCGTGTGCTGCATCAACACGGCATCGTCCATCGCAACCTGCAGCCCCAGAGCGTACACGTCAGCCTCGACGATGCGCCCTACCGCGTGCAGCTTGTCGACCTGGGCCTCGCAGCCGTGACAGCGGGTGGGCACCCCGAGCTCGCCGACTTGACCTCGACCGCAGCGCAAGCCGCCATCCACGCGGACGACGTCCTGGCCGAAAGCACCGACGAGGCACGCCAGATTCGCCGCTATCGCGCCCCCGAGCTCGCCGCTGGGCTGCACGCCGCAACGCCGCAGTCGGATGTGTTCGGCTTCGGCTTGCTGGCGCTTGAGCTCTTGGCCAGCGAGCGCAGCCAGGCCGAGATCCCGGCGTCCGAGACCGCACCGCCAACGCCACAGGGCAGCGCGGCCCGTCTGTCGACGATCCCTGGCCTCGACGCCATGCTGGTCTCGCGGCTTGCTGCCTGCCTGCACCGCGAACCGGCACAGCGCCCCAGCAGCGAGGTGCTGTACAGCGCGCTCGCCAGCTATCTACCCACGCCGCCTTCCGCTCCGCACCGCGCAGGCTAAAAGCCGGCTGAAACATGTGAAACATCGTGAAACAGTGTGAAACAGGGCCGTCTCCGCCTGGCTCGCGGGCTGGGCCGACCTGGGGCCCCAGGCTGGCAAGGTAGGCGCGCGGGCCGCCCTGGGAACTTCCGCATCGTGGCATGCCCATTGCTCTTCTTCGACTCGCAACCGCCCCACAGGAAGAGGACACCATGCGAGTCCACAGCTTCTTCGATGCGCCCACCTATACGCTCACCTATGTCGTCTTCGACCCCGACAGCCACGATGCGGTGGTGATCGATCCGGTGCTCGACTATGACCCGCTGGCTTCGCGTGTGTCGCTGCAGTCGGCGGAACAGGTCGTGGCCTTCCTGCGTGAAAACGGCCTGACGCTGCGGCAAATCTTGGAAAC
Organism: Myxococcales bacterium; assembly: GCA_016794505.1. Taxonomy (GTDB): domain Bacteria; phylum Myxococcota_A; class Polyangia; order Palsa-1104; family JAEUJZ01; genus JAEUJZ01. The sequence goes on from JAEUJZ010000037.1 coordinate 317,513, forward strand.
GCACGCCCATGCCGATCACTTGAGCGGCGCGCAGTACTTGAAGCGGCACTTCGGCGCCGACGTCGTGATCGGTGAACGCATCACCGAAGTGCAGCGCGTCTTTAAGCACATCTTCGGCCTGCCTGCATCCTTCCGCACCGATGGCAGCCAGTTCGATCGACTGCTCACCGATGGGCACGAGCTACAGGCGGGCACGCTGCGCCTTGCCGCAATCCACACGCCTGGACACACACCGGCCTGTCTTTCGTACAAGATTCAAGACGCGGTGTTCACGGGCGACGCGCTGTTCATCGAGGACTACGGCACCGGTCGCTGCGACTTTCCAGCGGGCAGTGCTGAGACGTTGTACGAGTCGATCCACGGCAAGCTGTACGCGCTGCCGGATGCAACCCGCGTCTTCGTCGGACACGACTACATGCCGGGCGGGCGTCCGGTCCGTTACGAAACAACCATCGCGGCCAGCAAGCGCGAAAACATCCACCTGCGGCAGGACACCACCAAGGAACAGTTCGTCGCGTTCCGCCAGAGTCGCGACAAGACGCTCAGCGCGCCGCGCCTGCTCTTCCAAAGCGTGCAGGTCAACATCGCGGCCGGTCACCTGCCACCACCTGCGGAAAACGGCATTCGCTATCTGCAGATGCCGCTGAACCTGGGTCACCCCGTCATGGACGACGGCACACCAACCCAAGAAGAACCGCAGGGCTAGCGCGCAGCACACCAAGTTGGCGCGCTTGCGTGGTGGCCGGCAACTAACAGGCATGCACGCCGCGCGACCCCGATGTCTTTCGTTCCTTTCTTTCTTCCTTCCTTCCTTCCTTCCTTCGGTCCTCGCGTTCCTCTGCGTGGCTTGCTGCGCGTGGCAGCCCGCCGCTGCAAACGCACAGCCGCCTCTGCAGATGGCGACCTCACCAGAAGCCTACACACCCCCTGTGGCCTGGCCTGCGCCGCCGCCCGCTGGGGATGATCTGCCAGTCATCCTGCCGACCGCGTTTCGCATCAACAACCCCACGCGCAACATCGCCCTGCGCTTAAATCTTGAGCTTGGCACCGTCGGTGTGGCCAAGCACACCATCCAGTTCAGCCAGGATGGATCCGAGCTCGATTACATCAACGAAGGCGGCCAGAACAACCTGTTTTTCTTTGCGCGCATCTCGGCCGAAGTCGAGCTGTTCCGTCGCCACACGCTGATCTTTCTGTACCAGCCCATCGACCTGCGCACCGAACAAGTCCTGGCCCGCGATCTGCGCATCGATCAGCTGGACTTTCCCAGCGGTACGCCGGTCAACTTCCGCTATGGCTTTGACTTCTATCGCTTCAACTATCAGTTCGACTTCTTTCGCAGTCGCCGGCACGAGCTAGCCATCGGCGTCGGTCTGCAGATCCGCAACGCGGCCATCTCGTTCACGTCGGCGGACGGCGCGCTGCGTCGCGTAAACAACGACATCGGCGTCGTACCGCTTTTGCATCTGCGCGCTCGCACCACGTTCAAAAACGGCCTGTTCATCGGCACCGAGGTCGATGGTCTGTATGCGCGCGGTCGCATCATCACCGGCAGCCTGTACGAGTTTGAAGGCGCGATCCTCGACGCATCGCTGCGCATCGGTTTGTCGCTTACCAGCTTTATGGAGACCTTCCTCAACCTGCGCTATCTCGGCGGGGGCGCACAGGGCTTCAGCCAGGACGATCCGCCGCCGGGCGATGGCTATACCAACAACTGGCTGCACACAGTCGTCACGTCGATCGGCTTCACCATCCGGTAGCGGCCACATCCTGCTGCGCACGCCTTGCTTTTGCCAGCGATTCGTCCCGACAATAACTAGCGATGAGCACCAAGAAGAGCATCCAGGTGCGCATGGCCAGTGCGGTGTCGGCTGCGCCGCTGCGCGTTGCGTTTTACCCCGGCAGCAGCGCCGAATCGATTGAGCGCGCCATTCTGAGCGCACTCGGACAGACGCTCCCCGAAGGGGGCCGCGTCCTCTGCCGCGATGCCGATGGCGATGTCGTGGCGCTGTCCGATAGCTTGCCGGACGGGCTGGTTCTTTCCGTCGAGCTGAGCCGTCCTGACGCCAAGCCCAGCGAGCCTGCGGCCGCTGCCACAGCGACCATCCCAGGGCCACGACCGCTGCCGATCATTGGCAATCTCGCCGACCTGCGCCGCGGCAACTTCCTTTCGGCCGCCGAAGATCTTTTGCACAAGTTCGGCGACTTCGTCGTGCTGAAGCTGCCGGGGCGCACCGTGTACCTGACGCGCGATCCCGAAGTCATCAAGGACATGCTGTCGCGGCCCCAGGACTTTCCCAAGCGCACGATCGGCGATCGCTCTCCGCTTTCGCACCTGCGCACGTACAGCGTCGGCGATGGCCTGTTCACCGCGGAGGACGACGAAGAGATCTGGCACGTCGCGCACCGCATCTTGCTGCCCACCATGGGAACCAGCGCGCTCAAGCAGTACTACCCCAAGATGCTTGAGATCGCCGACGTGCTGCTGGCCCAGCTTGGCCGCTTGCGCGCAGCCGAGCCGTTCTTGGCGACGGATCTGATGACGCGCATGACGTTCGAGACCATCGCCTATACCGGCTTTAATACTCGCTTTCACTGCCTGGAAAGCAACGAAGCCATCCCGTTTGTCGACGCCATGGTCGAAGTGCTACGCGACGCCATGCAGGCCCCGATGAGCGTGCTGCCTGCATCGTTTCATCCGCTGGCCGCGCACCGCCGCGAGCGCGCCAACACCGTCCTTGCCGGCACGGTCGATCGCATCATCGCCGAGCGCAAGCAGGCCCTTGAGCGCGGCGAGCCGGTGCCCAACGACATCTTGCAGACCATGTTGACGGCGCGCGATCGCATGACCGGCAAGCGCCTGCCCGACGAAAACATCCGGCATCAGTTGATCACATTCCTCATCGCTGGCCACGAGACCACAAGCGGCCTTCTGTCCTATGCGCTGTATCTGATCAGCCGCCACCCACAGATCGAAGCCGCGCTGTGCGCCGAGGTCGATCGCGTGCTGGGCCGTGACTTCAGCTATCGCCCGACGTACCAGGACATCGAACGCCTGGACTATGTCGGGCGCGTGCTGAAAGAGACGCTGCGGCTTTATCCGACGGCACCTGCGTTCAACAAGGTCGTCGATCGCGACACCGTGCTGGCGGGAATGTATCCGGTCAGCAAAGGCCAGCGCGTCGTCACGCTGCTGACCGCTCTGCATCGTCATCCGCAGCACTGGGGCCCCGATGCCGAGCGCTTCGATCCCGATCGATTCTTGCCCGAATCCATCGCGGCCCGGCACCCCAATGTCTATCACCCCTTCGGACTGGGCATGCGCAGCTGCATCGGCTTTCAGTTCGCGCTTTTGGAAGCGCGCTTGGTGCTGGCGCTTCTTTATCAGCGCTATCGGCCGCGGCTGCACGACCCCAACTATCCGCTGGTCCATGTCCAGACGCTGACCATCAAGCCCAAAGATCTGCTGCTTGTCTTAGAGCCGCGCAGCGAAGACAAAGGCGCCTTCCCCGCGCCTGAACAGCGCGATGTTCCCGTCGCTGCGCAGCCCGGAAAGACGACCAGCGGCCCGCCGTTTTATGTCCTGTACGGATCGAACATGGGCACCTGTCAGGATCTGGCCCAGGGCATTGCCCGACACGCGACGGCTCGCGGGTTTGCGCCTGTGCTCGCCGATCTGGATGCCTTTTCTTCGCTGGATGCCCTGGCCAAGATCGGCGCAGCACCCCTGGTCATCGTCAGCAGCACGTACAACGGAACACCACCGGACAACGCGCAGAAGTTTGCCGCGCTGATCTCGGATCCCGCGCTCGCGGGCAGTCCCTTGCAGGGGCTTCAGTATGCGGTGCTGGGCTGCGGCAACAAGCAGTGGCGCACCACCTTTCAGAAGTTTCCCAAGCACGTGCATGCCCGTCTGCGTGCGCTGGGAGCGACGCCGTTTATGCCGCTTGGAAGCTGCGATGCCGACGGCGATCTCGAAGCGGCAGCCGACGCGTGGCAAAAGCAGCTTTTCCGCACGGTACCGACGATCCTTTCCGCCGCCAGCCCACCGCCGCCAGCGCCCGAGACCAGCCCGCTTTTGTATTCCGTCGAGGTCGTGAACTTCGCAGGCACGCAGGCCCGCGCGGTCCTGCCCAACAAGTTCCCACTGCAAGACGAAGCTCGCCTGGGCGTCATCCTGCGCAACGAAGAGCTGCAGTCCAGCCTGTCCGATCGCTCGACGCGACACATCGAGATCGAGCTACCCGAAGGCGTCACGTACGCAGCCGGTGATCACCTGGGCGTCTTTCCCGAAAACCCACACGATCTGGTGGCAGCCGTTGCCACACGCTGCGGCGTACGCAGCTCAGACGTCGTCGTGCTGCATGAGCTCTCGCCGCTGCAGTCGACGATCGCAAGGGACTCGGCACACCTGCCAACCGGCGTGCCGATCACCGTCCACGACCTTTTGACCTATCACATCGATCTCAGCGGTCCGCTGTCGCGCAAAGAGCTGCGCGCACTCGCCGAAGGCTGCCCCTGCCCGCCTGAACAGAAGCAGCTTCTGGATCTCGCCTCGGAAGCAAGCTTTGGCCGCGATGTACTGGGGCAAAAGCTGACGCTGCTCGATGTGCTGCTGCGCTTTGCGTCGGTACCCTGCCCACTGCCGCTGCTTTTGTCGCTGCGGCCCTTGCTCAAGCCGCGCTACTACTCGATCTCGTCCTCGCCGCGCATGCTCGCTCGTGCCTGCAGCATCACCGTCGGTGTACACAACTTCAACGGACCGCACGAGGCACGCCGCGAAGGCCTATGTAGCCACTATCTTTTGCACTGCCCAGCCGGCTCGCAGATTCGCATGCTGGTCAAGGACACGCGCTCGACCTTCCGCTTGCCCGTCGACGCCAAGACGCCCGTCTTGCTGATTGGGCCGGGCACAGGCCTGGCACCGATGCGCGGCTTTATCCAAGAGCGCGCGGCACAGCGGCAGGCCGGCGAGATCGTCGGAAAGACCGTGCTGTTCTTCGGCTGCCGTCGCCCCGATCACGACTTCATCTATCGCTATGAGCTAGAGCAGCACCTCAAAGACGGCTCGCTGGATCAGCTGTACATCGCGTTTTCGCGCCAGCCCGATCACCCTCGCATGTACGTGCAGGATCTATTGCGGCAGCATGCCGACCGAGTGCTGGCGCTTTTGGATCAAGGCGCGGCCATCTATGTCTGCGGGGATGCGCGCAAGATGGCGGCTGATGTGCAACACATGCTGGCGCAGCTTGTCGCCAAGGCCCGCGGCTGCTCGCTCGCCGACGCCGACGCAGTCCTCGAAGGCTGGAAGAGCGAAGGGCGCTATCTGCAGGACGTCTGGGCTTCATAGCCTTGCCAGATCGACTTCCTGGCGCACGGATTACATCGCCGGCATCGCCCCCAAAAGAAGCAGCAGGTGCAGAAGCTGCTGCGACAGCAGGTTGACCACTTCCTCGGCCGGCACCGATGGACACAGGACCCATTCCAGGCTGGCCGCTTCGACGGTACCAATCCAGGCGCGCAGCGCGATGCGCACAAGCGGCGGCAGCGTCTGTGGCGAAAACCCCATGCCGCTGATCAGACGTGACATGCAGTTCACGCGCGTCTCTTCGACGATGGCGGCGATGCCCGGATCGGCGCCAACCCCGCCACGCATCAGCGCCACATACGACGTCCCGTACTGCTGCACATAGCTCAGATAGTGATGCAGGCCGCGCTGCAAGCGCTGAACCGGCGGCAGCTCTGGATCCGGCTGCAGCTGCGCAAGCAGGCGGTCCGCAGCCTGTCGCAGCGCCGCGGTATAGAAGTCCCGCTTCGTCGGAAAATAGTGATAAAGAAGGCCCTTTGAGATGCCCGCTGCGGTCGCTAGCTCGGCGATGTGAACCTCGTCATACGGGCGGCTGCTAAACAGCTCAAGACCCAGCGCGATCAGCTGGGCGCGGCGTTCATCGGTGATCAGGCGTGTGCGCGCGTTGTTCGCGCTGCCGTTTGCTGAGGAACGCTCTGCGCGGCCGGATCGACGGCGTGCGGCAGCCGTCTTTTTCTTGCCCGCTTTGCCCGCTGGCTTGGCCGCTGCTCGACGGGATGGCTTGGTGGCCGCGGTTTTTCGGCTGGCTGCCTTGCGCGGGGTAGCGGACTTTTTCTTGCGGCGTGCTGGGGGGTTCGCAGGTCGATGCCGGGCCATTGCTTGCCAACAATACGGCGCTATTGACCCACATTCAATAGGGTGATAGCGTCGGCTTGAGCTTATTGACCAGGAGTCAACAATGACCGCTGCCGCATCTGTATCGGGTCTGCATGCTGCAAATGGCTCCCCCTCTTTGGCCACGGACAGCCCGGCAAAGGACGGTGCCCCGGCGCACGCCGCACGGCCGATCAAGCCGCGCTTGCCACAGCTAGCCATCGACGGTGAGCTGCCGCGACACTGGGCCTTTAACAACGTCATCGCCACATCGTTGATCAACAGCGTCAGCATGCTGTTCCCAGCCGGTGAGCGCTTCTTTGTGCGCAGCGTGCATTACTACCTGCAGCGAGCCGACTTGCCAGACGAGCTTCGCGCGCAGATCCAAGGCTTCTTCGCGCAAGAGGGCCGACACGCGCAGCAGCACGAGCGCATGAACCGCCTGCTCAACAGCCAGGGCTATGACGTCAGCGGCTTTCTGCACGTGTATGAGCGGCTCTGTTACCAGATCATCGAGAAGCTGACGCCGCCGTCATTGCACCTGGCAGGCACGGCCGCCGCCGAGCACTTCACCGCGGTCATGGCCGACAACTTCTTGCGCATGCACGAGCTAACCGACCACTTGGATCCGACGATGCGACGCCTGCTTCTGTGGCACGCCGCGGAAGAGATCGAGCACAAAGCGGTGGCCTTCGATGTGCTTGCGCACGTCCATCCGAGCTATGCCCTGCGCATGGCTGGGCTGGCCTTTGCGTCGGCGATCTTGGGTGCGTTCTGGTTCGCCGGCACCTGTCTTTTGCTGTGGCAAGAGCGCCGCATGGTGGGCTGGGAACGCATTCGAAAAGACCTGGCTATGCTGCGCCGCGTGCGCAAAGAACACGGCCGCCGCGGCATCCTGCGCGAGGTGTTTGCCGCTGGCATCAAGAAGTATCTGCGCCGCGACTTTCACCCCAACGACATCGACAACTATGACCTGGCCATGCAGTACCTGGTCAGCGACGGACTTGCGTAGAAAAAAGGAGGTTTCCGATGCCCTTTGCTTCGCTGGGACACATGGACATTTCTGGACGCGTGGCGCTGGTGACAGGCGCCGCGCGTGGCATCGGACGAGCGACCGCGCTGGCGCTGGCCACAGCCGGAGCGCAGCTGATCATCTCGGACGTAAACGAGGCGGGACTTTCTGAGCTGGCTGACCTGCTGAAGCAGCGCGGCCGGCTGCTGCTAAGTCGCTGCGTCGATGTGTCGGATCGCGCGCAGATGCAGGCCTTTGCCGAGGCTGTGCATGCCCTGGTCCCCGCCGTCGACATCCTGGTCAATAACGCGGGCGTCGGCCTGGCTGGCGGCATCGAGACGACGAGCCTAGACGACTGGAAGTGGGTGCTCGGCGTCAACCTGTGGGGCGTCATCCACGGCTGCCACTTCTTTGTGCCCAAGATGATCGAGCAAGCCAAGGCGCATGGTCAGGGCGGCCACGTCGTCAATGTCTCGTCGGCATTTGGGTACTATGGCGGAGCGCGCACGATTGGCTACTGCACCAGCAAGTTCGCGGTCTTTGGCTTAAGCGAGTCGCTGCGCAACGAACTAGCACCGCTGGGCATTGGCGTCAGCGTCATCTGTCCAGGCGTGATCGACACGGACATCATCTCGACCACGCGCTTTGCTGCCGAGCCGGGTCGCGATCCAGAAAAGATTCGCGCCCGCGTGCAGAAGATGTACCGCAAGCGCAACTTCCCCCCCGAGCAGGTCGCCGAGTCGATCGTGAGCGCCGTGCGCTGCCGTCGCTCGGTAGTGCCGGTAACCGCGGAGGCCTGGCTGCTGTGGCTGACCTCGCGCGTGTCCTCGAAGCTTTCGCACCGCATCGGCAACTTGGTCAATCGCCGCGTCGAATCGTAGCCGCACCCGCCGCCTTTTGCACCGCGCGGCCGTTCACTTCGGGGGTATGCCGCGGCCGAAAAAAACGATACAAGCTCGACCCATGGTTCGACGACATCGTGCAGCTTGTTCGTTTGCGGCTACGTCGTATCTGGGTCTTGTGGCGGGCAGCTTGTGTGTGCTGGCCTGCGTCGAGCAGACGCCGGATCGCGCGCAGCCCTCGGAAGCCGAGATTCAAGAAGCCCGCTCGCAGCTTGTCGCAGCAGACAAAGTACCGACGCTGCGTTACCCCAGTGGCGCCGTGCTAAGCGGCCCTGATGGTGCGCGCATCGTGTACCTGGGCATGGACGCTGATGCCGAGGCGCTGGCCGTTGGCAAGCTCGTCACGCTGACCCATTACTTCCGCGTGGAAAAGCCCGCGCCCGAAGGCTGGAGGCTGTTTGTTCACGTCGACTCGGCCGATGCCAGCGGCAACCGTCGCGCGCACTTCACCGCCGATCACGTGCCGATGAACGGCAAGTACCCCGTCCCAAGCTGGCAAGCAGGCGAGATCATCCGCGACAGCCATCGCGTGAACCTGCCTGGATCGTGGTCGGGCGACAAAGCGCAGATCTTGATCGGGCTGTGGAAAGGCAGCGCTCGCTTCAGCGTGCAGAGCGGTCGCCAAGATGGCCAGAATCGCGTCATCGCCGCCGAGCTTCCGACGCTGGCCGCTGCGCCGCCGCCGCCACGTCGCTTGGTGGTGCGCAAGCTGCCGACCGGGGCGAAGCTTCAGATCGATGGCAAGTTCGACGAGCCAGCGTGGAGCACCGCCGAGAGCAGCGGCCCCTTTGTCAACACCATGGACGGCTCGCCGTCGCCGCAGGCTGGCTCGGTGCGGGCGCTGTGGGACGACAGCAACCTGTACCTGGCCTTCCACTTCCAAGACAGCGATGTCTGGGCCACGCTCGACAAGCACGACGACAAGCTGTGGACCCAAGAAGTCGCCGAGGCCTTCATCGATGCCGACGGCGACGGCCGCACATACATCGAGCTGCAGGTCAGCCCCAAGAACGTGACCTTCGATAGCTGGCTGCCGGTGTATCGCGGCAACGACAACGCCTGGGAATCCGGCATCGAGACCGCCGTCCAGGTCCACGGCACGCTGAACCAGCGCGACGACGACGACCAAGCCTGGGATGCCGAGCTACGCATCCCGCTGGTCGCGGCCAAGGGCAAGCTCGAAACGATGCGCGGCGTGCCGCCTGTCCCCGGCACGATCTGGCGCGCCAACTTCTTCCGCTTTGACTTTCCCAAGGGCCGGCAGGCCGTGGCCAGCGGCTGGTCGCCGCCGTTGGTCGGTGACTTTCACGCGCTGAACCGCTTCGGTCAGCTGGCCTTTGCCGATGCGCAGGGTGTCGTGCCATCGGTGAGCGCGCCAGTTGCGCCCGGCACCCTGCCACCCGTGCTGCAAAACGCGGTGCTGGCCAATCCCCCAAAGCCCGTGCCCACCGGCCCGGTTCCAGGCATACCGGGGGCCGCTCCGGCGGGCTCTTCCGACGATCCCAAGGTGCCGCCGACGCCACAGCTTGCACCGCCGCCCGGCCTGCCTGGCGCGCCGCCGGCTGCCCCGGCCCCGGCGAAAGCCAGCCCGCCGCCGCCCCCCAGCAAAGCCACCCGCCCCGCCGGCAAGACCGGCTAGCCCGCCCTCTTGCGTGCCGGATCTCCGACGGGCGCGACCTCTTCTGGCTCGTCGGAGCGCTCTCGATCGCGGCGCCTACTATTCAACATAAAATCGATACGCCGCAGTGAACTCGGCGATTTGGATTGTAACATTTGTAAAACGCAATTGAGCCGCCACGGCACGGAATGATAGGTTCGTAAGGTCGTGAACATACGTGCGTTGTGAGCCCGCGACGGCTCAAACCACAGCGCTCGCAGACGGAGGCAGCATGGACCTCGAAGAGCTTCGCGCGTTTCTCGCGGTGGCCGATACCGGGTCGTTTCTGACGGCGGCCAAGTCGCTGCGCATGTCACGCGCCACCTTGCGCCGACGGATCGATCAGCTAGAAGCCCGCGCCGGAGTGCCGCTGGTCGACCGCACACGCCTTGGAGCGCCGCTCACCGAAGCTGGCAAGATCCTCGCGGGCCGGGGACGGCTGATGGTGAATGAGGCCAGCGCGCTTCTGGCGTCGGTGCGCGAGGCAGGATCAGAGCCAGGCGGCGAGCTACGCGCGCTCTTGCCGATCGGCCTGCCGCCGCACGTGGTGACGCCGCTGCTTTCCTTTGTGCGCGGCAAGTATCCACGGCTGAGCTTCCGCCTGCAGTTCTGCGAAGACCCGATCGGCGGACTGCTCGAAAACGTCGACGTGGCGGTCCACTTTGGCGACAGCACGCCGCCTGGCCCCTGGGTCTCGCGCGAGCTGATCCGCGTCCGCATCTGGGCCATCGCCAGCCGCGAATACCTGAGCCGCCGCGGCACGCCGCAGAGCATCGAAGACCTCGGTCGCCATGACCTGATGTCCTTTGAAGCCCCCGGCGAAGACGGCCGCAAGTGGACGACGCTGCGCGGTCAAACCTTTCCGATCGCTCCGGTGCTGGTCACGCGGCACATCCATTTCTTGCGACAGTTCGCGCTCGCCGGGCTGGGCATCTGCATGGTGCCCGATGCCATGCTGCCCGATCCGGGAGTACCAGACGGCACCTTGATCCCCGTCCTGCCCGATGTGCTCGGCCGCGAGGTCGGTGTTCGCGTCGTCGTGCCCGCCGTGCTGTCCGATATTCCGCGCATTCGCGCCCTGGTCGATCTACTCAAGCCATTTCTCGGCGACTTGCGACTTTAATGGCATACAGACCGAAAGGTATTTTATTTTTATTGATATATCATTATATTGCAATATAAATGACCGTTTCCTCGGCTCACCGCCCGACGCCACGTACTCCGACGCAACCGCTGATTCCTCCTGACCCAAGACCCGATCTTCCTTCGTATGACATCGGTTGTCTGTCGACAAAACGTCGCGCCCCCGAGTGCATATCGGCGCGTGAGATCGCAATTGACCGTCGCAGCGAGCGCGCAGTACGGTGCCTCGCTTCGAGGTCTTCATGCAAAACCAGCTGATTCAGAACTACATCGGTGGTGCCTTTTCTGCGCCGGCCGCGGGCCGTACGCAGGACAACATCAACCCCGCAAATGGGCAGAGCCTGGGCCAAGTCGTCGTCTCAAGCGCGGCCGAGATCGAGACAGCGGTGCATGCGGCGAAGACCGCGGCCTATGCCTGGCGCATGCTGCCGGCTCCCAAGCGTGGCGAGATCTTGTTTCGCGCGCAGCACATCCTGCGTCAGCGCAAAGAAGAAGTCGCCCGCGCCCTGAGCTTGGAAGAAGGCAAGTCGATTGCCGACGCGACCGGCGAAGTGCAGCGCGCCATCAACTGCTTTGAGTTTTCGGCGGGCGAAGGGCGCCGCAGCTTCGGCCAAGTGATTCCGTCGGAGCTACCCAACAACCTGATCTATACGCGGCGCATTCCGCTGGGTGTGGTGGCGCTGATCACGCCGTGGAACTTCCCGCTGGCCATTCCGGTGTGGAAAGCGGCAGCGGCCTTGGTCTGCGGCAACACCATCGTGTTCAAGCCAGCATCCAGCACGCCGTGGTGCGCGCACCTTCTGACCGAGATCCTGATCGAAGCGGGCATTCCTGCGGGCGTGTGGAACGTCGTGTATGGCCCCGGCGGCTCGCTGGGCGATGCGCTGGTCAAGCACCGCGATGTCGCCGCCATCAGCTTCACCGGCAGCAACGAGATCGGCCAGCGCTTGTACGGCTTGGGCGCCGCGCACAACAAGAAAGTCCAGTGCGAGATGGGCGGCAAGAACGCGATCATCGTGCTCGATGATGCCGATCTCGATCTGGCCGCGACCGCAGCGGTACAAGGGGCGTTCTATTCCAGCGGCCAGCGCTGCACGGCGACCTCGCGTGCGGTGGTCATGAAGTCGGTTCTGTCGACGTTCTGTGAGCGCGTCGTCGAAAAGGCCCGCGCATTGAAAGTGGGGCCGGGCACCGAGCCAGGCGTGCAGGTCGGCCCGCTCGTCGACAGCAAGCAGCTTTCGACCGTGCTTTCGTACTTGGACATCGGCAAGCGGGAAGCGCGGCTGCTTCTGGGCGGCTCGCGTCTGGATGGGGCGCTGGCGGCAGGGTACTTTGTCGCCCCGACGGTGTTCTGCGACGTCGAGCGCACGCACCGCATCTTCCAAGAAGAGATCTTCGGACCGGTGCTTTCGATCGCAGCCGCCGAAGACGAAGCGCACGCGTTTGCCTTGGCCAACGACAGCAGCTATGGCCTGTCGTCGTCGGTGTACACGCGCGATGTCGGTCGCGTCTTCCGATACATCGATCTTGTCGAGACCGGCATCTTGCACGTCAACAGTCCGACGGTGGGTGGCGAAGCACAGGTGCCCTTCGGAGGCCTCAAAGACACAGGCGTCGGCGGACGTGAGCAAGGGACCACGGCGCTCGACTTCTTCACCGAGTGGCAGAGCGTGTACATCGACTACACCGGCACGCGCCGCACCGCTTCGTTTTACTAGCGAACCGGGGCAACGACGTTCGCTCGCGGCCCGTGGCTTCGCCGCGGCTCTGCGCTGTGTGTCTTCCGCGCGGCATGGCGGCTGCGCCACTCGCCCGAAGCATAAAGAGGGATGATAGACTGTCGCCGGTGCGCGCCCGATGGTGTCTGGTCTTGTTGTTTCCCATGGTCCTCTGTGGACGCAGTCAGGCACAGCGCCTCGCCCCGGCATCGCCTGATTCCGCCCCGAGCAATGGAGCAAGCGAGCCCACTGCTGGGTCCAAAGACTCCGTGACCAGTGAGTCGGGAGACAGCACGCCGTTTGAGACGCGCGTACGAGCCAGTCGAGGAGTGCCAGGTCGGGCGAACAGCGTCGTCACGCGTGAACAGCTCGACGAGCGTCTGCCCCGCTCGGCTCCTGATGCGCTGCGCTATGAGCCCGGAGTCTATGTGCAGCAGACGGCGCACGGCCAAGGCTCGGCGTTTCTGCGCGGCGTCACCGGGCAGCACACCGTGCTTCTGTACGACGGCGTGCGGCTCAACAACAGCCTGTATCGCCAGGGCCCGAACCAGTACTTTTTCACGATCGACTCGCAGACCATCGATCAGATCGTGGTGCAGCGCGGCTCGGCATCGGTGCGCTTTGGTTCGGATGCCATCGGCGGTGCGATCGAGGCTCTGCCCATCCAGCCGCTGGCTGCCGAGCGCCCTACGATCGAAAAGCCACGACCGCTTCTGCATGGGCAGGCTCTAGGCCGCTTTGCCAGCGCGGATCGCGAAGCGGGCGGCCGCCTGCGCCTGTCGGGCTGGCTGTCGCCGCGCGTGGGCTTGGTGGTCGGCGGAGGCTATCGCACAGCCGGGCTTCTCGACGGGCGAGCGGTCCGCAATATCGATCAATCGGTCGCGCCGTTTCCTGAAGTGCCGCGCTATACCGGAAACGGCTTGGCGCAGCTTGGCACCGGATTTCGCGAGGGAACCGCAGACCTGCGGCTGGTTATTCCGCTCGGACCCGCCACCGGCCCACGGCAAAACGATCAGCTGGTCTTGGCCGCTTATCAGTACCTGCAGTTCGATGCGCCGCGTACCGATCAGTGCCCGCCGGCCTATGCGCCGCTCGACGAGTGTCTGATCTATGAAGAGCAGTTTCGCACCCTGGCCTATGCCTCGCTGCGGCTGTCGCCGGGACTGCGCGGGCTTTCGCGGCTGCAGACGACGGTCTCGTATCAGCTACAGCACGAGCGGCGACGTCGCGATCGTCCGTCCGCCAAGGTGCGCGAGCGCGGCCTGGATCAGGTTCACACGCTGGGCCTGACTGCGCGCGGCGAGAGCAGCACTCTGCGACGTCGCTGGTTCGGGCTGCGCGGACGCTATGGCTTGGATCTCTATCATGATCAGGTCGAATCGCAGGCGGCCTTGGATGTCCTCGATCTGGGCTTCACCCGCGACTGGTCCCGCGGGCAGTACATCGCGGGCTCGCGCTACACCAGCTTTGCGGGCTTCGCCGAAGCCGAAGCCAGCTTCGGTCGCTATGTCGTCGCGCGAGCCGGAGGGCGACTGGGCATGGCCGCGGCCTGGGTGCCCGCCGATGCCGAGTCCGCGACGCAAGCGGCCGATCGCCTGTTTGTGCCCTATGCCTTCGACGTTGGAATGGAAGTGCGACCGCGCGGTGAACTATCGCTGCTGTTCAACCTAAACCAGGGCTTTCGCACCCCGAACTTGGACGATCTGTCCTCACGTCAAGCAACGGGCCCTGGCTTTCAGTTCGAAAATGCCGCGCTACAGCCCGAGCGCTCGCTGACGGCCGAGGCCGGTGTGCGACTGACGTTTAGCTGGCTTTCGCTCTCGGCATGGTTTTTCAACATGGGCCTGCACGAAGCCATCGTGAGGCGCCCGCGCAGCATCGCCGAGTGTCCACGAGGCAGCGGCCTGGATGCGCTGGGCTGCATGACGTCGTGGTCGCGTTTTCAGTTGGTCAACATCGGCGGTCGCGGCGTGATCTGGGGTGCCGAAGGCGCTCTGCTCGTCCACCTGCCGCTGCGCATCGATCTGTCGGCCACTTTGGCCTATGCCTACGGCGAGGCGCCGAATCCAACGCCGCCGGGCGTGGGCGAAGTCGGCTACCAAGCGATTGTGCCGCTGTCGCGTATCCCGCCGCTCAACGGCACGGCCGAGCTTCGCCTGCGTCCGCTGCGCGGCACCGTCCTAGGCGCGGGCCTGCGCTGGGCCACCGAGCAGACGCGCCTTGCCCCGGCGGACTACAACGATGCGCGCATTCCCCGCGGTGGCACACCGGGTTTTGTCGTGGTCGATCTGCGCGCCGGTCTGCGCCTTCATGATCTTGTGCCGCGCGGCCTCCTGCATCGCGCAACCGCCATGCTCGTCGTCGAAAATGCCGGCGACGTCGCCTATCGCTATCATGGATCCAGCGTGAATGGCCCAAGCAGCAGTGTGACATTTTCGTTAGATATCGAACGCTAGCGGCACATATCACGCGGTTCCGCATAGGCTTGTCTTATACAGAAAGGACTCTGCGATGACTTTACGATCTAGCTCCTCGTATTCCTCTCGCGCATGGCTGTGGAACGGCACAAGACGGGCCGGCCTGGGCGCGGCGCTCGCGCTCGGCTTGGGGCTTGGCTGCTCGGCCACCCCGGCGGAGCAAGTACAGATGATGCCCCCCGACCTTGGTGACACATCGTTCACCGGCTGCCGCGCGGGCTCGGGCAGCGTGATGTCTTCGGCTAGCTGCACACGCCAAGGAACGGACTATCAGCCGGGCAAGACGGTGAACCCCTGGCCAGCCTGTGTCAGCGACGGAAATACATACGTTCCCGTCAATGCAAACATCAGCACGGTGGCCCGCATCACGGCGTTTGAGACCATCGCCAACTTGCTGTGGGAATGCGACAAGGTGCCGACGCCTGCCGACTTTGCCGAGGCCAAGGTGCAGCTCAGCATCGCCAATGGCTTGCAGTCGCGCCTGGATCGACGCGAAGACGAGCACTATCCAGTGTTCGTAAACGGCATGGGACAGACGCTGTGTACCGACCCCGTGCAGAGCATCAACCAGCCCGATCGTTGCGTCGGGCCGGTGCGCATGGTGCCGGCGCTCAACGCCGCCGTCATGGCAGGGGCCAGCGGTCAGGAGCCGCGGGTTCAGGCCGCCCGCGTCGAGGGCATCCTGATCTGGTTCCTCTACACATCGGTGTACAAGGAAGCCGTCACCTGCGGTCGCGACAAGCTCGATGACTGCGACTCGTCATGGGCCTACTTCACGGGAGGCGAGGCGCGCAGCAGCGCGGGCAAGGGCTTCATGCGATACGCCAAGGTCGCCGACGCTGCGGCGGCTGATCGCGTCTATGATGCCTCGCTGGCTGTGCGCTGCTGGCGCGATGTCGATCGCATGCTGCCCCCCGGCAACAGCACGCTGCAGAACTTGGCCTACGGTCAGCTCGATCGCGCGCTCGATCGCGCGTTGGCTGCCACGGTCATTGATCGTCTGGGCTACATGAAGCGCAACTCGGGCGAGCGACGTGCCGCCGACTGGGCCTTCATCAGCATCACCGCTGCTGCGCTCGATCGCGCGGCCACTGCGCGGAACACCCCCCTTGCGCAGACGCTGCGCAAGGAAGTCCAGAAGACCGATCCCAACTCCGTCAATATCGACGACATGATCAGCACCTTGCAGCAGCTCTTCCCCTGCAGCTAAGCGCGTCAAACCGGATCTAACCTGCGGCGACCGCGGCAAGCTCGCTGCGCAGGGCGTGTTCCGCGAGCCCAAGCGGGCTCAGACGATCCAAGAGAGCTTGCGCCGTCGCTGCGGTGTGCTTGGCTTCGTCGCTGCGCCCAGCAGCCCGCAGGACAGCGAGCTGCGTCGACAGGGCCAGTCCGTGCAAGATGGGCAGGAACGAATGCAGGGGGGCGGCCGCCGCAAAGGCCGCTTCAGCCCCGGTCAAGTCGCCGGCAAAAAGGCGAGCACTGGCCAGCACGCACTGACAGGCCACGACATAAAACGCGTTGGCTCCTTTTGTGGCGAGCACCTCGCTGGCCAGCTTGGCCGCCTCGCGCTGCGCCGTCTGATCTCGGCGACAGCGCAGCACCATGGCCAGCCACACCTTAGCGTGCGAGATGGGAAGCGGCTCGGCCAAGCGCTGCGCGTGGCTTAGGTTTTCGCGCAGCACGCTCTCGGCGATGGTGGATTCGTTCGCAAGCTCAAGCGCCATGCCCAAAAAGGCGCTGATCAGCACCTGGTTGCGGCGCGCTCCGGCTTCGTGCGCAGCGGCGAGCCCCTCTTTGGCCAGCGTGACCGCGCGAGTCGGATCGCTGCCCAGCATCAGCAAGTAAATGGCGTGCGCTTGCTTGAACCACGCTCGCGCCAAGGGATCGCTGCTCAGACACGGCTGGCCCATCGCCTCGACCAACCCCAAGAAGCCCTGCGCAGCATCGCGAATCCCACCAAAGCTGAACATGCTGATCAGAAGAGAGCCGGCCTCGACATACATCCCCAGTCCGTCGCCGCCTGGAACGACGGTGCTGAACTCGCCGATCAGGCTGCGAAAATGATCCTGCTTTCCCATGAGGCTCGTGAAGGTCAGCATGTTGCCCAGGGACTGCATCCACAGCCGACTGCCGCGCGGCAGAAGCAGCAGCGCTTGGCAGCCTGCCGGATAGGCCGACTGAAAGTCGTCGCGCCAGAAGTGCGCCGCGCAAGCCAGCGCCTCTAGTGTCCCCAGGGCTTCCCCGCTGGCCCCGCAGCGCTTGGCGAGCTCGACGCGAGCCAGCGTGGCCTGCAGATCGTTGACTGAAAGCGCCTGCATCGCGGCCCGCGTATACGGAGCCATCGCTCGCTCGCAGCTGTGCCCCAAGCGAAAGTGTTCCGCCAAGACCATCGGATCGGGCTCGCCCGCCTTTTCTAGGTACTCAGCGGCCAAGCCGTGCGCGTTCACGCGATCTTCGTCGGAAAGCAGGCTGTATGTGGCCTCGCGCACCAAGGCATGACGGAAGACAAACTCGTCCTCGCCGGGCAGCCGGCTCTCGGGCCGCTGCGTGATCAGCTCGCTGTCGCACAGCGAGCTAAGCGCCCGGTCGAGCTCTGGCTCGGAAAGCTGGCCAGGCTGCAGTGCTCGGATCCCCGTCCGCCAAAAGCTCTCGCCAAACACACTGGCCGACCGCAAGACACGACGCGACGTGACATCCAAGGACTGCAGGCGCACCTGCAGCATGGCCAACACCGTCTCGGGCAGCGCATCTCGCTTGCCTGTGGCGACGGCGCGAATCAGCTCTTCCAGATAAAACGCATTGCCATCGGCCTGGTTCACAAGCTGCGTCACCAAAGACGGCGTGGCCTGCGGACCCAGCATCTGGCGAATCATGCGCTCGGCCGCGCGGCGGCTTAGCCCCGGCAGCTTGAGCTCTTGCATGCGGCCGACCCACAGGTTGGGGTACAGCGTATGAATCTCGGGCCGCGCTATGGCCAGCACGAAAAGCGGCTGCTTCAGCTCGCGCAGGGCCACGTCGACCAGCTTGATGGTCTGACTGTCTGCCCAGTGCAGATCTTCCAGAACAAAGACCAGCGGAGCCACCCCGGCGGCTTGTTGCAGATACCGCAGAAAGGCCTGGCTGACCTGATCGCCCATGACCTTGGGATCGCTGCGAGCCGCGCGCAGCTTGACGCTGGCGTCGTCGGGAAAGTGTACTCCCATAAGCTCGCCCAGGAATTCGGCCAGGGCTTCCAGCGAAGGCTCGGATGGCGGGTGTGTGTCCGCGCTTGGCGACAGCGAAAACAGCTGCTCGATGTGTCGTCGGATTTTTTCTTGCTGCTCGCCCAGAGAGTCCCCGCTGTGAATGCCGCAGGCCTGCCGCAGAGCGCGAGAAAGCGGCGCATACGGCGTGCCCACCGCCAGCGGATCGCCGCGCCCCAACAACATGGCCAGAGCCTGCCCGCGCATGACCTGCCGTCGCAGAAACTCATGCCGCAGGCGTGACTTGCCAAACCCGGCCGGCGCTGTGATCACCATCGCGGCCGGCGACAGGTGCTCCAGCACATTCACAAGCTCCATTTCCAACACGGCCAGGTCTTGCTCGCGTCCTACGCAGGTCGTTGGCCGTCCAAGCAGCAGACGCTGGTCATCAAAGTCCTCTGGCTC
Organism: Myxococcales bacterium; assembly: GCA_016794505.1. Lineage (GTDB taxonomy): Bacteria > Myxococcota_A > Polyangia > Palsa-1104 > JAEUJZ01 > JAEUJZ01. The sequence goes on from JAEUJZ010000037.1 coordinate 336,250, forward strand.
GGCGAGCAGTCCGCGGCCTTCTGCGAGCGTCTCTAGCGTGAAGCGCTGTTCAAGAAAATCGGCGGACAGCGCGTCCAGCCACACAACCCGCGTCACCGCCGCCAGCAACGAGCGGTCCGCAGGGGTGGCGAGCACGCGGTTCTGCTGCTGGCGCAGCGAGGCCACGGCGCGATCGATGGCCTCTCCGATGGGCACGCGCTCGCGCACGATGCTGCGACCGGTGGCCATGGCGATGATGGCGCTGGGCCAGACCTCGCGAATGGCAAGCGCCAGGCGTGCCGCCAAGGTCACTTGATCGGCAGCGCTGCCGATGTTCTTCAGCGTGGCGCACAGCGAGCCATCGGCCAGCCACTCGATCGGTGCCGCGAAGTCCGCCAAGCGCAGCCGCAGCGCACTGCGTTCCTGTGCTAGCTCGCTGGCCGAAAGCAGGCCGCCCGGTCCGGTCGCGCTGCGGGGATCCGGCTCGGCTGCGACGACCACGGTGACCAGCTGCTGTTCGTCGGCGCCGATGCCTGTCACGGACTTGGGCAGTGGCAACATCGTTTGGCTGTCGTCGGAAATCGGGATCTTATTGAGCTCAGCCAGAAGCACGCTAGCACTCTGCGGTCGCTGATCCGGCTCGCGCCGCAGCATGGCCTGCACCAGCGCATCAAGCTGCGGCGACACATTGCGCCATGCGCTGCTCAGCCGCGGCGCATCTTCGAACAAAATGCGCGACAGCAGCGCCGACAGGTGTTCGCCCATAAACGGCGGCTGGCCGGTCAAGCACTCGTGCAGCACGCAGCCCAAGGAAAAGATGTCGGCCGGCGGCCCGATGTCGCGACGCCCACGCGCTTGCTCGGGTGACATGTACTCGGGCGTGCCGATGACGATGCCGGTCTGCGTCATCGTACGGTGTGACGCACTTCGTCGCGCGACGCCGAGATCCAGCAGCGTGACGCGATCGATCTGGCCATCGCGCAGAAACAAGTTGCTCGGCTTGATATCGCGGTGGACGATGCCGCGACTGTGCAGAAGCGCCAGCGCCTCGCAGACCTTCTGCGCCAGCCGCACGCTCTCGGCGATGCTCAAGGGGCCACGCGAAAGCCGACGGGTCAGGTCTTCGCCATCTAGCCATTCCATGACCAGATAGGGCAGGCCCGCGGCGGACTGACCGTGGTGGACATAGCCGACGATGCCAGGATGCGAAAGCTCGGCAAGCAGCTGAATCTCGCGCAGGAAGCGCGCCGCTTCCTGCTGTAGCTGTGTGCGCAGCGCCAGATATTTGATGGCGACCGGCCGATCCGTCTTTCGATCGAGAGCGCGATAGACCGAGCTCATGCCGCCGCTGCCCGCTAGGCGCTCGATGACAAAGCGATCGCCTTCCACTGTGCCTGCAGCCAGGACCGGGGGATTCATCGGGTTCCTCTCGCGCGCCGAGAGGTCGGCTCACAGCAAGCCGGGGCTGGCGCGGCAGTTGAGAGCCCATTTTAGGAACGACGTGCTTTTCGGGTAAAGCGGTGTATGCAAGGGACGGCTAGGACCCATGCCAGCCAAGGACTCGTCCCGCCAAGGCCATCCCCGAAAGCAGCGCATCCTGCAGCGTGTCCGACTGCGCGGCACGACGACACACGCCCAGGCCGCTGGCCGCGCAAAAGCCTGGCTCGTCGTCGGATCGCGCGATCTGCAGCTCGGCAGCGTGGGCCCGTGAAAGTGCCCGCTGCAGCCAAGCGCTGCTCTCGGCCGATGTCGCCAGCAGCGCATCAAACGGACCCCACTCGGACGGCACGGTGCATGGTTGCGGCGAGTCCACAGGCGGGGTCTTAAGCCACCACCTCGACGCGCGCCGTTCAAGCTCCAGCGACGTCAGCGGGACCGGCGCGTTCACGCCCCGGCCCAGGTGTGCCGCCAGCGATCCGGCAGGTCCCTGGGGCAGATACCGCTCGGCGAGCGTCGGCTCGCTGGGGGACGGCCGCAGCTGTGAAATGACAGCATCTTGCATCCACGAATCGACATACCGTCGAAGGCGCCGATCCGAAATGACAAACTCTTGCATCTTTTGCAGCGCTGCAGAGCCCGCAGGGGCTGCAGCGATCACACTGAAAAGATGGGCAGGGATGCAGTGATCGATCAGCGTGCGTGCGCAGATCAGCGCCGCCATGTCATCGCCCAGCACCGCGACGCGCAGCGCCTGTTCACGGGCCGGTCGCAGCACCTGCGCGCGATAGGCCAGCGGCGCCAGTTTCTTGGCGAATACGCGCAGCGAAAGAGGACGAACGATGCCCAGATACGGGCGCTGTGGCGGAAACGGCCGATCGAACTGCCCCAAGCACCACAAGATGCCGCCATACGACGAAGGGTCGCGGCCATCCAGGGCATAGCGATGGTTCAGATCGATGAGCAGCGAAAGCGCGCGTTCGGCATTCGGTGTCCACGAAAGCAGCGCCTTGCCCCAGGCCATGCGCAGGCTGTTGTGCAGCTCTCCATGAATGCGCAGGCTGTGCTGCGCCGCGTCCCACAGCGGCTCGCCGGTTTCGCCGCGCGCCAGCCGTTCCCAGGACGGCAAGAGCGGTCGCGCATCCGATTCGTGCTGGTGCAGGGTCTTTATCGCCCAGTCCGGCACCGCCGACAGCGTCTCGTGCCGCGGCTCATAGGTGCAAAAGACATGTGCCAGCTCGCGCCAGGTCAAAAGCTCGTCGAGGAACTTGTCGCGGCTGTCCGCAGAGCAGGTCGCTTGCGCCGCCTGTCGCGCGATGCGCAGCGGCGACACCTGGCCATAGTGCAGGTACGCCGACATGCGGCTTGACGCCGACGGCTGCAGCGGGTCGTCGCGCTGCGTGGCATAGCGATCGAGACCATCGTGCAAAAAGCGCTGCCAGCGCGCATAGCCAGCCTGGCTACCGCCGCGCGTATGCTGTACCGGTCCGACGCTGTGATCGATCTCGCAGCGGGCGATGAGCGCGGAAAGATCGGTCGCTGCGAGATCAAGCGGCACAAACGGCAGGCTCGGCACAAAGGCCGGATAGGGCGGCGTGATCTCGGGCCATGGGCACAGCGCTCGCTGCAGTCGCTCGCGGGCTGTCGCCGCACGAAAGGCAAAGGCGCGCAGCCACGCGCGTCCGATGCGCCGCGCCGGCAAGACGCAGGCGGTATCAACGGCCAGCACGGCTCGCCGCAGCGACGTCGCCAGGCTCTGCGTCCAGGTGACAAGCGGTGCCCAGGGCATGTCTTCCGTGACCACGACACAGGCCCGCTGCGCCAGCGTTTTCAGGTGCGGTCCACGCTGCCCTGGGCGCTCGACGTGACAGGCATAGCCGATGCCGCGCGCCGCAAGCTCGGCTTGTACATCGCGTGCGCCTTCCAAGATGAAGCGATGGTGGCGATCCGAGGCATAGGGATAGCTCTCGGACAGCGCGTGATAGACGAACAGCGGTCGCAAAAGAAGCCCCGACAGCGTCAGCGCCACATCGAGCGCGGGGTTTTCGTGCCCGCGCACCGCCGTGCGCATCCAGTAAAGGACGAACTCACCGTCGGCAGGCAGGCGCTCGTTTGCCGCGCCTGGCTCAGGCGAGACGACCTGGATGCGCTCGCCCAGGTGGACGGGCAGCCGGGTCAAAAAATCCGTCCGCAGATCAAGGCCTTGCATATGCGTTCTGATGCGTCCCAGGTCGGTGCTGGTTCACAGTTTTCACGCCGCAGCGACGAAGCAAACTCAACAAGGTGGACGCGACACTCAGCGGCTGGTGCGCGGCGCCTTGTGACGGCTGCTGGCCCGCATCTTCGCGCTTGACCGGCTTGGGGACGAAAGCGCATCTTTTGCAGGCGTGTGGCGTGGGGGCGTAGCCAGCTCCAGAGACGGGACGCACAGCATCGGCGACCCCGACTGACGACAGGTCCACGCCGAGATCATCGAACCAAAACCCAAGCTGCCGAACCTCGGCAGGCAACCACGACCCGTACGGAGGCTGTTTCAATGCCGCATAGTCCGAAGAATTTCGAGCACCTGATCGGAGACTGCAAAGCGTTCCTCAGCGAGAAGCAGCTGCAAGCGCACTTCACGCTGTACCAGGGCTACGTTAAGAAGCTCAACGAGATCGAAGAGAGGCTGGGCAAGGCCGACCCGACGACGGCCAACTATTCCTTCAGCGAGTACTCTGAGCTGCGTCGCCGCGAGCCGGTGGCGTACAACGGCACCGTGCTGCACGAGCAGTACTTCGAGAACCTCGGCGCCGAAGGCGGCCAGCCGAGCGCGGCGTTTAAGGCCGATGTCGAAAAGTCGTTTGGCTCGTGGGATGCGTTCATCGCCGACATCAAGGGCATCGTCGGCTCGGGCCATGGCTGGGCGCTGGTCACGTACGACTGGACCTATGGCCGCGTGCGCACCAACCAAGTGCAGGGCGAGCACCACATCGGCCTTCTGCCCAACCAGTCGACGCTGATCGCCATCGACGCGTGGGAACACGCCTACTTTCTCGACTACGGCACCAAGAAGCCGGATTACCTGGCCGGTGTGCTCAAGCACATCAACTGGGCCACCGTCGAAAAACGTCACGCCATGACCCGTATGGGCAAGGCGCAGTAAGGCGAAAGAGAGGGGGGGCTCTTGCGCTTGTTCTGGGCGTTTCGCCCGCCAGACGACGTCGTAGCGGCCGCGGCCGAGCTCTTGCGCGGTCTCATGACGCCGACCGAGCGCTTGGGCTATCGCGTGACGTGGTCGCGTCCAGCGTCGCTGCACACGACCGTGAAGTTTCTCGGCGACGTCGATCCTGCGCGCGTGCCGGACATCCTTTCGCGGGTGCAGCGCGGCATGGCCATGCAGCCGACGGCTCCGGCCATTGTGCGTCTGCGCGGCCTGGGCGCCTTTCCCCAGCCCGAGCGTCCCAAGGTCCTTTGGCTGGGTGTGCAAGGCGAGAGCGAGTCGAACCAAGGCCGGCTGTTTGCCGTGGCTCGCGCCGTCGAAGAATGGCTGTTTGAGCTGGGCTTTGCGCGCGAAGAGCGGCCGTTTCGTGCCCACTTGACGCTGGGTCGCGTACGCGACCGCCACCAGCCGCGCCCCGTCGACAAGCGGCCCCCGCAGCGTCGCCCCACGGGCAGTGCCAGCGAGCGCGACGGAAACGGCCCGCTTTCGCCGGAACAATGGCGGCGGGGTCTCGCCGACCTGCTGGCCAGCTATGGCGATCGCCCCGTCGGTGGCGCATTTGCCCTCAAAGAGATCGTGCTGTACGAGAGCCGCCTCGGCCCCGACGTTCCCGATTACATCCCCCTGGCCACGGTGCCGGTGGGCAGCGGCAAGTAATACGTTCCTTTTTCGATCCCTTCACGCATTCCTACCATGGGGGTCCACGTGACTCACGTTCGCTCGTGCAACCTGTGTGAAGCGATGTGCGGCGTGCGCATCGAGACTGAAGGCGACCGCGTGGTCAGCATCCGCGGCGACGAAGCCGACCCGTTCAGCCAGGGGTATATCTGCCCCAAGGCCACGGCGCTCGGCGACATTCACCACGACCCCGACCGCCTGCGCCGTCCGCTCAAGCGCAGCGGCACGCGCTGGCACGAGATCTCATGGGACGAAGCGCTCGACGAGACCGCGGCGCGCATCCATCAGATCCGCAGCGAGCACGGACCCCACGCCGTAGGCATGTACCTGGGCAACCCCAGCGTCCACAACTATGGCGCGCTGCTTTATTCCGTTCTGTTCGCCAAGGTCCTGCGCAGCCGCAGCCGGTTCTCGGCAACCTCGGTCGATCAGCTTCCCAAGATGCTGACGTCGCTTTTGCTGTATGGCCACCAGATCGTGATGTCGGTGCCCGATGTCGATCGCACCGACTGCTTTGTGATCTTTGGCGGCAACCCAGTGGTCTCGAACGGCAGCTTGATGTCGGCACCGGGAATGAAGCGTCGCCTGGCGGCGATTCGCGCCCGCGGCGGTCGCGTCATCGTCTTTGATCCACGCCGCACCGAGACGGCCGAGCTAGCCGATGAGCACGTGTTCGTGCGTCCGGGAAGCGACGCGCTGATCCTGGCTGCGATGCTGCACGTGATCTTTGCCGAAGACCTCGTGCGGCTGCGGCATCTCGCCCCTGCCCTCCGCGGTCTCGATCCCCTGCGCGCTTCCGTGCAGGACTTTTCCCCGGAAGCCGTTGCTGCGGCCTCTGGCGTTCCCGCCGAGACACTGCGTCGCATCGTGCGCAGCTATGCCCAAAGCGAGCGCGGCGTGCTGTACGGCCGCTTGGGCGTCTCGACCCATGTCTTCGGCGGGCTGTGCAACTGGCTGATCGAAGTCATCAACATCGTAAGTGGTCACTTCGATCGCGAAGGCGGCGCGATGTTCCCGACGCCCGCGGTGGACTTGGCGCAGCTTGGATCGTGGCTGGATCAGCAGGGCCACCACAACAAGTTCACAAGTCGCGTGCGCGGCATTCCCGAGTTTGGCGGCGAGCTTCCCGCGGCCTGCATGGCGGAAGAGATGGACACGCCGGGCGACAAGCAGATTCGCGCGCTGATCACCCACGCCGGGAATCCCGTCTTGAGCACGCCCAATGGCCGTCGACTCGATGCCGCGCTGCCGCGGCTCGACTTCATGGTGGCCATCGATATCTATCTCAACGAGACGACGCGCCACGCGCACATCATCCTGCCGCCGACCTTCGCGCTTGAACACGATCACTACGACCTGGCTTTTTTCGCGCTGGCTGTTCGCAACACCGTCAAGTACTCGCCTGCGCTGTTTGCAAAAAGCGCGGAGCAGCGTCACGACTGGCAGATCTTCGCCGGCTTGATGACACGCCTGCTGGCGCACGATGCCAAGAGCGGACGCGCCAAGGATGTGGCCCTGTCGCGGGCGCTGCGTCTTGTGTCCGACCATGCCGAGGGCTTTTTCGATCCGGCTCGCGCGCTTGATCTGTTGCTGCGCATCGGACCCAACGGACTGCGCCGTGGTCGCCAGGGGCTGAGCCTTGCGACGCTGCTCCGCGACGAAAACCGCCACGGCATCGATCTGGGACCGCTTGCACCCTGTATGCCGCAGCGACTCTATACGCGCGACAAGAAGCTCGACGTCGCAACGCCCATCATGCTCGCGGACTTTGTGCGTCTGCGTGAATCGCTCGTGGTGGCGCATGAAACGACGCCGATCCGCGACGGGCTGCTCTTGATCGGGCGACGTCAGCTGCGCTCGAACAACTCGTGGTGCCACAACAGCGAGCGCTTGGTAAAGGGGCCGGATCGCTGCACGCTGATCATGCATCCGCGCGATGCGGCGCAGCGCGGCATCCAGCAGGGCGAGCGCGTCCGCGTGTCGTCGCGCGTCGGCGAGGTCGTGGCGCCGGTCGCGGTTTCCGATGAAGTCATGCCGGGCGTCGTCAGCTTGCCGCACGGCTATGGTCACCATGGGCAAGGAACTCGCCTGCGCGTTGCTAAAGCGCATGCGGGCGTCAGCGCCAACGACCTCACCGACGAGCTTTTGGTGGATCCGCTGGCTGGGACGGCGCACCTAAGCGGCGTGCCTGTCACGGTGTGCCGCTTGCCCGCGGACGTTGACACCCTGCGTCAAGGAACGCCCTAGCCATCCGTCACTCTTGCGTTATTGCCACCGCGCGCTTGCGCTGCGCCGGATCGGCGACGATGCCCGGCTGACCTGGCCAAGCGACTGCGATAGTGTAGTGGCATGGGTCGTCAACGCATCGATACCGTCTTGCGTGTGCGCACGCGGCACCGCCCTGGACAGCTTGCTCGCCTGGCCACGGTGATCGCGCAAGAGGGCGCACTGATCGGCGAGATCACCACGGTCCACATGGCCGAAGGGCTCTCGACGCGCGATATCACCGTCGAGACCGAGAACGAAGAACACACCGCTCGCTTGATCTCGGCGCTGCAGCACACAGATGGTGTCGAAGTGCTGGAAGTCAAAGACCTGGTCTTTGAGCTTCACCGCGGCGGCAAGATTCGTGCGGCCAGCCGGGTTGAGCTACGTCGCCTCGGCGATCTTCGTTACATCTACACGCCGGGCGTGGCGCGTGTCTCGCGAGCGATTGCCGCCAGCCCGGATCGCGCCTGGGATTACACCAACATCGGTCAGTCCGTCGGCATCTTCACCAATGGCTCGCGCGTGCTGGGTCTGGGCAACATCGGCCCGCTGGCCAGCATGCCGGTGATGGAGGGCAAGGCCGTCCTATACGACAAGTTCGCTGGCATCTCGGCGACGCCGATCTTGATCGACACGCTCGATGCCGACGAATTCATCGAGACCGTCGTGCGGCTGTCCAAGACCTTTGGCGGCATCCACTTGGAAGACATCCGCATTCCCGAGTGCTTCAAGATTGAAAGCGAGCTTCGTCGTCGCTTGAGCAAGCCAGTGATGCACGATGACCAGCACGGTACCGCGGTGGTCACGCTGGCCGCGCTGATCAATGCCTGTCGCATCACCGGGCTGGATCTGCACAAAGCCAAAGTGGCGCAGGTCGGGCTTGGAGCAGCCGGCAGCGCGATTGCGCGACTGATTCTGAACTACGGTGCGCGCTCGGTCTTGGTCACCGACGTAAATGCCGAGATGGTCACCCGCATGGTGGAAGAAGGAGCACAGGCCGCGACCTTGGATTCGATCATGGCGACAGCCGATGTCGTGATCTGCACGACGGGCAAAGTGGGTCTGCTCAAGCCCGAGATGATTCGCAAGGGCCAGGTCATCTTCGCGCTGTCGAATCCCCAGGCCGAGATCGATCCCGATACGGCCCGTGCCGCGGGGGCTGCATATGCCGCCGATGGCGCAGCCATCAACAACGCGCTGGCGTTTCCGGGAATCTTCAAGGGCGCTCTAGAGACGCGCGCCTGCACGCTGCATCCGCAGATGTTCATCGCCGCGGCGCAAGCCATTGCCAGCGTGGTGACTCCTGACGAAGTGGTGCCGTCCCCCTTGGACCCGCGCGTCCACGATGCGGTCCGCAGTGCCGTGGCAGACTGCGCGCACAAGCTCAACCTGGCCAACACCGCCAAGCTGTAAGGCCCCTGGCAGGCGGGCCCGTGCGCAGAGCCGGCCCGTACGCAGCCGGCCCGTGCGCGGCAGTGGGCGAATCCGCAAACGAAAAAGGGAATCTGGCTGCTTGCCCGCAGGGGCCACACCAGATTCCCTTTTTTCGTGAATCGAATCGCTCGGCAGCGCTTACGGGATGGAATACATACTGCCGCGACCCTGCGTGCTATCCAGCTTGCTGCGCTTGAGCTTGCCGCCCTTGACCAACAGGGTCAGGTTGTTTTCCGCTTTGCCACGTCGCCCCGACGCTTCCCAGTGCTTGCGAATATCCTCGGTGGTAGCGCCGCCCTTTTCGCGAACAAACGTCATGATGAGCTGATCGCCGGTCATCTCGAACTTCCGCGACCAAGGCGCCTTGCGAGACGAGCCCCGCTTGTCTGCTGCTGGCTTACGCCCCCGGCGCTTGCCCTTGCTGGGAGCTTCCGTGTCCGCGCGCTTCTTTCCTTTTTTTCCCCCTGCACCCCGCCCCGCAGAGGAAGGCGCGACGATTCCGAACGCCTTAAACGTTGCGTCGATTTCGGCAATCGCAGCTTCGTGCTGCTGCCGCTCCTGTCGCAGCTGATTGATCAGACGCGTCAGCTCCGATGCATTGGTGGTCTTGGTCGCCATGGTTTTGCCTCGCTGTTTGAGCATGCGGTGTAGGAATCTGGTCCGTAGCCGTAATGATGGAACAGTACACAACGCAGAAATTGGGAACAAGCGTGAAAGTGTCCGTTCGCGCTGTGTGAATGCAGCAGCAGATACTCCGAAACAGCCAGGCTGCCACCCCCATCGACGGAGGTATCGCGTCTTGATATGGTGCGCCCATGGCAACAGCCACCCCAGGGCCGAACCGGCACGAGTCGCAGCAAGTGGTCATTCATTCCCCCGTCCCAGCGAGCCGGAGCGATACCTGTGCGGTCGCAGTCAGCCCGGAAGCAGAGAGGCAGAGCCAATCGCAGCCGGCTGGCCTTCCTGTGGGCATCGGGAATCCCGCGGCGGTCCCGCGAACCCCCCAGCGCCAGCCAAGCTCGACCATAGGCCGGAATGTGGAGCTGTCTGCGCAGGGCCTGGACGCACAGGGGGCCGGGGTCTGCCGCATGGCGGATCGCGAGGTTCACGTTCCGGGTCTGCTTCCCAATGAGACCGCGGATGTGCGAGTCCACCACCTCAGCCCACATACCCAGGATGCCTGGGGGACCGTCAATCGGCGTCTCAGCGACTCAGCGGAACGCGTCCTGCCGTCCTGTGCGGGCTATGGGCTCTGCGGGGGATGTTCCCTGCAGCACATGCAGTACGACGCTCAGCTGCGTTGGAAAACGGAACGACTGGTCCGCGCCCTGCACGGAATTCCTGGAAGTCCCGGCGGGGTCTCATCCTGTATTGGGCCTGGCTGGCCCCCGTCCGATCGCGATGAGACATGGGAACGTGGCCCAGGGGGGCTGCCCCTGGGGTATCGCAGCCGTGTGAAGCTGGTGGCCGCGCACCGAGCGACAAGCGCGAGTTCCGCGACCGCCGCGCCGCTCTATTTCGGGTCCTATGTTCCACGTTCGCATGATGTTCTGGCGATGGCTGGCTGCCGTGTGAATGCGCCTTCCTTGACTGCGCTCGCTCACACGCTGGCCATCGAGCTGAATCGTGTGGGAGTGCGGGCCTATGACGAAACCACGGCGCAGGGCGTGCTGCGCTATGTCCTTCTGCGGGAGTCTGCCGCCCACGAACAGCAGCTGAGCTTGGTTGTGGCCGAGCCCCCGTCTGCTGACGTGCTGGCCCAGCTAGCGGCGGCGCTTACGCACGCCCATCCGCCGCTTGTCAGCATAGTCCTGCATGAAAATCGCAGCCCCGGAAATGCGCTCTTGGCAGACGAAGGATCGGAGACAGATGGCGACGCAGCCGATCGGCTGCTGCACGGCCCACCCTATCTTTGGGATGAAGTCGGGGGGCTGCCGCTGCGCATCTCGGCGCGTTCCTTTTTTCAAGTCAACCGCGCCACGGCTGCGCGGATCTATTCCGATGTCTGTAAACACGTGCGGTCCCTTTTGCTTCCGGGGCAGGCACAGCCTGTGGCCGCGCCTCTGCGGATCGTCGACCTGTACAGTGGGGTTGGTGGGCTGGGTCTAACGGTGCTGCGCGGGCTTCCCGGCAGCTCGCTTCTAGGGGTGGAATGGAGCGCGAGCGCAAGCGCGGATGCGCAGGCCAGCGCAGCGCGGCTGGGTCTGTCCCACCAGGCTGACTTCCGCTGCGGTGCGGTCGAGACCCTGCTTGCCGATGCCGCGATCCGCGCGATGGCACAGGGGTGCGACGTCCTGTTATTGAACCCACCACGGCGCGGCTGCACACAAGACGTGTTGTCAGCGATCGTGTCGCTGCGTCCGCGCTGTGTCGTCTATGTCAGCTGTTCCCCCGAGAGCCTAGCCCGCGATCTGTCGGCCCTGACGAGCGCCGGGTATGCCTGGCTGCAGAGCACGCCGTATGACATGCATCCGGGGACCCCGCACATCGAGTCAGTCACGATCTTGCGCGACGCGCGCTGAGAGCCCGCAGCCCAGTGTGAGCTGTTTTGTGCTCAAGCCGGCACTTAGGGAATAGCGATGGCCAAGTCTGTTACCCACCTGCGCCTGGTCGAAACGCCGGCTGATCCGGGGGCTGGCACTGCCGCGTCGTCAGATCGGGCGACGGCGTCGCAGGCCACCCTTGCTGCAAGCGTGCGGCGCGGCGAGGCAACCGCAGGCGTGGCGGTTCATGATGTTCCCTGCTTGCCCTCAACCAGCGATGGGCCGCCCTCGTGGGAACAGCTATTTCGTCTGTATGGACCCTATGTCGCGCAGGTTGCGCTGCGGGTCCTCGGTCGGGATGACGAGGTGGATGACGTGGTGCAGGAAGTCTTTCTGGCCGTGATCTCGGACCTCGATAAGCTGCGCAACCCACTGTCGGTGCGCGGCTGGCTTAAGACGGTGACGGTGCGCAAGTCGTATCGCGTGCTCAAGCAGCGCAGCCGGCGGCGGCTGTGGGCGTTCTTGGGGCTGGGTGACAGTGCCGAGATTCCGGCGGCCTGTGGCAGCGATTCCCTTTTGGCTCCGGGGTGCGGGACCGAAGACCGCGTCCTGCTCATGCGGATCTATCGTCTGCTCGACGAGCTACCCGCCAACGAGCGGCTGGCTTGGACGCTGCGCCATATCGAAGGAGAGCAGGTTGAGGCCGTGGCCAGCCTGTGCGGCTGCAGCCTGGCAACTGCCAAGCGGCGCATCGCCGCCGCACAAACTTTTCTTGCAAGGACATTAGACGATGCCTAGTCGGCAGGTTGACTTCCAATCGCAGCTTTGCGCCAGGGTCCGTGCAGAAGCGCAGCACGTGGATGTGTCCTGGACACCGGAGCGAGCCGAACGCATCCGCACGGCCATTGCGCAGCGACATGTGGCTGCGACTCGACGACGGAACGCTCTGCGCATGGGCGGCATCGCAGCGCTGTTTCTTGCGGCGCTGTGGCTGCCGCGCAGCGGTTCGCTGCGCCCGTGGAGAAAAGACGCAAGCGGTAGCCTTGCCCAGACAGCGGGCATTCCGCCGGACAGTCATGCGACGGGAGGTGCGCCATCGTCCCCTGTGCCGCAGCCGCCGCTGGCAACAAACACCGCTGCGGCTGAAGCAGCCCAGCAGTCGTCGCTGCACCTTGCGGATGGATCGTCCGCGCGGCCCCGCGGTCCAAGCGCGGTCGCCGTGCGGCAAGAGAGCGCATCCCGCGTGCTCGTCGAGCTTTTGCGCGGCGGCGCTGATTTTTCCGTCACCCCGTCCACAGCTCGGCAGTTTCGCGTGGCGGCTGGTGGCGTCACGGTCGAGTCTTCAGGGTCGTCTTTTTCCGTCGATAAGCAGCCTGTCGGCGCAGCGGACAAGACCGGCCTGCGCGTCACGGTCGCGGTCCGCGAAGGGCGCGTGCGCGTGTTTTGGGCGGGGCAGCAGGCGGTGCTGGTGGCGGGCGAGCGCGTCGAGTTTCAAGTCAGCGAGCGCAGCCTTGAGTTCACGCTGGGCCCCGCAAAAGTCGCGCCGGCCGCGAGTGCGTTGCCATCGTCGTCCCCATCAGAAGCGCGAACGGATCAAGGCGCGATCGATCGTGCTGCGTCACCGAGACCCAGGCAGCTTTCGGCGCGAGCGACAAGCGGCGCTTCTGCCCCAGCAAGCTGGCGTCAGCTGGCGCGCTCGGGAAAATTTGAGCAGGCCTATCAGCAAGCCTTTGCGCCGGCTCACGTTTCCTTTCTGCCGTCGCCTTCGCCGAACGCGGCTGAAGTCCACTTGTCGCCGCTCGTCGACGAAAATCCCGCGCCGGCAGATCTGCTGCTGCTCGCCGATGTCGCGCGTATGAGCCACCATCCCGCGTCGGCTGTAGCTCCGCTGCGGCGCTTGCTGGAACGGCACAGCGAGGATCCACGCGCGCCTCTGGCCGCATTCACACTGGGTCGCGTGCTGCTCGATGACATGGGGCAGGCGCGAAAAGCAGCCGAGAGCTTTCGTCGTACGCAGACGCTGGATGAGGAAGGACCGCTCAGCCACGATGCACTGGCGCGCGAAGTCGAGGCGTGGGCGCGGGCCGGGGACCTGTCGCAGGCTCGCGAGCGAGCGCGCGAATACCTTCGTCGGTATCCAAGCGGTCGCCGTGCTGGCACAGTTCGCCGCATGGCGGACCTGTCCGCCGCGCCCCCCGCAGAATCCACCGCCACAGCGAGCAGCCCGACGGAATAGCGCCTCGCGCTAGACCAAATCGCCTAGTAGTACGGCGCCGGAACCGCGGGCTCGTCGAGGCGTCGGCTGTACGAGAAGGCGTGGAACTCACCCGGCTCTTGGCGATGCACTTCGCACCACCACTGCTGCCCCTGTGTTTCTTCCCGCGTCTTTAGGCAGGCTGCGCACGGCGGCTCGATCGTCGGCAGGTTGTCGAGAACATGCGTGTCCTTGGGACGCACGACCAAGACCGCGCAGGGCGACAGCCGTACCGTGCGCTCGGCCACCGATCCCAAGAGCAGGTGGCGAACACCGCGACGGCCATGGGTGCCCACAACGACGAGATCGGCGCTGATCTCGCCGGCTAGGCCTGCGATCTGTTCGGCGATCTTGCCCAGACGAATGTGGACGGTGCTCGGCACGCGTCGCGACGGATCCGGGCCCAGCATGCGATTGGTTTCGGCAATCAGCCGTTCCCGCATGTGATCGGTGATCTGCACCAGCGAGGCGCGACGATCTTGCAGCGGCACGATCTCGCTGGCTTCCTTGTCGACGACTGCGACGACGTGCAGCTCAGCATAGGGATTCCGGCGAGCCAGCGAGATCGCTTCAGCAAACGCCAGAGAGCCCAGATCAGAAAAATCAGTGGCCACCAGGATGCGGTACTTTTCGGCAGACGAGCTGCCTTTATCGGTCTGTGTTTCCATGACTTATTCTCCAGCGAGCGCGACGGCCACACCCCAGGTTCCCAGGGCCTGCGCGTCCCGCCGTTTGTCGATCGAAGCGGCGTGCATGCTTTAGCGCGTCGGGGTGTAGCGGGTCATCGGCGCGGACGAGACCGCTCGCATCCACTGCCAGAGAAGTCCGGCTTCCGCTTGCGAGACGTGCTTGAGCGCTGGCATCTGCTGCCAGGTCGCTTTGTATTCCACGCGATACGCGATGTGCATATACAGCTTCTGTTCCGTGCTGCGGTACGTGTGCAACGGCAGCGGCGTCGCATAGTCCCAGCCGAAGTGCGCTCCTACTTTGTTTACGCCGTGACAGAACTGGCAGTTCTGGCGAAACACTTCAAAGCCGGGACGCACGTCGGCGCTGGGGACAAACTGTCGATAGTACGCGGTGCCCTCGACGAACTCGATGCCGGTCAGCGATCCGGCCAAGCGCCACGGAGAGAAGTTGGCGAGCGCTGCCTCGGTCATCTCGGGATGCCAGCCATCGGCCACCACGATCTTGTTTCCCGAAAACGCCACCTGGCGAACGTCGGCATAGCCTTCGACGGACTTGTTCACCGGGGGTAGCTCCGTGCGATACGGCCCCTCGGCAGTGGTACTGCGCGACAGCGCCACGAACGGCGCCACGCGCTTCATCGTCGCCGCGTCACGAAACGGCAGCGGAATGACGACGCCGTTGTGAAAGTGAAGCAGCGCCAGATCCGTGCCCTTGGGCGGCGTGTACTTGGCCCAGATGTCGCTGAGCGCGACGCCGCGGTAATACGCGCTGGAGCCGTACTGCACATCGGTCCGCTGCTCTTGCTTCTGCGGCAGCGACTCTAGATCCACGGTCTGTGGGCTCTGTTTCGCCGGGTCCTGCTCTTTTTTGCCATACACCCCAGCGGCCCGAACCCATAGCTGAACAGGCTGAGCCGCCTCGGCATGGGCAGTCAGCGCCAGCGTCGAGGCCGCGATGAAGAACGATGAACCATTAGTAATTCGCATTGCATTTTTTCGATGCAATGTACGGGCCAGCGATTTCCTGGCCGGCCCGCCCCCAAAGCACGCGAAATCTGCGGACACGCGAGCGCACGCAGCAGGTCTTGCGCAGAGCCGGACAGGCTCTCCCCGCAGCGCCTGCGTCTTCCGGGGTTCACAGGTCGTGCCTTGGCGCCGCGCCGCAGCGGCTTGCCGCGGCCACGTGCGTTACTTCGCCGACAGGCCTGCAAGGACCTTTTGCGCGTGGCCCGCCACTTTCACCTTGCGATAGGCCGCGAGCAAGCGTCCGTCGGGCGCGATGACAAAGGTCGAGCGGATCAAGCCCATCGACTTCTTGCCATACATGTTCTTTTCCCCCCAAGCGCCATACGCCTGCGCGACGACCGCGCCCGGATCGGAAAGCAGCAGAAAGGGCAGCGAGAACTTGCTCTTGAACTTCTGGTGCGAAGCGACGCTGTCCGGGCTGATTCCGAGGATGACGGCGTTTTGCTGCGCATAGGCCGCCTGCGCATCGCGGAAGTCACAGCTTTCCTGCGTACATCCGGGCGTGTTGTCCTTGGGATAGAAATACAGAACCACGCTGCGGCCACGGAGCTCGCGCAGCGTATGCAGGGCGCCGTCATCGCCGTATAGCTCAAACTCTGGCGCCGACTGTCCGACGGTGGCAACAGCGACGTGGGGGACTTCGGATGTGCTCATCATGGTTGGCTTCCTCGCGCCGCTGCTCTTATGTCGTCGCACCGGAAGCTGTCAAGCGAGCCCAGCCACGATTCTTCGTCGACCGCCAAGGCCCTCGCCTTCCGCGGTATAGTGATGGTTTACGACGTGTGTATGGCCAAGCACAGGAATGCAGCGCAGCTACGCCGATGGGGTCGTGGATTCCTATTTCTTGTGACATTCCTTTTTTCGTCACAAGCGCCAGCCAGCATCCAAGACGACGCCGCGTTTCGCGAACAGTATCTGCGCGCCAGCAAGCTGTACGCCGCCAAGGACTATGCGGCGGCCATTCCGGTGCTGCAAGCCGCGTACGCCCTCCAGCCGGCGCCTCAGCTTCTTTACAACATCGGGCAGGCCTATCGCCGCTTGGAACAGTGGTCTTCCGCCCGCGTGTATTTCGAGATGTATGCCGCCCTGAGCCGCGATCTGACGCCGCCGGCCCGCGCTGCGTTGGAAAGTGTGCTCAACGAAGTGAGCGAACGCGAGCGCGCCGAGCGCCGGCCCGAGGTCATCGAAAAGACGCGCACGCTGGTGATCCAAGAAGAAAAGCCACTGCCGCGCTGGCTGCGTCCCCTGGGAATCTCGGCGGGTGCAAGCGGCCTGGGAATCGCCACGGCCGGCGCCGTCCTTTGGGGTCTGCACGGCCAGTGCGCGCAGCCAGCCGAGCCTCCGGCGACGCAGTGCATGCAAGTCTTCAACAGTGACCGCCTGGGGGTCGCGCTGACGGCCGCAGGCGTTGGGCTTCTGGCGGTGGGCGCAGTGACCTTTGGTCTGTCCTTTCGTCGTCCCAGCCGCCCGCAAAAGCGTGTCGAACGGGACAGCGTGCTAGAAGAACAGCTCATCGTTCCGTCGGTCCAGCTCACTGGTGAGCCACCGCCGAGCGGCTGGAACAAGGACGGTACGCAAGTGGAGCCCCCGCCCGCTGGCTGGGGTCCAGACGGCCAGCGCCTGCCGTATTAGCGGATTCCTTTTTCATTCCGTTTTCTTTGGTAATTGACATCCATTTGTCTCAATAAAGGAGTCACAGAGCCACGATGTCTTCTCGTCGCGATCGCAGCACCCGCTCGGGGCTAGAGCTTGCCGCCACCTTGGATGGTTCCTGTGCAGCGAAACCGCCGTCGCATGCGGTCGCTGGCTTGGCTGATACCCTTGCGGCTGAGCCGGCTGAGCCGCAAGCGCGTGACGTGACCCTCGATCCCGCAGCCTGTGACAGCGCGCAGCCAGGCGATGAGTCGGTCGTTCAGATCGGGCCTGCCGACGCGCTGCCGACGCGCATCGGGCGCTATCTGATCCTGCGTCAGCTTGGGCGAGGGGGCATGGGCGTGGTCTATTCGGCGTACGACCCCGATCTGGATCGCAAGGTCGCGATCAAAGTCGTGCGCGACGGCATGCAGCAGCGCGCCCGCGGGCGCAGCCGGGTGCAGCAGGAAGCGCAGGCCATGGCCCGTGTCTCGCACCCCAACGTCGTCCACGTCTATGAAGTTGGCGAGGATCATGAGTCGCAAGGCGGCCGCATCTTCATCGCCATGGAGTTCGTCCCCGGCATGTCGCTTCTGCACTGGCAGGAACAACACCCGCTGCGCGATCCGCGCGCCTTCGATGCCCGTCTGCGTCTGTATCTGCAAGCCGCAGCCGGCCTCGCCGCCGCCCACCAGTGCGGCCTGATCCACCGCGACTTTAAGCCAGACAACGTGCTGATCGGGGACGATGGACGGGCGCGGGTGCTCGACTTTGGCTTGGCGCGAGCGCTTTCTCCGACGAGCGCCGTCGAGGAACAGCCAGCGAGCAGCGTCAGCTTGGCCGGGACCTCGTTTGACAACCTGAAGAGCAGTCGCGAGCGGCTGACGCAGGCCGGATCGATCATGGGCACGCCGGGCTATATGGCGCCCGAGCAGGTAAGCGGCGACGAAGCGGATGCGCGCAGCGATCAGTTCAGCTTCTGCGCCGCGCTGTACGAAGCGCTGTACGGCGTGCTGCCTTTTCCCGGCGAGACGTTCGAGCAGTTCGCCGAAAACGTGCGCACCGCTGCGCTTCCGGCCGCCCTGCCGCGAGCGCTCGGCGGCATCGAAATCCCGACGGTGATCGAGCGAGCCCTGCGGTGCGGCCTGGCGCGCGATCCAGCGGCGCGCTTTCCATCGATGCAGGCGCTCATCCGCGAGCTAGAACACGGCCTCTTGCCCGATGCCGACAACGAGAACACGCGGCGCATCAAGCGACGCTCGACGCTGGTGGGCATCGGCATCTTGTTCGGAGTGATCATCCTTCGGCGCATCGCGCTGCGTGTCTCTGGCCCCGATCCGCGCAGCGCGGTGTTGATGGCCTGGACCATGGCGCTGGCTTTCGCAGGCAGCATGGTATCGGCGCGCAAGCTGATCCAACGCCAGCCACGCTATCGCCAGTTCGCGTGGGGGATTGGGGCGCTGCTTGGTTTTGTGGCGCTCGGTCGCACCCTGGGCCTGGTGATCGGCCTAACCGCCGAGCAGTATCTGCCATTGGAAGTTCTGGGGGTGACCACGCTGCTCGTCTATGACATCCCCGCCGCGGGGCGCCGCCAGATTGGCCCCTTGGTCGGCTGCTTGCTGTCGCTTGTGCTGCTTTTTTATCTGCCAAAATATCGCATTATTTATATTAATATTTTGTATTTGTTTATTTTCTATACATCTGGATATCTCCGTCTGAGCGCTCGTGCGATGGATTCCCAAACAGCCTCCGATGATAGGGGCCAATCGGGGCGCTGATCAGCCGGCGCTTTTGGGAACCTGGCCTTGCACGAGCTCGGCATGGCCCCCCAGGCGGCGGACGGTGGGCAGCAGGTTGCCAAACGCCTCGCGAAGCTGACCGTTGCGCTGCTCGACCGCGTGCAGGATCTGGGACAGGGTGGCGCGGATCTGCGCTTCGTTTTCCGGCGGCATGCGCACGACGATCGCGGCGACGATGCGCTGCGCGGGCACTCGGCCCAGCGGCGGAAAGGTCGTCTCTTCGACGCGCTTGCCGTTGTCCAAGGTCTTTGCGGAAAGCGGCTGCAGCTCGGCCAGCAAGCGGCCGCTGCCGTCTAAAAGCAGGGCCCACGCGGTCTGATCCGACCTGCCTGCCGTACGCTTTTCGATGCGCACAACGATCTGGCTGGTGATCGGGATCTCGTCGGGAGCACTGGCCGCAGGCAGGGCGCGCAGGCTGACGGCGAAGCGGCGATCCTGTGCCTGCTTCAGCGTGCGGAAGCCGACGGCGGCGACGAGCGCGATCACCAAGGCAAAGCCGAAAATAAACAGGCGTCCGGGGATGGCTTTCATGCGCGCGATTGCACTACTTCTCGCCGTCCGAGAGAAGGTGATTTTGCGTCTGTCGTTGGTGCGCCGCGGAAAACGCGCGCAGGATGTCGGCGGCGGTCTCTTCGATGGCCTTGCCGGTGATATCGACCACGGTCCAGCCGGGGTGGGCGGAAAACAGCGAGCGGGCGAAATAGATCTCGCGCAGGATGTGCTCGCGCTGGCCATAGCTCATGTCAGGCACCAGATCCAAGTGCAGGCGCAAGAGGCGCTGGCGACGGATGGCGAGCAGCGCTTCGGGCTGGATGGTCAGCGCGAACACCCGCTCGGGCGCGACCTCGGCAAGCTGAGAGGGCGGCGGCACGTCGAGCACCACGGGCACGTTGGCGACCTTGAAGCCCTTCTGAGCCAGATAGATCGAAAGCGGCGTCTTGGATGTGCGACTGACGCCGACCAGCACCAGATCGGCGCGCAGCAGGGCATCGGGCTCGCGCCCGTCGTCGCTGTGGACGGTAAACTCGATGGCTTCCATGCGGCGGTAATAGCCGGTCGAAACGGTGTGCAAAAGGCCAGGGATACCGCGCGGCTCGATGCCGAAGAAGCCAGCCAGCGAGCCAAGCAGCGAGCCGAGCAAGTCAACACAGCGCACGCTGCGCTCGCCACAGCGCCGGAACAAAAGCTCGCGCTCTTCGGGACGGACCAGCGTCGAGACGATCAGCGCCTGCGCGACCTGGGCTTCAGCGACGACAGTGTCGACATCGTGCTCGTGGCGCAGATGGGGAAAGACGCGCAGGTCGATGTCGCTGTCGTCGATTTCGAACTGCGACAGAGCGGCTCGCACGACCTTTTCTGCGGTCTCGCCAGTCGCGTCCGACACGACAAAGATGGCGCGCGGCGGCGACGTGTTGGAACCGACAGAAGACATGGGATCGCCGACTGGGAACATGGCTGCGCCTACGCTAGCACGGGCAAACGCCTTTTTGCGCACTGCGTCAAAGGTTGGCTGCCCGCGGGCGAGTCCGTCGCAGAGGCCGTCGGCGGATCCCCTGGTTGCGCCGCGGGCGGATCCTGCGTTGGCTGCGTCATCGCGGTGCGCGCCTGCCAGTCGATCACCCGCGGACACTCGGGGTCGGGGGCGTGTGCATCGTGGTGGATGTGCTGCGCGACAGCCCGGCAGCCGCCGCGGCATAGCGCCCGGTACTCACAGGATCGGCAGGGCTCGGGCGGCGTTTCGCGATAGCGCTGAAACTCGGGGAAAGCGGCGGGTTCTTTTTGGTACGCGCGCAGGCGGTCCACCCGCGCAGACGTAGATGCAAAGAAACTGCAGGCAGAGAGCTGTCCGCTGCTGCGCGCTGCGACGAGAAGGTCACCCGCCGCACATCCATAAATGCAAAGGAATTGCACAATCTGCCGGGGCGGCTGGTGATGGACAACCATCGGGGTAAACGAACAGTCCAAGCGCACGCGCAGGCCATGCTGGCGGCTCAGCGACAGCACGGTGGGCAGAAGCGCGCGGTGCTGTTCATCGCTGCAGCGGCTGTTTTGATAGACCTCGCGACGGGCGCCGCGGCCGGCGGGCTTGAAGCGCAGGACTTCGATCTCGCTGACGTCGCGCGATCGGCCATAGGAAAACAGCTGCGGCAGGCGAGAAAACGTGTCGCGGGTGAGCACGCAGTTGATGCCGACATCGGGGCTGACGCGCCGCAGGGCGACGAGCGCGCGATCGGCTTGGGCAAAGCCATCGATGCCGCGCACGCGGGCATAGTCTTCGTGTACGCCGTCGATCGAGACGTTGATCTGACCGAACAGGCCCTGCTCGGCGAGGCGACAAACGCGCTGCAACACCTCGTCGGGATACAGGCCGCTTGTGGTCAGGTTGGGGACGATGCCGCGGCGGCGGGCATAGCGCAAAAGATCGTCCAGCCAGGGCAGAAGCGCGGACTCGCCACCGCCGAGCGCGACGTGAAACACGCCGGCTTCGGCTAGCTCGTCAAGCGCGCGGCACCACTCGGCAAGGCCCCATTCCTGCGGCGCACCGTCGACGGTGGCCCCGGTATAGCAGCCCTTGCAGCCAGCAGCGCAGCGATTGGTCAGCTGCAGGTGGGCTTCAAGCGGCGCCGAAAGCGGCTGCCGCAAAAGATCGTCGATGGCGGCGGCGGACAGCGCGGGCGCTTGGCTGGAATCGCTGGCTGGATCGGCGCTTGGCTCGACGGACGGCGGCCACAGGCCCGGCGGAGGCGCACCGTATCCCAAGTGCTGCGCGCGATCGTGATCGACAAAGACCAAGGCCTGCGGCCAGCCGCTGCGTCCGCCCAGCTGCGCGATGCCGCCGAAGCGCTCGTACCGGAAGGCGCGCGGCGCCGGAAAGCGACGACGACGGCGGGCTCGTCGCAGGCGCAGGACGATGTCGCGCAGCAGGCGCAGCGGACGCAGCACGCTTTTAGCCTTTTCCCCGCGGCCGGCGCGGCGCCGCGGATGCGCGCTGCGGTCGCGCTGGGACCGATTCAGAATCGGACCGATCGGCGACGCTGCGCGAGCCACCAGGGTCGCTGCGAAGCGTGTGCGGATCGTGGCCATCGCCCAAGCGATCGAGCTTCTGCCCGTGCTCGATGAGGGCTTCTTTCAGACGCAGGGCCGCGACGGTCCGCGGCAGATCAGCGCGAAAGACCAAGCAGATGGTGTCGGGAAAGTTTGGTAGCTCGGGATGCAGGCGCTGCAAGCGGTGGCCTTGGCCGTACGCCGCCACCCGTCGCGGCAACAGCGCGACGCCGATGCCGGCCAACGCCAGGCTCTTGACGAGCTCAAGGTCGCCGCAGGACAGCAAGCGATGCGAAGCGACCTTCATGCCCGCCAAGCGCTCGATCAGCTCGACGCACTGCGAGACGCGCCCGGCGTAGACGATCGGCCCTTCGATGATGCGAGCCACAGCCTCGTCCCAGGACAGCGCGAGCTGTCTGCCATCGCTGGGCGAAGCGACAAAGAGATCCACGGCATCGCGAAACAGATCGACGATCACCAGATCGGGCAAGCGGCGCGGGTTTACCACCAGGCCAAAGTCGACCTTGCGCTCGACGACGGCATCTTCGACGGCGGCCGAGGGCGCGTTCCACAGCGACAGCTCGATGCGCGGCTCGGCGCGCCAGAAGTCGGCCATGAAGCCGGGCAAAAAGTACGCCCCCAGCGACTCATGGCAGCCCAAGGTGAAGCGTCCGATGGAGCCGCGCTCTAAGCTGCGCACTTGTTCTTGCGCGTGCTCGATCAGCGTGAAGATCTGCTCGGCATGGCGGCGCAGCTCTTCGCCGACGCTGGTCAGCGTGACTCCGCTGTGATCACGATGGAACAGCGTGCCCGAGAGCTCTTTTTCCAGCTGATGAATGGCGACGGTCAATGCGGGCTGGCTGATGCGCAGCTTCTTGGCGGCGGCGCTGATGCTGCCGGCCCGTGCGATGGCGAGGAAATAGCGAAGGTGGGAAAGCTCCACGAAGAGCAATTATCCCGCGTGGCTGTCCAGCAGGGCCTGTTTATAGACATGCAGATAGGCCCGCGCAGACTGCGCCCAGCCAAAGTCGGCGCGCATGCCGCGACGGATCAGGCCTTGGAAGGCCATGGGATCGCCGCCGTACGCCGACAGGGCGCGACGAATGGCATGGGTCAAAGACGGCGCATCGTACTGGGTGAAGCAAAAGCCGGTGCCGCTCTTGGAACGCGCATCGTAATCGACGACAGAGTCGGCCAAGCCGCCCGTGGCGCGCACGATCGGCGGTGTGCCATAGCGCATGCTGTAAAGCTGGTTCAGGCCGCAGGGCTCAAAGCGCGAAGGCATCACGAAGAAGTCGGCGCCACCCTCGGTGCGGTGCGAGAGCGCTTCGTCATAGGCCAAGCGCACGGCCAAGCGGCTGGGGAAGCGAGTGGTCAACGCGCGCAGCCGCTCTTCCAGCCAGGGCTCGCCACGGCCTAAGATCACCCACTGAAAGTCGCTGCCGGCGAGCAGATCGTTTTCCAGCAGCGAGCAGATGAGGTCGATGCCCTTCTGCTCGGTCAGGCGCGAGATCGTCGCAAGCAGCGGCGTACGCGGACGCGGCGACAAGCCAAGCTCGCGCTGAAGCTCCGCTTTGCAGCGCGCCTTGCCGGCAAGTGCCGTCTGCCAGCGGTCCTCGTCGAGGGTTGAGCCCGTGCCCTCGGGATGGCCATAGCGCATCGGCAGATAGGGATCGCTCCACGGGCTCCAGCGCTCATAGTCGGCGCCGTTCAGGATGCCGGTCAGGCGATCGCCAAGCGCCGACATCACGCCTTCCAAGCCGTAACCGAACTCGGGCGTGCGGATCTCGTTTGCGTACGTCGGACTGACGGTGGTGACGCGGTGCGCAAACTTCAGACCGGCTTTGATGAACGCGGCCTGGCCCCAGAATTCGACGCCTTCGGGTCCCAGGTCTTGTGGCGCCACACCCAGCGCCGCGGCTTCACCCAGCGAGCACAGCCCCTTAAACAGCAGGTTGTGTACGGTAAACACTGTCGCCAAGCGCCGCCCCAGATCGTGATGACCGACGCGGGCATAGTACACAGCCAGAGCCGTCTGCCAGTCGTGGCCATGCACGAGGTCAGGACGCAGATCGAAGCTCGCGGCCAAGGTCAGCGCGGCCCGCGAAAGCAGGGCAAAGCGGCGTGCGTTGTCGCCGTAGTCCTGCCCTGGCTGATCCGGCGGGCCATAGATGCCAGGGCGCTCGCTGAAGAGCGGGTGATCGATCAGGTACAGCGGCACATAGGCCCCAGGCCCCGGCAGGCGACCTTCATAGATCGTGACCTCGTGGTTTTCGCCGGCCAGGGGCACCGACATCGTGCGCAGGCGGCGGGCCATGCCGAACTCACTTGGCGACAGCGAGCCATAGCGGGCCGAGACGACATAGCTCGTCGCTTCTCCCGTCTGTGTCAGGGCTCGCGGCAGGGCACCAAGAACGTCTCCCAGGCCGCCTGTCTTCGACAGCGGCGCGACTTCCGAGGCAACATGAAGGACCTTCATTTCGCGGCCGAGTATCCACAAAATGCCCGGCCCTGACTAGCGGCGGTTTTCTGGGGCGCCTGCGGTCACGCGACGAGGCACAGCTTTGCCAGGCCCGCCTCGCTCGCATCAGACCTGTCAGATCGTGCCCCCCGATGCGCGTATTTTTCGGTATGTTGCGAAGGGGAGCACTGTCATGACCGCGATGCATGCCACCAGTCGGGCGCGCTTTTTGGATGGGGTATCTGCCACGCTTGGACGGACGAGGATGGGGCTTGTGGGGGGCGCGCTGACGCTCTTTGCCTGCATCACGCTGCCGATGGAATGGAAGAAGGACGGCGTGAAGTCCGATCAGGTGAAGTACGACAAAGCCGTCTGCGAGTACAACGCCGAGATCCAGGCGGGTCCCGTCGGATCGCTGTCGAGTGAGCAGCGCGCGGCGCGCAAGGATCAGGTGAAAAAGATGACCAACCTGTGCATGACCTCGCGCGGCTACAAGCTAGAGCCGGTGCCGATCGATCCCTAGGAGCCTCCTAGGCCGTTGTGGCGAGCCGGTAGACCGCATCATGAAGCAGGGGGCGCAGGCGCTTGATGCCCGCTTGCGTCGCAGCGGCCTCGGCTGGGGACGGCACGCAGACGCGGTTCGATAGGAACACGGCCACCACAGCCTGATCGCGATGGGCAGCCGGGTCGATCCACAGCGAGCAGCCGGTGAAGCCCAGGTGCCCGACACCCGTGCGTGGCCACAGTGAGCCCGCCGATGACACCGACGACGAGTCGGGCGAATGCGGCGATGGATGATCCCAGCCCAGACCCCAGGTCGTGCCCGGTGCGTGCTGCGCTTGCGGCAGCGCCCACGCCGTCGCCAGCACAGCGGGATCGATGCCCAGCGCAGTGGCAGCCTTTGTATCGAGCCGGTGGTAACAGTCGAGCAGTGCCGCGGCCAAGTCAGCCACCGCGCAGAGCGTGCCGAACAGCCCCGCATGTCCCGAGACGCCCAGCATGGCGCGGGCGTTGTCGTCATGAGCCTGCCCACGCAGCGGCTCGCGTCGCGGGGTCTCGCGATGGGTGGGAGCGCAGCGGTTCACGGGAATGCGCTGCAGCGACTCGGCGACATCCAGCGGACGAAACGCAAGCTCGATGGCAAGCGCATCGGCCAAGCGGGCAAACTGCACATCCAGTCGCTCGCCCAGGTGCTGTTCCAAAAGATCGGCCAGCACGATGAAGCCCAGGTCGCTGTACACCGCGCGCTGACCCACGGGCCCGCGTGGTGCGGCTCGCGCAGCGTCGAACGCAGCCCGGCGCAGCGCTGCGCTGGGCATCGGGAAGGGGCGAGTCGCTGCCTCGTCTGCGTCCCGCGCATCGGGTGCAAAAAGCGGCAGCCAGGCCGGCAGACCGCTCTGGTGGCGCAAGAGATCCTCGACGGACACACCGGGCAGCGCGGCCTCATCCAGCCGCAGGCGGCCTTGCGATACAGCGCGCAGGCACAGCACGCTGGTGCAGAGCGCCTTGGTCAGCGATGCCAGATCAAAGCAGGTGTCAGCCAGGGCGGCCCCGACAGTGTCCTGTCGCACGAGCGCTCGCCCATGCCGGCACAGAAGCCCGGCTGCTGGGTACACCGTCCCCACGCCTTGCGTAAGCAGCGCCCGAATCGGGTCGCAGGGCGGCTTTAGCGCGCCGGAGTCCATGGCGTTGCTCGGGCTCACTGCGGCAGGGTGGCCACGGCCACTTGACTGCCGACGCTGCGCAGCCCAAAGAACAGCAGCGAGCGGCCCGCCACCGTCGCCAAGCTTGGTGCCCCTACCGTGCCCTCGCTGGTCTTGATCAGCGCGGCCTCGACGGGCAAGAACGCAGAGGCGGGGCCGATGCTCGCTTTCGTTCGCCCCTCGGCATAGGCGCTCGCGGCCACCAGCACCGTGTCACGCCCGGCCTGCGCTCGCAGCGCCACATCCCAGCGCACGCGGCCCACGGGGGTCAGCAAGCGACGCGCCGCCACGTGCCCGATGCGCTCGGCGGGCACGGCTTTGCTCTCACCGGGCGGCACGCCGACGGCACTGACGTAAAGCAGCGGCGGGCTGATGCGCACGTCCAGCTCGCCGGTCTCTTTCCGTCCCAGATCGGCAGCGCGCACCAGCGTCGCGTACTCGGTCTCGGCCACGCGAAGCTCGCGCTCACCGAGGGTGTAGAACAGGTACACGCGATCTTCGTCGCGCACCGCCGACACCCGCCCGATATTGCCGGCGGTCCCGGCCCGCAGCGTCGTCGCCGAGATCAGCGGCGCGTCTCGCTTGTCGATGCCATCGGCTGTGACCACGGCCGCCCCGACATCGCCCTGCTGCCCTTGGTAAACGAGTAGCTGGCGGCTGCCATCGTCGCGCAGCGCCAGCACGCTGGGGCTGTGCAGTCCGGCGCCTTCCCAGGGCTGCGTCGGGGTCAGCACTTCGTCGGGCTCGGCCTCAGCATTGGGCTTTTGGGCACTCAGCCCGGCACGAAACAGCACGGTCTTTTCCGGCGACAGCCGCGGGCTCATCTGCCCCCACACCTGCATGCGAGCATCGGCCAGCGTCGCGCTCGGCATCACCGGCACGACCACCGTCGGCTCGTCGAGATCCCAGCCAAAGCGGCCCAGGGCATAGGGCACATCGGCATCCACGAAGCGATACCCCGACAGCCCCGAGCGCGGCCAGCGATCCGGCAGCACCGTCGCGTCGCCCTGCGTTCCGCACGCCGCCAGCCCCGCCACAAGCAGCGCCCCCCAGGCAAGCGGCCCTGCGAGCGGCTGCGGTTTTCCATGGTGTGTAGGCTTCCCGAAAACGCGTTGGAACGCCGTGCTGAACCTGCGCATGTTTAGAACCGCCATCGCATCTGCCCCCCGACTTGCCAGACCTGCCCTCCGACGGTGAAGTCGCCGACCAGCGACCGCGGATCGAGCTTCTTGAAGCGGCGCAGCGGCAGGTGTGTAAAGGCGCCGAACACATCGATCGCCAGCGGCTTTTTTAGAACCTGGCCCAGCCGCGATAGCTCAACGCCCAGGCCGAGACTGACGATGTGGCGATCGCTGTCGCCAAAGCTCGACTCGCCGTCTTGTTCTGGCACGGGGGACGGCTCGAAGCGATAGCCGCCGCGCAGATCCAGCGCCAGCCGCCCCGACAGCGCGTTCGAAAGCGCCCGCCATTCCACCCCCACAGCCGGCATCAGCGTGTCAAAGAACCCCGGATCGGGATAAGGCCGCGAGGGCACCAGCTTGACTAGATCGTTGAAACGGCCGATGTCGACGTTCAGCGTGATGCGCGCCGCGGGCGGGGGCTGCTCGCTCCAGCGCGAGTACGTCAGGTCGAAGCTGACCAGCACCGACGAGAACCGCGCCGCTGCACCGGCCACGATCTGCCACGGCTGGAACAGATCCACCGAGTACGCGACCTGTTCAAAGCGGGCGCCTTTCACCAGCGGCTCTTGTCCTTCGTCGCCGATGTCGCCGCGGATGTTGAAGCCTTGCTCTAGCTCCAGCAGGAACTTGTGGCGGTACACCAGCGAAAACGACAGGTCCTTGGTCGCCTCGAAAAGCAGGCCGACCTGCGGATAGCGAATCGCCAGCAGGTTCACGTCGACCGAGGACTCAAGCGCGCTCTGTTCGGGATCGGACAGCGCAACGCGGCCACGCAGATACACCACGCCCTTGCTGCGCGACATAAACGTCAAGCCACCGCCTAGGTATAAGCCGCGATAGATGTGAATCGCCAAGTTCGCGGCAAAGAACATCCGCTGCGGCCGGTTTTCAAACAGCTGCAGCCGCGGCCGATCGAACGACAGCACGCGGATTCGCGTCGCCTGCTGGTCCGGCAAGAACAGCGTCACACCGAAGGCAAAGCGCAGGCCCAAAAGCCGCCCCGGCAAGAGCACGCCAAAGATCAGCCCGCGCGAGTCCATCAGGTCCTGCGGCTGCCCCGAGACATTCAGGACTGGCCGCGCCAGCTGATAGCCCAAGTCGACGCGCAGATCGGTGCTTCGCGCCAAGCCCGCTGGGTTGTAATACGCTGCTGCTGTGTCGTCGGCCACCGCCGAGTACGCCGAGCCCAGCGCGGTGGCTCGCGCTCCCAGGCCAAAGGCATCGACGGGGTTTGCTCGCGCCGACGTCGCACCAAGCAGCGCGCCGCACAGTGTCAAAAGCCATGCCCACGCGCTCATAGCTGATACCCCAGGACCGCGCCGAGTACACCCAGGCCGCCCGACAGCGTCGAGTGCGGCCCCAAGATATGCCCCTGACCAAAGACATCGAGAGTCAGCGGCAGCCGCCCGATGAAGCGCAGGCCCAGACCGGCTGACACGATGTGGCGGTCGGCGTCGTGCAGGTTCGATGGTCGCGACTCGGGCTTGGGGGGCGAGGCCGGTGGATCCGGCGCCGGGCTCCACTCGAACTGATAGCCGCCGCGCAGCGACAGCTCTCCCCAGCCGCCTAAAGCCAGGGTCTTTTCGATGGCCAGCCGCGGCACCAGCGTGTCGTGAAAGCCGGGCACCGGCAGCATCGCGGCGCTCTGGGTCGCCGGCAAGACCGGGTACTCATACGCCGACCAGTGCTTCCAGGTGAGCTGCGCGACCAAAAGCAGCGACGGCCGCAGCCGCGCCGCGGCTTCCATGCCGAGCTGCAGCGGGTCGTACTGCGCCGACCCGGCAAAGTAAATCAGCGGCAGCTCAATGGGCAGCGCGTCGCCCAGCTTGGTGCTGACCGTTAAGCGATACGACGAGCGCGAGGCACCGCGAAACACCGCTCCCAGCGCCAGGCGATCGCCCAGGCCCTGCCAGCGCACGCCCAAGATCGGCGCGTAATCGACGGTCAACTGCTGTTCCGAGATCGACGTGATGCGACCGCTGCCATCGGGCGTGATGGTGATCGTGCCGACCAGCGCCGCCAAAGCCAGCGCACCGCCACCGACGGAAAATCCGCCCGGCAAGCGAACCCCGGCACCGAGCAGCACCGACACCACTTGCGAGCGTCCATCCAAGACCGGCGCCCGTGGCACGTCGGGGAACGGATCCTGCGCGCGGTTGATCAGGCCAAACGGCGTATACAAAGCGAGCGCCGTGCCGATGCGATCTTTCAGCACTCCACCGAGCGGCAGGGTAAAGCTGCCGCCGATGATCAGGCCCGCTGTCGGGTCGATCAGGTGGGGGCTGATGCTGCCGTCCTGCGGGCTGCGCAGCGACAGGCCATAGCCGCCATAGACCGTTCCCAGCGTCAGCTGTCGGCCGCTCTGCCAGAGGCCCGCCGGGTTGGCATAGGCGGCATCAAAGCCCGTCGCGTACGCCGCGCCTGTGTTGGCCATCGCGCTCACTCGCCCACCCAGGCCAAATAGCTCGGGCAGCGACGCTGCCGCAGGCGACGGCGACAGCGAAGCGAGCACCAGGCTCAGCCCGCAAAGTCGCGGCCACGTCGGCCCCATACGACCCAGCGCTCGCCTCATGCTTCACCTCGGGCTGGCTTGCCGCGACTCAGCGTCGAATCGAGCAGCAGCGTCACCGGTCCATCGTTGACGATCTCGACGGCCATCATCGCGCCGAAGCGGCCGGTGGCCACCCGATGCCCAAGCTGACGCAAGGCCCAAACAAAGTGTTCGTACAAGGGCTCGGCCTGATCGGGAGGCAAGGCACCGATAAACGAGGGTCGCCGCCCCTTGCTGGCGTCGCCGTACAGCGTGAACTGGCTGATGACCAGCAGGCTGCCGCCGACCTCGGTCAAGCTGCGGTTCATGTCCTTGCCGCCGCTGGCCTCGGCTTCTGCGCGGACCGCGCTATCGGGGAATATACGCAGGCCGGCCACCTTGTCCGCCAGCCACTCGGCGTCGGCTCGCTCATCGCCTTGCCCAATGCCGAGCAGCACGCACAGCCCGCGGTCGATCTGACCCAAGACCGCGCCGCCGTCCTGATAGACGCCCAGGGCCGTAGAAATTTGTTCGCGTACCGCCGCACGCGATACGCGCTGGACAACGGCTCTCATCGCAGACTCCCGTGTGGGCAAGCGCCCGCTTGGCTGGTGGACGTGGTGTGTGGCTCTTGCGGTTGGCTTTTGTGTCCCGGTCTGTTCGCAGAAGAAGAGCGGGTAACACAGCCACGATCCGCCTGGCAAGCGTCGGCCGTGTCCCGTGATCGGCATCGGCCACCCGCCACGCGACGGGCTGGACCGGGCGCGGCCGACGGGCTGGGTGCGGTCTTGGCCCTGGCCTCTGTTCAGCTCGCTGGCTTGCGGCCTAAGATGCCGGCCCATGTCGTTTTCACGCGCATCGTGGGCGGTTTTCGTCGTGGCCCAGCTTGTTGGCTGCGGCGATCCGACACGCGAGTCACCGGATCCGCTGCGCCCCGTTTCCGGGCCGGCGTCGCCCCTTGCCGATGTCAGCGCCGACCTGCAGGCGCTCTTGGAACACGGCGCGCTGGACGGTGCCTGCACTGGGCTGCCGCCCGCGGGCTCGGATCGCCAACAGGACCGCACCGCCCGTCTGCGCTGCGGCAAGTCGATGTTCTTTTATGAGAGCTTCGGCACCGCAGGCGTACCCAAGAGCTTGGTGCGGTTTCTCCTCGACAACTTCCCGCAAGACGTCGGGGCAGGCTTCGCTCGACTGGGCATGGTGCCCGATCCTTACTCGGCGCAGCACCTGCCGCTGGGAATGGTGCCGACTGCCAAGCTCGGCGGCAAAGTCGACGCGCTGGCCTTTACCTGTGCAAGCTGTCACTTCGCGCAGCTTCCCGATGGCCGCTACGCCGTGGGAGCACCGAACCATCGCTATGAGTACGGCCTGCAGAACCTACTGGTCGCGGTCTTGCCGTCGGTGGCGTTGCAGGGACCTGCCGGGCATGCGGCAAGCGCCGTCGCCCGCGTACAGCCGCTGCTTTCACGCATCCAGGCCGATGCAGCGCTGAAAAACAAGCTGGTGGCCGCCGTGCTGCCGCTGTCTTTGGCCGGTATCAAGGCCCCGGTGTTTCCGGCTGCGGCGGAAGATCACTATGCCGCGTGGCGGGCCGGCACCATGGACTTTTTGATCGAGCCCCTGCCCGTAAACGATGGCGTCCACACCGTGTCGAAGATCCCGCCGCTGTGGGAGCTTCCCACCAACGCAGAGATCGCAGCGAGTGGCATGGCAAACGCGCTGCTGGGCTGGACCGGCAACACGCACAGCCTGGAACACTTCTGCCAGTCCTTCGTCGTGTACGGCGGTGGGCCGGTCGCGGCCTGGCCGATGGAAAAGATCGCGCCGCTTTGGGAATATGTGTACTCGCTGCGCCGGCCCGCGAGTCCCGCACCGCTCGACGAGGCGACCGTGGCGCAAGGTCGGCGCGTGTTCAGCGAGCGCGGCTGCAGCACCTGCCACGACGGCCCGCGCGGCAGCGGCAAGCGCGTCTACGCCTTCGACGAGATCGGCAGCGAGCGCGCCCTGCAAGCCTGGCTGGATCCTGCGGGCAGCGGCACACCTTGCTGTGGCGCTCCGCCGTCGCCCGAGAGCGCCCCAACGCACGGCATCAAGTCACCACGCCTGGTGGGCCTGTTTTCCGAGCAGCGCTTTCTGCACAACGGCTCGCTCGACTCGCTGGAACAGCTCTTCTGCTTGGGTAGCTCGCGCCCGACGCGCACCGACATGCCCTTTGGCGATCAGGGACACGTCGAGACCTGCAACGATCTACGCGACGACGAAAAGCGGCAGCTCATCGCCTATCTTTTGGCCAACTAGGAGCGTATTGCCGCGTCGCGAGCGCTTACAGTGCCGCCGCAGAGCCGTGCAGAAAGGCATCCAAGCGACCGCGCAGCGCGGCATCGGGCTCGTCGGCAGGCGCCTGCGTCCACAGCGCCATGGCATCGTCCGGCCCGCTTGTTTTCGGCCAAGCCAGCAAGACCGAACGTGCCAGGTTGCGATTCAGCCGGAGCGCGACAGAAACGCGCGGCAGCGCTCGCGCAGATCACGTCGCCACTCCGCAGAAAAGCCGCGCGCCTGTCGCTCGGGCCAGCTCTCTTCGTCGTCCAGCCAGTCGACCAGGCCGCGGATGACGCCAACGTCAAAGAGCCGCGCCGGTCGACGCTCGACGTGGTGCAGAAACGCCGACAGCACCGCCGCGCCATCGCCGTAGTCATCCATCGTCGCGGCCGGGCCGCCCGTCGTTAAGAGCGCGCTGAGGATCTGACCAGCCCCATCGAGGATTGCGTCGCTGACCGACTCGCGCTCCAGCGCTGCCTGCAGACGCCCGACCTGGGCACACAGAAGCGCGGTGTATTCGATCATCACGTCGTTGCGATAGCCATCGCAAAGCAGCCAGTCGCGCAGCGCATCGGGTAGCTCGCCCATGCGCGCCAAGCGCTCGATGACGTGGATGCGCCCCCAGCCGTGTACGCGTCGCGCCAAGCGCCACAGCGCAGGCAGCGGATCGGGCTGCGACTGCATCAAAGCCACGGCGGCAAACAGCGTGAACTCATCGTGCGAGCCAGCGACCACCAGAAGCTCTTCGTCCTCGGGCTGTGCCACCAAGCCAAGCAGCGCCAGGCCCAGCTTGAGCGGCTCGCGATCGGCCGCGACCTCGACCAAATAGCGCGCGATGCCATGCAGCGCCTGCGGAGGAATGGCCCGTTCCTCGACGATGCGCTCGCTCAGAGCATCGACCACCTGCAGCGCCTGTGCCTCGCACAAAAGCGCGTACAGCCCCGCGAGCTTGGCGATGGCGACGTCGTCTGTGTCCGACCGCGCGCAGTCATACAGCGCCGACGTGAGGATCTGCACCTGCTCGGTCCGATCGTCCTTGCCCGCCATGTGATGCGACATCACGCCGTCGAGCGCTCCCGGTGCCCAGCGCAGGGTCTCGGGCGTCACCTGCGGCTCGTCGGGCAGCGCCTGGCCCGCCGCGCTGAGCCCGGCGTCATCGGGCAAAAGGTGCGCGTGCAGGTGTTCAACCAGCGAGACGCGGCCCGCCCACGGCACAGCGAGCGCGTCGATTGGGGGCGTGGTGCGTCGATCGAACTCAGACATCGGAACCTCAACGTAGGTGACGTGGCGGCACGGTGATTATGTCGTTTGCTGAGCAACCCGGCGGAAGAGATGACGCGGAACCCCCAGCTCCTCTTTGAGCCAGTCGGCAAACTGCGAGGCTTCTGATTCACTCAACCAACGGCA
Organism: Myxococcales bacterium; assembly: GCA_016794505.1. Classification (GTDB taxonomy): domain Bacteria; phylum Myxococcota_A; class Polyangia; order Palsa-1104; family JAEUJZ01; genus JAEUJZ01. The sequence continues at coordinate 369,777 of JAEUJZ010000037.1, forward strand.
TATGACTACAGCCTGAGATGGATTTTTGAGAAGAACTACATTGCGATACCTTGTTTCGGTTTCACTGCAATCCTCGTCATGCAGTTCAACTCGGACCGCTGCGATCGCACTCAATGGCAGACTAACCTGCTTAAATTGCCTGGCACAATCTGGAAATTTAACGCGCTGTGTTGATTTATTAATAATCAGATCGTAAATACCAGATTTTTGTTTTTCTCGTTGATGAAAGATGGCATACCCGCCAACCGCCAACGTCATCAAAACCACGGTACAGGGGATGGCCCAGCCGGTGGGCGCTTCTCGGCCCAGCGCCCCCCCAAGCACCGCGGCCAACAGTGCCGCACAGGACGTCGCAATCGCGCCGTACGTACAGGGCGAATAGCCCATAATCTGCACCCGCACTTCGTCGCCAGAGCGCCGGACAGGCAGGCCGCCGGTCTCGCGACCTCGCTCTCGCTCACGAAGCCTCCGCGCGAGGGCGGCCCAGACCGCCAGTGGAACGACATTGACAGGAATAATAACCAACAAAATAAGCACTTCTTGCTCATTGATGTCGCGCTTCAAAACGGAATCATTTTTCGCATGTGGATCATAAAAAACAAGGACCTGCGAGCCAACAGGTAGCTGTTTTACAATCGCCGCCGCATCCTCCGCCTTATCAAAGCTTTCGTTTATGTAACGATATCGAGTTCCGATAAAATTCTGTCCATCTATTTCATATTCATATTTGAATCTTGGCGCATAACGTCTCGAATCATCGCTTGACTTGTCAATGACTTCTCCATGCGTCACTTTCCCAATTGCCGTACTGTATTTCATAGAACGCATATACTGCATTAGAAAGTATCCCACAATCGCATCTGTCAGTAGTGCGAGCAAAGAAAGGACCACTCCAATAGAGACGAGCTTGAACGTCCGCATGCTGTGAATCCTAGGACAAGCGGCGGGCAGCGCGTAGAACGCGTCTTGTCCCCCCGAGGCGCAGGCTGGCTACGGGCTGGTCAGGCCCTGGGCGTAGGCCCGGCGCAGGTCTTCATTGCCGAGCACGATGCGGGCTTCGTCGAGCACACGGGCGATGTGGCGCAGCTCGCGATCCATGCTGGTGCGAGCGCGGTACGGCAGGCTGGGCGCGTGCAGCTCGCCGCGCAGCGCTTGATGGGCGCGCAGCACTTCCGCCGTCGTCGCGGTCGGCGACAGATCCAAAAGCGCGAAGTAGTCCCCGTCTTCGACCAGGCGGTACACCTGCTGGATGCGACGCACGCACAGCTCGGCTTCGTTGTGCTGAATCGCGGGCGACGACTTCGGACCCGGCGACGGCTTCGGCGATGACTTGGGCGTCCCGGAGAGGCCCAGTCCCACGCCCAGCGACGCGGCCAAGGCTCGCGCCCCCGTCGCTGTCCCCGAAACGGCCAGCGTCCCCAGGCAGACCAGCGAGTACGCCAGCACATACACCGCGTGCTCGCCCAGACCCGTCCTGCGCATGATGTCGTTCAGCGTCTGCTGCCCGTCGAACAGCGTCAGCGCCAGCTCCTCTGGCGTGCTCAGCCCAATGTCGCTGAGCGCGGCACCTCCCTCGGTGGCGCCGATGACCGCTGTCGGTCGCAGCCGCGCATTCACCGAGCCCAGCCGGCGCTGCAGAAAGGCCAGCTCGGCGCTCTTGCGCAGACCTTCGACGATCAAGCGACGCACCGGCAGCGGCGGATCGAGCTTTTCATCGCGCGTGATGGCCCGCGCCAGCACGCGATACCGCCCCGGTCCGATGGCCACTGCGCGACTGCACAGCTCGCGCACATAGCTCAAAAGATGCCCCATGGCGGCGCCGCGCGGCAGAAGCTGCGCTTCGACCAAGCGGCCCAGCTGCTGGTGAGGGCGATGCAGCGGCACATCGCTCAGCAGATAGCGCGCCCGCTGCAGCTGCGGTCGCGACCACAGCGGCCCCAGATAGTCGACCAAGCCATCGTCCGGCACCGTCGAAAACGCGCCGATCAGCGCACCGTTTTCAAAGTACAGCTCGCGGTGCGGGGCCATGTCGGGGGTGCTCGGCCCCAGACCTCCGGCGTGAGCGCTCTCGGCAGGCGCGAATTCCGGCGGGATGGATCGGCTATTTCCGTCGCTGGGAATCGGTCCACCCGACGACAGAGGCTGCGGCGCCAGCCACAGGCAGCCGCTGTAGTTCGTCGCCACCGCCCAGGCCACAATACGCGGCGCATCAAACTGCGACAGATCGCCAGCCGGCGGCAGCTCGACGACAAAGACGGCGGGCGAGAGCGGCCGGTCCGCCGCAGGCGCGAGCCCCGCTGGCGCTCGCACGCCAGCCCGCGGTGTCTGGCGCTCGGGAAAGGCGGCGCGCACAGCCGGCGTGGCGACCGGGGTCACCGCTGAAGGCAGCACCGTCACTTGGACCGGCGCCGATGCGGTTCCAAGCGGCACAGGCGCGGGCAGTGGCGTGATGTCGTCATCGCCAAAGCGCGAGATGCCGCCCCCTGGGAACGGCCCACGACTGACAGGGTCTTTGGGCACAGTTAAGTCTAGTCAAATCTCGACGGGGGAAGCAAAAGGAATCGCCTTGCGCAGGGGGAGCGATAAGCTGCCGGCCGATGGGCATTCGGCTGAGTGACTTGAACCCACCGCAGCGGCAAGCGGTGACGACAACCGAAGGGCCGCTTCTGGTCTTGGCCGGTGCGGGCTCGGGCAAGACGCGCGTCATCACCTATCGCATCGTCTATCTGCTAGAGCGCGGCGTGCGCCCGGAAAACATCTTGGCTGTCAGCTTCACCAACAAGGCCGCCGACGAGATGCGCGAGCGCGTCGAGCGCCTGCTGGCCGCAACCGGCGACCGCAGTCGTCCGGCATCGTGGGCACGAGGGCTTACGCTTTCGACCTTTCACTCGCTGGGGCTGCTGCTTTTGAAAGCCGAAGCGGCGACGCTGGGTCTGCACAGCGGCTTTTCGATCTATGACACAGCCGATCAGATTGGCGTCATTCGCGATGTGCTGCGCGATGCCCATATCGCAGGTCGCAAGCTCGACATCAAGGCGGTCTTGTCGCGCATCAGTCGCTGCAAGAACGGCGGACTTTCGCCGCAGCAGTTCATCGAACAGGTCAAGCGCGCTCGAATCGTCCACGAATACGACGGCTTCACGGCCGAGATCTACCCGCGCTATCAGGCGCGTATGCGAGCGCTGTGTGCCTTTGACTTCGACGATCTGCTCGTCGAGACGCTGCGCCTTTTGCAAGATCACGAAGACGTGCGGCGTCGCTGGCAGCAGCGCTTTCAGTACCTGATGATCGATGAGTATCAGGACACCAACCGCTGTCAGCTCGACCTTCTGCGCTTGCTCGCCGCGCCGCGCAACAACCTGGCTGTGGTCGGCGATGACGATCAGTCGATCTATGGCTGGCGGGGTGCTGAAAGCCGCAACATCTTGCAGTTTTCCAAGCACTTCCCTGGCGCTCAGGTGATCAAGCTGGAAGAAAACTATCGCTCGACGGCGGTGGTGCTAAGCGCAGCCAATGCAGTGATCGCCAACAACCCAAGCCGCCACGAAAAGACGCTGTGGACCGCGCAGCCGGGCGGCGCGCTGATCGATGTCGTCGCCTGTCCCGACGAAAAAGCCGAGGCCGAGTGCATCGCCGCCGAGATCGATCGCCTGTGCGCTGAAGAGCGCTATCAACTGCGCGACTTCGCGATCTTGTATCGCAGCAACTCGCAGACCGCTGCCGTTGAAGAAGCGCTGCGGCAGGCGCGCATCGCGTATCGCGTGGTCGGCGGCCAGGCCTTTTTTGATCGCCGCGAGATCAAAGACGCGACGGCGTATCTAAAGCTCTTGGTCTTTCCCCACGACGAGCTGGCGCTGCGCCGGATCATCAACTATCCGCCACGCGGCTTGGGTCCCAAGGCCATCGAGCGCTTGAGCCAAGGCCATCGCCGCGCCCAGAGCCGCCAGGCGAGCTTGTCGCTGTGGGATGTCCTTTTGGCGCTATCGCACGAGCGCGAGAGCGACCTCTTCGGCGAGCTATCGGTGTCTTCCAAGGTCTCGGCCGCGGGCGCCGCACGGCGTGCGAGCCCTGACGAAGCGAGCGAAGCGGTCGAGGCCACCGATGACACGATCGCGCCGCGGACGCTGGCCGCGCTGGGGCGCTTCGTCGATGTCGTGCAGCGCTATCGCACGGGCTTGCCGGCAGCCCTGCACAGCGGCGACCTGCACGCACACTGCACGTCGTACCTGCGCGACATGGGCATGCAAGACGAGCTGATTCGCAGCGGCCCGACGCGCTTGGTCGCCGAGCGCCGCCTGCGCAACCTGGACGAATTCGTGCAGTCGCTTGCGCGCAATGCCACACGTGAAGGCCCCAGCTTCAATCTGCACGCGCACCTGCAGAAGCTGTCCTTGTCTTCGCAGGATGCCGACGCTGAAGACGAGCTGCGCGACGAAGTCACGCTGTCGACCCTACACGGATCCAAGGGCTTGGAATTTCGCGTGGTGTTTATGTGCGGCTTTGAAGAGGGCCTCTTGCCGCACAGCCGCAGCGTGGCACCACGCCTGATCGATCAGACGCTGGCCAGCGGCCCCATCGAGCCCAGCCCCGACGACGGAGGACCGCCATCGGATGTCGATGAAGAACGCCGCCTGTGCTACGTCGGCATCACGCGGGCCCGCGAGCGGCTGATGCTGCTTTACTGTCGCGAGCGCAACGGACGCATGGAGCTACGCAGCCCGAGTCGCTTTCTAAGTGAGCTGCCCAAAGAGCTTCTGATCTGGCGCGATCTGGACATGCCAGGCAGCCAGCCGACGGCCAAGAACCAACAGGCGCTGGCCATGGATTCGCTGGCCAAGATGCTGGCGCTGGGCGGCGAGTAAGCTTGATACAGTTTCATCCACACCCCATCAGGAAAACAGCATGAGCTTGATCGGCAACATCCTTTGGTTGATCGCGGGCGGCTTCTTGACTGGCTGCGGTTATCTCATCGGCGGGGCGCTGATGTGCCTGACCGTCATCGGCCTGCCGTTTGGTCTGATGTCGATTCGCTTGGGGCTCGCGACGTTTGCTCCGTTTGGCAAGCGCGTCGTCGAGCGCCCGAACGCCAACAGCACGCTGCGCATCGTCTTCAACATCCTGTGGCTTGTGCTGTTCGGTTGGGAGATCGCGGTGGCCCACCTGTGCTCAGCAGCGCTGTGCGCGGTGACGATCATCGGCATTCCGTTCGCGGTGCAGCACATCAAGTTGATTCCCCTTTCGCTGTTTCCCTTTGGCCGCGACTTGCAGTAGCGCGCCGTTTCCAGCACGCGACGGGGACCGCACAATCGACGAGGACGAGGCGGAACATGGGCACACGCAAGACGACAGCCAAAGCCAGCGAAAAGAAGAGCAAGAAAACAGACAAAGACAGCCCTGTGATCGCGCTGTTTCAGCAGATCAAAGAGCAGCGCTATGGCTCGAAGTTCTTAAAAGTGGATCTGCACTTTCACACGCCGGCATCGGAAGACGCACGCGGCGCGGACCACTATGGCTTCAACCCCTATCAGACGACGAAGTACCCGGAAAACGATCACTCGTTTGCGTACCACCAAAAGGTGCGCGCCATTCAGGAAGAGGTCTTTAAGAAAGCGCGTGAGGTGGCTGGGCAGATCGTCGACCGCATGCAGGCAGAAGAGCTATCGCTGGTCGCGATCACCGATCACAACGGCATCGGCACGATCTGGCCCGACCCCGAAGATCGCGAGGCACGATCCATGGATCTGGCGGCGCCGACTTGGTACGAGCTGATCTCGGATGAAGCCGAGCGCCGTTCCGCTCTGCCGGGGCAGCGACCGCTTTTGATCTTGCCGGGCACCGAGATCAGCACCCAAGGCGTCCACATCCTCGCGATCTTTCCGCCCAGCAAGCCCAAGCGCCGCGTGCATTTTCAGATCTGCGATCTGCTGACGGAGGTCGGTATTCCAGTCGAGCACTTCGGCCAAAACCCCGAAGTCGGCCGCGCCAGCGTCGCCGATACGCTGCGCTTGATTCACAGCAAAGGCGGCTCGGCGATCATCGCGCACATCGATGGCAGCGAGCAGGCGATTCTTGAGCTGTTTCCACTCAACAGCGCCGCCCTGCGCGATGTCATCACCGACTCGGCTCTGCGAGGCGTCGAAGTCGTCAAGCCAGCCAGGCTGTCGAGCACCGACAAGACGCTCAAGCAGCCGCTGTCGCGCTATTTCGACAAGCAGCGCAAGGACGTCGGGCTCGATCCTCTGGCGTACTTCCAAGGCTCGGATGCGCACGATCTAAAAGCAATCGGCAAGCGCTTCACGTTTGTGAAGATGTCTGCTCCTTCGTACGCCGGCCTGTTGGCAGCCGTCCAAGTTCCGTCGTCGCGCCTGCGCTTGTCGGACTTGCACGAAGGCGCAGACACCGGCCTGTATCTGTACGGCGCGCAGCTTCAAAGCCCGTTTCTGGGCAACCAGATCATCCGCTTCAATCGCCACCTGAACTGCATCGTCGGCCGCAAAGAAAGCGGCAAGTCCCAGATCTTTCGACTGCTGGAACAGGCTGTGAATCCCGATGTGGCACTCGAAGGCGATGTCTCGCTGTTCATCGATCGTCGCGAAGGCGGGACATCGCAGCTGTACTGTTTTTCGCGCAACGGCAGCGGTACGCAGGTCGTTCGGGTCAGCGAAAAAGACGGCGCATATTCCGCAGATCCCGTCGCCGAAGACAGCCCCGAGCTCGCCAATCTGCGGCCCAAGTTCTATCACGAGGGCGGTGTGCAGTCGCTCTTGGAAGACGCGACAGCGCTGCAGCGCTTCTTGGAAAAGTTCTTCGGCCCGCCGAACAAGGCCAACCTGCAGAAGCTCAACGAAGAATTCGAACTGGCCAACTTTCTTGACGATGAACCCAGCCCGCTGATCGTCGCCAGCTTGGGCAGTCAGCTCAACAAAGAGGGCAAAAAAGTGCCCTGTTATGAGCTGTCTTTGAACACCAACTGGCGCAACGGCAAGCCGCGCTTGGCGGCGTTTTCCGACTTGAGTCGCAGCCTGCGCCGCATGGTCATCGTCAGCATCATCTTGGTCACGGGCAAGAACGGCCCGCTGATCATCGATGAGCCCGGCGATCACTTCGACAACGAAGACATCGCCAACTTCTTGGTGCCCTTGGTCAAGCGGCTCAAGGACAAGCGCCAGATCATCTTTGCGACGGGAAATTCCAACCTGGCGATCAACTCAGACCCCGATAACTACATCGTTTTGGACGCTGAAAAGGGAAAGCTGAAAGAGCTTCGCGCTGGCTTCGCCATCGACAACGACGAGCAGCGCGAGCGCCTGATCCTCGTGCTCGAAGGCAGCATCAAGTCATTCCGTCAGCGCGACCGGCGCTATACCCTCGGCAAGTCGTAAGCGCGCGGAGGCGGCAGCGCGTCTTCCAGCGCCAGCGGACGCGGCCTGCGCCCGCAGTCGATGCCAGTGGCTGCGCCATATCCTCGGTCGTCGTTGTGTCGTCGCAGGGCCCACGCCAGCGAAGAAAACGCGGTACACAGCGCGGGCAGCGACCACTGCCCAAACAGCGTCGCTGAGCCTTCATAGCGCTGCGCCGCGTACTCTTCGGGAGTCGTGACATAGCCCGCATAGGCGTTGGCATAGCCATTGACGACGACGTGGCGTGCCGCTGGGCCAAGCTCGCTGGCCACTGCCTGCGCGATGCGACGGCCGCTCTGCACCGTGGGCTCAAGCGGCAGCGCGGCGATGACCAAGGGACCGATCTGCACGATGTGCAGCGGCAGAAAGCGCGGCACCCAGGGCTCTGTGGCCGCGGCCGATTCCGTGACCGCGCGCCGCAGGTAGTCGACAAACGGATTCTGCACCCTGCCCAGCAGGGAGCTCGTTGCGGGGATCACGCCGCACAGCCGGTTGTCGCGTCCGCGGTATAGCTGCACAAACGGAAACTTCGGACCGTGCCGAACGAGCACGCAAGCGCCATCGACGTCGGATGGGGTCTGGGTCTGCGTCGCGTCGACAAACGAGGCACTGCGACGCAGCGCTGCGCGGCTGAGCGGGCGCAGCAAGCGCGCCACACTGGACGTGATGCGATGCACAGGCTGAAACGGCCCCGGTCCTTCGCGCGTGCCGGCGGTATACGACCAGCCCAAGATCGGCGGCGCGCTGAAAAGTCCGCTCTGCCCAGCGGCATGTCGCGGATCGACGGGGGCAGAAAAAAAGTCGACGTAGCGCAGGACCGCAGAAAACGGCAGCGTTGGATCCGCGGCGCCAAGCGAGGGCTCGCGCAGAAGCGCGGCTGAAATCGACAGAGCGCAGTCCGCTTGCATGCGGCCCAAGAGCGCTGCGCTTTGCAGGTCGTCTTCCAGTGGACCGACGGTAAAGCCACGCTGCGCGTGCCAGCGCGAGTTGGGGCTGACATCACCGGGCGCGGTCTGCGCGAACAGCGCGACATAGCCATCGTTTCCAGAAGCCCGCTCGCGATCTTCCAGCTGCGACGCGGCTTCGCCTTTGTGGTCGGGGTGAATCACCTGATGATCGCGGTGAACTGTGGTGCAGTGAACGCCAAACCAGGACACAAGACCCAGCGGGCGGCCGACTGTGTCGTCGATGCGTAAGACCGTCATCGTGCGGTCCACGGCCGCAGCGCGCTGGCTGCGCGAGACCGGCAGGACATCGACGTTGCGGTTGTGCGATCGAACGGCGCGATTGAACGCCAGCTCGCTGCTCAGCGGCACGTCACCGCTGCCGACGCGAAGCTGGGCTGGCTGTAGCGCCGCCAGCGCGTCGCGAATCGCCGTGACGATGCCGGCCACGATCGTGTCATGCACGCGCCGCGAGTACCCCGGCCCCGCCATGGCATAGAACAGATACGCGGAAAACCCCGACGGGCCCGAGTGCGTGTGCGTGGCCGTCAGCATCACGGCGCTCTCGGGCAGGTCCAGCTCGGCAAGCTGGCAAAGCACGTGGGCCCGCACCGATTCCGAGATCATTCCCAGATCGCACACGACATAAACCAGCCGCTTCTGGCTGGGCACGTGCTCGACGGCCAAGGCTCGCGCAAACAGCGGCCGCGCCACCGACAGGGGGCGGTTTTCGGGATAGCCCCAACCAAACATGCACTGCTCGGATTCAAACGCTGTGACCGAGGCTCGCGCCAAGCCCGCGCGAAACAGCGAGTCGGTGGGATGGGTTCGATCGAAGCGCTCGGTCGGAAGGTGCATGCTTTGGCATAGCAACCGGGCGCATCCTTTGTCCATTACCGCAACCAGATCCGCACCGTGTGTCAGGCCCGTTGCCGCGGCGGCCAGTACTCCGACAGCCCAGGCGAAGAGCGCCGCGGTCTGCGTGCTGGCGCAGCGTCATCAAGTGCAAGTGATTTGCATGTAGGATCACAAAAAGGGCGTGCCGTTCTTGTTCCATGGCTCGACGCGCGATCAGGCGTGAGCTCGTGATGACTGGCGTTTCCCGGTGGGGGTTGGAAATGAAAAGCAGACTCGTGATCTTTGTGCTGTGCGTGGCTGGCTGTGACAGTCTTCTGGTCTCAAATCCGGCCAACTGCGTGCGCTCTCCGTCGGCGTGTGGGGTGGATGGGTTCTGTGATCCAGTCACGCAGTCGTGTCAGTCCTTGGACTGCACGGTCAACACGACGCTGTGCCAAGCCAGCGAGTACTGCAGCCCGCAAAGCCGTCGCTGCACCCAGAAAGACTGCGTGATCGATGCCACGCTGTGCGCCGACGATCAGCGCTGCAATGCCAGCCGCCGCAGCTGCGAAGCGATCGCGTTTGTCGTGGGACAGCCCGACACCGCCAGCAACCAGCAGCTTGCCTTTGGCATGAACCGCCCCGAGATGGTTCGCCTGATCCCCAACCCGCAGGACACCAGCAAGGCGCGCTTGCTCGTCGCTGATTCGCTGAACCGCCGCGTCTTGGTATGGAACGAGCTGCCCACCAGCAACCGCCCCGCGGACGTGGTCTTTGGCGTGCCCGATGTTCACACGGCGCTTCCAAATGGCGCCTATGGCGGCGTCAACGAGGGCAGCATCGGCAACGCCTGGGGCGTGTCCAGCGACGGCGTGCGCTTGGTGCTGGGCGATGCCAACTTGGCGCGCGTGTTGATCTGGAACCAGATCCCGCTGCAGGCCCCGAGCAAGGGCCCGATCCCGGCCAGTCGAATCTGGGGCCAGTCGAGCTTTCTGAACAGCCTGCCCGACGCCGGCAGCCCCGACCCCAACGCCTTTGGCATTCGCCATGCCAAGGTCTTTTTGGATCGCGCGCCCAGCACCGACTTTTACATCAGCGACACCGGCAACCACCGCGTGCTGGTGTTTCCTCGCTTGCCGGGTGGGTCGTCGACGCCGCCGCAGTTTGTCCTGGGACAGCCGAACCTAAACAGCGCCTTGCCGGGCACCAGTGCCATCACGCTGCGCGGCCCACGCGATGTCACCAGCGACGGAGTGCTGCTGTGGGTAAGCGATCCTGGCAACCACCGCGTGCTGGGCTATCCGCTGCCGATCAGTGCGAACGCTCAGGCCGCGACCGCGGTCATCGGCCAGCCAAACCTCACCGCGTTTGGAATCAACAGCATGGGTCTTAGCGCCAGCAGCCTGGCCGCGCCGAACAGCATCGCGGCCACCAAGAGCCCACGGCTGCTGTTCGTCGCCGACGGCGGCAACCATCGCGTGCTGCGCTATACGCTGGGTACGTCGATGACGACGGCCGACTTGGTGTTGGGACAGACCGCGTTTGACAACAACGCGCCGAACCGCGGCGGCATGTTGGGGCCAAACTCGCTGTTTAACCCGGCTGGTATCGACTGCGACGGTACGCGCTTGGCCGTCGGAGACTATGGCAACAACCGCGTGCTTTTGTGGCTGAACCTGCCGAGCAGCAACGGCCAGCCCGCGGACGTGGTGCTGGGTCAGCCCAACGGCCAAAGCAATGGCGCAAACAGCCCGCCCAGCCGCGGTCCGCTGGTATTGCGCAACCCGCAGAGCGCCGCGACCGACGGCACGCGCCTATTCCTAAGCGACACCGGCAACCACCGCGTCTTGATCTGGAACCGCATTCCGCAAGATGGGCAGACGCCTCCTGATGTCGTGCTGGGGCAGGTCAACTTCACCGACGATGTGGCAAACGCAGGCGGGGCAATCAGCGCGTCCTCGCTGGTGTACCCAGATGGCATTGCCGTTGAAAATGGGCGCTTGGCCGTCGCGGACAGCGGCAACCACCGCGTCCTTCTTTGGAATCAAATACCGACCCAGAACAACCAGTCCGCCGACCTGTGCGTGGGGCAAATTGGCTGTTCCGTCACGACTCCATCCACCAGCAGTAGCGGCCTGCGTTCTCCCATGGGGGTCGCGCTGTCCGCGGGCTCGCTGTACGTCGCGGATACCGGTAACAACCGTGTCCTCGTCTTTAACCCGCCGATGGCGCAGGGCGCGACGGCCCGCTGGGTCCTGGGACAGTCGGATATGAACACAGGCGGCGCCAACACGGGCTCGCAGTCGGCTCGGACCATGGCTACGCCGGTCTCGGTGCGCGTGGTTGGCAGCCGCGTGTTTGTCGCGGATTCCAGCAACCATCGCGTGCTGCTATGGACCGCGCTGCCCACGCAAGATGGCCAGGCCGCCGATGTGGTAATCGGCCAGGTCGACTTCGCAAGCTCGTACCCGCGCCCGGATCGCACGCTGCTCGAATTGCCCACCGACATAGCCGTGCAGGGCGAGCGGCTGTACGTCAGCAGCCAGACGCAGGCGCGCATCCTGTACTGGGCGAAGGTTCCGACGACAAGCGGCCAGCCCGCCGACCGCGTGCTGGGGCAGCAGGACTTTTCCAGCACCTATGCCAACAATCCCGATGTGCCCGCGATCGAGCGGCTTACGCTGCCTGCTGGCTTGCTGGCACATGGCAATCGCTTGTTTATCACCGACGCTGCGCACAACCGCTTGGTGGTGCGCGGCCTGGTTGACTGAGTGCCGCGCCGCGTCGCCCCGTCACCCGATCGCAAGCGGCCTGTCCGGGACCGCAGACCGTCGCCGACCCAGCGCTCGGCGGGGAGCTCGTTGGCGTAACGGGCAATAAATGCTGAAATATAAAATATCTTCATTGCAAGAAGATAAACCGCGGCAGAAAAATGCAATAAATTTTATGTTTTTATTGCATTTTGCAGCATGGACGGATTACTCCCCCCGCGAACCACGGCCGGGCAGAAAGAGGCCGTGAAACTCGAAGGGGACTCGGCGTGGCAGCGGGACCGTCGCGACCGGTCCTTGGCCGAGTGCCATCGCGTCCAAGATGAGGACCTCGCTGCGATTTTCGAGGGCGTCATACGCCATGCTCAGCAGGTGACCGTCGCCTTCGGGGCTGTCGGCAGTGCGCGGCACAAACAGGGCTTCCCCGACGTACATGCCTTGCCGCGCCGTAAACGAGTCCAAGCGCTGCGCCGCGAAGTCGACACGCGTGATGGTGTTGGACAAAAGCGCGCCGCCGGTCTGCGCAACCACATAGCCATAGCGGTGCGGCCCGCAGCGAAAGCGCTCGTCCAGCGTCGGAAACTCGGCGCTGGCAGCGATGTGCTCGGTCGATAGTCGACCCGTCTCAAGATCGAGCCGCCATCTCTCAAGCGAGGCCGGTGCCACTTCGCCGAACTTCGCATCGACGAAGGGGACGCGCTCATAGCGGCAGACATCCAGAACCAGCGTGCGGTGTTCATCGAACGCATTGAGGACGTGAAACACCCAGCACAGCGGAACTGCAAACCACTTCACGCTCGCTTGCCCGTTGGCAGCGTCGGCGCGCGAAAGGACACCGAGCCGCGCACCATGCTCGGGTCGCCAGCGCAGCGCACAGGTGCTGCCGATGTCTTCCGCCAGATAGGTCGTCGGAAAGTCGAACAGCACCACGTGCCGAGCGGAGAGCGCAAAGCTGTGCATCATCACGGGGCGCGGAAGATCGATCGGCAGTGTCACCACTACGTCGCCAGATGCATCGATCACGTACAGCCGGACATAGGGGGGAAACGGAAAGTAGCCAAGCGCGTACGTCTCGCGCGTGCGCGGATCCGTGATCGGATGCGCCGAGAGCGGCCCAGCGAGCGCGCCGCCCAGGCGATCTTCCCCGAGCGTGGCCAGCGTTTTTGGATCGATGCGATACGGCGGCCCCGCCTCTTCCAGTGCCAGAAGCCGCGAGCCGATCTGGGCGATCGATGTGTTGGCTCCCGTCAGGATGGGGAACAGGTGATGGTATTGGTCTTCGGTGGGGCCGATCTTGCGCTCGACCCGCGCCAGCAGATCCTGCACGTCGCTCTCGGTCAGGCCCAGGGCTCGCCAGCCTGCCGGCGTTGTCTCGCGGACCGCCGACGAGATCGTCCCGAACAGTACGCGATCGGCCGCGCTCTCCAAGCGATAGCGAAGGGTCTTCACATAGCGATTGCGGAAGCGTGCGGTGTTCGCCGCGAACTGCACCTCGTTCACCATGCCATCGCCGTCAAACCAGGTGTAACGACGCGCATCGATCGGATCGAACGCGGGGTTCGGGCCGACCCGCAGAAGCGATCCCCCGACGATGGAAGGCGGAATCTGGCCCTGCACCGCAAGCGCTGAGTAGTCATTTTCTTGCCGCCAGGGCGCAAAGTTCCAGTTCAAAAAAGGATTCTTCGAAGGGCGCGGACTTGCGCTGTTGGGCGCGGCATCGGTGCTGCCGGTCGGCAGGATCAAGCCCGCATGCTGCTTAAGGCTGCGCTGCGCACCCAGCCGCGTCGGATACGGCAGCTTGGCGCCCAGCCGGCACGCAACGGCGATTCCTGAAGCCAAGGCGGCCTCGTGCGTTGGCGCCGATGCATAGGCACCGCAGAACCACAGGCCCCCGTTGCCCTGCAGCGTGGCCAGGCTGCGCTGCGACAAGAGCGCGCGGCCTGTCACGCGGGCATGGCGAAAGCGGCGGCTCGACACGACGCAGGCTGGATCCGGTCCCGGCTTTCCCGGCGCCATGACGGTCACCAGCACCGGGCTCGAAAGACCAAGCGCCACGCCGAGGTTGTAGGTCATCTGTCCGGTGAGATCCGCTCCTGGCGCGTCCTCGCAGACATACTGGCTTAGGAGCGCTGCCGGCAGGTGCGGCGACAGCACGCGGACATCTGAGTGCAGATAGACGTCGGCTTCTTCGTACTCGAACGCAGAGAGGACCGCGGCCAGATTTTCCGACGGAGCGCGCAAAAGCGCGAGCGCATCGGGGGCATCGACCGCAAGAACGACGTGATCGAACAGCTCGGCTGCGCCGTGACGATCGTGAACCCGCACACCGGCCTCGCACACCTCGACGCACGCCACCGGGTGCGCCAGTCGAAGGCGCGAACCAAAGCGCGCCGCAAGCTTGCGCAGATAGGCGCGCGTTCCGCCCTGCACGATCCGCCATGGCGTCGGTGAGAACAAAGAAACCTGACGCAGATAGCTCGCCGCAAAGGCGACCGGCATCTGCAAAAGCCCGGTCCGCGCGACGACAAACAAAGACATCAGAGGCAGCAGCACACCGTGGACGAAGTCGCTTGAATAGCCCGCGGCAACGCGTCCAAGCGGCATCATCAGCTCGGGGCTCCCCGCGGGCAGATCGAGTACGTCGAGCATGGCGCATTCAAAGCGCGCAGCTTCCTCGGCAACGCGGGCCCATAGCTGGCCATGCCGCGGCCTTCCCGTGATGAAGGACTTTGCCGGCCCGAAGCTGGCCCCAAAATCGACGGCGACGCCCTGCGTCTTTACGTCGAGCTCAGCCAGCATTGCATACAGGTTTGGATACACGGCCGGGGCCGTGAGGATGACGCCCATGTCGACGGGTGTCAGGCCTCCTTCCGTCGGAACATCGACGGTTGTGGCGTGGCCACCCAGCTCGCTGTGCGCTTCGTACAAGACGAAGTCGAGGTCGCTTTTGTGCAAGGTCCACGCCGCACCGAGTCCCGCAGCCCCCCCACCGATGATCGCAATTCTCTGCATGCTTCCACGCTCTCTTTCTCTGTCTTTTTCTCTGTCTTTTTTTCTGTCTTTTTTTCTGTCTTTTTTTCTGTCTTTTTTTCTGGCATCGCACTCTGCGAGCGCGCCGTTTGGCGCAGCGATCCTGATGAAAGTCTGGCCGGAAGAAAAGCAAGCGATGATGTCGCCATCCTGAGCCCCGAAGTCAGACGCAGAAAAGGGCTGACTGCGCGGACGGCTTGCGCGTTAATGACCCTATGCTGCATGCGCTTGCCTTTGGTTGTGTGCCTGACTTGGCGTGCCGATGGAAGGAACGGACGACGTGGGCCGGGTCGGGGCTGCGGGCGCTTGTCCTTCTGCTGTCGCTTGTCGCGCTGCCCGCGCGCGTGGCGCAGGCGGCGAATCCATACCTTGCGGCCAGCGATGACAAGCCCGCGCCAGCCCGCTTCGCCGGCACAGAATGGGGCGATGCGCTGGAACGCAAAGAGCGCCCGATCTCTGCGCAGGTCATCACGACACGGCTCGCGGCACTGCCCTTTGCGTCGGTCTTCCGCATTGAGTTCGCCGATGTGCGTGCCGAAGGCGGAGCCTCGCGCTCGATCGCGACCCGCCACTTTGTCGTCACCGACAACGAGATCGCGCTGCTTCAGGATGAAGACATCGACGCCGCCATCGCGCGCCTCAAGGCGCTGGCCAAGGCCCCGACGCTGCCTGTGCCGGATCTGCGGGCCATCCTGCGCGGCCAGCGCAAGCTGACCAAGGACGCAACCAGCAGCAGCAGCCTGGCGGTTCAAGGCGGTCGCTGCACGTATCGCTATGCCCACAACGCAGGGCACTTCACGACGATGGTGTGGCAGCGCGGCCTGGGCTTGGTCGAGTACGCGCAAGGACGCGGCGCCCGCGAAGACGGCTTCCGCTTGCTGCGCAGCGTCGAAAAAGCCCGCGGCAAATAGCTCACAGATGCCTGGCCTCAACGTCGGGCGAGTCGGTGAATTTCTGGTTTGCGCAGGCTCAGCGGACGTTGACTTGGCCAGCCCACATGGTCTGGGTCTTTGCGCCACCGGGCAGGGTGATCGTGGCGTAGACGCGGAACGTCGTGTACCCCGAAAGCGGCGCTGAGCTTGCGCTGAGCTGCAGGTGAACCGTCGAGCCTGCCACCGCGGTCACTCGCGTCGCAGCCGGGGCTTCCTGCCAGGTCAAGGCCAAGACCTTGGCGGGGCTAGGCGTCGACAGCGTGGCGATGGGGATCTCTTGTGCATCGACGGTGATCATGGGCGGAATGGGAGAATCGCTGCTCAGTCGAACCTCGATCGTGCGCGGCGTGCTGCCCATCAGCGTCACAAGCTCGGTCTGCCGCAGGCTGCTGTTGATCTGCACGGTGCGCAGATCCGGCAGAAACGGAATGGCAAAGAACGACGGAGCCGCCGCCGGAACGGGCAAGCACGGGTTCTTCTTGTTGCGCATCGCCGCGTTTGACCAGATGCGTGCGCTGGTGCCGATGCCAACCTCGGTGACCGCGGTGTCGCTCAGCCACTCGCACATGTCCGCGACCTCGTTGCCGGAAAACGGCGCGAACCACAGCGAATACGGATCGTTCATCTCGTACAGGCTGACGCCAATTGGGTCGGTCACGGCCTCGGTGATCTCGTGCGAAGTCGCCACCGTCAAGGCCGGCAGCGTGCCGGGCTGGCTGGTCGAGGAACACTGCGGAATGACGGCATACGGCGCATCTTGCCCGCCGACTTTGGTCCACCCGTGATAGGCCCCAAAGTCGACACAGCTCTTCGCATTGGGCCGGTTGATCGTCGTTCCCTGCGGATAAAAAAGGACATAGATCGTCCTGCCATTGGCGGCCGGAAACGTCCCATCGCCGACCCGCGCCGCGATCAACGCCTGAATGTCATCGTCGGTGACGCTGACTGGTGGCGAGGTCGCAAGCTGCACCGCGGTGCCGACCGTCGTACTCGTGACGCCATACTCGGCCATCACGGCATACGAGGCCGAGCGCGCCACATAATTTTGAACGTAGCTCGTAAGCTGCGTCCGCAGCGTGTTGTTGGGAAAAAAGATCGGCACGATGTGCGGCTGGCTGATCGCGCCCTGCGTGGGCTGGACCTGCGGCAGCGTCGTCGGAAACGATCCTGTATTGATCGTCGTCGCCATGTCGCTTGTGGTCGCTCCGCCATCGCTGCGCGAGCCGCCATCGCCGCTGTCCATGGCCGTGCCCCCACAGCCCGCCCACAGCCAAAGCCCCAAGCCAGCAGCATGGAGCAGCCAGCTGCACAACGGCTTCCCCTTCCATCGTTGCGGGCGCCGAGAAGTTTCAACCCATGCCATGGCAAAAGCCCCCCTATCTGATTGCTTCTGATTGTATGTTGACGAAAGGATCCCCCCGCTGAGTTCCCGAGTCGCCGTGTACTGCAGCCTCGGCCTGCAGGCCGCTCGCTTTGGGATCTCGGCGTCGCCCTTTTGTTACATGCCACATGTCCCCTAGATGACCCAGCAAACCGCCATGCGACACCTTGATCCAAGCTCTGCTCTGTCTGTTCGTCCGCGTTGGACGCGCTGCTCGGCAGGTGTAAAACGCGCATTTTTCCGACGGAAATCCAGGGGCCCGCTGATCTGTTTTGGCGGTCTGCCGTTCCTGGTTCTGATCTTCTGTGCAGCGTTCGGCAGCGCGCATGCCGCGGGTCCGACAGACACCACGACCGCTTCGACTGCAGCCCGCACTGAGCCTGGCGCTGCCCCGCTTCCCGCCCGGCCGGTCGGTCCTGCGACAAGTCCGGCTTCGCCCGCGCTGTCGACTTCGCCGCCCAGCGTCGCGCCGTCTGCGGCGTCCGTCCCAGCCCCGCCCGCCAGCCAACCGCTGCCCACGCCCACCGTCGCGCCGCCGTCCGCTGCTTCGGATGCGGCACCTGCCCCCGGTTCCGCCGCCCGCGATCTGGCCGCGCTGCTGAAGGCCAGCGAAAAGCAGCTTGCGGCGCTGGAACACACGGTACTTGGCATCAAAGAGCAGATGTCGAGCCTGCGTCAGGTGGTTCGCCATCCCTGCGACGAGCCGAGCAGCCAGCGCCGTCCGCTCTTGCAGCGCGTGCGCAGCGATGTCAGCGGCCGGGGCTTCGGTCGAGTTGAGCTCGACACGCCCAGCGTCCCCGGCGGAGGCCTGGCGCAGCTCCGGCTGCCGATCTCTGTCGAGCCAGGCAAAGAGCTCTGCGTCCTTGGATACTGGGAAATTGGCCGTCCGCTGGGTCCGCTTTCGGCCGACATGCAGGACGAGCTTGGCCCCTGCGCCGACCCGAAGCTATGCCCCGAGCTAGAGCAGTACGGCAACGCGGAAGAGAACCGCGAGGAAGGCAAAGCGGCCCGCACCCGCCTGCGCATTCGCGTCCCCGCCCACGAGCCCTGGGAAAAAAGCCTGAGCGCGCTGCCCAGCAGTCCACGCATGCCGATCTGGCGTCAGCTCATTTCGTCTCCGGCCCTGCTCAATGTCGCGGTGTACGAGCGCCGCGGCGACGACTGGCGCTTTGTCTCGGCCGGGCGACTCGATGCACCGATCCGCGGTCGCCTGACCAGTGGCTTGATCGTCCTTACGCTGGTCGCGCTGTTTTATTACTTGCTGGCCAGCGCCGTGAAGCGCGGGGGCGGCGATGCCTCGCTGCCGCTGGAGACGCAGGTCGCGCCGAGCCCCAAGTCCAAGCGTGGCGACGGCATGCCGCTGCTTGAGCGCCTAAATCCGCTGCGCATCACCGCCAACCCGTTTGGCGAAGCCAGCCTCTCCAACCTGCAGTTCTTCGGCTTCACGCTCTTGATCGGCAGCCTGGCGTTCTATCGCTGGATGCTGACTGGCGTACTCGGCTCGTTCCCGGCGGACCTATTGATCTTGCTCGGCGTGTCGACCGGCGGCAGCGTCGTGGCGCGCGTCGTACAGCAGCGCGCCATCCTCAGCGAGCCGGTGCGCAAGGATCTGACCCGCCGTGGCTGGTTTACCGGCAGCGTAAAGTGGCGTCGTCCCCGCTTGAACCACTTGCTCGCCTCGGCCGGCCGCTTCGACCTGTCGCGCATGCAGGCCTTTTTGTTTTCCTTGATCGTCGCTGCATACGTGCTGTCGAGCGGCGTCATCGATCTGGGCACCGTCAAGATCCCGACCGAGATGCTGTCGCTGATGGGCCTGTCCCAGGCGATCTACATCGCGGGCAAGGCCGTCGCTCCGGCCTATGTGGCCGCCATCGAAGACGGCGACGAACAGCTGCGCACGCTGGAACAGCAGCTTGTCGACGTCAGCCTATCGGACGCGCAGAAAAAGATCGTGCGGCAGACCTTCGACGCGACGGTGCGGCGAGTCGCCAACGACTTCGGCGGCCTGTTTTCTCTCGAAGTCTCGGCCGAAAAACAACGGCCTTGGTTGCCGGCGTCGGCAAGCGCCACCGGGCCCGCGGCGGCCGGCAGCGGAACCAGCGCGCCCCTGTTCCCGCCGCCGGTCGGCCCCCTGCAGCCGGTAAGCCCGCCAGCGAGCCCTCTTTCCAGCCCCGCAACCAGCGGCGATTCCCCCGGCAGCGCGCTGAGCCCCCCGAACTCTTCCTCATCTGGACCCTAGGATCTCTCCCAGAAAGGAACTATTGGGGTTCTTTTAGGCGATATTGCTTGCGCAGCGCAGCGTCGAGCTCGATCAGCATCTGCTCGCCTTTGTACGTGCCCAGCGGGTGATCGGTATAGAACCCGCCCTCCTCGCAGAGGTCGCCCATGGGGTCGAGTGGCGCCCGCGGCACCTCGCCTCCGGGGCGGCAGACGCCGTCGAGGAACACCAGCACCGCCTTGGGCAGCCGTCGCGCCGAATCGGGGTTTGACATGAAGCCGTGGATCAAGCTGCCGATCTGCCGTCCCAGATCCTCGGGGGCCATGCCATAGCCGTGCCCGAAATAGATCACCGGATAGCGCACGCTGGCGTTCGCCGCATCGAAGTAGCCCGGCGGCAGCACGATGCTGTAAGGCGTGCTGCGCCCGTTTTTCTGCACGAACATCTGCGGCTTGGGCAGAAGCCGCGGGTCGTCGGCCGACTGCAGGCTGGTGTCGCCGTCAGGCCAGCGCGAAAGCAGAAAGCCAAACAAGCTGACCGCGCGATGCACCACCTGCGCCACCGAGCCCGCGTGCCGTCCGTCGCCGCTTGCCGCCGCCTCGCTGTCGGACAGCTCGGGGTTGCCATAGCGCACAAAGACATACGAGCCCTGGTTGGCCCACGGCACGCTCGCGGCGTCGAAGCGTGGCTCATCCGCCGGAGCGCGCCCCACCAGCGCCGGGAAGCCTGCGAACAGCCGCACGCTGTGCCGCAGGTTGGCTAGCTCGCCAAACAGCGCGCTGGTCGCGACGTGCGCGTTGAAAAAGTCGCGGATGCCCGCGTCGTAATACAGCGCCTTGCCGGCAAACTTGCCGTGCGGCGGCGACAGCGCATCCGGCGTCATCAAGCTGCGCGGATCGTGGGCCAGCCAGCGAGCCAGCCCCGGAGACACGTCGAAGCGCCCGTTGCCCTCGCCATGGTCAAAGCAGCCCGGCGTGCCGGTGTCGATCTCGCAGCCACTGCCGGTTACGCCGTCGAGCCCGCTGTCGGTGTACGGCTCGCCGCGATCGAAGCGGAAGTTGCTCTCGGTGCCGCCCGGATTCTTTAGATAGTGATAGTCATCGCCCGCCGGATCCGGGTTCTTCACTGGGTCATAGCCCGGCTCCATCGTCGAGGGAATGCCGTCGATGCCGACATCGCGGAACGGCTCGGTCGACTGCACCAAGACCGGCTCGCCAAAGTCGCGGCGTCCGTTGCCATTTACGTCGACGGCGAGCAGGATCTGCGTCGGATCGCGCTGCGTTTTTTGCGGGTCATAGACGCCGGGCTGGCTGTCGACCTCGCCGCCATCGCAAAAGGTGATGACGTCGTGGCTGCCCTCGCGGTTGAAGCGCCCGTCATAAAACGGCTTGGCCGTGGGGTCGCGATCTTTGCCTGCCAGCACGACCGGGCTCTGGCAGGCGGCCTCGGGCGTCTGCGACAGCGTCGAGGCCGGCACCCCCGGCGGCAGGTATGGATCCGCTGGGTTGTAGTACGCCCAGTTGCCCAGCGCCCGCACTAGATCGCGGTTCGCGCGCAGGTACAAGCTGCGGCGCAGCGTCAGCCCAATGCCCTCGCCGCGCTGGATCGGCATGGCGTCGAAGGTGCCGGTAATCTCGCCCTGACCGGCGAGCGGTGCGCGACTATTCGGACAGTTGGGATCGTTGTCTTCGCAGAAGCCGCCAAAGAAGAACTCGTGGATGAAGTTCTGCGCGTACGTCAGATCCGGGCCGGGGTCCGCGCCCATGACTCCCACCGCGTCGAACCAGTCGGGTCGACGGAAAAACTGCATCGACGAGCCGATACCGCCCATCGACACGCCCCCGATCGCGCGATAGCTGTACCGCGGGGTCGAAGCAGGCTGGGTCGCCGCCATCGGCAGCGCCAAGGTCAGCGTCACCACATCGCCCAGCTCACCCGGCGCGGCAAGCGGCGCGATGCCATGTCCCGGCAGATGAAAGCGCACCTGCGCGCTGCGCAGCGACGGGCCAAAGCTGAGGTTTTCGACGGGAAGATAGCTCGTCGGAGCCTGCCCAAAGCGACCGACCACGACGGCGTGACGCTGGAAGCGCGCCAGATCGTCCGGGCTGATCATGCGGAACGGCGCATCCAGCGTCAGCGAGACGTCCAGCCCTCGCGGGCCGACAGGCTGCGCCAAGCGCAGACGCAGCGTCCGCGTAAGCGGCATCACCTGCAGGCTGGACAGACCGCTTGGTGGCTCGACGAACGACAGGCTGCCGCGCGGATCGGCCGGCTCGCCCTCGTGACGTGGCAGGCACAAGGTGGCGCGCTGGCCGCCCTCGGCTGTGACCTCGACGACGATCGGCTGCCTGGCAAGCCCGGCGATTGCAGGGCCACAGGCAGAAAGCGGCATGTCTTCTGCGGGAGGAGTCGACTCGTTCGGCCCGCAGGCCAAAAGCCAGGCAAAAGGCAGCACGGAACCAAGGGCGAGCATGGACCGGCGACCGGTCGCACCGTCGAACGTACGCAAACACAGGGGCAACATGAAGGGCACAGTAACCACAAACGGAAGCCCACATGCAACGCCCGCGCGCGGGGCAGTGATATGCTGACAGGGCTCTGGCCTGGGGGTGCTGTGCGCTGAGCCTGCGACGGTCTGCCCAGCCAAGCGGATGGGTCCATCGTACGCCGTCATGCAGTCCGCACATCGCGCCACCTGGGCAGACGACTGGATCGGCCGGGTCGTCGGCAGCTATCGCTTGCTGCGCGTCTTGGGGACGGGCGGCATGGGCGTGGTGTTTCTCGCCGAGCATGTGCGGATGGGTCGCGTCTCGGCCGTCAAGATTCTGCACCCCGAGCTGAAAACACGGCTGGAAGTCGCGCAGCGCCTGCAAGCCGAGGCGCGAGCCATGGGGCGACTGCGCCACTCAGGCATCGTCGCCATCCTCGATCAGGACACGCTGCCCGACGGCACCGGCTTTCTGGTGATGGAGTATCTAGAGGGGCAGTCGCTGCGTCAGTTGATGCACAAGACCGGCGGCGCCCTCGGGTTAGAAGCCACGTTGCGCGTGCTGTACCAGTGCGCAACGGCCATGGCCGCAGCGCATGCAGCAGGCGTCATCCACCGCGATCTGTCGCCGGCCAACATCTTTTGCCTGCAGCCCGAGGCCACGGACGCGACCCCGTCCCTCCCCAGCATCGCGACCGTCAAGATCCTCGACTTCGGCCTAGCCCGCCTCTATTCCCCCGAAGGCGCCTCCAGCTCATCGCACAACACCACCCGCGACGGTGTAGTGTTGGGGACGCTATAAATCAATACAACGACCTCACTACGGAGGTCGTACATGGCGTCAGAAAGACAGACAAAAGCAGTCGGGTACGTGCATCTAGCGACGGTGTGTGGGACGGATGGTTCGGCGCAGATCCAGCGACATAAGGATACCATCATTGCGTACCGCCGCGATTCGCGGTTATCATTAACGCATATGATTGTCGACATTGGGGGGCGGCAGGGGCGCGGGCGGGCGCTCGAGCTGCTGGCCATGGAACGGGCGGCTGTGCTCGTCGTGCCGAGCCTGGCGCAGCTTGCGCGGAAGACGGCGGAGCTTGCGCCGATGCTGGCGCACTACTTCAGCGCGCCGTCGCGCGTCGCGGACTTGATTGCCGTCGGGGAGGGCATCGACACACGCACGCCGCAGGGGCGTATCGCGATCGATGTCGTGTGTTGCGTGGCGCGATTCGAGACCGGGAGCGTCTACCATGCGTAAGCCCATGCAAGCGACGGCAGGCACGATGCCGCGACGGCTGCGCGCCGTCGGATACGTGCGAGTCAGCACCGACCAGCAAGCACAGGAGGGGGTCAGCCTCGATGCGCAGCAGGTTCGCATTCGTGCGCACTGCGTCAGTCAGGACCTCGACCTTGTCGACATTATCGTCGACGACGGATACTCGGCGAAGTCGCTGGAGCGGCCCGGCATCAAGCGGGCGCTCGACCTGCTGACGGCGAAGAAGGCGGATGCGATCGTCGTCGTGAAGCTGGACCGTCTGACGCGCAGCGTGAAGGATCTTGGGACGCTGCTCGATGGCTACTTCCGCGAGGGGTTGCCGTGGTCGCTGCTGTCGGTGAGCGACTCGATCGACACGCGATCGGCGGGCGGGAAGCTGCTGTTAAACGTGCTCATGTCCGTCGCACAGTGGGAACGCGAAGCCATCAGCGAGCGCACGCAGGAAGCGATGAACGAGCTGAAGCGCCGCGGCATCCGCACGGGTGGCGCCGCGTACGGCTGGCAGTGGTCGAAAGAGCCCGACGCGACGGGACGCAAGCAGCTGATCCCGCATCCACAAGAACAGGCCGCCGTCCGTCGGATCTGCGACTTGCACCGTCAGGGCCTCGGTATCCGCACGATCGCGCTGACTCTCGATCGCGAGGGCATCCCGGCGCGCAAGTCGCGCACCTGGGAGCCTCAGCGCCCGTCGATCTACCGCATCCTTGAGCGCGAGGGCCTGATCACGCTGCCCCGTCGCCCACCCGAGGACGAAGACGCAGGCCGGCGCGGTAAACGAAAGACCACGCGCGACAAGCCCACCGCGATCGAGCGCGCCCACGCCCTGCGCGCCGACGGTCTGAGCCTGCGCAAGATCGCCGAACAGCTACAGAAGGAACGCATCTTGCCCGCCCGCTGCGACGTGTGGCACGCGGCGAGCATCCTCGACCTGCTGCGGCAGCCGGTGCCCAGCAACTCCGAGCGCTAGGCCCGCCTCGCTCGCTCTCCCGCCCTCCGTCTCTCCCGCCCTTCCGCAGCCACCGCTGATGCAGGTGCCCGGCAGTCTCAGCACTGGCCGGGCTGACGCCTTATTCTTCCTGCAGAGTGCTCCCCATCGCAACGGATTCGCTACCGTGGCGCTGGTTCAGGGCTCGTGTCCCAACATGTAGCCAAGACATGCTCAGCCG
>JAEUJZ010000118.1 GCA_016794505.1 Myxococcales bacterium
AGAAGCTGCACTTCTCACCTGGCTTTGCGGGAAGTGCAGCGATTCCAAGGACTTCGGACGGGGCGGCTGGAACGCCCTGCGGAAGACCGCGGCGCACCGACGGGCTTTTTTGTCGACGGGTGGGATCACCATGGGATCACGGCAGCGTGGTACGATCGCAGTGCGGTGCTCTAGTGGGCGAGATCATCAAGCGCTTTCGGGACGGCAAGTTCATCGGGTTCTACCTGCGCTGGTATGAAGCGGGGAAGCGCCGACTGATCGCCAGCAAGCAAGCGACGCATGCTGACGCGCGCCGCATGCTCCTCGAAATTGAAGCCAGGGCGGCGCGCGGCGAGGTGGGCCTCGTCAAGCGGCTGGCCTCGCCCCCGCTCGTCGAGATCGCTGAGCGTTTTCTGGCAGAGTACAGCCGGCCGCGCATCAAGGACGCAGCTCGCTATCGTCGGAATGCGCGGATCGCGCTGCAGCGCGTGGTGCCGCTCCTCGAAAAGCGCGCCGATCAGGTGACGGCCCGTGACGTTGCCAACGCGCGGGAAGTGATGCGCCGACGGTATGCACCGGCCAGCGTCAAGCTGAGCCTCAACTTCTTGAGCACGCTGTATGCGTGGGCCGTCCGCGAGGAGCTTGCGCCTGCGAATCCGTGCCGTGGTGTTGAGCGTCCACAGACCGAGCACGCCATCGATTTTCTGACGCGCGAGGAAGCACGGCGACTGATCGACGCAGCGGAGGCACAGGCGACCAGTCCGGCAAAGCGCATGCTTCATCTGTGCATCGTGCTGGCCCTGCACACCGGACTGCGCAAGGGAGAGCTCCTCGGCCTGCGCTGGCAGGACCTGGATCTGGATGCTCGCCGACTGACCGTTGCGCGAAGCTATGCCAGTACGCCGAAGAGCGGAAAGGCGCGTCACTTGCGGCTTCCGAGCGCGCTGGTGCCGCTGCTGTCGCAGTGGAAAAAGGAGTGCCCACCTTCGACGGATGGCTGCGTATTCCCGATTGGTCGCAAGCGCGGATCGGTAGGGGGAGCGACGGTCATGCTCGGACTTCCCCAGCTCATGCAGCGCATCGGACTTCGAACCTTCGCGCATCCTTGGCACCTCTTGCGGCACTCGATGGCCAGTCACTACGTCATGGCTGGCGGCAACATCCTGGGCTTGCAGCGCATCCTCGGTCATTCCGACCTGAAGATGACGCTTGTGTATGCGCACCTGGCCCCTGACTTCCTGGAAAACGAGCTCGAAAAGATCAAGTTCTAGGCACGCATCGGTCGCCCAATCGGCGATTTCGTCGGTGTCCACAGCCTTTCGGCGCTGTGACGAACGATGCTTGATTCACCGTCGAGAAATTTGTGCCTGACGCAGTGGATTACGTGAACAACTGAGCGGATTTGCGATCAGGTAGAGGACGGCGTTCGCTCGCGACACTACGTCGCGTACGGGGCATGCGCGGTGAGGAGCGGTCGCTGTGCGCGGAGGCAGGTTCGCGTATCGCTCAGATGGCAATATCACGGTCACGATGACTCGGGGCGAAGAGCGCGGCGAGACCGGCCGCACCGGTCAGCCAGAGCGGGCTGCGCCTCGGCGTATACTCGGAAGAGGAGGGGAGCATGCGACAGTGGGCGCCGGCTGGTGCGGCGATGTCCATCGGCTTGTGGCTGGGCCTGCTCGGCTGCGATGCCCTGTGGCAACGCTATGGCTATCCCAATCCCCGCAACTGCGTCGCCAACCCCAGCGCTTGCACGCCAGATGAGCTGTGCAACCCGGCACGTGAAGCCTGCGAGCCGCTCGCCGGGCCGCCTTGCTCTGCCGTCCAGCCGCAGTGCCCGGCAGGGCGTGTCTGCAACCTCGGTCTCGGTCAGTGCTTTGTCGGTGATGCCGACCCCGGTCCGACAGGTGTCTGCCTCAGTAGCACCGTCTGTTGGCACAGCCACAGCCCCCTGGGTCTGCCGCTGTGGGGAGCCTACTCACCGAGCGCGGATCAGGTCTGGTTTATTGGCGATCTGGGGACGCTATAAACCAATACAACGGCCTCACTACGGAGGTCGTACATGGCGTCAGAAAGACAGACAAAAGCAGTCGGGTATGTGCATCTAGCGACGGTATGTGGGGCGGATGGTTCGGCGCAGATTCAGCGACATAAGGATACCATCGTTGCTTACTGCCGCGATTCGCGGATATCATTAACGCATATGATTGTCGATATTGGGGGACGGCAGGGGCGCGGGCGGGCGCTCGATCTGCTGGTCATGGAACGGGCCGCCGTGCTCGTCGTGCCGAGCCTGGCGCAGCTTGCGCGGAAGACGGCGGAGCTTGCGCCGATGCTGGCGCACTACTTCAGCGCTCCGTCGGGCGTCGCGGGCTTGATCGCCGTCGCTGACAGCATCGACACACGCACGCCGCAGGGGCGCATCGCGATCGATGTCGTGTGCTGCGTGGCCCGATTCGAGACCGGGAGCATCTACCATGCGTAGGCCAATGCCAGCGACGGCAGGCACGATGCCGCGACGGCTGCGCGCCGTCGGTTACGTGCGCGTCAGCACCGACCAACA
>JAEUJZ010000178.1 GCA_016794505.1 Myxococcales bacterium
TGCAGAGCGAGGCGCAAGAAGCCACCGGAGCGTGGACGGAGGAACGGCAATGGCAACAGGCGAAGGCGGGCGTAGATCGTCGCGGGCGAGCTGATGGCGAAGAAGCGGTCCTTGCGATCGCGGCCGATGTGCCCGGCGAAGATTGTTCCGATTTCTGCGAGATCGAGGAATGTGATCGAAAGTCGTGCGTGGCCTTGAATATCGACGAATGATCGGTCCTTGTCAGTGCGCAGGGAAGAGAGGGCGGTGAGGTGCAGGCCGATTTCGCCGATGCGGGTGCAAGGGGCGATGAAGCCGCAGGGGGCGCCGGGTTGTAGAGGTTGGCTTGCGGCCGACGGTGCGGACTGGGCGATGGCCGATCGCGGCCAGGGAGCTAGGCCCAGCAGGATGGCGAGGATGTAGAGGGCAAAGGGAAGACGGGAATCAGCAGAAGAGGACATGGGAGGCTCCGGCGGACAGAAAGAGAAGGGGAACAGAGAGAGAAGGGAACAGAGGCGCGGACGATATCGAGGGGGTCTGACCAGAGCAAGGAAAGACTCTCGAAGGATGGGATCGATGGCGCCGAGGAGGGTCCAGATTCAAGCGGCGGTTGCTTGCTGCCGACAGGGGATTCCGGTCAGAAACGGCGGTCTGCTGGGCCGCAGCGTGGGGATTGCGGGCGGTTTATGCGCTGGCCGAGCGGCAGGCAGGTGATTCGGCCCGAGTGGAGCGAACGATCGGGCCAAACGGGCACAGAGGCGAGCGAGTTATGCGGAGGGGGGCAGAGGGTCCTTGGGCGGCTCTTTGGGCGCCTCGGGCTTTTTCACAGGAGCGGGGCGGTCGGGGATGATGGTGTGGATGTCGGGCTCGGACACATCCTGGGCCCGCAGGAGGCGCTTGAAGCGCGAGAGCGCGGCCTGCGTATTGCGCGCCGCCGCCGTTCGCATCCGTCCATACATGGCCAAACGAATGCGCGGCTGCCAGAAGGTCTGCAGGCTTTTTTCAAGATCCGCCGCGGCATCGCGAAGCTGTTTGGCATAGCTCTTGGCTTGCTTGGGTTCGATGCGGGGGTGCAGGCCACTCTCTAGAAGATCGGCCAGAAGCAACATGCGCTCGGGCTGTTCGTCATCCGGGCCATCGGTATAAAAAGGAATTCCTGAAGGAAACAAGAGGTCGTAGCTGCCATCCACGCCGGGAGCCGGCCGACCGACATCGTTCCACACGGCATCGGCGATGCGACCGATCAAGGCATCGGCTTGGTCATCGCAGGTCGTGTGGGCGGCCAAAAGCGGGGCGAGGCTTGCTTCTTGCGCTTGCCACTTGGTGTCGACGGCATCGAACAGCGCCAAGGCGGGCTTCAGTGTCTGCTCGGCCGCGGCTTGATACAGTCCCCCTCTGGCCTGCGCCCGAACGAAGCTCTGCTTGGCATCGGCCACAATGTCTTCGGCGGCGGCGGTCTTGCGAATGATCTCTCCCATGCGGAGTCCTCCTTTTCTTGCTCAAACGATGTCCGCCCCAACAAACCCGCTTGTGCGGAGGCTGTCAAGCGCCTGTTGGTCCGATCAACATCCAAGCTCGCATCCAAGCTGGATCCTCTCTGCACGGGCTGGCCGGACAGCCCAGAGGTTCCTCGACAAAAGACCTTTGCATGCGCTGTGGTCCGGCATACGGTGATCCTGTTCGTGGTTCGCTGCGCCGCTTTCTTGGACGATATACGGAGGTCGAGATGCCGTTTCGCGTTGATCCGACGTTCTATCCCTCGCCGCGCATGGCCATCGAAGCGCCCCCTGAGCGGATTGCCTATGTCACGGCTCCCAGCGCGGAGGCCGTGCTCGGCAAAAAAGGGGCGGTGCCGGATGCGCTGGCTGTGGTCGATCTGGATCCAGGTTCGCCGACGTACAGCCAGATCATCGCGCTGCCCGAGGTACCGAACTTGGGGGACGAGCTTCACCACTCGGGCTGGAATGCGTGCAGCGCATCGCTGTGTCCCTATGCGCCGCATCCGCATGTCGAGCGACGGTACCTTTTGCTGCCTGGGCTGCGCTCGTCGCGCATCTATGTCTTTGACACCAAGCCCGATCCGCGAAACCCCAAGCTGGTCCACACCGTCGAGGCATCCGAGATTGCGGCGCGCTCGGGCTATTCGCGACCGCACACCTTGCACTGCGGTCCCGACGGCATCTATGTCTGTACGCTGGGTGCGCCAAATGGCGAGGGGCCCGGCGGCATCTTCGTCATGGACTGCGAGACCTTCGAGGTACGCGGACGCTGGGAGCTAGACCGCGGCTCGCAGTTTCTGCACTACGACTTCTGGTGGCACCTCGGCTACGACACGCTGATCTCAAGCGAGTGGGGCACGCCCAACATGATCGAAGCGGGCGTGAATCCCGAGCTTCTTTTGGGCAAAAAATACGGCCACAAGCTGCACATCTGGGATCTGCGCAAGCGCCGTCACCTGCAAGAGCTGGATCTGGGCGACGAGCATCAGATGGCCTTGGAGCTACGCCCGGCGCACAACCCGACGAAGGCCTATGGCTTTGTGAATTCTGTGGTCAGCGTCAAAGACCTGTCGTCGTCGATCTGGCTGTGGTATCGCGACGGGGAACGGTTTGCGCTGCGCAAGGTGATCGAGATCCCTGCCGAGCCAGCGAGCGAAGCGGATCTGCCACCTCTGCTCAAAGGCTTCAAAGCGGTGCCGCCCTTGGTCACAGACATCAACCTGTCGCTCGACGACCGGTTCCTGTATGTCGCGTGCTGGGGGACGGGAGAGCTGAGGCAGTACGATGTCTCGGACCCGCACCAGCCGAAGCATACCGGGGTCGTGCAGCTTGGCGGCATCGTGCGCCGAGCCGGACACCCGCGCTCGGGCGGTCCTCTGACCGGAGCGCCCCAGATGGTCGAGGTCAGTCGCGACGGGCGCCGCGTCTATTTTACGGGGGCGCTGTACACAACCTGGGACGATCAGTTCTATCCCGACGGGGTCAAGGGCTGGATGGTCAAGGTCCATGCCAATCCGCAGGGCGGCCTGGCGCTCGACCCAGACTTCTATGTCGACTTCGGACCGCGGCGGGCGCACCAAGTACGTCTCGAAGGCGGAGACGCGTCTTCTGACTCGTTCTGTTACCCGTGAGCGCAAGCTGGCCTTGGCTGACGCTGGCTCTCTTGGGCGCCTATCACGGCGTCAATCCCGGCATGGGCTGGCTGTTCGCGGTGGCGCTGGGGCTGCAGGAACAAAGCGGTCGCGCCGTGCTGCGTGCGCTTCTGCCCATTGCCATCGGCCATGCGGCTGCGATCGGGCTTACCGTCGGGCTGTTGGCCGCGGGACGGGCCAGCGTGCCGCTTGATGCGCTGGCCTGGATCACGACAGCGCTCTTGGTGGGCTTTGGCCTGTTCAAGCTCATTCGGCCGCGGCACCCGCGCTGGGTGGGGATGCGGGTGGGCGCCAAAGACCTGGTCCTTTGGTCGTTCTTGATGGCGACCGCGCACGGAGCCGGCCTGATGCTGCTGCCGGTCTTTCTGCTGGGCGAAGACAACCCCGCGCCCTGTCACGGAGCAAGCTGCCATCAAGCCGCCGGGCTCTCGCTGAACAGCGTGTGGAGCTACCTCGCCGCCATCTCGCTGCACACGCTGGCCATGCTGGGGACGGCCGCGCTGGTGGCGATGGTCGTCTATTACAAGGTGGGTCTGTCCGTGCTGCGGCGAGCTTGGTTTGACCTCGATCGCATCTGGGCGCTTGCGCTGATCCTGGCTGGGATCTTGGGCCTCGTGCTGCGAGCGAGCTAGCTACGCATCTGCGCAAGGGCCAACCCTGGCCATCGCTGCCCGATCGACGAGGAGCGCTGGCGCGCGATCTCAGAAGTCGACGTAGATAAAGCCGCGGTCGGCGCGGTCGGGGCTGGCTGACAGAATCAGCAGCAGCGCGATGACGAGCGCGATCACCACGCCCCAGACCGTGTCGGCAAGCAGGACCGTGCGCGGGCCTGTTTCCGACGATGGCTGCGAGTCAGGCGGCGCCGACACGTCTGCAGCTAGGCGTCGAGCGCCACGAACTTGAGCGAGGCGATTTCGTATTCCCGCTGGCCGCGCGGTGTCTTGACTTGCACGATGTCGCCGATGACGCGGCCGATCAGCGCGCGAGCCACGGGCGCCGTAATGCTCATGCGGCCGGCTTTGATATCGCCTTCGTGCTCGCCCACGATGCCAAAGGTCTGCCGCTCGCCGCTCTCGGTGTCTTCGATGGTGACGGTGGCCCCAAAGACAACCTTATCGCCCGACAGCGTGGCCGGGTCGATGACGTCGGCGAGCGCGATCAGCTCTTCCAGCTTGCTGATGCGGCCTTCGTTGTGCGACTGCGCTTCTTTGGCGGCGCTGTACTCGGCGTTCTCGCTGAGGTCGCCGTGCGCACGGGCTTCTTCGATGGCGCGAACGATGCGCGGACGCTCGACCTCTCTGCGCTGCTTTAGCTCCTCCTTCAGCACAACGAGGCCACGTGGGGTCATTGGGTACTTATCAGCCATGGCAACAAAACCGCAAGACAGGATATCGAGGTCCTTCTGCCCTGTCACCAGCGAAGTACGGGGCCCTTGGCAGCGCGCTGAACAAGCGGATCCGGCCAGCGGCTTCTTCGGCGTGTTTGCCTTCTTGATCCCGTGTGCGCCTGCCCGCGGTCAGAAAGCCAAGACGAGCGAGAGGTTCTCCATGCATCGCAGAAAATGACGCAATAGCGACGGAACACCGCAAGGATACGTCTCGACGAGAGCTGTGAGAGCGCTCGCCCAGGCAGGCTTCTCGCGGACGACTTCGACGCGCTTCTGCTAGCGATCCAGCGCCGGGCTTGGGGCGTGCGAGGGGCGACGGCCACGGAGGAGCGTTTGGGGGGCGCTACCCGGCGCGAACTGATAGCGAGCAGGCGCGGGCCGAAGCATCGGCTGCTGCGCCGCCAGCGCTTGATACGCAGCGCGCGAGACATGGCGCCGCTCGCGCACCAGGGTGAACCAGATCTCGCCTTCGCGCTCCATCGCAGCCTCGCAGGCATCGAGATCGAAGCGGGCCTCGGCGCTTTTCGGGGCCGCGGCAAGCTCGCTGTCGGGCAGCCGGGCTTGCAGGCGAAACACCTGCTTGCCGAAGCGGGCATAGTGCAGCAGCGTATGCGCCGTCGAGACCGCGCCAGCCCAGGGATACGGTCGCAGCCGCCACATGCGCCCCAGCCGCGACAGCGCGGCATCGATGCGCTCGTGCTCGTGCGGCTTCTTGCTCAGCCGCGCCTCTTCATAAAACAGGCCGGTTCCGAACAGATCTCCGTCGAGCGTATAGACCTCGCGCAGCCCAAAGTCAGCCGGGCGCTGTGCCACCAGGGCACCATGCGTCAGATCGAATTCGCCAACGATATAGATCGCGACCTCGTCCTTAAGCTCCTCCAAGAAGCGCAGCGTGGCCAGGGCCTCGGCAGAGGTCTCCGTCGGAAAATCGGTAAAGCACATGGCCTCGGCAGCGATGCCAGCCGCAGACAGGTTGGAAATGACATCGCGCACCGCTTCTATCGGCGCGCCCTTATCGATCAGCTTGAGCACGCGGGGTGCGGCCGACTCGACACCCAGCGCGCAGGCCACCGCACCGGCCCGCCGCAAGGTCTGCGCTCGCTCGGCGTGCAGATAGCGCTCGGGCTTTAGGTCCGTCGCCCAGCGGATCGACAGGCCCGCTTCCAGAACACCTTCGGCAAAGCGCAGAAGCGTCTTGGGTGCCACCGAGTCCTGCGACAGATAGAAAAAGTCGGTGCCATAGCGGGCAGACAGCGAGCGCAGGTGCTCGATCATCTGCGGCACGGCTCGCTCGCGATACGCCGCGGTGCCGACTTCGGCCAGGCCATAGTGGCAGAACGTACACTTGCCCCAATAGCAGCCGCGCGTCGGATCGTACGGCAGGACAAGCTGCGGTGACAGGTACAGCGAAAGCGGCATGCCGTCGAAGTCCGGCGCCGGAAGCTGCTTGAGATCTTCCATGCCATGCCCGCTGCGATAGCCCGCCCGGCCATCGTCGGTACGCACCACCACATTGGCGAGCTCGCGCAGCGCTGGCTGTGCATGGCTCTGGCAATCGTTGCTCTGCGCGGCCAGGACCGCCTCGACCAGTCGCAGCAGGCTGTGTTCGCCTTCATAGACAACGGCGCTGTCAAAGGGTCCAAGCGCTTGCGCCATGCGCACGCTGGGCTGCTCGCCGGGTTCCTTCTGGCGAATCAGAAGCTGCGTCATCGCCGGACCACCGACGGTCAAGTGGACGTGCGGCAGCGCTTTTTTGATCGCGTTGGCCAAGGAATACGTCGGCTGCAGCTGCCCTGGAAAGCACACCGAAAGTCCGATCACTGCGGGCGCCGCCGCGCGCAGTCGCGGGATCAGGATGTGCTGCGCATAGCTGGAAAACGGATCATGATCGGGCTCGCTGTCGTGTGCGATCTCGGCCGGCGAGGTCAGCGCAAAGGGCGTGCGGTACGCCGTGAAGTCCAGGTGCAGCGGATGATAGGCCGCCGAGATCACGCGCAGCGCCGCATCGATCGTCGATGTGGCCAGTCCATAGGCCTGCGCATCGTAGAAGCGCTCGCGATCGCGCAGCGTCTGCTTGGCCTGGTCAACGCACGAAGGCACCGCATGGGCATCGCCGCGAGCATTCCATAGAGCCGCATATGCCAGCTGATCGCGGTGCGAAAGCGCGCTCTTGCGATCCAGCGTGCGCAGCCGCGCTTCGGCTCGATCGCGCAGCGACGCCATCGCCGACTGCGTCAGCAGAGCGTCGTACGCTTCGATGTTGGCATCGATGGGCAGCACGCGCAGTCCGTGTGCGCGCAGAAAGCCCGTGAGCATCGGCACGGCCAGGTACGGCGCCGTGGGATCGCAAGAAGGTGGATAGATCAGCGCGACCTGCGCCGTAAGATCTTGGGTCCGCGAAGAGGGGGAGGAGACAGACACGGCGGCATTATATGCAGCCGCGCTGGCATGGGCTGGTAAAGCACGGACGCGCGGACGAAAGCGGGCGCTGTGCTGGGCACGACAGACCGCTGCAGACACGCTGTGCCGACGGATCTCAGGAATCTGAGGCGGATCGGCGCACGGCTTTGTGCAAGTGAGCGGAACCTGGCTCGCCTGCCTGCGGTCTGCGCTTTGCTGCAGGTCTGCGCATGCGAAACAACGATGTCTCTTCCGGTCGTGACTTGGGGAAGTGGGCCGGCTCGCGTATCGGTCTTGCGCTGTGCCTTGCCACCAGCGCGGCCTGCGGCGAAGCGCAGCCTCGCGAGCAGACGCTTGAAGAGGGACTGGCCCTGCAAGCCGCACTCAATACCACCGACTTGTCGGTTGCGATCCGCGCCGCGCCGAATCCTGTGTCCGCGGGAGGCCAGCTTCTGTACGCGATCAATGTGGGCAATCGCACCAACCCGGCGAACCGCGTGCGTGCCGTGCTGACGCTGCCAAGTGACGTCTCGCTGGTGCTGGGCCAGGAAGACTGCACCCGTGCTGGCTCGACGCTGCGCTGCGACCTGGGCAGCCTGCCAGGCACGAGCAACAGCCCATGGGCGCTGCTCGCCTTGGTGTCGGCGGGCGCGACGGGGCAAAAGCTAACCAGTCAGATCACGGTGCGGCATTACTACACGCCGTTCAGCGCACAAAGCGAGGTCGAGGGCCCGGATCCTAACCTTGCGAACAACACCGCCAGCGTGACCGTGACCGTGCAGTAGCGTCGCGGCCAAATGGCTCGCCTGCCTGCGTCCAAAGGATGCGCTTCCGAGCGGCCTAGAACACAGGGGTCATGATGCCGTCGCCGTTGTCCTTGTCTTTGCCTTTGCCCTTGCCCTTGCCCTTGGCGGGCTTGGTCTCGGCGTCGGCAGCCGGGTCCTTGGTCTTGGCCTTGGCGGGCTTGGTCTCGGCGTCGGCAGCCGGGTCCTTGGTCTTGGCCTTGGCGGGCTTGGTCTCAGCGTCGGCAGCCGGGTCCTTGGTCTTGGCCTTGGCGGGCTTGGTCTCACCATCCGTCGCGGGTTCCTTGCCCTTAGCGGGCTTGGTCTCGGCCGCAGCGGGATCTTTGACGGGCTTGCCCTTCTTGGGCTTGGTCGTCGTGTCAACAGGCGGCGGCGTGTCGACGGGCGCTTCCTTGGAGAGGTTGATTTCGAGCGTCTGATCCGCTGTCGCTTCGATCGTCCGCGTCTCTTCCTTGTAGCCGGCCATGCGGACTTTCACATCGATCGGCTTGCTGCCCTTTTTGACCTGGAACTTGTATGGCGTCTTGCCGACCTCTTCCAGCTCGTCGCTGCGCAGGACCTCGGCGTCCGCCGGATCGGTCTTGAGCAGGATGCTCACCATCACGTCTTTGGGAGGCGTCGTTGCTTGCGTCTTGTCCTTCGAGACAAAGCGCGCCGTGATCACCACCAGCGCACCGATCAGCACGGCCCCGACAAAGCCGATGAGCACATTCAGAGGTCGACGACGTCCTGACTGCTCGGCTGAGGCTCCCGACAGCGTCGTCGGTCGCGGGCCGCCAATGGCGCCTGGGATCGGCATCATATCGCCGGGCATGCCAGGGGCGACCATCATGCCCGTCGGCATCGGTCCACCACCTGGCATCATCGGCACGATGGCCTGCCCGCCAGATGCCATGGGCGGCATCATCTGCATCTGCTGCATCTGTTGCATCTGCTGCATCTGCATCTGTTGCATCTGCATCTGCTGCATCTGCGGCGGCATGTTGGGATTGACCACCGCCCATACCGCCGAGGGCGAGCGTCCTGCTTGTCCTGGCATACCCCCGACGGCAGGCAGCGCGCCTGTGCCCATCGGATTCTGCATCATCGGCATGGCGCCCGTCGGTGGTGGCGTCGGCACATTGACCGGGCCCGAGACCTGCGGCGCTGGGCGGCCGGCCAGCCAGGCTTGATAGTGCGGTCCGGGATCGGACATCGCCGCCAGCATGTCGTTCATCGACTGGAAGCGGTCTTCCTTGCGCTTCTTGAGGCAGCGCAGAATGATCGCTTCGATCTCGGGGGGAATGTTGGGGTTGATGCTGCGCGGAGCGTCGGGCTCGCGCGTCAGGTGCGCCACCAGCACTTCACCAAAGCCATCCCCTGGGAACGGCACGCGCCCGGTGAGCAGCTCGAACATCATGACGCCCAGGGCATAGATATCGGCGCGGGCGTCGATCTGGCCTTTGCCGTCGCACTGCTCGGGGCTCATGTACGTCGGCGTGCCGATGACCATGCCGGTGCGCGTCTTTTGCGACAGAGCCGCGCCTTGATCGCTGGTCAGCTTGGCGATGCCGAAGTCGAGCAGCTTGACGTAGTTGCGATCGCCGGGACGGTTGCAAAGAAAGATGTTCTCGGGCTTGAGGTCGCGGTGAATGACGCCCTTGGCGTGGCTGGCAGAAAGCGCGCTCGCACACTGCATCAGGATGGTGATCGACTCGCGGATGGTGACGCCTTCACGCCGCATGCGCGACGCCAGGCTCTCTCCGTCGAGGAACTCCATGATGATGTACTTGAACGAGACGCCATCGAACGCCGTTTCGCCAAAGTCGATGATGTCGACGATGTTCGGGTGGCTGATGTCGTTGACGGCCTTGGCTTCATTGAAGAAGCGCTGCACGACGTCGGCCTTGCTTGCCAGCTCTTCGTGCAGGACCTTGATCGCCACGCGCTTGCCGATAGACGGGTGCATGCCGAGATACACCGCGCCCATCCCGCCTTCGCCAATCTGGCTTTGGATGTCGTAGTTCCCCAATCGCTTGCCGATAAGCGACATCGTCATTGAGAGTCTCCCGCGTGCTCTGGCCTTGGTCGCAGCCTAGTCCCCACGCCCCCGCGAGTTGTTTCTGCGCAGAGCGAGTCGATTGTATCAGGCGCACGACGGCGAATACAGGCTCACCTGCGGTCGACGGACAAATTTCTGTGGAGCGCAGGCCGCAGCGGAAGCGTGAAGACTTGCGAGCCCTTGCGATGCGCGGGTGGATGGTCGATGCGGTAGAGCCATCCGAACAGAGCGGCGTGGCGGTAGCCGCTGATCATCGCGGCTAGGTGTGGTTAGGTGGAGTGGTTAGGTGTGGTTAGGTGGAATGGTGACTTCCTGGAAGGACTCCCTTGGGGCGAAGCGGCAGGCCACAGCGTGACGACAAGAAGGGTGTGCAGAAGGTGGGCCAGCCAGCCAGATCGCAGACGAGGTCCGTGCGCAGAAGTTTCCCAGCGCCCAAGAGCGCTGTAAGAAGAAGGCTATGTCTGCTTCCTCGCTGATGTTTCGCTATGGCTGTCATCGTGTGCTCGAACCGCAAGGCGCCTTGCCGCAGGCCGCGTGGCGGCTCGACAGTCGACCCGAGCATGAGCTGGGAGCCGAGCATGAGCTGGTGATCGCCGTCGAGCGCCTGAACATCGACGCCGCGAGCTTTCGCCAAATGGAACACGCGGCGCAGGCGGCCGGTGAAGACATCGCGACCGGTGTCGCCCGACGGGTGCGCGAGACCGTAGCCAGCCGCGGCAAGATGCACAACCCGGTCACGGGATCGGGGGGCATGCTGCTCGGCCGGGTCGCGCGCGTGGGTTCGCAGCTTGGCTCGCCGCATCGCGAGCTTGTGCGCGGTGAGTCCATCGCCACGCTGGTGTCCTTGACGCTGACGCCGCTGTGCCTGGATGAGATCGTCGCGGTGCATGTGGATACGCACCAGATCGACGTGCGGGGCACGGCCGTGCTGTTTTCGTCCGGCATGTGGTCGCGCCTGCCCGACTTTATGCCCGAATCCGCGACGCTGTCCGCGCTGGATGTCGCGGGCGCCGGTCCCCAAGTGGCGCGTCTTTGCCGCCAGCTTGGCGCTCGCCGCGTCTTGATCTTGGGTGGCGGCGGCAAGTCGGGTGTGCTGTGTGCCGCGGCCGCGCGCCGGGCCGGTGCCGAGTGGATCGTCGGCATCGAGAGCGCACCGCGGGCGGCGCAGGAAGCCGCTGCGCTGCCGTATTACAGCCGCGTGCTCTCGGCCGATGCTGCCGATCCGCTGGCCTTGGCGCAGCTTGCCACCTCGGCCGCCAGCGCATCGGGAGAGCCCGCTGAATACGATCTGGTCGTCAGCTGCGTCAGTGCGCCCCACGTCGAGCTGGCCGCCATCCTCTGCACGCGCGAGCGCGGCACGGTCTACTTCTTTTCGATGGCCACCAGCTTCACGGCCGCGGCGCTGGGTGCCGAGGGGGTGAGCAAAGACATTGACATGCTGATCGGCAACGGATTCTGCGTCGATCACGCGGCGCAGACGCTGGATCTCTTGCGCGGCGAGCCGCCACTGCAGCAGCTCTTCGTGCGTCGCTACAGTCGCTAGCTCATTCAGTATATAGGAAATAGGACATAGAGTTTATATAAAAAAGAACTTAGAAATTCCCGCAGACAACCCAGCGCTCCGTCGAGTGTCGAGAGAGAGCGCGCGACGTCGGCGGAAGGGTTTTCCGCGGCAGGATTTGGCGGTACGGTGCGGGCCTCATGAACCCTCTGTTTTCTGTCCGTGCCGCAGCGTCTGCGTTTGCGGCGGCCTGTCTGGTTTTTGTGGCTCCGACGCGGGCTGCGACCACGAGCGATCCATTCCCAGCGCTGCGCGTTGGGCTTGGTGGCGCGGCTGCGTTTGCTCCCGGCGCTTCCCCGGATCAGCCGCAAGGAGGCTTCGCGCTCGACGTGAACCTGGGCCTGATCGTTCACAAAGAACGGCACAACGAACGGCACAACGAACGGCACAACGGACAGCACAACGAACGGCACGCAGACGGGCAGCCAGACGGGCAGGGCGACTCGGCGCAGTCGGTCGTCGATTCAGCGCGTGCGGCGCAAGGGGCACCGCGCGGAACGAGCAATCCGCTGGCTGCTCCCCCGACGCAGATCTTCTTTGCGCTCGACGTGGGCTATAGCTATCAGGGCAGCGCCATCGGGGGCCATCGCGGTCTTTTGGGCATGAGTCTGGGGCTGGGCCAGGCGCAGCAGGGCTGGGCGGTGGCGTATACGCCGCGCTTTGTCGCCGGCCAAGCGGGTGATGTCGTGGGCGTGGGGGCGCGCAATGGCCTGTCGGCCTTGTTCTTTGGCACGACGTTTGGCCTGGAGGTCGCGCATCAGTTTCTGATGGTGCGCGGTCAGCTTCAGCATGAAGTGGTGGCCATGGTCACGCTGAACCCGCTGACGCCGCTCTTCGCCTATGCGCTGTTTCGCCGCGGCCGCCTGTCCCACTGACGCCGCTTATTCGTAACGAAGCGCGTCGATCGGATCCAAGCGCGCCGCCTTGCGCGCCGGATAGAAGCCGAACAGCACGCCAATTCCGACGGAAACACCGAAGCCAAGCGCCATCCACGCTGCGGAAAAGTCAACGGGCGTACCACCGCCTAGCTGCGACAAGAGCTTGGCCCCGAGCATGCCGAGCAAGATGCCAAGCAGGCCTCCGAGCAGCGAAAGCACGACCGCCTCGACGAGAAACTGCAGCAGGATGTCGGTCTCGCGAGCGCCGATGGCCAAGCGCAGGCCGATCTCGCGCGTGCGCTCGGTGACCGAGACCAGCATGATGTTCATGATGCCGATGCCGCCGACCAAGAGCGACACCGCGGCGACATTGCGCAGCATCGCGGTCTGTGTCTCGACGATGCGCTGCTGCGTCTGCAAAAGCTCCGACAGGTTGCGGATCGTAAAGTCGTTCTCTTGCTCATCGGTCAGCTTGTGCCGCTGGCGCAAGATCTGTGTCACTTCGCGCTCGGCTTGCGGCAGGTCTTCATCCGATGTAGCCGAGACCATGATCTGCCCGACATGCTGTCGACTCTGGCTCATGATGCGCGTGCGTAGGGTCAAGTGCGGCACCAGCACGATGTCATCTTGATCGCTGCCCATCGCCGACTGCCCCTTGCTGGCCAAGACTCCGATCACTTCGCAGGGCATCTGCTTGACGCGGATCGATTCTCCGACGGGATTGTGATCGGAAAACAGGTTCTGGGCGACCGTCTGACCCAGGACGCAGACCTTGGCTGCGGTGTCGTTGTCGGCATCGGTAAAGAAGCGGCCGCGGGCCATCGGCCAGTCGCGAATCTGCACATACTCGGGCGCGGTACCCAGGATCTGCGTCGACCAGTTGAGGTTGGCGCTGATGACTTGGCCGACGCTGCGATCGATGGGCACGGCATAGCGCACCGAGCGCGCTTCTTTGATCGCGTCGATATCATCGCGCAGAAGCGGTCGACCTGAGCCCGCGCCACCGACGAAGCCGCCCTGGACCGAAGCCCCAGGAACGATCATCAGCATGGCCGAGCCCATGGATGCCACCTGCTGCGCGATCACTTTGCGCGCACCTTCGCCAGTCACCACGGTCGTGATCAGCGCAGCTACACCGATGATCACGCCCAGCGCCGTCAGGGCCGAGCGCATGCGATTTCGCGCTAAAGCCCGCAGCGCCAAGCGCAGCGCCATGATCCACATGGCCGGCACGGTATCACAGGGCTCAGGGCACCTCGCAGCGCAATGCGGGGACAATCTGCGATACGATGAGCGGGCTAGCCGAAGGATTTCGCGATGACTGTGCAGAGGACCAACGCCTCGAACTTGTTGCTATCGCGCCGGGCCCTGCTTGGTGCAGCCGTGGGGGCGGCTCCGCTCCTGGTATCGCCGACGCGCTCACTGTGGGCGGCGCCTGCAGCAAGACCTGGGCTGCCGGTGCCCAAGCTGGTCTTGCTGTTGGTGGCCGATCAATTTCGCGCCGACAACCTGACCCGCTATGGCTCGATGTTCGTCGAGGGAGGGCTCAAGCGACTGATGCGGCAAGGGGCCTTTGCCATCGGGCGCTATGGGCAGCAGAACACGTACACCGGGCCTGGTCACGCGCTGATCGCCACGGGCTCGTATGGCTATCTGAACGGCATCACGCAGAACAAGTTCTGGAACCGCCAAAGCAACAAGTCCGAGTCGATGCTGTACGACTCCCAGGCGACGATCCTCGGCGAAAAAGAGCTGTCGTTGGACGACGACTCATCGCCGCGCAACTTGGTCGGCAGCACGGTCTTTGATGAGCTGCGGATGGCCAGCAGCGACTCGCGCGTGGTGGGCATTGCGCTCAAAGCGCGGGCCGCCATCTTGCTGAGCGGCCACCTGGGGAACGCCTATTTCTTTTCCGATCAGACGGGCGAATTCACCACCTCGACGTATTACGCAAAGGCGCTGCCCGACTGGGTCAAGGCCTGGAACCAAAAGAAGCTCGCCGATGCTGGCTTCAACAAGCCATGGGAACGTCTGCTGCCGCCGGAACACTACAAGACGCCGGACAACTCGCCATACGAAGCGGATCTGAAGGGCCTGGGCCGCGTGTTTCCGCACCCGGTCAACGGCAAGCTGCAGGCGCCCGGCCCCGGCTTTTACGAGACGATCAGCTATGTCCCGCTGGGGCTCGACCTGACGATGGACTTTGCTCGCGCGGCTCTTTCCGGCGAGCAGCTTGGCAAGCGCGGCGCGACCGATGTGCTGACGATCTCGTTCAGCATGACGGATCTGACCGGTCACTTGTTCGGGCCGTTTTCGCACGAGTATCAAGACATGGTGCTGCGCTTGGATCGCGCGATCGCGGCACTGCTCGCGGATCTCGACAAGCAGTACAAGCCTGGCGAGGTGATGGTGCTGTTCACCGCCGATCACGGAGCGACGCCTATTCCCGACGAGATGGCGCAGCGCAACATGGCCGCGCTGCGCGTGAAGAAGCCGTCGATCAAAGAGAAAGTGAACAAGACACTCTCGGAACACTTCGGCATCGCTGGAGAGTGGGTCGTGGCGCTGGAAGATCCCAGCATCTATCTGTCGCCCAAGCTGATCGCGCAAGCCAAGGCCGATCCGGCTGTCGTCGAAGATGTCGCGGGCCGCGCCGCGATGGAGCTAACCGGCATGCTGGGGTACTACACGCGTACGCAGCTCTTGCGCGGGTGGCTGCCGCCGACGGATGCCGCGGTCGCCGTGTCACGCAGCTATTTCCCGCTGCGCGGCGGCGAAGTTGTGTTGATCACGGCGCCGTTCTGCTTCTGGGGCAAGTACGGCGACAAAGAGCTTGGCACGTCGCATGGATCGTTTTATCGCTATGACACCGACGTACCGATGCTGCTCAACGGGCCTTGGTTTGTCCCCGGCGACTACGGCGTCGTCGATATGGTCGATTTTGCCGCCACGGTCAGTCATGTGCTCAAGACCACGCCGCCCGCTGCTGCTGCCGGTCGGCCTCTGACGATGGCCTTGAAAAACAACCCGCGATAACGACCATGCCAAGTCGCCGGTCGCTCGCTGTCTGGGGGCTGCTGTGGATGTCGGCTTGCACTCCTGCGCGGCCCGGTGTGCCGGTTGCTGCGGCGCAGCCTGCGCGGTCGACTTCGACTTCGGTTTCTCGCCCCGACTGCGCGGGGCTGCTGCTTACGCCGTCCGACCAGGCCGCGCCCGTCGATGAAAACGTGCAGGCTGGCCCCGAGACCGTCGAAAAAGCAGCGGCTGAACAGCGCTGCCAGATCGCCGATGACAACCTGGCTGCGGCTCGTCAGGCGATCCTGTCGCAAGCTGCCGAGCGAGCACGACGGCCCGCCCAACGCAGCGTGCGCTGGATCGGCCAGAACCGACTGCAGTACGAAGACCGCATCGATCGTCGCTTTGCGCTGTCCGTCGAGGAAAAAGCGCGCCTGCGGCAGAACGGCTTTGTCGTGGCCGAGCGGCTTTCCTTTTCGACGTATGGCTGGGCGTTTCACG
This sequence comes from Myxococcales bacterium, assembly GCA_016794505.1. GTDB lineage: Bacteria > Myxococcota_A > Polyangia > Palsa-1104 > JAEUJZ01 > JAEUJZ01. The sequence goes on from JAEUJZ010000178.1 coordinate 15,717, forward strand.
AGCTGTATCAGTCGCAGGTGCCCATCTATGTCTCGGCCGACGCCATCTTGCACGCGATCTATGCCTCCAACGACAAGCTCTTGGCCTTGCTGGAACGCGAGCGCTTGGCGCCGCTTCTTGATCAGGTGCTGCGTGCGTTGCACTGTGCGCTGGCGGATCAGGCGCCGCGCTGGCCCATCGAGATCGCTCGCGATGTGGATCTGTATCTGACGGTGGCGCGCAGCCTGCTTGCGGGATCGCAGGTGGCGAGCGTGCTGGGCAGCGATGCAAATGTGCAGGCTTTGCTGAGTGCGATCACCGCCCGACAGGGCCTGCGCACCGTCGAGCTCTTTGGTCGCTCGCGCGTGATCGACTTCGCTGCCTTTGCCCCGCGCGGACACTATCAAGGCACGCTGGCCGCGTACTTTTCAGCGGCGATGTGGCTGTCGCGCGTTGAGCTCAACCTGCTGTCGCGCGGCTGTCGCAGCTCGCAGCCAGGAGTGGTCGCCGACCGCAGCGAGACCCCCCAGGAAGCAGCGCTTTCGCTGGGGCTTTCTGAGCTCGCCGAGCGCTCGGGCGTACACGACGCCATCGCGCTGCTCGATCGCACCTGGGCCCTGTTTGCCGGCAAGCGCGAAGATGTGTCGATCGCGGACCTACGCGCGCTGCGCAAGCAAGCTGGGCTGACGGGGCCTCCATCGCTGGCCGATACAGCCAAGCTGCGCTCGGCGATTGGCAGTCGATTCGTGCGAACCGCGCGTGTGTTTCCGATGCCGCAAGGGGTCAAAGACAGCGAGCTACCGGTCATCAGCACGCTGCTGGGGCCGCGCATCGTGCCGGACACCGCAGCGATCCATGGCCTGGTTCACGACGCCGTTGTCGGTCGCCACCTGATCCATGCTGCGGACGTGGCCGTGGTGCTGGGTCATGAGCACGCGCGTCGGTATCTCAAGCCCGATCTGGAACAGTTCGCCAGCCTTGACCGCAGCTTGCAGAACGCAGCGAGTCGACTTTCCGAGTCGCTGTCGGGACCCGACCTGTATTCGATCTGGCTCGCGGCGCTGCGCGGTCTGTCGCAAAAGCCAGCGGGCGCTGTGCCGAGCTTCATGCAGACGGATGCATTCGCTGATCTGCGCATCAACTCGACCATCGCTGGCTTTGCTCAGCTTCGACACAACAACGTGCTTCTGGCTGGTCAGGAATATGGCGCAGCAGGCTGCGAGATCCCCGATGGCTTTGTCGACCCGGTCCCTGCTGTGTATGAAGCGCTGATCGAATACAGCCGTCGTGGCGAAGCGCTGATGACCGTCTTGGATGGCAACGATGCGCTGGCAGCGCGCTCGTATTTCGTGCGCCTGCGCCAGACGCTTTCGGTGCTGAAGACCATCGCCGATGACGAGCTGGCGGGGCGCACCCTTTCAGACGAACAGCGACGGTTTTTGTCGATGGTGGCAGAGTTTCGTCCACCGAGCACGGGTGGGCCGGCAACGTACTCCGGCTGGTATTTCGATCTGTTTCGTTCGCGTCGCGAGGAAGGCTTGGCGGATGCAGCGCTGATCGCCGACTACTACACCTCGGGCGAGACGCAGCAGGTGGCGCACGTCGGGGTGAGTGGTCCCAAGCTGGGCTTCTTTGCCGTCGATACCGCAGGGCCGCCGCGCTTGTTCGTCGGGCCTGTCGCGCACGCGTTTGAAGCCGTTGCAGTCGGTGCTGCGCGCTATGTCGATTCCCAAGCCGATCAAGTCAAAAAGATCGAGCCATGGGCGACGAGCTATCGCGTGGCGGGCCCACCCGCGCCGCCCTTGGAAGTGGAACAGCAAGGGCGAGACTTTCTGGTGCGCAGTCCTCGCGTCTTGGGGCCGGTGACGCTGACTGCCATGGATCACCATCGACGTCCTCTGCAGGCGCTTTCGCTGAACGTCGGCACAAAGCCGGTGCGGTTTCGTTTTGTGCTGCCCAAAAACGCGACGATCGAAGCGCTGCGCGTGCGCGTGGGAGTGTTCACGCATGTCGCGGTCGCAGTGGAAAATGCCGTTGAGATGGCGCCCATTTCATTCACGCTGGGCGGCATGTCAACCGGCACACGCCACGAAGTCGCGCCGTAGCGATCGACCGAGCCCCCGCGCTTAGTTCGATCGCAGCCCGCGGAAGAGTGCCCACGGCGATTCGGGGCGGACAAGCTGCCACCACGAGATGCGATAGCGATGGGCGAACGCTGCCGCGATGAGGACGGCGCTGACGACGTAGGACAGCGTGCTGGCCATGGCGGCACCGACGATTCCCAAGCGCGGCAGCAAGATCCAGTTGGCCACGACATTGACCACCAGCGCGGCAAGCTGAGCCAAAAGAATTGCGCGAGGATAGCCGTGCTGACCCGAGAGAGTTCCGGCCAACGGACTGGCAAAGCAGGTTGCTGCGCAGCCAGAAAGAACCCACAGGCAGGGCAGAAACGATCCTGCAAAGCGGGCTCCGAAGAACAACACCAGAAGCGGCTGTCCGATCAGCCACATGGTGGCCACGGCAAGTCCGCCGATCCACAGCGAGAGCTTGGCGCCGCGCAGGGTGACCAGCGCAACGTTTTCACGCGCTGCAGCCTTGGCGAAGAGCACGGCGTTGAGTGTGCTTGGCACGAACAAGATCAGCTCGGCGATGCGCACGCCCGCTTGGTACAGGCCCAGATCGTGCGCCATGGTGGCCGCTGGTACCAAGCGCTCGATCAGGTACACATCGATGCGCAAGAGCAGGAAGTCCAGCAGCACGCCGATATAGCTGCGCAGGCCAATGCGGCGGGCTCGAATGGCTGGGTCCTCGACGGGGATCGTGGATTCAGCGGCTGGTGCAAGTTGGCCATGCACGGGCTCGGATCGGCGCGCTGCAGCGGCGGGCGAGAGCGCTGTCGAAGCCCATGCCGAGGCCAGAATCCACAGCACGTGAGAGCCAAGCTGCAAGAGCAGCGCGGTCTCGGCTTTCAGGACGTCGGAAGACCACAAGAGCAGCAGGGCCACGCTCAGCAGCACTTGCACGCCTGCGTTGATGCGGTTCTGCGCTGTGAAGCGCTGCCCGCCCCAGAGGAGCGCGTTTTGCACATCGCGAGCGAACTGCGCCACCACCAACACGGCACAGATCAAAAGCAACGCCAGCGTGCGTGTGGGCAGTGCCACAGCGCGCGATAGACCGACATAAAGCGGAACCGCGCACAGCGTCATCGCGACGAGCAGAAAGCCATGGCGCAGCGCGAGTCGGCGCAGTGCCTGCATGCGCTGTACACGATCGTCGAGTCGTCGCGCTTCGCCGGCTACTAGAGCCAGGCCTCCGGGCAGTCCCAGCGAGAAGAGCGCCACCAGCACGTTCACATCGACGAGCGCGGCGGAATAAAGCCCCAAGCCTGCAGGGCCCAGCGCCCGCGCCAAGACGCTGCCCTGCAGCAAAGACAAGGGCATCAAAAGACCGCGCACCAGCAAGGTGGACAGCGTGGCCGAAAGCAGCGATGGAGACGTCGCAGCGAGCGCTGTCGCCGGGCCCTGGCTCGACGGAGCAGGAGCCGTCTGCGCAGCCTGTGGGGTCTGCGTCTGGGGCGGGAAAGCGGCGTCCTTCATGACGGGTGACTCAGCGCGCGACAGGAAGAACGAGGCATCGGCAACCAGCGGTACGGATCACCAGCGCTCGTTCATTCGCGCGAGCCCGTGCGATAGGGATCGAAGGGCGGCAGGCTACCGCGCTCGCTGCCGATGCGGGATAGCTCTTCGCTGGTGAATGCGTCGCTGCTGCCTTCCGGCAGGTGGGTGCGAATAAAGAGCTCGATGGCGCGGCGACCTTTGCGCCCCATGCCGTCTTCGCCCGCGCTGCCGTCTGAGCAGTCGGCCCATTTTTCATAGATCTCGCGACGCCGTAGCGAAGCCGACTTGCTGCTCTGCCAGATGGCAGAGAGCTGTTCTTCGAGCGTGGCGAGACCTTTTTCGCTGGATTCCTGCAGCCACTTGCGGCGTAGCTCGGCGCGCTTCTGCTCGGAAAAATCGACGAAGCGGCGCTTTTCCGAATAGTAGGGGTCCTGGTTCTTGCCGCGCGTGATCAGGTCGGTGAGATCGAACGAAAATGTGCCGCCCTTTTGGAAGCCGATGGGGAAGCGGTTTTCGAATCGCAGCGTGCCGTCCTTGGCGATGTGCGCGATGAAGTTTCGCGTCTCGGCGCGGAAGCCGCCGCCTTTGACGGGGATCAGCTCAAACGGCGGCTCTTTCTTTTCTTCGAGGCGCTCGTCTTTCAGCAGGCGGTCTGGGGCCTTGGGAACGGGGGCACCCGCGGCCGGCGCACCGACGATCGTGGCCAGGCTCTTGGGAAACAGATCGATGGGTCCTTTGGGCAGCGGCGCGGGCACGTGTTCAGAAGGCAGTGCAGGCTGCGGCGGCACGATCAGGGCGGGGCTCTGCGGATCGGGCTGCCCTTTGGGTCGGTCGACGGGAAGTAGTTGACGTGGCAGTGGACGCGCGACGGGCTGCGGCGCAGCGGCAGGTGGCTTCGCCGGCTCGGGAGGCTTGTCTGGCTCGGGGGGCTTGTCTGGCTCGGGCTTGGGCGGCGCTTTGCGCTGCAGGACTTCCATGGCGATCGGCTGCGTGCGGCGCGACTTCTGCGGCAGGGGGCGCAGATACGCAGCCAAGAGCAAGCCACTATGCAGCAGCACGGCCACTGTGAGCCCGGTGCTCATGCGTCCGCGCATGCGGGATCCCAGACCTGCTGCCTCGGCAAGTCGGCTGCTCGACAAGAGAACTGCCATCACAAAGAAGTATGTCACAAGGGTACGCCCCTGTCGCCATTTCACACACGCGCGCACCGCCGCTGGGTAATGGGATTCACAGACGAGGCGGACCGGAACACAATGCGTACGTGGCAATCAAGAAAGCTGCATCCGCGAAGTGGTCCCGAGGGTGGGCGAGTGGTTTTCAGATTGGGCAGAGCGCTGCTCTTTTGTCTGCGCTGATGTTGCTGCTGCCACGTGGGGGCGGCGATTCGGCCCTGGTGTCGACGGCTGGTGCGGCAGCAGCGAAGAAGTCGGCCAAGAGCGAGAAGAGCAAGGACGCAGCCAGTGTGCCCATCGTGGTGCCGGCGGTCAGCATCGCTGCGGAAGAGCTGCGCCAGCATGCCCGCGCGCTGTCGGCGCTGCGGCAAACGTCCGGTCTGAGTGAAAGCGAGCGAACCCAGCGCACCAGGCAGTACATTGCCGAGCAGCTATACGAAACCGGCCTGTTGCCTGGGGGGGACGGTCAGCATGGGATCGCGGGGCTCAGTCAAGCGCTGAGCTTGATCAGCGTGCGATCCCAGCTGCGTGGCGCGCCGCAGTTTCGCAGCACGGCCACCACCATTCCCGTGAGGATCACTGTGGGCCCGCGCGAGGTCGTGCTGTTTAGCGCCGCGCAAAAAACCGAGGTCACGCTGCAAGACAGTGAGCTTGTGTTTGTTGGCTATGGCATTACCTCGGCGGGGCGCGGCCGCGACGACTACAAGGGCGTGGACCTGCGGGGCAAAGTGGCGCTGATGCTCGACGGCAGCCCCAGCGAGCTTGGCCCTGGCAAGGACACGGCGCTTTCTGCATCTCGCTGGCAGAGCAAGTTCACCGAGGCGCTGCGACGCGGTGCGGCCGGTGCGCTGATCATTCACGACAGCCAGCGGGCCGTTCAGACCATGACCCGACTGCGCAGCTACTTTGGCGGCGAGAGGCTGTTGGCCGCAGTGGCCGCGGACACGCCCGTGCTGCAGGTCAGTGGCTTCATCAGCGACGAAGCGGCCCGTCGTTTGCTGTTGGCGGCTGGCTTGGATTTAGAGAAGCAGCAGCAAGCTGCGCAGGATCGCGACTTCACTCCGTCGACGCTGCGGGTGCGGATGAGCACGCAGCTGCAGAATCAAGTTCACAGCATCGAGAGCGCCAACATCGTGGGCATCCTGCCGGGTACCGACGAGACACTGCGCGGTGAAGCCGTCGTGCTTACCACGCACGTGGATCACGTGGCAGGGCTCGCCGCACCTGAGCAAGCAGAGGGTCTTTTGTATCTGCCCGGTGTGCGCGATCGCGTGGTGGCAGCGGCCGGCCTGTTGGCGATGGCTCGCGCGACACGTCAGCTTCCGCCACCGAAGCGCTCGCTGATCTTTGCGTTCTTGAGCGGCCATGGCGAGTCGTTTGCGGGAGCGCAGCGCTTGCTCAAGCGCTTGCCCTTGCCGGCGGAGCGCGTCATTGCACAGATCCATCTGGACGGACTAAACGTCGGAGACAGTCGGCCCGAGATCCTGCAGCTTGGGCGCGGCAAGTCGACACTCGACGAAGTGCTCGACGGCTTGGCCGCGACGCAGAAGCGCTACGTCGTCACCGATGCCCATCCTGAGCTGGGTCTGTTTTTTCGCAGCGAATCCCTGGTCTTTGCTCGCGCTGGCATCCCCGTCTTGTTCGTGGCGCCCCCCGATCTGGAAAGCTACCTCGCGTCCGATTACTTGCAGGCCAGTGACATTTTTCGCGAGGGGTGGAGCTTCGCAGGGGGTGCGCAAGACTGCGCACTTCTGTATCAAGCGGCGCTGTGGATCGCCAACGCTCGCAGCGCACCGAGCGTTTTGGCCAGCGATGACTTCTCGGCGCGGCCAACCGGCGAAAACAGCACCGGAAAATAGCCAAGGCCCAGGTGCCAAGAGCCGCTCGATGGGGTGTGGCGTGCGTGGCTGTCTTGAACGCAGCGCTGGGGCGCGCAAGACCTAGATCGAACCGGCATCCTCTGCGTTCAGCATGGGCAAGGAGATGACGATGATGAAGGCAATCGCTTCGACTCTCGCCTTGCTGTGCCTGCCGGCGCTTTCTGAGGCAAGTCCGCTACGCGCCGAGAATGGCGCGTATGAAGTGCAGGTCTTGATCGATGGAGTTCCGTCTCAGGCCTATCAGCACAACGGAGAGTCGTTTGTGCTTGGCCATCGCGGTGCGCGTTACACGCTGCGTGTACACAACCGCTCGGGGCAGCGCGTCGAGGCCGTGGTCTCGGTCGATGGTCGCGATGTGATCGATGGCCGCACGGCTGACTATCAGCGCAAGCGGGGCTACTTGGTGGCGCCGTATTCGCAGATCGACATCGATGGCTGGCGTTTGTCGGCAAGCGAAGTGGCGGCTTTCCGTTTTTCCAGCGTGGCCAGCTCGTATGCCGGCCGCACTGGCTCGACGCGCGATGTCGGTGTGATTGGCGTCGCCGTGTTTCCTGAACGGCACGAGCCGCCGTATCCGGTTCTGGTGCCGCGACCGCGGCCGTATCCGCCGCGCTACTACGACGATGCGCCGATGGGTAGCTCGCGCGACAAGGGAGCCGAACGCAGCGCCGACGAAGCCCCGGAAGCCAAAGCGGCTCGTCCATCCTCGCCGCCGCCGCATGGTGGCTATGGCGGTGGTGCTCTGGCCGACCGCGAGCAATCCCCGCAGCGACCGGGCTTGGGCACGGGGTTTGGCGAGCGCGTTGATTCGTCGGTGCAAGAAGTGCCATTCGTCCGGCAAAACAGCGGCTATCCAGCCGCCCTCCTCGGCCTGCGTTACAACGACCGCGCGGGCCTGTATGCGATGGGTGTCGACGTGGATGGCTATCGCTACCCATACAACGACAGCGATCTGCGTCGTACGGCACAGCCGTTCCCAACCAACCGCCGCTACGCCAACCCGCCTCCAGGCTGGGGCTGGGACTACTAAACAGGCTCCGTTCACTCGCTGTTCAGCTGCCGCCTTTTTGCATCCCGCTTTATCGAAAGTTCGTCCCAACCGACACATTTTCCGTCGGAGTTGCGTTGTGCGACGGATTTGCGCTGCGTCGTGATAGATAGAACTATGCGGCGGAGCGTCTCGCTCCTCTTCATAGGGCTGGCTTGTCATTGGTTCGCGTGTGCGACGACTGGCTCCACGCCGACAGAGGCGCCTACGCGCATACCCGAGGCATCGGCACGCAAGAAGCCGTCCGCGCCAGAGTCCTTCGTGCATCTTGTTATCGACTTGGGCTCGTCGGGAACGCGCATGTGCCTGTATCGAATTGACCGATCGGTCAAAGGCGGGGCCTGCAAGCTGTCGGGAGAGCGACCGGTGTGCAGTCGTGTCTCGGGTGGCTTGGCCAAGCTCACGCGCGGTCATCGTGGCAACCGCATCGCCGCCCTGGTCGAAGCCCCGCTGCGTCGAGCGTGGGAGCTCTTAGGCGATGCGCAAGCCGGCGGCGATCCCGAGCTGCGCAGTCAGGTGCGCTCGGCGGTGGCGTTGGGCACGGGAGGCTTTCGCGATCGCAGCACAGGCCTGCCGCTGAACCGCCCTGAGTGGCGCCTGCTGTTTAGCGAGGTCGAGCGATTCCTGAAACAGGAAGCCAGCCTGACCCACGCCGTGGCCTGGCCCATCACCGGGGAAGAAGAAGGGCGCTTGGCTTGGCTGGGTCTTGCCCAGACGCCGCAGCAGCCGACCGAGTTTGCCGCCATCGAAGCGGGCGGAGCGACGATCCAACTTGCCGTGGGGAGCACAGTGGGTCCTCGCAACGTGGTCGAAGTGGCGAGCGATCCGTTGGGTCAGGATGCCGTCTTTGAGCGCTTTGCCGAAGGTCGCAGCGCCGACCGGAAAGCGTTTCATGTGTGCTTCGATCCCAAGCACCCGAACAAGCAGGACGGCCCGCAGTGCATCGAGCTACTTCAGCGCGAGGTGTTTCAGCGCAGCGCCGTCCGCCGCTTGGCTGAGCGCAGCAATCCCCGTCGGCTGTATGGCCTGGGGCTCGCATTCGGAGAGCAGTTCCGCAGCTATCCGGCCGCCGCTCCGTGGCCAACCAAGCAAGATCGGGCGATGCACCCCAGCATCGGCCTGTCTGCGATTCGCGAGCTAGCGACGCTGCTCTGTCCGCTCTCTGATGCGGAAATTCGCCCGTACGCGCCCAATGCGCTGGCGATTCAGCACGGCGATCCCAGGGGTTCCGGGCGTGCCTGCTATTACCTTGCGTATCGGGCGGCCCTGCTGGCGACCATTCAGCCCGTCGCTGCGGCAGCGGCCATCCATGCCGCTGAAGAAGAGCAGTGGCCACGCGGGGCAGCCATTGCCGGCGATTTTTTCCCAGCCTGCCGGTGACTAGCCGACGGGCGCGGGCTTGGCGTTGCTGGCCGCGCGCTTGCTGTCGCGTTCGTCGAGTGTTCGCTGAATCAACCAGACCAGGACCGGCTGTGAGCTGACGAGCAGCATCGACAGCGCCGCCAAGCGAGGCATGCCCTGGATGCTCTGAGTTCCTGGAACCTCGACAAGAACAAGCGTTCCAAGAAACGCGCCCAGGGCCGATGCGATGTGCTGCACCGCCGACAGCAGCGACTGGTATCGCGCTCGCTCTCGCTCTTTCGGCACGCGGGCGGAAAGTGTTGTGGCAGCGATGTTGCGACCCGACTGCGCGACCATGAACAGCGCCACGATGGCTTCAGGTGGCAAGAGCAAGCGATTGAACAAAAAGCCACAGCCAATGACGGCCAGAAGTGCCGCAGTGCCCCCGACTGCCATCGTCGAGCTGCCATAGCGATCGACCAAGCGACCGACGATGCGCAGGGCGATGAAGCTGCAGACACCGCCGATCGCATAAATGTGTTCCATGTGCGCGCGGGGCACGCCGCAGTTGTACTGGAAGTACGCCGACATGTTCGGGATGATGAGGAAGCTCGCCATCATCGATGCCGCGATGGTCAGAAGGGCCAGCACGACCTCGCGCCGAAGGACCAGTCGCTCGACGCTGAACTCCGACGAGGCGGCGGCGTCGCGCTTGTCCAAGTGACCGCGCACCGCTGGCAGCAGCAGCACACAGGCGGCTCCTAACGTGACGCCCAGACCCGCCACGGCGAAAAACGGCAGTCGCCAGCCACCATGTCGCGAGAGCCACAGACCGGCTGGGACACCCAGGACCGATGCGACGGAGAACGCTCCCATCACGGCGCCGAAGGCACGGCCACGCCGCTCGGGGGCGACCAAGTCCGTCAGGATCGAGATCGCCAGCGAGGTTGCCGGCCCCCCAAACAAGCCGGCGACCACGCGCGCCAAGAGCAGCGAATAAAGCCCGGTGGCAAAGCCCCCCGCCGCCGTCCCGATGACCAGCCCCATCAGCGAGACCCCGATGGCGCTGCGCCGATCGAAGCGATCCATAAACAGCGTCCCCAGCGCCCCAGCCAGCGAGGCCGCCGCGGCGTAGCTACCCGTCACCAGGCCCAGTCGCGAGCTGGGAATACCGAGGGCCTCCGAGAAGTCGGGCCCGAGCGGCGTCACCATCATGAAGTCGAGAACGTTGACGAACTGAATTCCGCCGAGCAGGAAGACCAGCGTCCGTTCTGAGAGTTTCTGCGACAAGGATGGATATCTCTTCCGCCTGCGCCCCTTGCTCAGCCGTGCAGCCTGCGGGAACCCTTCATCCGGGCGTTTGGCAAGCGGGCGCAAGAAGTGGATCCCTGGGAGGCTGTCATGGGATCTTTGCTAGCTTATCGCACTTGCCCTCGCCTGCGGCGGCAGGACTGACGAAGAGCCAGCGTGCTGGGGCAGAGCGTAGGCACGAATCGCACCGGACCATCTGCTTAGCGTAGGTCTCCCAGTGCGGCGCGGGTGGCTGGATGACACAGCGCGTCCAGCTCGTCGACGAAGCGATAGCGACGGGCCCAGGCATAGCGAGCGCGCAGCGCCGCCAGGCCGGCTCCTTCCTCGGCCGGGTGAATCATGATCTCGGTCAGGCCGGGCTGTGCTGCGCGGATGGCCGCGGACAGGCGCGCTGCCGACATGCCGCCGCTTTCGCTGAAGCCCACAAAGTGATCGGCCGTGCGGATGCCTGTGCCAGCCAGCTTTCGTCGTGCTCGTCGAGCCAGTGCGTTCAGCACGGCCCATGGGCCGACTCGACGCAGCACGCGCAGGCTGGGCGCCTCTTGCGGGACGCGGACATAGGGCACGCGGTACTCGCCAGCCAGTCGCAGGGTCAGATCAAAAAGCGGCGGCAGCAGATGGACGTGCTTGTGCCCGTCGAGGTGCGACAAGCTCAGGCCCGAAGCCAGAGCCCGCTCGATCTGGGCCCGCCACTCTTCTTCAACAGAGGCAAGGGGCAGCCGCTGTTCCACAAACAGCCGCAAGAGCGGCGACAGACCGTCGGGAAAGTTGCCCGCAGGGCTGCACAGCGCCGAGCGTGTCGTAGATTTTCGCAGCGGCTCGCCCTCGCAGAGGCTGAGGTGTACACCCACCCCCAGCTGAGGATGGCCATGGGCAATCGCGACCGCTTGCGAAAAACCCGCGCCGTTGCAGAGCAGCGAGGCCCTGTGCAGCGTTCCCGAATTCACGCCGCGCAGGACCGCCTGATTCTGGCTTTCGGTCCAGCCAAAGTCATCGGCGGTGATCAGCACCTGACGCTGCACCTCTTGGCTCATGGCCTAGGCTCCTTTTTCGGAACGCGGCACGCTCTTTAAGTGGCGCTTGACCTCGTCGAGGTGCTTGTTCACCAAGAGCTCATGGTGCAGCACCAGCTCGATGCGTCCGTCGCGGCCGATGACGTATGTGACACGCTGGCTGACCCCCAAGAGCGGCCAGAGCACGTCATAGCTGCGATTGATCGCCTTGGATTCGTCGCCGATCATCGGAAACGGCACGCCTTCTTTGTTCGCGAAGTCGCACTGCGTCTGCTCTTTGTCGACGGAAACGCCGATCACTTCGGCCCCCAGCGCCGCGATCTCTGAGTAATGGTCGCGGAACCGTCGCGTCTCGATCGTGCAGCCAGTTGTGAAGGCTTTGGGGAAGAAGAACAACACCACGTGGCGACCCCGCAGGGCCGATAGGGTTAGCTGCGTTCCGTTGCTCGTCGTCGCTGTGAAGTCGGGGGCCAGATCACCTGCACGTAACATTCGTGGTTCCTTTGGCTGCGCCTGCAGAAAGAGGTTCCGTCCGATCGGCTCGATCCAAGTGGCTCGGCCTGCACGATGGGCCACGGCAGCACCGAACCAGACGACACACTAGAGCGACCGTTCAGCGAGAGCAAGCTCGCAAGCAGCCCGTCTTTGCGGCGCGGCGCGAAGCAAGCAGCCGTAGGGCCAGCCTTCCGGGTCTGCCCGCGGCGTTCGGCCACAGGCCCCAGTTGGTTGCTTGATCTGGCTGCTTAATCTGGCTGCTTGATCTGGCTATTTGATCTGGCCGTTTGACCTAGGTTCTCGACGGATAATTACTTGACAGCGACTGGCGAGAGCACTACATCAACGCTCACATGAGCCGATTTCTACTCGCGCTGCGCTGCTTTTTGGCAGTGCTCATGCGTCGCCCGTTGCCGGAGCCGGCGGCGCTGCTGCTGCTTCCGGCGGCCTCGCGACAGCCTGAGCCGCCGGTTGCGGTGCGGGCTGACAAAGCGCCCCCCGTCGACCAGCCGGCACCAGCACCTGCGCTTGAGAGCCCACCACCGGCTTCTGTTCTAGCCGAGGACAAAAAGCCCAGCCCAGTCGCTTTGCCCGATGCTGAGCGCGTGGCCGCCTGTCATCGCGGTGCGGTCGCGCTTCTGAGCATCCTGCAGCGCGAAGGCCGTCTAATCGACTTCCTGATGGAAAACGTCGACGGCTATACCGATGCGCAGATCGGCGCCGCAGTGCGCGATATCCATCGCGGCTGTCGCAAGGCACTCAGCGAACACATCAAGCCGCAGCCGATCCGTAGCGAAGCAGATGAGTCGGTCGTGCGCATCCAGTCCGGGTATGATCCGTCTGCAGTTCGCCTGATTGGACGCGTTACGGGCCGGCCTCCGTTTGAAGGGACGCTGCGTCACCATGGCTGGCGAGCCAGTGAAATTCATCTCAGCGACATTCCAAGCGGGCATGACGCACGTGTCATCTGCCCGGCCGAGGTCGAAATCGGAGCATGAGCGCACACAGCCGCTACATCGTTGGCATCGATCTCGGCACGACGCACACCGTCGCTGCGTATCTCGATACGCAGAGCATGGATCCCGATGAGGCGCCGCCCGTTCCGAGCGTGTTTGCGATTCCCCAGGTCGTGCAGCCGGGGCAGGTTGAGTCGAGGCCGCTTCTGCCCTCGTTTCTGTATCTGGCCAGCGAACACGACTTTCCTCGTGGGGCCTTGGACCTGCCCTGGGCTGGTGGCCAGGGACGTAGCTATGTCGTCGGTGAGCTAGCAAGGCAGCACGGCGCACTGGTGCCGCTGCGCTTGGTGTCTTCTGCCAAGTCTTGGCTGTGTCACGACGGCGTCGATCGCACCGCGGCGATCCTGCCGCATGCCGCGCCCGCCGACGGGCCCGATGCCGTGCCCAAGGTCAGCCCGGTCGAAGCGTCCGCGCGGTATTTGAATCACTTGCGCGAAGCCTGGGATGCCCACTTCGCCGCCCAAGACGAACGCGCTCGCCTGTCTGAGCAGGAAGTTCTGCTGACGGTGCCCGCTTCGTTTGATGCTGTTGCGCGCGACCTGACCGTGCGCGCTGCGCAGGCGGCAGGGCTTGGCCGCGTGACGCTGCTCGAAGAACCGCAGGCCGCGTTTTATGCCTGGCTGGGCAATCACGCCAAGGACTGGCGCAGCGTGCTGCGAGTCGGCGATACGGTCTTGGTCTGCGACATCGGGGGTGGCACCACCGATTTTTCGCTGATCGCGGTCGGCGAGCAGAGTGGCAGCTTGGTGCTAGAGCGTATCGCGGTCGGCGATCACATCCTGCTCGGCGGCGACAACATGGACTTGGCTCTGGCCATGGGCCTAAGCAAGCGGCTAGAGCGCGACGGTCACAAGCTAGAGGTCTGGCAGCGCCGCGCTCTTTTGCATAGCTGTCGTCAGGCCAAAGAAGATCTGTTGGCTGCCGAAGGCGCACGCGATGCGGCCCCGGTGGTGGTGCTCGGTCGCGGCAGCAAGGTGATCGGCGGTTCGATCAAGACTCAGCTTTTGCGTAGCGATGTCGAGCGCTTCCTGCTCGACGGATTTTTCCCCGGCGTTGATCGGCACGCGCGGCCGCAGCAAGCGCGGCGCGCTGGTCTGCAAGAGATCGGCCTGCCCTTCGCTGCCGATCCCGGAATCACCCGCCACTTGGCCAAGTTCGTCGGAGATCATCGGCTGCCGTCGGCGGTGTTGTTCAACGGCGGCGTCATGAAGAGCCCGATCCTGCGTCAGCGCATCGAACACGTCGTCGAGTCATGGGCCAGCCACGGGGCGCTGCGCTCGCTAAGCGGGGCCGATTACGACCGTGCAGTGGCCTTGGGGGCCGCGTACTACGGCGTCGTGCGTCGCGGGCGGGGCATACGCATTCGCGGTGGTACGGCTCGTGCCTATTACGTGGGTGTCGAAGCGGCGATGCCGGCCGTGCCGGGTATGGATCCCGAGCTTCACGCGCTGTGCGTCGCCAAGCGCGGCATGGAAGAAGGCACGCACGCCGAGATCAAAGGCCGCGAATTCGGTCTGCGCATCGGCGAGCCGGTCGTCTTTCGCTTCTTGAGCTCATCGACGCGCAAAGGCGATGACGTCGGTGATTTTATCGAAGAAGTCAACGTCGAGACCGGCATCTCAGAGCTGGCTCCTGTCGAAACCACGCTGGCTGGCAGCGACGGAGAGAGCGCCGGAGCACTGGTCCCCGTACACCTGTCGAGCAACCTCAGCGAGGTCGGTGTGCTTGAGCTATGGGCCCTTTCGCGAGACGGCAAGCGCCGCTGGAAGTTGGAATACAACGTCCGCGAGCGCCCAGTCGGGGTCCCCGGTGCGACGGGGACGGACGCGGATGCTGGGTCATCTGACGAGCCCGAGCTGGATATCGACCGCGGAGCCTAGCGCGTGTCCGCCCGTTATCTCGTCGGCATCGATCTGGGGACGACCAACTCTGCGCTGGCGTACATCGACAGCAGCGAGCGGCCCCGTGTGCTGCATGACTTTCCGCTGCCGCAGCTCGTCGGGCCGGGGGATGTGGCGGCGCGGCCCACGCTGCCTTCGCTGCATCACCACGTCGGCGAGCACGAGCTTCCCGCAGGCGCCACCCGCCTGCCGTGGACGCTAAGCAGCGCGCCCGCGCCCGACTTCGTCGTCGGAGAGCTGGCCCGCACGCAGTCGCAGGCGGTGCCGGGACGCGTCATTGCATCGGCCAAGAGCTGGCTGTGCCATCCCCGCGTCGATCGCTTGCAAGACATCCTGCCGTGGGGGGCGGCACCGGATGTCCCCCGCTTGTCGCCCGTCGAGGCATCGGCCCGCTATCTGCGGCACATGCTCTCGGCCTTCTGCCACGAGCGCGGCTGTATGCAGTCGCAGCTCGAAGTCGTGCTGACTGTGCCCGCGTCGTTCGACGAAGTCGCCCGCGAGCTGACCGTCGAGGCGGCTCGTCGCGCTGGACTGGATCTTGGGCAACTGACGCTTCTTGAAGAGCCGCAGGCCGCGTTCTATCACTGGCTGGCCGAGCACGCGCGCCTGGGGGAAGAAGTCGAGGCAGGAGACCAGATCTTCGTCTGCGACATCGGCGGTGGCACCACCGATTTCACGCTGATTCAGGTCCACAAGAACCACGAAGGCAAGCGCGGTGAGCGGCGTGTCGGTTTTACCCGCACGGCAGTCGGCGATCACATCCTGCTCGGCGGCGACAACATGGATCTGGCTCTGGCTCGTCGCGTCGAGTCGCAGCTACAGGGGGTTGGGGCCAGCCCCGGCAAGCTGGGGGCGCATGTCTTTTCCGGCTTGGTGCAGGCGTGCCGGACCGCCAAAGAAAAGCTGCTTAGCGACGCGCCTCCTGCGAGCTATCGCGTGCATGTGGCGGGTCGGGGAAGTCGCTTGATCGGCGGCGGTGTGCAGGCCGATCTGCAGCGCCAGGAAGTCGAGCAGGTGCTGCTGGATGGTTTTTTCCCGCGCGTGGGCAAAGACGCCGAGCCGGCTCGCAGCCGTGGTGGACTCACCGAGTTTGGTCTGCCCTATGCCGCGGATCCGGGGGTCACGCGATACATCGCCGCGTTCCTGCGCCAGCATCGCGCGGCTCCCAGTCGCGTGCTGTTCAATGGCGGCGTGCTGTGCTCGCCGAGCATTCGCGAGCGCATCCTCGACGTGCTGTACGAGATCACGGGCCGTCGCCCGCAGCTTTTGAGCAACCCGGCGCCCGACTTGGCGGTGGCGCGCGGGGCGGCCTATTACGCGCTGGCACGAACCGGCGAGGGGCTGCGCATCAGCGGTGGCGCGGCTCGCGCGTATTACATCGAAGTCGAAAACAGCAACGAATCGGGGAACGATCGTCGGCGTACGCGCTATGTCTGCTTGACGCCGCGGGGCTTGGAAGAGGGCGCCGAAGTCGATCTGAGCAGCCGACCGTTTGAGCTTCTGACCAATCGCCCGGTGCGCTTTCGCTTGTTTGCCTCGGCTCAGCGGGAAGGTGATCGGCCGGGCGACGTGCTCGACATCGAGTCCAGCGATGAGCTCTCGGAGCTACCGCCTCTTTACACCGTTTTGCGCCACCCCAAGACGTCCCAAGAGCGGCCGCTGCGCGTGACCTTGGCAGCGCGCCTAACCGAGATCGGCACGCTGGATCTTTGGGCGGTGTCGGGCGGAAGCAGCGACGCATCTGCGACGGCAGCGACTCCACCTGCGACAACCGCCAAAGCGACCGCTTCCGGCAAAGGCAGCACGCGAGACGCAGGTTCGCTCGATGGAACGGCCCCCATGCGCTGGCGCCTGCAGTTCGATCTGCGCGGCAGTGAAGGAGGCCCTGCCCGCGCCACTAGCAGCAGCGAAGGCGTTCCCGCGGTCGCAAGTGCTGGGCGCAGCAGTGACGGAGGATCTGCGCTACAAGCCGACGCACTATCACCCGATCAAGCCGGCCTGATTGCCGCAGCAACGGAACAGATTCGCGCCGTGTTTGTGGGCGAGGCTCCGGCCGCGTCACTGCCACGTCAGCTGAGCACGGTCCTTGGCCCACGCGACGGCTGGTCAACGGCGATCCTGCGCGGTCTGTGGGAGGAGCTGAAGAAGCATCGCGAAGCCCGCTCGCGCAGCCCAGCGCACGAGGCGCGCTGGCTGAACCTCGGCGGCTTCTGCTTGCGCCCCGGCTTTGGCTATCCCTTGGACGACTGGCGGGTCAAGGAAGCGTGGCGTGTGTTCAACGCGGGTCTCGTTCACGAGCGCGATGAGACCTGCAAGCTAGAGTGGTGGATCCTGTGGCGACGCATCGCCGGAGGTCTGTCGCGTACGCAGCAAGATGAGCTGTGGAAGCGTGTTGCACCGCTGCTGCTACCGCAGGCCCGCAAGCCCGACAAGAAGCCACCCAGCCCGCAAGAAGCCGCCGAGATCTGGCGCGCGGTCTCGGCGTGTGAGCGCATCGAGTCCAAGAAGAAAGCCGAGCTGGGCGATGTGCTGCTGGGGCTGATCGAGAAGCGTCGCAGCGAGGCCGCGCTGTGGTCCTTGGGCCGCATCGGTACACGCATGCCGCTGTATGGCCCCATCGACAACGTCGTGGCCCCCGTCGTCGTCAGCAAGTGGCTGGGGCGCTTGCTTGCGCTGCCCATCGACAAAGCAGGGGCAGGCGGCACGTCTGCAAGCGAAGAAGCGTATGCCGTCGCGCATGCCGTGGCAGAGCTTGGGCGCATGACCGGCGATCGCGTGCGCGATGTGGCCGACGGTACCCTGCGGCAGCGCGTGGCCGAGTGGCTGCAGCGCGTGGTTCCCGGCGACGAAGGCGCGCACCTAGCGCATGTAGTTCGTGACGTGGTGCCGCGCGAAGAACGCGAAGAGCGCTTCGCATTCGGCGACACACTGCCGGCCGGGCTGCGCTTGCTAAGTGATGGGGAACGCTAAGAGCGGAAGGGGCTGCGTGGGCTGGCTGGATCGCTGCCGCAGCGTCCAGCGGCCGTCGAACTAGCCGTGATCGTCTGAGTCGGTCTTGATGTTCGAGGTCACCAGACCCAAGAGCTCAGACGACAGAGCGACGATCTGGCGCGTCTCGTAGCCGTTCATTTTGAGCTCACGAAAGATCGACTTCGCCAGGATCTTGATGGCCTTGTCACGTTCTCCATGCGATGCGTCCGTCATGACGGGGCGCTCCTTCAGTGCGGGTTTCTCGGGCGCTACGACGTCGCGCTCACGCTCGGTGGCGGATCGAGTGGGCATTGGCTCGGCGAACTTCACGGTTAAACCTTCTCTGCCGCTTAGCACAAGCTGCGCCATGCCAAGGAACTCTGGCTGGGGCGCTGGTTCCTGTTCAACCGCAGCCCAGCGATTCTATTCCTTGGGTCCGACAAGCCGCTGCGCGTTGGGTTTTCCGACGGAGATTGCACCCGACCGGCGCTGGCCTGATATCCAGCCCCGTGCCATTGGACCCTCAGCGAGCGTCGCCGGCTGAACCACTTGTGCTTGCGTCTGCGTAGTCCCCTGCGCACACCGCCTCGGACTCCCGGAGCAACCCAGACGCACTGCGAAAGAAGTTGCGCATCGTGGGCGTGATATATGGAGGCGCCGTGTCCAAGACCGTAGAGCTGTTCGTGCCGCTTTCCGACGTCGCGCTTTCGAGCGAGACCGCACCCGATGTGCATTCCCGCACGCCGTCGGTGGTCGTGGCGTCCGAAACAGCAGAGCACCTGCGGCCGGTTCGCAGCGATCGCGGTGACTGGGACGACGCGCTGTGCCGGCTCGCCATCGATCGCGCTCGACAGATTCAGGGCATCCCGCGCTCGGCGGCGATGCAGGGACGCCTGCGACGACGTGCCCTGGATGCTCGCAAGGGGTTCTCGCTGGGCTATCGCGTGGAAGTCGACCTGTGGTCGGAACGCGAGTCGCCACCGCCCGCGCTTTTGCGCCTGCCTGCCCCCAGCATGGCGCCGCATGGACGCCGCGTCATCGTCGTGGGCAGCGGGCCGGCTGGTACGTTTGCCGCGCTGCGCTTGGCGCAAGCCGGCGTATCGGTCGTTGTCTTGGAACAAGGCAAGCCGGTGCAGCCACGTCGGCGCGATCTGGCCGCCATCACCCGCGGCACGCTGATCGCCGATTCAAATTACTGCTTTGGCGAAGGCGGAGCCGGGACATACAGCGACGGCAAGCTGTACACGCGCAGCAAAGATCGACCGGCGGTATCGGAAGTCCTGGCCACGCTGATCGAGCACGGGGCCGATCCGATCATCGGCGTCGATTCGCGCCCACACATCGGCAGCAATCGCCTGCCGCAGATCTTGGTGGGTATGCGTCAGCACCTGGTATCGCTGGGCGTGCAATATGGCTTTGGCGAGCGCGTAGACGATCTGCGGGTGAACGACCGCGGCCACGTGATCGGCGTACGCTGCGCATCGGGTCGCGAGGAAATGGCCGACGCCGTGGTCTTGGCAGTGGGGCACAGCGCGCGAACGATCTATGCGCTGTGTCAGCGGCGCCGGGTCGCGATGGTCGAAAAGCCCTTCGCCATCGGTGTGCGCGTCGAACATCCGCAGCCGTTGATCGATCGCCTGCAATATGGCCGAGCCTGGGAACATCCGGCGCTGCCCGCGGCGTTCTATCAGCTGGCCGCGCAGGCACAGGGGCGCGGCGTCTATAGCTTTTGCATGTGCCCTGGTGGTTGGGTGGTGCCAGCCTCGACGGAGCCTGGCGGTCTGTGTACCAACGGGATGAGCCTGAAGCGCCGCGACTCGCCCTTGGCCAATGCCGCGCTGGTGGTCAGCGTTGAGCCAGCCGATGTTCGTGCTTGGTCGGGTGGCAGCGACGATCCCTTGGCCGGTATTGCCTTTCAGCGCGCCGTCGAAGAGAGCGCGTTTGCGGCAGGCGGAGGCGGGTTTGTTGCCCCGGCGCAGCGAGTGGTCGACTTTCTGGCCGCTCGTCCCAGTGAGGTCGTCTTGCCCAGCACGTATCGCCCTGGCGTTGTACCCGGCGATGTCAGCGCCCTCTTGCCCGACTTTGTCGTCTTGGCCCTGCGCCAAGGAATCCGGCAGTTCGACAAGACGGCGCCTGGCTTTATCAGCCCGCAGGCTCAGCTGGTCGGGGTCGAGACGCGGACCTCGTCGCCGCTGCGCATCGTGCGCGATGCCGGCTTCATGTCGCCTTCCCATCCCGGTCTGTTTCCGCTCGGCGAGGGAGCCGGCTACGCCGGGGGCATCGTCAGCGCCGCCATCGACGGTCTGCGCGCCGCGGATGCCATCCTTTCTCGCCTGGGCGCTTGACGCTGGCCAGACCGGTCTTCGTCCTCGTCCGCGTGCGTGGCAGTTCCGTCCCTGGCCGTTGGGCACGCGTCCTCGCCGTTTTTTGAGTCGCGGTGCTGCGCGCTGAAGCGAGTCGCAGGCATCCGACGGAGCGCGCAAAACTTGCCTCTCGACGACGACGCAGCGCTTGAATACCTTAGAGACCGATGTCTCCTTGGGTCTCGGGCTTGCTGAGCCGGCTGTTTGTGCGCTTCGCACGCCACCGCAAGCTGCGCTTTGACCGCGATGCCGCGCATGCCAGCCAAGTCAACGATGACACCCTGATGGCAATTTTGCGTCGCAACCGCGGCAGCGAATTCGGTCGCAAGCACGGGTTCGCTCAGATCGACAGCCCCGCCACGTATCGCCGCAAGCTGCCCTTGGCCACGCACGACGACTTCCTCACCGACATCGAGCGCATGAGCAATGGCGCGCAGAACATTCTCTGCACCGATCGACTCAGCGGCTTTGGCCTGACCTCGGGCACCACAGGCAAGAGCAAGATGGTGCCGATCTCGACATCACAGCGACGGAAAACCGCGCTGGCGATGATGTTTCTGCCGCAGGGCTTTGTGGCCGATCTGTTGCCAGAAACACGGCAAGGCGGTCGCGGCCTGCTCTTGCTCAACGCCAGCACACCGGGGCAGACCGTAAGCGGGCTGCCCGTCGGTCCCGGCACGTCGCTGGGCATGCGGCATGTGCTGCGCATGAGCAGCCTGTTTTGGACATCGCCCAGCGAGGCGTACCAGATCAGCAACCAAGCCGATGCGCTGTACGTTCACTTGCTGTTCGCGCTGATCGGCGGCGATGCTCGCTTCATCAGCGCGCCGTTCGCATCGACGGTGCTCGACCTGTTCCACACGCTTGAGCTACGCGCTGCCGAGCTGGTCTATGACGTGCGGCACGGCACGCTGCTTGGGGTGCCGAACATCGATCCACGACTGCGCCAGCGCTTGCAGAAGCGGCTCTTGCCGCAGCCCGATCTGTCGACCTGGCTGGCCGACGAGCTCTCGGCGGGCATGGATGGTATCGCCACCCGCCTGTTTCCCCAGCTGACCTATATCAACACGGTCACCAGCGGCGGCTTTGCCCTGTATGCCAAGCGCCTGCTGCGCTATGTCGGTGAGCTACCCGTGTATTCGTCGATCTATGCGTCGACGGAAGCCGTGCTGGGTATTGGCGTGGGACTTGATGCCGCGCGCTATGCCCTGATTCCGGGGCAGGCGTATTGCGAGTTCATCCCCGAAGGGCACATCGACGAGTCGCAGCCGACGACCTGGCAGCTCAACGAGCTTCAGGTCGGCCATCGTTACGAGATCGTTCTTTCGACGTTTAGCGGTCTGTATCGCTATCGCTTGGGCGACATCATCGAAGTCATCGATCACTATCAGCGCACTCCGCTTGTCGAGTTTGTGCATCGACGCGGCGCGCTGCTCAACATCTGCGGTGAAAAGACCAGCGAGCGCACGGCGTACACGGCGCTCTTGCGATCGACGGGCTTGGCCGGGCTGCAGCTTGCTGACTTCACGACGCGCATCGACACCGACAGCTTGCCGCAGCGCTATGTCTTTTATATCGAGCTGGGGGCTTCCGAGCGGCCGACCGATGTCGCGGCCTTGGCTGCCAAGCTCGTCGATTCGATCGACAGCGCGCTGTGCCAGGGCAATTCCCTGTATGAGCTGTCGCGCAAGTCCGCGCGGATCGGAGCCGCCGAAGTGCGCTTTGTCCGCAGCGGAACGTTCCGTCGCTTGCGCGATATCTTTGTGCAGCGCGGCGCTTCGCCGACGCAGGTCAAAGTGCCGCGCGTGCTGGGCGATCCCGACATGATCGCGGTCTTGGAAGAAAACCCGCTGTAAGCCGCGGATTGGGCGACTGCCCGCGATCGACAGCGAGCCGCGCGACGGCGACGCGATCCGCGGTGCCACGGGCTGGGACGTTCCCTGGTCTGTGACGGGGCCCGCCGCGCTGCCGTGGTTCGTCGCGGTGTTGCCGCGGGGCCGCTGCGGACGTTCCGGGCCGCGTCGGCATTGCTTGGCCTAGGCGTCGCGCGGTACGATCCCGTCGGGCGAGATCGACATGGGGTCCTCGCCGCGACGCTAGGAGGGGAGCGTACATGGCTACAGCCAAGTCCAAAGGGGCCGCCACAAAGAGCGGCGCTACGTCCACTGCAAGCAAGACCCGCGCGAGCAAGACCGACGCGAGCAAGACCGACGCAGGCAAGACCACCCAAGACACGAGCGCAGCGCCCGTCGGGGCCGCGAGCAGCGCCGCCGGAAAAGCCGCCAAGCCGAGCAAGGCCAGCAAGGCAGGCACGGGCAAAGCCGAAGCGACACCGCCGCCTGTGCTGTTGGCGCATGTCTGGGAAAACGACGTCGACCTGGTCGGCTGGTGGATGAGCGAAAAGCTCGACGGAGTACGCGCCTATTGGGACGGTCGACGATTCGTGTCGCGCTTGGGCAACGAGTACGTGGCGCCCGCGTGGTTTATCCAGGGCTTACCGGATACGCCGCTCGACGGTGAGCTGTGGGTCGGACGCAAGCAGTTTCAGCGCTGCGTCAGCATCGTGCGCAAGCAAGAAGCACACGATGAATGGCGCGACGTGCGCTATCTGATCTTCGATGCACCGTCTCACAACGCGCCGTTTGAAGATCGGCTGCAGCACATTCAAGAGACGCTCGCGCGCCACAAGCCCGCGTACGCGCAGTACCACACGCACGAGATCTGCCGTGGCGTCGATCACATGCGACAAGAGCTACGCCGCGTCGAAGCCTTGGGCGGCGAAGGCCTGATGATGCGACGGCCGCGCTCGCACTATGAAGTCGGGCGCTCGCACTCGCTGCTCAAGGTGAAGAGCTTCCACGATGCCGAAGCGCGCGTCATCGGTCATCAGCCCGGCACCGGTAAGCACAAGGGCCGCCTGGGCGCACTGCTCGTCGAGATGCCCAACGGCACGCAGTTCGCCGTCGGAACCGGCCTAAGCGATGCCGAGCGCAGTCGCCCGCCTGCCATCGGCAGCATCATCACGTATCGCTATCAGGAGTTATCGGATGGCGGCGTGCCGCGCTTCCCGTCGTATGTCGGCGTGCGTCACGACTTCGCTTGGCCGGGCAAGAAATAGAGCTCGAAGAAGCCAGCGGACGGTGCGTACCTTGTGGCTGCACCGTCCGTGGCGCGCGGCAGTGCGTTAGCTTGCGATGCGTCGCATACGGCGCGAGCGCAGGCTGGCCATGCCAACGGCCAGACCCAGCAAGAGCAGCGCCGGCCCACTTCCCGTCGTGCGGGCAGCGCCTTGACCCATAGAGCAGCCCAGGCCCAGACCGCCACCCGACAGCTTGTACAGCGCACCGGGCAGGCTGGACACGTTGTCTGTTTCGTTGGGGTCGGTGTTGTTGGGCGCGCCAATCGTCGCCGTGCCGCCGCCTTCGCCCTCGAAGATCGACGGATCAGCACCCTGCGGCAGCCGGATCTGCGCCACCAGCGGCGGGGCATCACCGACAGCCAGCCGTGGCCGCGAGCAGACGTAGGTGTGCAGGTTCTGCGTACACGTCCAGCCATCGCCGGCCGGCGGCATCACCACTTCGGCACCGGGCGGCAGCACCAGCGACACCCGCACGTCGTCGACCGCATCGGGTCCCTTGTTGCTGGCTTGCAGCGTGTAGTTCACGATGCCGCCGGGCATGGCGCTGTCGGGATCGCGGCTCAGCGTGACGCTGAGATCTGAGCCCGTCATCGGCACCGCACCCGCCGAGATCGACGCGACGTTGTTGAGCGGGTTCGGATCCTGAAGCTGGATCGCCGTCGCTTCACCCACCACCGAGCCACCATTCATCGAGCCGTCCTGCGGCATCGGCGTCACTGCCGTCACCACGATGGGCGGCGCATCACCGGGAGCCAGCGACGAGCGCAGGCACGAGAATGTCAGGTTGTTGCGCACGCAGCTCCAGCCTTCGCCCGGCGTAAACGACGTCACCACCGAGCCCGGCGGCAAGGTCATCGTCACCGAGGGCGACTGCGCGGTTGCAGGTCCCTTGTTGCTGAGCAGCGCCGTGTACGTCGTCTCTTGGCCGAGCGGGCTCGGCGTCGGGTTCTTGGTGAACGCAAGCTGCAGATCGGCATTGGCAACCGGCGCCTTCGTCGCATCGACGATCGCCGTGTTGTTGGTTGGGTTCGGATCGTTGACCAAGGGGGCTCCAACCGTGCCGATTACCGTCGAGCCAGGGCCGCCTTCTTTGACCGGAACTGGCGTCACGATCTGCGCCGTGATCGGCGGCAGCATGCCCGGAACCGCGGAATCGCGCGTGCAGGTATACGTGTCCACGCTGCGCGAGCAGGTCCAGCCGTCGCCGGCCGGCGGCATCAGCACCTGGGCTCCAGGCGGCAGGTTGATGACCACCTGCGGCTGCAAGATGGTATCGGGTCCCGAGTTCGCGACCTGCGCCGTGTACGTCGTCGTCTCGCCAGGCTTGGCGCTGTCGGGGCTCTTGGTGAGGACGATCGACAGGTCACCGTTCTGCTGACGACCAACGATCGAGGAAGCGCTGTTGTTGTTGCCGTTTGGATCACTGCTGTTTTGGGGCGGCTGCACGGCCGCACTGAAGATCATCGGGTCCACCGGCATGGCTGAGGCCACTCCCGACACCACATACGTCAGCTTGCCACCCGGTAGCAGCGAGACACTCGCCGGGACTGGACCGCTTCCCGCAGCGACGGGACATGCCGCACCGCCGGTCGCCATGCAGGTCCAGGTCACACTGCCCAAGTTGGTCGGCAGGCTGGTGCCGAGCATGCCGCCAAAGACCGGATCCGGCCCGGCGTTCGACACATCCACCGTGTACCGCACGGGGGCACCGTTGGCCGGAAGCTTGCCCAGCAGGTTATCGCGCACGACGACTTGCAGATCGGCGTTGCCCGCCGGTCCCATGCCGCTTATGAAGTTGGCTGTCGCCTGCGAGGCCGCATCGAGCTTCAGCGTACACGTCGGCATCAGCCCGGCGCTGGCGCAGGCACCGCCCCAGCCAGCGAAGGTGTTCCCAGCATCCGGCGTGGCCGTGAGGATCACCGTCGAGCCAGCGGAGAACTTGCGATCCTGCATGGTGCAGTTGGTATCGCAAAGGATGCCGTCGGGTCGGCTGGCGATCGTGCCCGTGCCGGTGCTGTTGCCTTTGCTGACCGACAGCAGCTGCGTCGGTCCCACCGCCGTGCTCGCCTGTGCCGCGTTGTTGGTGTAATCGCCGTCGAGGATCGTGCCGCCGGGGGCCGCGCTGACGACATAGTCCATGCGCGGCAGAGCCCCCGCGCCGATCGTGCCGCGGACCACATACGTCACGCTGCCACCGACGGGCAGGTTGGCTGTGGTGCTGAGCGCGCCTGTGCCGCTGGCCATTGCGCAGGTTGCGCCAGCCATGGCCGTACACATCCAGGTGGCTCCCATAAGCCCTGGGGGCAGCATGTTGGTGATCGCCGCCATCGGAGTCGCCGTGGGTCCGTTGTTCTTGACGGTCACGACGTACTCGACCGGCTCGCCCGCATCGGCCGCTGGCACGTTGCTGCTCGCCGTCACCACAAGATCGGTGTAGTTGACGCCTGCCGTCACGTTGGTGCGGACCGGCGGACCGATGAGGGGGCTCACGCCCGTGCTCTGGATCGTGTACTCGCCGTTTACGACCGTCTGAGCCGTCGCGGGCGCTTGCACGATAACCTGGAAGTTCTTGACCTCGTCCGGCCCCATCATGCCCAGGTCACAGGACAGATAGCCGCCGGCATCGGGGCCCGCACACGTCGCACCCATCACGGACACGAAGGTCGTGCCCATCGGGATCCGCTCGCGCACGACGACGTTGTTGGCGCCGACCTTGCTGCCGTTTCGGACGTTGAAGTTGTACGCGATGTTGCTCGACACGTTCACCGCTTGCGGGCCGCTGGCCACGACGGTCAACGCCGGCAAGAAGGCGCCGAAGCCGTCGACCAGAAGCTGACCGGCGTGACCCGAGGGCGAGCAGCGCGAGGCGACCAGCGTCACCGACACCCTGTCACCGACCGCGATGCCGACCGGGCCCGGCGCCCAGTCAAAGAGCTGCCAATCGGTGTATCGGTATGCCGCGTTGCCTACGCTGGTTTTGTATGGAATTCCTGGCTGATTTGCAAAATTAAACGTGGAATAGATATCTGTGTTTTTTGTTTCGTTTCGGATAATTGTGAAGAAGTACGCTTGTTGTTCCGCCGCGTGCGCGCCATCTTGCAGGATCGGCGCCAAAGCAAAGCGGATATGAATTTTGTTGTCGATCGGATCGATATCCGCCAAGGTCGTCGTCATCTCTTGGCGCAGCACGTTGGCGTTGTTTGTCGAGCCGCCTTCGTTGATGACCGCGGTGTACATGCCAAAGCGCGGGAACTTCAGGCTGTCGCCAGCCGCAAGGCCCGTCGGGACCACGGACTCTGGCGCTGCCGCCATGCCGATGCGCGTCAGGTTGACACCGCCGGCCATCAAGCCCAGATCGGAAAACTTCGTCGGTGGATAGACAACGATCGGTGGCCGCACATGGGTGGTCAACGTCCAGCCGCTGAGCGTGCCGTTCTCGAAGTCGCCGTTGACGAAGTTGGCCTGGCTGCGTGTTCCCTGCGGCTCGGCTGCGGTCCCCGGCAGGACGGCGAAAGGCAGCGACTCGGCACTGCCGCAGCCCGTCGAGACTCCGAGCAGCAAGCCGAGCGCATGGATCGTGGTTTTCTTCATAAATTCTCCCTACGTACAATGGTTTCTATGATGAAGGCACAGCTTCGGAAAGCCCGCTGTTCCCTACGTAAACACGGTAACTTTGCGCAGCTGAACAGTGCAATCCGACTGTACAAAATGCCAGCGCAGAAATCTACACGGTCTCGGTCGACTCGTAATTACCGTTGTCGGCGTATGTGATCCTGTGGCTGTTCCCTATTCTGCTAGATTCAAGTCGATATCTAAAATTGCAATTTAGATGCCACGATGCGTCTCCCATCGTCAGCCACGGGGCGCTTGGGGTCACGGCGCTGCGGCTGGGGCATTTTGGCCGTGGCTGGGGCGCCTTGGTCTGCTGTCCCCACGCGGTGCGGATGGACGAAGGCTGCCGCGCCGTGTGGCCTCAGCGATGCTCGGGCCGGTCGGCACGCAGCACGACATCGATCGCCGAGCCCCGACCCGGCAAGACGTCGACGCTGTTCAGATAGTCGTGATAGCCGGTCTTGTGCAGCACGATGTCGTGCTCGCCCACCGATGCCGGCTTGCGATACGGGGTGACGCCGCGCTTTCGTCCGTCGATCAGGACCTCGGCTCCGGCTGGCTGCGAGCTGATCTCAAGCAGACCTAGCGGGCGCAGCGGTGCTTGGCGCAGGGCTTGTGCCACCAGCAACGGCAGGCGCTTACCTGCCTCGGCCTCGGGTCCATGCGTTGCGTGCTGCGCGGCGAAGTCGCCGGACTCGGCATCGAACACACGCAAGGTCAGGGGCGCCGCCGCGTCGGCACGTGCGAGCTGCATGCTGACCACGAAGCGCAAGCCGTGGGTCAGCGCGAGCTCTTCCAAGCAAGCGGCCGTCTCGCTGCAGGCCGCAGGCAGCGGGGTCTTGTCCAGCGATCCGTGCTCACCCAGGGCGACGTAGCGCTCGGCATGAATACCGGTCAGAGCCGCTTGGCGAACGGCTGCGGGGGCATTCACCGGCTCGATGACCAAGCCGACCGCCTTGGTCAGCGTGGCTTCTGGGGCGTTGAGTCGCGGCCAGCGCACCAGCGTCGCGCGGCCTGCTTTGACCGGCACATCGACGGGCAGAAGCGCCTTGCCCTGCTGCAAGACCAGCTTGTGATCGCCGGCTGGCAACAACACCTTCTGTGGCAGCACGCCGACGGGGCGGCCATCGATCGCCAGCGCGGCCTGCTTGGCCCACCACGGCGGCACGATCAGGACCTCGCCGGTCTCGGCCGCTGCGCCGCCGCGCGCTGTCGCAAGCAGCCCAAGCAGGCTGCCCAGCGCAGCGACCCTTCGTACCCAGCTCACAAGGCCCACGGAAAGCGGCCAGCCCCCTCTGGTCCCGTCCGTCACTTGCATTCCCCCACAGACACTTTCTCGTTGCGGCCCACCGTGACCGTGCGGGTGTCTCCCGCTGACAGCGGAATGGCCTGTTCACCTGGAGTAACCCACAAGATGGTGGTCTCGCAGCGTCCGCGCTTGATGCGCTTGACCTGCACGCGACCCAGCTTCTTGCTGAGATCTTTGATGGCTCGCGCGATGTAGTCGCGCTGCTCGCTAGAGCCGCCTTTCTTTTTGTCGATGCGCTGAAACTCATTCATCGCATCGGCCTGCTGGCCTTGCTCTTCATAGATGCGACCCAGGTAGTACCCAAGCTCGTACGCGATGGGCGCGCAGGTCTTGCTCGACTGCCGGCCGCACTGGCTGCTCAGGCGTTCCAGCGTCTTTTGTGCGCGGCGATAGTCCTGTTTCTTGAACAGATCGCGTCCGCTCTTGAGCAAGCTCTGAAGCTGCTCGCTGTCGGTTTTGCTGGCTTCATCGCTGCCATTCTTGGGGGCTTCGCTGGTGGCTTCGCCGGTCTCTTCATGAGGCGTCGGCGTCGTGCTGGCGGCGCTGGTTCCGGCGTCGACTTGCGGGGCGGGCGAAGGCGAATCGCTGCCGCCGCCTGTGCTGACGTTTGGACCAGGGCCGGCGGTCTGCGGCGCTTCTTCTGCGCGCTTCTTTTGGGCCTGCAAGCGGGTCAAAAGGGCATTGGCTCGCGCCCGCACCAAGCCATCGCTGTCGCGCACGAGCTGCTTTAAGACCGACGTCGCCAGCGCCAGACCTGCGCCGTTTTTCTCTTGCGAGATCTCAAGCGCGATCTCGACCACGCGCTGTCGCACGCGGCTGTCGGAGTCTTTGGTGGCTTGTTCCAGCGCCCGCTTGCGCGTCTCGCCCCCTTGCACGGCCAGCGCTTCCAGCGCCGCGGCGCGCACATTGGCGTCTTTGCTTTCCATCATTCCCTGCGCATCCGGCGGCGGAGAGACGTCTTGACCCAAGCGACGGAGCTGCGCATAGGCGTGCAGGCCTTCGGCGGTATCGCGCTGCGCGGCAATCGTCTCGCGCAAGATTGGCAGGGCGCGGCTGTCGCCCATGGCAGCCAGCTTGCGCGCCGCTAAGCGTCGTACGGGCGCTCCTTTGTCATCGAGCGCTGTCGCGAAGATGGCTGCGTCGCGCTCGACGGACTGGACCACATGCAGCCGCTTGCTGTCTTCCGGGCTCTTGAGCACGGTCACCAGGGGAGCGCGCTGACTTTCATCCCCCAGAAGCAAGAGGCCTGCGCGGGCCGGCACTTCATCGCTGGCATTGCCCTGCAAGAGCACCTTGTTCAAGATCCCGCTGGCCTCGGTGCGCGCACTCGACAGCCCGCGCTCTCCCAAGCGGCGACCCACGGTGGCCACCGATCGAATGACCTCGTGCCGCACGCTGGTATCGCTGTCTTCAATGCCATCCCGCAGCACGCGCAGAGCCACCGGATCGCTGCGCCGACCCAAGACGCGGGCGGCTTCCTTGCGGGCATCCGGGGCGGAATCGCGTCGACGCAGCACACGCGCCAGAGCATTGACGCTGCCCTGCGTCTCAAGGTCGCCTAACGCAGCGACGGCGTTATCGCGCAGAAGCCAGCTCGGATCGCTCTCGACCGACAGGCTCTGCGCCGCGGCCAAAATGGGATCGGCATCGCTAATCCGCAGCATGGCTGCCGCTGCCGCCTGACGCAGACGCACGTCGCTGTTCTGCTTTAAGAGCGGCTGCAAGCGTCCCAGGTCGCTGGTCGATCCGACATACGCCAGGCCACCCAGCGCCAGCAGTCGCGCCGGCACGGGCGCATCGCTGTTTCGGATCACCTCGCGGAACAGATCGATATCCCCTGGCTCGTCCAGCGCTGCCAAGAGCGCCGCCGCCCGAAGCTGCTGCGGCCCTGGCTTGCGCGCCGTCTCGCGCAGAAGCTCGCGCCCTTTGGCATCACCGATGCGAGCCAGCGTGCTGGCCAGAGTCAGCTGCTGCTCGCGGTTGGTGGTGGTGTTCAAGCGATTGAGCAGGTTTTCCTTGGCCGCGTTATCACCCGACTGCGCCAAGCGACTTAGGATGGCCAGCGCGCCTTCGTCCGGGACCTTGCCCTTGGCGACGGCAGTGCTCAGGATCTTTTGCGCTTCGCGGTCGCCTTTGCTGCACAGATACAGCGCGGCTTGCAGGCGCGCGGCATCTTGCTTGCCCGACATCGCTTGTCGCAGCGCTTGCTGCCCGCGTGCGTCCCCTAGCTGATCCAGAGCTTCTGCCGCGCTGACAGCCACGACGGCTTCTGACTTGCTGCGCTCAAGCAGCGGCACCAGCTTTGGCACGACACTGGTCTGTCCAAGCTGCCCCACGGTCTCGGCCGCGCGCATCTGGACTTGGGTCTCTTTGTCTTCCAGCAGCACGGCCAAAAGGGGTGCAAGACTTCCGTCGCTGGTTGCCCCTAACGCTGACAGCGCACCACGTCGCAGCTCGGGATCGGGATGGCGCAGATCTTCTTTCAGCTGCGCCAGTGCCGCCGCGCGCAGTGCGAGCAGCGCCTTGGTATTGCCGCTGCGCAGGTTGATCCAGCCACGCTGTGCCGCAAAGAACGTCCCGCCCACGACCAAGAGCGCGAAGCCAACCACGATCGCGCTCAGCAGCAGCCACGGCGTCTTGGCGGCGGGCAGCGTCGACATGTGCGCCGACAGCGGGTTCGATCGCAGCGAGTCTGCCTTGCCCAGCACCGCATCGATCTCGCCCTGCAGCACGGCTTCCAGCTCGCGCATGGCAGGAAAGCGAGCGTCGCGCTTCTTGGACATCGTGCGTATGACGATCGCAACCAGCGACTCAGAGACCTCCAGGCCGGGCGCTTTTTCAAACAGCGTTGGCGGCGGCCGATAGGCGTGCTTGAACATCAGTGCTGCCGGGTTTTCGTCGTCGAACGGCACGGTTCCGGCGAGCATCTCGAACAAGATGCAGCCCAGCGCGTACTGGTCGGCGCGGGCATCGACGTCTTCGCCCAGCGCCTGTTCTGGCGACATGTAGTGCGGCGTTCCCAGCACGGTGCCGGGCAGCGTCTGCCGCTGTCGCACCGCGCGCAGGGCTTCCGGCGAGTTGGGATCGATGCCTTCTGAGCGCACGTTGATCTGCGGCAGCGCAGCGTCGGTGGCGATGCCGAAGTCGACGATCTTTACGAAGTCCTGTTTGCCATCCTGCTCGATAAGAAAAATGTTCTCGGGCTTGAGGTCGCGGTGGATGATCCCCTTGTCGTGGACGGCCTGCAGACCTCGCGCGATCTGCACGCCGATCTGACAGACGCGAAGCGGTGTCACGCGGCCTTTGGCGATCACATCGGCGATCGTCTGGCCGCGCAGAAGCTCCATGACGATGTACGAACGCCCGTCGGGGAGCACGCCAAAGTCCGAGATATAAACCGTGTTGGGATGCTGAATCTTGCAGGCGAGCTGGGCTTCCTGCAGAAAGCGGCGCTGCGCGTCCAGATCCTGCGGCTTGATCAACACCTTGACCGCGACCAGGTTGTCCAAAAGGACGTGTCGCGCCTTGTACACGACGCCCATGCCGCCCGCCGACAGACGGCTGAGAATGTCGTAGCGCTCGCCGATGATCGTGCCGATGAGCGGATCGAACGACGAAGACGGGTTGGCGATGGCGACGCTGGGCTTTTGGCTATCGCCACACGTGTGCTTCGTGCCCTGATCGTAGAGCACTCCGCAGGATGGACACTGCTGGCCCATCGCCGTCACCTTGAGGCTCATGGATGAGACCTCGCGGGTCGACGCCTATGGCGCGGACCGAAACGACACATGACTCTGTCGAATTATCGCACGAGGACCTGGGCTGCGCCGAGACAGAAACCACGGGCACCGCAGGTGGGGCGGGCCGGTCTGCTAGTTGGCTTGTGGCAGCTGATACGACCAGACAAAGAACTTGGTCGCGCCGCCTTCAGTGAACGAAGGAAAGCGCGTGCCGCGAAGCTGTTCCGAGATGCAGCGTCCCGTCGCGCTTTGGCCAAGGCCGCCCAAGATGTCCGCCTTGCGCACCGTGCCGCTGGCTTCCACGACGATGCCAATGCTGACGTTGCTGCCAAAGCCTTCGCGGACGCAGCTTGGAAAGCGCTTCTCGGCGACCAGCATGTGCTGGCGAATGATGGGCGGCGAAAGCTGCGGCACGGGATCCATAGAAAGAGCAGCCGCCGCGACAGACGTAGGCTTGGCGGTAGGCTTGGCGGTAGGCTTGGTCGCTGGCGGTCTGACCTCTGTGCCGGGCTTGCCGGCGGGCGGCGGGGCTACGGCTCCCGTGGCTGGCTTGGACGTCGTCCGGGCTGCGTGCAGCGCGGCATCACCCGCGGGCTTGGCCGGTGCGTGGGTCCCCGCGGTGCTTGGCGATGGCGGCGCTGTCGAGCCAGGCTCTGCGTTCGCGCTGGGTGTGCCTGGCGGGGATGGCAGCGCCTCAACAATGGGCGTTGGCGCGCCGTTTCCCGACGGAAGTGGCGCAATCGGCTGCACGGTAAGCTCGGTGCGCGGTGGCGTCGGTAGCCGCGCCGTCGGCTGCTCGGGTGTCGTCGGTGCGACCGGACCAGCCGCTGGCTGCCACATCAGCGCGCCCACCCCGGCGCCCAGCGCAACCAAGCCCAGCGCACCAATCACCCACCAAGCCCGACTGCGCTCGCTTTCGCGGGTTGAGCCTTTTGCGGGCACAGCCACAGCAGGCTCGGGCTCGGCGGTCTTGCTGGCCACAAGCGAAGGTCCCAGCGGCGGTAGCGTCGTCGCTGGCTTCGCGGGCAGAGGCTCGGGCGCAGCCGAAGCAGACGCCGGCTTTTTCGCCGGACTTGGCTTGGCCTTGGCTTCCGGCTTGCTGGCTTTTTCGGGCGCGGCGGGCTGGGCTTTTCCCTGGGGTTTCGCCGAGGATGCTTTGCTGGATGGCGAGTGGGTGGCCTGGTGCTTCTTGGTTGCACCTGGACGCGCCACAACGCCGGGCAGCTTGGCGAGCGGCGCCAGCGACGGCTCTTCGGCCTCGACCGCTTCAAGCTCCATGCTCAGTCCCGGCATGGGCGCGGGCAGGGGCGTGATCTCTGGCTCGCTGCCAGAGCCCGACGAGCGCGCGTCAGAGCCCTTGCTCTGAACGCTCTCCTTGGAACGAACCGACGGGTCGTGCTTCTCTACGGCGCTCATCTCGACCGATTACAAAACGAGGTGTGAGGCCAAGCGCTTGGCCGTAGCCGTCGGCGCGCAGCGACACTTGTCTGCACATACCACACTCATGCTCGGCTCGGGCGGCCGATTCGCGAGGAGGCTTTGCCTGCATCGCCACCGACTAGCCATGGTCGCTCTGTCCAGACCTCTCGCTGTGGCTTGCCGCATCGTCCCCGCCCGTCCTGTCTGTCCCGAACGCCAGATCGGCAAGCGTCGTCGCTGGCTCGACCCCTGCCGCAGGGGCCAGGGCATCGCTGCGCTCGGCCTCGGGCAGGGACTCGCTGGACAGGCCGCGGAATCCCAATCCGGCGCCGTTCCCCGTGCCCAGGTTTTTGCGCCGCTGCTCGCGTCGCCTGCGCAACAGATCAAAGCAGGCGCGCAGGCCGTCTTTAAGGGTACGCAGCGTTCGCACGCCTTCGACCTCGATGTTCAGCTGAGCCATCGTGCGTGCGATCTCGGGCCGCACACCGGTCAAGACGCAGACCGCGCCCAGCAAGCGCGCCGAGCGCGTCATCTTGAGCATCGCGTTGGCTGTTGTGGTGTCGACGATCTCGACTCCGGTGATGTCGATGATCACGCAGGCCGAGCGCGTCTGCTTGATGCGCTCCAGCAGCTTCTCGGTCATCTCCAGCGCACGCTGGCTGTCCAAGGAACCGATCACCGGCAACAGCAGGATGTCTTCCCAGACCTCGGCAATGGGCGAGGACAGCTCGTGGATGGCCATCTGCTGACGGGCGATTGTCGCGATCTGATCCTGCAGCTCGCGCTTCGAACTCTCTAGCTCGGCAATGTACTTTTCGTTCTGGTTGCGCGCCGATGCCAGCTCTTGGTTGTAGATGTTCAGCGCCGCTTCCAAGACCGAGAACTCGTCGGCGTTTTCGCCAGCCGGGATCTGGATCATCTCGGGCGAGTACTCGCCGATAGAGACCATCGACAGGATATCGATGACTCGCTGAATGCGATCGAAGGGAACCGGAACGTGTCGAGTTGGCGCAGACATGAGCTATGGGGGCAAGGCGTCTCGCTGCTGACTTCTCAGCGTATCGCCTATCATGCGCGAACTGGCTGGGTTGCCGCAATCAAGACGCGAAGCGGCCTGCATTTTGGACGGCCCACGTTTTCTTGCGCCACGACTTCACCG
Source organism: Myxococcales bacterium (assembly GCA_016794505.1). Classification (GTDB taxonomy): domain Bacteria; phylum Myxococcota_A; class Polyangia; order Palsa-1104; family JAEUJZ01; genus JAEUJZ01. The sequence goes on from JAEUJZ010000178.1 coordinate 50,201, forward strand.
CGCTGGCTGAGTACACACCCACACCTCGGGCCGACCGGGATAAGTCGAGCGCTCCTTCGCGAGGCTCTTTTCCGACCGCGCCGAGCCGGTGATAGACTGCGCCGCATGTCGCATGCCTCCATACCTGTTGCGTCCGCAGCCGGGCCCGCCGCGCCGGCTTCGGTGGCTGTACATACCAAGGTCGACGCCGCGCTGGCTGCCGCAGAGCGCCGCTTTGCCAGCGATCCCGAGCGCGCCGATCTGATTGCCCGCACGCGCCGCTTCAAGGCCAGCTGGATCGAGCTGGCGGAAGCGCTGTCGGCCTGTCAAAAAAACCAGCGCTATACCGCCTGGGGCTTTGTCTCGTTCGAGGAGTATTACCGCAAAGAGCTGCACTTAAAGACGTCGACGGTGAACAAGCTGGTCGGCACCTATGCTTTTTTGCGCAAGTCAGCGCCCGAGGTCTTTGATCGCGACGGCGTTGCCCAGGAATACCCCAGCCTGCAGAACATCGAGTTTCTGCGTCGCGCCGAGGACGCGGCGCAGGGTGGCAGCGTTGCAAACGATCTGTTGGCCGAAGTCCGGCGGGCGATTCTCGACGAGAACTTGCCGTATACCCAGGTCAGTCGGCAGTTTCGCGAGAGCTTGTTTCCATCGGATGTCGAGCTAGAGCAGAAGAAGCGTCAGCGGGAAGCGCTGCGCTTGGCGCGCAAGCTCATCGAGGCTCTGGCTGCGCTGGAAGGCAGCGTGCCGAGTCAAGTGCTGCAAGGCGTGCAGGCCGCCATCGATCGCCTGCTTGAGAACGTGCCGACCGAAGAAGAAGGCGAAGAACAGACCGCCTAGCCCGTCGAGCAGCTCGCCTATTCGCCTGAAGGAACCCGCCCCACGATGCAGTAATCCAAGGCGTCGGCCTCGACCCCAAAGATGCGACCCATGGCGGGAGCGGCTCGCTTCATCGTGGGGCGCATCAGCACGTCTTGCACGGGATCGCTGGCCAGCAAGATGCCCACGCGGCGCTCTGCCAGTTCCCAGGCCGCCAGGATCTCGAACAGTGCTTCTTGCGTGACGGGGCCCCAGCTTCGGGGGGCGGCCCGCAGGTCCATGAGCAGCGCCTTGGCCATGCTGCGCGGCCCCTCGGCCAAGCGGCGCAGAATGTCCACTTTTTCGCGGGCCAGATCGGCGCCCTGCTCACGCGTGAGATCGGGTCTCTGCCAGACGCGCAGCCAGGCGATGGTTCGCACAAGCTCGATGCGGTAGTTGCCGCCGGCCGCGTACGTCGACATGCGAGCGCTCATTATGTGATGAATTTCACAGTTTTTCGTTTGATATAATCCCCTAGCCAGCTCACAAAAGTCCGAGTCGTCTTGCATGTCTGAGACAGGCGCGGCGATGAGCGGAGCCGCAGGCAAACCGTCGCTGACGAGGGTCCATTGGAGAACCAGAAGATAGGCGCCTATTCGATCGTTCGCCTCCTTGGGGCCGGTGGGATGGGCCAGGTCTACGAAGGGGTTCACGACCAGATTCAGCGCCGCGCCGCCATCAAGGTCCTGCACCGTCGCTATGCCAACAACAAGCTGATCGTGCAGCGCTTCATCAACGAAGCGCGAGCGGTCAACATCGTGCAGCACCAGAGCCTGGTGAACATCTACGAGTTCGGTCAGACCCCCGACGGCAGCGCATACATCGTCATGGAGTATCTCGACGGCGATACGCTGCGTCAGCGACTGGAGCGCAACGGGGGGCGCCTGCCGGCCGAAGTGGCGGTGCGCCTGTGCCGGCAGATGGCCTCGGCGCTGGCTGCCGCTCACCAAAAGGGCATCATCCACCGCGATCTGAAGCCGGTGAACATCATGATCGTCGCGGATCCCGAAGCCGCAGGCGGCGAGCGGGCCAAGATCTTGGACTTCGGCTTGGCCAAGGTCGTGCAGCCGGATGCCGCGGATGGGGGCGGTCTGACAGGAACCGGGACGATCTTGGGAACACCGGCCTATATGGCGCCCGAGCAGTGCCGCAGCGCCCGCGATGTCGACGACAAAAGCGATGTCTACTCGCTGGGCATCATCCTGTACGAGATGCTGTCGAGCGACATCCCCTTTGATTCAGAGACCGATGCCGAGCTGCTGTCGATGCACATGTACCAAGATCCGCCGTCTCTCGGTGAAAAGGTACCGACGCTGCATCCCGAGCTTGTCGCGCTGGTGCATCGCATGCTCGCCAAGTCGCAGGCCGATCGTCCGTCGGCTACCGATGTCGCCGCTGAGCTTGCGCGCATTCCAGTCTTGGCTGGGGGCGGGCCGGTCCCGGTCAGCCTGCCGCCGGCTGCAAGCGCCAGCAGCAAGAGTCCACTCGACGGAAAAGTCGCGCCAGCCTCGGCCGGCACGCCGCGTGTGTCAGGAGACGACGCCGCGCCAGCGGTTTCGGCGGCCCCCAGCGTCTCGGTGGCTCCCGAAAAGTCAGGGCGCCGGGGGCTGTGGTTGCTCGGCTTGCTGGTGGTGGCGCTCGCCGCCGCAGGTGGCGGGGCCGTGGGCTGGCTGGGGGCGCTGCGTCAGGGGCTGGGCGTGGCGAGCCAGGACGGAGCCAGTGGCCCAGAACATGGAAAGCCAGTGGGACCGGCCTTGGTTCACTGGTCGCTGACCAGCACACCCGCGGGCGCTGAGGTGCGTGGGCCCTTGCCTGCCGAGACCGTGTTGGGTCAGACCCCGCTCATGATCGAATACGCGCGCGGAACCGGGCGAGCCACGGTGGTGGTGCGCGCCCTCGGTCACTTGGAGTCGCGGGTTGAGCTGCCGCTCGATCGCGATGACGTCGCCAGCGTGAGCCTGCGTCCCGTGCCACAGAGCGTGCCTGCCGTCGATTCGGTGGACGCTGCAGCCGCCCCGGAAGTGCCCGGCCAACCTGTCGATCCCGTCGAGCCACGCGCCAACGAAAAGATCGGCGTTCAGCCCGCTGGGCCGTCCCCTTCGCCTGGGGGCGCGCCTGCTCCGTCGCCGAGCCCGTCGGCAGTCGATTCGATCAAGCCCTGACGCAGCGAGCGCCAGCACAGAGCCAGCGCAAGCCACGCGGCTCCGTGTTCGAAAAGTCGCGGCACGCTGGACTCGCGGTGGGGGAGCCCGCGTAGCTCGTCGAGCAAAGGCAGATAGGCAAGCGGCGCCAGCGCACACAGCAAAAGGGCCGGCCACGCCACCTGCCGCCACAGCGGTGTCAGAAGCAGCGGCCACAGCAAGTACCAGGGATGCAGGACCGGCGTCAGCAAGGCATAGCCGGTCAGTAGCAGCAGCCCGCTGCGTGGCGCCGAGAGCTGCCGCTCGATACACACCCGCAACAGCCAGAGCAGCGCCAACCCCGAAGCCAGGCGCGCAAGAAATCCCGCCAGCTCATCGGGCCAGACCGTCGCGCGATCGCGGCCACTGATCAGGCGGGCCAACGCTGGCACGCGCCAGGGATTCCAGTACGGCGGTCGATAGACGATTTCCGTCACGGTCTCGCTGACTTTTTGCAGCACGGCGAACGCGCCATCGTTGCTACGCCAGCGACGGCCGTATTCCCCCAAGCTCGGCGTGACCTGCACGCCAGCCTGGCGATACGGCAGCCACACGAGCACGGCGGCCAGCACACCCGCGCTGGCCCACAGGACGGCGCTGCGTCGAGAAAACCGCAGCACGGCCGGCAGCACGACCCCGGCCAGCGGCTTGACCAAGAGCGCCAGCGCAAGAGCGGCTCCGCTGAGCAGGGTCCTGGCGCTCGCGATCCGCTGGATCCTGCCCTCGCGATCGGGCCAAAAAAGAAGAGTCAGGCCCAAGAACAGCACGCCGAGGATGTCGATGTGCCCGTTGAGCCAAATCTCGACGGCAGGCAAGGGGCACAGCAGCCACAGCGCAAGCCAGCGCAGATCGATGCCGCGCTGATGCAGCAGACCTGCGAGCACCAGCCACAGCGCAAGCTCAGCCAGCCCGCACAGCGTCTTCCAACGCAGAATCGCCACTGCCACGTTTTCATGGGGCGAGCCCAGCTTTGCGGACCCGTGCAGCGCGTGCTGCGCCATGGGTGGATAGATCGTCGGCAGGTGACGATGGTTGATGCGCGAAAACGCCTCGGGCTGAGCGCGCTGCACGTCGGCGTAGCGGGCGGCGGCAGGGGGATCCAGATAGGGGTTGTGGCCGGCTCGCTGCACGGCGCCGTCCCAGACATAGCGATAGATGTCCGGCGAGTGCGTCACTGGAAGCGGCAGCGCATAGAGGCGAGGCAGAAGCCCCAACGCGCACAGCAGCAGCACAGACCCATACGAGGCTCGCTGCGCGTGGGTTGTGTCCGTCGAGAGATGCCGAGACAGCGCGAGCAGCGCCAGCACCCACAGTCCGCCGGCCACCAGCCAGGCCACGAGCTGCGCCTTGAGTGCCTGCTCATCGACGAGGCTGACCACCGCAAGCTGGCGCAGACCCAGCACTGTGCAGCACACCGAGGCCGCACCCAGCAGCAGCAAGAGCCGGCCGCCTTGTCGGTGCAAGACCGCGCGGCAGCGAGCCCAGCGGGCCGGCTCGACCGGATGCGGGGCCGCGTCGGCGGGCGTTTCTATGGACACGCGCCTTGGGCCGAAGGCAGGCCGCACAGAAGCGCATGCACAAGACGAGTGGCCTGCGCGACATGGACGCTCGGCAGATAGATGCTCAAGTGCAGCCCGCTTTGTTGATAGCGCTGTACCGGCAGTCCGGCTGCGCGCAGTCCACATGCCACCGATAGCAGGCTCTGTGGCGACGTACCCAGACCGGGGCCGACGGCAGTGACCGATCCGCACCCGTCATCGACGGACAGCGAGCCCTTGGCGGCTGCCGCAAGCTGCCCCTGGGTGCGGGCGAAGTCGGGCAGATCATCGCGCACAAACACCGCGCGCAGCTGGTCGTCTGCATCCAGCGTTAGCTCGCGTAGCTCGACGCCTTCACGCTGCAGCACCGCAAGAACATCCGCCCCATGGCGAGCCGCGATCTGCACCACGCGTGTGCTGCTCGTGACCGCGGTGGCTCGACGCTCTGCTCGCTCGGGCGTCGACGCTGCGCTCGCCAGCATCCCGACGCGCGTCTCGCGACCGATGGGGCTCATCGGCTGCGTCTTGCGAGCGTGAATGACGATGCCGGCGCGCTGCGCCCACTCCACCGCTTGCGCGTTTAGAACCTTGGCGCCATGCGCAGCCAGCTCTTGCATCTCGCCATAGCCGATGGCCGGGATGTGCTGTGCCTGCGGCACGACGCGCGGGTCCGCCGAATAGACTCCATCGACATCGGAATAGATCTCGCAGTGGGTCGCGCCCAGCGCCGCCGCCAGCGCGACCGCTGTTGTATCCGAGCCACCGCGTCCGAGCGTCGTGATCTCGCGCTTGTAGCTCATGCCTTGAAAGCCGGCGACGATGACGACGTGACCGCGTTCGAGCTCGTCTTGGATGCGCACCGGCCGCACTTCGATGATGCGGGCGCCCGAGTGGCGATCGTTGGTCAAGATGCCCGACTGCGATCCAGTGAAGCTGATCGCCGGGACGCCCAGCTCAGACAAGGCCATCGCCAAAAGCGCCATCGAGATGCGCTCGCCACAGGACAAGAGCATGTCGAGCTCGCGCCGCGACGGGTTTTCCGAGACGCTCTTGGCGAGCGCGATCAGCTCATCGGTGGTCTTGCCCATGGCCGAGACCACCACCACCACGCGCACGCCGCTCTTTTGCGTCTGGGCCACGCGCTCGGCAACGTGACGAAGTCGCTCGGGCGTCGCCACCGAGCTGCCCCCGAACTTCTGCACCACGATCGGGATGTGGGCGCTGACTGGCTCGGAAGGGACGGGCTCCCAGTTTTTGCTGAGCGGCGTAGACATCGTCGGTGAACCTCGCCTATCATAATAAAATCCGTGGGATAGTAACGATGATCGTCGCGTACCGCCTGCCTAGACTGCTCCATCGTGCCCAGCCCAGCGCGCCGCCAGCGAAACGTGCATATGGAGCACACGCAGAGTGGCGATTGCGGCCTGGCGCGTCGTCGCCCTTGCGCTGCGGCTCTGGATCGGCCGCGCGAACCGGGGCAGCCCGGACGCTGCTTTTGTTCGCACTGCTCATGGCTTGGCCCGCAGCAGCCCAAGTGGCACCTGCGACGGGAATGCCGGCGGCACAGGCGGTGCCCAGCGCTTCTGCCAAGCCTCGCACCGCGGCCATTCCACCGCTTCGCATGGCGGGGGCTGGAAGCGGGCAGGCGGCAAGCGGCCTGCTGCGCGTCGTCTCGCATCGCGGGGACGTCGCCTTCAATCATGGCGGCGAGCCTCCAGAAGAAGCGCTTAGCACCAGCGCGGTACTCGCGGCTCGCGACGAGGTCATCACGCGCGCGGGCAGCGTCGAGCTGATCGCGAGCACCGGCACCAGCCTGCAGCTAGGCAGTCAGAGCTTGGCCGCGCTGCTTTCACGCGACTCGCTGTATCTAGCGCGCGGTGAGCTATCGATCGCTGCGCGCAATGATCAGGCGCCGCAGCTTTTCTATGTCGCGACTCCCTGCGGTCGGTCGTGGGTGCGAGCGCGCCAAGCCCGCGTGCGCGTCGAGGGCACCGTCACCTATGTCGAAGTCATGGATGGCTGGGTACGCGTGGGCGGCGGCGGTCCCGGAGCCGTCGATCTGCGCGCCGGGCAAGGCAGCCGCTGCAACAAAGGAGAGCCGCCCGCTCCGCCGCACACGCTGCTCGCTGCCCCGCAGTGGCTGAGCATCGGCGATCTGTTTCTAACTGGCGAAGCGACGCGCGATGTCAGCCTGCGCTTTTCTCCGGTCTTGGGGGCCGCGCGAACCCGCGTCGAGCTTTTGCGCTACGAAGGAAGCGCCGAGCCCGCCGTCGTCAGCGCCCAAGAAGTCCGCGGCGACCAAGGGCATGTTGAGCTGCGCAACATCGAGGTCGGCAGCTATCACGCGCGCTTGTTTTCCGTCGACGATACCGGCGCTCGTGGCGCCGAGAGCCCGCCGCTACGTTTTCTGGTGACCCAGGTCGCTGGCCTGTCTGCCACCGGAATGGTTCACACCCCCGCCGCGCAGCTGCCGACGATCAGCGGGCCGACCGGCTTGCCGGTCTCGGTGCTCTTGGACGGCGAGGTGCCCAGCGCGGGGGCGCCACGCCGTGGCATGCACCGTCTGCGCATCTTGATCGCCGGGCTGTATGCCGAGGTACCGCTCAACGCGACCGCGGGCGGCGACGACAGCAGCGAGCCGGTCGCCGCTCCGCCACCTCCCGCAGCGCCCGCGACGATCCTTGCCGTTGCGCCCAGCCCAGCGAAGACCGACAGCGGAGGCAGCAAAGAGGCCGTGTTGCCGCCATCCAGCGAAGCGCCGCCGCCGCCCAGCTTGCCTCTGCCGCCACCACCACCTCCTGCTGGACCGGACGACGTCCTTTTGGGGGGACTCGGCGAAGCGCCGCTTGAAGGTCTGCGCTCTCCCTGGGCTCGCTCGACGGTCGGTGGACGGATCGAGTTTACGACCCACAACACCCTGCGCATCGCCGTTGGCGGTCGCTTGCTGATGCGAAATGGCTTTGGCGGCGATGTCTGGGTCAGCGTGCTGCGCGCCGCCCTGATGGCTGCCCCGGCGGGTCGCTCGGCGGTGGGCTTTGGCAACATCAACGCCTCGCTGCGCACGCCGGCACTGCGTCGCGGTCGCTTTGCACTGCAGGGTCTTGCCTCGCTGATTGCGCCCACCAGCACCAGCTATGTCGACCGCAGCCTCGCCGCCGATCCCGCATATTCCAGCGACGGTTCACCCCTGCGCGTCGATGCACGGCCCGATGGAACAGGCTGGCGTACCGAGGCCGTTGCGCTCGTCGGCGTTCAATTCAGCAACTTCCACCTGTTTACCAACCACGGAGCCAGCCTGCGCGTTGCCCCCTCGTTTTCGGCTGCGTACGTCGGCGGCGTCGTGCTGCAGGCCGATGTGCTGTCGCTGGTGCGCTTCGTGTCGTTCGCGAACTGGGAAGTGGGCTACCTGGGCCTGCAGATCACCCCCGAATCGACCCTGCCCGATGCCGGCGGCGCAGTCGGAGGCGGCATCGAAGTCCCGCTTTCGATCGGAAAGCGCGGCGTCTTGCGTCTGGCCCTGATCGGTCGCGCGGGCCTGGGTCACGTCGGCGCTGCCTTGTTTGGTCGCGGCGCCATGGGCCTACAGGCCGGCTACGTCTTTCCGTGAAGCCGCTTCGTTTCCCCCCACCACAGCGCGAAGCGCAGCACGGCACAACAACAAGAGCGGGAGACGGGACTTGAACCCGCGACGTCCAGCTTGGGAAGCTGGCATTCTACCACTGAATTACTCCCGCACGGGTCCTGTACCAATACTGCGCCCGACGGGCCGACGTCAACCCGAAAGTCAGACCGCCAGTCCGTCCCTACCGCCATCTTCCGATCGGCCTCCAGCGGAGGGGCGTTGGCTCGTCCCGCTGCATGCGCACGCACCTTCCTGCGCTCCGCGCGCAGCCGCGATTGCCGCCTAGCAGCTGGCGTTGAAAACCAGCCTCACCCATCGCCCCTTAAAACCAGTGCGCCGCTTCCTCCGCCGGCACGAGCGGGCAGTTCAACAGCCCATTCTCCTCGACAAACCGCTTGAAGTGCTCGTCGACCAGCACCTCGCCAAAGCCGCGCACCGTGCAGATGTTTTCGCGTGGTTCTTCTTCCAGCACGATCCGCTCCCAGCCCTTGGAATTCCCGCCTTCGCGGCACACCTCACAGCGCGGCGACGACGGCTCCAGCCACTGCTCCCCCGAGGCCACCGAGTCAAACGCCGCCTGCGAGCGCTGCG
>JAEUJZ010000181.1 GCA_016794505.1 Myxococcales bacterium
CGCCTTGGATCGACGGCAGGACACTCTGCCGCCGCCGCCGCCGCCTGCGCGACAGACCGAGCAAAGGCGGAATCGCAAGGCCCAGCCCAATCAGAGCCGCGGTCGCTTGGTCACGCTCGCTCATGGTTTACAGCACAAAACGCCCGCTAGCGGGTTTGTATTTGCTGATTTGTCTATGCTGTGACCTGCACTGAAGTCATAACCGCCACTCTTATCAGGCACAAATTTAAGAAAGGCAGTGCAGGTGTTTTCAAATCTATCCGACCAAACCGCATTGCCGCATCCGGCCATCCATCGAATATAGACACCTGTAGCGACGCCACATAGGAGGGTGAACATTGGCCGATACGCGGGAAAATCGGCAATGAAAAATGAAGGCACAGAGTCTGCGCAGTAGTTTGGATTGAGGTCTCCCGGATCCTTGCAGACGGCCCAGCCCTGACTGCAAAGCGCTCGCGCTCCCCCGACGGCGAAAGCACCCGCACACGCCCACACGCGGTCGCTTAGCTTCTGGCCTGTGGCGGAGTTGGCACAACCGACGCTTGCAAGCGCTTGATCGGGCTGCGTCGCGAGATCCATAGGGAGCAACGCAACACAGAGGCCCGCCTGGCTGCACATCTGGCCCTCGGGACAGGGGTTGTCGAGGTCACACCGGATCGGAATCGATCCGGGTGATTGGAAACATGCAGCCAAGAAGAAAACGACGCTTGCAAGCGGTCGGTGTGTCATGGGTTTTATCCGCTGGGGTTCGGGGTGGGGACGAGCTTGCGCAGCGCCTCAACCTCCGCGGCGAGGGTGCCGAGTTTGAGGCTGGAGTCTGCACAGCAACCGCTGATCTTACGATCAAGGGCGAAGATCTGATCCTGCATGGTCTGGATCGTCTTCTGCACGGCGTCGATTTTCGCCTCTAGCTCATCCGCCATATCGGCGGCCAGCAAGTCCGCCGGCATCGCGGACACTTTCGACATACGATCTCTATTTCTGCCCATAGTTCCCCTTTATAGCGCAATGCCGGGCATTGATAGGATCTTGAGATCATAGGTTGTTGGTGCATTGATCGTACCTTGAGACAGGATAACTTGATAGCCGTTTGCCGTGACGTTTACGACGGCCCACTGGAAGGCTGTTGTAGTCTCCGGCAACACGATCGGCGCGATCGTTGTACTGCCCTTCTGATACGCCGTTGCATAGGTCACTTGAAAGACCGGATTCACGCCTGAATTGATGTTGCCGGGGCCAGCGGTAATACGGAAGCGTGCGACTTGATCGGTCGACTGCGGCAAAGGCACCACGCTTGCCACATTGGCCCCAAACGCGCTGGCCTGCGGGATCTTGGTGGGATCCGTGTGCGGGTCATAGCCCGGCAGGGTGCCCTGGAAGAACGCATCCCACGCCGCTTTGTAGTCCGCCCAGGTTGCGCTGCGGCTTGCCACCGACGCGACGAGCGCGTTGAGGACGTTGAAGAGCTGCTCTTTGCTGGCCAGCGACGGCTGCGTCGACTGAACCAGCGCCATCACGGCGGTGCGCACCTCTTCATAGGTCAGGGCAAGCCCAAACTTCGTCAGCTCTCCGACGGCGGTGACGCGCTGGTCGGTGTCGTAGGTGCCTTGCACGGGCGGCCAGGTGTTCGCCGTCGCCTGCGACACCCCCGAGATGTCCGGGCGCGCGACGACAGCCGTCGATGGCACGGCGCTAGGCGCCTGACGGGCCGGCGACGAGATGGCGATGCCGCCTAGCACATCCTGCACCGTCGCAATCAAGAGGCGCGCGACGGTGCCGCTATTCAGCCAGCGGTTGACCGTGTCCTGGGCATCGCGGGCGCGATCGTCGGCGCGGTCGACGCGACGGTCCAAGTGATCCTGCGTGCGGGTGTAGTGAACGCCCGCGGCAGCCAACCCCCCACCGAGGAGGCCGAGCAGTTCTGCGTCTTTGTTTTCCATGGTTCCGATCCCCCGTATTCCGTTCCTTTTTTCGTTTCGATACGTTCTTTACCGACGGCGCCGACGGTCGCGCGAGTCACGCGACAGAAGCAGCGCGGCCCCGACGCCTGCGCCGGCAAGCGCGATCGTGGTACCGGCTCCGCCCCCGCCACTCGTCCGGCTGCCGCTTGAGTCCATAAAGCTGCTGACGACGTTGGCGACGCCCGCGCCGGTCTGGATGTCGACGGCGCTGATCTGCGTCTCAAGAACCGCGGCCTGCGCGTCGAACAGATCCTGTTGCGCGTCGAGGAAACGCAGCATCTCGGCCTTGCTGATCGGGTCGCTTGCGGCCTTGGTACGGAACTCATCATGCAGCTTGTCGAGCGCTTCCTGCGCGTCGTCGTAGTCGTTGAGCTTGTTTCGGAAGTCGCGGCCCGCGAAGAAGCCCGACAGCGCGTTGGCTCCGTCGGCAGCGACGCGAAGGGCGCGTGTCGTCGGCGTGCCGCCCGTCTCGCCGCCCATGCTCATCGTCGAGCTTGTGCCCCCCAGCGAGAGCGCGTTCTGCTGCTGCTGCGACTGATACCAGGCGCGCAGAAGCTGAGCATCGGCCTCCGACGCGACGCGGATCTTGCTGCCATTCGGCAGCTCCAGCATCACGCCGCCCATCGGCTGCGTCTGATTGGCGAGA
>JAEUJZ010000186.1 GCA_016794505.1 Myxococcales bacterium
CTCTCTGATCTAATCGCCCTGCGTTCCGACGGAAAAATCATCGCCGCAAGGGCGCAACAGACCGGCTGCGTGCTCAGCGAATTCACCCCACTCACCGACACTCTCCCCATTTCCACAAACCCATTCCTCGCGGTGGGGGACGTCTATGCGAATTATGCGCGGGATCCGTGGTCCCGACATGGCGGACGATCGGGGCTCGCTCGCGCTGAGATGGCGTGAACGACCGTAGAGCCAGCCGCGAGCCTAGAACGTCATCAGTCGGCGATAGATGCGGTACATGCGGCGCTCATCGGCGAAATAAAGGATGCCGCCGGTAATCAGCAGCGTGCTGGCGGCGACCGAGACGGCGAAGGCCACTTTTTCAGGGTTCTCGACGGGCTTGGCGATGTCGATGTAGTAACTAGCGCCCATCGCGCCCAGCCCCAAGATGCCGAGAAAGGTGCCGGCTGCGTACAGGCCTCGCCCGGTGTCATGGCCGATGCGGGCCAGAGCGCTGTGCTGCATTCCGAGTCCGATCGCTCCGAAAATCACGGCGACGCCCGACGACGCCGAGCCAGCATAGGCCAGACCGCGGCTGATGCCGCCGTGCTCGCCGCTGGTGCCATAGGCGAAGGCCACGCCGATGCTGGCCAGAGTCAAGCCTCCACCGATGAGCCCGGTGGCTGTGCCCAAGCCGTACAGGACGCGGCCCGCTTTGAAGCGGCTCACGACATCCTCAGGCAAGGACGGCGGGGCGGGCGCGACAAACACCGGGGGGAAAGGAGCCGGCGCAGGTGGCATAGGCGATGCGGCGGGTGCCGATGGCAGGCCAGAGATCGGGGCTGAAAGCGGTGGAGCATCCGGCGCAGCGGGCGACGATAGAGAAGGTGAAGAGACCCCCACCCCTGCCGCGGCCGACGGTGGCGACGATGGCGCGGGCGACAGACTCGACGGTGGCGGCTCTTGCGCCAGGGCCGGATCCGTAGGCCAGGAGAGCACACCCAGCAAGGCAGCCTGAGACAGCAGCAGGGAGGCTTTGCACATCTTTCTACGATACCGAAAGTACCGGTGCGGGCGGCGGGCAATCTGGCCGCGAAGGGCTGGCAGTCTGTGGGCTCACGCGCGGGTCGAGATGAGCCGCGCTTTACGGGCGGGGCGGCCGGGCGCGATACTCACTTTATGAGTCGCTCGAAGCGCACCGGCTCGCAGACTGCGGGCGGAGCCAAGGAATCCGAAGGGGGCAGCACCGCATCGGCCGTCGTCAGCACGCCCGTCGAAGCATCGGCTGTTGAAAAGTCTGCACCTGCCGCTGCGCCCCTGGCGACAGGAACCGCCTCGACGACCAGCCCAGGGCCGTCAGGGGCTGCGGCTGCGCCTGCATCGCGGGGCCTCGCGGGGTTTATCAAGTGGGCGTCCACCAACACGCAGTTCTTTTCCAGCGTCATCATCGGTGGCGCGGGACTTATCGCGACGTCGCTTTATCAGTGCAACCAGGCCAAGCTGGCCGAACGACAGGCGGCATCGCAGCAGAAAATCGCGACCGAACAGGCGATCAATAACTGGCGCATCGAGCGCGCCAAGATTCTGGCGCAGAACCTGCAGACGCTGACGGCTCGCGGTGGCGACAACGCCGAGCAGCGCTATGGCGTCTTGTTGTCGCTGTCACGCGGCAACATCCTCGACCCCGACTTGGCCGTCACCTACGCGCTAGAGCTGGGCAAGGACAACCCGGACTATATGGCGTCGGTGTTGAGCAACATCGAGCAGAAAGACGCGCACCACTATCGTCGCCTGGCGGGCGCGTACCTGCCGTCCTGCACGCAGCGCTATGGCGTGTCTGTGCATGGGATGGCGATCTGCAAAGACGACCAGTACGCCGAGCGCTCGCGAGCCATTGCCGAAGTGATTGCCGACGATGCAGAAGGGCAGCTATCCGAGCCAATTGGGCGCGCGGGGGGACCGCTTGTGCTGCTGCGCGATGAGCGCGAAGTCCACACCTCGCTTCTGCGCATGGTCGGCTTGTATGGCGAGTTCGTCGAAGAGCTATTCGAGCGCAGGCAGTGGCCGACGCTGACCCGGCTGTTCCAGGAGTCGACGGGAGCCTCGCTGGTGGGCAGCTTGAACCTGCTTATGCAGTCGTCCGATCTGGCGAATGCCACGGACCTGGAAGCGGCGCATCAGCTCTTTGCCGATCGCGAGCGCTGGCTGGTCAGCTATGTCCTGAGCCCAAGTTGTGATCCCGAGTGTCGCGGGCGCGTGCTCAACATCGTGCTCAGTCATCTGGGACGTGGGCAAGACGCGTTTCGCCGCTTCTTGCGCAGCGTGCTCAGCCGACCGCGCGGCGAAAGCAGCGTGTTCATCCATCGTCTGCACGGCCGCCTAAGCTACTGCCAGATCGACCCCGATGAATACGCCGGCCTGCGCGATCAGGTCATCGTTCCCATCGCGGCAGACTGGGTGAAAAAGGCGGTGGTGCAAGTCCAAGCAGCGGCGGCCGCAAATGTGCCGAGCGCGACGGGAAAAGGACCGGCAGGCGCGACTGGCGCACCCGGCGCACCCGGAAAGACGGGCTCTGGCAAGCCGGCCGCCCTCGCAGGCCCGCCTAGCGCGGCATCCTCGCCTTCAGCACAGACCCCAGCTACGTCGCAGAAAACAGAGCCTCTAGCGGGCGCGGTGGCTCCGCTGATTCCGGCGCTGCCAAGCGATCCGCTGCAGCTTCACATCGACGATCTGTTGGGTCTGCTTTCGCTTCTGCCGCAGCCGAGCGAGCCCAGCGAGGAATGGAAAAAGCTGCTCGCCGACCTCGCCATCGCGACCCGTGGTCGACAGCCCACGCTGTTTCTGGCCCGTCACGGCGAAGAATACAAACGCCGCAAAGCCCAGGCCCAGACGCAGCCCTTGGTCGGTCCGCCCAGCCTACACGTGGCGGGCAAGCCAGCGCCGTCTGCGTCGTTGCGCAAGAGCAAGAACTTCTGCGCGCTGGCTACACAGTTCGAAGAAGACAGCGAAGAAGAAGAATAGGGCCGGAACAGACGGGCTGGCTCTAGCCGCCCTTGGCCATGCGGCGCGAGAATAGATAAAGCAGCGTCGAGGTCCCGATGGCCGGCACTACGAAGCGCAGGACGATCTGGAACAGAATATCGATGCGCTTTTCGTAGTAGGCCACGAAGCCCGCGAGCAGCATCCCCACGAACAGGATGACCAGAGCGCTGCGCAGGCACTGCCACTGCATCTTGAGAAACAGATGGACGACGTGGGACTCGGAAATCTCGGGAAGCTCGGGGTGCTTGTAGATCTTCGACAGCAGGCCCGCCGAGATCACCATCGAAAGCGGCAGACCCACGCCCGACATCAGCGCAATGAACAGCCCGGTTAGCAGGAAAAACGGCAGCGTCTGAATCTCAGAAAGGACCGGGTACATCGCGCGCAGCGTCGGCACAAAGCCTGCGATACCGACCAAGGCGGCCAAGGCAATAAACAGAAGCGAGTTGAGCAGCAGGAACAGCCCGAGCTCGCCCAGGCCCACTTGCTCGGCCAGGGCGTCGAGCCGCTTGACCTCATCTTCTTCATAGCGAAACCCCGGCCACTGCGAGCCATCGTCGCTGCGTGCGAGTGACAGCGCCCCGCCCCAGTAGCGGACCGCTGCGCGAATCCATCGTGCCGAGCCAGATTCCATGGTCTGCATTGTGGTCAGTCGGGCTATCGGAAGGCAAGCGTGCTGTCCACGCGGGCCGCGCTCTTAGTTGCCGGTCAGCCAGCGCAGGCCGCCGCAGACGATGTCTCCAACGACGCTGACTGCGCCACCCACCACCGGCACAAAGCCGATGGCGCTGGTGGCCGTGTTGACCAGGTCGATCACGCCGCCCGTGATGTTGCCCTTGCGGAAGTTGTTGATCATGCTGTAGGCGTTCATGCCGGTGCTGACGGCCGCCATCGCGAAGTTCAGGCCGGGGACGATCTTGGCCGCCGCCGTGCCGAGCAGCTTGCCGGCACCCTTCAGAAGCGGCAGGGCCTTGCCGCCGTACTTGGCGATGAACTTGCCGGCGCCCTTGAGAAGCGGCAGAGCCTTGCTGCCGTACTTGGCGATGCCCTTGCCCAGGCCCTTGAGCAGCGATCCGCCCTTGCCACCGAGCGTCTTTAGGCCACCGAGCGCCTTGGCGCCGAAGCTCTTGAGGCCCGAGAGCGCCTTGCCCCCCAGGCTCTTGGCGCCGGACCACAGCTTGCCGAACAGGCCTGGCTTGCCCGAGCCCTTGGGCAGCAGGCCCTTGAAGAAGCCGCCGACCTTGCTGCCGATGCTCTTGATGCCGCCGAGCGCCTTGCTCCCCAAGCCCTTGAGACCCGACCAGGCCTTGCTGCCCAGGCTCTTGATGCCGTCGAGTGCCTTGCTGCCCAGGCCTTTGAGACCCGACCACGCCTTGCTGCCCAGGCTCTTGATGCCGTCGAGTGCCTTGCTTCCCAGGCCTTTGAGACCCGACCAGGCCTTGCTGCCCAGGCTCTTGATGCCGTCGAGTGCCTTGCTTCCCAGGCCTTTGAGACCCGACCAAGCCTTGCTGCCCAGGCTCTTGATGCCGTCGAGTGCCTTGCTTCCCAATCCTTTGAGCCCCGACCACGCGCTCTTGGCGCCCGAGGCGATCTTGCTGCCGAAGCCCTTGAGCCCGGACCACGCGCTCTTGGCCCCGGACACGAGCTTGCTGCCAAAGCCTTTGAGCCCGGACCAGCCCTTCTTGGCCAGATCTTTCAGTGGGGACAGCTTGCTGCCGACCCAGTCCTTCGCCTTGCCAAACAGCTTGCCGAACAGGCCTGGCTTGCCCGAGCCCTTCGGCAGCAGGCCCTTGATCTTGTCGAGCGCCTTGCCCCCCAAGCTCTTGAGGCCCGAGAGCGCCTTGCCACCCAGGCTCTTGAGACCCGAGAGCGCCTTGCCGCCCAGGCTCTTGACGCCGTCGAGGGCCTTGCCGCCCAGGCTCTTGAGCCCCGACAGCGCCTTGCCGCCCAGCCCCTTTAGCTTCGACATCGCCTTGCCGGGCGCGTCGTAGACCTTCTGCATCATCTCGGCTGCTTTTTTCTTCCAGCCGGTGGCCTGCATGCCCTTCTCGATGCCCTCGCGCATCTTGCCTGGCAGCTTGAAGATGCCCGTCGCGATCTTGCGCGCGTTGTTGATCTGCTTGTACAGCGGGTCCTGCGTGATCGGCGCGAAGTTGCCTGCGACGCGCTTGGCCTTGTCGAGGAAGCTCTCGCCGGGCTTTTCTCCTTCGTGATATTTCTTCTGCGCCCAGGATGCGGCCTGGCGTCCCTTGTCGACGACGCTGGCCACCGCTTGCTTGCCGGTGTTGACGACGGCGGAAGCGCCGCTCTTGGCCTTGTTCCAGACGTCCCGCAGACCCCAGAACTGATTGACCGGAGCCCGTGCGCCGCTGCCAACGTGAACGCGCTCGCCGCGGGCTGCGGCATAGCCAACGGAGTCGGCTTCGTCTTCCAGCTTGTCGCGCTCGGACGCGGCACGGGCCGTATGCACATCCTCGCCCAGGCCGCCCTGCTCGGGCGTCAGCGAGTCGATCGCATCCGGCTCTTCCTTGCCTTTGCGCTTCTGCAGGATGTGTGCAAGCTCGTGCCCAAGCTTGGCCTTGCCATCTGCCGATGCGACATCGGTGCCGTGATCCAGCGAGACCTTGTTGCCGCTGGCCACCGCCTTGGCCCCCTGATCGCGTGCGCCGGCTGGCAAGTCATGGGCGACCTCGACATCGGATAGATCCTCGCCGAAGGCCTGCTGCATCCCTTCCATGACCTCGGGCAGCTTGTCGCTCGCCTGCTCAGCGCCCTTTTCGTCAAGCTGACCAGCCAGCTTGCTGTCCCCGACCTCTTCGCCACCGGCCCCTGCGCCCCCATCTGCCCCGGCCGCGCCGCCGTCTTCGCCGTCTTCACCGGCCTCGCCGTCCTCCTCACCTTCCCCGGCGTCTTCTGCCTCGGCCCCTTCTTCCTCGTCGTCGTCGCCGTCGTCGCCTTCTTTTTGTTCCTTGTCGGCGTCGGGCACCGAGCCGGCTTGCTCCTTGGACGATGCCCCCTCGCCTTCCTCTTCGCTTTCTTCCTCGCCCTCTTCGTCTTCGTCGTGATCCTCGTCCTCTTCTTCTTCGCTGTCGCCACCGTCCGCTGCATTGCTGGACGAGTCGTCCTGGCGCTTGCCCTCGCCGTCTTCGTCTTCGTCCTGATCTTCGTCTTGATCCTCGTCTTGATCTTCGTCTTGGTCTTCGTCGCCTTCTTGGCTCTTCTTCGTAGAGTCGCTATCGCTGCTGGCGTCGCTATCGCTGGCTCCTGCGGCATCCGACTGCGCCCCGGCCTCGCCGCTCTGCGCCTCTTCGTCGTTTTCTTCGGCTTGCGCGGCAGGGTCTCCGCCGGCTGACTTAGCATCACCGCCCTCGCCCGCCGGACCCGCTTTGCTATCCCCACCCTCAGCCCACTTCCAGCCCGCCCCGGCCCCGGACCGATCGGCGGTATCCAGTCCGCCCCACGCTGGCTGCTTGTCTGCGAGGCCCGCGCCGATGCCGGCCGATGCGGCTCCACCGACGCGCTGCCCCAGCGCTCGCCCGTCCGAGAGGTGACCGAAGATCCCCGCCGACGTGGCTGCGCTCAGCGCACCGCCTGCTGCACCGGCCACCCCAAGCCCTGCGCCACTGGCTGCGGACAGGGCGGTATTGGCGACGCTGGACGCTGCCGTCTTGGGGGCTGCCGCCGCCGCCAAGCGACCAAAATCTGATTTCTTCGCAAGAGCCAGATCCGACATACAGACTCCTTCGACACTTGAAACAAAGAGGAGCGATCAAGCGGCGCCCCAGCCCCCCAAAGGACGGCGGCACCGATCCCTATCTCGGAATTATCGAGGTTCAAAGGGCACAGTTGCCTGTGTCGGCGCGAAATATGCGGACCCACTCGTCAAGGGACCGCGCTGGGCAGGCACGGCCTCGTGCTGACTAGAGAAAACCAGCGGCGGATCAGGTGGGGTGGGAAAGGTCGGATCAGTTGCGGGTGCGGGCGCGGGCGATCAGGCGAACCGGGGTGCCTTCCAGCTTGAAGGTCTCGCGAAGCTGGTTCTGCAGATAGCGACGATACGAAAAGTGCATCCCCTCGGGATGGTTGACCTGGACGACGAAGGTCGGCGGGCACGCCTCGGCCTGCGTGATGTAGTACAGGCGGATCGGGCGGCCCAGGTGCAAAGGCGGTGGGTGGCGCTCGACGATCCCTTCAAAGAAGCGGTTGAGCGCGCCGGTCGGGACGCGCTTGCTAAACGAACGAAAGCTGCGCTCGACAGCGTCGAGGAGCTTGCGAATGCCGCGGCCGCTCTTGGCCGAGCACTGCGTCAAAAGAGCCCAGGGCGCGACAAATTGCAGCTTGCGTTCCAGGTCCTCGCGCAGCCGCTTTTCGTCGGCAGGCTTCAGAAGATCGGCCTTGTTAAAGGCGATGACCAGCGCCCGCCCCGAGTCTTGGATCAGCCCGGCAATGCGCGCGTCCTGCTCGCCGATGCCCTCGTTGCCGTCGATGACCAGGACCGCGACATCGGCGCGGAGCAGCGCCTTTTCCGCCATGGCCACGGCCACCTTTTCCATCGGCTCGGGAATGCGGGCGCGGCGGCGGATGCCCGCCGTGTCGATGAGCAGAAAGCGCCGATCGCCATAGGTCAGCAGCGTATCGACGGGATCGCGCGTCGTGCCAGGGATGTCCGACACGATCATGCGTTCATCGCCGAGAAGGGCGTTGACCAGCGATGACTTGCCGGCGTTGGGGCGGCCGACAAAGGCGATGCGGATCAGTGCATCGGCCGGCTGTGCCGAGCGTCCAGCCGAGCGTCCGGCCGATTTGGTCTCGTCTGCTTCAGCCCCTGCCTCTTCGTCGGATGCGACGGCATCGCCCTCGCGGTCATCGGCATATGCGCCGTCCTCCGCGAAGGCGGCGGCGTCGCCTTCATCGTCATCGTCAGCAGCATCGCCTTCTTCCGCCGCATGGTGCGAGCGGGGCGGCATGGTGATGTGTTCTGCTACGGCATCGGCCTCGTCGCCGTCCTCGGTCTCGTCCTGGCTTGTGCCTTCGGCAGCCGGTGGCGGCAGAGCGGCGATCAGGTCTTCCAAGAGCTCAGGCATGCCGCGGCCATGCGCGGCCGAGATGCCATAGACCTGCGAGGCGCCCAGGGCATAGACCTCGCTGACCAGGCTCTCGTGACGAGCGCCGTCGACCTTGTTGGCGACAAACAGGATGGGCTTGCCAAGCGGCCGCAGGCGCGACAGCACTTCGCGATCTTCGGCGACGATGCCGTGCTGTGCATCGACAACAAACAGCACCAAGCTCGACTCGGCGATGGCGCGCAAGGCCTGCTTTTGGATCTCGGCCGAAAGCGGCGACGTCGGCTTGCTTTCCAGCCCACCGGTATCGACGACGCGGAAATAGCGGCCGGCATAGTCGGTCTCGCCATAGCGCCGATCGCGGGTCACGCCCGGCTGATCTTCGACGATGGCGTTGTGGCCGCCGACCAAGCGGTTAAACAGCGTCGACTTGCCGACGTTGGGACGGCCGACGATGGCCACCAAGGGCAAAGGCGAGCTCGGATCTTCGGCGCGGCGCAGAAGCTGCTCGCGGCGGATCGCACGGGGGCTGCGCGCCATGGCTAGACCCTCCCCCCGCTCTGCTGCGTATAGCCCATCTCGCGCAGACCCAAGCGACTGCGCGACCAGTCTTCGTCGACGCGCACGAACAGCTCCAAGTGAACGGTGCAGTCGAGCAGGGGCTCGATCTCGCGTCGCGCGGCGGTGCCGATCTCGCGAATGCGGCTGCCGCCTTCGCCGATCACGATGCGCTTTTGATTGGGCTTTTCGACGTGGATGGTGGCCGATAGCACGACGACCCCGCGCTCGCCGGCTTTCTTGCCGCGGTCGCTCAGGCGCTCTTCCCAGCGGTCGATGGTGATGGCCGTGGCATAGGGCAGCTCTTTCTGCGTCTGCAGATAGAGCTGCTCGCGGATGCGCTCGGCACATAGCAGGCGCTCGGGTGCATCGGTCAGCACATCGTCGGGGAACAGCGCATCGGAAGCCGGCAGCACGCGGCACAGCTCAAGCAACAGGCGATCGACGCCTGCGCCCTTCATCGCCGAGATCGGCACGATGGCCGACACGCCGGGCAGCGCGCTCCACGCCTCGATGAGGGGTAGAAGCAGCGTCTTGTCCTTGCAGCGATCGACCTTGTTGATGGCCAGGACCAGCGGCTTCTTGAGCGCAGCAAGCTGCTCGACGATGAAGCGATCCGTCGAATCGATCACCGGCACCGCCGAAGCAGCCAGCCGGTCGGCATCCTCTGCGTCCTTACCCGCCGCGCCTCTGCGATCGCTGTGCGCTGCTTTGTGCGCCTCGGCAAACTTGCTGGCATCAATGACCAAGAGCAGGGCGTCGACGTCGCTCGCCGCCGCGCGGGCCTCTTCGATCATGTAGCGGTTGAGCAGCGTCTGGCGATGCACGCTGGGACGGTGCAGGCCGGGCGTATCGACCAAGGCGAGCTGCGCGCCGGGCAGGTGCTTGACGCCCAGCAAGCGCACGCGCGTCGTCTGGGGCTTGTCGCTGACGATGGCCAGCTTTTCGCCCAAGACGAAGTTCAAAAGCGTCGACTTGCCGACGTTGGGCTGGCCCATGATGGCGATAAAGCCCGCGCGAAAGCCAGGACCTAGCTCGGCCTGGGCATCGGCGGGCAGCGATACCGCGGGGCGCGGGCTGGCTGGCCTTGCCGCTGGGCTCGGTTGGCGACGGGGTGGCTGGGCCGCGGCGCGGGGCGTGCCCGACGTGCCGGGCCGAGCGCGTGGGCGACGCTCAGGCCCGCCGTGCGCTCGTGCCGTTCCGGGCTTGCCGGGTTTGCCGGGCTTGCCGGGTTTGCCGGGTTTGCCGGGTTTGCCGGGCGTGTCCGGCTTGCCACTTGGGCGGCTCTTGGACTTCTTGCCAGGGCCAGGGGGCATGGGCGGCGCAGGGGACTGCGCACGACGTGACGAAGAGGATCTGGACTGTGACTTCGACGGGGATGACGGCGGGGATTTGCGCGGACTCATGACTCACCAGCCGCTCGCCGTGCCCAAGCCAACGGGGCTTCCGGCCGACGAACGGAGCGGCACTATGCCGAGTCAGCGCCGCTTGGGCAAGGCCTCACACACCCGCCCGCGCGATATCGCTGGCCACGCCCTAGGGTGTCGGTGGCAGCGGCGCGAACAGGTCGACGATGTTGCCGTCGGGGTCGATGACTTGGGCATAGCGCTGGCCCCAAAAGGCATCCCAGGGCGCCAGCTTGCTTTCAAAGCCGGCCGCGACGATCTGGGCGTATGTCGCGTCGACGCCCTTGGGCTCGCCGCAGTGAAAAGCCAGGCCCATGCGGTGCCCGCGCGGCGTCTCATAGTTGGGGACCAGCTTGCGCACGAGCTCCAGCGCATCGAGCATGACGCGCACGCCGGACGGTGTCTTGGCTTCCAGGTGGTCTTCGCCGGCTGGGTCGACGGGAAAGTCGAGGCCCAGCAGGCGATAGAAGCGAACCGATTCGAGAAGGTCGCGCGAGACGATGCCGATGGCATCCAGATACGGGGTCGGAGTCGACATACGCGGTCCATACCACAGCCGCCCGCGCCAAAAGAAGCCACCCGAAGCCACCGGAGTGGGACCCTATCGAACCGGCTGTTTGGACGCGTTCCGACAGGGCCCGCCCCTGCAGGGAGGGCTGTCCTGAGCCGATTTCTAAGGAACGACCACTGTTGTAATAAGGGTTTAGACGTTCCCAGCCACTGGCGGCGAGCTCCAGGAGGCCGTTTTCAGCCGATTTCTAAGGAACGGCCACTGTCGTAATAAGGGTTTGGACGTTCCCCGCCACTGGCGGCGAGCTCCAGGAGACCGTTTTCAGCCGACTTCTAAGGAACGGCCACTGTCAGAAGAAGGGGATGCATCCTCCGCGAGCTGCGGTCGAGTTCGCGGCGGCCGTTTGTCCATGCCCCCGAACACTCGCTGAGTTCCGGTATATGTATTTCTATCGGCAGTCGAAGTAGAGCTTACTTAGTCGAAGGATGCGGGCAGGCGTCGCGGCAGACTTTTTACTGCACGGAAGGAGGAGTGGGCAGAGGCGTTGTCTCCGCGGGAAGGCTGGGCACGGCCTCGGGCGTCTGCGGGCCGGCCGGCGGGGGATAGCTCAAGTCCTGGCAGGTGGCGCCCAAGCTGCCGACCGAGTCGTTGTAGAAGTTCACGGCATCGAGGGCATTGCCATTGGCATGGTTCTTCAGCCGCCAGCTCACAATCGACAAGGTCAGGCCGACGGTGCTGAGGGCAAAGCCCGATCCCAGCCACAGGCCGATGCGATCCTGATCGACCAGACCGACGAGACCAATCAGCCCGCTCGCCCCGAAGAGCCCGCCCAAGACCGCCGTAGTCACGGCGCCCAGACCGTTTGAGCGCGCCCGCCGCGCATGCTCTTGCGCCTGGGGCACGCAGCGAACGTATTCGGTCAAGCGGGGATAGGTCAGCCCCGAGCTGAGCTTGTTCTGGCCGGCATAGACCTGGAAGCCGCCTTCGTAGCGCAGGGTAAGCTCGCCGCGGGCCACGACCTGTGGCGCGTACTGCGTGCTGGCGCAGCCGATGAGACTGGCCGCCGACAACGAGATGCACAGCACGGCTGCCAGGCTCCGCGAGGGACGCGGGGCTGCCACGCGATTGACTTGGGATGCAGGGCGTTGTGGGGTCTTCATGGCGTACCTCCCCCAGCCGGTGGAGCGGCATACGGCGGCGGCGCGACCGGCGAAACAGACGGCGCCACGGCATACAGGCTGCAAGCCGTGCCGGGGCTGCGCAGAAGGTCGTTGTAGGCATTCACCAGATCGATGGCCTGTGCGCTGCGGCTGCTCGATTCGGGGCGGGCGGCGGCCAGCCCAATATCGATGGCTGGAAGGACCATGACCGCCAGAGCGACGAGCGCCAATGCGGCTGCATCCATGCGACTGCCGCCGCCCCCCCCACCGCCTCCGCCCAGACGCACCGCGCCACCGGGGCTGCGCACGCCACCGATGCTGCCGATACTGCCCACGCTGCGGCTGCGCAAGAGCGCTTCGGCAAGGGTGAGCGAGGGTGAAAACAGCGGCGGGCGCAGAAACGGTGGCGCCAGGCCAGGATGGGTCACGATGATCGGCGGGCCGTAATAGCGCGGCACCCAATAGCCACCTCCGATCCATAGCGAGCCGCTCGGTGGCGAACCTCCCTCGGGCAGCTCGACATGGCCCGCGGTGGTCATCATGTCGGTCTGCCCCGTGATCTGGCGCAGCGTGGCGGCGCAGGCGGGCGGCGGCGAGAGCCCGGCCACCTCGACAATGGGGTCATTCGAGGGCCCCCAGACCACGCGTGCTCGGCCATCGGCGGGCGCCTGATATTGCGAGGTATAGCCACAGGCGCTGCCCCATAGAATCGCCGAAGCAGCCAGCCAACCCGTCACCTGTTGCACGAGTCGTCTCTCCATGAATCACACGCTACCGCTCTCGGCTCTTGCCCGTCAATGAGACGGAGCCCGAACGGATCAGCGCAGGGCGTGCGCCGCAGTGATTGCGCGTTTTGGCGCGCTGCGCCGGCTCAGAAAAGTCGGGAATCACGGCGTCGCTCCGCGGTTCTAGAGGTTCTAAACCGCTGCAAAGTTCGATATTCTCCGAGCGAAGGAGCCGCCGTTGATCCCCTATCTTCAGATCCCCTCGATCCCTATCTTCGACCGGCCGATGATCCACCCCTTTGGCATTCTGGTCGCAACCGGAATTCTGGTGGGGGCCTCGCTGACCGTGCGCCGCGGTCGTCAGCTCGGGCTCTTGGAAGAGAACGTCAAGAACATGATCTTCTGGACGGTCTTTACGGGCTTTGTCGTCTCGCACTTCGTCGATGTGCTGGTGTACCAAAACGACCTGACCTGGACGCAGAAGCTGCAGGCCCTGGCGGATCCGCGATCGGGCCTTTCGTCGATGGGAGGCTTTGCCGGCGCCGTGCTGGGCCTTTATGTGTGGTGCCGTCGCAACAACGAACCCGTGCTGCCGTATGCCGACTCGCTGGCATACGGCCTGGCCACCGGCTGGATGTTCGGCCGCCTGGGCTGCTTCGTCGCGCACGACCACCCCGGCAGCGAGACCACATTCTTCCTAGGCGTCGACTATCCCTGCCCTGTTCCGCACTGCTTAAACGTCGGGGACGGCTTGTATTACGTTGGCGAGCGCTTCCGACGTCATGACCTGGGGCTTTACGAAGCGATCAGCGCGGCGAGCTTGGCGGGGTTTTATTTCATCTCCGAGCGCTTCAAGCCACGCGTCGGGTACTTCGTGGCAGCGATCGCGACGTTCTATGGCCCGGTGCGCTTCCTCCTCGACTACCTGCGCATCGACAAGATTCGCGGAGCGGACCCGCGCTATCTGGGACTGACGCCGGCCCAATATGCCGCCATTGCGGTCATCGCCATCGGCATCGCGCTCATCGTCCGCGTCTCGAAGATCCCGGCCGGCGCCATCCGCGCCGATGGTACGCAGCCGGGCAGCCTGCCGACCCCAGCAACGCCCTCGCCCCCCGCTGCCGAGGCCCCCGCCGCCGAGACCCCCGCCGCCACCCCCGCCGCAGACAAGCCCGCCACCGAAGCCAGCGAGAGCAAAAAGCCCAGCTAGCCCCGTCTAGCGGGGGCCGCGGAAGAGCTTGTAGCGCACCATCTCGGCCGTGCCATCGACGCTTTCGAGCAGCGTGCCGTACTGACCGATATCAAAGACCATGCGCCCGCGCAGACGCGCCGGCTGTCCTGGCGTCGCTTCGACGAAGCGGAAGTTCTTGCGGTCGGCTTCTTCCAAATACAGACGCACCCGCCCCTTTTCGACCGAGAGCTCGGCATCAACGGTGGGGTCGGCGCTCTCGGCCTTGACCACGCGCACCATTTTTGCGCCGCTGAGCGTGTCGTACACGCCACTTGCCGAAAACGCCGTGCTGGTCACGAGCGTTCCAGCGACGCTGTGCGGGCCTTTGCCGCTGACTTTGCCGTCGGCCTTCGGCAGAGCCGGTACCAGGCCACCTGGACTGGCCGCTGCCGGTGCTGCGGTCGGCGCTGCAGTCGGGGTTGCGCTGGCCAGCGGATTGCCATCAAGAGCCAGCGTCAGCTTCGCGGGAAGCCCGGCCCCCGGCGGCTCGGTGAGCTGATTGTTTCGCACGCTCAGCTTCTTGAGCGCCGGCAGACCTTTGAGCGAGGCCACGCTGGTCAGCTTGTTGCCGTCGAGATTCAGATCGGCAAGCTGCGGCAAATCCGACAGGCTCTCGACCGATACGAGCCCGCAGTCGGTCAGCCACAGCGCCTGAAGCGCGGTCAAGCGACGCACAGGGGACAGGTCGGTCAGCGTCATGTTGCTGAGCCGCAGCCCAATCACATGCCCGCCTTCGATGGCAATGGCCCGTGCGTTGCGGTCGATACCGCGGATACCAATGGACCGCAGTCCCTCTGGCTGCACGCCGGTTCCCTTCAGCAAGTCCAAAAGTGCCTGACGCTCTGTTGCATCCATCGTCTTTAGCTCCCCCTCGATGCTTGAGGCTCCCCCGCGGTCCGCGTTGTTGCAGGCGGGCTGCCCGAGCACAAACGGCACAGACAAGAGCGGTGCCCAATAACGCCACATCCGTTTCATCGACGCTCCCACGTGGTCTTGGAATCTAGCTGTTGGCATTGTACGGGGATCCTGAGTCGGTCCCGGTAGTCAAATTCGCCCAGCGATCGCGGCCATCCTAGCGCTGCCCCCCATGCGACCGCAGCCCACGTTTTGCATCGTCAGAGAAACGGCACAAAAAAGGTCATCGTTGCTGTACTTTTACTTTGATGGGCGGTTTGGGGCCGCAGGTCCTTGGCGAGTACCTCCTGATCGAGCGCGTCGGTGAAGGAGGCATGGCCGAGGTGTATCGGGCCCAGTACACGGGCAAAGGCCTGTCGCTTGGCCCGCACAGCGAAGTGGTCGTCAAGCGCATCAAACCGTCGCTGTTCAAGTCGAGCGAGTTCCCCATCTTTCGCGAGATGTTTCTGAACGAGGCCAAGCTGGTGCGCGGTCTGCACCATCCCAACCTGACGCGAACCTTTGCCCTGGAAGAAGCCATCGACGCGACGCTGGGCGTCAAGGTGCCCTTTATCGTCAGCGAATACATCAAGGGGCAGCAGCTTTGGCAGCTCATGCGCATCGCGACATATGGCTTTACCGGCAGACCGATGCCGCCGCGCATCGCATGCTTCGTCGCTCGCGAGATCTCACGCGGCTTGGGCCATGCCCACGCGCACAAGGATCCGAAGACCGGCAAAGCGCAGCCGATCATCCATCGCGATGTGTCGCCGGAAAACGTGATGATCTCCGAGGACGGCGCGGTCAAGGTCATCGATTTTGGCGTCGCCAAGGCCATCGGCGGCTTCGGTCCGCAGACTCAGACCGGCATCATCAAGGGCAAGCTCGCGTACATGGCTCCCGAGCAAGTGGCGCAAAAAGTGGTGCCCGCCACGGACGTGTTTGGAGCCGCCATCGTGCTGTGGGAGATGCTGACCGGGCGCCGTCTGTTCGGCGGCGGCAATGAGTTCATGGTCGTAAACCGCGTGCTCAAAGCCGATATCCCGCGACCCAGTGCATCGACCCAGGGCATTCCCAAAGAGCTTGAAGATGTGCTGATGACGGCGCTGACGCGGGACTTGTCGATCCGCTATGCATCGGGCATCGCCTTTGCCGACGCGCTGACCGGCATCATGAACCGTGTCCCGGCGCTGCGCGGCTGCACCAACCTGGACCTGAAGCGCTGGTCACAAGACACCCAGGCCGAAGGCAAAAAGATCGCGAGTGGCTGGGAAGACGATGCTGGAGGAAACGCAAGTCCACCCGCAGGAGCTGCGGCAGAGTCTGGGGTATCCGGCCCGGCTGGCGCCGATGGACTGACCGAGCTATCCGGCGATGACGTCATCTTCGCCGGCATCGATGGCGAGGTCGATCCAGGGGTCAAAGCCGTGGTCACGCAGGGCCTCAAGGCGCTGACTCCCGACATGCTGGCCAAGGAACGAGCGCGCATGCTGGAACAGCAGGCCGGCCAAGCGACCAGCGATACGGCTCGACCGGCCCTGCCGGGAATGGCCGGGCTCTCGCCTCTGCCGGGAATGCGCTCGGGGCCCAATCGCATCGATGCAAACACGGCACCGCCAGCGGCCACGCTGCAATCCTCCTCGCGAAAAGACCCTCAGGCCGATGCAGAGCTCGCGCAGGCATCGACTTCGGAATACCTGACTCCCGTCGGAAAGTCGCTGCCACCGCCGCCTGCGCAGAGCAACCTCGCATCGCGCTTGGCTGAGCGCAGTGCATCGTTTCTGGCCCGCGTTGCCGAGCACAGCGGCCAACAGCTACCGGCGGCCTTGCAAACCGTCCTCGCCGATCGTCAGCTCGTCACATGGCTTGCCACCGTCGCTGCGTTGCTCTTTTTGCTGCTGATCTTGCTGCTGATTACGCTGCTTAGCTGCCTCTAGCAAAGTGGCCGCACCTCACCGGGCTGACGCTTGACTTCCCCCGTCAGACACGCCAAGGTGTCGACTATGAATCGGCCTGTGTCTTTCGTCTGGGTGGACGTCTTCGCAGAGCAGTCTTTTGGGGGCAATCCACTGGCAGTGCTGGACGGCAGCGGCATTCCCGATGAAGCGCTGCTCGACCTCGCCCGCGAGCTCAGCTTGTCCGAGACCACGTTCTTCTATCCTCCGACGCACCCCGAAGCCGACGCTCGCGTGCGCATCTTCACGCAAGCGAAAGAGATCCCCTTTGCCGGGCACCCGGTTTTGGGAACCGCGTGTGCGCTGCTGCTGAGCGGCAAGCTGCCCTGGCAGGCACCGCGCACCACCGTTCGTCTGCAGCTAGGCCTGGGCGTGGTGCCGGTCAGCATCGAGGGTGGGTCCCAGCCCGAGCGGGCACGTTTTTCACACGACCGCATCGGTGTCAAGAGCGCGCCCATCTCAGACGAGCGGCTTGCGTGGCTGCCTCCGGCCTTGGGCATTGCATCCGACCGTTTGGGCTCGGCTTTTCCGGGGAGCTCCGCGGGCATAAGCGGGGATCGGCTGCTGCATCCGCAGGTGGTAAATGGCGGGGCTCTGCAGCTTGTCGTGCCGCTGCGCTCGCCGCAGGATGTCGACGCCATCGAGTCCTCATACCGCGATGTCGTAGTGGCCGAGCGCATGCTCGGAGCCGAGCTTGGCATCATGGCCTTTGCGTTTTCCGACGGCTCGCGCGAGCTGCGAAAGCCCGATCAGCCGCTGCGGGTACGTGCCCGCTTCTTCGCCTCGGATGCCCCGCAAGAAGACCCTGCGACGGGCAGCGCCGCCGCCGCGCTTGCCGTGTTCTTGCAGCACCACCAAATCCTGCAGCCGGGTCAGACGGTCGAGATTGACCAAGGCCCGCCGCGCGGTCGCGTCGAGGGAGCGCCCGGCCGGCGCAGCCTGTTGCGTGCGCAGTGCGATGGCAAGATCGTCCAGGTCGAAGGCCGCGTGCGCGAAGTGCTGCGCGGCACCGTCAACCTCACCCTATAACCCCCACCCTTTCCGTAGCGCTTGCGTAAGCCCCGTGCCGTTTCGTACGTCCATCCAGGTCCGCTTCGGCGACGTTGATCACGCCGGAATCGTCTATTACCCGAAGTACTACATCTATTTCCACGAGGCGTTCGAGGACTTCTTCAACGTCAGTCACTGCTCGTACTACGAGCTGCTCGACAAGCAGCGCATCGGCTTCCCGACAGTCCACGTCGAGACCGACTTTAAGCAGCCGCTGCGATACGGAGACAGCTTGGACATCGGACTTCATGTGCCGCGCTTGGGTCAGCGCAGCTTGACCTTGCACTACGAAGGCCATCGCCACCGCGACGGCGTACACTGCGTCACCGCGGACATCACGCTGTCCTGCATCGATATGGACACGTTCAAGTCGCGCGACATCCCGCCCGATCTTCGCGACCTCTTTACCCGCTTTAATCGATGAATACACCCCGCCGCGCCGCCACAATCCTGGTCCTTCGCGAGTCTCCATCCGACGCCGACACGCTAGAGGTGTTGTTGGTTCGTCGCGGACACCGCGCCAGCTTCATGGCCAACGCCTATGTCTTTCCTGGAGGCCGTGTCGACGACAGCGACAGCCAGCCTTCCCCCGAGCTCACGACGCAGCGCTGTGCCGCCCGCGAGCTTGCCGAAGAGGCCGGCTTGCGCGTCGACAACCACAGCGACCTCGTGCCGTTTGCGCGCTGGATTACTCCCTCGGCCGAGCCCAAGCGCTTCGACACCGACTTTTTCTTGTGGGCCATGCCCAGCGATCAGCAGCCGGTGGTGGATGACCACGAGGTGTTCGATCTGCGCTGGCAGAGCCCGCAGGCGGCGATTGCCGCGTACACCAACGAAGGCTTGAACCTGCCCCCCCCGACGGTCTGCACCCTGGAAGATCTGCAGGCCGAGATCGACTGCGCGCAGCGCAATCGCCCAGCAGGTGAGACGCTGCTGGCTTGTTTGCTGCGGTCGTGTCGTCGCCGTCAGCCGCTGACCCTGCTGCCACGCCTGCGCGCAAGCTCAGGGGGCGGCATCGAGATCGTCATGCCCTGGGACAGCGAGTTCGCCGCAACTCCCGGCGACGGGGACATTCAGGCCGGCTTGGCCTTGCACGCGGCCCCGCTTTCGCAGCGCATCAGCCGCTGCGCCATCGATCCGCCGGGTGTCTGGCGCTTCGTCCGCGGCGGATAACTACGGCGCCGCCTGTCCAGCCAGGTCCTCGAAGCGGACATCGGCTAGAGGATCGCTCTTGGCATCGCGATCGTCGAAGTGCCACCACTCAGTCGGCAGTGGCACAAAGCCTTGGCGCACCATCGCCGCTTCCAAGCGGGCACGGTTGGCAATCGCCTCGGCGGGCAGCGCCATATATTCGCGGTGCGCTCGCTCGCTGAAGTCGTCGAAGGCCGTTGGCATCACCCTCTCGACTCCAGCGGCATCGACCAGCGTCAGGTCGACGGCCGCGCCGCGGTTGTGGCGTGAGCCTTTGTTGGGGTTGGCGACATAGCGCTCGTCGGGAACCAGGGCAAAGAAGCGACGCTGCACCGACAGCGGGCGGTAACAGTCCAAGAGCTTTAGCCCCAGCCCTTGCTGTCGAAGCTCGTGCTGTACGCGCTGCAGCCGGAGGGCCACTCGCATGCGCAGATAGCAGCGAGCGCTCGCCGGGTACACGACGCGGCCCGTGAAGTTGTTCTCGGTCGCATACCTCAAGTCGACATGAAGAGTGGGCTCCAAGCGGGCCACATCGACGAAGTCGTGCGGCGTGCTGACGGATGCAGCCTGACTCGATGGGTCCGCCGCGGGCGCCGCCACCGAGCCCAGCGCAGCGTTGAGCTCGCGCGGTCCCGACGAAGCGGGCTGCGCACGCGGACCCGTACACGCGATCGCCCACCCGCAAGCCATGGTGGCCAGCGCCCAGCCCGCTCGTTCGCCAAGGCCGCACTGTGGCCCGGAGTGATCCTGTGTTTTTTTCATCGCTCGTGCTCCCTCCGTCGAGCACACATGTCCCACACATGTAGGATAAGGTGAGTTTTTTGACTTCCTTTACGCACCGCCATAGCCTGGCTTCATGGAAAAGCGTCGCAACCTTCGTTTCGACAAGGCATTCCCCGTCTCGATTCGCACGGACAAGTTTGGTGAGTGCTCGGCCGTCGCGCGCAACATCTCGGCCGGCGGAATCATGGTCGAGGTCGCGCAGCCACTGCCGCTTGGCACGGAAGTGCGCGTCTTCTTCTCGATGCCCGAGTCACCGGCCCGCATCATCGCGCGGGGCGAAGTCAAGAATCACTACTTCTTGAACTTTGCCGATCCGGCGGGTGGCCGAGCGCGGGCCTTGACCGGCATGGGCGTGCGCTTCACCGGCTTCGAGAGCGAAAACGATCTGCTAGGCGGGCTGGGCATCACGCGCCTGCGCACCGTCCTTCACTGAGCGTCGGTCCTTCGACAGAGTCCGCCCTTCCAAGCTGCATCGGGCACACCTCGCCGTCGCCTGTTGTGGCAGATTCGGGACGGCAACCACGACGGGCCAAGCGGCTTCGGCCCAGGCCCACCTTGCGTGCAGCGACTCACCCGTGCGGCGTGGTGGCTCAGGCGACGGTCAGCCCCTCGACAGCCCTTCCCTTTAGGGGGGGCATTCGCGTCCACGGCTCGGCCAAGCTGGCGCTGCGTGGACCGAGCAAGCGCAGCGGGTTGTCCCAGACCACAGCTTGCAAGACCTCGCGCCGCAGACCGGTGCGGTCGGCGAACAAGTCGGCGAGGATGCCAGCGTCGTGATCGATGTGCGGAAAGTCGGTGCCGAACACCACGCGGGCGGTGCCGATGTGGTCAATGTTCTGCGGCAGCAGTGGCTCGGTTGGCTCCAATGCAATCCAGCACTGTCGACGGAAATAGCCCGATGGGCGCTGACGCACATGGCCGCCCAACTCATTGACCTGCGCAACCTCGACCGCGTGGTCGATCCGCCACAGCCAGTACGGCAGGAAGCCGCAGCCCGCTTCGAGAAATGCGACGCGCAGCCTCGGATGGCGCTCGAACACCCCGGCTTCGAGCAGCGACAGGAAGGCCATCATCATCTCAAGCGGGTGCGAGCAGACGTGCTGAGCGAAGTGGCTGGCGAAGCGCGTTGCCCCGACCGTCTCGACGCGGGTATGCGTGCCCTCGTGCAAAAGCAGCGGGATGTCATGGGCGACACACGCGGCATAGAACGGATCGAGCTCGGGGGCGCCGAGCGTGCGGCCCTGCACGGGATTGGGGCGAATTACGGCCGCGCACAGGCCACGCTTCAGGCCCGCTTCCAAATCCGACACCATCTGCGTCGGATCGTGCCGAGAGAGCAGCACCGCTCCCAGCAAGCGCTGCGGGGCTTCCTGGCACAGGTCGGCGAGCCAGCGATTGTACGCGTCGGCATACGCGCGCGAGCGTCCTGCATCGATCTCGTCATCGTACACCAGAAAGCCCGCATGCGTCGGTAAGAGCATCGCGAGATCGACACCGGTCGCATCCATGTCGGCCAGCTGACCCGCGGCGCTTCCTCCAGCGATGAGCTGATGGCGCCTCTCTTCGACATGCAGGTTGGCTTCGACATAGGCTCGCTCGCTCATGCCACGGATCAGCGGCCGGCCCTGGACCGTCAGGATGGGTGGCGTCGGCAACAGCGCCTGCGGCCCCAAGCGAGCCAGGCGCTCGTCGAGCGACTCGCCGGGCGGCGCAAGGGGGCGGGCGTCGGGGGCAACGTCGCGATAGGCGGCGGGCAGATACTCAGGCCACATACTCAGCGGCTCGACGACGTGGCGATCGATGTCGAGAAGGGGCATTCCATTGCGCATTCTTCACTCCGTAGGCGACGGGGATGGCGACGGGGATCGCTAGATGAGAAGCGGCAGAGGGTTCAGCTCGGCTTCGTGCAGCGGGGCGGGTAGCCAGCCCAGCGCGACCGGCACGGAATAAAGACGCCCAGGGCCGAAGCGCGGCCAGGCATGGCGCAGCCCCGGAACGACCACCTGCGCCACCCGCAGCGGCAGATCG
Organism: Myxococcales bacterium; assembly: GCA_016794505.1. Taxonomy (GTDB): domain Bacteria; phylum Myxococcota_A; class Polyangia; order Palsa-1104; family JAEUJZ01; genus JAEUJZ01. The sequence continues at coordinate 21,577 of JAEUJZ010000186.1, forward strand.
GCGCGACTCTTGTCCACCGCGAGAAGTTCCAGCCCGCAGCGATCAAGGCGCTGCGCGAGGTCGAGGACGTGGTCGCGCAGATCGCCGCCGGGGTGCGGTGGATCCGGAATCTGCCGCGGGGCCGCGGAGTCAGGGAACAGATACGGAAGCTGCGAGGCGACCATGCCATCCCACGGCGTTCGTACCGGGCGCTGCGGCAGCACGACCTGATGTAGCTCGGACACCGCACGACGCAGCGCCAGCGCGGGCTGCGTGTGACAGCCAAAGCCCAGCGCCAGCCGCTCATCTGCGCTGTGTACCCCGACGGCGACGACAACAGGTATGCCCAGGTCATGCGTCAGATCGAGCGCCCACAGCGACCAGCCGCGACGCGCCAGCACCTCGCGCTCGATGGAAAAAGCAGCCTCGGCTCCGTCGCTCACGAGCGCAGCAGGACGGCGCAGGCGGCAGTACCACCAGATCGCCACGGCATCTCGCTCGACGGCTTCAAACAGGCCTTGCAGGATCGCTTCTTCCAGACAGTTTCCTGCGGCGCTGCCATTCGAGGATGGGCGACAGTAACCAGCCCCCATCTCGACGGGAACTTCGGAATAACAGGAGGCCAAGGGCATATAGCGGCGAACCCCCGACAGAAGCGACCAAGCGGGAGTCCACGCGATGCGCTCGTCAGTGGGCAAAGGCGGCGGGACGGCCTCATCGTGGGCCCGCTGCGCGTCGCTGAACAGGTGCAGCTGATCGGGATGCAGTGCCGCATCGCCTAGCTCGGCAGCGCTCGCAAAACGGTACGCTTCGTCCCCGCGATAGACCCCAGAGTAGCGTTCGATGCACTCAGCGAGGGCGCTCATACGGGCTTGTTCAGGGGTGCTGCCTTTGCCCGCGCAGCGACGATAAAACGCCTCGCCAGGGCCAAGACGAGACGGGCGCACGCGATACCCCGAGCTATACACCAGCGGCAGGTGCCCATCGACGCCAGGCATCGGTTCCAGGTGCGTGGCAGGGCCAAGTACTTCGCTGACCAAGTCGGCGCAGCGGGCATAGCTCTGCGTCGGTGACTCGATCCGCAAACCGCCATCTTCGGCGTACGCGATGGGGGCCGACACCAAGCGGATCGGCGATTCGCCGCGGCGTCGCATCTCGTCTGGATCCCCGCAGTCGGGACACTGCGGACGACGGCGCACCGGGTGAGCCTGCAGCGCAAAGCGGGAAAAATCGACGGAGAAGAGGCGGATGGGCGACGTCAACGCGTCCTGCAGCGACAGCAAGCGGCGGAGCTCTAGCGCGGCCATGTTGGCCACGGCATGTACGCTGGCTGCCAGGTCGGCCGACGGAGCAAGCGTCTGCCACGTGCGCGAGTGCGGCTGCAGCAAGGCTTCGACGGGGCGCTGTTCAAGCAAGTGCTGACAGAGACAGGTTGGGCAGGCCTGTTGCGACGCCCCAGAGAACAGCGGCCCCAGCAAGGGACGCAGCCCCGTCGGCTTCAGCCAAAAGCAGCGCTGACTGCGGGCCAAAAGCGCCCGCGTCGTGTCGCGCATGCTGGGCTGCAGATAGTCGCTGCCGAGCAGCAGCACCGTCGGCGCATCCGAGCAGATCTGAAAACCCGCCTGGGAAAGTGCCTGCGCAACCACTTCATTCGGTGCCGTCCTTGCGCCAATTGCGCGGTCCATATCGCGCCCGGCATCGACGGTGACGAACTGAATCTCGGGCCGCGTGGCGAGCCCGAGTCCGCTGGCAAAGGCCTGCGCTGCTTGCTCTTCGCTCGCGACCTCGCGCAGCAGTCCTTGATCGAGAAGGCGGCCGAGGATGGCCAGAGCACGATCCGGCGCAACGTGGTTGGCGCAGGCCGCAAGCACACCATCGACATCCGTCGTACCGTCGAGCGCCTGCAGCACATGCGTGACGTCTCCGACTGGCAAGCCGAAGTGCTCGCACTCGCCGATCAGAACCATGCCGCCACCGTCGGGCAGCGGCATGGGGCGCAGGTGGGGAACAACGGACAGCACAGCGAACAGATCGGGCAGGGCCATTCACGCCTCAACGGGCTGGCTTGCGACGGGCAGGATGAGCGCTGGCGTGAGCTACGGACAGGTGAAGGGATACTGAGCGCCGGTACCGTTGTACGCGGCCAATGCGACAGCTTCGACGGTGTGATCGACCTCGTTGCGATGGATCGACTCTTTGTCCGGCTTCATCGGCGCGTGGACGGTGATCACCGAGCGCGGGAACTTCTGCCAGTACTCGTCGCGGGTGCTGCTGTCGCCCGAAGCTTCGATGAACTTGATGAAAAAGTTCCAGGGCACGATGTAGTTCATGGTGTCCTGGATGAGCTGGCGCGCGTCCTCAGCCTGGTAGAGCGCGCGGCGGAATGCCACGTTGTGCCACGCCAACGCCAACACGCGGCAGGTGATGATGCCAAAGTTGGAAAAGTCCGCGGGAGCTACGGCGCCAGCTAGTCCCTGGCCCAGCAGCGACGGGAACTCTGCGCAATAGCGGGCCAGCACAGCGGCCGACTCGCCCAGATCCCTGGGCAGTGCCGGCAGATAGACGACAAACTCATCGCCATAACCGAACCAGCCCGTGGTGCCAATCGGGCGATACAGCGGTCGCTTGTTTTTCGAGACTTTGAACGTGACGTTGAACGGAAACTCGAAGTGATAACGCTCTTCCCAGAAGGGCAGCACGCCGCGCGGATTCGAGTTGGACTCCTCCACGAGCACATCGAGAAATGCGGGATCGCTCCACACCTCGGCAATGGATCGCAGGTATGCAGCACGCAGTCGAGGAAATGGGGCTTGGTTGTCGCTCATGCGTTCACCTTTCCGATGCGGGTGAAAGAGCCAGCCCGCGTGTACCCAAGGTGGGATCGAAGACATCGCTGCAGCGCCTAGGACAGCGCGCGGATCGGTCGAGGCAGTTGGCTGAGCTCGGGGTATGCGGAGAGAAGCTGGGCGAGGCGTGGCGCCAGCTCTTGATCCTCGGGGAATGACTGCAAAAGATCTTGGATCGCACTTGCTTCAACTCGGTGGATACCACGCTCACGCGCGAGCACACAAGCGCGTTTCAGGGCGTCGCGGGCGGTCTCGTGCTGAGGCTGCGGCAGGCGTAGCTCGTACAAGCCGCGTCGCCGCCAGAGCTCGGCATCGAAGAAGAATTCTTGGTTCTGTTCGCACGTGGCAAGCCAGTGATCGACCTGGGCGATGGCCGCGGGGATGCGCCCGGCTTGGGCTTCGATGTCCGCGACAAACGATCCGTAATACGTAAGAACGAGGTTGCAGTTGAGCTGGCGCAGCACCGCGATGATGCCCTGCACCGCCGCCGAGTTATCGCCGACCCAGGCCGCCACCGTGGCACCGTAGCCTTCAAATGCGGGCAAGCCGTAGGTCTTCGCGGTCTGCAAGAGCTCATCGGTGTGCTGGCGAACCTGTTCTTTGTCGCCGCACATCTGCCAGATCTGACTTAGGTACAGGATGGCCAGGGCCAGCGACGGCGTATGACGGATCTCGCGCGCCCAGTCGATGGCTTCTTGGCCAAGCGCGATCCCGCGCGAGATGTGACCGAAGTTGAACACGCACTGCGAAAGCAGCGCCTTGCTCCAGACACGACAGTCCATGCCGATGAGCGAGGCTTGGCTCTTGCCACGCGCGGGGTCGTACAGCGACAGCGCTTTTTCAAGCCAGATGCTGCTTTCGACATAGTGACCACCTGCATGCAAGTTCACGCCACGAGCCGTCGCGGCCACGGCCTTCATCGCAGAATCATCGAAGGCCTCGGCGTAGTCCCACAGCTCATCGACGACGCGCTGACACGGCACGCGCTCGCTGGCGACGTAGTAGTGCATGAACAGCGCGAACAGCGTCGTGATGGTGTGCTCGCGCGTCTTGCTGCGTGGCAGAAGTGCCCGCGTCGCTTCGCCTAGCTCGCGCACCTCGGCCGAGGCCCAGCCCTGTGCCGACATCAGCGCTTGCAGGTTGATGCCACGCAGGCGCAGATCGGCTTCGACTTGCTGATCCGCCGGAAGCTCGCCCAGCCACGCCGAGACTTGCTTGGTTTGAGCCATGGCTTCAGCGTTGCTGCTGCGATCCAGCGAGGCCTGCGCCGCGGCCAAGCCATAGCGCACCGCCGCTTCATAGGCCCCGGCGGCCGCGTGGTGATAGGCCAGCTCGGCCGTCTTGCCGGCCGTCGTGTCGCCCAGCTGGCTTTCCAGGGTCGCCGCAATCGCTGCATGGACGCGCCGTCGACGCTCGCGCGGCATGCTGTCATACGCGGCATCGCGGATTAACGCGTGACGAAATACATAGGACGAGCCAATGACTCGACGACGACGGTAGATCAGGTTGGCGGCAACGAGCTTTTCGATGGCTTCGTCGACCTGATGCGCGTCTTCTTCCGCCACAGCCGAAAGCAGACTTCCGTCGAACTCACGGCCGATCGCGGCCGCCACTTGCGCCACGCCGCGCAGCTCGCCGAGCTGATCGAGTCGGCTGGCGAGCGAGTCACGCAGCGTGATCGGAATGGCATCGATGTTCACCTGACCACGACCGCGTTCCAGGACCATCCGCGTCAGTTCCGCGACGAAGAGCGGAATGCCATCGGCGCGCGAGACGATGGCGGCGAGCACTGCGTTCGGCAGCGGCTCGCTTGGCCCCCAGATCTGGCGGACCACATGCTCGGCATCGAGTGGCGAGAGGCGATCGAGGCTGACCCGCGTCACCTTGGGGCTGCGAAAGTCGGTGGTGAACTCGGGCCGCCCCGTGCCAAGAAGGAACGGCGGCATTCGACTTTGGCAGGCCAGCATGCGCCCGACCAGATCCAGCGTCGTCGGATCGGCCCAGTGCAGATCTTCAAACAGCAGCAGCACGCGCTGATCGTCGATGGGCTGACTGAACATGCTGACCATCGCCTCTAGCAGCAGCTCGCGCTGGCGGGCGGGCGCCAGCTGAACCGGCTCGTATCCCTCGGGCAGCGGCAGCGACATCCAGTGACAGAGAATGGCCAAAAAGCGCGACGGGTCCAGCCCGTGGACACGCAGCGCAGAGCTCAGCGCGTCCGTCTGCGCGGCAGCCGGCGTATCGCGCAGGCCGAGCAGCCGACGCAGCACGGGCAGCACGGGGGCTAGCGCTGTGTTGCGGTGTTCTAGCAAGCAACGGAACTCCAGCACGGTGTGACCATTCGCGCGGGCACCGCCGAGGAATTCGCGGACCAGACGGGACTTGCCGATACCGGCCTCGCCCACGATCAGCGCGGCATGGGGCGTGGTGTTGCGATCTGATCGCTGCAGATGTTCGCGCAGCTGGGCTAGCTCGCTGCGCCGGCCAACAAATGAATCAGCCCCACCCAGCGTGATGCCCAGCGTCGAAGACTCACCGCGCCGCTCGCCCAGCAGGCTGCCCACGTATAGTGGCTGCGATTCACCGCACACCGCGGCCTGTCCGCCTGCCTCGATCTCGGCCAGCGGTGCCAGCAGTCGACGGACCTCGGGGCTGACCCAGATGCTGCCGGCCGGCGCGGCTGCGGCTAGGTTCAGCGCCACCGTCAGCGTCATGCCCGCCGGCATCTGACCGCGGCTGACCAGGGCCAAGCCGGTGTGCATACCGATACGAAACTGCAGCTCTAGCTGGTGGGTGACACGCAGGCGCTCGCTGCGGCGCCGAATGTCTTCCGCCAGCTCTAGCACGGTGCGCAGCGCTCGCCGGGCGTCGGTGTCCAGGGCCGCTGGATAGCCAAAGAGCACAACCAACGCATCGCCCAGCTCACCGGCCAGCGTGCCGCCATAGCGCACCAAGGCGTCGCGACACAGACGAAGCTGGTCGCTCAAGATCGGGTCAAGAACCTCGGGCTCAGCGGCCTGATCGCGCGTCGGAACCAGCCGCAGCGTGCAGGCAACCACAGTCAGCGGGCGCCGCAGCAAGCCTGGCTCGGATGCGGCCATGCCGCTGTCTCCTCGACGACCGGGCAGCTCGCCGGAACCGCCGATCGCGCCCACCAGATCACCAACGGGCAGCCGACGAAACTCGGCGTACAGAGCGGCCGCATCACTGGCGCGCTCACCGGGGTTCTTGCGCAGCATACGCCGCAGAAAACCGCCCAGCGGATGCCCCACCAGCGCGGGTGGGATCGGCACATCCATGGGGCTCAGATGCTGGTGATAGATCTCGGCCAGCGTCGAGCCGCTGATCGCAGGGCGGCCGGTGAGGCACTCAATAAAGACCAGGCCCCACGCATAGAAATCGGTGCGCGGCGTCGGCACATCACCGCGAAGCTGCTCGGGAGCGCAGTACTGCGGCGTCCCCACAAGCTCGTGTGATCGCGTCACGCTGTGAAACGCTGTGTCGCGCGCCTCCAGCGTCAGCGTGCTGATGCCAAAGTCGAGAACCTTTACGTGCGTCGACGGCCCCGTGCTCACCACCATGATGTTTGCTGGCTTCAGATCGCGGTGGACGACTCCGGCGGCGTGAGCTGTGGCCAACGCGTCGAGAACCTGACCCAAGAGCTCGGCGGTGCGCTCGACCGAAAGCTGCTGCTGGCGATCGAGGAGCTGACGCAGCGTCTCGCCGGGCACGTACTCATAGATGGCGTAGTAGAAGCCGGCGCCCGTCTCTTGCATCGACCCTGGCAGCAGCTTGCTGTGCCCTCGATCGATGAGCCGCACAATGTTTGGGTGGCGCAGGGCCGCGCACAGTGCAGCCTCGCGTTCAAAGCGCGTGATCTGGTTCTGAGCCACAAGCGGCGTCCAGTTCGACTGCACGCGCAGGACTTTCACTGCCACGTCTTGCCCGGTATTGCTGTGTACCGCGCGATAGACAGATCCGAAGCCACCGCTGCCCAGCTTGTCATGCACGCGGTACGCCGGCCCCAACACGATGGCTAGCTGCGCCGCAAGCTCTAGCTCCAGCGTCGAGTTGTCACTGAGCGTTGCAGGTGGTCCAGATCCGACAGTTAGCGTAGGACTTTTCGACATGCGCCCCCCCAGGCTGCGTGACGTGAAGAGCTCATTCTCGGTTCGCCCGAGAGACGAAGTCAACGTTTGCTTGACAGCCACCGCAGCGCAGACCTCCAGACAGCGCGCAGCGTCGGGATACGCCATTGCAAGCGCCGCGCTGAATGAGAAATAATGGTCACGGATGCCATGGCTGTTGCTGGAGCTAGCGGGAACCGAAGCTCAGTCCCTTCGCCTTGAGGAGGCAGACGTCACCATCGGGCGCAGCGAAGAAGCGACCTTCCTGATCGAGCATCGCAGCCTGTCACGTCAGCATGCGCGCATCAGGGCCGAAGGCGGCGAGTACATCGTGACCGACCTGGGCAGCAAGAACGGCACGTTTCTGAACAACCATCGCATCCAGCGCGGAACGCTGCGCGATGGCGATATCTTGCGCTGCGGCGAGGTGGCGTTTCGTTTCTGCCACACGCGACCCAATCCCAACAAAAGCGAAACGGACAGCCTGCCGTTGCCGGCTTTGACCTGCTCGCTGCCGACTCGCGGCAAGCCGCTGTCCGGCGATGCAGCCCTCGCGGAAGACTCAACCGATGGCATGGCGGCGCCGACTGACTCGGCACTGCGTCGCGACCGTCTGAAGACACTGCTGCGCGTCAGCGAGATCCTCGCCGAGCCGGGCGAAATCGACTCGGTTCTAAGTCGCATCCTCGACCTGTGCTTTGAGACGCTGCCAATCGAGCGCGCGGCGATCCTATTGGTCAATCCCGCCAACAATCGCCTGGAGGCCACGTCCTTGCGCTCGCTGCGTGCGCTGTCGCCGGGCGAGCAGATCTGGAGTCGCCACATCGTCGACTATGTGCGGACGCACGCTGTCGCCGCGCTGTTTTCAAACACGCGCACCGATCCGCGCTTGGCGCAGGCGGCCTCGGTGATGGCGCAGTCCATCTGTTCTTCGATGTGCGTGCCGCTGCGGCCGCGTTCCGAGATCATCGGCGTCCTTTATGTCGATAACGTCACGCTGGCGGATCGCTTCGCTTCGTCGGACTTGGCGTTCCTAGCCGGCTTTGCCAACCAGGCCGCGATGGCGATCCACAACGCCCGCCTGTCGCGCGAGCTTGAGCGCCGTGCCGTGCTGGAAAACAACCTGCTGCGCTTTTTTCCCAAGGCCATCTGTACGCGCCTGATGGAAGCGCCTGCGACGCTGCACGATCCGACCGAGACCGAGGTGACTGCGCTGTTTGCAGACATCACCGGCTATACCCGGCTGGCCTCGCGCCTGGCCCCGCGCGAGGTGTTCGCGCTGCTCAATGACTATTTCCCCATCCTCGCCGCCGCGGTCTTTCGCTATGAAGGCACCCTGGAAAAGTACATCGGCGATGCGGTGCTTGCCGTGTGGGGTGCGCCGTTTCGTGGCCCCGATGATGCGCGCCGCGCGTTGGCTGCGGCCGTCGATATGCAAAGCGGCATCCGCGAGCTGTCCCAGGCCTGGGAAGACCGACTGGGCAGCCCGTTGCGCATCCACATAGGCCTGCACACCGGCACCGTGGCCGCCGGCAATATCGGTGTCGATTCCTACCTGCAGTACGCAACGATCGGCGACCCGATCAACCTCGCAAGTCGCATCTCGAACGCTGCCGGGCCGGGCGAGATCGTGATCAGCGACACCACGCGGCTCGCTCTGGGCGACTGCCGCTATGCGCTCGATCGGCTGCCCACCGTCGAGCTTAAGAACCATCCCGGCGCCGGTTCGCTGTATCGCGTGCGCTGGAGCTAGCCAGCAAGCTGCCGATCGGGCGGAGCGATCGCCCAAGCGCTCTGCGCAGTCGCAGCAGACGCTGCGCAACGCATCCTGAGGGCGCCGCACAAGTTCTTCATCTGCGCGTTGTCGCGCATTCCCTATCGATCTCCAGCCTTTTCCTGACACATCACTTCAGATGAATCTGTCTCTAGATAGTCCTTTTTTAGTCCGATCTAATATTCCATTATTATTCCTAATTTATCTTGTGTATTTTATTCCGTTTTTGTTCCTTTTTTAATGATCAAGAGTGCCCCCCAGCGTGGGGCCACCGCTGGAAGGAAAGGGTCTGACGATACGTGCTTGCTGTGCGTGGCGGCGCGCGGTGTGAATGCCCGCAGCCAAGACAACGATCCCCGCGGTCTACGTGATCGCGTTGAGCGCCAGCCCGGCGGGCAGATACGAAACAGCGAACAGACTCCCTCCCACAGCAGATTGCGGCGAACCTGCCTCAGGGGTGGGACTGGCGGGCTGCGCTTGCCTCGCCGGGCCCGTGGCTGGATCGACTGAGCCTTCTGGTGAGCGTGGTGCATCCACCGCTGGGGAAGCATCCGCCGACGCCTGCGGAGCCGCTCAACCTGGAGTGGCCTCTCTCGTTCCGTGCGCAGGTACTGCTGCGCCGACGGATGCACCGCGGTGGGGCTATAGAAGACCGGCCAAGCCGATGCCTAGGTCGGTCCCACCGCGGCGTGGGGACAGCCGTCGAGGAACGTTCCCGTGCGGCCGGCCCACACACGCACGGAATGCGTACAAGGATGCGTCGCTGGCAAACACTGCTGGCTGCCGCGCCGGGGCTGCCCCTTCGTCCTGTGCGTCGCAGTCCGGGCCAACGTTCGACGATTTGTTCCGGGGGATTTTTTCGTTGCCCACGCTTTGATCTGCAGCACCCGCCACACCCGACGAAGCCATTGCACGGAGTTTCCGGCCCGCGGCGTTCGGACCCATGTGCCCCGACTTACCATCCGAATACGCACGAAGTGGCGACCTTTGAAGCCTTCTTTATAAGCACTGGCGACGGAGAAAAAGAAACTCTTTGACGCGGAGCCTCAGGCACATGGCCCTCTCTGATGCGGGTACACGACAACTGAAGTACGAACTTCAGTCGGAACGAACGAAACTGCGCCAGTCTTGTACATTTATGAAGCCTTGACACTGAGGCGCGTCTGGGGGCAAATCAAATTGCGGAGTATAAGATTCTGCGCATGTAAGTGAGCTACTAGAAAGGATCATAAACACGATGGCTCAAATAGTTGAATGGGTACAATACAAAACCTGGGATGGTTCACTATGGGAGGCTAGCCTCGATTCAGTCAAAAAAGGGTTTACGTGGGGAGTAGGGAACCCCGACTTTATCCATCGACCGAAGGGGGCAACCACGCCACATCATAATGATTGGAAAGCTCTGTTTTGGAGTGACATCGGCGAACAATGGGTTGTTGAATGTAAAGGTAGGAGAGATGGTGATTTTGCAAATTTTGAGTTTGAGTTTAGGCGTTCAGCGAATCAAGGTGTAGATCATAAGGGCGATATTTGGATGTTCAGAGATTGGAATGACAACGTGTGCAAAGTTAGGGTTGTAGGCACAGAATTAAGAGACCTTTCCGACCCCTTGGGGGCTGACGCATATAAACCCAAGTTTGAGATACTCTAGTTCCAGTTCCCACCACACCCCAGATTAAGAAGAGAGTGTGAAGACGCTTTGTAGTTGGGAAGCAGCGCTCTAGGAGGACTTGAGCTTGGCTCAGATGTCCGCCCGCGCAGTGAGCGTGCGCTGACAAAGCTGTTCGCCGGGCTCTTCGCGTCCTATTTACCGTCCTCATAGACGCCACGATTCCGCCAGATTCGTGCCTAGCCTCACATGAATCCTGCCCATCCGACCGACTACACCCCACGCTTAGTTAAGGCCATCACCGACGACCGGAAAGAAGGTCCTTGACACGGACGGATCAACGAATTTTTTCGGCCCGTCGAGAAAGCTTAATCGGTGGGGCGTCAAAATGCTGAATCTAGGTGTGATCTGGGTCACTGATTGGATGGGGTGATAGTGCGTGAGGTGGGATCGAGGAGCGGCTTCGTGCGGCTCAGACACGGCCTGACTACATCGGCTGCGTGCGCCCTGTCTGGCGGCGGCGAGCATCAACAGCAGCGCTCATAGCGCTCTGGGTAATGGAACACAGGACTTTATTCCGCTATATAGCGCCGGCAGAAGCGTGAAAACGTAATATGCAATGGGGCAGCAGTCGGGGATTTGTTCGCAGCGGTGCGCCTACCGAGCGTCGCCGTCGGCGTGAGTTTGCAGAAGCATGCGCCAGTCGGCTCCGAGCGCTTCGACGAGTAGTTCAGGGGTCGGGACATAGACGCGCTTATCGTCCTCGTCGTAGTAAAGCACGCCCACGTCGGCATCCAGCCCAAACTCCGTCGGAGAGCGCTGGGGGAAAGCCTCTGGCCATTTGCCAGGTCTTCCCCCGAGGCCATACCCATCGTCCTCGACGATGCATAGCTGGGCTTTCGCGAAATGCCGAATGGCGGGGGGGCGATTGTGTCGAGCGCGTACCGCCTCCCTGAAGCGCAGCAGGCTACCGACAGCGTCGATGAAAAACAGTTCAATTGTGCGCAGCGCCTTCTGCCGTGTGACCTCTGGCGGCAAGCTGACAGAAGTGGCGGGAGCGGGATTCACAACGGCTGGCGGGGGCTCAAGAACCGCCGGTAGCGGTGATGTGGACACCGCCACCAGCGGCTCGGGAACCGTCGCAGGAGGCGGCTCAGGAAGCACCGCAGGCGGTAGCGCAGTCGGCAACGTTTGAACCTGCGCAAGCGATGGCAGGGCGGAATGCTCTACGTCGATCGGGCTGAGTTCCAAGAGCCAGCGGCTGCCGTTTGGAAACGTAACAATGACGGATGCCTTGTTGCCGGTGGCCACAGGCGGCAGCTTCGTCGCTTCGTCCTTGCGTGCCTGCTGCGCCTTCTTGCGACAGGCGGCGTCGCGACAAAACACCGCGTCCTTGCGCTTGCTGACCACCTCGCGACCGCAGATCGGACACTGCTTCATGGACTCACCGTGAGGAGCTGAGAGGACGACTGGCCGTCACGGGCCTACGAACGACGGGCTTGGCCCCAGTGCCAGCCAAAGCAGTTCACCCAGTCCTGCACAATGGCGACGCTGACAGCGGTGTTGCGATCAAGCCCTCGTAGCTCGGCAAGCTCGCCCAGCTTCTGATTGACGCTTGGCTCCAGCCGTACGGAGAGCCGAGCCCGCTCGTTGCCTCTTGGAAGCTGAGGAAGGCGATGGGTTCCTCGCGTGGTACGTCGGGGCGTTCGCGGCGTGCTCATTGGAGGGGTAGGGGCCTCAACGTCCACCGGCCTGGACATCGCTGGCTTACCAGATACCGGCAGAGGTCGCGGCGCTGCTTCGGGCGGCACGGGGGGCAGTGGTGCCGGTGAGGGAGCGGTGGATACTGACGCGGGTGGTGGTGGTATAGGCGCAGCTTTCTCGGCTCTTCGTGGGGGCTCGGGCGCTGGCTCGGGACGCTCACTGCGCGTCGGGCTGCCTGTCCCTGCGCTGGGAGGGAGAGACGAAGATCGCGTCGGCGCTGCCTGTGGTCCGCTTGCCGCACTGACACGATGGGGCGAGCTGGCTGACGGCGCTGCGGCTCGGTCGGTGCGGGCCGTTGACGATACCCCGTGGCCTGCATCCCGGCGCGCTTCCTGGCGTGGTTGCTGTGGAGCTGAAGGTTCCGCCAAGCCCATGGCAACCAAGCGACTCTCCACGTCCGGCGCAGGGCCATCGGGCGCACGTGCACCGTGAAATGCGCGCGGCGTGTAGTCGAGCGAAGAGCGCTTCCTGGTCCGCACGGTGTCTGTACGGGCATCGTCGCTCGGTTCCGCCCGCGCCTTTTCTGCGTCCTCCGGTTCGAGCAAGCCCAGCTTCGCTAGCTTCTCTTCCAGGTCCGCTGCTGGCCCGTCGGGCGCACGCGCGCCGTGGAAGGCTCGCGGCGTGTAGTCGAGTCCTCCGCCCTTCTTGCGCTCGCTCATCAGCGCCCCCCCAAGCCGAGCATGCTCACGATGTCATCACACAGCGCCTTCATCAACCGACTGCCGGCCGAGGTCTCGCCGTACGGCACCTCCCACACCGGGCGGTAGTATTCGGCGGCGCGCTTGATAGCCGCAGAGTCAGGAATCGGCGATGACCACACAGTCAGCCGCGGCACACGAGAGCACGCCTTCTTGAGCGCGGCGAGGGTCCGGGCTCCACCGGCATCGGCGCGGTTGATGACCACCAGCAGCTTGGCCCGGCTCTCTTCCAAGTCAGGTAGGGCGTTCTGCAAGTCCTCCAGCGCCAGACGACCGTCTACCGGCACCACGACCAGATCCGCACGAACCGACCCAGCCAGCGCCAAGCTGGGCGAAGAGTCCATCACTGCCAGGTCGGCGTGCAGCCGCAGGTTGGGCTGCCGGTTCGGTGAGTAGATCGCGGTCAAGTTCGGGCTGTGCTCATAGACCGAGCCATCCTGCACCGACATCTCACCTTCCGACAGCCAACGAAACACATCGCCCTGCCGATCCATACCGATCGCCAGAGTGCGCAGTCGGTGGTACTCCGCCGCCCGCAGCGCACAGTGGACCGCAAAGGTCGTTTTTCCGACGCCGCCCTTGTTGTTGTAGAAGACGACAGATCGCACGGTGTCCCCCCTGATGTCACGGATCGCGTCACCCCTGCTGTCAGGAGTGACATCCAAGTTACTCCGCACGATCGTACGAGCCACGCGCTTCAAGAGCAAGTGAGTCCGATAAAAAAGGAATCTGCGACATCTGAGACCATGTCCGTTGGTGAACGTGGGTGTGAAGAACACCGATCTAGAGTCGGTTTCAGACTCCTTTTTTCGTTCACACAACGCCCTGTAATCGCAGATCAGTACGCGGAACTGATCCGGTGCCGGTGGTCTTGGAGTGCTTGATTGGGAGGGAGGTAGCGATCTGTGAAGATCTGATCTCGGGTGGGGATCGCTTGACCCGCTCCCAATCTTTGGCCCGCCTATGTAGTGAGGCGCAATGGATCAATGGCTTAGAAATCTGGATTTCTGATTTGACCCGCCCCCCAATGCTACGTCAGCTAGGTTTCCGTCCCCGAAGTCCGTGACCCCTGAACAAATAAATCATTCGTTCGGGGGCGCCCTCGAAAACTGCGCAGATGATCAGCGATCAGGAACTTGGGGGACGCGAACGTAGTAACGCTCTAGCGTATTGGCGTTCCTTCACGAAGAATATTTATAAAAATCATCAAGCGCTTGACAATTCAAGTCTACAGGGCGGAGCATGCCAGAGTCTTGGCACCAATGGATAATCCGTTGGCAAGATCGAGACGCCAAATATAGCAGTTGGACGAAGGAGAGCACCATGCTGTCAAGCGCACGTATGCACGTATGCAGTTACTTTGCTGCTCTAGTGGTCGCCAGTATCGCACTCATCCCTGGAACTACATCAGCAGCCTCGCGACTGGATGACCAGAAAATCTCCATGGCCAGGGTCTTTCACCTCGCTACCACCGACGACTCTGGCAAGATCTCGCAAGCTGACTTGTACGAAGGCGGATCGGTTACGATCGGCTCTGCTGATAACATGCACTCGTTGCGTGTGACGGGCCAATTCGTAGATGGTGGCAGGGTCCAACTAGTTCTCGAGGATATCACAGCGAGCGGCTTAAGCAGCAGCGGAGAAACGTTGGTTTTAGTGCCTGGGGGCGAAGCAGTTTGGAGCCGATTGGCGTCGCTCCACTTTGCACTAGACGAGGGTGAGCCGTTGATGTCAACGCCTGAAGATCTGTCGGGTGCCCGTGGTTGTGATCCAACGACAGAAAGTGCTGTCTGCGTTAGTTGTCGTGGGGTGTCCTACTGCTGTAATCCACCAAGAGGCTATTGCTGCACGGTTACCGCCTGCGGAATCAGCGTGCGGCACTGCCATTAATCAGCATGAGCCGGCCGGTTCTCCGTCGCGGGGTCCGACGGAGTGGTTGGCTATCGTAGGGCACACCCCATCGACGAGCCATGACAGGTGGCACGTCCTAGCCGGTTCATACTGACTAACCGCTGTCTTTGATCAGCCATCAGCGCAGTCTACGACGAGCAGCGAGCATCCATCGCGGACCGCGCCGACTCGGGAGTGGCATGGTCCCGCCAACACACGGCGGGCTCCGTTAAGCTCAGCCTTGCCAGCGAGTAGGGCGCGGGTAGATGTCGAGGCCGTAGCCACTGCACGACGCACAGCAGCACATCCCCCCGACGACGCAAGGCGATCAGCTTCCATATGCTGTGGCGTTTGCTCGTCGCACGGCACAGAAAATCATGCGCTTGGCGTTCGCCGGGCTTACTGAGGTCGAGTACGGCGAGCGGTGTCTGTGATGCTGCTTGGCAACGCTGCGGGCGACGACGGCGAGAGACACTTGCACTACGGACGTGACAGCACATAGAGTCCTCCTGTTCACGTCGGACCTTCACTTTCCACGGCGCAGGTCTGACGCGGGCGATGGGCTCCCGGTTTGCACCGGGGGCCTTTTTGGTTTTGGAGCCTGGACATACCAAGCTCAACCGCAGTCATACATCAGCGGCGCGAGCTTGGCAATGAAGCTAAGCATGGAAATCCGTTGATATTTCTGTGAACTTTTTCATGTAGGCGCAGCGTGCTACGTCGCGCCGATGGTTCGCGGCAGCCCCAACCCTCGATACTTCGGCCTTCCCGAGCGTCTGAAGAAGGCGAGGAAGCACGCGCGAGTGTCTCGCACTGCGCTGGCAGAGCGAGTCGGAGGCGACCAAACCACCGCGCTGGATATCGAGACCGGCGGTCGCCTGCCGACCGTTGGCACCGTGGCTCGCCTGGCGAACGGCCTGGGTGTGTCGGCTGGCTGGCTGGCATTCGCTCTGGGCGAAATGGGCGGCTCGGCGCAGGAGGCGGCGTGCGATGGCATGGGGGCGCGGCTTCAAGCAGTGCGCATCGCCCACGGATTAAGCAAGGCGGCTCTTGCACGACTGGCCGGGTTGAGCCCGACGGCGCTTGCCAATATCGAGCGCGGCGCACAGTCGGGGATAGAAGTCATTGCAGCTCTGGCGAAGGCACTCAGCATCAGCCCGGCGTGGCTGGCCTTCAACGAGGGCCCACAGCTTCTGCCTGCGTCACGTCGGGGCCGTCCCCCCACCCAATCACCCGCCGACGCTCGCTGACTCGTCCCCCACCAGCAGAGCGCGCACCTGCGCCGGATGCCACAGCCCGCCCTCCCTGGGCAGAATCCCCTCCGCCGCCAACCGAATCCCGATCTCGCGCAGCGACGTACCTTCTGCGCGTAGCTCCAGCGCCCGTAGAGACGCCGCTTCCTTGTCACCACGCAGCCCCACTTGCAGCAGCTTCGCGACCTGTGCCGGATGCCAAACACCACCACGCAGAGGGGTCAGCTTGTCCTTGCGCAGACGCTGACCAATCTGGTTCAGGCTCAGCCCCTCCGCACGTAGTTCCTTTGCGCGCGCTGTCGCAGCTTCGGGGTCATAGCGTCGTGGGATGCGCGGGCCGGTGGGCCGGATAGAGCGGACCTGCTCTGTCCCTTGCCGTCGCAGCAGGATACTCAATCTCTGCGCTCTCCAGAGTCCGTCCCGTCGCGCTGGGATTCCTTTTTCGTTTAGGAGTCTCGCGATCTGATGCAGCTTTAGACCCTCGGCGCGCATCTCGCGGATCTTGCGCAGCACTTCCTGTTCATCGGCCAGCGGCACCAACAACCGCCGACCATTGCCGTCGGTGTCGTGGCTGAACTCGTAGCCATACGGCGCGGGGCCAAGCCGCACTCCCTGCTTCATCATGTGTTGCAGCGCATCGCGCGTGCGCTCGGAAATCACTTCCCTCTCAAACTGGTTGTAGTTGGCGAGGTTCATGAGGACCATGCGCCCCGCCGCCGAGTGCGTGTTGACCATGCCGCACAGCGATAGCAGGTGATAGCGCTCGTCGCTGAAAAACTCTTCGACGAGCGAGCAGACATCGCGCAGCGAGCGCGACAAGCGATCCAGCTTCATGACGATCAGCGTGTCGGCTCGTCCTCGCCGCAACAGCGCCAGCGCATCCTGAAGCGCAGGCCGATCGAGTGTGGCCCCGGACACACCCTCATCAGCTTTTATGTCGATGAGCTTGAGCGATTGCGCCTTGCAATAGGCGCGAATCCTATCGCGTTGTACGTCGAGGCTCACGCCCTCGGAGGCTTGCTCCTGCGTGCTCACTCGCACGTACCCGACCGCCGTCCGAACATATCCGACCGCCGACCGCATCCTGTTTGTATTCCGCTGTGTGTGCATG
>JAEUJZ010000051.1 GCA_016794505.1 Myxococcales bacterium
GTCGTGCGCAGCGCGGCGGGGCAGATCCAGCGCGACACGCTGTTTAGCTACCACAACGGCTCGCTGAGCTTTGGCGCCGGCACCACCGGCAGCGCCACCATCCCCTTACCCAACCCCCTGCACTCGTTTGATGTGGCGGACGCTGCGGCCAATTCTGCGACGACGACATGTCCCCACAGCGCCCATCGACGGCGAAACGGCCGTAGGCCAACTGAGAAGACGGCCTGCGGACGGCCTGCGGACGGATGCGATCCGCGCTGGCTGCGCGCAGGCGGCGTTGAGTCGTTATTCCTTCCACATCTGCGTGACCTGCGGCCCCGCAGTGCCGGTCGGCTGGCTGTTGGATTCGGACTCGCTCACCGCGGCCTCAGGGGCTGGGCCAACGGGCGCCGCGATTTCGGCTGCTTCGGCCTTGGGCTGCTGAAGCTGCGCAAGCAAGAAGCGATACGGCTTGGGAAACCAGACCCAGCGGTCTTCAAGCCGCGTCAGGCCGTCATACGACATGCCCGAGCTAGATCCCGGCGCCACGTACTTCCAGTGGACCCACAGCGACTCGGGCAGCAGCAGATCCAAGATATCGGCATAGCCGCCGGGAAACTCGCAGGTCTCGACGCCGTACTCGCGAAGCTCGGCGGCCGTGGCCATGGACAGGCGCAGCACCGTCTGATGCGCTGCCCGCTCAAGCGGTCGCGGCGCCACAAACAGCGCGTCATAGACGCGGCGCGCTAGCTCAACGTACGGCGCCTGAAAGACGCGGGCATAGTCTTCTGGGCGCGGTCGCAGCTCACTTACGAACACCATCGCGCTGTGCGCCGAGGTCTCGTGCAAAGGACGCGACAAAAGAGAAAATGCGCTTTGATACAGGATCTGCCGCGGCAGCCCGGCGAGCGGCACGATGGCGGCCATGGGTGATGGCGAAGACGATGGCGATGGCGAGTCCGAAGGATTGCGAGGGTCTTCCATCGAAGCGCTCCTAGCGTGGCAAGGTTTCGATCAGCTCAACAAGGCGCTTTTCAAAGCGATCGCGCAGGTGCAGGCAGTGCCAGGCGATCAGTACTCCGCCATCAGTGGTGCGCACGGCACGGATGGGCAGCGAATCAGGCGGGCCCATCAGTCCGTGATCGCGCTGTGAAACGGGCTGGCCGGACTGCTTGGCCCAGCCGTCCCCGCGCTCGGCGACCCGGCGAGCCCAGCTCTGCAGCCAGGCATCGTCGAGCTTGAGCGAGCTCGACGGCAGATACGCGCCGATGTAGTGGTCCACGATCATTTTCTGCCCTGGTCCCACGGCTCCTTCGCGCTGGCGCGAGCCGAGAAGAAAAACAAAGGGCAGCGGCTTTTCAGGGCTGAGCGGTCCGTCGTAACAGAGCAGCTGGTTGAGATCCTTGTAGACAAACGGCTGCCCTACTTCCGACGGACACGACGCGCGCTGCACCAGCTTGCGATCGACGAAAAAGCGGTCGCGCTGGGCGCGCAGGTTCTGGCCGCGCCAGATCAAGTAGCCCAGCGACGCGACGACGGACAGCAACAGAAGAAGCGCGATGGAGAGCGGCATGCGTGACTTCACCGAAGACCCTGCGGAGAGGAACAATTAAGAGCCCGAAGGCAGACAGGAAGGCGCGCGACCGACGGTGCGTGCCCTCGATTGGCCACATGTTGCGTCCGACGAATCGCACCTCGATAGTACCGCAAGCAGCCCGAAAAATGGCAACCCACGATTCCGCTCAGCGAGAGCTGGCCGCGGTGAAGGGCATCGCAGAAAAACCACGTGCCCCGGCTGCGCTTCATCCGGGCAACGGGCGACTGCTTGGCATCGCTGGGCCTCAGCGCGCGGAATGGGACGAAGCCAGGGCTTTCACGGCGTCGCGTAGCGCCTGCCAGTTGGGGATGCGCGAGGGGAAGTCGTTGATCGCCCGAACCAGCGCCGGGATGCTGTCGGGATTGTGCCTTGCCAGCGCTTCGGCCTGCGCCACGAACCACTGCGGATGGTCACGCACCAGCAGGCGGTACAGCTCGATGTTCCACAGGCCACGCGCTTGCTGCCAGCGCTGCGCCAGCAGGACGGCCGCATCGGGCACGCGCGGGCGAATGGCCTGCACAATGGCGACGAGGTCATTCGGGTTGGCGCCCACCAGCTCATCCAGGTGCGCGACGAACCACTGCGGATCGGCCTGTGCAATCTGGGTGTACAGTCTCGCGCGGCCTTGACCGGGGCGCAGCAATTGCTCGCACGCACGCTGTCTCAGTCGAGCTTGAGCGTTCTTGTGGGCTGCTGGGTCAACCCCGGAAAGCGGCGAACCCAACACGTCGATCAAGTGGTTGAGATCCGTCGGGTTGGCTCGCACGATGTCGTCGAGCTGCGCGATCAGCCAAGCCGGGCTCAAGCTCGCCAGCAGCGCATACAGGTCTTTGTTCCCGCCGCTGGGCTGACAGACCTGCGTCTGCACCCAGGAAAGCACGGCCTGGCGCAGGTGCGCCTGCGTCGCTGCATCCTGCCGCTTGGAAACGACACGCTGGATGGCATTCACCAGGGCGACGACGGCGTCGGGGTTGGCACGCACCAGATCTGGGATGTGATCGGCGACCCAGTCGGGCTCGGTCTGCAGCAGCACGTCATAGAGCGTGGCATTCCAGCGACCCGGCGAAAGAACATCGTGCTTAGCGAGCTCGCGTGCCGGTCCCGGCTGCGCGCAAAGCGGCCGAGCCAGAAGCCAAAGCTTGTGTTCTAGCGTCGCTGGGGTGCCATGCAGTGTTGGGTCCAAGACCCCAGCGAACAGCGCGCGATCCCCCTGCAGAAGCGCAAAAGCGCGCTGGCTGGTCTCGGGCAGATCGAGGATCGAAAGGCTGTTCAGCGCGGCCACTCGCGCCTCTTGCGACGGGTCGGTCACGCTGGCCAGCAGCGCCGCGAGCACGGTCTGCTGATACGGCGTCTGCGATAGCCGCTGGTACAGACGAGCGACCCACACCCCTGGCCAGCGATCGGCCTGGGGAAGGCTTGCGGACAAGTTGCCGCGCAGCGCTTGCACCGTCACATCCCCAAGGTTCTCGGCCGTGATCTCTACGCCGTCGATGCGGCGCGGCAGCGTGGCGAGCGGATGGCCTGCGCAGCGCCAGTTGACCGGCGGAGCCGAGTATGAGTCCGGGTCAGGCTCGCCCAGCGAATGAGATACAAGACTGGGGACACAGTACGCGCAGCGACAGAAGTAAATTCGATGCCCCTTGCGTGGCTTCAAGAGCGAAGACGACGAAGGATCCGGCAGATCATAAAGTACCGTCAAATCCTGGGGCGCCAGCCACTTGCCAGCAATATCTAGTTCGAGCGCATAGCGAACCATGGACCTGCAATCCAAACAGCGCAGCCGGTTGCAGCCACGAACCCTTAAGCGAGGGAAGTCGTGGTCACACGGATCCACGGGTAACGGCGTATCAAGGTCCGGTATGTAGCCGCCATCAACGCAATAATGAATGGCAGGTTGTGGGTCCTTTGCGCTGTCTTGTGTAGAGCCTGCATGCGTCATCTTGTGATTATGGTAGAGCTATTCTGTTTCTTGCGTGACAGAAGCTGTGGTCGTGGGTGCAGATTGATTCAAATCGCTGGGCAAGAAGCCTTTGCGCATCATGATCGCAAGCAACTGTGACTCGCTGAGGCCCGTGCTAGCCGGCGTATAGGGCAGGCTCGGGTCATACCGGAAGCCGTTTCCCTGGAAGCCCTGGGCCGCCGAGGCGATCTCGTGGAAGCTGTGCGCCTCGATACCGATCAGCTGCGACATCGCCGCCAAGCGCGCCATCTCCGGCTTGGCTCCCAAGATCTCGGCTCCGCCCATGAAGCGGAAGGTTGTACCCGAGATACCAGCCTTGAGGGGCATGGCGGCATTGTTGGCATCGGCGATGAACGACGCGCTGGGATCCACCATATTGGCGACCGTGCCTACGTTCCACGGCAGCACGCCGCCGTTGGCCTGAGCAGCCTCTATCTCGCGCGGGCTGAGCTTGATACCCGCAGCTTCGGCCTGCTCGATGGTCATCGTGGTGCGCGACAGAGCGCTCTTCTCGCCCATTTCCGTGAGCTTCGTCCCTGGCTGCACGGGTCGGTCACCCATCTGGGCCTGCACGACTTCGGCGGGTAGCGCCGGCAGCTTGGTGTCCATTTCCTGCCCCTTGGCATTCGCGAAGAGCTGATGTTTGTCCTTCTGTGCATCGAATCCCAAGAACTTCTTCAAGTCTTGGCTGTGGGGGTTCTCTTCTTGGAAGGCAGACACTCGATCGGCAAGACGTTCGACATCTCCCAAACCGAAGGAAGTCATCTTTCCCTGCTGATTACCGTTAGACGTCGAATCCATCATCGTGGCCTGGTCGCCGCCAAATGTCTGACGCATCCGTTCAATACCGCCCGGCTGCAGGGCATCCATAGCCATCATCTCGTTAAACTTGCTCAGCGCGATGGCCCGCTCGCGCACGTTGCCGTTCGCCAGCACGTCGAGCATCGCGTTCGGATCGGTGCCGACCGAGCCGGCGAGGCCAGAGCTTGGATCCATGCCAAGCATGCCGATCTTGGCTTCTAGGCTGTCGCCGTGCATCTTGGCGAGATAGTCGAAGGCCTTTTCGCACATCATGTCGAGCGTCGGCTTGACCGCGGCCTCGACCTCGGGGCTTAGGGCCAGCGCGGTCTCGAACGCCTGCCGTTGCGTCTGCAACGCTTGACCGTCTGCCGTCGGGGCCATGCGAGCCTGATTCTGTGCGGCAAGAAGCTCAGGCAGCCGCTCGGCAAGCTCGGCACGCGCCTTGGCCGCGGCCTCGACCTTGGCCGGATCGGCCTCTTTGCCCTTGGCTGGCTGGTAGTTCGCCTCCTCCGCAAGTTCGAAGGCCCTTTCCGCTGTCAGCGGCTTCTTGGTCGCCTGCTCTTCCGGCGTAGTGGCGGGCGGCTTCACTTTGCCTTCGGTGAGCGCCTGGTCCGTCTGGGCAGCGGTCTTTTCCGCATCGGCCAGCGCCTTGGCCTTGGCTGCTTCGGCCTCGGGCGAGCCCTGGCTCGCGCTGCCCTGCTTTTCCGCATCGACCTTGGCTTTGACGTCGCTGACGTCTTCGGTACCGCCGGTCTCGGTCGTGTTCTTGCCCTTCTGCTGGCCGTTCTGCCCCTGCTCGGCATCTGCCGGGTGCTGCTCGGTCGTCTCGGCGGGCGGGCCGTTGTCCTGCTGCTGCTGCTGCCCAGCGTTCTTCTTGGCTTCCTTGATCTGGCCGCGGGTCTCGGCGACAGCATCCAGGGCCCCGGTGATGCCCGACTGACCGACGACGGTAAGCCACTGCTTGGCGATGTCTTCCGGCCGTCCGCTGTACGCGGCCGGGTTGATCAGGTTCTGGGCTGCGCCGCCGGCCATGCCGCTGACTCCGCCCTTGAACGCCGACCAGGCATAGGGATTTCCGCCCTCGGGCCCATTGCCCATCGCCTGCCCGACGCCACCCGAGGCCGCGCCCGACAGGAAGCCGCCGGCCATGCCGGTGCCCACCTGCGAGCCCATGCCCTTTAGGAAGTCGCCGAAGTCGCCTTGATAGTTGGCTTCGTTCATCAGGCCACCGACGGTGCTGTCGATGCCGCCCTTGAGCGTGCCGGACAGGCCACCCTTCATCATGCTCTGCATGAGGGTGGCGTTCTTGGGATCGGCGATGCCGACGATCTTGTTCAGCTGATTTTCAATGCCCGGCAGCTTCAGCAAGCCGGCGCTGGCTGCGCTGGCCAGCGTGGTCAGCGCGTCGACGCCGATGTCTTCCAGGGCATAGCCGCCTTCTTGCATGACGCCCTTGACCGCCATGCTGCTAGCGCCGCTTAGCAGGGCGGAAAGCGCTGCGACAACGGCCGGGCTCGCCGAGCCAGCGGTCGCGATCGACACCACCGCGCCCACCACCACCGCCGTGCCCGTAGCCAAGGCATTCGTCGCCGAGTCCTTGGCCGCCTGATAGTTCTGCACGTCCTGCCCTTGGTACTCGGTCAGCGTGCCCAGGCGCGCCTTCTGCGCGTCGGTAAACGAGCCGTCTTTGCCCTTCTGCGCAGCAATCGCGTTGATGCGCTGATGCTGATAATCCAGCACCTTGCCCGAGTCCGAGAACATGTCCGTGAACCCGCGCGAGAACCAGTTGCTGCCGCTGCCGCGATCGAATTCGTACGCCTCGTTGGCGCGAGCGATCATCTCTTCCGGCGTCTCGGGCTTGCCCTTCATCATCTGCCCGATCTCGAAGCCATCGCGACCGCTGCACTCGGACTTCAGCAGATGATCGAGATCCTGCCCGTACTTTTCTTTGTACGTCTTGCGCAGCGCCTCGATCTCGGTCTTGCTCTTGCCTTCCAGGGTCTTGCGGATCAGCTCTTCGTTCGTGCCCAGCCCGTTGGTCGCGTACTTCAGCGCGAACTCGTCGCTGATCTTGCCGTTGTCTTTAAGCTGGTTGGCCTTGTCGAGATCCAGTCCGCCAAGCTCGCTCTTGAGCATGTCGTCGAAGTTCTTGCCGCCCTTGCCGCCGTACTGGCGGTTGTACGCCGCGATCAGCTTCTCGCGCTCCTCCTTCGACTTGCCCTCCATCGACTTGAAGATGCCTTCTTCGTCGGTGCCCCAGAAGTCGTCGGCTGCGACCTTGACGCGCGCCGCATCCGCCGCGGTCTTGTCGCCCTTAAGCAGATTGTTCGCGACGTCTTTTTCGGCGCCCGAAAACTCGCGCGTTAGCGCTTTCTGCAGCGGCTCGCCGGTCTTCTTTTGGTATGCCGCGGAAAGCGCCTTGCGCTCGTTTTCGTCCTTGCATGACTCCAGCGCTTTATAGACGGCGTCTTCGTCGGTGCCCATGCCCAAGAAGCCGCCGTTCATCGCTTCGTCCAAGCGCACGGCATTGGCCTTGGTGCTGTCGCCTTCCAGAAGCGCTTTGGACAGCGACAAGTCGTTGCCCGACATCTCGCTCTTGAGCATCTGGTCCAGGCTGGTGCCGGTCTTCTTCTGGTACGCCTCGACCACCTGCTTGCGCTGCGCCGGATCTTTGATCCCTTCCAGCACCGACTGGATCTTCTTTTCGTCGGTGCCCATGCCGAACATGCCGCCGTTGGCCGCGTTGTCGAGCGCTGCCACAGCCGACTCGACAGGGTTTGCTTTCAAGCAGGCCTCGGCCTCTTTCAGATCCTTTCCGCCCAGCTCTTTTTTGATGTCGCCATCCAGGCTGCGGCCGAAGTGATCTTGATACTCGGCCTTGATCGCCGCGATCTCTGCCGGTGACTTTCCGCGCAGCGTATTGAGCAGCGCATCTTCGTCGGTGCCCCAGCCGTCCATCGCCTTAAAAAGCTGGTTTGCGCTGTCGCGCACGACCTTGGGATCGACCGGTTTTTCTTCCGGCTTGGTCCCCGCGGCCGGAGTCTGCCCCGGCTGTGTGGTCTGCTTGGGATCCTGCGTCTTGGTCGCGTCTTTGCTCGCGTCTTTGCTCGCGTCCTTGACCGCATCCTTGCCGGCGTCTTTGGTTGTCGCGGGGTTGGTCGAGTGCCCTGGCGTTTTCGTCGGATCCGGCGTGCTCGGAGGCGGTGCGGCCGGCTCTTTTTTGCCCCAGCCGAACGCGTTGGTGATCGACGAAAAGAAACCGCCGCCGCTGCTTTCCTGCTTCGGCGCCTGCTTGGGTTTCGCAGCTTCTTGCGTGCTGCCGCCGCCAAACCAGCCAAAGATCGACATCCGCGACTCCTACTAACCAGCGTGGGCGCTGCTCTGCCCACTGTGCATCGTCCACCTCAGGAGCCCCATCTCCTGCGGTGCAGTCTTTCCTCTGTTCGGATTATCGGTGATGGACCGACGAGGGTGTGGGTTTTCTGCAAGGCGTTCAGCAAAGCGGCGAAACGACGGAAAAACGCCCCAAAAACAGCCTGCAACGACGCGCCACAGGGCCCGTCAGGACTCACCGAAATGCCGGCAGCCAACACGCATCGCAGCCCTGCGTCCGGGCAGCCCGACCCATCGCGACTGCTTGCCCGCCGTCCGGCTGAGACCGCATCCCCGCGACCTTGTGCTGCGTACTGTCCGTGCCGCTGCGCCGCGGCGTGCGCTGGCTTTCTGGCTTCGCCGTGTTGTCGCTGCGAAAGGCAGCCAGGCCCTCGCGTAATCCACAGCGCACGCGCGGTGCCACCGAGGCCCCGCCCTGAGTTCTGCGTCTGAGCACCAGACGTTTTCGACACCGAC
>JAEUJZ010000068.1 GCA_016794505.1 Myxococcales bacterium
ACAACGGAGGGGGAAGTAGATGAAGTTCCATTACCGCGATCTGTGGGTTCCGCAGACGGCGACCCCGGATCAGATCAAGAGCGCGTACCGCAAGCTGGCGCGCGAGTGCCACCCCGATCACACCGCAAACCCCGACGCTGCGCGCTTTCTGCTCATCGGCGAGGCGTACCAGACGCTCAGCGATGAAGCGGCGCGGCGAGCGTATGACGCCGAGCTTCAGACCTACCTGCGCAGACGGGGCTGGGTGCTGTGTCCGGCCTGTGGCGCGCACAACGAAGTGCCGCGGATTCCTGAGTCAAAGGTCGCGATGTGCGGGCGCTGCCGGACTGCACTGCCCGTGAATGAGAAGGAACGTCGCGAGACCCAGACCGCAGCGCTGCGCGAGCAGGCGATCGATGTCGTTGCCGAGCTGGGCGCAGATCTGCTCGATCTGACCGGCGACTACCTACACAGGCGACTCCAAGGGGTGCGCGCTCGCATCGGTGCCAGCTCACGGAAGGGAGCCCGCTGATGTGGAAGAGTCGTGCGGACAAGCTGCCACCAGCGCAGTTTTTTGCAGACCTGATCGCGCACCTGCGCAACCTGTATCCAGGCGCGCGTCTCGACGAGAAACTGGCACGATCGATGCGTGACATCTGGGTCGCCGAGTGGCGAGCCGGGCAGAACGCGCAGGACACCGCGAAGGCAACGTGCTCATGCGATGGCGCCACGATCGTCCCCAGCGCGGGAGCGGGTCGCGATCTGGGGAAGCGCTTGGCGCGTCCGCCCAAGGGTGCCAAGCGCGGCGACTTCGTGGCACCGGACGATCTGCGCGAGGCGACACCGCTGGCCGCTGCACGCCGTGAGGCGGAACGATATGCACAGGCGTTCGACCGTGTGCGCGCTGTGACGCTGAAGCTCTTGCAGGTGAAGGGCTGGAGCGCAGCGAAAGCTCTGCGACTTCAGAAGCTGCGGTCGACGCTGGGTGAGATCAAAGCCAAGCACGAGGCCGCGGTCGCGAAGTACGAGAGCATCCGGCAGAGCCGACGTGAGGCGAAGCAGCCCGCGCTGTACGAGAAGCCGCTCGGTGCCGTGGGCCTGACGCTGCGCCCGGACGAGCTGCCAGAACCACCGCCCGCCAAGGAAAAGAGGCCAGCAAAAGAGAAGAAGCCGGCGAAGGCGAAAGAGCCATCGAAAGTGAAGAAGTCCCCTGGTGCTCAGCGGCCTACCACAACACTGCCGGCGAACTCGGAGCCTGCGGCGTCCGTGGTGAGGCCGGTGCCTCAGTCCGGCCTGAGCGGGAACTTCACCGTGCTGCTGGAGGCGGTGCCCAACGCAGACTTCTCTGGTTCACCCCACGAAGATGGCAGGCACCGCGCCGAAGTCCGCCTTCCGGCCCAGGCGGTCCCGGTCTCCTCGCTGGGGGGCGCACGGGCGCTCGTGCAAGCATTCATCGACGACAACCGCCTGGGCGGCGGCAACTTCACCCCGGCTACGGGGCGCGTGCGTCTGGATGGAAAGCCCTTTGCCCATGTCTCGTTCAATGGACGGATCTGGAAGGTAGACGGCAAGTGGCAGCAGAGCCCGCAAGAGCTGGATGAGCTTGGCCAGCCGATCGGCAAGGAGTTGGCCAAGGCCGACTGCGAATGCAAGAAGCCCGCGTTGCCTTCGGCTCCCGCTGCATCAGTCGCCGCACTGCCTGCGCCACCGCCCACTGCTGCGCCAGCCGCGACTCCACCCGCCGATAAGCCGAAGCGCGGACGCAAGCCGAAGGCCGTCGCGGCAACAGCCCCTTCGGAGCCCGGAAAGGCTGCGCTGAGCGAGTCCGAAGCAGAAGAACTCGCGAACCTCTTTGCCCAGGCCAGCGCGGAGGACAAGCCGTCATGACTGCGCTCGACATCGTGCGGCAAGACATCGAGGCCAAGGCTCGCGAGCGCGGCTTTGACCTGACGGGCTGGTTTCAACAAAACCAGAACCGGCTCCGTGTCTTTTCCGATGGCCTTCAGAAGATCTTGGACCGCCTACCGAACATTCAGGGCGGCAGCGACCAAGGCCGATCGCAAGTCGCGCACGGTCAGTTACGCGAGACGATTGCGCGGCTCAAGCCAGACGAGGTCGCGTGGTTCGATCGCAATCGCTCCCTCCTTATCTCGATCGGAGCGGAGATCAGCCGGGAGCAGCGCGCAGTGGCGGAGCGGCAGGTCCCTGCGCTAGCGAATGTCTCGCCGTCGTCGATGGGCACAGGTGCGAGCTATGAGCTGCGGGGCGAGAAGGAGCGCACGGCAGCCAACGTCGAGGCGATCCAGATCCTGACGGCGAAGCAGAGCTGGGATGAGGCCGACCGTGAAAAGCTGCGGCGCTACACCGGCTGGGGTGGGCTGTCGATCCGGCGCGCAGCCAAGGATCTGCCGCCGGGCTGGATGCCCGAGAAGAAGGCGCTGATTCACGAGTACTACACGCCCGAGCGGGTCGCGAACGCGATCGCGCAGACGCTGCTGCCGTATCAGGCGGAGCTGGTGCATTCCGAGGGCCAGATCACGGCACTGGAGCCAAGCGCGGGCATCGGGCGCTTCGTTCATGCATTCGATCGCGCGGCGTGGTCGCAGATCAAGTGGACGGCGATCGAGCTGAGCAAGGTGAGTGCGAGCCTGCTGTCGGCGCTGCGACCGGACATCACACTGGTGCATGCGCCATTCGAGCAGTGGGTGCAGGACAACAAGCACCTGTTTGGCGTCTTCGATCTGGTGGTGTGCAACCCACCCTATGGCGCACGCGGACGCTACGCCAGCCTCGACCGCGACAAGGGCTATGGCGAGACGCGCGCCTACGCCTATCAAATTCGTCGCGCGATCGACTTTCTGCGGCCCGGCGGCATCGGTGTGTTTCTGATCCCCTCGGGCTTTGTGTCGGGCACGGGACCCTCGCTTCAATCGCTGCGCGAGCGCGTTCTGCTTCGCGCGCACTTCATGGGTGCGTATCGCCTGCCGTCGGAGACAGACGAAGGAAAGAGCCTGTTTCCAGGGGCGCTGCTCGTGACCGATGTGGTGTTCTTGCGCAGCCGTGGCGGGTCGATCCCCGCAGTGCTGGAAGCGGAC
>JAEUJZ010000070.1 GCA_016794505.1 Myxococcales bacterium
ACAACGGAGGGGGAAGTAGATGAAGTTCCATTACCGCGATCTGTGGGTTCCGCAGACGGCGACCCCGGATCAGATCAAGAGCGCGTACCGCAAGCTGGCGCGCGAGTGCCACCCCGATCACACCGCAAACCCCGACGCTGCACGCTTTCTGCTCATCGGCGAGGCGTACCAGACGCTCAGCGATGAAGCGGCGCGTCGCGCCTACGACGCCGAGCTTCAGACGTACCTACGCCGTCGCGGTTGGGTGCTGTGCCCAGGGTGTGGCGCGCACAACGAAGTGCCGCGGATTCCTGAGTCAAAGGTCGCGATGTGCGGGCGCTGCCGGACTGCACTGCCCGTGAATGAGAAGGAACGTCGCGAGACCCAGACCGCGGCCCTGCGCGAGCAGGCGATCGATGTCGTTGCCGAGCTGGGCGCGGATCTGCTTGATCTGACAGGCGACTACCTGCACAGACAACTCCAAGGGGTGCGCGCTCGCATCGGTGCCAGCTCACGGAAGGGAGCACGCTGATGTGGAAGAGTCGTGCGGACAAGCTGCCGCCTGCGCAGTTTTTTGCCGACCTGATCGCGCACCTGCGCAACCTGTATCCAGGCGCGAGTCTCGATGAGAAATTGGCACGCGCGATGCGCGACATCTGGGTCGCCGAGTGGCGAGCCGGACAGAGCGCGCAGGACACAGCGAAGGCGACGTGCTCCTGCGATGGCACTACGATCGTGCCCAGCGCGGGAGCGGGGCGCGATCTGGGGAAGCGCTTGGCGCGTCCGCCCAAGGGTGCCAAGCGCGGTGACTTCGTGGCACCAGACGATCTGCGCGAGGCCACACCGCTCGCTGCGGCCCGTCGCGAGGCGGAACGATACGCACAAGCGTTCGACCGCGTGCGCGCCGTGACGCTGAAGCTCTTGCAGGTGAAAGGCTGGAGCGCAGCGAAGGCTCTGAGACTTCAGAAGCTGCGCTCGGTACTCGGCGAGATCAAAGCAAAGCACGAGGCCGTGGTTGCGAAGTACGAGAGTGTTCGACGCAGTCGGAAGGAAGCCAAAGAACCTGAGCTGTACACCAAGCCTCTGGGTGCCGTGGGGCTGACGCTGCGACCGGACGAGCTGCCGGAGCCACCGCCTGCGAAAGAGAAGAAACCGCCGAAGGCGAAGGGGCCACCGCAGGAAAGGAAGGCACATCAGGAAAAGAAAACACCGACCGACCCGCAGCCACGTCGCGCGAAGAAGCCTGAGACCGGGGCGATCTCAGTCGACGCCTCGAAGCCGGAGGCGCGTCCAGCCGACTGCAAGTGCAAGACCGAGCCACCCGCTGCTGCGCCGGTTGTGACCGTTGTTCCGGCTGCCCCTCCATCGGTTGCTGCGACCACGAACGCAGCCGCGCCAGCTACGTCGGTTGCGACTTCTCCAGCTGCTGACAAGCCGAAGCGGGGTCGCAAGCCGAAGGCAACGGTAGCCGCTGCAACGCCCGCAGCAGCGGAGCCAGCGAAACCGGCGCTGAGTGATGCGGAAGCGGAAGAGCTCGCGAACCTCTTTGCCCAGGCCAGCGCGGAGGACAAGCCGTCATGACTGCGCTCGACATCGTGCGGCAGGATATCGAGGCCAAGGCCCGCGAGCGCGGCTTTGATCTGACGGGCTGGTTTCAACAAAACCAAAACCGGCTCCGTGTCTTTTCCGACGGCCTGCAGAGGATTCTGAGCCGATTGCCGAGCATTCAGGGAGGCACCGACCAAGGCAGATCGCAGGTGGCACATGGTCAGCTTCGCGACTCGATCGCGCGGCTCAAGCCGGAGGAAGTCGCCTGGTTCGATCGCAATCGCGCGCTCTTGATCTCGATCGGCGCCGAGCTGAGCCGGGAACAGAGGGCCGGGGCAGCGCTGCATATTTCTGTTCCAGCGAACGGCGTCGATTCTGCATCGAGCGCAGGAGAGAGCTATGAGCTGCGCGGCGAAAAGGAACGCACGAACGCGAATGTCGAGGCCATCCAGATCCTGACCTCGAAGGCGAGCTGGGATGAGGCCGACCGCGAAAAGCTGCGGCGCTACAC
>JAEUJZ010000075.1 GCA_016794505.1 Myxococcales bacterium
TCGTCGCGAATTCAAGAAGGCGCAGCGGCAGTTGCAGAAAGTGAACGCGCTGTGCAGCCGCAACAAGAAGGCGGGCGCGGACTGTGCGTTGCTGATGGCGCAGGCGGGGCTGAAGCTCGGCGAGATCCATGAGACGCAGAAGGAACCCGGCGAAGCGATGAGCGAGTACCAGCGCGTCGTCAGCCTAGGGGGCGGCGGCAAGAGCGATCTGCGCAGTGAGGCCGAGCGTGCCGTCTCGCGCCTTTCATCGCAGCTCGGGCAAGTCATCACGCTGCAGCGCGACAAGAAGGGCAAGTGCGTGCAGGGGACGATCTGGCTGCCACCCGGCAGTCACATGGTCAAGCTTGGGGGCCGCATCGAGCCGATTGACGTGCAAGCGCAGAGCCGCGTGCAGGTGGGGTCGTGCTCATGACGCCTCCACCGATTCAAGGCGGGACGAGCCCAAGCCTTGCGGGGCTGTCGGCGAGCGATGCGCGCCGCGTGCATGCACAGCTGGGGGTGCTGCTGCAGGATCTGGGGCGACCGCTTTCACGAACGGCTCGGCTGATGCGCACCAAGGCGGGTTGGTTACCGGGTCTGCGTTCGCTGCTGATCAGCGATCTATACGGTGCCGATACCGGCACAGAAGGAACAGGCGATACGCTGCAGCAGCGCTTCCTGCGACTGTTGGCGCCGCTGCTTGCTGTATGGCCGGAGGCGGCAAGCGATCCTCGTGTCGCGGGTGTCGCCGCCCAGCTGTCGACGATTGCTGCTCTAGGGCCCGCGGTGCGCGGCGGCGATGATTCGGCGACGGGGCAGGCCTTGGGGGCTGCCATCTCGGTCGAGCTGTTGTTGGCTGAGCTCTTGCAGGATCTCGAAGCCAGCCACCTGGCAGCGCTTTCGCGGTAACACCGACGCCTGCGGCCACGGGCAGGGTCAATGTAATTGAACAATAATTCAAATTAAATAACGAAATATAATTTTAACGCATTTGACTGCATTGCTTTATTTCATCAAAAATAGCTTATATTCTGTAGCAGTTTTTATTGCCCGGTATGCCATCCGATTCCTAACCGGCCAGGGCCAGCGAGCGATGGCGATAGGCCCGATCGGCTCGAAAGCGGGCGGCCGAGATGAGCCGCGACAAGATGTCTTCGTGCTTCAGACCGGAGGCGGTGGCCGCGATGCCAAAGCTGCTGCTGGGCCAGATGCAGGGGTTGGCGTTGACCTCTAGCACGTGCAGCTCGCCGCGACGGTCGGTGCGCAGATCGATGCGGGCATACCCCGAGAGACCGAAGAGCGACCCGCAGCGAGTGGCCACATCGGAAAGCTGGCTGCACAACGCCGCTTCGTGCTCGGGAACGGTCACGACATCGATGTTCTGGTATTCGAAGCTCTCGTCCTGCCACTTGGCAGCGAAGGACATGATGCGGGGCTTCTCGGGAGGGTAGTTGTGAAAGACGATCTCGATGGGGCGCAGCACCTGCAGCTTGCCATCGCGTTCGAGCATGGCGACGTGAAACTCGCGGCCTTCGAGATAGGTCTCGGCAAACCAGGCGCCGCCCAAGCGCTGCGTGCGCTCAATCAACACCTGCGAGGCTTGCGTGGATCCGGTGACGACCGACGAGTCGCTCATGCCGAACGAAGCGTGCTCGGACTCGGGCTTGATGATGCCGCGCCAGTCGTCGGCAAAGAGCATCGGCTCGCCTTGTGTCACCCAGTCGGCGGTGCGAATGCCGGCCGCACGCAGGCGTCGCTTGGTCTGCACCTTGTTGATCGTCGCGGCCAGTGCTGCCGAGTCACAACCGGAATAGGGCAGTCCCAGGTGATCCAGAAGCAGGGGCACGACCGGCAGCATCAAGGGATCGCCTGCCACTCGTTCGACGGAATTGAACACAAATGCGGGGCGTAGACGGGTCAAGAGCTCGCGCATGGCCGTGAGGTCGGCGGTGAACGGGAGCACCCGTGCTTGGTATCCCTTTGCGCTGAGCGCTTCGGCGATGGTTGTGGCTGCATCGAGCGAGTCGACGTCATCCAATGACGCGCTGGCGCGGCTGATGTCGTCATGCAGGACCAAGGCCATTGCGCTCATACGGAAACCTCAACTCCGAGAGAGAATCGCGCGGCAGAGAGCATCCCCAAGGGCAGGAATCGCAGCTGCTGAAGGGGCGAAGAAGTCGCGCGCATTGGGCAGATTATCCATCGGGATCCGCGCGACGGATACGCTTTTCGCGAGGGAACAGCCCCATCTTTGTATTTTTTTGCCGAGCGCTTTTGGCCGCGCCGCAGCATGCGGCGGACTCTGGCCGCTGCGCCGCGCTGAACAAAATGGGATCTCTGCGACCCAGTGTTGCGCGTGATATCGTGCGCAGCCGATGCGATTTCCTGCGATGGTGCGAGTGATGTCTTGCGGTTTTGCCGTCGGGCTCAGCGTGATGGCGCCCCTTTTTGTGATGCCGAGCTGCAGCCAAGGGGGGGCATTGCCGCCGGGCAGCGGAGCGCGCGATGGCGATACGGGGTCGGCAAAAGACATGGCGATGTCGGCGGAGGATCTGGCGAGCGTGCGCGATGCCGCGGGTGATCCGCAGCAGGATGCGAGCACTTTGCATGACGCGGCCAGTCGCGATCTTTCATCTCCGCCGCCTGATCTGACGAGCGCTTTGGACCTTAGCTCGCCGCCTGACATGGCCTTTGCCAGCAGCCAGGGGGTCGATATCTACGTCGACAACTTCTGCCGCATGGATGTCATCCCCAAGAAGTTTGACGTGCCGGCGGGAACCTCGCTGAAGCTCACGTACTACAACCGCAGTCGCGACTATCCCGTCGATGTATGGCTTTCGTATGGCGGGGGCTTTTTGGATCTCAGACAGGGGATGAACTGGGCGGATCGTTTTGAGTTCTGTCGCTATCCGCGGCCATACATGGCGTATGCCGACATCAGCACCGCGTGTTCACGCTATCGCCTGATGATCAACTGTCTGTGAACGCGAGGGATCCTAGGATCCAACGTTGGACGGAGGGTTGGTTGGCGTGGAGCCGAGATCGCGGCGGCCTGACTCGCGGATTGGTTCCATGCTCTGCGTGTCGACGCTGGTCGGGACGACGATGGCGATGGGGGTCGCCTCGATGTGTGGAACGGCAAAGGCTTCGGTTCGCGCCGTCCCCATGACATCGGTGCGGAAGCCAAGGACGCGCAGCACGTCACAGGTTGTGCCTACGCCGGTTTGAATCTGCACATCCACCGGCTCGGTGACGCACAGATCGAGCAGGCTCTTGTGCATGCTGGCAGGCAACAGGATCTCGCCGGGAGTGGCCATGGATCCGAGCGAGATGGCGCTGTTGACTACGTCGCCAATCGAGGTGTAGTCGACCCGCCCGTCCATCAGCGAACCGACGCTTCCAAATAGCACCAGACCGCTCGTCAGCCCAACCGCCACACCCGGCTTTTGCTGCTCGATCAGACGCGCCCGGCAGGCGAGGGCCGCTTCCAGTGCGCGCTGCGTATGCCCTTCATCGCGGAACACGCAGATGGCGGCATTGCTGACGAACGTGTCGAGCACGCCCAGGCGCGTCTTGATCTCGGGGATGATGCAAGAATAGGCGGCATCGAGTGGGCGCAGCAGTGCTTCGGGATCAGCGCCTTGGGTCGCCTGCTCGTGCCAGCGATCGAGCGGGATGACCATGAACAGGACCGTTGCGTCGGCGAGCTCGCCGGGGACCACGCCGTCTCCCTTGAGCATCGGCAGCAGGCGCTCAGAGAGTCCCGAGTTCACGTACATGCGCAAAAGCGCGTTTTCCGCCCCCCAGCGTGCGGACTGTTTGGCCGCCTGCGCATGTTGCGCGGTCTTGTCGATGGTGGCTGCCAGATCTTTGAAGTCGATCGGCTTGGTGACGAAGTCGAAGGCGCCACGGTTCATCGCCTCGCGGATGTTTCGCATGTCGCCGTACGCCGACACCATCACGACCTTGACCTGGGGATTGACCTGTCCGACTTGCTGAAGCAGCGTCAGGCCGTCCATGCCTGGCATGTTGATGTCAGACAAGATCAGGTCGAGATCGGGGCGCCGCTCTAGCTCTTTTAGCGCGGTGTTCCCGTCGGTGGCGAACGTGAATTCATACTGCCTGCGACGGATCTGTGTGCGGAAGCTCTGCGTCATCAGAAGCTGCATGTCCGCTTCGTCATCCACCACCAAGATCTTCACGGTCTGCGCTGGACTGCCGCTGTCGGTTGCACTGAGCAGGGCGGCTGCGAACTCGCGGGCCGACTGGAAGCGCTCGGACGGATCGCGGGCCAGCGCCTTGCGAAAAAATTTGTCGAGCTTGCTCGAGATGCCAGCCTTGGCTGCCTCGGGCACGTACTGCGAGGGCGCCGGCACGGGATAGCCCGGCTGCGTGATGCAGATCAAAAGGTCGGGCAACGACGGTGCCTCAAAGGGCAGTCGGCCCGTCAGCATCTGGTATGCGACCACAGCCAGGGCGAACAGATCGCTGCGTCCATCGACGCTGCTCGGTGTCTGGATCTGCTCGGGGCTCATGTAGTGCGGCGTGCCCATGAGATAGCTGGGCTCGCTCAGCGCTCGCTCGCCGGCACGAAACGCCGCGATGCCGAAGTCGAGGATCTTGACCACATCGCGGCCCTCGCTCGTCGACAGAAACAGGTTCCCCGGCTTGAGATCGCGATGCACCAGACCCGCACCGTGTGCGGCACCCAGCGCTCGGGCGGCCTGCGCAATGATCTCGATGACGGCCGAGAGCGGCAGCTTGCTTTGACGCTGCAGGCGCGCTTCGAGATCCTCGCCGGAGAGAAGCTCCATGACGATGTAGGGCACCGCCTGCCCGTCGATCTCATCGAGCCCATAGTCAAAGATGTGAACGACGTTGGGGTGTTCGATGCGCGCCGCGGCCTGGGCTTCTCGTTCAAAGTGCAGGCGCATCGAATCTGAGCGCAGATGATCGGGCCGCATCATCTTGAGCGCGACGCGTCGCTGCAGTCGCTGGTCCAGCGCGACCCAGATCGTGCCCATGCCGCCGCCACCGATCTGGCGCTCTAGGCGATACTTGCCCCCGACCAAGCGCTCCACGCTAGACATTGATCCGAGTCAGCGTATCACGCTTGCTCTCTCGCTGTCCCGTGCCTTGTGTACGCCTGACGTCGTGCCCCTAGGGATCGGGCCGCGACCTTCTGCCCGAGGCGCGGGCAGTCTTACTTGATGACTGTCAGCTTGCCGCCGAGTGATCGCGCGAGCACGCTGCGGTCGTACATGCCTTCGCCCTGCAGCGGTGGGACAGCATAGGTGCCAAGGTTCGTCGCCTTGATCGTGTAGACGAACTCTTTAATGTCGCTGCCGATGCTGCCATAGAGGATGACGCGGTCCTCGCGCACATCGCCGAACTCGGGTGCAAACGTGCTGCTGCTCTTGGCGAAGGGCAGGGCGCTGGGCGTTGGGTGGACGCGGCGGGCTGGCTTGTCGTCGCTGTCACCGGCACTCTCGCCATCGCCATCGCCGTGCGCTTCGCCGTCGCCTTCGTGCTCGCCTTCGTGGCTGCCCGAGCCCTCTTCGCTCTTGTCTTCCTTCTCTTCCTCTTCGGGATCTCCTGCGGCTTCGGGGGGCTGCACGACGACTTCAAAACCGCCCGGCAGAAGATCGACGATGGCCAGGTTCCACAGCGTCGCATTGCTGAGGCTGCGCAGCTTCACGCGCACCTCGACTTCGTCACCCAGCTTGACCTGCGTAAGCGGTTTGCCATCGGCGCCGACGTACTCGCGGAAGACTTCCAGCTTTTGTTTCACCACATCGGCCGGCGGGTTCAGATCAAAGCCCGACTGCGTGACTTGGTAATACGCGCGCAGCGGGCCCGTCGAGCCGACCAGCAGGCGACCCACCTCGGGCGAGAAGCTGGCAATCGGGAACAGGCCCTGCGCCAGCGCCAGCGCCTTTTGCTGGCCGTTCGCCGCAACTTCCATGATGCTAAATCCCGTCGCGGGCTGGGCTTCGGCCACCTGCGCATAGGCTTCCAGCGCCAGGATGCTGTATGCCGACGACAGCGTGTTGTACCGGTTCTGCGTGATCGGCGTCACCAGCGACAACAGCGCGTCGCCTTCGATCTTGGCCAGGCGCTCGGGGAAGTGTCGCGCCAGCATGTACAAAAGCTGCGCGTCGCGCGTCAGCGGATCGTAATAGTTCTCATAATCGACCTCGGCCTCGGTCACTTCGCCGAACTTGAGGTCCGCGATCAGCGCCTGCGCCTTGCGGTCTTGCTTGAGCAGCTTGTACGCGCCGGCCAGGTACACCGCAGCGAGATCTTTTTTCCAGGTCGTCTTGTACGTGTTCTCAAGCGTCTTTTGCACCGACGACAGGTACTGGCTGCTGACGATTCCGCTGCGCGTCAGCACATAGACCGCATAGGCCCGCAGTCGCTCGCCGGCCAGCACATCGGTCTCGCGGCTGGCAAGCTGCGTGACATAGCCGATGGCGCTCTTCAGCACGTCGGGCGGTACCGGCACGCCGCGATCCTTCGCTTCGATCAGATAGTGCGTCGCGTACACGCTGGCAAAGTCCGATACCTGCGAGGCGTTCACCCACAGGCCAAAGCCACCGTCGTCATTCTGTCGCGAGCGCAGCATGGTCAGCGTCGCTTGCACGTTGCCTTCGGCCGCCTCGGGCGTAAAGCCGAACTCGGGCCGCGTGCGCAGCACCAGCGCGGGCATGCCCTGACTGACAAGCTGCTCGGTGCAGCCATGCGGGAACTTTTCCAGGTACTGCTTTAAGCCATGTGCCAGACCCAGCGGCAGCGCCGAGATTCCGGCTTTGTTTACGCGGTAATCGGCGTACATCTTGCGCGGTACCGCCACCGTCGCCTGGCCGCCTTTGACATGCCCCACGACCGTCGTCGTCAGCAGCGGCGCCGCCGGTCGCACCGACAGATCCACCGAATAGCGTCCGGTCTTGTTGCCGCGCGATGCGACAAAAGTCAGGTTGCCCGAGCCCAGCGTGGTCGTCGCCCGCAGCTTGAACGTGGCCGAGGTCTCACGCATCTCGGTGATCTTCAGCGCCACCTTGCCGGGGGACAGCGCTTCCAGGTGCTTGCTGGTCTTTAGCTCAAGCTGCACGTCGGCGTCTTTGCCGGATCCGATGATGTTGTTGGCCACCGTCACGCTGACCTCGAACTCATCCCCCGGAGCGACGAACGTCGGGACGTTGGGCGAGAGCACGAAGTCGCCACGCACCAGCGCGCCTTTGGAAAATACACCGACGGCATCGGACGCCACCGCAACCGCCATCACGCGCAGCTTGCCGTTGAAGTGATCCGGGATCGGGTACGAAAGCTCGCGCTCTTTCTGGCTGGCGTCGATGATCCCCGACCAGTACGCGACGGGCTTGTCGCGCCTGCGCTTAAACGGGTTCAGGTTGCGCAGCGCCGCGTTTTCGCCATCGCCACCCGGAGCCGACACGCCATCGCCGTTCACCAAGCGCGAATATTCCGGCAGAAGCAGATCCAGGATCTGCGCCGTCTTCACTTCCAGCGCTCGCTTTTGGAAAAAGTACGCCAGCGGATCCGGCGTCTTGTACTTGGCCACTTGCAGGATGCCTTCATCGACGGCGAATACGACGATCTTGGCCGGCCGATCGGTCGAGTACTTCATCTTGAAGTTCTCGCCCGGCTTCAGCAGATCGGGTGTCTGCAGGCTGATCTTCGCGGTGCGCTTGGCGCGGCTCAGCGTAAACGGCGCTACGCCATAGCTGAGCGGGCTCATGAACACTTCCGGCGAGTCGAGCCCGCGAATAAACGACACCGTGACGTAGCCATTGCCTTCCAGATCCTCGGGCACGGTAATCGTCTGCACGCTGGCCGTCGTCGTCGTCTTGAACCACTTGTATGCCAGCACGCGGTCGCGCTCGATCGTGATCAGGCCCGCACCCGTGTACGGCGCCTTGATCTGAAGCTCTAGCTCGCTGCCTGCCTCAACATCGGGGTTCTTAAGGACAAGCTGAAGCTCGGCGTTCTTTTCCAGCGAGCGCGTCACGTTTGCTGTGCCTGCTACCGTCCACTCGACGCGGTTTAGCTCTTGGTCTTTTTCGTTCTTCAAGACCAGAAGGAAGTCGCCCGGCTTGTCCGAGGGCAGCGCGTATTTCAGCCCGGCTTCGGGGATGCTGATCTGCTTGTCGGCAAGCGGGATTTCTTTCTTAACCGAGACGTATTTGTAGGTCCCGTTCCACTGCTTGGTCAGCACCGACAGGTACTTGCGTTCAAGCACCAGCGCTCGCAGGCCACTTGCCGCCACCTTGCTGCCCTGCGGTCCGACGGCGACAAGCTGCACAGAGCGCTCGCTGCCCTTGCCGACATAGTGCAGGTCGCCATCGGTCTTCCAACCGACCAGGTACGGCATCGGCGACACCGTGACTTGCGCTTCAGCCGCGACGCTGCGTCCGCCTTCGGCTTCAAAGCCATTGGCCAAAAAGCGCAGGCGATACGTCGCGGCGGCAAAGCGCGAGAGGTTCAGCTCGAACTTCGCTTCGCCGCCTTCATCGGTCTCTTCCTCGTCGAGGTGATCCGACACCGCTTCCTTGGCCCGCATCGGATCGGAAAAGCGATAGTCGCGGAACTTGCTGAACATCGGGAACGTCGGCGACAGCTCAAGCAGTGCCTTGACCTTGCGTCCCGTGGCCGGCGTGCCGAACAGGTTTTGCAGCGACACGCGCGCTTCCAGCCCCGTCGGAGACACCCAGCCTTCGACGCTATCGGCAGACAGGCGGGCGCTGATCTTCAGGCGGTCGGGCAGGAACTCTTGCACGCGCACCGAGGTCGTGCCCAGAAGCGCGCCGCGGTGGTTGTCCTTGACGACATAGACATGGATGTTCCACGTCCCCGTCGGCGATGCTTCCTGCGTGACGTGCTTGATCTCTTCAAAGCCCGACTCGCTCAGGCGAATTTTCTCGTGCTTTACGATCATCGCCCGCGCATCTTCGACCGTGACCTCTAGCGGAACGCCCGCAAGGCTCTGCTTCCAGTCGCGGCCCTTCACAATCAGGCCGACGCGGATCTCGTCGCCGGGGCGATAGATGCCGCGATCGGAAAACATGTACGCCGAAAGCCCGCCCGGCTTGTCTTCATCGCGCACGCCTTCGACCGGGAAGCGCGACAGGTTCAGGTAACGGTCGTGGCGGTCATACGGCAGGAACGACAAGTCCGCGCCCTTGCGCACCAGGTACATAAGCGGCGACTTCTCGCGCGTGTAGCCGCTGAGCTTGGGAAAGCGAACGTGGCCATCGCCGTCGCTGGTTTCGTGCAGAACCGGCAGGCCGTTTTTGCCAATCACCTCGACCTTGGCGCCCTTGACCGGCTCGCCCGTGGCCAGCGACTGGATGAACACGTCGTGGCTGCCGTCGCCAGCATCCTTGACCACCATGCCCAGGTCGGTCACCAGGATCAGGCGGCTGTCGGTCTTTCCTGCGGTGATCTTGCGCTTGGGATCCCAGCTATCGACCTTCAACAAAAACAGGCCGCGGCGGTCTTCGCCCTTGCCTTCGATGTACTTGTCGACGTCGATCGCGGCGTACTGCGGCTTGCCGTGCGGCAGCTCGGGCAGCTTGATCACTTCGCTGAATAGCTCGGTGATGTTCTCGGCATTGAAGCGATAGTTGTAAAACTCGGGGCTCTGGAAGTTGCCGGTGTTCTGCGCCACCAAGTGATGCAGCTGACCCGGCAGCACGCGCCCTAGCTCGACGCGCAGCGCCAGCACATCGCGCGTGTACAGCGACACTTTCTTTTCGCCGGACAGCGAAAGCAGCGCGCCGCTCTGCATGATCTTCAGCTCTTGCGGGAAGTCGGGCACGCGCAGCGTCGCGTCGAAGTCCTTGTCGAGGATGTAGCCGCCCCAGCTTCGCACCCCGTGCTTGACCTGCAGATAGATCGTCCGCCCGACGTCCGCCTGATAGCGGAAGCTGTGCAGCGTTGCATAGTCGCGCTCGTTCGCGATCTGATCGAGGCGCAGCGGCTGCGACTTGGCCAGCACGTCTTTGCTGACCTCGTATGTGCTCCAGGCGTACGGCTCTTTGTTGCCCGACTTGTCGGCGAGCGGCCGCAGCGGCAACACAAAGGCCTGAATCGAGCGCCGCATCTCGCTCTCGCTGATGCCGGTGTTGGCGTCGACCAACAGCACTTGCTCAGGCTCGTATTGGGCGTTGTTGACCAGCGTCAGGTTCGACTCTTTGATGCGCAGGAAGTCATAAAGACCCGGCACCGTCACGGCCGCGCGCACCTCTTCCTTGATCCCCTTGCCACCGCGCGCCGCGCGCAGACCGGCGCCGACCCGCACCACCATCTGCGACTCGCGCTCGGGAATCTGCAGCGGGT
This sequence comes from Myxococcales bacterium, assembly GCA_016794505.1. GTDB lineage: Bacteria > Myxococcota_A > Polyangia > Palsa-1104 > JAEUJZ01 > JAEUJZ01. The sequence continues at coordinate 10,336 of JAEUJZ010000075.1, forward strand.
CCGAGTGAACAAAGGCATGCGCCCGCAGCTTGTCGTAGCTGACCTGGAAGCGATACGGCTTCGACTGCTCTTTGCCTTCCTTCTTGCTGATCAGATCCAGGGCTAGGTGCTTTTCAAACTCGTCCGCCACCACCGGATGCGAAAACTTCACCGTCGCCACGACCTTCTTCAGGTTTTGGTCCTGCGGGTCTTGGTGGAACTCGGTGTGGCTGATCTGCGCCGAAAAGACTGCGCTTTGGAACTTCAGCTCGTGTTCTTTGATGTGTACGCCCTCGCGCACAAGGCCGGTCTTGGCCAGCGTCACGACGAAGTCTTCCCCGACGGGCCAGTCTTGCTTGGGCGTAAACGTCAGCACGCTGTCGGTCGTCCATTCCCAGGCGCCTGGCACCGCGGGCTCTAGCTTGATGCCGACGCTGATCGGCTTCTTCACCTTGTCGATGGGCGCCGCCGACGCGCCAAAGTGAATGCGCAGCACGTCGGGCTTGGCGTTCTCTTCGATGCGCGTCGCATCGGGAGCCTCGATACGCACCGACATCTCGACGGGCTTAGGCCGCGACTCGTACCACTTGTAGGCACGAAAGCCGGCAAACGACAGCACGGCCAGCACCGAAAGCGATGCAAAGACGTGCTTCGGATGGCCGATCAGAAAGCGACCGGCCGCCGCGATCTTTGCGCCGATGAAGCGCAGCCACCCCGGCGGCTGGTACTGAAGCGACCCGAAGATCGCGCGCAGTACCTTGAGAAGAAAGCCAAAGACCTTACCAAACGCAGTCCTGATCGATTGCAGACGACTCACCAGCGGAGCTCCTTGTCCTTGGACCCTTCCGGCCCATCGGCATCACACAAAGACGGGACGAATGAGATGGGGTGCCCGGCGTAGGGCTCCAGAATAGCCTAGTCACCGGCTGCCATGTGCGACTCGTATGCGACTCGGGTGCGAGGAGAGGCAGGCAGGCGGGCTGCTGCGGGGAAGGCCGCGTCAGGACTGCGCCGGGCCGGCGGGACTACCGGCCGCTGGTTTTTCGCCGTCGCTCGCTGCCGGCGGACCGTTGGCCGCGGCGCTTGCGGCGGGCTTGCCGTCGCCGTCCGTGCCGCCCTTGTCGCCATCTGCGCCCTTGTCCTTGTTTTTGTTTTTGTCTTTGTCCTTGTCGCCGTCTTTGTCGCGGCGACGGGCCAGAAGCGGAGCGAGCACGCCCTTGTACATGCCAAACAGGCTCATCAGGCCACCCAGGGCGCTCGAAATCAGGCTGCCCACCGACTTCAGCTTGTGCATGGTGTCCGCCTGCACCTCGACGGTCACGGCATGCACGGTCAGATCGATCGGCTGGCCGCGGACATCGGTCAGGTTCGTGACGACGACCGACAGCTCACGCGGACCCACCTGAAGCGGCACGACCTTCCACTGCCAGGTCGTCACTTTGCCCGGAATCAGTCGCTGTTCCGACGAGCTAATCGCCTGAATCTCGAACTCGCTCTGCAGCGCGCGGAGCTCGACCCGCAGGAACTTGCCCACCAGGATCTCGTCTTCCTGAATCTGGGCCGGCGTCGCGGTCGGCGGGGTCGCTTCCAGCTTGGCGCGGCCTTTGGCCTTGTTTTCTTCGCGCGTCACCGTCACGTAGACATTGGTGGCCTGCCCCAGGTTCATCGGGCTTGGGATCTTGGTGCCAAACCAGCCTGGCTTCAGGCTCGCCACCTCGGCATCTTCGGCGTCTGGGGCCGCGCCCTCGGCATCGCTCGATGGATCCTGGCTCTCGTGCGTCTTGGCTGGGCTCGACTTCTTGCCCTTGGCCGACTTGCTCGCCGACTTCTTGCGCGGGACCTCGCGCTTGTCGCTTGAGCCGCGCTCGGCGGCTCGCGGAGCACTGCCGTTGCCGTTGGCGACGCCCGCGCCATGCCCGAGGGTTCCGATGTTGCCTAGGCCGATGCCCTCGCGGCGGTTCGCGTCGTGGCTGGCGCCGACCGACTTCTTTTCGCGCTCCACTTCAGGAGCAGAGCGGGCGGTGTCGTCCTGGTCCACCGAGAGGGTGCGCTGGCGCTCGCCGGAGCGGGCTGGACGAGCTGCCGGGGGCCGGGTCGTCTTGACAGCGACGCGGGGCGGCTTCGGCGGGCTGGGGGGCCTGGGCTTGGCATCGACGGTGGCCGGCCCCATGGGGCCTGGTGCGACGGGGGGCGAGGCGCCGCCACCCGGCGACATCGTCGGTGCGGCCGGAGGAGGCGGAGCAGGCGGGGCCGGGGCTGCGCTCGGTTTGGCGGGAGGGGGGGGAAGGGGCGTACTGACAGGCCGACGCTCGGCCGCGGGGGGGGGCGCCGTGGGATCGGGCCGATACGCAGGCGCGGACAGCGGCTTTTTGGCCCCGATCTTGGCGCGGCGTACGGGCTCGCCTTTCGGGGCATCGCTGCGATCCATGCGCGTGGCCGGCTGCGGCTCTTCGGGGGCTGGCTTGCGGGCCTCGGACTTGCTGCGATCGTTTGCCGGGGCATCCTCGTTTTCCCCGGACTCTGCGCGGGCGATGCGGCCGGGGCTTGGGTCGTCGCGCTTTTCCTCGGCGAAGCGGGCGCCAGTCTCTGCGAGCTGATCGAGGCGCACATTCGTTCGGCCGGCCTGCGCCATCGGGCTCGGTGCCTCGGGCATGGCGGCACGTGGCGCGGCGCCCCTGGACAGAACGAGCCAGCTAAGCGGCACCAAGAGGCCGAGCAGACCCAGGGCCAGCCATGCCCAGCGCACCTTGGTGCTTGCGGGTCTGCTGTCCTTTCCGCTCGCCTGTGCTTCCTTCGATTCCTTCGCCATCGTCGTGTTCCTTGCTTGGCTTCTTTGCGTCGCGTTGCACCGACGGTTCGTTTACAAGACGTACAGGGGAGGCGGAGGCTCGGGCGGAGGCTCCACCCAGATGCCCACAATGCTCTCGGCCTGCGCGGCATGAGCCAGCGGCGAGACTCCGAAGTTCTCGCAGCACAGGCGGCAGAAGCTGAAGTGATTGAGCTCCTGGACGGCTTCCGATCCCGGCTTCACCCCACGTCCCAGGAACGCAGCAAACACCTGATTGGTTCTGGCCCGGTATGCTTCGTCCCACGTCAGAAACAGCGCGGGGTAGAGGCCGTCGACGGGGGTGTTAAACCAGGTCGACGCTTCCAGCTGATCGAGCAGCGCGTTGAAGTTGGCATCCGCCACATCCAGGCTGCCATCGTGGCCGTTGTTTTCGTCATCGAGCCCGACGTACAGCACGCAGCGCGGCGGCAGGGTCTCTAGATCGAGCTCTTCAGCCGGGGTGTAGGGGGTCTTTAGATCGTAAAATGGGTTGTGCTTGCGGGCGGGCCAGCCGCGGAACTTCCACACGGTGACGGGAAGCCGGGCTTGCGAGGCGAACGTGGGCTTCTGCTGATCCATGCGCTCGTCTTGCGTCCAGTATCGGCCGGCGGCCATGGCTCGATAGTTGGGACCCGAGGGGTGGGTGATTGCTGAGTAGTTCGACAAAAACCCTCCCTGCTCGCGCAGGCGGCGGTGCGAGCTCAGCTCTAGCACCTCGCGGATGTTGTGGTTTTCGCCCACAACCCAGACCAGGGAGGAGAAGCGCAGACCTGTGGACATTGAGAGGCATCATATCACGGGGGCAAGTGCGGGGGCTCCGTCGGTTGGGGGGGGGGATTGTGAGGGGGAAAGAATGGGCTGTGAGGGGGACTTGCTGAGGGGGGGCTGTGAGGGGGACTTGCTGAGGTGCGCTGCACGGTTGGGGCCCCCGCGGACGCACGCCTTTTTTCGAGCCGGGACACGTCTCGAAAAAAGACGTGCTGCGGCCCCAACCTCTGTCCGCGGGGGTGCAGTGCGTACAGCGGACGGTGGAGGGCGGAAGGGCCGGGGGTGCAGTGCGTACAGCGGGCGGTGGAGGGTGGAAGGGCCGGGGGTGCAGTGCGTACAGCGGGCGGTGGAGGGCGGAAGGGCCGGGGGTGCAGTGCGTACAGCGGGCGGTGGAGGGCGGAAGGCGAGGGGGTGCAGTGCGTACAGCGGGCGGTGGGGGGTGGACGGGCCGGGGGTGCAGTGCGTACAGCGGGCGGCGGGTTGCGGGGATCGCGGGGGTGCAGTGCGTACAGCGGGCGGGGGGTTGCGGGGGTCGCGGGGGTGCAGTGGGGAGCGCGGGCGGGGGGTGGCGGGGATCGCGGGGGTGACGTGCGTACGGGGGGCGGGGTGGGTGGTTCGGCCGGGGGGTGCTGGGCTTACTGGGGGGGGTGGTTGGGGGGATGCGCGGGGGGCATGGGGGGACAGGGGGGGGTGGGTGGGGGGAAGCGGAGGGGTTAGTAGC
>JAEUJZ010000090.1 GCA_016794505.1 Myxococcales bacterium
ACTGCGCTGGGCCAGCATCTTTGGGACAGTCGCCAGCGAGCCAGCTTCGCGATGTACGTGCTGGGCCTGCTGTCCGAGCTGCGACGCAAGAGTGTCGAGTCGATTTCGACGCTCTTCGCTAGCGAACCCAACGAGGCCGACACCGTCCACCAGCGCCTGCTGCATTTCTGGGCGCTGCGCCGTGGCCCGACGACGAGGTGCGCCGCACGGCGGTCCGTTTCGCCTTGGCCGACCTGACCCAGGGCGTGCCACTTCAGTCGCTGATCGTCGATGACACTTCGTTTCCCAAGTCGGGTTCGCATTCCGTTGGTGTGCAGCGTCAGTACTGCGGTGCGCTGGGCAAGGTCGCCAACTGTCAGGTCATCGTCTCGCTGACCGCAGCGACGGAGCGAGCGCACCTTCCCATCGACGCGCAGCCGTACCTGCCGCAGAAGTGGACGGATTCCGAAGTCGTACGCAAGCAGGCCCATGTCCCACCGTCGGTGACATTTCGCAGCAAACCGGACCTCGCGCTTTCGATGCTCACGCGCGCCAAGCAAAACGGAATCCCGTCGGGAATCGTCCTCGCCGACCGCGGAGGTAGGCCCAGGGGTCGGCGATGCCGGCGATGTGGCAGCTGCCAAGGAGTGTGTAGAGAATCGCCAGACGCTTGGCCGCTTCGTCATTGCCGGCGAAGAGCCAGTTTTTTGCGGCCCAGAGCCAGCGGGCGCAGGGTGTTTTCGGTGGCGTTGTTGTCTGGACGCAGGGCTCCGTCATCGAGAAAGACCGTCAGGGTGTCCCACTGCCGCAGCGCGTAGGTGATGGCGCGACCGAGCGGCGTTTTGGGAGGGGCCTGATAGGCAAGCAGGTCGACCTGCACGCGCAGAGCGGTCATCAGCGGGCGAGAGAGTTCGTCGCGAAGACGCTTCCGTGCAGCGGCATCGAGCGCGTCCTCGCCGGCCTTTTTCTCGACGGCGTAGAGCTTCTGGAGCAGCGCCAGCGGGTGCGCCGCGCGGAGGTCTCCCTGCTCAAAGGCCAAGACGAATTTGCGGCGCAGATGTGCCAGGCATCCGGCGCGGATTGGAGCGCCGGGTCGTCGATACAGCGCGTCGAGTCCGGAGAATCCGTCGGTCTGCAGCGTTCCGTGGAAGTCTTTGAGGACCTCCTGAATCGGCGCAGCCTGCCACGAAGGGGTATAGATGAAAAAGACTTCGGAATCGCTTCGGACGGGCCACAAGTGGCCGCGCTTGATGCCACGGGAGTCCTTCCGGTCAAGGACTTGGACTCCGGTATCATCTACGCTCAGATGCGAGCGGGACAGAGCGTGCTCGCCGATGCGCTTAGCGATGGGACAAAGGAGGTCGAGGCTGCGCGCAAACCACGTTCCCAGCGTCGAGGGGGAAAGCGGTACGCCGAACCGTTGGGTAAAGATGCGGCTCTGGCGTTCGAGAGGACAGTGATCGTTTCCCTTGCGGACCAGGACCTCCGAAAGCAGTCCAGGACCGGGCAGCGCGCCGTCGAGGACACGCACGGGGGCGGGGCCGATGACGACTCCGGATTCACACGTGGCACAGGCGTACTTGTGCCGCTCGATCTGCTCGACATGAAACCCGCCGGGTGCCCAGTCGAGGAGTTCGCTGCTCTCGCTACCGATGAATTTCTTGCGGCTGCCACACGTGGCGCAGCACAGCTCCGGTTCGGAAGGTTGACGGACGGTGTGCGTGCGCGGAAGGTGGGCTGGGAGGTGGCCACTTTTCAGCTTGCGCTCGGGGCGCGTGCGCGCAGGCCGGCTTGCTGGTAGCAGTGCAGGGAGTGCGGAATCAGGGACGGTGGCGTCTTGGGAGTCCGCCAGCAAAAGTGGCGGCGCCGCAGCGGACAGAGCGAGCGAGAGTTGCGCAGAGGAAATGCGCTCGCTCTTCCGTGCGTAGCGCTCATGGAGCAGGCGGTCTACCTGCTGCTCCAGGCGCGTCATCCGCTCTGCCATGGCCTCGATGAGATCGAGCAGCATGTCCACGGTCTGCGCCGCTTCGCCCGCGGCGACCCGCTCTGCACAATGGGCCCGCAGCTTCGGCACATCGAGCTGTGCTTTGCGCGAAGGAAGGGGACGCAGCGACCGAGACACGACCGCTATAGACCATTCCTTTTTTTTCCGCCGCAAGTCGTTTCGTGCAGAAAGATGTCAGGCCAAAGAAGAGCGGGTAGTCAGCAGGACAGAGGCTCCCAGCGCGGACGTCTGCGCGCTCCGGAAAGTGTGATCCCCTCCAGGATGAGCGCCAGCTCGGCTGCTTCCACCGTCGCCGAGCCGCCCCCCGAAAGGGGCTTGGGGGTCAGGGCGAAGCGTCCTTGCTCCAGCCGTTTTTTCCAGATCGCGTAGCCGTTGCGATCCCAGTACAGGATGCGTACCTGGTCACGCCGCCGGTTGAAAAAGATGAAGAGGTGTCCGCATAGCGGCGACCGTCCCATCACGGACTGCACATACAGGCTCAGCCCCGAAAAGCTCTTGCGCGCGTCGACCGGCTGCGTTGCCACGTACAGCTGCACAGACGGCGGCAGCGTCATCATGACCGCACCCCCAGCGTCGTTTCCAGCACCGCGTGTACAAGCTCCGGCTCGGCCCCGTTGGGAATCCGAACTCTGACTCCAGAAGGCAGCTCGACTGTGACTGCGCGCTTGCGCGGTCTGCGCACCGACTCCCTCGCGGATGCGACACACGGCACCTGCGTCGCGTCACGAACCTGCACGGGGAGCAGCAGCGGCATGGTCTCATCCGACCTGCTCTCGCAACGGCTTCCCATTCGCTGGCCGAACGCCTCCAGGGCTTCCCGCAGCGTCGCAAACTCGTGCCACCGCACGCGCAGAAAAGTCCGCTCCAACTCCACAAGCGAGTAGGCCATCGGGCCCTGCCAGGCCGTCCACCGCACCACACACAGCAGTACCGAGCCCGTCGCGCCCACCTCAAAGACATTCCACATCTTGTCTGCATCACGGGCGGCAGAAAGGACGTACTGCTGCACCTTCCGAGCCCCCGCAGCTTCGCAGGACAGCGCGTGGGCTAGGGCCTTCTGCAGCACATCGGGAGCCAGCTCCTGCTCCTCGACAAGCGCCGCCAACCCTTCCGCTGGGACCGGCTGCTCGGGCCCCTTCAACAGTTCCGCAGGTCTTCCGGCGTCAGAACGCGAATGCCTCGCTGTGTCACGTCTTCGCCCCACAAGAACCAGGCTGGAACCACTAGATCGTGTCGGCCGTCCCCGGTGAACGAGATCCGCGGAAGCACAATCACAAGCTTGGGTGGATCGATGCGCAGCCAAGTCCGCTTTCTGGTTCCTTCCAGAAACGACAGCCGCAGGAGCAGCGCAACGTTCGCGCCCACCCGCCGTGCCGAACGTGCAAACTCCGAGGCCAGGGACCACGGTGGATTGGTTACGATCCAATCTGCAATGGGCTGGGGGCTGGGTGGAGTGTGCTATGAAATCGCGTATGACGTTGTCGACGATTCTCTTTAGCGTGAAGACAGAGCTTCCGTTGGTGCTGTCGTTCCCTGCGCTGCAGCAAGAAGCAGCGACTGATCACGACTCGATCGATGCGATGTACGCGCAGATCATGCCGCTCATCGCGGGGCGCTTGCTCGCTGTCGACACTCCGGTGGCATTCGAGGCAGCGTTGGATGAAATGCTGAGCGATCCGCTGGTGGCAGAAACGTACGCGCTGCTCTCGGATGTCGGGCTGAGCGCTCCGCTGCCGACGGTCGCGGGAACTGCGCAGCTACGCCCAGAGGTCGCGCAGTACCTGAGCACCGCAGCCGCGGAACATCTCGCGGCGCATCGCGCCCACTAGATCGGGCAGATCCGCTCGGTGGAAGCGGTCGTTGACGAGATCACGCCCGAGGTACGTGCGCAGGTCGCCGCGCCGCGGCCCTTGGATTGGTTTATCACCGACGAGACAATATCGATTCCAGAGCGCGAGATGGCGCTGCACTGGACCTATGGCGCGTTGTGCGCAGTGGTGGGCGGGTACTGCATCCTGCAGCGTCACCGCGTGGCGGACTGGCTTGGCCTGCTGCTGGCAGAACGCATCATCAGCGGGGCGGAGCTGTTCGTTCGCTACATCGCTTCGATGCCGGGAAGTCCGCTTTCGGACATGGTGCCGACCAAGAAGAGGCTGCCGCTTGCGCAGTACGCGCAGGATCATCGAGAAGCGCAGTGGGGGATGCGGCTTTCGTTCCTGCAGATGCGTGCCAGCCAGCAGGCCATCCGCTGTCCCTTCGGTGCGGCATCCGATGTCAACGAGTAAGCGCATCGCTGCGCGGGACGTGATCCGCGTCGAGTACTTGGGCAAGCGACGCACCGCCGTCGTCTTGGTGACCGATGAGGACACGGACGCCATCAGCGTGATCTTCGGCACGCGAACGCACCGCGCAGGCGACGCTGCGGCGGCGGAGTTGATCGCGCGGTGACGGACTTTGCTTCAGAGTTGAAGACGGCTCGGGAAGCGGCGCGACTCTCGCAGCAAGATCTCGCCGATCATGCCGGGGTCGACGTGCGAACGATCCGCAACTTGGAACACGGCACGGGGCGCACGTTGAGCAGACCTGGCTTTACTTGGATGCGGCCAGCGCTGCGGACTGGCTCGCGCTGTCGAGCTCCGGGCCGTATGCGCAGGCGTTTCGCGATTCGATGCCCCTGGCAGAGCTTGCGCGCGTGGTCTCGGGCTGCGTTGGCAGCAAAGGTCTCGACGTGCATGCGCTCGGGGCAGGCGATGGCAAGAGCGAGACGCGCTTGGTCCAGTACCTGTGCGATCGGCGGCAGGTCGTTGATCTGCGTCTGTGCCTGCTCGACATCAGCCCGCCGCTGGTCCATGCCGCGTATCGCCACGCGGCCGATGCGGTCGAGCCCCGTGGCGTCGCGTGCTTTGCGCTGGTGGGAAACTTTTTGGATCTTCGACGGATCCCCGTGCTGTCGTATCGCCCCGCGTGCAGCCCGCGCGAGCGGCTTTACACGATGCTCGGCTGCACCTGGCAAAACCTGACAGACGGGCCCGCCTTTTTGCGCCAGCTCGGCGACGTCGCGAACGCGGGCGATCTATTGGCGCTGGATGTGCGGCTCGCACGCGCGCCGGCCGGCGACGTCGCGGCCATCACCGCTGCAGAGCCAGTTGTGACCCAGGGACCACCGCCATCGTGTCACGAGTGGCTCAGCGGGCCGATCCGCCGCTATTGCGAGGGCTATCAAGCGATCACTTTCCGTGCCGAGCTCTTGCCGCGCGGCCTGGTGCCAGGCAGCTACGAAATCAACCTGCTCGCCGATGTCACGATGCGCCCTGGCCGTGGCGAGCGCCGCACGTACACTGTGATTCGCGGCAAGAGCTACGACCCCGCACAGCTCGCCACCGCGCTAGAGCCGCTCGGCTGGCGCACGCTCCAAAGCTGGCCCTACGGCCTGGGAGAGCGCCCAGATCACGGGCTGGTTCTGCTGCAGCGGATGTGAGGGGCGAGCAGGTTGATCAGTGCTTGATGACGTAGTGAACTGCGACGTTCAGCGGTCGCGTTTCCTTGTCGCCGCCTGCCATAAAGACGTTCGTATTTTTTGGTTCGCCGGCCACGTAATAGCGGCTGCCACTGCCTTGGTAGACAAAGTCCGAGCTCGTCGAGAGAGCCGCTGAAAACGGTGTCTTGGGTGGCGCCGTCGCCCCCGCTTGAAAACTGCCGACGGAATCGCCTGCGTTGCTGCCTTGACGATACGACGTCCGCATTTTGGCTTCGGGGTCGCGGCCGGCGCGTCTTTGGGGCGCTGACATGGTCGGCGGCAAGCGCGGAAGCGGAACCCGCAGCGACGATCGCGAACAGGATGGATCGGGCGACCGGGCGCGCACATCCCCAAATCATGCGCCCATACGCCTTCGCGACCGCCTGAGCCATCCGGGTCCTTGGCGGGCTCGACTCGGCTCGAAGCAGGCCTCGGGCTGTTCGGTCAGCGGGCGGGCTGAACCGAAGCTGCGCTGTGGACAGCTTACGCGCGCAGACGTCGAAGCTGCTCCACGGCCTGTGCGAACGCTGCGACCGGGGGCTCGCCTTCGACCGATGCCCCCATGCGCTCGCGAAGCCACTGCGCAGCTTCCACAACGTTGCCAAACGACCGACTGGGTGCCTTGGTTCGCGACAGGTTGCTGACCGCGATCGCCACACTGCGCACGATGGCCGCGTGAAACCCATCGTCTTCGGTGGTCACGGCGACCCCCACCAACATGGGAGACAGCTTGTTCATCGTGGCGTTTAGCAGCGTACGCACCTCGGCGGATGGCGGCTTGACTCCTTTTTCAATGTACGGCAGCAAGCCGACGACGCTGCGTCCTCTGGCATGACGGACCAGGACCTGTTCCTGCTGTCGAGCGCCCTCCGCATCCATGTTCGCTCGCCACAGCACCAAGACCACGCTGCCAAGCGTAGCGATGCTGCAGCTTGCACTCTGATAGACAACATCAAGCGTCGCGGTCATGTTGGCCTTCGATCAAGAAAAGACTGCGCTCGTTCCGCGGCCCGGCTCCCCAGCGCACGGCCCAAGCCGCGCCGCCAGATCCATCCCCCGTGTGGAATCCCAAGCCGGATTCTTAATCATAGGCCGGATGTGAGACGACGAACGCAAGAATCTCCGCCCCGTTCGCACGCAGGGTGGGATGGCAACCAGCAGCAAGCGCACCTTGGTCATCATCGCGTCCGCGCTGGGAAAGGCGCGGCCTTGCTTGTCGAAGTCCTGCACAACGACGGAATCGCCAGCCCGCGCGTCGTCGATAGACTCCTGCCAGACAATCACCGGACGCCCGCCACGCACCGCCACGCGATAGTCGGCGTCCCCACCACGGTGGCCGGGCAGCGGGGCCATGCGGGTGATTGCGGCGCACTGCGCGAAAAGAAATCGTGTCTGGCTACTCGCAGCAACGCTACATCACGACCACGATCGCCTGAAACAACAGACCGATACTGCGGTCAGTCAACGTAGCAGCGGCGCTTCGTAGTGCGTACTGGGCTATATGCCCAGGCGGGCGGTGAGTGCGGGGTTGGTGGCTTTGATGAGGGCTGCGGCGTCGGGGCTGGCGTAGGGCTTGCCGGCGGTGTCGAGGGCGGCGCGCATCAGGCGGACCTCGTCGGCGGTGAAGGCTTTTTCTTCGGCGACGACTCCGGCCGGGCCGCCAAGCTGCTCGATCGCAAATGCGGCTCGGTCCGCGGGGCTGACCTCCGAAAGGAGGTTCATGGCGAGGATCGCAAGGCTCGATCCGGCTTCGGGGCCCTTGTTCTTGGGGGCCGGCGAGTCGGAGAGCGCGCCATCAAGGTAGAGCATCCCGATAAAGCGTTCACGCGGCGAGAGTCGGCGATAGGTGCGCCGGGCTTCGTCAAGCGCACTTGACGAACGCGACGCCATATAGAGAACACCGCCAGTGACTCCGACGACGGCAACGCCAAACGATTGCCCTATCCACAGCGCACTCCTGCGCGAAAAAGAACGCCTGCCGCTGTCGGACTACACCGCCCTGTACGGCATCTTGGCCCAAAGTGCGGAGTCCGATACGGCTCAGGTCATCCGGCATTCGTTAAAGACGCCGCGGGCACACGAACTGATCGATTTTTCCAATGCGGTGTTCTTCAGCAAGAGCCGACAGCCTTGGCTGCGCGACCTGCTGTTTGACTTGCTTGAAGAGAGCGGCGAAGCAGCAGAGGTCGCCTTTTCACGCTTGGCGGGGTTCGGCCAGGATGCAGGCTGGGGACCCGCCGTGCATCCGGCCTTGGTGAAGCGTTGCTTGAACCGCATGGAACAGGCTCAGGCAGAAGGCAACCCATCGCGGCATCGAGCCCTGGTTGACCTTGAACCCTGTCGTGAATTCCTCGGTCGTCTGGCCGGACGCCAAGCCTTTTCGCCCGACGAAGCGGGCGCAGCCATGGATTTCGCACGCCGTTTCCTAAGGACCGCCGCCCCGCATTGATGCGAGATGGGTGGGCTGGCGGGGGAAGGCGTCCGCGCCGATTTCGCACGAAAACGCGCGAGCTGGCACATTTTGTATAGGGGATCCCTTCCGTCGACGCTTGGATCGGTTGGCTGCGCTTCTCGCCTTGGGCACCTTCAGTGCGTCCGAAGCTCTCTCATTTCAAGGGACACATTGGGGCGGTTGCGCGTCTGCGCATGCGTGGACAGCCGCCCGCCAAACCAGCGGTACGAGTCACCCCTCGTTCCGTACGCCGCTGCGTGCCAACTGGGTCCACAACGGTTCACCGGGTGCCAGCCGATGAGCAATGTTCAGGAGTGGCGCTATGTCGTGGTTTTCGTTGTGCATCCGGCGGAGCAGCTCTTGCCAAAGCACATCTGTGGGTTCATTGGCCGGCAGTGGACCCTGGTTCAGCTTCAGCGCTAGCTTATGAACGAAGGCGGCATCGGAAATCAAAAGGCTCAGCGTTCGCCAGAGCTGGTGCCTCTGCCCTGCATCCAAGTTCCGAATTGGAAAAGGGCTCAGGCGGTTGCTAGCTGCCCCTGGCTGCGCCTTGAATGCTTCAGTGCCGACATCGTAATCAGCCAGCGATAGCTCTGTTCCCGCTCCTGAAGCATCGAAACCGGATGCCTGAGGCGGCGGCAAGCGAGTCTGCAGAATTCCCACCAGCTCGCTCCACGCCGCATCTTGGCTGACCCATGCTTCGACGGGAAGACCGTTGGGTGGCCACACGGCAATACCATCAAGCGGTGACCCCACAAGATGGACCGGACGCAGGAGGACCGGCACTACATGGACTTGCTCTTTCTGTCCGCGCTTGAGCAGTGGCTGCAGATCAGTCTCCCAAAACGAAGTATCCAGCAAATGGACGCTCACTAGCATGATGACAACCGCGGCCTCCCAAACTCGTGCGGCCAGCACCTCACCTAGGGCTTGGCCCAGAGGCACAATCTCGGAGTCCGTCACGTCGATGAGCTGTTGCTGCACCAGTGTCTTTAGGTGACCGCGCAGCGCCTGCGCGAAGATGCGATCGGGTGGAGCAAAAACGATATGTAGCCGCCAGGGTTTGGGCATCGGAGGCATGACTGTCAGGAACTGCGATGGATGGTACGTAGTTAGAGTAGCATCGCCACGATGTCCCTAGTACCCATCCTGGATATCATCTTCCACCATCAGCCGGGGGGCTGGACGGTTCAGCTGATCCCCGATGGGCAGCCACGTCCGCAGCGGCCCTTTTTCGAGCCCCGTCGACTGGACGGCGCCAAGCCGTTCTGGTCGCTATTTGAAGAGGACCGGGATCTGATCCACCGCCCGTGGCGTCTGCGCTTGCGGCGACGGGCACAGCGAGAGCGGGACCCTGCTGAGCTGCCGAGCATTCAGTCATGGCTCTGCCTGCGCCATCCCGAAAGCGGCGGACACATCCTCGATCTGGACTGGTCAGTGACGCAGATCGTGGCCGAGCCAGAGCGCGGCGAGACCAGCGGCGATGTCGCGGTCATCGAAAACGATGCGCTGGCCTTGGCGCTGCGGCGGGTGCTGGGCTCGCGCGTGCGGAAAGTCGCACGCACCGCTCTGCCCAAGCGCGCCCTCTTGGTCGTCGATCTTCACCTGCCCGAGCCCGAGCTGCGGGCTCTGCAGCAGCGGGCACAGAGTGCAGAGTGCCCGCTCATTGTCTGGTGCGGCGATCAGATTCCCCCGCTATCCGAGCTGGTCGAAGTGGTCCCCTGCAAGAACAAAATGCACTCTCCGTCGGTGACAGGAGTTGTCAGGGGGCCTGATTTTGGGGTGCGAGGTGTTGTCAGGAGGGCCGGAAATGTGGCCGGATCGGCTGCCCTTGGCAGTGCCTCTCGCATGCGCTGCGCACGCCGATCGCATGACGTAGCCGGCGGGGGTGAGAGGATTGCGGGATGGGGTCTTGTGTCGCTGTGAGGGCTGGAATCTATCGGGCAATCGGGGCGGGAGTCGACGGCTATTCTGCGGAATCGTCGCCCGGTGTGCTCGGCGACTTCGGACGGACGGGGCGCAGCACAAAGCGGCCGTCGAGAGGCAGCGAGTTCAAAACGACGCCGATCGTCCCGTCGCTGTTCAGGAACGCCGCGCCGACGCGGTGCGGGTAGCGTTTGCCGTTGTGGGTGATGGTGGCGACGGCTTCCAGGTATGACTTGGGGGTGTCCATGCGTGTCCTCAGTCGGCTCGGGCGACGGCGTTGCGGGTCTGTTTGGCGCGGTACAGCGCGCGGTCGGCGGCATCGAGCAGCGCGCGAGCGGTCAGGCCATGCGTCGGTGCGGCGGCAAGTCCGATCGAGACGCTGAGCGCCACGCCCTTGACCTGCACCGTCGACACATCGGCGCGGATTTTCTCGGCAAGCTGTGCGGCGGTGGGCAGCGTGGTCTGCGGCAGCAGCAGCGCGAACTCGTCGCCTCCGTATCGCGCGACGATGTCCGTTTGCCGTCGCAGAACCTGCCCACAGATCGTCGCCACTTCGCGCAGGGCAGAGTCGCCCGCCAGATGCCCGACGCCGTCATTGATGCGCTTCAAGTGATCAACGTCGACGAGCGCAAGCACAACCGACGACGCCCGCCCATCATGCGCATCGCGTCGCAGCCGTTGCAGGGCCTGCGCAAGCTGCGAATCGAAATACAGACGACTGTGCGCTCCGGTCACCGCGTCGAAGTCGAGCGCTTGCCGCAGCCGTTCAAGCGCCTGCCGATCGTGGCCACGCTCGACGGCAAGCTCGGCAAGCTGCGTTTCCAACTGAGAGATGCGGGCAGACAGATCCGGGGCATCCATGGGGCTCCTTGCGCGCAGACCCGTCTCGTCCCTCTTTGTAGACATCACAGAAAAGGGTGTGCGATGGTCCCGCGGATTTAGGGCGACCAGCTAGTCACCCAGGTAGATACAAACGGTATCTAGGACTTTCCTAGCAAACTCATCAAAAAGTCAACTTCGATCATGCAACTGAGAGGCAAACAGGTTGCTGCGGCCCGTGAGCTACTCGGGTTGTCGCAGGCAGAGTTGGCTGAGGCAGCAGGTATCGCCCGAATCACGCTCGCCCGTTTCGAGGCGGGCATGGCTGAGCCCATGCGCGGCAGTATCGAGAAGATCCAAGCCGAGTTGGAGCGACGCGGGATCGAGTTCACGAATGGGACCGGGCTCGGCGTGCGGCTCGACTTCGCCAAGGCTGAGGCCGCCGCTCGGACCGAAGGGCGCTCGGAACGATAGCGGTCCGCAGATCGCCCCGGCAGAGTCCCCCTGCGCAGTTGGCCGCGCAGGGTGCAAAGGTTGAGCAGCCGGGCGCCACATCTCAAAGGGTTGGCGAGCACACGCGGCACACACCGCCCCACCGGCCTGAATGGGCAGGGAATGACCGCCGAATGAACCTCGAATGGCCCCTGAATGACCGCCGAATGGCCGCGAATGACCCCGGAATGGGGCTGGAATGACCGCGGAATGGGCCCCGAATGGGCCTCCCGAATTGCACAGAGAATGACATTTTGCGGGTTTCTCGACGGAGAGAGCCGCCAAAACCGAATGGAAGATCCATTCGTGTTGTGAATCCCGCCACCTGCCCCCAACAATCGCACAATGTAGTTGAGAAACTATTTTCCTATTTAGATTCAGCTAAAGGCTTGCTGTCCGATTCGCCTGTCAATCAGGCATAACGGCTTGCTCGCCGTCATCGAGTGGGCTGTGCGAGACGGGCGGCTGACGTGGCGCTGTCATCCGGCCAAGTCTCAACGAGCCGCACTCGCTGCGGTGCGCGCCCAGTAGCCCACGGCCCCGCCTCACTCGCCCCCCGCCCGACGCGCATTCCCCGTCTGAAACCCTGCCGCTAGGCCGCCCCTGCCCCCGCTCGCTCTGCCGCATCCATGACCGGCACAGACGCCACTGCGTCGAGGGCTTCGGCTGCGCTCTGTCCCTTTTTCGGCGCGATCGCGGGGGCATCGGGGCTCAGCAGCAGCCACGCGGTGCCCTCGATCCGACCGTAGA
>JAEUJZ010000120.1 GCA_016794505.1 Myxococcales bacterium
TCCAGATGCTCTGCAACCACTTCCGATGCGCCGCGCCCCACGCCTTGACCCCGTCGGGAGCGTGCCAGCCATGACGCAGCAGAAACTTGCCAAGCTGATTGCGAGCGCGCTTCTGATCGGCCTTCGCGGCCTCGCGCAGACGTACCAGATCGCGCAGCGCTTCATGCGCCTCGTCGGGCACCCATACTGCCGTCAGCTCACCCGCTCGCAGATAGCGCGCAAGCTTCACCGCATCCCGCCGGTCTGTCTTGACGCGATCCCCCGCCTTGACCGGAATCAGCGTCGGAGCGACCACGACACACTCGATTCCCAGCACCGTGAGCTGGCGACACAGCACGTACCCGCACGCGCCCGCTTCGTAGCAGACCGAAAGCGTCGCTCGCGACGACAGCTTGCGCATCAGCCGAGCGATCGCATCGGGGCGATTGGGAATCGTTCCCAGCGACGTCACTCGCCCCATCTCGTCGCACAGCGCGACGGCAATCGTTTCCTTGTGGACATCCAAACCGACAGAGTGGATAGCGTTCTTCACCGACCGGCTCCTGTCGCCTGTAGCTCTGCGTTGGGTTGGCTCGACGGCGCGCAACGTAACCTACTCCGCTGCGACCGCGAGCCGGTCGGTCCATACTGACTACGCGACCCCGATGGTGACAGGCGCCATCGGCCTGGTCATCGCCAACAACGCCAACCCGCCCATTCAGGGAAATGCTGCCACCGTCATCAGTCGGATCCTCTGTAATGCGACCGTGGTCCCCGGTCTAGCCGGCCAGATCGGCGGTGGGGGACGGATCCTCAATGTTTTCGCTGCGATAACGAACGCCAACGGCTGTCCCTAGGATGTGAACGAGAGAATGCACATGAGGTACCTTCGAGGATTTTTCTTGTCCGCCGCTTTAAGCCTGTGTAGCTGCGGCGCCGATCAGCTGGGAGCCTGCGGGCCCCAAAAGTCGTGCTTCTCTCAGAGGGAGGTCTGCGTCTCCGTCATGCAGGATCGCGGACAGTGCGCGCCGGCCTGCGAGCCCAGGGCCCCAGCAGGCAGTAGCCAGAGTGCGCCAGCCTGCAACGACAACGGCTGCTGTCCGCAGAACCTGGAGTGCCAGCAGGTCGCTCCCGCCGATTGCTGGCCCTGCCGCGTGGTCGTCCTCGCCTGCGTGGCGCCCAGGACCTAGGTCCGACTCCGCTCGGCAGTTCGATGCCGGGCCGGCTTCTGAAATCGAGGGAGCTGTATCAGCCGAACGTTGCTTGGTTTGAAGGCTCGGTTGCGGTACGCAGATCGTTCTTTGGTGTTCGGTGCGCCGGTCCCTAGTCAATGCCAGTCACTTAAGCCATCCATCCGTCGCTGGGGGGCGGGCTGTAGTCGCTGCCGCCGTGCATCAGCGGGGCACGGCGCTCCCAGCTGGCGTCGCGGGGCGGCCCAGTTCGGCTGGTTCGCCCGTCGCGAGGGATTCCGCATCGTGGCACCCATCCGTCGCTCGGACGAGGCCACGTACCCCGGTGCCGTACCGGTGTCAACGAAGCAATTGCCCGGCGCTGCGCGTATAGGGGCAGTCCTTCGCGGCGATGTCGGGAATGCGTTAGGACCCGCGAGCGCGGTGAGTCGACTTGGGAGCCTGATCGGAACCACCGCCTGCACGCGATCTTGGGCAGTGCTGCCTTCAACCCTTGGTCAGCGCATCCCTGGCCGACCGTTACGAGGGGGGCGACTTGCTCAGTGCAGCGACGGCTCGTTCGATCTCAGGCGCGGCGATGCGGCACCAGCCCATTTCGTGCAGCAGGCGAATCGCCTCGGGAACGGAAGCCGCCAAACGCAGGGGCAGCTTGCGCCGCGATGCCATGTGAATCCCCGTGATGATGCTGCGAGCCACCGCGGCTGCGAAGCCGTCCCCGCCGAACACCGTCACCGTGGCCAGGGTCAGGGCTTCGCGCTGCTGGGACTTGCGTGCAAAGCGCTGACGCACATCGTCATCTGGTAGCTGTCCCAGGCTCGAAAAGATCACCAGCTCTGGAATGGGTCGACCGTGCCGCAGGCGGTATGCGTCGATCTGGTCGCCTGCCAAGACCATGTCCGCCAGCGTTGGCTTGCCGTGAAAGTAGCTGATGTGCAGCAGCTCGCCTTGTGACTGCAAGACGCCGACCCCCACCGTGGGCAAAGTGCAGAGGATCTCAAGACTGGACATGGTGAAGCGTTCCGTCAGTGTAACGCGGAGCGCCCAGCCCGTGCCGTGTCCAAAGCAGACAACACCGCGCTCGCCTGCCCTCGCTTCCCTCGTGAAAGCGGTGGCACAGAACCACGATTTTGTCCGCAGCCACTTCGACGGCGCGCGGACAAGCAACCGACAGATTCAGACGACCATGATGTTGCTGGGCTTGATGTCGCGATGGATCAAGCCTTGTTTGTGCGCGGCGTGTAGCGCTTCCGCCACTTGCTGAATGACGCGCACTTTTTCAAACAGCGACATCTCGACTTGCGCCCGATGCAGCGGTCGTCCCGCGATCAGCTGCATGCAGATATAAGGATGCGACGCATCGCCATCGGCCGTCGGTAGCTCACCGATCTCATAGACTTTGCAGATGTGCGGATGCTCTAGCGAGGCTTGCAGGCGGGCTTCGCGCAGAAAGCGACGCACGACGCCCTGCCCGCGCGTGTCGTCGTCCTGACCCAGCATGGGATGGATGATCTTGAGCGCCACCATGCGGTTCAAGCGCGGATCGCGGGCGCGATACACCGCGCCCATGCCCCCAGCGCCCAGGACGGCTTGCACTTCGTAGCGATCCCACTTCTGCAGCGAGCGCGGAATACCGACGTATGGCACCGAGGGCGCAGAGCGCGGAGCCGACATCGCCGCGCCGCTTCGCACCGCTCCCACCGACCGGGTTGAGTCGGTTTCGTCTTCGCCTTCTGGCTCGTTTGGCGATGGTAGATCCTGCCCAGGCTTGTCTGCATCGATCGTCGGGCCGTCTGCTTTGGGCGCAGCGTTCTTGGGCGCGCTGGCAAGTACCTTGGGACGCAGCGGCTGCGATGCATCCTGGGTCGCAGCCTGCACGGCATCCGTCATCCCAGCCGAGGCACCCTCGGGTTCGCTGCGCGCCGGCTCGCGACGATCCAGCGTCTTGTCAAACGCGATGGCTCCGCGAGAGCTGTCACCAGCAGGCGAAGATGCAGACGGAGAAGACTTTTGCGGCACCTTTTCACTATATCACCGAGGCTGTCGCGGTTTCCGACGGCGATGCGCGGGACCAAGCTACGTGCCAATCCTTCACGCATCCTGCGGATGCTTCCCTTGCGTACGAGAAGGCCGGGGCTGCCCAGCATCGGAAGACCCTTGGGACGGGGACGCGTGGCGTACGCTCTAGCGACACTGCGAGCCGAAGCATGCGAAGGTGATGCCTGCCTCGCGCATGCGGCATGAGGATTCCATGCAGTCTGACTCTCTGAACTCGTCGAAGAAGCGGGCCATCCAGGCACCGCTGTGGATCGACACCGACCTGGCCCTGGGGGCGGGCCGCGGCGATGTCGACGACGGCTATGCCGTAGCGGCCGTGCTGTGTGCAGCCCGCGATCGCCTGCTCGGCATCAGCACGGTTTCAGGCAATGCCGCAGCCGACGTCGCCGCCCACTTCACTCGCGAGCTTCTGTCCGCGGCCGGCATCCAGAAAGACGTCGTGCAAGGGGCGGCTCGGGCCGGACAAGACACACCGGCCGCAGCGGCCATCGCATCGCTGCCCGCCGGAACACAGGTCTTGGCCCTGGGCCCGCTGTCCAATGTGGCGGCTGCGCTGCGGCGCGATCCTCGGCTGGCCCAGCGCATCACGGTGCATACCGTGGGTGGGAACCTGCAAAGCTGGGGGCGCTTTCCGCCGCTGTGGCCGCACGAATTCAACCTGGCGATCGATCCGCAGGCCGCGGCCGAGGTCTTTGCTTCACCCCTGCGCAGGTGCATCCATCCGCTTGATGCCTGTGGCCAGCTCGTGGTGTCCGGCCGGGATCTTTGGCGCATCGCTGATGCGTCGCCGCTTGCGGCCTTTCTGGTCGCTCACTCGCTGCGCTGGTGGTTGCTATCGCCGCTGCGCCTGCGTGCGCTGCGCTTTCCGCTGTGGGATCTCGCACCGGCCTTGCACGTCTTGGACCTGCTGCCCGCGCAGATCGAGATCCACCACATGTCGCTGCGTGGCCGTGGCCTGCTGGTGCGGGACGACAACGCGCGGCCCAGCGAATTCGTCCGCCACATCGACCGCACCGCGGCCCTACGCAACTTCGATTCGCTGCTGCGCAGCCACGCCCGCTAGTCCTGCGATGGTGAATTCGCCGCAGACTGCATGAGCTTGCGCCGCTCTTCGCGCAGAGCACTCCACGCGTCGTCTTCGCTGGCCACAAAGAGCTCTTGCACGAAGGTGCGACCCGATACCAAGCGCGCTGCGGCATTCAGCAGCGCGACCGTTGCGCGCAGGACGATGTTGGCCCCAAAGATGATGCTGCGTCCCTGGGTTGGATGACGGCGATACCAGTCGGCCAGAAAGCGTCGCTGCTCGGCCGAGATGGGAACGGCCTCGCGCGCATCGACAAGGACGAAGCTGCGGCCGTGCTCTTGTTGCACGTCCCAGATGGGCGAAAGCAAAGTGCTCAGCTCTTGCGTGCTGGCGGGCCCACGAATCTGCAGCAGCACGACATCGCCCTCTGTATAGAAGCGATGCGTTCCGCAGCTCTTCCAGTGGGGCTGCGGCGGGGCCATATCAGGCGATGAAGGCAAGCAGTCAGACTCAGCCACGTCGCGATCGTAGCACGCCGGATACGTCGCAGAGCACGTGTCAATCGACAGGCGGCGTCGGGGTAAGCTGCTGCCGATGCTGCTCAATCAGTGCCATTGCCTCCGCTTCATCGGCCACAAAAAATAGCGACCGCAGGTCCTGATCATCGCGACCCAAGAGCCGCGCTGCCGCACTGACCAAGCTCACCACGGTGCGCTGCACCAAGCTGGCTCCGAACAGGACCACGGCGCCGCGAAATGGCGATTCCGGCCTGAACTGCGCAGCATAGCGGCGCGCCTCAGCCGATGTCGCGCCCATGTCACGCGCATCCACCAAAAGAAAAACGTGCCCCTGCTGCTGCTGCACCTTCACACGCTCTTCAAACATCTTGCAGATGTATTCAGGATCACCAAAAAAGAGAGTGATTCTGCTATGCTCCGACGCGGAGAGATCCCTGCTTGGCTGCCGTGTCCCCAACCTCTAGACGGGGACCCACATGGGCCTACGGGATCACGGTGGGATCTCCACATGGCTACGGCCGGGGAGCAGCGCGCGATGGGCGAAGTGATCAAGCGGGAGAAGAATGGGAAGTTCATCGGCTGGTACATCCGCTACTACGATGCCGACGGGAAACGGCGCATCAAGGCGAGCAAGCAGCCGACGTACAACGAAGCGCGGCGCATGCTTTTGCAGATCGAAGCGGGGATCGCGCGCGGCGAAATGGGTGTCGCGGAACCGAAGAGCAAGATCACGGTCGCAGAGCTATGCGCTCAGTTTCTCGATGCGGCACATCCGCGGGCAAAGAGCGAAAAGGAATATCGCCGCGCGGCCTCGTCGGGACTGAACCGCATCCTGCCGCTTCTGGGGACGCTGCGCATCGACAAGCTGCGACGGCGCGACATCGAAAACGCCCGCGACAAGCTAAGCACGCGCTACAAACCGAACACCGTGCGCTCGGCGATGCGGCCCCTCGGCGCGGCGCTGACCTGGGCCGTGCAGCAGGATCTGATCGCGCAGTCACCGATGTACAAGATCGTGCGCCCGCGGCTTGAGTATTCGCAGGAGCGGCTGAGCACAGAAGAGGCGAGCGCGCTGCTTGCGGAAGCGAAGCGGCAGGCTCCTAAGAGTCCGCGCACATACTCCCTTTTCATCGGCATCGCGCTCGCGCTGCGCTTAGGACTGCGGCGTGGCGAGATCTTCGGACTGCGCTGGGAAGATGTGGATTTGAAGGGGCGAAGACTGACGGTGGCGCGGTCCTTCGACGCACTCCCAAAGAATGGGAAGGTGCGCACGCTGCCCATTCCGTCCGTACTCCTAGAAGAGCTGGAGAAGTGGCGCGCAGTCTGTCCAAAGTCTGCGAAGGTGGTTCCGATCGGAACCAGCTGCCGGACGGGGCTGGCGAAACTCCTAGGTGCTGCGGGCTGCAAACCGCTGTCGCGTGGCTGGCACGGACTGCGTCACACCTTCGCATCGATCTTCATCGAGCAGGGCGGCAACATCCTGGCGCTCAAGGACATGCTCGGGCACTCGTCGCTGGCGATGAGCCTTGTCTACTCACACCTGGCTCCGAGCGCGCTGGCGCGGGATGTGGAGAAGATGAAGCTCTGAAAAAACATAACGCGACGATTAACTGGCTCTGCGTCACCCAGGTCTCAGATCGCTGGTCAGATGCAGCGTACCTGACCGTTCCCCCCCTTTCTGCAGCACCGCGAAGACGGTTTGCTCAGATCGCCCCCCTTTGCCCGGTCGCACGGCCTCTGCCTGGGCACTGCCCAAGTGCTTCGGTCCAAACTCATCCCCTGGTGAAGAAAACCACAAGGAGCGCGTCTCCCTATGTCGTATGATCGCCACAACGAAAAGAGGTGTGCCCATGCGAATCGTTCTTTCCCTGGGGCTGGCCTTCCTGCTGACCGCCCCGTGGTCTGGGGCGCCGGCCTTTGCGTCGCCTCCGGTGATGAACCTCGACCCCGCCGAGGAGGCGGAGTTTGTCGTCGAAACCAAAGTGCTCTCGGTGGAGACGCGCCCGCCGAAGACCGCGGAGGGCACGGAGACCACGGAGCTCCTCTGCATAGTGACAAAGGTGGTCAAGGAAAAGACCTCGCTCAAGACCCGCCTATCGGTGGGAAGCCGCCTGTCGCTGGTGGGCACCTGCCAGCGACACGCCAAGCCCATGGAGGCGCGCGAGGCCGGCTACCCGTCGGATCGCTGCGACGCCGGGGCGTGGACCGCTCCGTACTGGATGAAGCAGCAGGCCAAGGAGCAGCCGCTCACCCTCTACCTGCGCCACGCGACCAGCGATGGCAAGGACAAGCCCGTTTTAGGCAAGCTGGAGACGGTGGCGGATCGGCGCCCAGGGCCGACCCCGGCGACGGTAACCCTGCTGCCTGTGGCGGCGACAAAGAAGTAGCCGCGACCCGCTAATCAGTATGGACCGACCGGCCCGCGGTCGCTGCGAGCCGGCGAGCTGACGTCGCAGATACCGCGCAAGCTTGACCGCATCGCGACGATCCGTCTTGACGAGATCCCCCGCTTTGACCGGCATCAGCGTCGGAGCCACCACCACACATGCGATTCCCAGCGCCGTGAGCGACAAAGCACATGAAGCGCTGCGCGATCTGGTACGCCTACGTGAGGCGGCGAAGGCCGATCCGATGCGTGCTCGCAATCAGCTCGGCACATTTTTCCTGCGGCACGGCTGGCATGCTCCCGACAGTGTGAAGGCGTGGGGTGCGACGCATCGGGCATGGATGCAGCGCATCTGGATGGAACAGCCGACGCAGCGCGTGGTGCTGCAAGAAGACCTGGCTGAGCTCGACCCACCAGAACCAGCGCATCGCGCGTCAGGACGCGGCGCTGCACGCGCAGATCGAAACCCTGCCCGAGAAGGTGAAGCAGGTGATCGGCGCGCTGCAGAGCCTGTACGGCGTGGCCGAGCTGTCCGCGCTGACCGTCATGGCGGAGACGGGAGACCTGGGCTCTGTCGCAAGGCACCGCAGCTTTTCAGCTACGCGGGGATGGTGCCCAGCGAGCATTCGAGCGCAGGACCGGGCAACGAACGTCGAGGCGCAATCACCAAGGCCGGCAACGCGCATCGG
The DNA here is from genome assembly GCA_016794505.1 of Myxococcales bacterium. GTDB lineage: Bacteria > Myxococcota_A > Polyangia > Palsa-1104 > JAEUJZ01 > JAEUJZ01. The sequence continues at coordinate 7,842 of JAEUJZ010000120.1, forward strand.
CGCTGGATCGTCACCGAAGCGGCGTGGCACTATCTTCGGCCGCCGAAGGTCTCAGCCGAGCGGGCACACAAGAGCGAGGTTTGGCGAAGCCCTAGGCCCACGCAGGGAAAAGGGAAACCACGGCTTTCCTTACAGCGGCGCACCGACGGTAGCGACCAGGATTGCCCGGTCTTCCGGGGAGAGTGTGCGGATGGGGTTCAGAAGGTCGACTAGGCTGGCGGATCGCGTGGCCCTTGGCGGCTCGGCGGGGGCAAACAGTGCGGTTAGCGGCCAGAGTCCGGGCAGATTCCGTCCCAGACGTGCGAGCTGCGGCTTGAGTGCGGGCGGAATCCGTTGTTGCGCCTCGGCCTGCATGCGCACGGTCCTGCTCGGAGGCGTGCTCGGTCTGCACGAGGGCTTGCGGCGCAGACTTCCAGCGTCGTTCGAGTTCCTGCGTGACCAAGCGATGCTCAAGCTCCGCGTGGTCGTATTGCCGTCGGGCACGACAGACTTCATCGCGCAGACGCTGTAGCTGGCGGTTCTGCGCCGCAGCGATGTACGGCTGCTGCTCCATCGCGCGCTGCAGGGTGGCCTCGTACCGATCCACCTCGACCGGAAGAATCGCGGCAAAAAAGGAATCCACCACGCAGGGGTCCACGTGATCGCAGCGGACGGACTCGTGATGCAGCGTCGGATCGCCGGGCTCGCGCACGCAGCGGCAGTAGCCGGAACTGGACACGCCGAGCCCGTGCAGTGCGCAGGATTCCTTGATTAAGTTCCTGTTCGTATTATCCTGCTCACCTTCCGCTGCGTCGCTGTCGCGCTTACGGACTGCTTGCGCGGCTACGGCGCGGTAATTGTCGCCGAGGTCTGACTGGGCTGACTGACCCCGCCTACCTGGGTCTCGACGACGGTGCGGTAGTGACGGCTCGGTCCGACGGCAACCGAGATGGTGATGTCGCGCTTGAGCGAGGTCTGTCCGCTGCCGCTTGCGTCTTGGCACTCGATCAGGTCTCTCCACACCGTCTCACTCAGCGCTTTGGAATACAGGCAGACCCGCATCCACAGAGTGGCGGGCGTACCGCAGCGGAGCTCGCCAGACCCGGTGACGACCTTGGTCAGCGCCTCTAGGCTGGTGGTCGCGGTAATTGTGCAAGCCAGGTTGTCCGCCATATCGCCGCCTCCATCTGGGCCGGCATCCTCTGGCTGACTGGCATCCATCGGATTCGTCTGCGAGTGGCAGGCTGCAATCAGCGCTGAAAACAGGATGAAGCGAGTCATCGTCCGCATGGGGTTCCTCCGGGACACGCCGCTCCCAGCCAAACGTGAGGCCAGCCCTGGCATCGTAGACATCAACGCGTGCGACTAGCCAGTCGGCTGCGACAGCGGGGGCAGCATCGGGTTTAGTCGCGAGAGCCAGCCGACGATCTGCAGTCCGCTGCTGGTCAGCGAGTCGGCCTGTAACGTAGCACTGCCAATGTCGAAGGGCCCAAGATACTTGGCTCGCGGCAGACTCTGGCGGTCCTGCGCCGACCACTGGGCGCTGATCTTTAGATCGCGAATGGCCAGAAACGCCGACGGCAACATCGGAAACATGCCGGGATTGTGGTCGAGGGTTCCGCTCGAATACTCCCCCGCCTGCGAGCCGAACATGTACCAGCTATGCAGGTTGAGCAGGGCGCTTTTGAACCACGGACGCGTGATGTTCACCAGACAGAACCGGCACGAGATCTGGAAGTTTGTCGTCTGCGGCGTCATCGCTGCCGACAGAAGCTGCCGGTCGAGTACGCGCTGCAGCAGCACCCGCCGATCGACTGGTAGCTCGGCGCTGGGGACGACCGTGTACTTCTGGGCATCGATGTTGATGCGGTCTAGGCCCGGCAGCGCCGCCAGGCCCGGTGTCAGCCGCAGGTCCTTTTTGGCCGCCAGCGTCGCAGCCATATCGACGAAGCGGGCTGCTACGGCGCTATCTTCAAGGACCGCGACTGGGCGCGATCCCATCAGCGCTCGGCGGCCGATCGCGCGGGTGATTGCGGGCTTAAGCGCCCGGCTGCGCAGTCCGTCCAGCGGCCTTGCCCCCGTAAGCTGCGTCCGCCGCGGGTCGAACGTGGCCAGGACGCTCTTGATGTGGCTCTGGATCTGGCTCTTGATCAGGGGGCTGTTGCCGCCGCTGGGTCGCAGCTTTAGGACCCCCTCGTCGATCAGGCGCTGACCGCCCTGCTGGATGAACGCCGAATCGGGACGCGCCGGCCGCACCTGGGCACTTGAGATGGACAGCGTCGGCCAGTGCTGCGATGCGGTCTCGCTGTACCAGTCGGTAGGCGTGGCGCGACAGGGGTAATAAAAGACGCTGGGATCGCGATTGCTGCCCTTTTGCCCCTGCGCGAATTCGAATTGCGCATCGGCAAATAGTTTATAAATAGGGTTTACAAGAAGATTATTAGGATCAGCGCCCAGCGGAATTGCACCCAAGATTAGTATCTGATACAAATCATCAATCTCGAAACCAGAATTCTCGAATCGCAGCGGATTGGCGGTTGAAGCCATATTGCACAGCAGTGAAAATGTTTCCTCGGCAATGTTCGCATCGTCGGGGCCAGTTGCAAATAACTTGAAATCAGCCGCCGACAACCCAATAGCAGGCCAGGCAAACTGAAAGTATGTCCCAGGCATCGAGGACACGCTCATCATCTGCGTCAGCATGTCATACAAGCCGGATATTAGATTTGTTATCATGTTACCTTCCTATTTTTTTGGTTTGGACACCCAAGGGAAAGCCAGCGTGGGATGCCAGCGTTCCCCTGAGCGTCTTAATTACAGATTCGGACGCCGCAGGGGCACCAAGAATCCGAATTAGACCGGCGGGCAGTACGGGACGATCTGGCTAATCCAGCCGATTACCTGCACACCAGGGTTGATGATGGTGCCATTGGCAAATGCGGACGTGTAGGTCTCGTTCGACGATGCCCCGCCATATCCACCAGAGATCTGGAAAGGCCCAATGCCGAATCCCCCCGATGCCTTGGTCTGGGCGCTGACAAAGTCGTAGTCGCTCCTAGACCAGTTGGCACTGATCCGCACATTGCGTACGACCACAAAAGCCGTCGGCAGAAGCGGCATCAGGGATGCGCTTTGGTTGTTTTTACTGCCATTCGATAGCTGGCCCTTGCGGAACAAGTTCTGCATGTTCCAGCCCTTGGTCGATAGCAGATGGAACGACATCCAGGGGCGGTTGATGGTCACCAGCGAATACTCAAAGCTGATGCGGATGCCCATGGTCTCGGCGGTGACGTGGCGATGCGTCTTCTGAGTGCCGCCGCTGCCACCTATGCTAAAGAAGCCCAGGCTGAAGCCAGCCGAGCCACCATAGGACTTAAAGTCCGACGTGGCGTTGCGGACGAAGCTTCCCGAGGCCGTGTCGATGACCGTCCACTTGGTCGAGGAGCTACTGGAAAACCAGTCGGACGGTGACAGCGAGACGCGGTGGATCAGCCCGCCAGTGCCGGTACCGGTGCCGGTCTCATCGAGATTGGCAGCATAGCCATTGAACAGATCCTGGGCTTTTTTGAAGGCTTTGCTTAACGCGTTCTGCGAGCTAGTCTGCTGAATAGCCAAAGCTTGTTCGATCTTATCAGCGAAGTTGCTACGCCAGGTATTATAGGCGCGCTGAACCGGGACCTGCAGTCCCGGCGACAGCAGTGGCCAGGTTGCACGGCCTTCCGTGGTCTGCTGCGCCGCGTTATAGGCCTGGACGTAGGCGCGCTGCTCAATCACATACGCATCCTGGTTGACCTTGTAGTCGCGATATACTGGGGTATCGAGCGTCTTTTCCGAGACCTCGCCGGTATCGGGGTCGGTTACGTTCACCTTGCGATACAGCGTGGCCCAGGCATCGTTTAGCTGCTTGACGATCTGCGGATCTTCTGGCTGCGTGGGTATCTGGACGTTATCCATGATATCGCCATACATTTTGGTAATCGAACGACCGCTGGCGGCATACAGGGTCGAGAGATTGATCGCATCATCAACCAGACGAGCCGTGTTGACCGCGCTGGCCTGGCTGCCGTTGCTATTGCCAGGCGTCCAAGGATTGCGATACGACGATGATAGGATACGAAAACCGGGCTTCATCAGCGATAGCACGGTGGTCGATGACGCCATAAGCGGACGCCCGCCAGGCGCCGCCTTGGTCAACGAATCAAAGATACCGTCGAATACGCCTTGGACTAGCTGATTGGTTTCTTCTGGGGTCATCGCGTGCTCCTTGGATGAATGTCTGCCGCTGATGCAAGAGCCTCCAAAGACCCGCGCGAGCCTTACTTGACTCGACGGGCTGAGGCTTGCGCATGGCCTACAGCAACCGCAATGCCATCTCGCCGCCTCCCCCCAAGACCGCTTCGGTCGCCGGAGTCCCGTCCGAGGCCCCCCGGCCTTGCGGACCCGCATGCGGCGGCTTTGCCGCGCCACACCTTGGTGCGCAACTGGGCGTGCCGACTAGACGCATCGTGCTGATCTGCCCCACCTTTCTGGGCGCTCAAGTGCCCGCGACCGCCTCACGCGGGCCTCTTGCTCGGGTGGTAGCTCACGCCTGCCGCGGCAGCGGCTTCCGGGGAGGAATGGTCCGCTTCGCCCCTGCTTCACCACGTCGCAGAGCTTGGAAGTCTCGGCCTGCTCCTTCCGGTACTTCTCGCGCTGAGCCGCCGTCATGCGGTGGGTCTCCCGCATGTGTCGGCTCAGCCCTTCCTGGCGCTGTTGCGACCCTCTCGCGTGCTCGCCGGCATCGGACCCACCGCTTATCGGGTCCGCACACGGACTTCGGGACTCATTCCCTTTAGGAACTTGAAGAGGTCACTGCCAGTGGACAGGATCACGGTCGTGTTCTGACCGATGATGGACTTGTAGGACTGCAGGGTCCGCGTGAATTCATAAAATGCAACGGCTTGCGGACTCTGGTTGTAGGCGTTGGCGTAGATTTCGCTGGCCTTCGCGTCCGCTACGCCGCGAATCTCTTCGACCTGCCGATAGGCCTCGGACTGTATTCTGTTCAGCTCACGGACTCTGTTGCCTCGGATCCGGGCTGCCTCACCGTGTCCTTCCGATAGGAAGCGCTCTGCGATCTGCCGTCGCTCGCTGGTCATGCGCTCGTAGATCTTCGGGCGCACACTCTCGTTGTAGTTGATTCGCTTGAAGCGGATATCGAGCAGCTCGATTCCGAACACGCGTACCTTTTCCGCAGCCGCAGAAAAGATCTCTCGTTCGACAAGCTGGCGTCCCTTTTTGACCGGCAGCAGAGCGCCTATCTCGGACCTTCGCTCGGCATCTGTCAAAAGGGTATCGCGCAGGGGCACGCGGTCCTTGGTCGTTCGGATGATCTCGATTAGCTCGTGCTTGGCGACCGCGTTGCGCGTCTCGCTGCCCAAGATGTCGTCGAGTCGTGACTGCGCGCTGCGTTCGTCGCGCAGCCGCAGATAGTACTGAAGGGGATCGGTGATTCGCCAGCGCGCGAACAGGTCGACCGAGACATAGAGCTTGTCCTTTGTCGGCATGTCCGATGGCGTTCCATCCCATTCAAGCACCCGCTTGTCGATCGGGTGAATGTCCTGAATGAAGGGCAGCTTGACCTTCAGCCCGGCGGAGGTCACCGCAGCACCGACCGGTTTGCCGAACTGAGTGACAATCACCTGCTCGACCTCGTTCACCGAATAGATCGAGCTCAGCAAGACATAGGTTCCGATGGCCAAGAGCGACAGAATCACTGCCTGCGGTAGCCGGGTCATGGTGAGTCTCCCTTCTGGGAGTTGAGGTTCAGCAAAGGCAAGAGGCCGCGCGTCTGCTCATCCACGACGAACTTCGAGCGGATGCTCGGCATAACGTCCTGCAACGTCTCGATGTAGATGCGGCGCCGCGTGACCTCTGGGGCCTTGATGTACTCCGCCAGCAAGGCGTTGAAGCGAGCGACATCCCCTTGCGCTTCATTGAGCCGCTTGATCCGATAGCCATCCGCCTCTCGGATTCGCTGATCTTTCTCTCCCTCAGCCAGCGGAATTACTTTGTTGTAGTCGCGACGGGCTTCGTTGATCAGCTTCTGTTTCTCCTGCTGGGCTTGGTTCACTTCGTTGAAGGAATCCTGCACCGGCCTGGGTGGATTGATGTTCTTGAGCTGCACCTGATCGATGCTGATCCCCATTGCGTACTTGGTCGAAAGCGCCTGCATCTTGGCCAGCGCTTCCATCTCGATGTCCTGCCGGCCGATGGTAATCACCTCATCCACGGTGCGGTCGCCGACGACCTCACGCATGACGGACTCGGACACATAGCGCAAGGTCTGACTTGATTCCCGAACTTCAAAAAGGAACTTCACCGGATCCGCGATGCGGTATTGCACCACCCACTCCACCAGTGCGGCGTTCAGGTCCCCCGTCACCATCTGCGTCTCTCGATTGGAGTCCTGCGGACGAGGACCCTGATATGGATCGGTGGCACCTGGCGTGGTGAATCCGAACTCCTGCTTCAACTGGCGCTTGACCGGAACGAATGTGACGGCATCAACGCCCAGCGGCAGCTTCATATGCAGCCCCGGCGGAACGACCCTGAGATATCTGCCGAAGCGCTGCACCACAGCGACAGAATCGCTGGGCACCGCGTAGTAAGCCGTCCAGACGAGCGGGATGGCCAGAACGAACAGAGAAAGGATGCTGGCTCCGCGCAGACCCCGAGGTATCAGCTGCTGCAGTCGAGCCGTTGCATTGCGGCCTCGCGTCTTGATTCCGGATTGACTGGCTGGATCGGGCTCACTGAGTCCGTCATGGTTCGCGTCGTCCTGCTTTGATTGCATTGGAATTCTCCTCGATTCGGAATGCCTACGGCCCAACCCCAGAACAAGTGAGGACAGGGCGGGGCTCGCAGGGCGTACCTGGGCAGACTCTCTTTTTCGAACGGCGTCTTGATGCGTGCAGTGTCGTAGACCCTCCACAGCACTGGCTGGCCGCTGGCCGCGTACTGAATCTGCGTCGCAAACTCCGTCGTACCCTTCCTGTCTTCCACCCGCTGGGCAAAGTCCAGGGCCCCAGGCGCCCGGCTCTCCAAAAGCCGACGGGACTGCTTGGGTCGGCGCGCTGCCTCGAATCGCTGCGGCTCACCTGGATAGCGGCCTTCGAGCAGGGTGTTCTGCTTTCGGAGTTGGTTCTCCTCGATGCGCTCGTTGTCCAGCGTCGCCTGCGCATCGAATCCCCGCGCATCCAACTGGATCAGGCTGAACTTCTCATGAAGTTAGAGCTCGGGCCCACGTGGCGTGGACACCGGTATGCCGTGGCCTCAGTCTGGCGAGAGAGCGAGTTCCACGAGGGAGTTCGCCATCGAGCGTTCGTACACAGCAAGAACTGCGCCGCGAGCATTCACGCACGGAAGCCCACACGCGGCCCGAGATCGCTTGGGAGGGCTGTGGAGGCTCCCCATGCTGCGACGTACCTGCGTCGTCGTATGCACAGCCGTTTGATCGCAGCGTGCCAGATCCGCGCAGTGTCCCAATTCCGCACAATCCATGTAGGCATGTCGAGCCGTGACACGGCTGGATCGCTGCACCGTTTGACGGCTCGGCGGGAGGGGTCCAGGCCGCGATGTCTTGTGGACGGTGTCCCGGAACAATTGATGCAAGGGTTGCTTCCTGAGCACCTCGTGCGGGTGCTGTGGGAGCGTCGGGCGTGAGCAAGGAAACGACAAGATGGCGGGCTGGGATCGCTCTGGCCGCAGGTGCGGCCCTTATCACAGCGAGCGTCGTTGTGTGGCGGGGGCTTGGCCCGCAGGTGGTGGTCGTGGCGGTCGAGCGACGCGAGATCGTCCAGACCGTGATCGTCAGCGGTCGGGTGTTGCCGCTGTCGCGGGTCAACGTGGGCAGCCTAGTTGCTGGCGTCGTCACCCAGGTCGCAGTGCAAGAAGGCAGTCATGTGCGCCCTGGTGACTTGCTGGTGCAGCTCGAAGACTCCGAGTCGAAAGCGGCGCTGCGGCTGGCCAAGGCCGGGCTACGTCAGGCACTCGCGAAGCTCAGCCAGCTGCGCCACATCACCGGGCCGGTGGCGAGCGAGACCCACAAGCAGGCCGACGCCAACCTCGCGCTGGCGAAGCGCAGCTACCAGCGGCAGATCGAGCTGCTACAGGGGGCGGGCGCAGTTCCCTCACAGGTCGATGAAGCCAAGCGGGCACTCGATGTCGCGCAGAGCCAGTACAACTCCACCGAGCAGCAAGCCATCGGCAGCGGCCCCCATGGCGCCGAGCGCGCGGTGTCGAGAGCTGGCCACGCGCAGGCCATCGCCACCGTGGGCCAGGCCAAGGTTCGAGTCGCTGAGTCACACATCACCGCCGCGGTTGCCGGAGTGGTCTTGCTACGCTCGGTCGAGCCCGGTGATCTGGTACAGCCCGGCCGAACCATGCTGGTGCTGACCCGCGATGGCCAGACCTTGCTGAGCGTCCAGCCCGACGAGAAGAACCTCGCCCAGCTGCGCCTGGGCCAGTCCGCGCTGGCCGCTGCCGAAGCATTTCCCATGCAGCCGTTTGCCGCCACGGTCTCGTATCTGGCGCCCTCCATCGACCCGCAGCGCGGCACCGTCGAGGTGCGGCTCGCAGTCCCCGCTCCACCCGCCTTTCTGCGGCCGGACATGACGGTCTCTGTGAACATCGAGGTCGGGCGACATCCGGCGGCGCTGGTGGTGCCCAACGACGCGGTGCAGGACGCTCGCTCCGCGCAGCCCTGGGTGCTTCTGATCAAAGACCCGCGCAACGACCGCTACATCGAGCGCCGCCCGGTCGAGCTGGGCCTGCGCGGCGAAGGCCTGGTCCAAATCCTGCGCGGTCTCAGCGGGCACGAGTCGGTGGTCCTGCCCGGCAGCACCAAGCTCACGCCCGGTCAGCGCGTCCGTATCCGCGCTTCTCCTCCCCCTGCCCTTCCCCCCCTTCAGAGAGGCTAGCCCATGCCGTTCGAGTGGTTTGTCGCGCTGCGCTACCTCCGCGATGGCAAGCTGCAGACTGCGCTGATCCTGGGCGCGGTGTCGCTGGGGGTCGCGGTGGTGGTGTTCTTGTCGGCGCTGATCAGCGGGCTCCAGACCAGCTTGATTGGCAAGACGCTCGGCTCGCAAGCGCACGTGGTCGTTCATCCCCCGGACCTTGAAGCACGGGTGTTGGTGGCAACGCGGCAGGCCGGGCAGCTCCTGTCAGCGCGGATCGAAAAGCCATCCCAGCGCTTGCAGTCGATCGCCGACTGGCCGCAGGTCCTCGCCGACATCAATCGCCAACCCGGTGTGGTGGCGACCTCGCCGTTGGTGTTGGGGGCGGCGTTTGTCGTGCGCGGTGCCGCCAGCAAAGCTGTGTCGGTGCGCGGCATCGAGCCCGAGAGCTTCCGCCACATCATCCAGCTCGCCGAAAAGACCACGGCGGGTCGCTACCAGATTCGCGGTGCCGAAGTCATGCTGGGGGTCGATCTGGCCACGGACTTTGGGCTCTCTCTGGGCGACAAGATCCGTCTGATCACCAGCGTCGGCAAACGTGCCAGCGCAAGCGACGGCGGCGGCACTTCCACCGGAGGGCTTGGCGTCGTGCCAGCCGACGTGTTCACAGTGGTAGGGCTGTTTGACCTGGGCGCCAAGGACATCAACGAGCGGCTCGTCTTCATCCCCCTGCGCTCGGCCCAGACCCTCTTTGACCTCGCTTCCGGGGTGTCCAGCCTCGAAGTCCGTGTCGCCGAGATCTTCGCCGCCGAGCAGACGGCTCAGGCAATTGCCCAGCGCAGCGGCCTGGTCGCCGATAGCTGGACCCGCACCAATCCGCAGCTCCTTGTCGCCCTCCAGTCCCAGGCCAGCTCGAAGAATGTGATCCTGTTTTTCATCACCCTGACCGTGGCCTTGGGGATCGCCTCCGTGCTGATCGTCAGCGTCGTCCAAAAGTCGCGCGAGATCGGCATCATGCGAGCCGTCGGGACCTCGCGAGCACGCATTCTGCGGGTGTTCCTGATCCAAGGGGGGCTATTTGGCTTTACCGGCTCGCTGCTGGGCTGCGGGATGGGCTACGTGCTGGCTACGACGTTTGTCGGACTGTCAAAGACCGCAGATGGCTCGCCGATGTTTCCGATTCAGCTGACGCCAATGCTGCTTGTCGGCACCACGGTGCTGGCCACCAGCGTCGGGCTGCTGGCGGCAGTAGCCCCAGCGCGACGGGCGGCGCGGCTCGACCCTGCCGAGGTGATTCGCTATGGCTGACCCACCTGCCGTGGTCGAAGCGCGTGCCATCACCCGCGTGTTTGGCAGCACCCGCACGAGCACAGTACTCGACGGCATCAGCTTTGCGCTGGCTGCCGGCGAGTTCTGCGCCCTGATTGGTCCCTCTGGCTCAGGCAAGAGCACGCTGCTCAACATCATCGGCCTGCTCGATCGGCCGACCCGCGGCGAGGTCCTGCTGTGTGGCCAGCCGATGACGCCTCTTGGCGACGACGCGCGGACGCACGCCCGCAGTCGCACGCTCGGCTTTGTGTTTCAGTTCCACCACCTGCTGTCCTCGCTAACCGCGCTCGAAAACGTGATGCTGCCGGCGTGGGGCGATCGCGGGCGGATCGACCTCGCGCTGCGGGAACGCGCCGCCCAGCTTCTGGGGGAAGTCGGCCTGCTCGACCGTGCCCACCGCCGCATCACCGATCTTTCAGGGGGCGAGGCGCAGCGAGTCGCCGTCGCCAGAGCGCTGTGTCTGAATCCGCCCCTCGTCCTCGCCGATGAGCCGACCGGCAACCTGGACACGCAGAACGCCGACAGCGTCTTCGCCTTGCTTCGCCGCATCAACCGCCAGCACCGCACTGCCTTCATCGTCGTCACCCATGACGACCGCCTAGCCGCCCGCTGCGACCGCATCCTTCAGCTGGTCGATGGCCGCATGGTCACGGACCAGACCCGCGGCCCCACCCCAGAAGGCCGCTTCGCTGCCCTGCCAGCCGACGACGTCTGATCGATCGTCTCCGGTGTTCTCACCGAGGATTCGGAACCCTTGTCCGCGGGTGTTCAGACCGTACGCGGGGACGACGACGAGGCCGAATGAAGTCGAAGATCCGAGTCGGGAAGAGCAAGGGGTAAGGCTCTGCTGAGCGTCGATGACCACGCGATCTCTGCAGTGCCCATCAGGACAGATCGCCGCCAGGATCCGCCGCTATGCCTGCCCCGCGGTGGCGCTGCGGCGGCGCGTCTTTACACCTGGGCAACGGCTGAGCAATGGATGGGCTGCTTGTGCGCAACAAGGGAACCAAGAGCCCGTTCCAGAATGCCGGCCGCAGAGGACTCTGCCCGGCCGCCGCGTAGCGCGCCCACGCTTCCCATGGGCCTACCACAGTCTGTGGCATGCGCATTGCGTATGCAGCCACTCATCGGGAGGCTCCCCCAGAGTCTGAGGGGGCCCAGAGAGCCGAGGAAAGGATCGATTCATCCAGACCATAGACAGCACCCCGCATCGCGTCGGTGAGTCCTGCCCCCCCACGGGCCTCACCGACGCTCCCCTCTTACAAAAAACAAAAAGGAGTTCCGCATGCGCACTCCTCCTTGTCTTCAATCCAACCGGCCCCCAGACCGGCCGCCATACCATCCGCCTTGAGATACACCACGATGACGGCAGCCCCGTTCCCCGTCTGCTTGGGAATCCGATTGGGGGGCATCCTGTTCGCCAGCCTCCCACGCTGCGGATAAAAGGCACACGCCGTCGAGCGTGACCGCGGTAGCAGGAAATCGCGCCTTCTCTTTGCCCACTACCCCGGTCGCTGTGTGTCAGTCTTCCGGTCGAAGATCGGCCGGAGGTGGAGCGCAGACGGCGCAATCCTGCGGTTCGCGCTCACCCTCCGCCGAGGCTGCGGGCGACTCCGATGAAAGAGGGAACCGGGCTTCAGGGGGTTCGGGAGTAGATACCTCGGGCATCGCTGGACGTGCGGTACTCCCGGCCGAGGATCCTCCTTCATTCTCCCAGCGCCTCAGACTCTCTCGTTTGGCATGCTTCCGCATCGGCAAACCTTCCTTCCCCTGAAAAACCGGCGCCTGTCGTTCGTTGTGTGGAGGCAAGGCGGCACGGGCTACTTCCTTTTTCTTCGCAGACTAGGGCCCTGCTTGGGTGTATCCAGGGGAGTGTAGGCTGACCCAAATCGGGTATCCCAAAAGAACAGTGAACGACAGAGGAAGGAGGCACCTGAGTCAGCCGATGCCGTTCTGGGGCTCGGGCGCAGAGGGCAGCGGGACAGTCGGGATTCCTGGGCTCGTGACCCGCAGATCCTCCGTCGTTTTCAGCCAGTGTGCCAAGTGCGCAGCCTCGACCTCGCCCACCCGATCCCAGCCGCCACTCATCGAGCTTTTTGCCGTGGCCATGGCTTCGACCAAGGCGCGTCCCCGTTCCCCTTGAGACAGAGGAGCATCCAGCTGATCCAGGGCGATCTGTAGATCCGAAAGACGGGCCTTCACGCGCTGATGAAGCTGTTCCTTGTTGTCCATGGAAGCAAGAATGGGTCCCATGGGGTATGAGTCGGCATCGGGTATCTCTAAGCGATCGATGCGCGCGACCATGTCAGTTGGGGTGTCGAGATATTCCTCAGGTAGCGTTCTCATGGCAGACTCCTTTTGCTTGGCCCTGCGACGCGGATCGCCGGGGGGATCCCACTGCGAAACGGGTGCGCCGCGTTTTCGTACCAGGCTGCGCTGTACCCGGAAGCCGTTCAGAACACACGCAGGCTGGGCTGCACGTTCCGAACGACTGCTGCAGCGGCAGCCAGAAATCGGAAGCTTAGTGAAACTGCAACCGCCCCATGAACCACAGGACGGAAAGGACCACCAAGACCGCGGCAGCGGGTGAGAATCCAGAGTAGCCGTATCGTCCGTAGCCCCAGCCGCCGCCGATCAGGCTCAGCAGAAAAAGGACTACGAGAATGCTGGCAAGCATGGGGCACTCCTATCCGAGGCTGATGACGGCTTTCTAAGCGGCTCGCCGTCGCGATGGGAGGGGCTGGCAAGGGGGGCTGTCGGCCCCGTAGAGTCAGCCCACGGACGCGCACTGCCGCCGGGCCGCAGCTATCGACCCAGCACGGTCTTTATGTACTGGATGCGCGCGGCAATGCCATTCTTGATGTCCTGGCAGTCGCGATCCAGATCCTCGATGGACCCGATCCGATGAGGATCGGTTGCGACGTGAGGCCGAATCTGTTGACATACCGCAGTTACTTGGGCGGGCATTTCTCGATATGGTCCCTCACGTAATGCGATAAGCTGGTCTTCAAATTCCCGCTTCCACAGTGGGTTTTGATATACAAGCTGAAGCATTTTGTTGGGAGGATTCTCGTTTCCTGGAATCCCCCAAAAATTATAGATTGCAGCCGTCGGGGGGGAAAAACTTGTCAGGAACGTATCCAGATCCCACGGCAAATGCACGAACCGATGGCTAAACGGATCATCGTAGTAATAGTAGTTCGCGCTGCCGTTTGACCAGTTGTCGCTCGTGGGCAGCACGACCTCAGCGGCCGTCATCCGCAGCATCGTCCGAAGGTCGAGCAGCGCCGTCAGTCGTGCAAAAAAAGCCGAGTGATCACCAGCCAGAGGCTCAGCGATGACTAAGTCATTTAAATCCCATAATCGTTGATAGTTGTTTTCGGTCTTGTTTGTTTCCAACATGTATCCATCGGCGTATAGGTTGCCTGTTGGATTTTCAAAGTGGCGCTCTAAGAACTCTTTGTCGATGTGTTCAATATTCATATAGAGTCCGTAGTATTGACCGTTTTTGTTGACGCGTGCGTGGTTGACGCGCGGCGCCTGAAGTCCAGCCTTGTGCATCAGCCACATCCCGATGCGATCCCGCACTGGCGCCGGATGGTAGGGCACTGCCTCCAGGTTGATGCGCCGCAGGCCCAGGAAACGTCCCTTGTTGTCCCAGCGGTCGAAGGCAACGACAAGCTGTGGCTTGGGTTCATCGACCCAGCCGGATGGACGCCCCTTGGGACGACACGCGGCATCTGGGAACTGAGTACCGCGGAACGCAACGCCGCAGTGTACGAATTCCTTTTTTCCCGCACGGTGATAGGCCATCAGCTGCGTCCACTCGGCTTCTGCAAAGGTGAGCTCAATTTCGATCACCGATGTATCCGCGTAGAAGTCTGCGCTGGTTCCTTTTTCGCCCAAGTCCGACGCCGCGGGCGGCATCTGCAGATCGGCGAGAGGCTCGCTCTGTGTCACCGCATCGCTGCAGTCCGTGCCGGTCCCCAAACAGATTAGACTCAACATCCCAATCGCTACAGAACGCATGCGCGCCTCCCTTTTTCCCCTCGTTCGCCCACAACCGAGCGTCCCGATCCGCGGTGCGCGGAGCCGGCCAGCCCATTCGCAAGCGATGCGGGAGGCTGGTGCTCGGCAGGCCCGACAGCAGTGACGCATCGCAAGACGCATGCCGAGCAGTCTTCGTCATCGAGCGCCGCGCAGGCGGAGCTTTGGCGCCAGTCTGTGGGAGATTCGAGCGCCGGAACGTGAGGGGGGAGCGGCTTGTGCCGAGCGCAGAAAAGTACGTGCCGCGTGCGTGCGCTCGATGAAGATGAACGGAGTAGCAACCTTACCTGTCGCGAGCAGAGCCATCCGATTGGCTCGCCAAAAACGGACCGATTCGGGATCGCTCTGCTGCGGGGAGCGGGGCGGACAGGTCTGCGGATGGTGACAGGCTAGGCGCCCGTGCTGGCGCCGGCTTGGCTTGCACGTCGGCGCTTTCGGCCCAGGTACACCGCGGTCAGGATTCCCACCGTCAGGCCTGCGCGCATCGCCGCGGTCCGACGGACAAGGGCCCCGGCCAGTACGGCTGCACCCATCGAGGTTGCGATGGTCAGATAGGGATGCGCGCTGGACTGATCCTGTACCCACTTCCCAAACGGAATCAGCGCCTGCTTCGCGCCAGCGAGCAAGCGCTTGCTGCTCTGGAGAATGCGCCGATCCGTCTCCGGTGGGACCGGATCTGCGTGGCGGGACTCTCCATCTGCTGTCGTCTGTTGCGTCTCTGGGTCCACGCTCTCTACAGCGACATGCACCCCTAGCTTTGCGCCGTTCTTCTCGCTCTCAGTACCTGTTTTAGAAACGTGAGCATTCATATTTCACCTCCGATCTGGTTATCAGCAGCAATCGTGCCGCATACCGTAGCGTCTCGATTCGTATCCTCTGTCTGAAGTTCCCGCCATGCAGCGCGGAGTCTGAGCCATGCTCTGTGCGGTCCTGCGCGCGGGGGAAAAAGGAACAAACCTGCGACGCGTGGGGCCTTGCGGCGGAAGCAGTGCGCGGCACAGACACCGCCGGGGACACAGAGCCCTCTGTGCGGCTCTGACACAGTGAGCGCATCTGACACAGGCGGGCATCAGGCCCGCGCGCTGCGATGCATCGAGAGCGGCGTCCCATCAATGACGGCACATCGCTTGCACCTTCTAAACCGCAACGTCCATTCGTTCATGGGCGGGAGTTCACGAATGTTGAAATTAGATGAGTGGCGAGCGTCGGCATCCCTCGCTCCGAGTCTTCTGTATCGGGGTGCCCCATTTTTGAAGAGCTTCCGTCTGATCGGGAGCAAGGGAGCCAGAGACATGCAGGTTCAGCAGTTGATGTCAGAGCCCGTGCTGGTCTGTCACACGAGCGACACGCTGAGCGATGCCGCTCGGTTTATGTGGGAAAACGATGTTGGCGCCGTCCCGATTGTTGATAACCAGGGTCGCGTGGTCTCGATGCTCACCGATCGTGACATCTGCATGGCGGCGTACACCCAAGGCCGACCGCTGTCCGAGATCGGCGTGAGCGTAGCCATGTCGGAACGCCTTGTCGTATGCCACCCGGAAGACAGCCTTGAGCGCGCGGAGGAGCTGATGAGCTTGTATCAGGTGCGTCGACTCCCGGTTGTGGATCTTGAGGGACTGGTGCTCGGAATCCTGTCGCTCAACGATCTGGCTCGGTCCGCGGCACATGTCCCAGCCAAGCACCAAGGTCCCCCCAACGGCGTACGAATCATCGCCACGACGAGAACCCTGGCCGCCGTCGGCGCAAATCGTCTGCCGATGATGGGTCCCAAGATCGCGTGATGCAAGAACACCGAACGACGGTGCGCAGCGGACGCCGAAGATCGGTTCTCGCCCCACTCGCCCCAAGATCAGACTTCTCCCTTGCGCTCTACAATCAAGGGGGCGCAGAGTGCAAGCCGACCTATGATTCGGTCGCTCCGAACCAAGCTGAGTGTGCTAGGTCTCTTCCGTTTTCCTCTTCTTCTGAGGCGATGATGAGCAAACCGAGTTCCGCACAGCTGGAGCTATCCCGGCGCTTGCTGGCTCAGGAAGAGTCCGGCGAAACCCCTCCGGCTGTTGCGGCCGCACGCGCGTATCAGCGACTGCTCCGGCACTTGTCTCCCATCGTAGGAACGGCAGGTGTGCAGGCACTGTTCGCGCGCAGTGTGAAGCTGTCTGCGGTCGACCACCCCTGCCTATCTGGGCTGGTTGGCGTGGTCTCAAAGTACGACGTCAATCGGAACCATGCGCCGCAGACGAGCCCAGCCGAAGAGCTACGAGCCTATCTGCAGCGACAGGAGGCTCTGTCCAGCGATTCCGTCGAGATGCTGTTTGCGCACTTCTGTGCTCTGTTGGCGGCGTTCATCGGTGACCGCTTGACCGCACAGGTCCTTGAGGAAGCTTGGCGAGCGGACTCGGTGTCCAGCCCTGGCAAGAGGAATCCATGACCGAGAAAGTAATGATCAATCGCCTCCCATCGGGAGTCGTTGGCTTGGACGATGTTCTGGGAGGAGGAATTCCAGAGTACTCCTTTAACTTGGTTGCGGGCGGACCTGGATGTGGCAAGACCACGCTGGCGCATCAGATTGTCTTTGCCAATGCGACCCCCGAGAGGCCAGCGCTGTACATCAGCGTGCTAGGTGAGCCTCCCATCAAGATGCTGCGGTACCAGCAGCAGTTTTCCTTTTTTGATGCAGCCAAGCTGCGTGACGCAATCAGCTTTGTTCATCTGGGACAGCAGGCGCTGGAGGGTGGGCTGTCTCAGGTGCTGGCCAGCATCATGAAAGCCGTGGACCACGCCAATCCACGCATGGTCGTCGTCGACTCGTTTCGTGCAGTCATACGTCGCTCAAAAAGTCAGCCCGATGGCGAGCGCGACTTACAGCGCTTCGTGCAGCGCTTGGCGCTGCACCTGACGAGCTATCAAGCGACGACGTTTCTAGTCGGTGAATACGTTGAGCGAGAGACCGACAACAACGCTGTCTTCACCGTGGCGGATGGCATCATGTGGCTGTATCAAGCGATTGAGCGCAACTCCATGGTTCGCAAGATCCAAGTCATCAAGATGCGTGGGCAGAATCAGCTCCCTGGTCTTCATACGGCTCGGATCACGGAGCACGGCATGCACATCTTCCCGCGACTCTCGAAGCCAGAAGAGGGATCGGCGGTGGCGGTGGCGGCGGCGGCTGAACGCAATCGCCTGAGTACCGGCGTGCAGGCGCTGGACGAGATGTTGGGCGGGGGCATTCCCATGGGCTACACCGCGCTGTTAGCGGGGCCTTCGGGCTCAGGAAAGACCGTGCTCGCCAACCAGTTCCTACTGGAGGGGGCGCGGCAGGGCGAGCGCGGCATCGTGGCGATCTTTGAGAGGCGACCCAACGACTACCTCGAAACCACGCCGCAGGCACGCGACTTTGCCCGCATGGTACAGAACCAAACTCTTGAGGTGCTGTACCTGCGCCCACTCGATCTTTCCATTGATGAGACGTTGGTGGCACTGCGTGATGCCGTGCTGCGCACGGGAGCCAAGCGAGCCGTGATTGATTCCCTCTCTGGGCTGGAGCTGGCTCTCGCTCCCACGTTCCGCGCCGACTTTCGCGAGTCGCTGTACCGCATGCTGGGAGCGCTGACCTCGCTGGGCGTCACAGTCTTGGCCACCGTCGAGCTGACCGACTCCTACACGGACTTTCGCATGAGTCCACAGGATGTATCGTTCTTGACGGACGCGGTGATTATCCAGCGATACGTCGAAGTCGACGGTATGCTTAAGCGCGTGATGTCCGTGGTCAAGGTGCGGGCCAGTCAGCACAGCAAGGCTCTGCGCGAGTATGAGATCACAAGCAACGGAGTCGAGATCTTGCCGACCGCTCTTGGCCGCTACGACGGACTGCTAACTGGAAGACCGCAAATCCGACAGAGCTGAACGGATGCAGGGCACAACATGAGCACCCCTCCCGCCAACCAGGCTGCAGCAGGATCGGCCCCCGCAGGTGAGGCCAAGGCGTCGGCTGAGCAGAAGCTGATCGCCGACTTGCGCGAAGCCAACGAGCGCTTGCTCTTGGCCACTCTGCAGGCGCAAGAGCTTGCCGACGTAGCAGAAGCGGCACAGGCCCGCGCGGAAGACATCACCGAGAAGCTGCGAGAGAGCGAGCGTGAGTTGCACGCCACGGCGGAGTTTCGCGAGCGGCTGCTCGGAATCATTGGGCACGACCTGCGCAACCCGCTGGGTGCAATCGAGATGTGTGCGCAGCTTCTGGTTAGCGAGGGCCATACGGATCAGGAAAATCTTCGGAACCTCGTTGGCTTCCTGCTCAAGAGTGTGCATCGCATGGACCGTATGATTAAGCAGCTCTTTCAGTTCACGCGGGCACGCTTCGCGAGCGGGATTCCTCTCGAACTGTCTGCGACGGACCTGCGGGCGCTCTGTCAACATACGATCGAGGAACTGACGCTGACCTCTGCCGTCAAGATCCGGGCGGAGTACCAGGGGGATACGACAGGTACCTGGGACGGCGAGCGATTGATCGAGGTCCTTTCCAACTTGGTGGGCAATGCCACCGACTATGCCACCCCAGATACGACCGTTTGGGTTCGAGTGCAGGGAACCGCGACGGACCTTGTGGTGGAAGTGATCAACGAGGGAAAGCCCATCCCAGAAGATACGCTGCCCGTTCTCTTTCTGGCTTTTCATCGTGGTCGCGCTGGCATGCACGCCAAGGCGGGGCATCTGGGCCTGGGTCTGTACATTGCACACGAGATCGTGCGCTTGCACGGCGGTACGCTGAAAGCGTCCAGCGCGGCGGGCTTGACTACCTTCGTTATGCGCCTTCCGCGTACGCCGCCGTCGAGTGTATCGGCACCGCCGCGGGTCTGAGCTGTAGAGTCAGCGTGGCTCCTCAGCGATCCGCGTCGTAGCTCACGCCTCAGGATGCTGCGCGTTCAGAGACCAGCAGCACCGGCACTGCGCTGCTGTCACGGATCCGCTGCGCTGTACTGCCGACCGGTCCCCGCTGAACACAGCGCCGACCATGATCGCCCAGCACGATCAGCGACGTATCCACACGCTCTGCCGCGCTGAGAATCCCGCAAGCGGGGTCGCCGATGACCACATGCACCGTCGCTGGTGCGCGATCGCCAACCAGCGCCGAACAGAGCCGGCTGACGTGGCCCAGCGTTGCGTTGGCCTGCGCGAGCACCGCCGCTCGCAGCGGTGCCTGCTTCGCCTCAAGTTCCGCATGGGGTTCTGGCTCTGATCGATGGTTGGGGTCCGCCCACTCAAAGACATGGACCAGAGCGATCTGTGCTTGATGCTGTTCCGCGAGCGCGACGGCACGTAGCAGCGCACGCTCGCAGCCTTCGCTGAAGTCGATTCCTACCAGCAGGGTACTGCCGATGGGAATATCCAGCGGAGCCGCCGCCAACCCTCGCGACTGCACCGGCACATGTCGCACACCCACTGCTCGCTGTTCCATACCGCTCACCTCCATGAGGCGAGCTACAAAGCACGCGTTGTGCCATCGCCTCTGGGAGACGGGCGAGGTCTTGCGCAGCGCGAGAACCTGGACGGCTATTTGTGCTTGTCCAGACGCTCCAGCCGACGATACAGCGAGCGACGATCGATTCCTAAGACACGGGCGGCCTGCGACTTGTTCCCCCCGACCGCAGCGAGCGCACGATGAACGTAGCGACGTTCCATTTCTTCCAGCGTCAGGAGGTCTTCCTGATTGGCGGTGTCAATAATGAGGCGCGTGCTGCGGTGCTGGCGGATCTTGTCCGGCAGGTCATCCAGACCAATCTCGGAAAACACGGCCATGGCTACGGCGCGTTCAATGCAGTTTTCAAGCTCACGCACATTGCCCGGCCAGTCGTATTCCATCAACTGACGAGCCGCCTGTACCGAGATTCGGTCGACGGCTTTTCCGCTCTTTCGCGCCTGCTTGTTTAGGCAGTGCTGCGCCAACAGCAAGATATCGGTTCCGCGAGCCCGCAGTGGGGGCACCAAGATGGTCACAACATTAATGCGGTAATAGAGATCGGAGCGAAAGCGACGCTCTTCGATTTCCGTTTCCAAGTCGCGATTGGTGGAAGAGATCAGGCGTGCATCAAAAGGAACTTCGGTGTCAGCACCCACCGGGCGAACTTTCCGTTCCTGTAGCGCACGCAGCAGCTTGCTCTGCATCTCCAAGGGCATCTCGCCGATCTCGTCGAGAAACAGGGTTCCATCTTGCGCTTGGACAAAGAGCCCAGCACGCGCTCGTTTGGCATCGGTAAATGCACCGCGCACATGACCAAACAGCTCGCTTTCGAGCAGCGCAAGGGGCATTGCCGCGCAGTTGATACCGATAAAGGGAGCATTCCGCCGCGGACTGCGAGCGTGCAGCGCACGCGCAACCAGCTCTTTGCCGGTACCGCTTTCGCCCGCGATGAACACGGAAGCATCGCTGGCAGCCACACGCTCGATGAGATCGTATACCCGTCGGATGGCAGTGCATTCACCGACCATCGCTTCCATCTGATGGCTGCTCTCGACCACGTGCTGCAGACGACGCAGATCATTGTGCAGTCGGTGATAATTGGTGGCCCGCTGTATCGCCAGCACGAGTGCTTCAAGCAAGAGCGGCTTGGTGATGAAGTCATAGGCTCCGGCTCGGATCGCCGCAATCGCGGTATCCAGATCGCCATGGCCGGTCATAACCAGCACCGGAAGATCGGGGCGCGAGGTGTGCAGCGCTGAACACAGATCAATCCCGCTCATTCCGGTCATACGGATATCGGTCAGCACGACATCGAAATCGTGGTCGGCAACGCAGTTCAGCGCTGCCGCCGCACCGGAGAGTGCTTCCACGGTGTATGCGCGAGCTCGCAACGTCGACGCGACTAGCTCTCTCAGCTCGTCATCATCATCGACCAGTAGGACTCGATCGCTCACTTCAATTCACGGTAGTCGTATCGGAGCGAAAGAGCAAAGCATGTCTAGCCATGAGCAAATTATTCGCGCAGTGGTTGCTGCACAAACGCCCACAGGCATGAACCTTTCGACGCTGTGACCGCGCAGTGGGCTGCAGAGACAATTTCCCATAGCGAAAGTCCTGCGCCATGTTGCCCGCATAGACCAGGAGTCGTTCTGATCGGTCGGCACACTGAATGCTGTCTATGGAGGACGAGCTCTAGGTCGCGCTGTGAGAACGGTTGCTCATTCCCAGGGCTGAAGCCTTCGTCGAGGGCGTCAGAGTCAGTCTCTGCTGGCGGTCACTACGTCGCGGTCCCGCGTGGCGGAGCGAGCCGGATCGGCGCCGCACCAGGGCCGATGACACCGCGGCCCTGATGATGCGCGTACATCTGCACCCCGGCACAGAGCGAAGGAGAAACCGATGCTGGACTCAATGATCCGGATTCTCGTCTGCTCGGATCTGCGGCCGAGTGCCGATGGTGCATTGGCACAAGCGCTGCGGCTGGTGCAGCGCCTGCATGCAGAGCTTCACCTCTGCTACATCAGCCGCTGGAGCCCCCTGCCCGTAGGTGCGGGCAGTCTGCGCCCTGGTCGGCAGCGCCCGACACCGCAGCGAGCCGAGGCACACCTGCGGGCCCTGGTCCTGCGACTTGGCTGGCCGCTTGGAGCAGAGCCGCAGATCCATGTGCGAATCGGTCGCCCCGTCGAGCGCATCCTGAGCCTGATCCAAGAAATACGTCCGCATCTGGTGGCGATCTGCGCGCACCCTCAAGTCCCCTATCGACGACCGATGCTGGGATCGGTTGCTAGGCAGCTTGCGGTGCGCAGCCCCATCCCGTTGCTGATCGTGCCTGCCGCGGCGTAGCGGCCTTGGCCCTCACGCACTGTGTGCAGGCTCTGATCGGCTAGGCGACAGGATGACGGGAGGCAGCCAGCGCGCGTACCGCGAGGTGGTGGTAGCAGCGGCCAGCCTCTTCCTCATCCAGGCCTGTGCCCTGCGCACACAGCGCGCTGTAGACAGCCAGAGCCAAGAAACGCACACACTGTGGATCGGTTCGGAAGTGTCGCTGCGCTAGCCGCACCGCTGGGTGGCGCGTGTTGATCAGGCATCGCTGCTCCAGGCACACCACAGCCCCTTGCTGCAAGCTGTCATCCAGCTGCAACCAGTCTGGACGTACTCGATCCAAGAGCCTGCCGCTGTTCATACTGAAGGAGCTCAACTCCTCAATCACCGCGGCAAGGAGCTGAACCTCCTTGTCGCTTTCCAGGAGGCCGTCGTTTGGTGACCTTGAACTGGAAACAGTCGCTAGCGTCTGCCGACCCGGCGGCGTGTCGCGGCGAGCCAGCGTACGGGTGTCATGAACGTTCTTGGCCCCAAACAGGCAGTGAAGGACTCGCAGCAGGTCCTCGCTGTGGTGAGTTCCCGCGTTGAGGATGACCGGTCGCGCCGCAGTATCCAGAAGCGGTGGTGAGCTGTTGCTGGCATACAGAATGTTTCCGTGTTGCCGAAAGTCACTGATCAGCGTGGCGAAGGAAAGCGGGGAGCCATCACAGTGCATAAGCAGTGGCGCGGTAGCTAAGACCGGCAGCAAGCACAGCGCCCGTTCATCCGCTGGTAGGCCCTCGCTGTTCGGATACAGCACTCTCAGCCACGCCATCGCACCCGGTGGTGGCTCTGCGCGTGGATCTGCTGCTGCTTCATCTGCTGGCTCAACAGCTCCAGGCCGCGAGTTATCCACCGCGTCAAGCACATCGCGCGTGACGTTGGCCACGGATAGCGGGCCGACCTGCAATAGATGCTGTTCCAGCACGGTCTCTGTGCGCTCAGGCGAAGTGGCCATGGCCAGCCGCAACAGTGCAGCATAGTCTCGCTCGATGAACGATGGTTGACGCAGCCAGGAGTCTGGCCCCTCTGTACCTATGGCGTGGCTACCGTAGAGCTGCAGGCGTTCATAAGCAGCACGGAACGCAGGGCCCGGAAAAAGAGCGGTCACCGCATCGAACAACATCGCCCGACAGAGGGGAAGCCACGGCAGCGGACGTCGCACGATCTGAGCGAAGAGACGAGGCAGCGCCGATGCCACCGCGACGCGCACCTGCATCAGCCCATCGTTTTCTGCCACGTCGAGCCCGTCTGCTGACATCTGTAGCTGCGAATGATCAACGACCGCAGATAGATAGCGTCCACCTGGAATCCACATCTCGTGGCTACCAAGGTTGCAGCGTCTTCGGAAGAGCGAGATCACGATGCGCGGATCCGATTCGCGGGCAGATGCGAAGCGGGCCTCCACCAGCGCGCCCAGCATGCCCTCCAGACCGGCTACGCCTGGCAGTCCTTCGACGCTGAGCAACGGGACATGCGCCTGGCACTCCTCTGGCAGACTAAGCCGATCGCTCTGGCTGGTCGCGGCAAGCGTCAAGGCTGCCTGTGTGCGCAGCCACGGCTCACCGTCGACCATACAAGCCGGCGAGAGCTGCACGGCCAGTTCGCCCCACAATGCATGTTCTTCTGGAGCCAGCCACAAAATGAAGTTGGGTCGGTCCACAGAAGTGGCCCGCGGTGTGTCGCCGCTGGGGCCCACGCTGCGCGGGTCATCCCAGATCTCGGCGGGCACCAGGTTGGTCTGACAGCAGCCGGCCCAGGTCTCAAGTCGACTGGGGTGTATAGCCAGGCTCGGGCACAGCACAGCGACCCATCCCACGCGCGCTGCACTCCAGCTTAGGTCACTCAAGGAAAGCGCGGCCCCGTCGATGGCCTGAAACAGCGGGAGGTTCTGCAGCTGCCGCCAGAGGTCAGGCGAGCGAATGGCATTGGGTGCCAAGGACCGTGTCGAGACTTCGTGTATGCCCATCGCGAGCAGCGCCCGTTTTCGTGCGTCCACCGATAGGGCGAGGATCACCAGCCTGCGCAGAACCAGGGCCCACCATGCCTGCTGATCCTCCTGAGGAGGGCTCGGCAGCGTGGCGGCCCTGGCCCTGGCTTGAAATTGTTCGCCATACTGCACCATGCGGTCGATGAGCACAGGCAGTGCGTTGTAGATGGAGTCAAGAAGGAGGCCTAGCTGGGCATCACTTATCACCTCGCCCAGCAAGTAACTGGGCGTGAAGTCACCCGTGACCACAACGGTCAAATCGGGCACCGGAAATGGCACTGCCTTTTCGGAAATCAGACAGCCGTCTTTGATAAACAGCAGACGCAGCTGGCTGGGCTGACCGCGCCTTCGCTGCCACGGTGCGAGGTTTAGATGATGGGGCTCGACGCCAATCTCTCCAGCCACGCCCAAGCCGATGAGCGGCACGCGCGCGATCAGCAGCTGACTGCTCAGCCGCAGGCGATACGAGGGTCGGCGCCAAGAGCCCATGGCTACGCCCGTGTCTGGGGAGCTTCTGCTGGCGTCGTCCAGACACTCAAGCGCGTCGCCAAACAACGAGCGCAGGAGAGCTTCATTGCTGAGGTCAGAGACCAAGAGAACCAACTGGCGCTTGGCGTCCGGTTCACGATGCGCCTGCGTGGTGTAAGCAACGGTCTGGTGCTGAACAAAGTCACGCAGCAGCTCGCGCAGCGTGACCAGCGCGCCGTTGTGGCTTGGCAAAATGGGAACCTCTAGCAGCGCGGCGCCGTCGAGAATTTCAGCCGGCCATCCGGGGTTGTCATCGGCAATCGTGTCTGGCGGAAACTGCTGACTTGGCAGGTTGGCCCAGCGAAGGACCGGCCCGAGGCCGCCTAAGCGAAACAACAAGCCGCGCAGCAGCGCCCGCAGGTGCGCATCTGGTAGGACGGACTTGCTACCACCACTGTGCGGTGAAGCAGCGGGTAGCAAGCGCTGCACATACGCTCGACATTGTGTCGCCAGCAGCTCGACTTGTGCCGCCGCTACTGCGCGCAGGGTCGCGGCGTATTCGTCTCCTTGCACAACGTGCTCACACGAGACATCCAGAGGATAAGCCGGGCTCTCAGCGAGAGCGCGGAAGCCCGGTGCCAGCTCTATCGGCAGCTGCGTGTCCACCCAAACCCCGTTTTTGATCAAGCGCAAGAGCGTCGGACTTAGGGCCAGCTCGGGAGCCATCTGATCAGGTCCCGCTTCAAGCGGGAGGCTGGGCAAAGGAGCCACTTCCACAGCACCGCTGATTCGCTCTACTGCATAGGTCTGCCACGGACGATCATCCGATAACGTGTGGCCCTGCGAGATGATGCGTCCATCCAGCACGATGGTCATGCGCGAATGGACACAGCGCTCCTGCAACAACACCTCAGCCGTTAGGTGTCCGCCCAAGTGATCGAGGTAGCGCTTGAGCATTCCCAGGCCCAGGCGCTGCTGCAGGCGAATCTGGGTCTGTGGTGACGCCTGCTTGCGCGCTACATGGCGATCTGGCAGTTCAGGGCGTAGCTCGACGAAGGCATGTCCACTCTCGACTTGAACAAGCGCGATGCCTGCTTGCATCGCTTTGCACAGGGCCATGCCCAACAGCCGCCGTGCTTCCGCCTCAGGTCCCCCTTCCTTGCTGAGGATGGAGGCGTAGAGCTGATCGAAGTCACGTGCGGCAAATGGTTCGCCATCGAATCGGATCAGCATGTCACCGGCACCGAAACGAAAGGACATGCGCTTGGCACCTTTGATGGCTGCGGCCTGTACCAGATCGAGGACGTATCCCAGTGGATTGGGAAAGCGGGATCGGCGAATTCGCTCGCGCGCCAAGTCTGGATTCACGGTGAATGTACCCGGCGAATCGATCACTCCCTTGGCGGTAAGCAGCGTGATCAGTCGCTCGGTAAGTGGTGCCTCCTTGCGTTGACAGTGTCGCACCATCGCCAGCGTCAACAGATCAGAGTCGAGTGTTGGCGGCAAGGGGCCACGTGGCAGGCACATCTTGATCAGAATGTACGCGGCCAGCTCAGGCTCGCGCACAGCCAGCGGCAAGAGGATGCGCAGCGATGGATGATCGACATTGAGCACCCATGTCACTTGCTCGCTATCCATCGGTGGCGATGGAATCACCGGGTGAGCTGCCGCCGAGGCCAGCGTGTTGTCCAGGCTATGGCGGGAACCCTCAGCAACGCTGTGGGCAAGGCTCTGCAGGGCGCTGCGTCCTGCACCGGAAACCCAGACCTGCCTGGCTGGCAGCGCTGCCGCTAGCCTGCTGAGCCCAAAAGACAGGGGCTGAACAATGGCTGGAAGCCAGCTCGCGCCCGACCCAGGATAGTCGAGATAGCCAAGTTCTACGGCCCCTACCGGGGCGGCAATGCCCTTTAGCAGGGCCAGCGTGGATGCACGCAGCGCTTCACTTGAGCTGCCGCGGAGCTGGGCATTCTCTTGGATTGGCAGCGGCAGCACAAACTCGCGCTCCAATCGAGGCGCATCGCCTTGGCACAGCGCGATCATTAAATCAGCCTGCCAGTCTTCCAGCACCACATCGCCGGTCGCGCAGACCGCCGCGCTCAGCGGAGAGGGATGTGAGACCGCGAACAGGCGATGGCTCTGCACCGTCTCTTCACAGAACATCAGTGTATACAGGTGGCCGTGCGGAGAGCGTGCGACTGCTCTCGCTGCGCAAACCGTGGGCAGCGGCGCTCGCAAGCGAAGCAAGGTGGCCAGCGGACGCTGCATATTCACGAGCTCTTCTTCGGGGAGTCCTTGGCGGAGTCCGGCGTCCAGCCTCTGTGAGAGCTCGTTGACTAGCTGGCCACTGGCCACGCGACGCACGATCGACAATACGAGCTCATAGTATTCATCCACCATCACGTCATTGCGGTTCAGCGCAGAGCGAAGCCGCGGCGAGTTGACCTTGTACGAGATTCCGGGGAACTCACTCGGCCTGACCAGCAGCATCAGTCCTCGGTTGTAGTAGCTGGCCGTGTCTGAGCTGCCGCTTTCCGTAAAGCCAACCACGATCTCGGCCCCCTGCTCGAACGTCGCTGCTTTGATGGAGGCATCGAGCGCATCCAGGTTCAGCGGGCGGTTGATCTGTACTCCCTGATATCGCAGCACGACATCCACGTGGGGACAGTCATGCAACAGCGCACGGCGGACGTTCTGCTCCAAGGCGGCATACTCACTGGCCTCCATGGCCTTGAACAGATGGATCGCTGTGCCCTCGATGGCTTCGCGCAGCCGCACGCGCGTAAAGGTCCGATCGGGACGAAACACCAGCCGCCAGCTCTCGCCGAAGCGGCCGGTATCGACACACACAGCATCGGGTTTCATCGCAAAGACCGCGCTGAAGCCGATGCCAAAGCGACCGATCTTCGTCGGATCTCTGTCTTTGTCAGAGCTGAACAGGCGGGTTAGACGGGTGTCGATCGTGTGGCGATCCATCCCCTCGCCCCAGTCGGTAACGCAGACACGCGCGGTTCCCAGTTGCTCGCGAGTGATGCCCCCTGGGCATGTCACCGCTTCGTGCAGATCGTCTTCAAAGCTACAGGTCACTTCGATCTTCAGACTGCCCGCATCGATCGCGTTCTGGACCAGCTCTCGCAGGAAGGAGAGTGGGTCCGTAAATTGGTTGTCGACATGTGAGAACACTCCCTCGCGTGGCGAGGACGCCAAGTAGCGATCAAAGCCATTCATGATGAAACTCCACCGGCTGGCGGCCGGGCATACTGGACGTGCAGCACCGCCTGTGCCAAGCCGTGTTCATGACTGCGTGAGAGTGAGGAGCGCCGCAGTCCCGGTGGGCAGAGGCGAGGTGTGCGGATCTGTCACGCTGTGACGGAGCGCACGGCCTTGCTAGCGGTGCCTGCGAAGCAAGCGAACGACGTGGTTGGCAAGAACGTCCTCATCGGATTCAGCCAGCGTCATGTCATTGGCACCGGCTCGGATCAGGTCGTTGATATTGGCGCCATCGGTGACATCGGTCACCAACACGGGTGTGTAGCGATGCGGTCCCGGCTGACGCAGCTTCAGCAAGCGATCCACCACGCAGGCATCGGCAGGAACCAGGATGGACGCAATCCCAAAGCCGGACAGATGATCTGGGGGCGTCTCGAAACCGACCCAAGGCAGGCCATGCACTTTGCGGGCCCATAGCGTGCGCACGAGCTTTTCAACATGCGCTTCGGTATAGCCCCACAGCGCAACACGCGGCATGACGACCGCATCATGATCGCGCGCTGGCAGAACCACTGCCTCGACGGTGATGGGGTTGTCATCGCGGGATGGAATCACAGGCTCAAGGACTGGCAGCTCACACGCAACCAGCGGTGCGATGGGCAAAGACGTACGGTGTAGACGTGCGGTCGGCTCCATCGCTCTCCACAGCGCTTGTCGCAGCTGTGTTGCCGTAGGGCGCGCCGCTGCGGACTTGGACAGCGCCCACAGCGCCAGCTCTGCCAGCTGTGGAGGAACTTCGCGATGCATGCCGAACTGATCGATGGGGGGCGGTGCTTCGTGCAGGTGTTGGTCCACGGTCTTCGCTGGAATCTGGCTGTAAAACGGCAACCGACCAGACAGCATCTGATACAGCACGACACCCAGTGCATAGATATCGGCGGCCGGACCGACTCCTTCGCCGAGGCACTGCTCAGGGGACATGTAGTACACGGTGCCGACGATCTGATCGCTGCGCGTCAGGCGCTTTTGGCCACTGCGCTCATCGACTAGGGCCAGCCCAAAGTCGAGCACTTTCAGACGCTCACCCCCGGCATCATCGCGATACAGGATGATGTTTGTCGGCTTGATGTCGCGATGCACGATGCCTTGCGAGTGGGCGGCAGCCAAGACATCCAGGATCTGTTCGACAATGGCAACCACGCGTGGAATGGGCAGCCCCAGGCGATGTTCCTGCATGGCCCGCGCGAGGTGCCTACCCGCGACATATTCCATGATCAGATACAGCTCGCCTTCGTCCTCGCCATAGTCATGTGCGGCCGGAATGCCGGGATGGCAGAGCTGCGCCAGGATCCGAGCCTCGCGCCCAAAGCGCGTGCGGAACACGGATTGCTGTGCCCACGCCGCCAGCAAGAACTTCACCGCGACGGGGGCCTGCAACAGCACATGCGTTGCGCGATACACGCGGCCTGAGCCCCCTTCGCCCAAGAGCTCCTCGATATGATATTTGCCTAACAGCAGACTCCCAAGGCGTGGATCGGGAAGCATCGACAGTCTGGGCATCAGCTTGACTCCTGGTGCTTAGCGCAGTTCGAGCACACGCACCGGAGCACGATGCCCAAACAGGGCATGTTCACCCATCGGTGCCAAGTCAAAACCCTTCGGTACGCATGCGGCCACCTGCTCGGTGAGCAGGGTCTGCCCAGGGCGGGCCATGGCAGCAAGTCGGGCCGCAATGCTGACCACATCGCCGACGGCGCCGTACTCTAGGCGGGTCTCGCTGCCGAGATCACCGACAATCGCCTCACCGGTTGCGACGCCAATCGATAGCCGAAGCTCTATGCCATATGCGCGCTGCCACTTGGGCTGGTTGGCCAGGGTGAAGCGCTGGATGTCTTCGGCAGCCGCAAGCGCGTGCGCCCCATGATCGTCTTGTGCATCCGGCATTCCGAAGATCGCCATGACACAGTCACCGAGCGACTTGTCGATGACACCCCACTGACGAAATACCAGCTCGGTCGTCATGCTGACCAGCTCTTGCATCAGCGTCACCACATGCGTGGGCGGTGCCTTCTCGGCGAAGCGAGTGAAGTCCACCAAGTCGACGAACACGACCGAGATCGTACGCCGCTGTCCATTGAGAATCAGAGGATGCTCGCCAGCCGCAATTCGCGCGGCCAGATCTGGCCGCAGAAAGCGTGAGAGCTCGGCCTGAAAGCGTGCGCAGCGCAGCTGTTCGTGCTCGCTGTCGGACAGGTCTTGGGCCATCTCGTTCAGGTGACAGGCAATCGGACCCAACATGTCCCAGGGCGACACACTCAGCCGCTGCTCGAAGTGGCGCTGGGTGTATGCCTGTGTCAAAGACAGCACCGCCCGCATCGACTGCAGCAGGCGCATTGCCACGACCTGGGCGCCGACCAGAGCCGCAAGTACGAGCACGATCAGACTCCATACCCAGCCAAGTGATAGAAGCTGCGACAGCGCAAGCGGCACCCCAGCGACCAGCAGCACCACCCCCGTGAGCTGCACGTGAAGCAGCAGGTGCTTCCGTCGTTCCTGAATCCAGAATCGGGCTCTCACTTGGCTCATCAGGGTCTCCTGCACAGCACGCGGTCGCATTGGCAAGGCAGGACATCGAACCAGGTGCGCTTGACATGGGTGTGCGGTTTCGCGGCGGTGAGCGCGGACGCACGCTCTGCCGGGCAACGCGGCGGCTCAGTGTGTCCGCAGCATCTTGGCGAGCCCTGCGGTCAGTGTTGTCTCGGCGCGTAGCTGCAAGAGGCGCTCACACAGCTCTGGGTCGCCAAGCGAGACGTCGATGTCTCCCACACGGGGTGGCGCGAACTCAACGGAAGGCGAGCTGCCCAGCAGGGTCGCGATGGTATCAGCCAGCGTGTGCAGCGATGTCGGAATGCCGGTGCAGACATTGAGCACGCAGCCAATCGGCAGAGGCGTCTTCATCGCAGCCCAGAGCGCACGCGCCACATCGATGACATAGACGAAGTCGCGGACTTGTTGCCCCGTGCCGAAGATGGTGATGGGCAGGCCGTTGCGAATGCGATCACAAAAGATCGAGATCACGCCAGAGTACGGCGACTTGGGATCTTGCCGCGGACCAAAGACATTGAAGAAGCGCAGACCTACGGTGGGTACGCCGAACATCTGGGCAGCCACGCGCCCATGCAGCTCGCAGCCCAGCTTGTCTGCTCCATAGACCGATAGCGGATGCAGGGTCACGTCTTCTCGCAGCGCGCCGCCCGGCTGCTCGCCATAGACCGCTGCCGACGAGGCATAGACGACAGGAATGGCGCGCCGCTCCGCCGTCGCGCGGGCGCAGTCAAAGACGGTGATGGCTCCTGTCTGATTGGTGCGGTGTGTCCCCAGCCAGTCACGCCGACAGCGCTCGACCGATGCCACCGCCGCCAGGTGAAAGCAGCCGTCCATGCCGACCAGGCTCTCCTGCACAAGGGACCGGTCGGCTACGTCGCCCAAGACCAGCTCCGCTGCGGCGGCTAGGTTCTCGCGCTTTCCCGTCGACAGATCATCGAGCACCCGCACGTGATGGCCTTCCTGCAAGATCAAGTCGACGAGGTGGCTGCCAATGAATCCACAGCCACCGGTTACTAAGAAGTGCGACATGGTCGTTCTCTCTTTCGTCTATTCGACGGTGACGCTCTTGGCCAAGTTGCGTGGGCGGTCGACGTTGCAGCCACGCAGCACGGCTGTGTGATACGCAAGAAGCTGAAGGGGCAGCACCGCCAGCAAGGGCTGTAGTGGCTCGGGCAGCGGCGGAATCTCGAACACCTCATCCACCAGTGCGCGCAGTCGCTGGTCACCGCGGGTGCCGACGGCAAAGATGCGGGCACCTCTGGCTCTGCACTCTTCGATGTTGCTGAGCATCTTTTCGTACTGACTGCCCTGCGGCGCCAGCGCCACAACCGGAAAGCCATCCTCAAGGAGCGCGATATGGCCGTGCTTCATCTCGGCTGCCGACAGCCCCTCAGCGTGGATGTAGCTGACCTCTTTCAGCTTCAGCGCGCCTTCCAAGGCCACGGGCAGGTGATAACCGCGCCCCAGAAACAGCCAGTTCTCCTGTGCATAGACCTTGCGCGCAGCCTCTGCGATTCGATCCGACTGGGCCAGCACCTCGGCCATCTGTGTGGGCACCTGCGCAAGCGCATGCACCAGCTCGGCGTAGCGCTCGGTGGACAGGTGCCGACGACGTCCCATCCACATCGCGAGCATGCTCAGCACCGCGACCTGCGCCGTAAACGCTTTGGTGCTGGCCACCCCGATCTCGGGGCCAACGTGCAGATAGATGCCTGCGTCGGTGTTGCGCGCCACCGAAGAGCCAACGACGTTGACAACACCGAGGGCCAGCGCACCGCGGTCGCGCACCTCGCGCAGGGCGCCAAGCGTGTCGGCGGTCTCGCCCGACTGAGAAATGGCAATCAGTGTCGTCCCCTCATCGATGAGAGGGTTGCGATAGCGCAGCTCGCTGGCCACTGCGACTTCGGTGTGGATGCGCGCCAAGTCTTCCATCAAGTACCCACCCACCAAGCCTGCGTGCCAGGCGGTGCCGCAGCCCGTAAGCAGGAAGCGATGGGTCCGCGACAGCTCGCGCTCGACGCTGGCCAGCCCACCGAAGATCACGCGATGGCCCAGCGCATCCAGTCGTCCCCGCAAGCAGTTGTGAAGAGACTCCGGCTGCTCACAGATCTCTTTCAGCATTCGGTGTCGATAGTTGCCGAGCTCGATTTCGCTTAGGGACACCGCGATGTGTTCAACCGTCTTGCTCACCGGCACGGCATCCAGGGTGACGGTGCGCAGCTTGCCGGGCGTGATCTCGACCGCTTCGTTGTCTTCGAGGTAGATCACGTTGGAGGTATGCGCCACGATGGCAGCAGCATCGGAAGCGACGATAAACTCGTCCTTGCCAATGCCGACGAGAAGCGGACTGCCACGACGTGCGGCGACGATCGTCTGTGGCTCGTCCAGCGAAAGCACAGCGACGCCAAACGTACCCACCACCTGCGAGAGCGCTGCCAGCACCGACTCCAGCAGTGTCAGCGGTTCTGGACCGGGCGCGCTGCCGTTCGTAGGGCTGAGATCCACAGTGGGGAGGCGCGTGTCGGCAGGCGCTTTTGGCTGTGTTGTCGCCACGCCCGACTCGCTGCTTTGGCCGGAAGGCAGGATGGTATGCATCGACGGCTCGCTGTGCAGCGGCGGGTCACCGTTCATGTGATAGCTGATCAAGTGCCCCAGAACCTCGGTGTCGGTCTGACTGGTGAAGACCACACCTGCGCGTTCTAGGAACTGACGCAGCACCGCGTGATTCTCGATGATTCCGTTGTGAACCACGGCGATGTGGCGACGGCTGTCTAGGTGCGGGTGGGCGTTGGCTTCACTCGGCGCGCCGTGTGTGGCCCAGCGCGTGTGGGCCAGTCCCACGCTGCCAGAAAGCACGTGGGTGTCTGGTTCGGCCAAGACCCTTCCTTCTAACGACGCGATACGGCCGACCGCCTTGCGCACTTGCAGCCCTTCACCCGTTAGAATCGCCAGTCCTGCGGAGTCATATCCGCGATATTCAAGTTGTTTTAGACCTTCTAGCAGAATCGGGAGCGCCTGCTGTTTCCCGACATAGCCAATAATTCCACACATTCAGCTCTCCTCACAGAAGCCAATCGCAAATAGATTGGATCCCGGTTTGTCCTGAAATCACGAGACAAACGAATACATTGCAAGAAATCGGCCAGTCGCGTGAGCGTCGTTACTTGGATTCGGCATTGAACTTGCAACGCCGCAGAACCATCCGAACGCGCTCAGGACGCCGACTTCCCCGTCAGAGCTTCCCCGTCCTGGCGATCTGCGAAGGCGCTCGTCGCGCGCCGTCGGAGAGCTGATTTCATTGAATGATTGTGTCTTTAACTAAGACCCATTCGATCGGCCTACGTGTCTGTTATCTATGACTATACAACTATGCGCATTCATGTGATGTCTGGAGTAAATCTCGTTGCTTTGATTGATGATTTCAATTTCTCGGAGCACGAAACCATGCGCAATTCGGCTGCCTATGCATCGTTGGCGTTCTTGTTGCTTCATAACGGTAATGCCGTTCTTGCCAATCCAGCACAACCCACCGCGGCGAGTGTTGCGTTCTATTACGGTCGCGAGCTGCCCGCCGCGGCCTTGGCCCACTTCGACCGCGTCATCGTGCAGGCGGATGTTGCGCAAGCCGCTCACGTCGACCTGCTGCGGCGCCACGGCACCACCGTATATGCCTACGTCAGCTTGAGTGAAGTCAGCCGCCCGCAGGCCGACGCTCTCGATGCGCGCTTTCGCTTGGGGGACAACCTGGCCTGGCAGAGCGTCATCCTGGATGCGTCACAGCCGGCGTATCGCCACTGGCTTGTAAAGACGCACTTCCAAGGGCTGTGGCAGCGTGGCTATCGCGCCTTCTTCCTCGACAACCTCGACAGCTATCAGAGCGTGGTGCAGTCCCCGGCCGCGCGCTTGGCCCAGGTGCAGGGCTTGGTGCAGATCATCCAAGATCTGCACGCGCAGTTCGCTGGCGTAAAGCTGCTGTTCAACCGCGGCTTCGAGCTACTGCCGCAGGTTGCCCAGTACGCCGATGGTCTGGTTGCAGAGTCGCTCTTCCGCGGCTGGGATCCGCGCAAGCGTGTCTATGTCGAAGTCAGCGTCAGCGACCGGAACTGGCTCTTGGCAGAGCTGCGGCGCGCACAGGCTCGCTATCAGCTTCCGATCATCGCTGTGGACTATGTCGACCCGAAAAAGCGAGATCTGGCCCGCCACACGGCCCAGCAGATCATCGCCCTGGGAATCACCCCCTGGGTCACCGATCACGCTCTGAGTTCGCTGGGTGTGGGCACGCTTGAGGTGATTCCGCGTCGCATTCTGGCCCTGTACAACGGAGGCGATCAGCGGAGCCACGGCGGATACGGGGACGTAGCGTACGCCGCGATCCATCGCTCGGGCGCCATGGTGCTGGAGCAGCTTGGCTACGCCATGGACTATGCCGATGTCAGCGAGCCGCTGCCGACTGGAGTGCTGCGCGACACCTACGCTGGCATCGTCACCTGGTTTACCGATGAGCAGGTGCCGCATCCAGAAGCGTTTCAAGCCTGGCTGCTAGAGCAGATCGACTCGGGTCTGCGGGTGGCGATTCTGGATCACCTGGGCTTCTTCCCAAGCCCTGCGCTGAAGAAGCGCCTGGGCTTCCTTCGCGACGACAGCCGAACCACGCGCTCGATTTCTGTTCTGCACGCCGACCCGCAAATGACCGGCTTTGAAGCGCCGGCCCAAGCACGCCAGAACGTCTTCTATCCACTGCGAGTGACAGACCCCGCAGCACAGCGCCTGCTGAGCGTTACCGATAGCGCAGGCCAGCAGATGGACGCCGTGTTCCTGGCTGAGTGGGGGGGCGTGGCCTTGGACCCCTATCTGTTGGCGCAGGGGCCGGCGTACCACTATCGCTGGATCGTGCAGCCCTTTGCGTTCTTGCAGCGGGCTCTTGCGCTTCCTGACATGCCGGTTCCCGACGTCACGACGCAAGACGGCAAGCGCATGCTGATCGTACACATCGATGGCGATGGCTTTCCCAGTCGCGCGCGGATGCCGGGCAATGAGTACAGCGGGAAGGTCATCCTGGATCAGATCCTCAAGCACTATCCGGTCAAAGCGACGGTCTCGATCATCGAAGGTGAGCTGGGTGCAGCCGGGAAGTGGCCGCAGCTGTCGCCTGTCCTGGAGGCAATCGCGCGCGACATCTTCGCGCTGCCCAATGTCGAGGTTGCCTCTCATTCCTACAGCCATCCATTTAGCTGGCTCAGCTTGGGCACGGATCTAGAGGACGGCAGCATCAATGGGTTGTTTCGCTATCAGACCTCGCTTCAGCGAGAGCTGCAGGGCTCGATCGACTACATCAACCAGCGCCTTGCTCCCAAGAGTAAGCCCGTCAAGGTCTTCCTGTGGTCAGGCGAAGCGGTCGCTCCACTGCAAGCACTGGCACAGCTGGATGCGGCCGGTATCTACAACATGAACGGAGGCGACACGATCATCTCAAGTCGCCGACCGACCTTGACCGCGGTCTCGCCCATGGGACGCCCCTTGGGTGGCTACTACCAAGTGTACGCGCCCATTCAGAACGAGATCGTCTTCACAAACGAGTGGCGCGGTCCTTACTACGGCTTCCGCGAGGTCATCAGCAGCTTCCAGCTCACGGAGCTGCCGCGTCGCCTCAAGCCCATCAACATCTACTTTCACTTCTATTCCGGCAGCAAGCTGGCGGCGCTGAAAGCCCTTCGGCACGTGCTCGACTGGTCGCTTTCGCAAGACGTGGTGTCGGTCTTTGCCAGCGAGTACATCCGCAAGGTCTTGGACTTTCAGCAGCTGACCTTGGCCAGGCGCAGCGATGGCTGCTGGCAGGTCCGCGGCCGTGGCGATCTCGCGACGCTTCGACTGGATCCGGCATCGACACTGGGTCGCATCGACGGGGCGCGCTCAACCGGAGTGCTGGCAAGCCATGAGCGAGTCCAGGGTCGCTACATCTCGTTGGATGCCAGCGGTCACGCGATCGTCTGTTTGGAGCCCACAAGAAAGCCACCTGCACTTCCGCGGCAGCCCCCACCCAGAAGCACAAGGTAAGCCGCCCATGTCGAATCGAAACGAGCAAGCCGCTTCTCAGCCAGCGGTCCGGCGAGAGCCCCTGCTGCGGCGATGGCAGCTGCTTCTGGTCGCTCTCGTTGCGCTCCTGGCGCTGGTGTTGCTGAGCTCGACCGCGGCTCCGATCTCAAACTTCTTTGACCGTCCCGATCACTGGACCGTGCAGTATCTGCGCTTGTTGGTGGCTGTGCGGCCACACGATGTTGGGTTGAAGCTGCAGCTCGTCCAGGTTCTTTTGACCACCGGACACGCGGCCGAGGCCCGCCAGCTTCTTTCAACCGCCGTTCCCACGGACGTGTCCACTTTACGATGGGCGGCTTGGCTTCGCCTGCGTGTCGATCTGGCGCTGTTCACCCAGTCCAGCAAGCCTGCTGAGCGCGCGGCACAGGTTCGCGCGGGCATTGCGCAGGCCATTGAGGCTCTGCTGCGGGAGCCTCTGTCCGCATCCGAACTCGCGGGCCTCGCAGCAAATAGCCTGACCATTGGTCGCCCGGATCTTGCGGGAATGGTCTATCTGCGCTTGATCGATGCCGACCCGGCACAGCGCAGCAAGTGGCTGCTTCTGGCGGCGCAGCACCAAGATGCCAGCGGTCATCCTGCCGTCGCCGGCTTGCTCTACGATCGGCTGGCACGCCTCACGCTTCAGGCGGATGTGGCTCGACGGTACTGCCTACA
The DNA here is from genome assembly GCA_016794505.1 of Myxococcales bacterium. Classification (GTDB taxonomy): domain Bacteria; phylum Myxococcota_A; class Polyangia; order Palsa-1104; family JAEUJZ01; genus JAEUJZ01. Next base: position 44,965 of record JAEUJZ010000120.1, read on the forward strand.
CTCGCTGCGCGCCTTGATCAGCGCAGACCAAGGATCAAAAGCGTTGACTCTGGCTGGCGAGTACCTGGTCCGCTTTCCTGCGGATCGTGAGCTGCTAGAGATCGCGGCCAAGCTGGCACTGGCCAACCAACAGCCGGCCCTGGCCGCTCAGTACTACCAGCGCATCGCGGATCGAACACAAGATCCTGCGACGCAGCGGCGCTTTGGTCGCCTGGCCCTGCTGGCGTTGATCGCCAGCAATCAAGGGGACGCCGCCTTGCACTACGCGGGTCAGCTTCTGGACAAGCTTCCCTTGGACGAAGAGCTGCTGAGTACCGCAACCAAGCTGGCCATGGGAAATGGCAAGCCCCGCTTGGCTCAGAAGTGGGGCCGTCTGCTTTTGCAAGCCCATCCACAGAGCACGGCTCGTATCAGCAGCCAGCTGGCCATTGAGCTGGCTGCTGGTGATCCGCATGCCGCACTGCAGCTGGCCAGGCGCTTAGTGAGTCGTCATCCGCACAGCATCCATGAACGTGCGCAGCTCGCGCGGATCGCAGAGTGGAGCGGTCAGCCTCAGCTGGCCTTGCAGAACTGGGTTCAGCTCGCGCTGCAGAGTGGTCGCCGCGTGTTTCTGGATCGCGCCCTCAAGATGGCGCCGCAGCTCTATGAGCTGGAGCAGCTCGCCACGCTGCTTTCTTACCTGGCCCACCGCGGTCGGCTTAGCCAGTCTGAGCTGCTGAGCTTGGTCGAGACCTTCGAAGAGATCGGTGAGCCCGAGCGCTTGGTCACCATCCTGCGCGATCAAGTGCGGCGTTACCCAGATCACCACCAGGCCTGGAAAGCACTGGCTGAGGTCCATGAGCATCGCGGAGATCTGCCCGGTGCCATAAAGACCCTGGAGCAGATCAGTCGGAACAGCGGCAGCAGCCTGGCTGAGCTAACCCACCGCGCGGGTCTGCTGTGGGAGCTGCACAAGCCCAGCGAAGCCTATGTCCTGCTGCGCGATGTCCTGGATCACGCCGGCTTGGCTGGAAAGCAGCCACTGCTGAACAGCGCGGTACGAGGAAGATCAAGCGAGCACACGCCACCCAGCACGGAGGACTCGCCACGCACGACATTCCTGCGGCTGATGGCCCATCTGTTTTGGCTGCACGAGCCACGTCCTGAGTCGCTCGATGAATATCGCCAGCTCTGGCGACAGCAGGCGCTGACGATTCAAAGCGCTGGGCGGTACATGTATCTGAGCCAGACTCAGGGACTGCATGCAGAAGCGATCTCCGTCGGAGAGGTGGCCTTTGAACGCTTCGACGATCCCGAGTTTCTCATCGCGGCGATGGAGCTTGCGTACGAAAACGGACGCTGGCCCGATCTAGAGCGTTTGGTTCAGCGGTCTCTGCAGCAACCCGAGCGCTTTGCCCAGCGCAGAAGCTACTTCACAATCCTCGCCGACTACTATCTGCACAAGGGGCAGTATGAAGGCGCGCAAGCGGCGTACCTGCGGCTGCTGGCCCTCGACCCGACCTCGGCCATGGCGCGTGCGGCACTGCTCTGGCTGCACATCGATCACGGCAATGACCTGCCGCACCTGCAAGGCAAGCGCAGCCGCAGCATGCTGGCTCGGCTGCTGACCAAGTGGCGCGGCGTGGCCAAGAGCGAGCCTGCGATGTGGCTGCCCTTTGCCACCGGCTGGGCGATGCTCGGACGCTCACAGCAGGCGGTTGACTGGTACCAGCGCGAGTGGACTTCTCGTCCCAGAGACCATCTGTGGCTGCTGGGATCGGTCTCTGCTCTTGATGCGGTCAGCCGCAGCAGCGATGCGCATCGCCTGCGTCGCTTCGCCCTGGAGAAGCTGCGACCCGATGCTCTGCGTGCGGCCCATCGCGGCACCACTGGAGCCGAGCGTGAGCTCTTGAAAGCCTATGTGGACTTGGTGCGCGATCTGTATGGACCTGGCAAAGGATCGCGCTGGCTGGCTGCCGTTTTGCATCGTGACCTGGATCCCATCGTGCGCCGTGGGCTCTTGGCCACGTGGCGCAGCCAAGGACAGGGCAGTGAGTCGAGCGAGTGGATCGTCGATAGCAGCTCCATCCCCCGCACGAATCCCTGGGGCCGCTTCCAGGTTCCAGCGAAGCCCAGCCAAGATCCCCACCAGATCAGCCTGACCGATGTCGGCGCACTGCCTGACGATGCTGCCGAGCCAGCCCCTGCTCCCCTTTTGGCCTTGGCGGAAGACACAAGCGCCGATGAACGACCGAGCCCAACGCGCTCGCTTTGGGTTCGCGCAGAGACCGCTGTGCTGACCGTAAATGATCTGCTGCTGGCCAGTGCTTCTCTTTCCTTGCTCCTCGCGCGCGGCGCCTGGGCACTGGGCAGCCAGCTTGCCATCCACCAGCTCTTCCTCGATGCAGGCAATGATCCGCAAGCTGCGGCCACCGCGATCTCGCTGGAAGGCCGCGCTCTGTTTCGCCACCGGCTGGGTCGTCTGGATGTTGGCTTGGGTGTCGACCTGCGCAGGGACGGCAGCCTGATCACAGCGTATGCCAGCGAGAGCTTCCGATTATGGCGTGGAAGTACGCTGCAGCTTGGACTGCAGATCAATGAGCCGGTCGCCGACACCCGCTGGCTGCGGATCTATGCCGCCCGTCATCGAGCCAGCCTGGGGCTCAACACGAGCTTTCTTGGCAACGGCATCTTGAATGTGCAGGCCAACTTTTTTCACTACCACACTCGCATCTATGAGCCCTTGAGCGCAGGGCTCAACGCCGACCTCGACATCGGCTATCGCCTGCGGCGCGTGCGGCCGATCTGGACCCTGCGCGCCACCGCTAGCTACACGCGCAACTTTCTGCTCAGTGACCAGCAGCCGACATTTGGCGCCACCAGCCGCGATACCTTGCCGCTCGTCGACGTCTTGCCGCAGGACTTTGCAGCCCTGGGAATCGGCAGCCGCGTTGAGCACCGCTTTCCAGGGACAAACGCTCTGGCGCCAGGGCGCTTGCGATACATGGCGGATGTCTGGGTGGGCTGGCTGTGGCCGCTGAACATTCCCACGTTTGAGCTGCGTGGTGGCTTGGTCCTCGCGCTGCCGCGCAAGCACGAGATCGGGCTGACCGGCTTTGTCGCCAACAATCGCTGGCTTGGGCCTGGCGTGATCAACACAGGCGTGGGCCTTAGCTACTTATTTCGCTGAGCGGACCGCGCGTTCTCGCACGGCTTCGACTGGTTTAGGAGACGAAGATGTACACCCCATACGATTCCTCTGTTCGCTTGCCTCTGTTTTCCGTGGTTGAGCCCCGCAGCCACCCGTGGCTGCAGTTGGCCTGTTCATGGCTGCTGATGGCGTTGCTCTTGTGTGCGGTCACGCTTTCTGGCTGCACATCGGTGCTGCATGTAAAGGCGGGCTCTCCACTGGCTACGGGTGTGTCGTGGGCGCTCTTGCCCTTTGGCGACTTTGGCGAGACGCCCCAAGCGAGTGAGCGAGCGGAAGAGATGGCGCGCGTCCTGCTGCGCATGCACTGGGGTCTCGATCTGGAGCGCTACCCAACGTCCAAGGAATCGGCTGCCCTGATTGACCTCGACGAGCGGCAGCGGTTCGACAGAGCACTGCTGTGGGCTCGCGAGCAAGGCTTCGCGTATGGCCTGACCGGGAGCGTGCAGGAATGGCGATACCGCAGTGGCTCAGACGGCGAGGCTGCGGTCGGGTTGACGCTGCAAGTGATCAACATCAAGACCGGCCGTCCCGAGTGGCTCGCCAGTGGCTCGCGCAGTGGCCTGGGGGCGCAGACCGCAAGCGGCATCGCCGAGCAGCTCTTGAGCACGATGATCCAGCGGATTCGGATGCAGTGAACTTATGATTCTCAAGCCCCTACAAACGACCCTTGAAGACCTCGCCATCCAGCGTCCCTGGCTGGTTTGGGTCGAGGTGGTCGTGATCACGCTGGTGCTGCCGGTCGTGGGGTGGTGGCGCCAACCTCAGGATCCCTTTTTCTTGCAGGCCCACTTTCCGTGGTTGGTGCTGGCGCCGCTCCTGCTGGGTCTGCGGTATGGCTTCATCCAGGCGCTCGGCAGCGTCGCCGTGATGTCCGTGCTGATGTCCCTGGCGCTGCACTGGGGGTACCTTGGGGTCGCTTCCTTTCCGGGCAGCTTGACGCTGGGTCTGCTGTTGGTGGGAATGCTGGCCGGCGAATTCTGTGACATGTGGCACCGTCGCCTGCATCGCCTCAGCGAGATCAACTCCTATCAGCACACGCTGGTTCAGAAGTTCACGCGCTCGTACCACTTGCTGGCGCTATCACACGGGCAGCTAGAGCGGCGCATGCTGGCGAACACCCGCAGCCTGCGCGAGACCATGACGTACCTGCGTCAGCGCGCACAGGCCGTCGATACCGACGCCAGCGACGACCACGAGCTGCACCACTTGATGATGGAGGTCCTGAGCTCCTTCGGGTCGGTGCAGGTCGCGGCTCTGTACCGGGTCGATGAATACGGCATCTTGATTCCCAACATCGTTGCCAGGCTTGGCAATCCCGAGCCGATCCGAATCGGCGATCCCATGGTTGTGCAGGCGATGCAAGAAAAGCGACTCATCTGCATTCGCCCACATGAGACGGTTCTAGCCGCACCAAGCAGCGCGAAGGTCGAAGTCGGTACCACCGCAGGGGCCCCGCTGCACTCCAAGATGCTGCTGGCTGTGCTGCCTCTTACGGATGTCTGGAGTCGAACGTGGGGAGTCGTCACCATCCAAGCTCTGCCCTTTGAGGCGCTCAACCGCGACCACCTGGCGTTGCTCGCGGTGCTCGGTGGCCAGATGGGAGATCTGCTGGCGCTGGGGGCCGCCGGCAGCATGGTTCAGTTTCATGCGTGCCTCTTGCGCAGTCAGCATGACGCGCGCTGTTTCAATCTGCCCGCCATGCTCATCGGCATCGCCGTTGACCAGAACCTGAGTCCGCCTTCGCTTTTCTCTGAGATCCTCGACCAGCACCGCGGACTTGATCAGCAGTGGCTGATGCACAACGCCCAGGGACACCGCGTGCTGCTGACCGTGCTTCCGCTGACGGATGCAGAGGCCTCGCGCGGGTTCGTACAGCGCTTGGAGGTCTGGTGCCAGACCACATACGGAAAGCCATTGGCCGACTGCGGTGTGCGTGTGCGGCAGGTTGCGCTGGATGGCGAAGGAGCCGCACAAGACAAGCTGCGCACGCTGCAGAAAGCCTGTGATATTCATGCTGCCTAAGCCGTCACACCGACCCAAGCCGCGCTCGGAGACGGCCACGCAGACTCTAGAGTCGCAGCCCAAGCCGCCACGGAGCGTACGACATGGCCTGTGTCTGTGCCTGGCCGCCCTCGCGATCGAGGTCGTGGTCTTGGGGGCAGCGCTCGCGTATTCCGGTCCCGGTACAGGCATCGTGCTGATCCTCCACGTGGGCGGCTGTGCAGTGGCGGCGCATGGCCTGCATGCGCTGATGCCGCCGTCGCAACAGAGTCAGCGAAGACCGGGCCTCGTGTTTCTGTTCGCCCTCACATTTTTCATGCCGCTTTTGGGGACGCTTGGCATGCTTGGCGCCCTCCTCGCCGAGCGCTACATCCCCAGTCGTCCGCCTGTGGTGTCTGGCTGGCAGAGCATCGCCATGCCCGAGCTGCCGCAGCAAGCTGCGGTGAGAAGCGCTCGTTTGGAATATGGCGATGGTGCGCTTTCTGCGCTGCTGCGCTATTGCCCCAACCCCGAGCGGCGCTTGTCAGCGGTGCTGGCGGTGCGCCATCTGCGCGATGTGAAAGACACCGAAGTCCTGCGGCTGGCCTTGACGGACACTGCGGATGATGTTCGCCTGCTCGCCTACTCCATTCTTGATCGTCGAGAGCAAGCCTTTAATGTTCGTCTCAAGACTCTGCTGGCGCAGCTTGAAGATCTGACCTGCGCTCCGCCTGCGCGGACCCAGTTGGAAAAGCGCTTGGCACAGACGCAGTTTGAGATGATCGAGCTGGGCTTGTGCCGCGGGGAAGTGCTGGACTTTGTACTGAAGGAAGCGCGCCGCCACATCAACGCGGCGCTGCACGGCGAGGCCGACGATCGCGAGAGCGTCTTTTTGCTTGGCTGCATTGCGCTGCAGCAGAGCGACCTCGCGACGGCAGAGCAGGCCTTTGTGCAGGCCCAGGCCATGGGCATGTCGCAAGAAGCCGTGCTGCCCCGACTGGCAGAGATCGCCTTTCGTCAGCGCCGCTTCGATCTCGTCACGCACTATCTGCAAGCCATCGATCCGATCTGCTTGCGTGCCCAACCTCAGCTAAGCGGCATCGCCGCGCACTGGATCTTGGAGTCATCCTCATGTCTGCCCAATCGCTCGTCGACGTAACTCTGCTGCTCGAAGGAACCTACCCCTATGTCAGTGGCGGAGTGTCGAGCTGGGTCCATCAGATCATTCGCGGCTTGCCGGATCTGACTTTCTCGCTGGTCTTTCTGGGAGGGGCCCCCAGCCAATACGGCGCTCCCAAGTACACGCTTCCTGGCAACGTCGTGACGCTGCGAACCGAGTACTTGATGGAGTCAGGCCAGACGCTCAAGCCACATACGTGCCCAGGGCACCCAGGCCGCTTTGCCGATAGCCAAGCCGTGCATGCTGTCTTGCGCGATACGCAGCAAGAGCTACCGACGGACTTGATCCAGCGCTTGTTGGACAGCATCGGTCAGGAGGACGGCATCCCGGCCGCAGACTTTCTGTTGAGCCGAGCGGCCTGGGACAGCATCTGCGATGACTATCACCGCTTCTGCGCGGCCGCTTCCTTTGTCGACTACTTCTGGACGGTGCGAACCATGCATGCGCCGATCTTCAAGCTGGCCGAGATCGCGCGCAGCCTGGGCCCAAGTCGCGTCTATCACGCGGTGTCCACTGGGTATGCCGGACTCCTGGGTGCATTCCTTCACCACAAGCATCATCAGCCGCTCATCATCACGGAACACGGCATCTATACCAAAGAGCGCAAGATCGACTTGGCGCAGGCGGACTGGATCGTGGACTCCAGCGAGGAACAGTCCGATGGGCTGCGCGCTGGCATTGGCTACATCCGCACGCTGTGGATTCGCTTCTTTCAAGGAATCGGCCGGCTCGCCTATGGCGCAGCGGATCCGATCATCTCGCTGTATGAAGGCAATCGACAGCGCCAGATCGCAGATGGTGCCGTAGCGTCGCGAACCGAGATCATCCCCAATGGCATCGACCTCGCCCGCTTTGCGCCGCTGCGCACCCAGCGCGCGGAGCGCGTGCCACCCATCCTGGGACTCATCGGTCGCGTGGTGCCGATCAAGGACATCAAGACCTTCATCCGAGCCATGCGGGTGGTCTGCAATCGCATCCCAGAAGCCGAGGGATGGATCGTGGGCCCGACCGAAGAAGATCCCGTGTATGCCCGCGAGTGTGTCGACCTGGTAAACAGCCTGGGACTTGCGGACCGCGTGAAGTTTCTCGGCTTTCAGAAGGTCGAGAACATCTTGCCCAAGCTCGGTCTGATGGTGCTCACCTCGATCAGTGAAGCCCAGCCCTTGGTCTTGCTGGAGGGCTTCGCAAGTGGGCTACCGGCCATTGCCACCGATGTCGGCTCGTGTCGCGAGATCATCTACGGGGCTACGGCCGAAGATCGCGCGCTTGGCAGCGCGGGGGCGGTGGTTTCCATCGCTCACCCGGACGCGACGGCAGAGGCAGCCGTGTCCTTGCTGCAAGACCCTGCCCGCTGGCAAGAAGCCCAGCGAGCCGGCATTCAGCGCGTTGAGCGCTCGTACACACAGCAGGACATGCTGAAGAGCTACCGGCGGACATACCACGCCGCGATGCAGCGCTGAGCGTCTGCCGCACTTGCAAGGCGGACCCACAAACAACATCACGTCGAGGCTGCACATGGCTGGTATTGGTTTTGAGCTTCGTACTCTGCTGCGCAGTCAGAGCTTGTTCGGCATGCTGCGGGCCTACAGCTTCGCTGGTGCCATTAGCTCGGGACCGTGGATGCTGACCATCTCGTGCGTGCTGGCCATCGGCATTCTCGGTCGCGATGCCAGCGATGCAACCCAGCAGATGGAGCGCTTCCAAGTCACGGTGACGTACATCATTGCAACGACGCTGATCCTGACAGGAGGTCTGCAGCTTGGGTTGTCACGCTTCATTGCAGACCGGCTCTTTGAACGACAGCCGCAGCGTGTCTTGCCCAACTTACTGGGCGCGATCACGCTGACCAGCGCGGTCAGCGGTCTTTTGGGGACCACGCTTTCATGGACCCTCTTTGAGGAACCGCTCGCCTATCGGGTCTTGCTGGTAAGCAACTTTGTAACCATGAGCAACATCTGGATCGTCGTGGTCGTTCTGTCGTCGCTCAAGGCGTATCGCCAGGTACTGATCTCGTTCCTCATCGGCAGCGTCCTCGTGGTTGGCTCAGCGCTTTCGCTTCGACACTTCGGAGTCTCTGGGCTGCTGCTGGGATTCCTGCTCGGCCACGCCGTGCTGATGTTCCTACTGCTCGCCCTGATCATGCGCCGGTACCCTGGGCATGGCTTGGTTGCCTTTCAGTTCCTGCGCCGTGGCCAGCTCTATCCCAGCCTGATTCTGACCGGGCTCCTATACAACCTGGCCATCTGGGCAGACAAGTTCCTGTTCTGGACCAACCCCGCCACCAGCGAAGCCGTGCTTGGACCGCTTCGTGCATCGCTGATCTACGACATTCCGATCTTCCTATCCTATCTGTCCATTGTGCCCGGCATGAGCGTCTTTCTCGTGCGGATCGAGACCGACTTTGTCGAGTGCTACGACGCCTTCTACGATGCCGTGCGCAATGGCGACACGCTGAGCAACTTGCAGCGGCTCAAAGACCGCATGGTCTATGTGGTACGGCAAGGCATCTACGAGATCTTCAAGGTGCAGGGTCTGACCGTGATCGTGCTGATCATCTGCGGACGCTATCTGCTCGCTGCGCTCGGCATCTCAGCGGGGTACTTGGCTCTTTTCTACGTCGATCTGGTCGCTGCAGGCCTTCAGGTTCTGCTGCTGGCCGTGCTCAACATCTTTTTTTATCTCGATCAGCGACGCGTCACGCTGCTTCTGAGTGCGACGTTCTTGCTGAGCAACTTCGTGTTCACCGCGATTACGCAGCAGCTAGGGCCGGCCTTCTATGGGTATGGCTTTGCATCGGCCATGTTGCTTACGTGTCTGCTGGGGATCTGGTTGCTGTCAGCACGTCTCGATTCGCTCGAATACGAGACCTTCATGATGCAGCGATTCGCCTGACGCGCTGCGAGTCTGTTCAACCAGACAGCGCTGCCAAGAGGGCCTCCGGGCTCGCTCCACCTCGCCACAGAAACAGAGGACCACATGCCAATTTTTGCTGAATACATATGGGTCGATGGCACAGCGCCCAGCCGAACCACTCGTTCCAAGACGCGCATCTTGCCGGATGAAGGCACCCCCCATTCCAAGAACCCACTGGACCCGATTTCCGTCGCGGGCTTTCCGGCCTGGAATACCGACGGATCGTCGACCTACCAAGCGTACGGCAAGGACTCGGACATCGGCCTTCTTCCGGTTCGCGCGGTGATGGATCCGCTGCGCGGTGGCACCAGCTACCTTGTGCTGTGCGAGGTGTTGACGCCGCGCGGCGTTCCCCATCCGAGCAACACGAGAGCGCCGCTGCGTCGGCTCCTCGAAAATGGCGCGGACTCAGCGATGGCCTTGTTCGGCTTCGAGCAAGAGTACACCTTCCTGGGCCCTGACCGTCGACCGCTGGCCTTCCCTGCAGGCGGATTTCCCGCAGCGCAAGGGCCCTATTATTGTGCGGTTGGGACCTTTAACGTCTTCGGCCGCGGTGTCTATGAAGACTTCATGCAAGCGGCTGTGGCAGCCGGTCTAGCGATCGTCGGGACCAACTTTGAAGTGATGCCGGGCCAGGCTGAGTTTCAGATCGGCACCGTCGATGCGCTGACCGCCTGTGATCATCTCTGGCTGGCGCGCTGGCTGCTGCACCGCATCACAGAAGAGCATGGGATCGCGGTCACGTTTGATGCCAAGCCCGTCGTCGATGGCGACTGGAACGGCGCCGGCATGCACGCCAACATCTCGACCCAGGCCATGCGCGAGCCAGGCGGGCTGGCGCACATTGAGGCAGCGTGTCGCGCGCTGGCCAGTAAGCGGCAGGAGCACCTGGATGTCTATGGCCACAACTACCAGCAGCGCCTAACCGGTCATCATGAGACGTGCTCGTATCGTGAGTTTCGCTTTGGCGTCGCGGATCGAACTGCGAGCGTGCGCATTCCCCGTCACGTCGCGCATGCAGGCTGCGGTTATCTAGAAGATCGCCGACCCAACGCAAACGCCGATCCCTACGAAGTCGCATGCAGGCTGCTGCGCACCATCCTATCGGTGGACTAGCGAGCGTCCGTTGCCCGCCAGGCAGGATCTCGGCCGCTGTGGCTGTTCCGCCCGGCCGGGGCAGATCCGCTCGTTCACGGTCATCGCGCTGGCAGAACCTGTGCCAGGACGCGGTGCTTCACCTCGGGTGGATCGAGTCTTGCACTGCAGGTGCGGATACAGATACAGCGTAGGAGAGTCGCCCTTCCTCGCTCGCTTTGCATCTGCGTGCGTAAAGGGGAGTCGGGGGATGAGATGCCTGTCTCGACACACAACGACTCGCGGGAACTCGCGGGAGCAGTGAGCGAAGCCGTCGTCAGCCTGTCCTATCGAGAGGCGACCTGGGCACAGGCCAGCCTGACCACCGATGGCAGCACTGTCACTCTGGGCTGCCGCAGCTCAAGCGACCCCGCCCGCTTTCCGCTGATGGTTCGCGTGCTGCTAGAGACCCAAATTCCGCTGGCATGCATCGTTGAGGCCAGCGCCCTGGCTTCGTGGCCCAATGCCGCACGGGGTACAGGGGAACGGCCCCTGCGCGGGGCGGCACAGCTTCTGCGCTTGGTCGATCTGCGCGGTCAGCCGTGGGCGCAGATCGAGATCGGGGATCAAGTCCACTTGTTCGATCCATCCGGTCATGAGCGGGCTCGCATCATGCGAAGCTGGGACACAAGGGGCAGCCGACTGATTTTGCGCTGCTGGGATGAGACTGGGAAAGAGCTTACGCACAATGGGACTGTGCTGTCATGAGGATCGAAGCAATCAGGCTACGGAGCGGTGAGCGGCACGCTGGCGCTACTACACGGAGTCAGCGCAAAGCTCGCACTGATTCCGATCTTCTGCTTCAGATCGTTGCTGCCATTCCCTGCATCCCACAGTCCGCTGTTGGCCAAGCGAATGGAGTACTCAGGCCGGTTGTGCAGCATCGGCTGAGGATCCGGCAGCGCCAGCGCCAGTGCATAGGTTCCCTCGGGCGTTCCGGCTGGTATGCACAGTCGCGCGTCGATCTGTTGTACCGCCCCCGGAGTCCAGCGGCGAGCATCGACCGGCAGCTTGGCCAGCAAGCGGGTCCCCGTTGCCTGATTGCGTGCGATGATCTCGACCCCCCGTGGGTTGTATGGCGCGGCATAGCCATCGTTGCGCAGCGAGAAGCTGATTCTGATCTCACCTCCGGGCTGTGCTCCCGCGGTGACCACGCTGTCGAGCAAGGCCAAGCGATAGCCCAGCCGGCGCTGCACGACGGCCAAGTTGCTGCCCCAGCTGTTCAGTACCGCGGCTTGGTAGTCGCGATTCAGATACGAGTAGTGCAGCCTTTCCAAATCGGCGCTGGCCGTAGCCCATCCCGAGTACGCCGACGTCACGCAGGTCTCGCCGCCCTGCGGGACATAGAGATTCTCGGTCGCCAGATAGGCCTTGTCCGCGCCGACGTTGCTGTACGTGCCATAGTCGTCCGCGGTCGCCAGGAAGCAGTCGTTGTGATGACCCACGCGCGCCTTGGGGCTACCGCCAAATGCCTCGCTGGCTGTCAGTGCCGCCGGGCCAAAGAAGCGCTGTTTGAAGCCAGGGACTCGCAGCTGCACCGTGCGCGAGGCGGGCAGAGTCGAAAGCAGGGCATCCACCACGGCGCGGCGATCATTCCACTGCGCTTGGCTGATGCTGTTCTGGTCACCAAAGTGGTCGGTGAAGTACCACTCACCCCACGCGCCGATGAAGCCCGCTTGTACCGTGGCGATGACGTCGGCATGGGCCTGCAAAAGAGGCGTGAGCTGGGCCAGGTGCGAGAGCACTTGTTCCTTGGGGGCGTCGCCGTACGGCTTGCTCATGCTGCGGCTGTATGCGAAGCGCAGCACCAGCTTCAGGCCAGCGGCACGCACGCGATCAAAGTCGGCGCTCATGCCCGAGAGATAGCTGGCGCTGATGTTCGAGCTGCGGAAGGCATCCAGATAATAGAGGCGCAGAACCAAGCTGATGCCTTCGTTGGTGCGATAGCTCGCGAGCTGGCTCTGGCTGAGCGGTGTGCTGCCGCTGGTCTCGTGGTGGTGATAGAAGCCACGCTCTGGATTTGCGAAGTTCGTCGTGTCATCGAGAGCGTAGCGGACTGTGGTGCCGCCGCTGCCGCCACCACTGCTGCCGCCGCCGCCGGCATCAACGCCCCCCCCTCCTGCGCTCGCGGCCGAGACGAACGTCCAGCGCTGGTTGTCCAAGCCGTGACAGGACCACTGCAGGATCGGCGCTTGATTTTCCTTCGAGCTAGCTGCGACATCCATGCACTTGCGGTTCCTTGCGCCGGTTGTCTGCGGCTTCATCAGGACCGCGGTGCCGCTATCCACCAGGCGGAATTTTTGGTTCGGGGACTCTGTGCAGGCTGCCTGCACCAGGCCCAGCCCGTCTTGAGCGCTGTCCGTCCTGACCGACAGACACAGGCCGCTGTGCTCGGCCTCCAGCACATAGCTCTCATCGGCCCCATGGCGAGGGTGCCAGCGTTGTCCGCCTGCTCCACTACAGTCCTGCTGCACCACCCTGGCACCCGGCAGCAGGCTGCTGTTCTCCACGCTCGCACACTTGCCGCTGTGGACCGCGCGCAGCTCATACAGCGGATCGCTCAACGAAATCGGCGCCCCAAGCTGCTGCAGCGCATCCGAGTCCAGCTCTGCTTTGCCGCAATCAGACAGCGAGATCACCGACACTCCCAACAACAGTTGTCGTACGTTCATGGTTCGCTCTCTCAAGGTCTAGGAACGTTCTCTTGGCCGCCGCCAAGGACAAAAGGAGTCCGCCGCGGCACGCGCTCAGGACTCCCAAGACCGGCTCTGTCCGGTGTCCCTCTGCTGTGTCGTCGACCCGTTCACGCCGCACCGTGCGCGCCGCCACGCCTCCACATACGAGGGTCCCGTCGGACCGTCGTTTTGGCATACTGGGCTCAGGCTATTTATCAATATAGTCGATTGCGCACAGAGCGATTGCTGTCAAATAGCAATCGCGCCAGCCTGGTTCACAAGCTGCAGGACCGTCTATATGAATATTCTTTGCGAAGGATGCAGCGTGTCAGCGTGGCGCCCGCGAGCAGGTCGTCTGGCCTGGCAGCGACTGCATCATCCGACTAGCACATGGCTAGAACATCGAGCCTAGAGAATCGTATTTTCCAATGCAAGAAAATTTATGATTACAGTTTATGTAGGACAATTCCATTGCATAGACTGCACATCCACTGCACATGTACACGTTGATAAGTCCTTGAAATCGTTCGCTGCCTGCTGCCTGCGATATCGGCATGCAGGTTGAAAGGACGCATTCCGCACGAAACCTGTCACGTTTCCTGGGGCCAGCGATGACCGCAGCTCCTCATCGAATCGGAGAGCCGCCCATGAATCAGATCACGATTTCAGAAGTGCAAGGGATCCATGATGCGTCACAGCTTCCGGTGGTGGCGCGCCTGGCAAACGCCTTCGCCATGGCCATGCACAAAGGAGCGGCGCATGTCGCAGATGCGGCCCGCTTTCCGGTGACCTATGGCTCCGGCTCAGTCGAGGAGATCGTCGCCCGCTTGGTGTTACAGCTTCCGGCCAAGCAGCAGCGCGTGGTGGTGGGACGTGCTCTGGCTCTGACCGAGAGGCCCATCGCTAGCTCGATGTCAGCGGCCTCGTTGATCGATCCCACATCCCTGCTGCGAGATCTTGCCCTGCTCGATCTGACCGCGACTGAGCCGATCATGGATCAGGTCACGCGCTTGTTTCATGCGGACTCTGCGCCGGGTCTGTCGCTGCATCCAGATCAGGCCAGCGCCGCGGGCATCCATCATCCGACTGCGCGACGCCTACCGATGCTGCAGCTTCGCATCCGCGGAACCAAGTGTCTCAGCGAAACGGCACAGACGATCGCCGCGGACGAGATGCATGTATCGGGGATCACGCTGGATGCCGATGGGCAGGCGGGAGTCGTTGCTGATCTCAAGCTGGGTGATTTTTCCCGCAGTGAAGACTTCGCCTACTTCCCATCGCTGGTGGTGGCCAAGTTCGATCTCGATCGCGCACCCTGCGGCCACGTGGAGTGGCCTCGATCGTATTTCGTCATGCTGCTGTTGACCGAGATTCGCCACAGCGGGCACAGCCTGTTTGCTGAGGCCGCCCGCCGACTGCTGGATGTCATTCAGCTTCGGGTCCGAGAGATCCTCAGCAAGGCGAATGAGCCATCGGCGCCGGGCTGCGCGGCAGGCGAGACAGAGCCGAGTCGCGGACCCCTGATCGCAGAGGTGCTGGGCGATGTGATGACCCAGGCCTTCGCCTCACTCGCGGCGCTGTTCAACAACAAGCTGTTCTCTGTTGTGACTCTGCGCATAGATGTTCCATCGCACGCAGCAGCACAGGCCAACCCCAACTTTTCAGAGCTGATGACGTTTGACAGCAAGGGCTTTGAGGGTGCGTATCGGATCTTCTATGACTGGCACCTGGGCGAAGAACAGACCGCATGGAGCGATTGGATGCAGCTTGATGGCGAGCTTGCTTCCGCGCCGGCCGTGGTGTCCTGGGGCAAGCACCGCATCGACGTCTTCGTCCGCGGCAACGATGACCAGATGTTGCAGAAGATCTGGCGAGACGCGCACGGATGGGGGAAATGGATTCCGTTGGGAGGTGGGCTGGGCTCGGCTCCGGCCGCGGTTTCATGGGGTGAAGACCGCATCGACTGCTTCTGCCGCACCAAAGACAACCACCTGGGCCATACGTTCTGGAACGGCAGCACGTGGTCGCCATGGGAAGATCTCGGCGGGGATATCACGTCGGCTCCGGCCGCCGCCGCCTGGGGGCCCGCTCGAATCGATGTATTTGCCCGCGGCGCAAACAATCAGCTGCTGCATCGCTCGTTCACCGCGCCCGGCGGCTGGGCGGCATGGCAGGACTTGGGGGGGAATCTGCTCGACGCGCCGGCCGTAGTCTCGCCTTCGCTGGGGGTCCTGCACGTCTATATTCATGGGCAGCCCAGCGCTACCTGGTCCGAGCCCCAGGGCGAGAGCAGGCACGGCATCTCGTACCGGTTTCGAGACGGCGAGAAGTGGGGCGACTGGGGGTATCTCGGAGGCAGCCTGGCATCGGCTCCTGCCGTCTGCTCATCCGACCTGGGCCGCGAAGATGTCTTTGCCCGCGGCATGGATGGGCAGCTGTATCACAAGGGCTATAGCGGCCGATCTGGCTGGGGGGAATGGGAGTGTCTCGGAGGGCAGCTCAGCGACGCACCCGCCGTCGTCACGAGCTGGAGATCGACCACGATCGACTGCTTCATAAAAGGAACGGACAACCATCTCTGGCAGCGCTGGGTGTGGGGCATCCCACTGGGTTAGTCCATGCAACGACGCGCCTCTGCTGTCGCCCGTCTACGCTGCTGGCTTCTGCGTCTACCCTCCTGCCTCTCTTCCCGGATTTTTCCGTTTTTCTAGAGCTTGGTGCGTCCCTTGCATACTTGCTGATGCAGGCCAGTACGCCGAGCGGCTGGGCGGGATCTGGGTCTGCAGGCTCAGCGGCCTGTGGGATGTTCACTCGCGGCAACACTCCGAGCCTCTGCCCTCAAGAGACATGAAGAGATCGCAGAATGATCTCGCGAAAGAGAAGGTGGCCGTCATGGTGAATCCAGGCGCAGTGTCACTTCCGGTCCCACCGTGGTCCTGGGGGGTGCTTGGCGGTGTTGTCCTTCTCAGCCTTGCCGTGGATCTTCTGCTGCACCGGGGAGATCGCGAGCAGGGTCGTCTGTGGGCCTGCGCATGGAGTGTTGTATGGATCACTCTCGGGCTCCTTTTTGGTCTCTGGGTCGACTACCAATTCGGCCGTAGCGCAGCCGAGGAGTACCTGAGCGCATACCTCATCGAAAAAAGCCTCAGCGTCGACAATCTCTTCGTATTCTTGATCGTCTTCTCGCGCCTGCAGATCCCCAAAGCCGAGCAGCATCGCGTCCTGCAGTGGGGAATCATCGGGGCCTTCGTAACTCGCGCCGTGTTTATTGCTGCGGGCACCACGCTCCTCGCCGCGTGGCACGGCATGATCTATCCGCTGGGAGCCTTCCTCATCTACACCGGATACAAGACGGCGACCGATCACCCGGATGAGACCAACGAAGGCCTGGTTCTTCCCTTTGTGCGCAAGCACTTTCCCTTTAGCCGCCACGTGCGTGGTCACCACTTCTTCGTGCGGGAGGACGGACGCTGGGTTGCGACTCCGCTCTTCTTGGCGTTGATCGTCATTGAGTTCACCGACATCGTCTTCGCCATCGACTCGCTACCGGCCGTGTTCGCAGTCTCAGTCAACCCGTTTATCGTCTACAGCTCCAATGTCTTCGCCATCCTCGGCATGCGGGCCCTATTCCTGACGCTGGCTGACTTGCTCACCGACCTGAAGTACCTGCGATATGGGCTGGCGGCGATCATGATCTTCGCTGGCCTCAAGATGCTCGGATCGAAGCTCGTTCAGCTCTCGCATCTGACCTCGCTCCTCACGGTCGCTGGAATCTTGGTCACTGCGATCCTCCCAAGCCTTCTGGCCAAGCGCTTAAAGCCGCAGCCTTAGCCCACCGGGCGCATTGGCTCGCACGCGCCGCAAGGGCTGGTCCATCAGCGGGCGGGCTGTGGCTCCGCAAGCCCGGCGAGTCAGATGCGCACACTATGCCAAGTCGGCACATGGCATGCCGCCCCAGGCAGCTGGGCTGGCGCACGGAAAACGTACCTGCGCAGCCAAACCACCGCGTCGTCCGAAAGCCCGAGCCAATGCCCTGCGTGTGTGGGCCCACTCGCGGAGTCTCTCCACGCTGCTAGTTCGCATCGAGCAGTGCTTTAAGCGCGGTCCACTCGCGATCGAGGCGGCTCCGGCTGGCGTCCCATGTCCCGGCGCGCTCTGTTTCCAGAGCCTTGATGCTGCTGGCAAGAGCTTCGCGCTGGGCGCGAGCCTTTTTGAGCCGCGCGTACTTGTCGACATGCTTCTGGCCAGCGGCTCTCTGTGTCTTGGCCTCCAGCGCTGCGATGCTTCGGTCCACCTCGATCAGCCTGGACTGCATCGTCTGCATATACTCCTTCTGCTCCTTCACGAAGTCCTTGGCTGCGCCTCGCTTGGTGTCCGCTTCGAGCGGAGCCGCCTGTGCCTCTGGGCCTGCATCCGCGACGGCGAACGCAGGCCGGTCTGCCACCTCGCCGTGGTCGCCGACGGCCACAGACGAAGGCTCGCTCCTTTCGTTGATCACCTGCGTATTGCTCTGGGTCTGCTCTCCCATACTCTGCTTCTGCAGCGTCGCTGCATCCTCGCACGCAGCGATGAACACGAGCGAGCAGAGAACCGGAACGGAACGGAATGTCTTGCGCATAGTACTCCTCCTTCCTGAGGTGGACCGCACAGTCTGTATGCGCAAGTTGTGTGCCACTTCGTCGACTTTTCTGTGCGTTCTGGCGCATGGTTTTCTCAACCGGATCGCTCACTCTTTTGGAAGCGAAGGAAGAAACGGCAGGCTCCACGACTCCGCCATGTTCGGCATCACTCTTGCTGGCTATCACGACTAGAAAAAGGAGGCTCCTATGGTGTGGATTCTCGTCGGAATGCTGCTATCGGTGTGGGGCATTGGGGTGGTTACGTCTCATCTCTTGGGGGGGGGCATCCACGTCCTGTTTGTTATCGCCATCTTGGTTGCATCGGTGTCCGTGCTGCGCCATCGCAACCCGCTCTAGCTGCCTAGGCAGCAGACAGGTGAGCATTCAGACAACAGGAGTGGGGCGCTGTTGTTTCGGCGCGGATAGCGGGTTGGCCGGTGCCGGGGATGCCGCCACGGCGGGCCATGCGCCGAGCAAGTCACCAGCGGAGGGCCGCGTCTGGAAAACGTCCGAAAGGAGAGTCCGATGCTAATTACCGCTCTGATGTTGCTGTTCTTCTTTAGCCTGTTTGGCGGAGGGTGGGCTTTTTCGCGTCGCACCTACAGCGGGCTGTCGCTGGCCGGCTGGCTGTTCATCCTCTTTGTCTTGTTGGGACTGATCACCGGCTTGTCCTCAGGCTAGCCCATCAACCGACGCAGGAAAGAGTCTGCGGCGAAGGAGTGAAACAGGGGGGAGTGAAACAGGGGGGAGAAAACAGGACTCCTTTCTTCGGCTCCTCTTTGGTCCTGCCGAGACGGGCAGGGCCTGCCGATGACAGAGTCGGTACGCAAGGCATGTGCCGACCCCATAGGTTCTGCCTCGGCTGCTAGGTCTCCTGAGCGGGGCCGCCAGAGAAGAGACCCAGAGCGTGTGCCACACCCTCGCCATACGCCGGATGGGCTTGCATGCAGTGGTTGA
Organism: Myxococcales bacterium; assembly: GCA_016794505.1. Lineage (GTDB taxonomy): Bacteria > Myxococcota_A > Polyangia > Palsa-1104 > JAEUJZ01 > JAEUJZ01. Next base: position 63,613 of record JAEUJZ010000120.1, read on the forward strand.
TGTGCCGGTTCTTGATCCGAACCGGCGCGTCGGACAAGGAGCGGGCGGTATTCTCGAACAGCGCTCGCTGCTGCGACTCGTCCATCCGCTGAAACAGGAGTCCTGGCTGTGTGAAGTAGTCCGTGTCGTACCGATGATTCCAGTGATCAGCCGTGCCCTGGATGCGCAGGGGGGGCTCTGCTAGGCCGCTCTGCTCCTGCCATTCCGACTCGCTGTTTGGTTCGTATCCCAGCGTGTCGCCAGAGTTGCCGTCGACTCTCATGGCGCCGTCTCGGTGAAAGCTATGGACCGGACACTTCGGCGCATTGACCGGAATGAGGTGATGGTTCACCCCCAGGCGATAGCGCTGCGCATCACCATAGGAGAACAGGCGTCCCTGCAGCATCTTGTCCGGCGAAAAGCCAATGCCTGGGACGATGTTGGCTGGGTTGAACGCAGCCTGCTCGACCTCTGCGAAATAGTTCATGGGGTTGCGATTCAGCTCAAGAACCCCAACCTCGATCAAGGGATAGTCTTGGTGGCGCCACACGCGTGTCAGGTCAAACGGATTGAAGGGGCAGCGAACGACGCTCGCGTCCGGCATGACCTGGATGAACATCTGCCAGCGGGGAAACTCAGACCGCTGGATGCTGTAGTACAGATCGCGCTGATGGCTCTCGCGATCGTGGGCGACAATGGCTGCGGCTTCAGCGTCGGTAAGGTTCTTGATCCCCTGCATCGTGCGCAGATGGAACTTGACCCAGAACCGTTCATCCTGCGCATTGAGCAGGCTGAAGGTGTGGCTGCCAAAGCCATGCATATGCCGATAGGAGAACGGAATTCCGCGATCACTCATCGTTATGGTGATCTGGTGCAGCGCTTCGGGCAGCAGCGTCCAGAAGTCCCAGTTGTTGCGGGCACTGCGCAGGTTGGTCCGCGGGTCGCGCTTTACCGCATGGTTCAGATCAGGAAACTTCAGCGGGTCACGTAAAAAGAAAACCGGCGTGTTGTTGCCCACCAGGTCCCAGTTTCCTTCTTCCGTGTAGAACTTGATCGAGAAGCCGCGGATGTCGCGCTCTGCGTCGGCTGCACCCCGCTCTCCAGCAACGGTAGAGAAGCGAGCGAAGACCTGGGTGGTCTTTCCTACCGCGGAAAACAGCGCGGCTTTGCTATAGCGGCTGATGTCTTGCGTGATGGTGAACTGGCCATAGGCCCCAGAGCCTTTGGCGTGCATGCGACGTTCGGGAATGACCTCGCGATCGAAGTGCGCTAGCTTCTCAAGCAGCCAGGTGTCCTGAAGCAGTAGCGGGCCGTGGGGCCCCGCACTCAGCGAGTTCTGGTTGTCCACAACGGGGGCGCCGGCTGTGGTCGTCAGGTTTCTCTTGTCGATCATGTGCGTGTCTCCCGTGACAGTTAGTACGTGATGCCGCTTCGGATCTTGAGCGGCGTGCCGTCGTCCATCGGCACGTTCAGCTCGCGCGTGGGAATCACGCCGTCCTCATGAGATGGCTTGACCATCTGGTCTGCCTCAATCAAGGCGCTGCGGATCTGTTCGGTCAGGCTGGCCAGCGCGCCCGGTGAATGGGGAATCAAGATGGCGTTGCTCCGCGACGACGCCCCGATCTCTTTGAGCATGTCAAAGTACTGAGTCATCAGCACAAGGTTCATCACATCGCGGGCTGTGGTGCCGGGGACCGACCGCTGAAATTCCCCAACGGACTCTCGCAGACCGGCGACAATCGCGCGGCGCTGGTCGGCAATTCCCTGTCCCTGCAGCGCCTTGCTCTGCGCATCGCCTTCTGCGTGCTTGACCTTTAGGATTCGATCGGCCTCGCCTCGCTCTGTGGCAGCCACACGCATCCGCTGGGCCGCATTGATTTCATTCATGGACTCCTTGACGCGAGCATCCGGCTCAATGTCCGTGACCAGCGCCTTGAGGATTCCATATCCGAAGCCCTCCATGACGGAGACAAGCTCGGACTGAACGCTGTCCGCGATTTCATCCTTTTTTGCGAACACATCATCGAGCTTGATCCGCGGCACCTGCGCACGGACGACATCAAAAACAAAGGACCGAATCTGCCGAGTGGCGTCATCCAGGCGGTAATACGCATCGTAGACCCGCTCTGGCAGGACAAAGTACTGCACGGCGACAACGAGCTGGACAAAGACGTTGTCTTCCGTTTTGGTCTCGATCTTCACGTCAAGCTGCTGAACGCGCAGATTCATCCGGCCCACCACCCGATCGAACAGAGGCAGCTTCACATGCAGTCCGGGGCCAGGGGCACGCAGGTACCTTCCCATGCGCTGGACGATGGCAACCGTCCGCTGCTGAACCGTGAACACGGTATCGACGATCAAGGCCACAAGAGCCAGCACCAGCAGGCCTATCACCGTCACGTACACCAAAGGCTGGCCAAATAGAAACACCTGGGTTGTCATGAACGTTTCCTTTCTGCGTCGCACGCATGAGCCTGGCGTACGTTCCGAGATTGGAATCACCACACCAGACTGAGACCGTTACTCTCATCGCCCGGTACTGCGAGCGGATGCGTTCGACCCAGTTGCAAGAACGTGTCCAGATCCTGGTGCCTCGCGCGATTCGGCCCGCAGCGCCTCGGACAAGTGGGGAACCTAGAGGGCTCGCGTGCCGCTGTTGGCGGATGTAACAGAGACGCACAGTGTGTCAGGTCCGCACGGGGTCGTGCTCGGGCTAAGGAACGCACAGACGCGATACGCCAGGAACCAGCCGGCATATGTCTTGCGAAGGAGATCCGCCACTCCCAGGAGGGAGGTCAGATGTCGACCCAATCCGTCAACCCCTCAGCCGCTGTCGAGCTCGATGCAACGGACCTGGTTCCCCCCGCGAGCGAGTATCCGGTTGCGTCCTTTTTCCCGCGCAAGAAGTCGGAGCGACACTCCCAGGTCGCTGTATCCTCGCCGCTGGAGGTGGACGCAGAAGGGGTCTGGCACATCTATGGGTATGAGCTAGCCCGCGCCTTCTTGCGTGCCGAGGGGACGCGACAGGCGGGATTCCGGGCAGAGCTCATGGATCGCCTCACGGTGCGGATGCGTCCACCCGTGCTGTATCAGCACGGCACCGAACATCATCGTCAGCGGCGAATGATCGCGCGGTTCTTTACTCCCAAGACCACGAGCGAGAAGCACCGATCGATGATGGAGCGCTGCGCGGAAGAGCTGATCGCTCGGCTGCGGCGCAACCGGCAGTCCGATCTGAGTGAGCTTAGCTTGGCCATGTCCGTGCAAGTCGCGGCTCACGTGGTGGGTCTCACGGACAGCAGGCTGAGTGGCATGCATCGGCGCATCGCAACCTTCCTAGACGGAGACCCGGACGAGTCGCGGGAAGGGCCGGTGGGTCGCTCGCTCCTCTGGCTGCGCAGACAGGCAGATATTCTGAAGTTCTTGTACTTGGATGTGGTCCCGGCCATCAACGCGCGTCGACGTTCACCGCAGGAGGATGTCATCTCGCACTTGCTGGCACAGGGATCGACGCTGCCAGAGATCCTGACTGAGTGTCTAACCTATGCCGCAGCGGGCATGGTGACGACGCGCGAGTTTATCTGCATGGCCGCCTGGCACCTTCTCGCCAGTCCTGAGCTACGCAACCTGTACGTGTCCAGCAGCGAAGCCACGCGACATCGCATGCTGCAGGAAGCTCTGCGCTTGGAGCCAGTTGTCGGTGTTCTCAAGCGCCGCACAGCGGGTCCCTTCGTAGTGCGCACAGGAGGCATCGTGTCGATCATTCCGGCGGGGTCTCTGATTCATGTCCACGTTGGCGTCGCGAATCTCGATCCCCATGTGGTCGGAGCCTGTCCCCGCGCCCTCTGTCCAGAGCGCCCGCTGCCGGCCGGCTGTGTTTCCCCGGCGCTGCTCAGCTTCGGAGAAGGAGAACATCGTTGTCCTGGCTCGTATATCGCGATGCAAGAGAGCGATATCTTCCTGCTCCGCCTGCTGACGTTGAACGGACTGCACATCAAGACGGCGCCCACGCTGTCGTGGGGGGCCATCACACAAGGGTATGAGCTGCGCAAGTTCATGGTCGCCATCTCTTGACAAACACCCCGCGTGCGGGCCGCCTGCCGGGTTTCCCATTTGGTGCATGCGCATGGACATCTGCCGGGCTCGCGCGCAGACTCTCCCAATGAGGCTCCAGTCTCTGACCGCGCATCGGCGCTCCGGTGACCAGCTTACCGACGAAGAGGTCCGAAGCCTTTGGCAGTACCGACTGCGCATCTTCCGCCTCAAGCCGGACATCGAGCCCGAGCAAGACTGGCTATGGTTCCGCGATCTCACCCGAAAATCCAATGACATCTGGCGCTTCCAAGACGTCGGAGGACAGCTCGTGGGCTTCTACCAGAGCCGCACCCTCACCCGAACCATCCAGGGGCGGGCGGTCAGCGTGGTCATCGCGGATTTTGCCTTCATCGATCGGCGGTTTCGTGGCCACCCGGTGACTCAGCTGGCCTTGGCGCGCACCCTGGCCCCCATCCTTGCGGCCTCGCTGCGACGCCCCACCTACGCCCTCGCAGTGCCCTACCCCACTACGCTAACGAGCGCCACCCGCCGGGGCGGGCGGCCTATCTACGATGGCGAAGCGGTGCCAGGCTCGCTTGATGCGGCGGTGATGGATTCCTTCCGGCTGGAGCTAACCGGCGATGAGACACCGGGGAGCATCGTCAGCATGAACACGATTCCCGAGACACCGAGCGAGATCTGGCAGCGCCGCCACGTCGGGGACGCTGCACTCAAAGAATATGAGCAGCGCAACCCAAGGTGGCGGGAGGGCTACTGCCTCTTTATCGGGGGCCGGCTGGATGTCGCCTTTCACATGCAGGTAGCGCTCTCCGTCGCACAGCGCTGGATGCGCAAGCGCCAGCCGGTCACATGAGATCCCTAGATCCCTCAAGAAAGGGCCGTCACAAATGGGATCCCGTCGATGGCGTCAGCGCGGCGCGCCAAGTTCGCGCTACCGGTAGCCCGGCCCACGGCACGCCCAGCAGCGCGGGACAAGGTGTCGCTGCGCGGCCAAGTCGCCGCGTTGTCGGTGCTCAACTCCCGACGGACGCTCCCCTCCTCCGCCTTGCGCTTTGGCCTCCTCGCTGACTTTTTCAACGCGCTGCTAGTCGTGGGCAGGATCAAAAACAGGATCACGGTCCCAGAATCGTATGCTATCCCGTCGCTGGTTCGGCAGCCTTCAGGGATCTTGCAGATGTCCGCAAGCTCTATGGGGCCGTGGCCTTGCCAGTGCAGGACGTCCTTTTGCACGCGAAAGAGGTGTGTGCCTTGGCTCTGCCAGTCCTGCGTGGAGACCGCGGGCCTAGGCCCAGCGCTCTGTGACGGCTGACTGACCGGGGCTGGCTGCTTGCTCTGCGACACCACGTAAACGGTACCACGCCGCCGGGCGCGTTTGGGCTTGGCGAGCGGCCTGCTTTTTTGCCATGGTGCGTCGCTATGAGCCATCGCGCGACGCATGCCTTCTGCCGTTCACCGCAAACTCCGATCCTGGGAAGATCCCCAGCGAACACGCAGCCGCACCATCGCTACGCAGCGTGGACGTGGGCGACTGCGCTGGGCTTGTGCCTGGTGGGCTGCGCTCCGCTGTTTCCCCATGTCATGGATCCCGCCGAGATCGCCGATCTGCGCGCGGGCACGCCGAGCATCGCCAAGGTCCGTGATCTGGGCGCCGTGCATATCGGCAAACCCGGCCCGCTGCTGGGCGAGTCCGATGGCGTGACGCACATCGGCGAGCTCGTGCTGATCGAGGGCAGTGGCTTTGGCAAGCAGCCAACCGTCGGGATCGCCGGGCGACCGGCCGAGGTGCGCTGGCGAACCAACGGTGGCGGCATCGTCGTGCAAGTGCCGGCAGGCTGCGCCGTGGGACCGCAGCGGCTGTGGGTCGCGGCAGGGGGCAGTCGAGCCGAGGCGCCGATTACTCTGCACCGCCTGGCCGTCGTCATGGACCCGCGTGAAGGCCAGCAGACGCTGCACGCGCTGCGCATCGGTCAAGGCAGCTCGCCCGTGCCGGCCGGTCCACCGCTCGCCATTGGCACAGCGGGCCAAAAGCCGCTGTCGTTGGCGCTTTCTCCCGACGGAGCGGCGGCGTATGTGCTGCTGGCTCCGCCCGCGCAGCCAGCCGATGCAGCAAGCAGCGTGCAGGTGATTGATCTCGTGGCGGTGGGTGGCCCCAAGCTGATCGATACGCGCAAGCTGCGGCAGCGCGCTCACCTGCTGGCCGCGGCCGAAGCGACGGGGATCATGGCGCTGGTCGGCGACGAGCAAGTGACGCTGTGGGATGTCAGTGAAGGACGCCGACCCGCTGGCTATCTGCCGGCCCCGCTGCCGCCCAACGCACAGAAGCCATGGGCCGCAGCGCTGCATCCACGCGGCAACCTTTTGGCGCTGGCCTTGGCTGACAGCAATGACGTGGTGCTCATTGATGTCAGCCTGCGACCGGATCGCACGGGCACGCGACCGCGTGATCTGTCGACGATCAATGCTCTGCCGGAAGCGCGCATGCCGCTTTTGCATCGACTGCGCTTTGCATCAGATGGCGAGACGCTGTGGCTAAGCTCGGGCGACAACGCGGCGAGCTTGGCATTTGGCCATCAGCCGACCCGCCTGTCCGCTCTGCTGCTGTCGCAAAGGAACGCCGGGCAAGATGCAGCCAGCGCAGCAGCCGATCCAGGCCTGTCGCTTCTGAAGACGGTTGAGCTGCGGACAACACAGGGAGGAAGCGGCGCGCCCATCGATCTGGCGCTGGCGCGGCGGCCTCCGATCGCCTCGGGCACGACGATTCGCATGCCGCCCGACAAAGCCACGATCTTTGTGTCGACCCTGCACGGCACGCTGCCCGCGGCCAACGCAGCAGCGGCTGGGACAGCAGCGAACAGCACCGCCAAAGATGCAAGGAGCGATGCCCAGGACGGCACAGCCACGGCCAAGATCCGCGGTGCGCTTTTGCGCGGCGACTTAAACGGCCCCGCGCGCAGCGTTCCCACCACGGCAGAGTCCGAGATCATCGCCGGCTTGGACGTAAGCCCTGGAGCCGAGCTGCTGGTCTCGGCGCGGCTCTCACCACAGAGCGGTCAGCTGCGTCTGTCGGTGACCGATCTATTGAGCAGCGCGGCACCCGATGGCACGACGGGCGAGACCTCGCTGACTCTGCCGAGCCCGTCCGCTGAGACAAGCGGCGGTGTTGCGGGCGGTGCAGCGCTGAAGCGCACGCCGTCCGGGGATCTGTGGCAGCTATCGCACGTCCCGGTGCTGCTGCAGCCGTAAGCGCATCGCATCCATCCCGGCTCATCTACGACGTTCCCGCCCTTTCGCGCGACCGCGCCATCCTGTGTTGGTTTCCTCATGCCTGATCTGCGATCTCTGCTGACCGAAGAAGATGTCTATCTGTTCAACGAAGGTCGCCATCTGCGGCTGCATGAAAAGCTGGGCGCACATCGCGCAGAACGCGAAGGCGTGCCCGGTTGTTCTGTCGCGGTGTGGGCACCCAATGCCCGCGCCGTGTCGCTGATCTGTGATCGCAATGGCTGGCAGCCCGGAGTCAACGCCTTGTCGCCGCGCCCGCATGTCGATCGATCCTCGGGAATCTGGGAAGGCTTCGTGCCGGGCCTGGATCACGGCGAGCGGTACAAGTTCCACATCGAATCCACAAGCGGCTATCGCGTGGACAAAGCCGACCCCTTTGCGTTTCACAGCGAAGTCCCGCCGCAGCGCGCCTCGATCGTCTGGGATCTCAAGTACGACTGGGGCGATGCCGCGTGGCTGCAGAAGCGAGCGCAGCGTGGACAGCACGGCGGTCTTCTTGCGCAGCCCCTTTCAATCTATGAGCTGCACCTGGGATCCTGGCTGCGTCACCCCGGTGGCCCGGCAAGCCAAGCAGGTCGCTTTCTTTCGTATCGCGAGCTAGCCCCCAAGCTGGCCGCGTACATGAAGGAGCTGGGCTTCACGCATGTCGAGCTCTTGCCGGTGATGGAGCACCCGTTCTATGGCTCCTGGGGTTATCAGGTCACGGGCTTCTTTGCGCCGACCAGTCGCTATGGCACGCCGCAAGACTTGATGTTCTTGATCGACACGCTGCACCAGCACGACATCGGCGTGATCTTGGATTTTGTGCCCTCGCACTTTCCCTCGGACGAACACGGGCTGGGCTATTTCGATGGCACGCATCTGTTCGAACACGAGGATCATCGAAAGGGCGTACATCCCGAGTGGAACAGCCTGCTTTTTAACTACGACCGGCACGAAGTGCGCAGCTTCTTGCTGTCGAGCGCGCTGTACTGGCTGTCGACCTATCACGCCGATGGGCTGCGCGTGGATGGCGTGGCCTCGATGCTCTATCTCGATTACAGCCGCAGGCCGGGCGAGTGGGTTCCCAACGAACAGGGCGGACGAGAAAACCTGGGCGCGATCCACTTTCTGCGCACCTTGAATGCCGACATCGCGCGCCTGCATCCCGATGTCTTGATGATCGCCGAAGAGTCGACGGCCTTCCCGCAGGTGACATGGCGCACGCAGGGCCTGGCGGAAAAAGCGAACGCGACGCGCGGCTCGGGCTTGGGCTTCGATCTGAAGTGGGACATGGGCTGGATGCACGACACGCTGAAGTATCTGAGCCTGGATCCGATCTATCGCCGCCATCACCACAGCGCGCTGACCTTCCGCGGTATGTACGCGCACGCCGAGCACTTCGTGCTGTCGCTCTCGCACGATGAGGTCGTGCATATGAAAGGCTCGCTGTACGGCAAGATGGCGGGCGACGATTGGCAGAAGCGCGCCAACCTGCGCTTGCTGTACGCGCAGCAGTGGGCACTGCCGGGAAAAAAGCTGCTGTTCATGGGCGGCGAGCTAGGCCACGTGCGCGAGTGGGATCACGAAGCATCACTGGACTGGTTTCTGCTCGATCGGCCCGAGCATCGCGGCATCTTTCGCTGGCTGTGCGATCTGAATGCGCTGCTCTTGCGCGAGCCTGCACTGTATGCGCGCGACTTCGCCAGCGATGGCTTTGTCTGGCTGGATCCGGATGATGCCGATCACAGTGTGCTGTCGTTTCTGCGCAAGGGGCCGACGGAAGACGACACGCTGCTTGTCGTCCTGAACTTCACGCCGGTACCACGCTCTGACTACCGCATGGGCGTGCCGCGCGCTGGGCAGTGGCGCGAGCTTCTGAACAGCGACGCCGCGACGTATGGCGGAAGCGGTCAGGGCAACCTGGGCGAGTGCCTCGCGCTCGACGCGCCGCACCAGCGCCAGCCGGCTTCGCTGCGTGCGCACCTGCCTCCGCTGTCGGCGCTGTTCTTCAAGCACGCGTAAACGCACGCGTAAACGCACGCGCAAACGCACGCGTAAACGCACGCGTAAATGCACGCGCAAAAGCGCGTCACCCTTGGCTCTCCCGCCTTACCCACCCGCCTTATCCAGGGCGTGCGTGCGAACCTGCACATAACGCCTTGACTCACCTGTCGTTTTCTGAAAAAAATCACCCTGCGCAGTTTTTTCCAACTGAGCAGTTACCTGCCCATGGGGTCTTCTTCAGCCGAGCCGGCTGAAGAACCGGGCGGTCTGTGGCATTGCAGCAACTTTGCGGCGATGCCAGTGGGTCGGGGTGTGCCCATTTTCCGGCCCGATCGGGAAGTCCATTTGCCAAGGACAACAAGGAGAGCCATCGATGGCAGTCGCACTCACGTACCCAGGTGTCTATATCGAAGAAGTTCCCAGCGGTGTGCGCTCGATCAGCGGAGCGGCGACAGCGGTCGCTGCCTTCATTGGCCGGACGCAGCGCGGGCCGATCCATGAGCCCGTTCTGATCCACAGCTTTGCAGACTTCGAACGCTTGTTCGGCGGGCTCTGGCTGGACAGCACCGTCAGCTACGCCGTTCGCGACTTCTTTCTAAACGGCGGTGGCCAAGCCGTCATCCTGCGCTTGTTCCAGCCGGCCAAAGACAACACCGGGAAAGACGTTCCCGCGACGGCCAAGGGCACGATCTCGGGCCTGACGCTCGAAGCCAAAAACCCCGGCAAGTGGGGCAACCAGATCAGTGTTCGAATCGATCACAGCGACCTCAGTCAAGAGGTTGCGGATCGTCTGGGCCTGAAGCTCGAAGATCTGTGGAACCTCAGCGTCAGCTATACCTCGTCGACGGGCGTCACCGAGGAGCGCTTCACGCATGTGACGCTTAAAGACAGCCCGCAGAACGTCGACCGCATGCTGCAGGCTAGCAAGTTCGTGCGCGTGCCGACGGCCGATGGCAAGCCGGTGCTGCCCGATGCCAGCAAGCGCCCAGACGCAAGTGCTGCGATGCGCTTGGATGGCGGCGCGGACAGCCAGCCCTTGGATGTCACGACCTATGTCGGCGATGGGGCCAAGACGGGCCTGTATGCGCTCGACAAGCACGAGCAGTTTTCGCTGATGGTCATTCCGCCAGACGTGCGCGACGGCAACACGTCGACCGATGTCTATGCAGCGGCGCTTTCGTACTGCGTCAAGCGGCGCGCCGTGCTGCTGATCGATCCGCCGACCGAGTGGGCCAACCGCACGCCAGCCATGGCAGACCTGAAGCTGTCGGGTGCTGCGGCACGCAATGCGGCGGTGTACTTCCCGCGTGTCCTTTGCGCGGATCCGCTGCGTCGTGGCCAGATCGACACGTTCCCGCCGTCGGGCATGATCGCAGGCGTCCTTGCGCGCACCGATGCACAGCGTGGCGTGTGGAAAGCGCCCGCCGGCCTGGATGCTGCGCTGCTGGGCGTGCAGGGCCTTGCGACGCGTCTCAGCGATGCGGACAACGGCCAGCTCAACCCGCAGGGCATCAACTGCCTGCGCAGCTTTCCCGGCAGCGGCCCGGTGATCTGGGGCGCACGCACGCTGCGCGGATCCGATCTGATGGGCGACGAGTACAAGTATCTGTCGGTGCGGCGCTTGGCCTTGCACATTGAAGAGAGCCTGTACCGCGGCACGCAGTGGGTGGTGTTCGAGCCCAACGATGAAGCGCTGTGGGCGCAGATTCGCCTGAACGTCGGCTCTTTCATGCAGAACCTATTCCGCCAGGGCGCGTTCGCCGGCCAAGCCGCCAGCGAAGCGTACTTCGTCAAGTGCGACAAAGAATCCACGCCGAAGACGGATGTGGCTCTTGGCATCGTCAACATCGTCGTCGGCTTCGCACCACTTAAGCCCGCGGAGTTTGTGGTGGTGAAGCTGCAGCAGATCGCCGGCCAAGCGACGTCGTAACCCCTTTTTGCAAGAGGTCTGAACATGGCTCAGTTCGTTGTAAACCCCTCGCGGGTCGACCCCTACAAGAACTTCAAGTTCCGCATCAAGATCGGCGATCACTATGTCGCTGGCGTATCGAAAGTCAGCTCGCTGCGTCGCAGCACCGAAGTGGTCAAGTGGCGCGAAGGCGGCGATCCCAGCACCAGCCGCAAGTCGCCCGGCCGCACCGAGTACGAAGCGATCACGCTCGAACGTGGCGTCACACACGACAAAGAATTCGAGCAGTGGGCCAACCAGGTGTGGAAGCAAGGCAACAACCTCGGCAAAGAAGTGTCGCTGCAGGACTTCCGCCGCAACCTGACGATCGAGATGTACAACGAGGCCGGTCAGCTGGTGCTGGCCTATCACGTGCTGCGCTGCTGGGTCAGCGAGTTCCAAGCGCTGCCTGAGCTCGATGCCAACGGCAACGGCGTGGCCATCCAGACCATCAAGCTGGAAAACGAAGGCTGGGTGCGTGACACGGCGGTGGAAGAGCCGCAAGAAGCGACCGTCACGCCCTAAGCCATGGCAGCCATCGTGCATCCATTGAGCCACGCCGACCTGCTCTCGATCTGGGAGCGGGGCGACAGGCTGCATCCTGCTCAGCTCGCGGTGGAGCTGCTGCAGCGCGCGGTACCGAGCCTCTCGGCCGCCGCGCTGTGGCAGCTGCCACTGGGACAGCGCGATCGGCTGCTGCTAGCGCTTCGCGAGCAGACGTTTGGGCCCACGCTGCGCTTGGTCGCCGCGTGTCCTCACTGCCGCGAAGCGCTGGAATTAACGATTCAAACCACCGAGCTGTGCAGCCCGCCCGCAACGACCGCGCTGCCATTGCCAGAGTCCGAGGACGCACACGCCGTCGTCGAGCTGCAAGTCGCTGAGTATTCCGTCCGCTATCGCTATCCAAACAGCGCAGATCTGATGGCGGTGGCACGCTGCGCCGATCGGCAGGACGCACTGCAGATGCTGCTTGCGCAGTGCCTGCACGCAGTCCGCATCGAGACCGGCGAGCCCGTCGCGGATCTACCGCCCGATGTCGTGCAAGCCATTGCCGAAGACATGAGCGCGCGGGACCCGCAGAGCGAGCTTCTGTTTCGCCTGCGCTGTCCAAGCTGCGACACCGCGTGGCAGGCCATCTTGGATGTCGCATCGCTTTTGCTCAAAGAGCTTCAAGCCGAAGCCGAGCGACTGCTCGACGAGCTGCACGCTCTGGCCGCTGCGTATGGCTGGAGCGAGCCCACGATTCTTTCGCTGAGTGCCAAAAAACGCCGCGCCTATTTGGCGCGCTGCGGAGCCTGCGCATGAGCCACTTCTTGTCCCGCCTGGTGGCTCGCAGCCAGGGGACCATGCCTCGCTTGGAGCCGCTGATCGCGCCGCGCTTTGCGCCCGGTCTGGACATGGCCGAGCCCGACGAGCCATCGCTGGATTCGCTGCCTCCTGCCCCGGTGGCCGCGCCGGTTCGATCCGCAGGAGCGCGCCGCGTGCCTGCCGATGCAGCGCCAGCCGCCGAGTCGAGCGAGCGAACGGCAGCCCCCCCGGTCGTGCATGAGCAGTCCCCAAGCTCCGAGCACGCCGGGATGGAGCACGCCTCTACGGAGCACTTCTTTTCGCAGCACGCCGTTCCGAAGCACGCCGCGCCGCAGACAGCCCTGCGGCTGGCACGCGCCGAGGTGCCCGCACCCGCGCGATCCGCAAGCAGCCAGGCGACGCAAGCAGCCGAAGCAAGCAGAGCATCCGAGCCTCCCAAAGCAGCCAACGCAACCAGAGCGACCGGCGCAACCAGAGCGACCGCAGGCCGACAAGAAGTGCAGAGCCCGGAGCATCCACGCGCCGAGTCAACGGATGAGACATCGAGCCTGCCTTGGTCACCGCCTGCGCTGCACGCGCGTGCAGCCTTGAGTCCGGCTGTGGATGCTGCAGACACGCCGCGCACGATGCGGCACCCCAGTGCGCTGAGCCAGCGAAGTCATGCCGCGGGATCGCCACCACCTAGAGCAGATGCCCAACCTCCAGGTGCCGTTCTTGGGATCGACGACATCGGCGAGCGCTGGGTCGATCCAGCCGATGCGACACCTCTTTCTGCCAAGCGCATGACGTCTGAGCTAGGTGCGCTGGCGACCCCGCAGGTGGCTTCCGCGCTGCCGGGGTCTGTGTCTGCAGCCCCGATGCTGCGACGGGCACCGCGCGAAATGCCGATGGATGCCAGGCAGCCGGCGCAGGCCTTTTCCACAGTGCCGTCCGATTCAGCTCGCGTGCCGACACCGACCGCATCGCAGAGCTTCGCGCAGGAGGCGAGAGTCCCTGTGCCGCACCGGCCAAGCACGCACGCGGCCGCGCCGCAGCCGCACCGGTCGAGTGATCCGCCTCGCGAAGAATCAACGTTCGCATCCATGCGCGAAAGCGAGCGGCAAGATGCTCAGGCAGACGAGCCAAGCCCACAGGCACGGTACCCGCACGCGCCGACGCTGGCGAGCCCACGACACAGCCCGCCATCGACCACGACAGAGGTCACGAGCCAGCCGCTTGCAAGCCGCCGGGCGCCGCAGGCGGAAGCGAATCCGACACCTGCTGCCGAAGGCATTCACGTTCACATCGGACAGGTCTTTGTTCGGGCCCAGACCGTCGCCCCCGAGCGCCCCAAGACGCAGCCGCGCCATCAGCCCAAGCTGTCTTTGGCCGATTACTTGAAGCAACACCGCGGAGGTGACGCGTGAGCAATCATCTGTCGATCGCAGCCGTCACCGCGAGCTTGCGGGACGTACTTTCGGCGGTGGCCAACGATCCGCTGCCGGTTGCCGCTGCCTATTCCTTGGCCGACACGCAGATCTCGCTTCTGCCCCCCGATCGCGCAGGACAAAACGGCGGGCGCAACGAGATCAACCTGTTCCTGTACCAGACGCAGCACAACGCAGCGCTGCGCAATCTGGAAGTTCGCACCCAGCCCGGAGAGCTGCGGCCACCGCCGGTCGCGCTGAACCTGCTGTATCTGGTGACCGTGCATCCGCGCAACGATGACGAGCTGCTCGGGCACCTATTGCTGGGCCGCGCGGTGGCGCTTCTGCATGAGCATGCGTGCCTGCCGCGCGATCGCATCGCGCAGGCCCTGCCGCTAAACGATCTGCATGAACAGACCGAGCGCGTGCGCCTGTTTCCGCTGTCGCTCTCGACCGAGGAGCTGTTCCGTATCTGGTCCAGCTTTGGTGCGAAGTATCGACTGTCGATGGCCTATCAAGCCGAGGTCGTCCTGATCGATAGCGCCAAGCCCAAGCAGTTCGTGCCGATCACGCAGCGCACGATTCGCGTGGTGCAGCCATGACTCCTGCGCGGTCGCTGCAGATCGATCAGCTACACCTCGAAGGCCTGCCATTTGAACACGCTGGTCAGCTGGCACCACTCATCGAACACGAGCTGCGCCTTTTGCTTTCCCGTCATCCGGGACTGGATACAGCTGCACCGGCCCTGCGATCCGTACCCAGCATCGCGCTGTCCGCGGACGAGAGCCCACAGAGTGCCAGCCGCAAGATCGCAGCGGCGATCTATCAGTCTGTGCTGCAGGGCTCGCAGCCGCCGCACGCACACCCGGCCCCGTCGAGCCCGACCCGCCCGAAGGAGGGTCGATCATGATCCGCTTTCCATCGCTGCCTCTTTTGCAGAAGGGGGCGCTGATCAGCCCCACGACGCTGAATGTCATCCGCTTCCAGTACAACCCGGAGACACTGACGCGCACGCTTTCGGCGCGGACCACCGGCAACACCGATACGAACCCGCGCGATCCACTGCGCGTGCAGGGTCCTCCGAAGGAAGACATTCGCGTCGAGATCTTCATTGATGCCACCGACGCGCTGGAAGAAGGCAGCCGCTTGGCCGAGACCCAGGGCATTCACCCGCGCTTGGCCGCGCTAGAGCTGCTGCTGTATCCGCGCATGGCTCGCGTGCTGTGGAACGAAGCCAAGCGGCGCTTGGGGGTGATTGAGGTCATGGCTCCCACCGCGCCGCTTACCCTGTTTGTTTGGGGCCCGCAGCGCGTGCTGCCGGTGCGCATCAGCGGCATGACCATCGTCGAAGAAGCCTTCGATCCCGACCTGCGGCCGTTGGTTGCGCGCGTGACGCTCGATATGACGGTTCACTCGTATTACGACCTGGGCTTGCTGAGCGCAGGCGGCGGCCTGTTCGCGGTGCATCAGATCCTAAAAGAAGGCCTGGCTCTGATGGATGTCGCGTGGCAGGCGCGACCGCTCCAGGCGCACATTCCAGCCGTCAAGCAAGCGGCGAACGCAGCCGGTGCAGCAATCAGCGGCGCCGCTCGCACCGCCGGATCCGCCATAAGCGGAGCAGCAAACTCCGCCGGATCCGCCGTAAGCGGAGCAGCAAACACCGTCGGTGGGGCCGTGACATCGACCTATACCAAGATTCCCAAACTCTAGGAGCAGCGAGTGCCGGCCTTCGATTCCAACAGCCGCTACGTCGACCTGGAAAACGCCACGCTGACGATCCGTGAAGACGGCGAGTCGCGCCGCGTGGTGTACAAGAAGCGACGCTTTCTGCCCCCGCTGCACGAGCTGATTCCGGTGGCTGAACAGCCGATGGTGGATGGCTCGCGGCTCGATCTTCTGGCTCAGGAATACAGCGAGGATCCGCAGAACTTCTGGCAAATCTGCGACGGCAATCCGATCTTGCACCCCGATGAGCTAGCCGAAGATCCAGGGCGAGTGATTCGCATCACGACATCGGCCAGCCTGCGCATGCCGCAGGGCGCGGAAGGCTAAGCGAAGCCGATGCCAGCAAAGAGCAGCAACATTCTGCTGTTTACGGGGACCTATCTTCCCAAGCCCGCGCCAAGCAGCGTGATCGATGGCTTTGTGCGCGCCGAAGTGACGCAGGATGCAAGCGGTGCCGAAGGATTTCAGCTGAGCTTCGGTCTGCGCAAGAACGCGCTGGGCGAGTACGCGATCCTCAGCAGCGGCGCGCTGAGCCCGTTTAGCCGCGTCATCTTGGCGGTTGAGATTGGCACGCTGCCTTCGGTGATCTGCGACGGACTCATCACGCATCAGCAGATCTCGCAGGCCGACGAGTCAGGCAACGCAACGCTCACCGTGACTGGCCGCGATCTGAGCTGCGCGATGGATCTGCAGCAAGAGATCCGCAGCTATGACAATCAGCCCGACTCGCTGATTGTGGCGCAGCTCTTGGCGCGCTACGCGCGATACAAAATCATCCCGACCATCACGCCGACGCCCGAGCTGCCGCTTTCGATCTGGCGGCGACCGCTGCAGACCGAGACGGATCTGCGCTGCATCCAGCGGCTGGCCAAGCGCAACGGCTTCGTCTTTCACATCACACCACTTCTGCCGGGAACTGCTCGCGCCTACTTCGGGCCGCAGGTCCGCGCGGGTCTGCCGCAGCGCGCTCTTAGCATCCAAGCTGGCGGCAAGGGCAACCTGCGCTCAATCCACTTCAGCCAGGATGCGCTGCAGCCGGTGCAGATGCGCGGTCACTATCTGGATTCCTTGACCAAGTTGGTGCTGCCGCTGCCGGCAATGCCCTTCGTTCCCATCCCTCCGCTGACGCTGTTTCGCACGTCGGCTCGTCGGCAGGCGTACCTGCCACGAACCGCACATATGAAGCTGCCAGCCGTCGTGCGCACCTCGCGGCAGGAGGGCGACGCCAGCCGCAATGCCGTGCGCGCCGAAGGCGAGCTGGATCCCATGCAGTACGGCGGCATCTTGAAAGTACGCAGCTTGGTCGGCGTCCGCGGAGCCGGCCTTTCCTACGACGGAATGTACTTCGTTGAGCGCGTCACACACGTGCTCGAACGCGGCAGCTACACACAAAGCTTTTCGCTCAACCGCGAAGGCGTCCTGCCTTTGTCTCCAGTGGTGATGCCATGAACTACTTCGGCAAGTATCGCGGGGTCATTAGCGACGTGAACGACCCCCTGCGCCTGTGCCGCGTGCGGGCGCGCGTGCCCGATGTCTTGGGTACTCGCGAGACCGGCTGGGCCCTGCCCTGCCTGCCGTTTGCCGGCCAAGGCATGGGCTTTTATGCGACGCCAAAAGTTGGGGCCAACGTCTGGATCGAGTTCGAGCACGGCGATCCCGAGTACCCGATCTGGAGCGGCTGTTTTTACACCGCGACGACCGAGGTTCCGGCGAACGCGCTCATGCCCCCTACACCCAAAGCGCTGATGCGAACAGCGACGGGAAATAGCCTGCTTCTAGATGACACACCAGGGCTTGGCGGAATCCAACTAAAGACGCAGACCGGCGAGTGTCTAAAGCTCAGCACCCAGGGTCTAGAGCTGTTCGATGCCCTGGGACAGAAGGTCTTTTCTGTGGGTCCGCTGGGCCTTGTGTTCAACGGCGTCGCAGGCCAGAAGCTATCGGTCAACCCCAGCGAGCTTCTTTTGGCCTTGGCCGCTGGTCAGAAAGTTTCGCTGAGCCCCATGGGAGTCAAAGCCGAGACGGGACAAGGCGCCTCGATCGCGATGCAAGGTCCCAAGGTCTCGATCAACGGTCCCGCGCTGGAGGTGCTGTGATGCCTGGTTTTCTGGTTCCCACCGGCACGCAAGTGATGTGCGGTCATCCCGGCGGCAGCGGCGTGATTCCGCCCAGTCAGAGCCGTGTGCTCCTTGCTGGCAAGCCCGCGGCCACGGTCCAGGATCTGGTGCAGCTGATCCCCTGTCAGATGAAAGTCGGCACGGTCCCTGCGCCCTGTCTGAACGTAGTGTGGCAGCCCGCACCGTCGCGCGTGACCTTGTCAGGTAAGCCGGCGCTGATGCAGGACCTGCCGGGACAAGCCATCGGCGGCCCAGCGCCCATGCCCGTCACGATTCCCCCCACCCAAGCCAAAGTGCGAGGGATGTGATGCTGTTCGGATATCCCTATCGCATCGATGACAGCGGTCGCACCGCCAGTGCAGATCCCGATGCGTACATTCGAGATCTGATCGAACAGGTGCTGTTCGTAAGCCCGATGGAGCGCGTCAATCGCCCCGACTTCGGCAGCGATCTGAAGCAGCTTCTGTTCGGCGCGGTCGGCGAAGCCTTGACCACTGCGGCCCAGCTATCCGTGCAGGCCGCGCTGCAGAAGTGGCTGGGCGAAATAATCTTGGTGCAAGACGTACACGTGGAAGCCGATGACGCGGTGCTCAACGTCACCGTGATCTATCAGGTGCTCGGTCAGGCGCAGGTGCGGGCCGCAACCTTCAGCAGGGAGGCGTGATGGCTGCTCCGCACATCGATTATTTGGCCAAGGACTTCGCAAGCTTCAAGCGGCTCTTGCGGGATCGCATCACGTCCTTGGTTCCGGGATCGTTCGAGGATCATCCCGCGGATCTGGGTGCCGTGCTGATCGAGGCGCTGAGCTATGCCGCCGATCACCTGAGCTATTACCAAGACGCAGTCGCGACCGAAGCATACTTGGGCACGGCGCGACAGCGCATCTCGGTGCGCCGACATGCGCGCTTGCTTGACTACTACTTGCACGAGGGCCAGAACGCCCGCGTCCTGTGCGCGCTGGAAGTGCAAAAAGGCAGCCCAGCCGATGGCGCCACCCTGCCCCGCGGCACGCAGATCCTGACGCGCAAAAGCGGCCTTTCGGTCTGCATTCATCCAACGGAGATTGAAGCCTCAAGCGATGCGCCCGTGTTTGAGACCATGCACGACCGCGTGCTGTCTTCGGCCTTCAATCGCATCGCGCTGTACCAGCCCAGCGGTCAGGTGCTGCCGATCGGCACGACAAGCTGTCAGCTGGAAAATCCGGCGGTCCCGCTTGCGCCGGGCGACCTTTTGATCTTTGTCGAGACCGCCGATCCCGAGACCGAGCTAGCCGTCGACGCCGATCCGACTCACCGGCATGCGGTACGTCTGCAGAGCGTGCGCGTGCTGACCTCGGCACGAACGACCCGCCATCAGATCCTGGAAGTGGCGTGGTCGGTCGAAGATGCGCTGCCTTTCGCACTCGATCCGGCCTATGCCGTCGCGCTGGGCAATGTGGTGCTGTGCGATCACGGACAGACCCTGCCGCAGTCCGAGTCGTTGTCGCTACAGCCGCGCCCCCTTTCCCCGGCGCCGCGCCTGCAGCGTGGACCCCTGACCTTTGTTGCGCAGAGCCGCGACGAGCAAGGGCAGCAGCAGCCCTTTGCGCCACGGGCATCGCTCGCATCCGCCTTCACATGCTCGCCGCGCGACGCCTGCCCGGCCATTGTTCTGTCTGAAGACGAAGAAGGTGCCGAGCCCTGGACGCCGCAGCCCGATCTGTTGAGCAGCGATCGTTTTTCCCGTCACTTCGTCGTGGAAGTCGACAACCACGGCCGCGCTGCGCTGCGCTTTGGCGACGACATCTTAGGCCGTCGACCCGATGCCACACGCGCGCTCTCTGCGCGCTATCGCATCGGCAACGGCCCCGACGGAAACATCGGCGCCGACACATTGCAGCATGTTGTCACGCCACTGGTTGGCATCGACCGCGTGCGCAACCCGCTTCCCGCGTTGGGAGGCACCGCGCCCGAGTCCTTGGATGAAGCGCGCTTGCACGCCCCAGTTGCATTCCGCGATCAGGAGCGCGCCGTGCGCAGTGAAGACTATGCCGCGATGGCCATGCGTCATCCGCAAGTGCGACATGCCTTGGCCAGCGGTCGCTTCACCGGCAGCCTGTTTACCGTCATCCTGGCCGTGCAGCGCAAGGGCGGTCGTCCCGTCGACGCGCCGTTTGTCGCCGAGCTGCGCCAGTACCTAGAGCCCTATCGCCTGATCGGCCACGACTTGAGCATCGTTGCGCCCATCTGGGTACCGCTGGATCTGCGCATCACGGTCTCGATTGCTGCCGATTACGTGCGCAACGCCGTACAGAGCGCGCTGCTCGAAGCATTCAGCAGCACGCATGAGCACGGCTTCTTCCATCCCGATCGCTACATGTTTGGCGAGCCGGTCTATTTCAGTCGCATCGTCCATCATGCGATGCAAGTGCCTGGGGTTCGCTTTGTCAGCACCGACCCACGGCAGACACGCTTCGCCCGCAAGGGGCAACCCGATGCGCTGGAACATGGCGCCATCGCGCTGCACGGACTTGAGATCCCGCGCGTCGACAATGACCCGCTGCAGCCAGAAAACGGCCGCATCCAGTTTGTCGTGCAAGGAGGCCTGTAACCATGGCCGCACCGGATCCTGTTCCTGCTGAATGGGTCCGCGCGGTCCACAACCGCGCGGGCCAGCCGAGCTTGAACTATCGCATCCTGCGTTACGAGAGCAGCCGGCAGAACATGCTGAAGCGGCTGCATCGACTGCAGCTGCCCGATGGACCCTTCGCGGGTACGCGACCCTTTGCCAAGCTCAGCACGC
This sequence comes from Myxococcales bacterium, assembly GCA_016794505.1. GTDB lineage: Bacteria > Myxococcota_A > Polyangia > Palsa-1104 > JAEUJZ01 > JAEUJZ01. Next base: position 84,201 of record JAEUJZ010000120.1, read on the forward strand.
GCCAGAGCAGCGATCCAACGCTGGCTCTTTTGGATGCGTGGGCACTGCTGATCGATGTGCTCTCGTTCTATCAAGAGCGCATCGCCAACGAAGGCTTTCTGCGCACCGCCAGCGAAGAGCTGTCGATTGTCGAGCTGCTGCGGACGATCGGCTATCCGCTGCGCCCCAGCATCGCAGCGAGCACATATGTTCTGTTTGACGTCGAAGATGCCCCTGGAATGCCGCGGCAAGCCTTCTGCCCCAAGGGCACGCAGATTCAAAGCCTGCCAGAAGCTGGCGAGCTGCCGCAGACCTTCGAGACGCTTTCCGATCTGACCGCGCACGTCGCCTGGAACCAGCTGCGACCGCTGTGTGCCACGCCACAAACCCTGCGAGCGGACTCCAGCGAGCTGGTGTTTTCGCAGCAGGCGAACGGCCTGACCCTGCGACCGGGCGACGTCGTCTTGCATCCCGGTCTGGGTCGCCTGTTTGCCATCGTGCAGGTGCGCGCAGCGCAAGAAAATGTGGGCCACCGCGTGGTCGTGCGGCCGCTGCTTTCGAGCTCGGTGATGATCGATGCCAGCCTGCTCGCGCAGAAGTGGCCCAGCCCCAGCACGGCGGTCAGCAATGTCGTCCGTGACGTGCTGCAGGGTACCTATACCGAGCGAGAGCTGAGCACGCTGGCCGAGCGCTATGGCCTTGCGCTGGCCGATCTGCCGGACCTGGTCGCGCAAGGTGAAGCCGAGCGCAGCGGCGATCCCATCGTCGTCTTTCAGCGCGAGGTTCCGTTTCTGGGCCGCAATGCCCCGACGTATCAGCAGCTGCCACAGGGCCCGACGGGACCTGGCGGCGCCCTGGCCACGCTGCCGCCCTATCAAGACGCAAGCAAGAGCTGGAGCAACCCGAGCGGTCAGAACATCCGCACCATCTGGCAAGACTGCTTTGGCGATCGCTATGTCGATAAGAACGCCGACAGCGATGTGCTGCTCGATCGCAGCGAGCCGTTGGTCGCGCCCGGTCAGCTGCTGCTGATCCATGACAACCAAACCGGCGCGCTGTATCGCGCGGACAAGAGCGGCGACCGCTCGGTGCTGGGCTATGGCTTGAGCACAACCGTGACCGCGCTCAAGCTCAGCGGCCCAGGGCAGCCCGCGTTTCTGACGCGAGAAAGCGTGGCCCTTCTGGATAGCCGCGAGACCTTTCTGAGCGCATCGTCCGCTCTGCCCGAACAGGCCGTGCTCGACCAGAAAGCGGTGCTGCTCGATCGCCTGGTGCTGGGCCTGTCGCCGGGTCAGCCGCTGTGCCTAAGCGGCGAGCCTGTCGATACGCCACACGCCACGGCGCACGAGCTGGTCACGCTGCAGAGCGTCCGTCACAAGAACGGCCACACCGAGCTGACGCTGAGCCCGCTTTCTCGGCGCTATGTCCTGCGCACCGTCACGCTGTCGGCCAACGTCGCCTTGGTCAATCACGGTGAGACCGTCACCGAAGAAGTCCTGGGCAGCGGCGATGGCAGTCGTTCGCATCAGCGCTTTGCCTTGTCGCGCAGCGGCCTGCAGTATCAAGCGACGGCCAGCGAGCGCGGCCTGGCCAGCGCGCTTTCGATCCGCGTCAACGACGTCGAATGGCAAGAGCGCCCCACGCTGCATAGCGCCGCAGCAAACGAGCTCTGTTACACACTGCGCACCGATCACGCGGGCCGCACCACCATCCTGTTTGGCGATGGCGTGCATGGAGCGCGCCTGCCGAGCGGCCAAGACAACATCGTGGCCAGCTATCGCGTGGGCGGTGGCCCCAGCGGCGAAGTCAAGGCCGGCAGCTTGCAGATGCTGACCAGCCCACCGCTTGGAATTCGTACGGTGCGCAATCCTGTGGCAGCCAGCGGATCGGCTCCGGCCGAGACGACACAGCAGGCGAGGCAGCGCGCACCGCTTTCAACGCGCCCACTGTCTCGCTTGGTATCGCGGCGCGACTATGAAGACTTCGCGCGAACGTTCGCAGGAATCGAAAAAGCCGTCGCGCAGCTTCTGCACAACAGCGCAGGGCCGCTTCTGCACGTGACGGTTGCCGCCAGCTCGGGCCGAGCGCTGCCCGCGGACTCGCTGACTTTGCAGAACCTGCGACGCGCGCTGCGTGGTCTCGGTGATCCGACGCAGCCACTGCACGTGCAGGATTTTCATTCGGTGCGTTTTCGCGTACGCGCGATCCTGCGACGCAGCCCCGAGTTTCCGGTCCACACCATCGAACAGGCGGCGCGCTTGCGTTTTGCCGAGGCCTTTTCGTTTGCCTCGCGCGAGCTCGGTCAAGCAGTGATGGCGGCGGAAGTGATCAACACGCTGCAGCAAGTCCAGGGCGTGACCGCGGTGACCCTGCTCATGCTGCATCGCGAAGAGGAAGCGGCCTGCCTGCGGCCCGCGCTGCAAGCCAGCCCAGCTCACCTAGACAGCGACGGCCAGCCGGTGCCGAGTGAGCTCTTGCTGTCCGACGCCAGCCTGTTGACCTTGGAGGTGCGCTAATGCCCGGAAGCCCCCTGAGCCGAGCGCCTGCGCAGCCGTCCGCAGCGCTGATGAATCGGGCCCTGCCCTTCCAAAAAGAGCGCATTTATCGCCTGCTGCCCGCGCTGTATCGCGCTCGCGATCAACAGCAAGGCGAAGTCCTGCGAGCGCTGCTGCTGCTACTCGAAGAACAGCTCAATGTCGTCGAAGCCGATATCGCACGCCTGTACGAAAACTGGTTCATCGAGACCTGTGACGAATGGGTGATTCCGTATCTTGGCGATCTGCTCGGAACCGTGCCTTTGAACTGGTCAGTCAGCGGCACCGCGGGCGAGCGTGCGTACACCGCGCATACGCTTTCGTACCGCAGGCAGAAAGGCACGCTGCCCGTGCTGCGCAGCCTGTCTCGCCACGTCACACAGTGGCCCACCGCGGCCGTCGAGTCCTCGCGACACCTGGCGCGCACAGTTCACCTGGCCGCCGCGAACAGCAAGATCCCCAAGCGCCCGCACCTGCGACGCAGTCATAGCCTGATGGATCTGGGTGGTGCGCTGCTGCGTGCCGCACACAGCTTGGATCTATCGGGTCGCCACTCGCCCAAAGACGTCACGCTGTTTATGTGGCGCCTGCGTGCCGATCGACTGGACAAGTTGCCAGCCACGCCGGTCGCCAATCAGCCCAGCGCCTTTCGCTTTCATCCGCTGGGAATCGATCAAGTGCTTTGGCGACCACCGCTGCAGACAACGTGGGGAGCCGAACAGTCGCTGGATGCCGCCGCCAACCTGCCCTGGCCCATCGACAGCGCACGCTTGGCTGCTGAGCTGGAAGCGCTGCGTCGCGCCATCGCCGCCAAGCAAGCGGGACCCAGTGGACCGCGCGATGCGCCCCAGCTTCGCATCTATGTCGATGGAACCGAAGTGCCGCCCGAGCAGATCGTGATCAGCGACCTGTCGACGTTCACCGCGCCCACGAGCCAGCGTAGCTACAGCGTGCCGGGGTCTGCGAACGCGGTGATGTTGCCGATCCGTGCCGCCGTGGATCCGCAGCGCGGTCGCATGGTCTTCGCTGCCGATCCACGAGGCGTTGTCACGGTCACCTGTGCCCACGCGATGGTGGCCGACATGGGCGGCGGCGGTTATAGCCGCAGCCTTCGTCCTGCGGACGATGCCTCTGTTCATCAAGCCCAAGGTGGCCAGCTGATCTGGCCGACGCTGTCCGAAAGCAAGCGCAGCATCGTCGAATTTTCTGACAGTCAGGTCTATCAGCCTGCTGATCTGGTGGTGCCTGCGGGCACCGATCTAGAGCTTCGCGCTGAGAGCGGCTGTCGCCCACTTTTGCGCTGCAGCCGTCTGCGCATCACGATGGGCGAAGGCGCCACGCTGCGCCTAAACGGCCTGCTGATCGAAGGTGCCTTGCAGCTTGTTGCACCCCAGCAGCCTCCTGGCACGCAGCGCGGTGCGATGCTCAATGTCGATCGCTTCAACCAGCCGTGGGGTCAGCGAGCCCCGGCCGTGCAGCTTCACATCGAGCACTGCACGCTGGTGCCGGGTCTGCAGCTCGACGAACAAGGCACGCCCCGTTCTCCGCAGTCTGAAAGCCTCAGCGTAGACGGCCTGTTCCGTCAGATTCAGGTCCATGTCTCACACTGCATCAGCGGACCGATCGTGCTGCCCGCCGAAGACACGCTGCTGAGCGTGCAGGACAGCGTGATCGATGCGCTCAGCGCGACGCAGAAGGCGCTGCAGGCCAACCAGGCCACGCTGCTGCGTTCGACCGTGCGCGGGGCCATCTCGCTGCAGATCCTGCAGCAAGCGCGCGACGCCATCTTGTGTGGAACCTTGCAGGTTGCCCTGCAGCACCAGGGCATGGTCAGCCACTGCTACATTGAAGATTCAGGCGCGCTGCTTTCTGAAAATTGCCAGCCACAGCAGGCCCTTGCCGCGGCCAGTGAAGAGGGCGAGCCACTTGCCATCTTGCGGGCGCGGGTGCAGCCGACGTTCACCAGCACTCGCTATGGCCAGCCGGGATATTTCCAGCTGGCGCGGTGCTGCGCACCCGAGATCGCACGCGGCGGCAGCGACGAAAGCGAGATGGGCGCATTCCATCACCTGTACCAGCCACAGCGGCACACCAACCTGCTTTACGCCGCTATGGAACACGCACCACTTTCCAGCCGGGTGCTGCTTCGCTATCGCACGTAACCGGAGTCACCAGGGAGCCAACGATGAAAGGCGATTTCACGTGTGTCACCTTCCGCCCCGAGCGCCGCTATCGGCGCGTGTACATGCAGCAAGGGCGGGCACAGCTTGACGCAGACTTCAACGAACAGGTCGATATCAGCGAGCACCTGATCTCGGCGCTGGGACAGGATGTAATTGGTTCTAGTGGTGCAGCCGCGAGCAGCTTCCAGGTTCTTCTGTCTAGCCCGCGCGAGCTGCGCATCTTGCCCGGACGCATGTACGTCGACGGCAAGCTCTGCGTTCTGGACAGCGAGATGCTGTACACGCAGCAGCGCGATCTGCCTGGCGCCGTGGTGCCAAGCGGCGATCCCGTCGACACAACCCGCATTCCGTATCTTGTGTATCTGGATGTCTGGGAACGACACGTCTCGGCGCTTGAAGACCCAGCGCTTCGTGAAGTCGCGCTGCAAGGAGCCGACACCTGCAGCCGCGCGCAGCTTCTGACGCAAGTCAAGCTGCTGCGCTTGACCACGGATGTCACCAGCACAGCCGCGGCGGCCTGGGACAACCAGCCCGAGTGGCGAGCACTGACCACCAGCGCACCGGGCCGCTTGACCATCACCTTGGATGCAGCGGGGTATCAGGGGCACGAAAATCAGCTGTATCGCGTCGAGATCCACGACACGCAGGGCGCCGACATCTATTACAAGTGGAGCCGCGACAACGGCTCGGTCTGCGCCAAAGTGACGCTGACTGCTGAGCGTCAAGTGACACTCGACACGCTGCCACGCGACGAGTATTCGACCTTTGTAAGTGGCCAGCGCGTCGAGCTGATCGACGAAGCCTGCGAGCTTGCCGGCCGGCCGGGTCTGATCGCGCTTCTGACCCGCAGCGAAAACCAGGATCTGCAGTTCGATATCGAAGCAACGCCGCGCGCTCCGACCTTCCAAGTCGGGCAGCGCCTGCTCTTGCGGCGCTGGGAAGGCTTCGGCAAGACCACCGCCGGCACTGCGCTGCGCCTAGAGCGTGGCATCAACGCGCAGTTTTCTGCCGGCGTTCTGCGACCCGGTGATTACTGGCAGGCCCCCGCCCGCGAGCTGAGCCACGACGTCACCTGGCCGAAAGAGCAGACGCGACCGTTTGCACCGCTCGCCATTCCGCCGCGCGGCGTGCGGCATTCCTATGCCCGGCTAGCCAAGGTGTATCTGTCGCAGAACCAGCTCGTGCAGATCATCGATCTGCGTCAGCTGTTCATCAGCAACACCGACATCGTGGCCGAACTCAACGACATCAAGCGCCGCCTGGCTCTGCTTGAAAGCAAGGTGCCATAGAGGTTTAAGCGATGCCGACCACCAGCGATCCCAACGCGCCTTCGCCCATGCCGACGCGGCCACAGCCATATGTCGCCGGCATTCCATTTACCGAAATCACGGCCGAGGACTGGAACGAGATCCAGATTCGCAGCCAAGAAGATCTGCACGCGCACCAGCACAACGGTCGCGATGGCACCGCGCCACTTGGGCGCACGTCGATCCGCGATCAGGCCATCGATGGCACCAAGATCGATCCGGCATCGGATGTGACGGTGAAGAGCCTGAGTGTCGATACCAAGCTCAGCGCAGCCGAGCTAAGCGCCACGGGACATATCAGCGGGCGCAGCCTGTCGGTCTCGCACGGCCTGGGCGCGGATCTTGCGGTCAATGACAAAGCGATTCTGCTGCGTACACCTGGCGATGCGGCGCATGGCCTTGCGTACAAACTGCAGCATGCAGGCAGCGCGGTCGATGGTCCCGTGCTGTACGGCACAAGCGGCGGCGCGCTGGCCAGCACGCAGGGCGGCGATCAGATCGCTCTGGCGTGGAACACGCAAGGCAACGTGCAGGTGCGCGGCAAGCTCAGCGCTCGCACAGCCGAGACCTCCGAGGCTGCCACCGTCGGTGGAAGCCTGGCAGTCAAAGGCCCGGATCTGGTCTTGGATCACGCCGCGCGCCGCGCCGCCGGCAGCACGACCCCGCTACGCCGTGCCTTGGTCCACGACCCCAGCGATGGCATCAGCATCAACTATCAGTCCGACTATCCCGGCGGCGTCACGCTGTGGGGATCGGTTGGGATACCCAACGGCCTGCGCGGCTCGCTTTCGGTTTCCGGCATCGAGCTGAATCGTCACGCGGCCACTGCCAGCAAGCTGGTCAGCGATGGCCGCTTGCACATCGATGGCCCCGAACGCCTGTACCTTCTGAACAAGTCCGGCGTGTACGTGACCAATGCCTGGGGCGGCAACGGCAACCTGACGGTCATGGGCCGCACGACGATCGGCCAAGACGAGACCTTCGCGGGCAACAACCCAAGCCCGCTCAACGTAAAAGGCGAGATCAAGAGCTTCGGCAGCGGCAGCGGTCTGCGCCTAGAGGATCGCGCCAGCTCAACGGACATCAACAATGAGTGGGTGATGTACGCGTCCGGCAGCGCCATGCGGCTGTGGCGTCAGCGCGAAGGCACTGATCTGCTGACGCTCAGCAACACCGGCCTGTTGACCGTCGCGGCGATCGACAGCAAGCCACGCGTGCAGACGTTCCGCGTTGATGGCGACATCAACACCTTTTACCCGATCGTCTTTGCCGACATGGGCTGGGATGACGGCGTCGCGGTGCTTGAGATCTCACGCTCCTACGTTCACCGTGACTCGCAGGCACGCGGCAGCCAGATGGCGGTCTTCCGCTTTCACCCCAGCAACTGGGGCAACGGCAGCGACTTCGTGGATCTGGAGCACTACAGCGCCGTTCAGGGCTTCATCGCCAGCTACGCTGTGGTGGTCTCTAGAGCGGAGCTGGTGATCTGGCTGCGCGGTGGCGGCACGACGTATTCGTACCGTTCGAATCACCCCATCACCTTGGCGGACGCAACGGCTCAGAAGAAGTTCCGCGGCCATGAGAACAGCGAAGTCTTTGACGTAAAGACCGCGATCGAGCCGATGATCATCGCCCGCGGCAAGCGCTTCGCGGCGTCGCTGACCTTGCCCGATCTCAACGTCGAAGGCGTCCTGGTGCCATCGGCTGGCAATACCGGTCTAAACGGCATCCAGTTTCCGCCCAAGACCTCGGGTGGCACGGGAGATCACGCCTTTATTCGTTACTTCCGCACCGACGCCGCCGACTCGACGACGCTGCAGATCGGCAACCAAGACGACGCCAGCGACACCATCAGCTTTCTGCAGATGGGCGATGAGCGGCTGACGATCTATGGCGGCAATGTCGGCGTCGGCACCAAGATCCCCGGCCACAAGCTGGAAATAAATGGCGACCTGCGCCTGGGCGGCAGCAATCCGCTGGTGCTTGGGAATGCCACACCAGGCAGCCTAGCCAACGGCGGCAGCATCGCCGAGATCTGCAACGACACCACAACCGACCGCACGCTGCGCATCATGGGCAACGGCACCGGGGGCGACGGGCGTCGCGTGACGATTTACGATCGTCTGGACGTCAAGGGCAGTGCCTATATCGGCAATCGCCTGTTCCTAAGCGGATCCGACTTCGCCATGGACTGTACAGATCGCCGAGGTGGTCATGTCGGCACAGCGCGCCGCGCGCTGGTCCACGATGTTCCCGACAAGCTGGTCGTAAACTACGGCGGCGACTATCGCGGTGGCGTCGTGGTCAACAGCCCTCTCGAAGTAAATGGCGACGTCGCGCTGCAGCTCAATGACGTGCTCTTGGCGGGATTCAATAACCACTGGCATGGGCTCGGCTATTTCGGGCCGCATCGACCGTTCATGGGGGACGGAATCGACGGGCCGGTGCTGTGGGGTTACGAGGGCGGTGCGCTCGGCGTACAGCGTGGCGGTGAACAGGGACTGCAGAGCTGCCTCAACTTCAACGGCACGTCCCAGTATGTGCAGCTACCCAGCCTCGACTTCACCTTTGCCAACGGCTTCAGCGCGGAAGCGCTGGTCTACTACTCCTCGTTCCAGAACTTCTCGCGCATCTTTGACCTGGGCAACGGTGAGTCAAGCGACAACCTGGTTCTGGCAAACGATTCCACGACGGGCAACCTGGTCTTTATCAGCCTGACTGGCAACCAGCAGCAAGGTGCGATCACGGCGGCAGGCAAGCTGGCCTTGAACCGCTGGATGACGGTTGCGGTGACGATCAGTCCGCAGGGTGTGGCCAAGCTGTACTGCGACGGTCTTTTGGTGGCGACGCAGAACAACTTTGGCGTTCCGGTCAAAAAGGCCCGCACCAGCAACTATCTGGGCCGCAGCAACTGGTCTTGGGATGCGTATTTCAAGGGCTCGATGGCCTCGGTGCGTTTCTGGGAACGCGAGCTCAGCGAAGCCGAGATCCGCGACAAGCACCGTCGGCGGTTCATCGGTCGCGAGCCGGGCATGGCCGTTTGTTACGGCTTCTCTGGCACAACCGGGCAGACACAGCTCGTCGACTCGGGCTCGCTGGGCAAGCACGGCACCATCGTCGGGGGAGCCGACTGGACCGTATTGCAGAAGATCGCGCTGCGCTGGAATTCGCAGGGCGATATCTCGGTGGCCAAGGACTGCGCGGTCGGGGGCAGCTTGGTGTTCCCCAATGGCGGCCGACAGAAGAGCGCGGCATGCATCCGCATCGGTAACTACCCAACGGGACCAATGTCTTCTTCGGGCTCGCTCACACATACCCTGACGATCACGGCGGCCTCGCAGGGCCTAGCGGTCATCACCAGCGCCACTTGCGGCCTCTCAAGCATTGATGGCGAGTACAGCCGAAATACCCGCCTCACCACCGAAGCGACGATCAATGCTGGTGGTACCTCGGTCACCTTCACTACCAAGACCTGGTCCAGCTCGATCGTCTATGGCGCGTCGGTGATGTGGGTCATCGTCGGTCACGAATAACCAAAGAAAGGACCAACCATGCAAGAGATCCTCGAACAGAAAGCGCAGCAGCTTGCTCAGGAATACGAAGCCGGACAGCGCATGCTGGCTGAGCTCGACGGCAAGCGGCAGCAATTGCAGCAGACTCTTTTGCGCATCGAAGGCGCGATTCAGGTCTTGCGCGAGCTGGCAGCGCAGGTGCGCGAAGGCAACGGCTAAGACCGCACGTCACGAAGCGCTCGACGGTGCATCGGCGGCCTTGGGGGCAGACGATGATGAACAAGGCAGGGACGCTGCAGGCACGATCCGCGACGCATGCGGAATTACGAGGGGGGGACACGCGCGCGGAACAGGGCGCCGCACAAAATGTCTCTTCGACGCTTGGCTCGGCGACATCGCTCTGTGGCGGGGCCATCCACCTGGCCACCGGTATAAAGGTCTGCTTCTCGACGCGTCGACACGCAAGGGATCCAAAGAAACAGGCCTCGGGGCAAGAGCCTCAACCACCTCGCCTGCGCCACATGCATGGTCTCTAGGCCCACGGAACAAGAGCCGGCTCTGTGCATCACGCTAGAGCTGGTGCGGGCGCAGCACTCCGGCGATCCGTTCGCGTTTCAGGCCGCGACCCAGCGCTATCTGCTGCGCAACAAGGATGGTGGCTTCAAGAGCACCGAGCTGCCCTGGGACGCTGGCTTTCTTTGCGATCTGGAAGCGATCCGCCAGCCCACTCGCGATCCGGTGGTGGCGCAGCGCATTGGCGAGACGCTGCGCCGCTTCATGGACTCCGTCGGGTGGAGCAAGCACGAGCCAGCGATTCTGGAAGCCGTGCAGGCCCAGCGTCGCGTGATCCTGACCTTGCGCTTGGCAGCAGCCGAGCTGTTCTCGCTGCCTTGGGAGCTGTTGGTCTTGCGCGCCACGGGACAGCACATCGGCGAGCTGCCCAATGTCCTTCTGCGCTATGAGTGGCCGCAGACGCAGGCCACTCTGGAAGCGCCTTCGCCACGCCCTGAGCATGGCCGCATTCTGGTCGCTTGGTCGGCAGCAGCCGGCGCGGTTCCAGCCAGCGAACACATCGAAGCGATCACGCAGGCCGCTCACGCGAGCGCCTATCCGTTCGATCCCGATCAAGATGTGCTGGCGCAGGTCTCGATGGCTCGGTTGGCCAACGCACTCAGCGATGCGCAGCGCACAGGACGGCTGATTTCGGTTTTGCACATCCTGTGTCACGGTGGCGAAGTCGGCGACAGCTTCGGACTGATGCTCGATGGCAACGAGCCAGGGGATGGACCGGCGCTGATCGACGCTGCCCGCCTGCGACAGTGCCTGGCTCCGTTTTCCGGCATGGTGCGCTTGGTGGTGTTAAGCGCCTGCGACAGCGGCAATAGCGGAGCCGTCGCCAACCAGCTCGGCAGCGTCGCTCAGAACCTGCATCGTGCGGGCTTCGCCTGCGTCTTGGCGTCGCGCTATCCGCTGTCGGTCTCCGGCTCGATCGTCTTGACCCGCGCCGTGTATCACGAGCTCTTGGCCGAGTCGCGATCGCTGGAAGAGGCCGTGCTGCACGCGCGGGCGCAGCTTTCGATCGATGCCAACCAGTTTGACTGGGCCAGCCTGCTTTTGTTTGCGCACGAGATCGATCGCGCCAACAACCGCCCTGTGGTCTTTCGGCCGTATCGCGGGCTGCTGTCGTTTCAAGCCGAGCAGCACCGCTTTTTCGCTGGCCGCGAGCACGAGGTCGAAGAGATCATCGGCGATCTCAAGAGCCTCGGCGAGCGAGGCAAGCCGCGCGTTCTCGTCGTCGCGGGTGCATCCGGTACCGGCAAGTCATCGCTGGTGCTGGCTGGTGTGATCCCGCGGCTGCAGGCAGAAACACCCGCGCCTCAGATCTTGCGCATGCGTCCGGGTCAGGCCCCGCTTCAGGTGCTGACACAGCAGCTGTCTTTGCGCCGCGAGATCGATCCTTGCGTCTTGGTCATCGATCAGCTCGAAGAGCTGTTCACGCACTGTGAGTCACGCAGCGAGCGCAGCGAGTTCACCAAGCGCCTGTGGCAGACCGCTTCTTCTTCGCCACAGCTGAGCATCATCGTGACCTTGCGCGTCGACTTCATCGGGCAGTGCGGCGAGCTTCTGCTCGATGAAGATGGGCTGAGCATGGATCGCATCGTCTATGACGAAGCGCACCGCTCGTTCGTGTCGCAGCTGCCGCACGAATCGCTGGTGCGCGTGATCAGCGAACCGGCCCAGCGCTGCGGCCTGACCTTGGAAGCCGGGCTTTTGAATCGCATCCTGCAGGATCTTGGAAATCAGCCCGGCGGCCTGCCGCTTCTGCAAGACACCTTGGATCTGCTGTGGCAGCGCCGCAGCGACAACACGCTCACCCAGAGCGCGTACGATGCCATCGGCGGTGCATCGGGCGCGCTGACCGGCCGCGCCGACGCGCTGATCCAGAGCTTGAGCCCAGCCGAGCAGAGCACAGCGCGACGCTTGCTGGTCCGCTTGGTGCAAATCGGCCGCGATGTGCAGGACAGCACGCGGCGACGGATGCCTCTTGGCCGCCTGCGCCCACAGTCCACAGAAGAGGCCAAGCGCTTCGATGCCGTGCTCTCTCGCTTCGTGCAGCAGCGCCTGATCACCTGCGATGGCGAAGGCGACACCCAGACGGTCGAAGTGGCGCACGAGGCCCTGATCCGCACGTGGAAACCGCTGTCCGAGTGGGTGCGTGAAGATCGCAAGCGGCTCGGCGAGTTTGAAAAGCTCGATGCCTGGGTTCGTCAGTGGCAAGAACAAGGCACGCTGCTGGTGGCTGCACAGCTTGCGTACGCCAAAGATCTGGTTCAGCGATATCCCGAGGACGCGACGCCCGATGCGCGGCTTCTGGTCAAGCTAAGCCAAAAGCGCGCCAGGCGTCGTCAGCTCATTCGCAGCGGCATTGCGGTGGTTCTGTTGGTGGGGTCGGTGATCTCGGCGCTGACAGCCCGCTATGCGCTGCAGCAGTCAAGCGAAGCGCGCTTGGCCGCGCAGCGCAGTCGTGCTCTTCAGCTTCTGAGTGCCGCGCAAGACATGAAGCACGATGTCAGTGCGCTGGCCGCCGTCTTGCGCGAAGTGGATGACCCCCAGCCGCAGCTGCTTCCGGGCTGGCTAAGTGACGCCAACTGGGCGCTTCGTCAGCCCGCACGCATGATCCGCGAATACACGGCCGAGCACAGCTCATTCCAGTCGCTTGTCGTACACCCTGCGCGCGACGAATTCCTTTCGACATCGATTGCTGGAGAGGTCCATGTCTGGTCCATCGCGGGTCAGGGAGACCTGTTCTCGCTGCATGACCGGGCGGCGCTCTCTGCAGCGGTCTACAGCCCCGATGGCCAGTATGTCGCGGCCGTCGGCCAAAGCGGCGATGTCTGCCTGTGGCAGCTTCCTGATCCGCGCAGCGCGGGAAGCGCGGCGTATCCTCGCAAGCAGATCCTTTCCGATCTGCCTGAGCCAGGGCACAGCCTGGGCTTTAACCGCGATGGGACAACTCTCTTCGTCTTGTACGCGAGCGGACGGCTGCGCATCTGGTCCTTGCGCGCCAGCCCACACGCAGCCCAGAACACCCCGCTTTTCGCAGCCAGCCGACACGAGCTTGCCAATCTGCCTCACCCGCTTCGCCTGGCGCTGTGGATGCCCGACGGATCGCACATGCTGCTGGTTCCCGAACGCGGTGCGGCCGAGCTGTGGAACCTCGCGAGCGCGGTGCGCGTCCGCGCGTTTCATTCCCCGGATCTCAGCACGGATCTGACGGTCCAGCGAGCGGCCATCAGCCCGGATGGAACGCACATCGCGCTGGCCTACAGTGATCGGCGTATACGGCTGTTCGATGCCCACCATCCAACGACACCGCCCACGATCTTTGATGCACAGAGCGGCCCCATCACACAGCTTGCATTTAGCTCCGATGGCACGCGCCTGCTTTCGGGATCGACCGATCGTGCAGTTCATCTGTGGACGCGTACACAGGCGAGTCCTGTTCACATCTTCCGCGCTGGCGGCGCCATCACCGCTGTGCAGTTCAGCCCCGATGGCGCCTCGCTGCTGTATGCAGCGGACGATGGCCAAGCGCACCTGCAGCGCCGGGCAGGTGAGCGCTGGACTGCGATTGCCCTGCGGGGTCATCGCGATGCCATCCGCGATGCGCGCTTCTTGTCGGATGGCAAGCGCGTGCTGACGATCTCAGACGACTACGGCGCACGCTTGTGGGGAATAGACGATGTTCTAGATCCGAAGACGGTCTGGTGGACTCCCAGCCGACCGCAGCACATCACCCTCAGCCGGGAAGGTGCATACGCCGCCGCCGCGCAAGGCAGCGATGTGCTGTTGTGGACGCGCGCCACAGGCCACGTCACACCGCTGCGCGGTCATCGCGAAGCGGTGGTGTATGCCGCGTTCAGCCCCGACTCTTTACAGCTTGTGACGGTGGGCAACGACTATCGCGCGCTGATCTGGAAGACGGCCGATGGCCGCCAGCTTCGTGACATCGCCGTCGAACCTGGCACACGGCGCGCGGCACTTAGCCACGATCTGACCTTACTGGCCACCGCCACCGAGCAACGCGCGCAGGTCACGAAGATCGATTCGCAGTCGCGCACGTGGACATTCGTGGGCCACAGACAACGGATCGAGTCTCTGCTGTTCACTCCATCGGGCCATGGCCTGCTTACGACCTCTGCCGACCGCAGCGCGCGGCTGTGGAAGCTGACCGATACCCTCGATAGCGTCGTCCTGCGTCAGCACGTGGACACGGTTACCAGCGCTGCGTATGGATTGCACGATAGCGATCTTTTCACGGGCTCAGCCGATCGGCGCATACAGCGCTCGGCCAGCTCGGACTACAACACGTACGTGGTCACAGATCGCGTCGAACAGCTCGCCTTGGACGGGCCGGCTCAGCGCATCGTGGCGGCGGCGCACGACGGCACGGCCCACATTTTTTCCATTCATGGGGCCGCACTCCCAATCGTCCTGCACAGTGAAGAAGAAGATGCGCAGCCACCCCAGCCGCTTTCCGCCGCAGTCTTCACCGAATCCGGTGAGCATGTCCTGACCGCGTCGGTAGATGGGACCGTGCGGCAGTGGGCCCTGCATGACGACATCGCTGCGCTGCGCCGCGCGCTCTGGGACGTCTCACCATTTTGTCTATCGGCTCCGCAGCGCCAGCAGCGACTGTATGAGTCCTTGCCACGCGCCAACGCCAGCCAACAGTTCTGCACAGAATTCATGCGCTGCATCGGCAAGCTGCCCGATCCAGGCACACCCCGATCGCCGCTGCCCTTTGAGCAGTGCCTGCAGCGCTATCGGGAAACCATGCAAGAGATCCTGCGGTGGATGTGAGATCGCGGTGGCGGAAGGCAGGTCGCAGCACGCGAGGGCGAGAGCAAGCGAAACAAGAGACCTGCGGCTACCGAGGCTGCGCACAGCGAACACAGCACCGCCGAGCGAACATCGAGCGAAGGCAAGAGCGAGCGCTCAAGCGACGCAGGGGGCAAAGCGCGCAGCACGACATTCAGCGAGCGCAGCACGACACGTGGTGCGTCCGAACGCGCCAGCGGGTCCATCTGACAAGGTCGGGCGCTTCACGGCCCACCTCAAGATCGGTCCCGTTATCGGCACGCCCAGCGCCGGACACCAGGGCGCGATTGTGCTGGAAGACGGCTGGGCTGGGGGCTTGTTGGGCGAAAAATGAGGTCGCGCAGGTGTGGGAGGCCGGCTGGGCTCGATGGCCAGATTTTCTCGTCGGGCGTGCGCCGCGTGCGCGACATCGACATCGTTGTGACCTAACTCGGCTCTGCTCAGACGGCGACACAGCGCCGTCGCTCTGCATACGATGGATCGGGTATTTTGGCGCGTATGGGTACGTCTCCTCGCGATGTCGCGACGGTCGATGATCTGTCTCTGTTTGCCGCGTGGCAGGCCGCTGATCGACAGGCTGGCGAGGCGCTCTTCGAGCGGTACTACGACGCGCTCGCGCGCTTCTTCCACAACAAACTCAGCGAGTCCGCGACCGCCGATCTGATCCAGAACACCTTCCTGGCGTGCGTTGAAGGTCGACAGCGGATCGTCGGTACCGCGGGGTTTCGTGGGGATCTATTCGGCGTCGCGCACAACCTGCTGCGCCGCCACTACCGAGGTCGGCGCACGCAGGACGACTCGCTGGATCTGGATCGCGTCTCGGCCCACGAGCTTGAGCCATCGATGAGCCAGGTCCTTGGTGCGCGCCAAGAGCAGCGTCTGCGTTTGGAAGCGCTGCGCCGCATCCCCATCGACTGCCAGATTGTGTGCGAGCTTCATTATTGGGAACAGCTCAGCACGCAGGAGATCGCCAAGATCCTCGCGGTGCCCACAGGAATGGTGAAGACGCGCCTGCAGCGTGGGCGTCGACTGCTGGAAGAACAGGTAGCGGTGCTGGCGTCGTCCGCAGAGCGATTGCAGACCACGCTGTCGAACCTTGAAAAATGGGCGGCCGATCTGCGTGACCGCATCGCGCAGTCCACGATCGCGCAGAACCCGAAGTGACCCTCGCTTCACCAACGCACGATAGAACCCCTGGTTTCCTCGCGGAGTCCTGCCATGTCTCACCACCGCTCATCCTCGTCGAATTCTTCAGGCCACCGCGCGGCGGGACAATCGACCTCGCGACGCATGGATGTCGCATCCCCGCCGTCCCCGCTGCGCCAAAGTCCGTTTGCGGCGTTGGCTGGACAGTCGGCGCCGAGTGCCCCGACTGCGATGGCAGAGGCCGCCCGGCCCACCGACACGCCACCCGCACAGTCAAGCCAGCCGGTGAAGCGGGGTCGCCTTCTGCTGCGACGCGAGACCAAGCACCGCGGCGGCAAGACCGTGGTCGTGATCAGCGGCTTTGCCACGCATTCGTTGCAGAGTGCCGACACGCTGCACGCCGTGGAAAAACACCTCAAGGCCCGGCTGGGCTGTGGCGGCGCGAGCGATGTCGAGCGGGGTGAAGTCATCATCCAAGGCGACCGCCCCGACGCCATCGCGGATCTTTTGCGAGCGCTCGGCTATGACGTGGCCGGCGTCACTGCATCGCCCAAGGCGGCGCGCCCTCGCTAGATGACCGGCCACGCAGCGCCTATGACGTGATAGCGTGCCCGCATGAATACGGTTCGTCGCGTCATGCGGCCTGCGGCTTCATCGTGTCTGTGCTTGATCCTTTCTTTGGCGGCCTGCAACCGATCGGCGCCTTCCACTGCCACTGCAAGCGCCGACCGCAGTGCTGGTTCCGTGGCGACCCCTGCGACGACATCGAGCCACACGGCGCCGGACCACCCAGGCCCAGCGCCGGCCCCGACCGAGGATCCCCGCGCGACGGCGCAGGGCCAAAGCGAAGAGTGTACGCTGCAAACGCCACTTCCCCCCGGCGTGCCGGGCAGTCCGGGTCACTTGATTCCGTCTGCGCGCAACCCCAACGGACAGAGCGAGCTTGCGGCGCTGATGCGCAGCATGGAAGCGGCGCTCAAAGAGGCGCGACCGCTTGTGGCCCAAGGGCAAAAGGTCGGCCCGTTTGCGTCGCGCTTTGCCAAGATCCGCTGCGCATGGCCAACCAACCTGGGGGATCGCGATGCACAGTTCGATGCCTTGGCAGTGGCCTATCTTTCAGCGGTGGCGAAGCTGGATGCGACGCACGGAACCGACGCACCCGCCGCGTTTGATGGCGTCTTGAATGCGTGTCGGGCGTGTCACGAGCGGGCCTGCAGTGGCGCCATCGTCGCGATCAACGCGCTGCGCCTGCCGAGCACCACGACTACTGACGACACGAAAAAAACCGGTGCAGCGCCGTCCGCTAGTCCACCGCCATCACGATGAACTTCAGATAGCGTCCCTCGGAAAACGCAGGCGGTGACGGATGATCGGCAGGCTGGCCGTGCGTCTCGATGATGCGCAGCGGTCGGCCGGTGGCTTCGGCGGCGCTGACCAGCGTCGTGATGAACGCGGCTTCAGGCACATGGCTGCTGCACGAGGCGGCGATCAAGGTGCCCTGCGGCGCCACCACCGATAGGGCCAAGCGATGCAGCTCGCGATACGCGGCCAGCGCAGCGGGCACTGAGCGCTCGTTGGGCGCAAAGCTCGGCGGATCCACCAGCACGATATCGAAGCGCTCGCCGCGCTGCAGCGCTGACTGCAGCTCTTGAAACACGTCCGCCGCGACAAAGCCATGGCGCGTCGCATCGAGCCCGTTTAGCGCGAAGTTGCGCCGCGCTGCGACGATGGCCGGGCTGGCGCGATCGACGCTGATCACGCGCGTGGCTCCGGCCTTGGCAGCGTGCAGCGAAAAACCGCCCGTGTAACAGAAGCCGTTCCACAGCGTCCGTCCCGCGACATAGCGGCGCAGGTGCAGGCGATTTTCGCGCTGATCCAAGAACATGCCGCCCTTCTGTCCATGCACGATGTCGACGACAAAGCGGACGCCGTGCTCGTGAACGATGAGCTCGCCGGGCTTGCAGTCGACAGCAGGGGAAGGCAGCGTCCCCCACAAGAGCTCGCCGCTGCCGCCCGTGCGTCGCTGGTGCCGACGATAGACGGCGCGCAGTCCAAAGGCCTGACCCAGCTCGACAACGGCGGCGACGATATCGGGCAGAAAGGCTTGCAGAAGCGGCGCAGCTTGCGCGTCGCCACTGTCGCTGCCGCCATCCAGGATCAGCACGGCGACATCGCCATAGCGATCGATCACCAGTCCCGGCAGCCGATCGCCTTCGCCATGGCACCAGCGATAGGCATCGGTGGGCTCGGCCGTGCGATCAAACAGCGCCTGTCGCAGTGCAAGCGCTCGCTGCAAGCGGCGAAAAAACAGCGCGCTGTCCATCGCTTCTTGTGCGTCGAGCGTATAGGCACGAAACGCAATCGGCGAGGCCGCATCGTACAGACCGCGCGCCACATACTGCCCGCCTTCGTCGAGCAGGTCGACGACGCTGCCCGTCGGCAGGCGGGGCGGTGGATGCAGCGCGTCGCGATACACCCAGGGATGACCCCCGCGCAGGCTGCGCGCTAGATCGCGTCGCAGCCGCAGGCTCGGTCGACTGCCTAGCTTTTGGCCTGGGCCCGTCGCGCTTGGCATTCCTCGCAGGGACATTGCTCTCTCAAACGGCGAAAGTGATAGATGCCGGTGTTGTGCCGATCAGACCACGCGATGCTGATCGCATAGCTGCCGACTAGCTCGATGTTCTTGGCGACGATGTCGCTTGGGACCGTGGCGGGATCCAAGCGCTGCTTGCCGCTCATCTCGTCGACACAGTGGGCACAGCGGCACATGATGCGCAGCGTTCGTGCCGGGTACACCGTCTTGTGCTCATCTTCCCAAACGATGGTGATCTCGGGTCGATTGAGACCGATGATTTCCAAAGGGACCGCCATGGGGTGCCATCCTATCGCAGAGTGGTTCGTTGCATGCGGAGCGCGTGATCAAAACGCAGCCCGATGAGATGCCACACGCGACACCGCACGATTCGCGGCATGCCCCCAAATCCACGCGCTAGCCAAAGCTATGCGCGTCCAGAGCCACTGCTGGGACTTGAACCCAGGACCTGCGGTTTACGAAACCGCTGCTCTACCGCTGAGCTACAGTGGCGACGCAGGCAGGCAGTCTATTGCGCGACCCACAGCAGAGCAAGCGCAAAAAACATGGCGCTGAAAATGAATGCACACCCACGTTGTGGAGGACGGCATGAACCGTAGAGCACAGCAACACCATCCGAACGTTCCCAAGCAACCGACGCGGTGCGAGCCATCAAGTGGCGTGGGCTGGCGCACGCGGTGGGGTCGCTCGCCTTTCGCCATTCGACGTGGACTTGCATGCCTTGTGCTGGGACTGGCCGGGCTGCTTGGCGGCTGTGGCAGCACCGACTTTACCGGCGAAAAAGGCCTGGCGACGTTTACGGCATCCAACTGCGGCGGCCTGCTTTCTGACATCGGTGGCTGCGATCTGAAAAAAGGCGTGGCCGTAGGTGGCGTCGTCGATGTCGCCGCCAAGTCGCAGAAAAGCGGCCTGGCGCTTGGGCTGCGCAGCGACATTCCATCGATCTTGACGGTGCAGCAAAGCGACCGCGGCGGCTCGGCGATCGTCGGGCAAGGCACCGGCACGGCGTACCTGTCGGCTGTCGACGGCAACGCACAGGAAGTCGATCGGCTCGCCGTCAAGGTCGTTGAGATCGCCCAGCTTGTGTACAACACGGCATCTACGGGCTTTGGCACGTTTCGCCTGCAGCCGGTTGGCGATGTCGATGGCACCTTCGATATCAACGACGGGGTCAGCAGCTTCACGCTGCTGTTTCTGCAAGTCGATGCCGGGGGAATGCCCCTTCTGGGACGCGACAGCTTCACGGCCGAGCTAAGCCCTGGGCTCGCCTATCAAGCGGGTCGCGAGCAGCCGCGTTCGCTGCAGTTTGAGCTAGTGCGTCCGTCGATGGCGGGGAACTACTTCCTGACCGTGCGCGCCAAGAGCGGGCCCGGTCGCTTCAAGCTGCAAATCAACGTGAAGTAGGCGCCGGGCAGCACGCCCCACGGCTCGACAGCCAGAGCCGGCAAGGCTTACGAGCGGGCAGAGCCGTCCGTGAAGTCTTGCACCGAAACACCCGCCGCCGCGTTGAGTGGCCCGGACGACATCTCGGTGCGATCTTCCGAGCTTGCCGGCGGATTGCCCGGCGAGACCACAGGCGCCACTTCAGCGACAGCCAGCGGGGCAGCACTCGGCGATACCGGCAAGGAGCTTGCGGGGGCACTGACGGAAGACGGCGCGGTCGAAGCCGGGCTTTCGCTGGTCGGCGCAGCCGCAGCAGGACTGGCCGCAGGATGCACGGGGTGGGCCGTGGCTGCAGCCGTCGCAGGCGATGCCGCAGGTGCCGCAGCATGGATCGATGCAGGCGCGTGGGGCTTCTTGCCGTGATCGTCGCTGCGGAACAGACGCGTGATCACAGCCCCGACGCCATCGAGATACGTGTACACAACCGGCACCACGACCAGGGTCAAAAGCGTCGAGCTGATCAGGCCACCGATCACGGCGCGGGCCATCGGCGAGCGGAACTCTGATCCTTCACCCAGCGCCAAGGCCAAAGGCAGCATGCCGAAGATCATCGCCAGCGTGGTCATGACGATCGGCCGCAAGCGAATCTCGCCCGCAGTGATCAGCGCTTCTTCGCGTGATAGGCCTTCTCCTCGTCGCTGATTGGCGTTGTCGATCAGCAAGATGGCGTTCTTGGTCACCAGGCCCATCAGCATGATGACGCCGATCATCGTCATCATGTTCATGTTGCCGCGCGTCGCCAGCATGGCCAAGAACACGCCGATCATCGAAAGCGGCAGCGACAACATGATGGCCAGCGGCTGCAGGAAGCTTTCGAACTGCGACGCCAAGACTAGATAGATAAAGATGATGGCCAGGATCAGGGTCTCTAGTACGTAGCCAACTGTCTCTTTCAGATCGCGCGTCTGTCCGCCCATATCGACGGTATAGCCAGCGGGCAAGCCCATCTCGTCAACGGCTTTGCGGATGTCGCTGCTGATGTCGCCAAGGGCGCGGCCTTCGACACTGCCGGTGATGCGAACCTCGCGCGACAAGTCGATGCGGTTGATCTTTGAAGGCCCCACACCGCGGCGAATGCTCGCCACCTGATCCAGAGCCACCAGCGAGCGCGAGCCGTCGGCTTTCGGCGCACCCGGCACGAACAGCCGCGCGATGTCTTTCTGCGAGTCGCGGCCCGCGCTCGGCAAGCGCACGCGGATGGTATACGTGCGACCGTTGCGATCCTCAAAGTTGCCGGCCGTCTCGCCAGCGACCAAGGCGCGCAGCGTCGTCGCAACTTCCGAGACATTGACGCCCAAGTCGGCGGCGCGCTGACGATCGATGCGCAGACGAAGCTCAGGCTTGGTGTTCTCTTGCGAGATCTGCACGTCGGCGGTACCGCGCGTGTTGGTGACGATCTGCAGCACTTGCTTGGCGATCTCATCGAGCTGCTTCAGCTCAGGACCTTTGACGCTGATCTGCAGCGGCGCTTGTGGGCCGCCGATACCGCCCGCATCCAACACGGCCGATGTCACATCGACGACTTGGCCGATGCGTTCGCGCACGCCGGGGCGAATCAGGAAGATGGTCTTCTTGCGCTCTTTGCGGGGCTTCAGCTTGACGAAGATCTGTCCGTCGGTGACCGTGCCCGTGTTGCCAGCGCCGATCGTCGTATAGGTATATGCGATGTCGGCATCCTGATGGATCGCGCCCAGAAGCTCGTTGGCTTTGACTTCGGTATAGGCGAGCGAGCTACCGACAGGCGTGCGGAACGTGACGACGAACTCGCCGCGATCGGTGTCCGGAAAGAAGGCAAAGCCGATAAGCGGCGCCAACATCATCGTGCCGATAAACACCGCCGCCGTCAGAAGCAGCGTTGCGATACGGTGCCGCAAGGCCCACGCGATGACATGGCGGTACCCGACCGCCAACAGATCGAATGCGCGGTTGAACGCGCCAACCGCACGCATGAACAGGCCGCGCTTGCCTTGCTGATGGGGCTCGGGCCACACCGATGACATCATCGGGTCGAGCGTGAACGAGACGAACAGCGAAAGCAGCACCGCGACCGAGATGGTGATTCCGAACTGAAAGAAGAAGCGACCGACGATGCCGCCCATGTACGCGACCGGGATGAACACAGCGACGATCGAAAAGGTCGTGGCCAAGACGGCAAGGCCGATCTCATCGGTGCCTTCCTTGGCGGCGCGGACGTGATCCTTGCCCATCTCGGCATGGCGCACGATGTTTTCGCGTACGACGATGGCGTCGTCGATCAGAAGGCCGATGGCCAACGTCAAGGCCATCAGGGTTAGCTGGTTCAGCGTGAAGCCCGCGGCCCACACGGCGGTAAAGGCGCCGATGACCGAGATGGGCAGCGTCAAGCCCGTGATGACGGTCGATCGCCAGCTCTGCAAGAACAGAAAGACGATGCACACCGTCAAGATGGCGCCAAGGACCAGATCCTCTTCGACCTGCTTTACGCTGGCCCGGATATAGATCGCGTTGTTGATGACGATGTCGAGCTTGACGCCTTCGGGCAGATCGCGGCTCATTTCCTCCAAGCGGTCCGCGATCGAATCGACGACGGTGACGGTGTTCTGCCCAGACTGCTTGCGGATTTCCAAGGCCACCGTCGGCTGAACTTCCAAGCTCTTCTTTCCTTCCGCATCGACGGCCGTGGGGTTCAGCGGATCGACCATCCCCTTTGCGACCAAAGACAGGCTGCGGCGCTCTTCCGTGCCGTCGCGCACGGTCGCCACTTCGTTCAGGCGAATCACCGTGCCCCCTGCGAGACGCAGCGGCAGGTTCTCGAACTCGCGCATGCTGCGCACGCGACCGGCCACGCGCAGCAGCGTCTCTTGCGCGCCGCGCTCGATGCGACCAGCCGGCAGATCGATGTTCGACGAGCGCAGGGCGTTGATGATGTCGGTCGGCAGCAGGTTGCGCGCATCCAGGCGCTCGGGATCCAAAAGGATCTCGATCTCGCGCTTGGTGCCACCGACCAGCGTCACTTTGCCGACGCCTTGCACGTTTTCGAGCTTCTTGCGCACGACCTCATCGGCTAGCTCGGTCAGGTCGCGCATCGGCATCGTCTTTGACGACAGCGCCAAGCTCAAGATCGGTCGATCACCCGGATCGAGGCGCTCGATCAGCGGGTCTTTGGCATCGGCCGGTAAGTCGGCTTTGATGCGCGCTAACTTTTCACGCACATCGTTGGCGGCGTCGTTGATCTTGATGTTCAGGTGAAAAAGAACCACGACGCTGGATACGCCTTCCAGCGACTGCGACGAGATCTGCTTGACGCCCGTGACGGTGTTCAGCGCCTCTTCGATCTTCTTGCTGATGTCGCTTTCGACCGACTCGGGGCCGGCGCCTGGCCATGCGGTGGTGACCGTGACCACCGGCAGGTCGACGTTTGGAAACTCATCGACACTCAGCCGTCGCAGAGCGAAAAGCCCAAGCACCACGAAGGCCAGCATGATCATCGTGATGAAGACCGGCCGACGAATTGAAAGATCAGATAGCAGCACGGAAATTCCTCCCCGGAAGGGGTCTTCTTGATCTGGGTCTGCGCCGCCTCAGGTAGCCATGCGGCGCAGGGCCTTACTTCTTGACTGCAGCGCCTGCCTTCTTCTTCGAGGCGGGCTCGCTGTCGGCGTCTTTTGATGCGTCTTTTTCAGCATCCTTTTCAGACGATTTTTCGGGCCCCTTGGCGCTGTCTTTGCTGGGCGTTGGCAGGGGGGTTTCGTGGGCATTCACCGCGATGCCAGGCTTCAAGCTGGCCGGCGAGCTGATGACGATCTGATCGCCCTCGGCGACGCTGTCGATGATCTCGACCAGATCGCCATCGGATAGACCGCTGCGCACCACCAGCTTTTCCGCCACGCCATTTTTGATGCGCCAAACAATGCTCTGCTTGTCCGCCTCTTCTCCGCTGTCGTCCCCGGTGTCAAGAGTCGCCTCTTGCCGCAGCGACTGCGCGGGCACGCCCACGGCACGGCGCTCGCCGCCGACCGTCACATAGCCGGTGGCATACATGCCGCCCTTCAGCACGCCGCCAGGATTGGGGATGCGCACGCGCAGGCGAACGGTGCGAGTGCGCGGATCCACCGTCGGATTCACCGCCGAGACTTCGCCTTCGATCATCCGCACGGTATTCGACTTCACTTGGAATTCGACCTTGGCGCCCTTGGTCAGCCCAGATGCCAGATCGGCGGCGACCGAAGCCACCAGCTCCATGGCTGAGTTGTCGACGATGGTGACGATGTCGCGGTTCTTCATGGTGTCGACGTACTCGTGCAGCGAGACACCGCGACGGCTGATCACACCCGAGATCGGCGCGACATAGCGCGTCTCGCCCACGGCATTGCGGGCCAGATCGCGCGAGGCTCGCGACTGATCGAGCTGAGCCGCCGCGCTCTGCACGGTGACGGTCGCTAACTTCACTGCACTGCGCGTGTCATCCAGCGTCTTCTGATCGGCAGCACCCTGCGAGTTCAGCTGCTCGACGCGGGCCAGATCTCGCTTTAAGCGTTCTAGATCGGCCTGCGCTCGCTGAAGCTGCGCTTCGGCGACGCTCACCGCGGCCTGCGAGCCGCGGAACTGCGCGTTCTGGTTCTGCGCTTCGATGCGCGCGATCAGCGCGCCCTTTTTTACATAGTCGCCTTCGTCGTAGTTCAGCACGACCACGACACCGCCGATGCGCGACTTCAGCGCGACTTCTTGGATGGGCTTGAGCTCTCCGGTGATCGGCAGTCGGCCCGAAAAGGTGTGCATCGCAGCGCGCACGACTTCGACGCGCGGCGGCTCTGCCTGCTTCTTCTGCGCGGGCTTGGCGGCGGGCTGCTTTGCGGCATTGTCGCCTCGATTGCATGCAGAAAGAAGCAGCGGCAAGGCCAGCACGGTCGAAGCGAGCCAGTGCTGAGCAAAGCGAAGCTGCGTGATACCAAACAGCGAAGGGGAACGAGATCGTCGATTCGTCATGAGCGTCGGTGTAATCGGCTGAACAGCGTGGGTCATGGCCGTGCAGAGGTCGTTAGCGTTTCTTGTCGATGGCAGCGCGGCGGCCGGTTCCTTTTTTGGCCGATTCGCGCGCAGCCGCTGGTTTTGTGAGCTTGGACTTGGTGGGAGATGCAGAGCGCGCCGGGCGAGAGGCAGCAACGGAACCACGCGCCGATCCCTTGCCGGCAAAGCCTGCCATCAGCGCGCGAACGATGCGCTGGCCGGTGCCTGGCAGCAGCGGCTCTTGTTCTGGGCTGCGCAGGTGACGGGTGATGGAATACTGCACCGCCCCAAGCAGCAGGCGTTCCAACAGATCGGCGTCGCCGCGAAGCTCGCCGCGGGCTTGACCGAGCTTGATCAAGTGCTGCGTGATGCGCGGCGCGATCCGCTGCATGTCTTCGGCGCGATCCGGAGGACGGTCGGCATCAGGCGCAAAGATGTGGGCCATGAAAAAGCGCACCGGCTCGCGGTTGTCACGGGCCGCGCCAAGCAGGGTCTCGACAAACTCACCAAGCAGACGAGCCACCGACTTACCGGCGAGCAGAGCCCCCGCTGCGGACTTGCTGTGACGTCGCGATCCACTCGCTTCCGGCCCATCGAGCACAGCGGCCAACGGACACGTCAGGCCCGTGGCCGACAGCGCCGCATCCAGCATGCCGCGCAGTCGAACTGCGCTTTCGAAAAGCAGCGTGTGATACAGGGCCTCTTTGCTCTCGTAGTAGTAGTAGAGGATCGACTTCTGCACGCCAGCTTCCTCGGCGATGTCATGGACCGACGTGCAGGAATACCCCTTCTGGCTGAACAAACGAAACGCCGCCGCGCTGATTCGCTGACGCGCATCTTGCGGGGCCAGCGACGGGCTCGTCGATACGCGTGCCGCAATAGATGGCGTCGTCTCGCTGGCTGCGACCGCCGAGCCCGCAGAAGAGGCAGACACAGCAGGAGCGAAGGGGGGTCGAGTGGGTGGCATACGCCTTCACTTTAACGACCGGTCAATAAATCGCCAGCCTTTTTTTACCGAACGGTCAACTGGGATGGCGACGGAGAGGGCGTCGGCAGTCGGTTCGCTTGGGGCAGCAGTTGCTGCAACGTACAGACCCGGTCGGCGTGCTCACATCTGCGGGCCGCGCGCGATGCCGCAGCCCTCAGCGCGATAGCTGCAGCAAAAGACAGGCGCTGATCACAAGGTAGCTAGCCAGCATGAGCAGCAGCGAATAGAAGACAAACGGCGACAGCTTGGGATAGCGATTCACGAAGCGTCCCGAGGTGTCGATCATGCGCTTGGCCAACGTCGCTGGGCAGCTCACGCGGCAGCGTCCGTCGCGAATGCGCTGCAGCTCGGCGATCATCTCATCGGCGCTCTGGTATCGCTCGGCGGGATCCTTGGCCAGGCCTTTGACGATGAAGTGCAGAAGCTCGGCGGGGGGCACCGGGTGCTGCGGATGCTTGATGAACACCAAGCGCAGGTAACGGAACTCCTCGGTGCGGATCGAGTGCAAGAGCTGAAGTCCCGTCTTGCAGTGCGAAAGATAGTGTCGCAGTCCCAGCAGCTCATGAAACAGCACGGCCGCGCTGTACAGATCGCTTCGCCCATCGATCTCGTCGATCTGACCGCTGGCCTGTTCCGGCGACATGTATGCCGGCGTGCCGACCAGCTGACCTTGCTGTGTCGCCACCAGCGAGCACGCCTGCAGCCCCGCTTTGGGCAACAGCTTGGCGATCCCCCAGTCCATCAGGACCACCTCGCCAAAACGACCGATCATGATGTTCGCCGGTTTGATGTCGCGGTGGATGATGCC
>JAEUJZ010000129.1 GCA_016794505.1 Myxococcales bacterium
AGACTTTCCCGAACATCAGGCCACCGTCGCAGAGGCGCACAACCGCATCTTCCGCGGCTGGGTGACGCCCGAGTACAGCCCCGAGCCCGTCGCCATCGCGCGCTGGAATCCCGAGTATCCACTGTGGCCGTATCAGAACTCAGCGGTGCGCCGGCTCGTCGAGAACCGCGGCGGTGGCTGCTTCTTCGATGTCGGACTCGGCAAGACGCGCACGCTGCTCGGTGCAGTAGCGCTGGCCAAGCAGCAAGGTCTCGCGCGTCGGGTCGTCATCGCGGCGCCGAATAGCCTGGTCTTCAACTGGGCACGCGAGATCGAGCGGGTGCTGCCCGACTTTCGCTTCGCGATCATCGGCGCTCGCGCCAAGGTGATGCAGCGGGGCGCGAAGCGGGGCGAGCTGGTCAGTGAGCCGGACACGCCCGCCCAACGAGCGGCGAAGTGGCAGCGCTTTCAGGCGGGCCTATACGACCTCGTGATCGTGACGTACTCGGCGCTGCCGCGGACGCAGCTCGATCTGCCAGCGATCTTGCAGATTGTGCGCTCGGTTCCGGCGGTCCAGCGCGAGCTGGTGCTCAAGGTCCGCGAGACGGAGCGGCGGATCGAGTCCCTAGAGAAGAAGGCGAAGGCCGGCAAGCTCGATGACGAGCAAGAGGCCGAGCTAGAGCGCCTGCGAAAGCAGCTTCGCGGCATGGCCGGCACTGAGCGCAAGGAAGCGATCCTCGAAGAACGCGAAGAAGGGTTTGCAGCGAAGTGGGCGGTTCCGCCCGTCGGCCAAGATCCCGATCCCGGCATCTTCTGGGAACAGCTTGGCATCGACTTCCTGGCGTATGACGAGAGCCACATCGGCAAGAACCTGTGGACCGCTGGGAGCCGCGAAGGCGGCGAGCCGCGCTTCTTGGGATCGCCGCAAGAAGGCAGCTACATCGCCTGGCAGCTCTATTTGCGCGCGTACCTCGTCCGCAAGAGTACGGGCGGCACGGGCGTCTATCTGGCCGACGCGACGCCCGCGAAGAACTCGCCGCTGGAGTTCCTTTCGATCCTATCGCTGATCGACAGCGAGATCTGGACGCGCCTCGGCATCGTCGACGCCGAGCAGTACATCACGCAGTACCTGAACATTCAGACGCGCCTGATCCAAGACACGGATCTGGAGCCGGTCGAGGTGCCCTGTGTCGTCGGCTTTAAGAACCTCGATCAGCTTCGCGAGGTCTTGTTCCGCTATGGCGAATTCCGCACGGCCAAGCAGGTGGGCCTGAAGATCCCCGAGCCGAGCGTCGAGCGCATCGAAGTCAAGATGGACGACGAGCAAGAGGCGAAGTACACCGAGTACCTCGAAGCGTATCAGTCGGCGCTAGAGAACCTGGCGCTGAACCCCGCGGGCAAGTACGCGGCGCTCGGCCTGCTTCAACGCATGGCGCTGGTCGCGGTGCATTCGCTGCTCGATGAAGGGCCACCAGAAGTACAGACGACCTTGCCGCTCGACGAGCAAACGGCAGGGACGTCAGGCGACGGCGAATCGAGCAAGCCGAAGCGGCGTAAGGATAAGGCGAAGTGGACGTATGGCAATGCGAAGCTCGCGCGCAAGTACGACAGTCCCAAGCTGAGCAAGATCGCCGAGATCATCGCGGGCAAGAAAGACTGCGGACACATCGTCTTTCTGGAGAACGTCGCGGCGCACTACTGGCTGAAGCAGCTGCTCATCCAGGCAGGGATCCCGGAGTCGAGAATCGCGGTGCTCAATGGCGAGACCGCGCCCGATCCAGCGACGCGCCAACGCATCGCGGAGGGGTTCACGACCGCAGAGCCACCGCTTTACGACGTGGTGATCGCGAACCGCATCGCGTACGAGGGCGTCAACCTTCAGACGCGGACGTGCTCGATCATCCACGGCGACTTGCCGTACGAGCCCGCGACCTTGCAGCAGAGAAACGGACGAGGACAGCGGCAGGGAAATCGCTATGACGTGATCAAGATCTACTACGTCCTCTCCGAGCGCTCGTCTGACATGGCGCGGTTTCAGCTCATCGCAGGCAAGCGGGAGTGGATGGCGGCGCTGCTAGAGAGCGCCGCATCTGAGACCAACAACCCCGCAGCGCATGCCGATCGAAGTCCTGAAGAGTGGCTGATTTACCTTTCGCGGGACAAGGCCAAGACCGAGGCCCTGATCAACCGCAAGAAAGAGGAAGTGCAGCAGGCAGAGAACCAGCGGGTCATCAAGCTGGCCTGGGCTAGCATCCGCCAGATCGCGATCCGACAGCGCGACGCAGCGACGACGAAGGATCCGATCGCCAAGGCGCACTTGCTCGATGAGATCGTGCGCATCAGCGGCGAGGTTGCGCAGACCGATCCGATGATCTGGCCCTGGCGCTTCGTCGCGATTCAGGCCGCGCACCATCCGACGGTGTCGTTTGTGCCGCAGGATGGCGCAGTCTGGGAAACGGCAGTCGTGGTTCGCATGCGCGCCGACAACACGCAGTACGGCGGCGGCGAGTTCGGAGCGGTGAGCTATCACCCGAGCAGCATCGGGTATCGCCAGTATCGCGACCTCAAGTGGGAGAGCCTGACCGCGGATGCGGCGCACGCAGTGTGGAAGGACACGAGCCCAGCGGAGTGGCAGCGCACCGCGCCCGCGATGGAGGACGAGCTGCAAGCGGCGGTGGATCGACTGATGCAGCAGATCCAGCGTGGGGGTTCATATGTCTTTCGTGAGCTGCGGCTGCAGCTGGCCAGCGAGCGATACCGCATCGACTTCTGGCAGAAGTGGGGCCTCGCGATCGTGCGTGCCCTGCTGTCGGCCTACGACGCGGAGCGAGCGCGCATCCCGGTCAAGGCGGGCCAGCCAATGCCA
>JAEUJZ010000166.1 GCA_016794505.1 Myxococcales bacterium
GTCCGCCAGCGCGAGCGCGCGTGGGCGGCAGTTGGTGGAGATGGGGGGGGTGGCGGCCTGCAAGCTGCCGGCGCCTTGGTTCCAGAACAGGCTGAGCGTACCCAGCGTGTCGTTGGCAACCACGACATCGGATCGACCATCGCCGTTCACATCGGAGACGCTGACGATGCGGCTGTTGGCGCCGGGATCCAAGGGATAGGCCACGCCGGTCGCGAAGGATCCGTCGCCTTTGCTGATGAGGACGTGTAGCTCGTTTTGGGTGGTGGCCACGACGAGATCTTGGCGCTGATCGCCGTCGAGATCGCCCAGCCCAAGGGCCACGGCGCTGCGGTTGTTGGGCAAGGTGGTATCGACCCGTTCAAGAAAACCAGAAGAGCGAAAGTCGCTGCTGCAGCCGACGCCAATCAAGCAGAGCAGGGCGCTGGCTGTGAACCGCTTGTGCATGGCAGGTGCTCCTTGTTCTGCTGAGCAACACACACGTGCCGGCTGACCCCAGGACAGCACGGATACGGCATGCATGCTGAGCTTGATCAGTGTAGCCAAGACGCTGCGCGGTCGCGGGCCGCCGATTGTGGAAGAGAGGCAGCCTGCGCCATGGCGTGGAAATAGCTGCAGCGCTGCGAGATCTGGGCTGGCCATTGTGGGCGGCGGGCAACGGCGAGAAGATCAGCTCCATGTCGATCCGCACGGCTGCCTTGGTTGGGTCCTTTGGCTGTACGCTCCCGCTACTTTTGGCGCTGCTCGGTGCATGCAGCTCCAGCGAAGTCGGATCCGATGACATGGCAGCGCCGATCGTCGATCCGCCGGAAGACCCACCGCTGCCGCGCGTGGCGGTGTTCAACGAGATTCACTATGCGCCTGTGGACAAGACCGCGCGGCAGGAGTTCGTCGAGATCACAAGCACAAGCGATGCGCCCTTGGATCTTTCCAATTGGCGCATTACCGGCGGAATCTCGTTCACGTTTCCCGCGGGCACGATGCTGGCGCCGGGGGCGTTTGTCGTCGTGGCGCAGGATCCGTCGGCGCTGTCCGCGAAGTTTTCGGGCGCGACCGCGCTGGGGCCATACAGCGGTCGCTTGAGCAGCAGCGGTGACACCGTGATCTTGCGCGACAGCCAGGGGCGTCGTCGGGACGAAGTCGCCTATGGGCGCGGGTACCCATGGCCGACCGGGGGCGGTGACACGGGCTTTTCCATGGAGCTTCAGAATCCCAGCCTCGATACCAGCCAAGGTGGGAACTGGCGTCTGTCGAGCGCGAACAGCGAGCAGCCTCCGCGCAGCGGCCCCACACCGGGAACGCGCAATGTGCAGTTTGTTGACAATCCTCCGCCGCTTTTTGGCAGTGTGCTGCACCAACCGACGACGCCGCGTACCGGCGAGCCCGTGCTGATCACGGCCGCGATCAGCGACCGCGATGGCGTGGCCGATGTCACGCTGGAGTATCAAGTCGTCGAGCCCGGCGCGTACGTGCGCTTGACGGATGCGGCCTATGGCATGGGCTGGGTCGCGCTGCCGATGCATGACGATGGCATAGCCGGAGACGTCCGCGCCGCCGATGGGATCTACAGCGTCCTTTTGGATGGTGCGCTGTCCAAGCACCGCCGCTTGCTGCGCTATCGCATCACGGCCAAAGATGGCGCGGGTCGCAGCGTGCGCGTGCCGTATGCCGATGATCCGCAGCCGAACTTTGCAGCCTTCGTCTATGACGGCGTCCCGGCGTGGCAAGGGACAAGCCGTCCCGGCACAACGCCTGTTCTGAACTTCGGCACCGATGTGATGACGCGCCTGCCGATTTATCACCTGATCGCCAGCGAGACCGATGTCACGAACAGCCAGTACGCAAGCGGCTTCGAGAGCCAGCACTTCTGGGGCACGATCGTCGAAGGCGGCACGGTCTATGACCACATCGAGTTCGAGAACCGCGGCGAGTTTTCGACGTATGTCTCGGGCAAGAACAAGTGGCGCTTTCACTTCCAGCGCGGGCATGAGTTTCAAGGGCGCGATGACTTCGGGCGTCCGCGCAAGGCCCGCATCCGCACGATGAATCTGTCGGCCTGCGCGACGCCTTGGGTGCCGCCGAATCGCGGCATGGCCTGCTTGGACGAGAGCGTGGCCTTTCGCCTGTACGAGCTAGCGGGCGTGCCTTCGCCGCATATGAACTATCTGCAGTTCCGCGTCATCGATGAAGCGATCGAGACGCATCCGACCGATCAGTACCGCGGCGATCTGTGGGGCTTGTATGGAACCATCGAGCACACCGATGGCGCATTTCTCGACGAGCGCGATCTGCCGGATGGCAATGTCTACAAGATCGAACAAGCACAGGGCGACAAGCGCAACCAAGGCCCGCTGCCGCCGACAACCAGCGCCGACTATGACGCGTTTCGCACCGGCTTCAACGCCGCTCAGCCGATCACGTGGTGGCGCAGCAACATGGATCTTTTGGGCTACTACTCGTTCCGATCGATCGATCGCATCGTCAACAACATGGACCTGCGCGATGGCTGGAACCACTGCCAGTACAGAAACCCGGTGACGGGCTTGTGGACCGCGATGCCGTGGGACTTGGACATGCTGTACATGCCGGTCACGCACTGGTCTGGCGTGCTGAACTTGCAGAACGCGATCCTGCAGCATGCCGAGCTGAGCGTGGAGTACAAGAACCGCGGCCGTGAGCTTCAGGACTTGCTGCTCACCGACGATCAGTTGGGCGCGTTGGTCGACGAACAGGCGTACTTTGTCGGCAAGCCAGCGGCCGGTGGCACGCTGTCGTTTGCGCAGCTTGACGAGGCGATGTGGAATCAGCACCCGCGCACTGCAGCAGCCCATCGCGGGGCGTTCTATCGCAACCCGGCATCGGCGAGTTTTCGCGGCGGCACGGTCAACCGCACGCTGGTCAGCGCCGACCACGCGGGCATGGCGCGCTGGATCAAAGACTTCACGCTCACTGGCTATGGCGCGATGTTTTTGCAGACCGAGGTCAACGACCCCGCCATCCCCAATCGCCCGACGATCCGCTATGCCGGAACCGCTGGCTATCCCGCCGATGGCATCGCATTTCGCAGCGGCGCATTTTCTGATCCGCAGGGCGACACCACGTTTTCTGGGCTGCGTATTCGTGTCGCGGAAGTGACTCCGAGCAGCCTTCCACCCGACGGGAAGACGCCGCGTCGATACGAGATTCAGTCAGTCTGGGAAAGCCCGCTTGTCGCGACGGTTGGCGACACCATTGCGGTGCCGATGTCGGCGCTTCGAGTGGGGGCGGCACATCGCGCTCGCGTGCGGATGATGGACAACACCGGCCGCTTTAGCCGCTGGTCTGAGCCCATCGAATTCACCGTGGGGCCGCCGCTTTCGCCGCCGGCTCAGCAGACCCAGCTTCGCATCACCGAAATCCACTATCACCCGCGCAGTGACAAGCACGAAGAGTTCATCGAGATCATGAACATCGGCGATGGCCGCGTCGATCTGTCGGCGGTGTCGATCACCGACGGCGTACGCTTCGAGTTCGCGGGCAGCCAGGTTGCGTCCTTGGAGCCGGGTCAGCGCGCGGTCGTGGTCGAAAACATCGATGACTTTCGAGCGCGCTATGGCTCGGACGTGCTGGTGGCGGGGGAATATCGCGATCGTCTGTCGAACGGCGGCGAGCGCATCGTGCTGACGTTTGGCAAGAACATCGCGATCCAAAGCTTCAGCTACAGCGATGCTTGGCACCTACGCAGCGACGGACAAGGCCGCTCGCTGGAGCTGATCGATCCGCGCAGCGCCCAAAGCACGTGGAGCACCGCCAGCGCGTGGCGAGAGAGCGCCGAGCTCGGCGGCAGTCCTGGACGCTAGGCGCGGCGCTGCTATTCGCTTGCGGGGCGCGGTCCAAACGGTCGGAAGCGCGGTGGACAGGCGCTCGTCGCTGACTGCTGGGAAATCGCCGTCGAGACAGCGCCTGCCGGGCCTTCGACTTCGGCGATGAGCAAGGCTCCCAGGGGAGCGGGCTGCGCAAAGCGGTAGCTGCCATCAGGCATGCGCGCCAGCTCGTGCTGGCTGAAGGTGTATCCACAGTCGGTGCTGATGGCGAGGCGAGCTGCGACCGTGGCCGCGGCGCTGCTCACCAAGACCTCGTTCGGCTGCACATGGATCGTCGGCATCGTCGGAGCGGCGGGGAAGGGACGCGGCGGCCGCGCCACATGCTGCGCAATCAGCGCCCGCAACAAAAGAGCCCAACGAGCGGCGAATTCCGCTTGGCGGTTGTAGCTGTGCTGCGGCCCGCAGTGCGGGCTGTGTGCATCCGCTGGACAGGTGGCAGGACAGATCGGCGGCGCTGGACAGCCACTGCCTGCGTCGCTGGGTTGTGTCGAGGACGACGGCATGCAGCGGGCCGGGCAGCCGGATCCGAAATACCAGCCGTGGTCATAGTCCGGCACCAAGGCCAGCCGCTTGTGGCGGCCCCGCAGCGCGCGAAAGGTGTCGAGCGTCTGCTGCAGCGGGAAGTACTCGTCCTGGGCGCCCATCAGCAGGTACACCGTGCCGTGCTGTTTCTTGGCGAAGCGCAGCGGATCCAGCTTCTGAAACAGCGCTTGCACGCCGGGATCGTTGAGCGGATCGGGCAGCGGCTGCGCAGCGCTGCGAGCGGCTCGCTGCAAGGTCGCCGACACGATCATCTGGCGCAGCCAGGTGTCCTGTTCCGCGGCGGCCCGAAGGCTGCCACTTGCCGCCACGGGCAGCGCGCCAGCGATGCGATCATCGACGCCATTTGCGATCAGCGTGGCGATGCCACCCAAGCTAAACCCAGTCAACGCGATGGCCTGCGGATCGACCTCGGGCAAGGTCTGGGCAAAGGTGATGGCGCGCAGGATGGCAAAGACATACGTGTACAGCCAGTTGTGACGAATGTCGTCGTGTCCGACGAACAGCAGGCCCGGCTCGGTCGGCAGAAGCGCGCTGCCCTGCGAGGTGCCAAGTCCGGGGCCGGACAGCGACACCGCCACGACATCGAGGTTGCGGCAGAGCTCGATCACCGTGCTGCGATCGGCCTGGCCGCCGAGTCCATGGGCATAGATGACCGCGGGCTTGCTGTGGCGGGGATACTGGCCGGGCGGCACCGCGACATAGGCTTGGATGCGGATCGTGCTCGGCTCGCCATCCCAGCGCCGCGAGCTGAACGTGACCTCGCGCACGTGGACGCCGTCTTCGATGCGGGCGCTGCCGGGAACGTCTTTGGCATCGAGATCGCTGGTGCGACGAGCCAGTTCCACGTCGAACTGCGCGCCGCTGTTTCGGCAGGCCGATGCGGCCAGCACCAGCAAGACCCCCAGAAAGAGCGCGTGGCGAGAGCGCTGCGCCCAGCCGACGTCCGTTCGTACCGCCCGTGCAGTGCTTGCGCGCAGAGTCATCGCATCCATGACTGCGCAGTATGGATCAGGTGCGGACGTGGCCGCTGCCGGTAACGACGAACTTGGTCGTACACAGCTCGCGCAGACCCATGGGACCAAACGCATGCAGCTTGCTGGTCGAGATCCCGACCTCGGCGCCCAAGCCAAGCTCGCCCCCGTCGTTGAAGCGGGTCGAGACGTTCCAGCCGACAAAGCTGGCGCAGACCTCGCGCTGGAAGCGCTGCGCGTGTGCGGCATCTTGCGTGACGATGACTTCGGTGTGCAGCGAGCCAAACTGCGCGATGTGATCGAGGGCCGAAGCAAGCGAGGGCACGATGCGCACGGCCAGCGTCAGATCCAAGAACTCGCGCCCGAAGTCCGTTGGCTTGGCGGACGTGACGCGCAGGCCCGTCGGCAGCGGGCTGGGCAGAAGCGCGCGGGCATCGTCTTCCACGCGCAGCTCGACACCGTGCGGCGCCACGCGGCAGGCAAGCTGCGGCAGAAGCTGCGCCGCGACATCCCGGTGAACCAACAGGCACTCCAGCGCATTGCACACCGCGGGGCGCGAACACTTGCCGTTTTCGATCAGGTCAAGCGCCATGGCCAGATCGGCGCGTTCGTCGACAAACAGGTGGCACACGCCTTGGTAGTGCTGCACCACGGGGATGCGGGCATGCTCGACGACGAAGCGGATCAGGGCTTCGCCGCCCCGCGGGATGCACAGATCGATCGCGCCGCTCTGCTGCAAGAGCGCAAGCAAAAGACCGCGGTCGGGGTTGTCGACAAACAGGCACGCGTCCGGCGGCAGTCCCGTTGCCTTGAGCGCCTGCTGCAGCAGCGTGGCCAGGGCGAGGTTGCTGTGGCGGGCTTCTTTGCCGCCGCGCAGGATCACGGCATTGCCGCTCTTGAGCGAAAGCGCCGCGGCATCGATCGTGACGTTGGGGCGGGCTTCATAGATCAACAACAAGACGCCCAGCGGAATGCGCGTGCGCTGCACCGAAAAGCCGCGCGGACGCTGCCAGGTCTCGACGATTTCTCCGACGGGATCGGGCAGCGCGATGATGTCGCGGACGGCCTGGGCCAGGCTGCGCAAGCGACCTGCATCCAAGCGCAGTCGATCGAGCAGCGCCGCGGACAAGCCCGCCTGTGCCCCGGCTTCGAGATCGCGGGCATTTTCCGAAAGCACTCGCTGCACATGCGCGGGGTCGGTCAGCAGCTCGGCCAGGGCCGAAAGCGCCGCGTTTTTCTGATCGCTCGACAGCGCGGAAAGGGGGCGCGCGGCCTGTTTCGCGGCAAGGCTCAGGCGCTGCGCATGGGCCAGAAGCTCGGGCGAGATCGCGGGACCTGGGGCGTTCACGACTTGGTCTCCTCGCGGCGCGTGGCGGCAGCGCGGCGCGTGCTGGCCGAGCTGCTGTGCGGTGCAGCATCCGCAGTCGCCGCGCGAGTCAGCGCCAAGTCATCGCGGTGGACTGCTTCATCGGCCAGCGTGTATCCCAGGCGCTGCGCGATCTCGCTGCTGCGGCTGCCGGCGATCCGTCGCAGCTCCTCGGATCCATAGATGCTCAGCCCGCGTGCGACGACGATCTGGTCGCGACCGCAGATGGCCACCGGCTCGCCGGCATCAAAGGTTCCGCGCACGTCCAGGATGCCGCTTGGCAGCAGGCTCTTGCCGCGATCGCGCAGGGCGCGCAGCGCTCCGTCGTCGATGATCAGCTCGCCAGAGGGACGCAGATCGCGCAACAGCCAGCGCTTGCGCCGACCCGTCCCCGGCTGCTGGGGCGCATGCACAAAGGTGCCAAGCGCCTCGCCAGCCAGAGCGGCGTCGAGCACTCCGACTTGCTTTCCCGGTGCGATCAGCGTCGGCACGCCCGAGTCTAAGGCGCGATGCGCAGCGCGCAGCTTGCTGGCCATGCCGCCTGTGCCCACGCCTGAGCTGGTGTCTCCGGCCAGCTCTAGCGTCGCGGCATCGATGCCAAAGACCTCGGGAATGCGCGTCGCTGCGGGGTCTTTGCGCGGGTCGGCGGTGTACAGCCCGTCGATGTCGGTGAGGATGATCAAAAGCTCGGCCTCGACGAGATCGATGGCCATGCCGGCCAGGGTGTCGTTGTCGCCGAACTTCAGCTCTTCCACGCTGACCGTGTCGTTTTCGTTGATGATCGGCAGAGCGCGCTGCGAAAGAAGCGCGGCGATGGCACGACGGGCATTTAGATACCGCGTGCGCGACTGGATGTCGGCATGGGTCAAGAGCACCTGCGCCACGACGATGCCTTGCGGACCCAGCGCATCGTCATACAGGCGCATCAGGCGAGACTGACCGACGGCCGCTGCGGCTTGCTTGCCGCGAATGTCCTTGGGGCGCGCTTTCAGACCCAGGCGCTCGACGCCCAGAGCGACGGCGCCCGAGGACACGACGACCACCTCGCGCTGGCTTGCAGCTCGCGCGAGCTCGGCGCAGAGGCTTTCGAAGCGAGCGCGATCGAACGAACCACCGGGGCCCGTGAGGACGCCGGTTCCGATCTTGACGACGACGCGGCGGGCGCTGCGCAGCTGATCGCGGCGGCTTTCGCCCGCAGGCGGCGACGCGTGGCGGCGCGGTGCAGAGGAAGCAGAGGCAGAGTCACGGGGCAAAGAAGGGGCTCGTCGGGGCATTGGGAACGGCACATTCTGGGCAGCTTTGCTGCGCGATTCAAGCCTGCGCGCTGCACGGGCCGCCAAGGGCCCTGTGATATGAACGCCGGCATGATGCACAGACTCTCGAATAGGTCGCTGCGATCGCGAGGCGGTCGCGCACGCGTCCCGGCCTTGCTTGGGCTGCTGTGGCTGGGGTCCCCGACGCTGGCTTTCGCGAGCGAGGCGGCACAGGGCACGTCGGAGACTGGACCGCAGGCGAGCAGCCAGAGCGCACAGCAGGGACCGATGCTGCCAGAGCAGACGGTGCCGCCGGCCGCTCCGCCGATGTCCGAGCTCCGCCGGGATCTGCGGAGCTACTTCGCGGCCGAGCAGCGCGGCGGCTTGGTGCTGATGGCCATGGGAGCGCCGGCCGTGGCGCTGGGAGCCGGCCTGCTCGTCGACACACCGGATCGCTGGCGCGGGCTGGCCTATCCGCTTTTGATCCTGGGCGGCGTCGAGTTCATCGGTGGGCTCCTTTTTGCGGCGCGTACGCCCGGACAGGTGCGCACGCTAGAGCACGGTCTGGCCACACAGCCAAAGGTCGCGCTGGCCGGCGAGTGGAAGCGGATGCAGCGGGTCCATCGCCAGTTTCTGGTGCTCGAAATCGTCGAGGTCTTGCTGATGACGGGGGGACTTGCGCTGGCTGCCACAGGTGGCGCGACCAAGACCGATACCCTAACCGGCGTCGGGATCGGCCTTGCGATCGAGGGCTCGGGGCTACTGGTGTTCGATGTCTTTGCCGCGGCGCGGGCTCGGCGCTACAGCGACAGCCTGGGGCGAAGCCTGGCGGCAGCGACGGCATCTGCGCCGTAAAAGCCAAGGCGCGCGAGCTAGCACGGCGCGATTCGCGGCGGCAGGGCAGGGCGGATCGACGCTGCGTCAGGCCCGCTGCAAAAGCGAGCGGAACTGTCGGAAGTGATAGAACGCGCACAGCAAGCTGAGCGCAGACAAGACGTGCCAGGCGGCGTGGCCTTGCAGGATGTGGTTCTGCGGATCGCAGAGCGTGCGACTGACATCGAGCGCGGAACAGGTGGCGGCCAAGGTCAGAAGTCCCAGCGACGCGAAGAAGTAGCGCAGCGGCGGTGGCGCCTGTCCGGCGGCCTGTGCGCGGCGGCGGATCCGCACCTCGGTGATGACCAGAGCCAGGGTCAGCAGACCGACGATGCTCTGGATGGGAAAGCCGGCGCGCACGGCGATGGCTGTGCCCAGCGTCGTCCCCGCAACGCACGTGACGAACCACAGCGGCAGCCGAGCCAGCGACAGCGCTCCCAGCCGCACGCCGTTTATGCCCAACAGCAGGAAGCAGAACAAGTACATGCCCAAGAAGTCGAGGACCTGCGTCAGATGGACGTTGCTCGCGTGATAGATGCCGGAACACAGGCCCATGGTCGCCAGCACGGGCGCAAACCAGCGCAGTGGCCCGCGAGGCAGACCGCCGTCTTTGCGCGCCTCGACCGCGACGATCCACAGCGCAACCAAGACATAGGCCAGGTTCGACCATGTGTTCGCTGGTTCGTTGATCCAGGCGCAGACAAAGTCTTCGCACCAGTTCACGTTGGGCAGGCCGTACTGCGACAGGCCGTGCCAGGGACAGCCTTCGGGGATGGGATTGGCCGGCAGGCGTGGCGCTGCCAGCAAGATGTGCGGCGACATGAGGTCAACGTATCACGGCGGGTTCGGCTCTCGCTGATCCGGCGCAGAGCGGCCGTGCGTGCGTGCTATCTTCGTCCGCGATTACTGGGGCAGCGCGGCAGGTGCATGAGTACTCGCGAGGTCTATCAACATCCGCTTCTGACCCTGACCATCGAGGCCGACGGTCGACTGGCGCGTGTTCGACGATCGTCCCTGGCCATGACCGGCGAGGAGTTTGCTCGGGTCGATCCCATGGTGGCTAGCTTGCTGCCGATGTTCCGTCGGCCCAAGATGGCGCTGCTCATGGACTCGCGCGATGCGCCCATGGTCTTTGACCCCTATCTGGAACGCGTCATGGCCGAGTCATTTCGTCGCCTGTCCCGCGGTTTTGCCGCGGTTGGGGTCTTGCTTTCCAGCAGCCTGGGCAAGCGACAGACGCAGCGCATCAGCGAGCGCGATCAGCTGAGCTTCACGATCTTTTCCGACGAAAACGAAGCCATCGAAGCGCTGCTTGCAGCCGTGCCGCGGGGAACCTAGGCGGCCAGGAATTCAGCGATGCGGCCAAGAGCCTCGCGCATCGGATCGATGGGTGCGACGAAGGTCAGGCGCAGAAAGCCCTCGGCACCGAAGGCCGCGCCGGGAATGGTGACGACGTTCTTTTCTTCCAAGATGCCCATGGCGCAGCCGTACGAATCGGACGCCCAGCGCGGCGGCAAGCGCAGCAGGGCATAGAACGTTCCTTCCGGGCGCAGAAGCGCCAGGCCTAGCTCGGCGGCGGCGTCGCACAGCGCGCTCTGCTGCGCTTGATAGTGGGCGCGATGGGCCGACAGAAGCTCGGGCTTTTTGAAGATGGCAAGCGCCGCGCGCTGGGCCAGTGTCTCGGCGCACGAGATGGAAAGCTGATGCACTTTGTAGACGGCTGTGAACACCTCGCTCGGGGCGAGCAGCCAGCCCAAGCGCAGGCCGGTCAGGGCGCAGCTTTTCGACAGGCTG
This sequence comes from Myxococcales bacterium, assembly GCA_016794505.1. Lineage (GTDB taxonomy): Bacteria > Myxococcota_A > Polyangia > Palsa-1104 > JAEUJZ01 > JAEUJZ01. The sequence continues at coordinate 10,661 of JAEUJZ010000166.1, forward strand.
CCGGCCACCAGCGTTCGCGGATAAAAGCGCGCCAAAGACGGCGGCGGGGTCGGGGTGTAGTACAGGTCGCGGTACACCTCGTCCCACAAGACGAAGATCGGCTGCGGTGCGTGCAAGAGGCCCTCGGCCAGGCGGACAAGCTCGGCCTCGGGCCAGATGCGTCCCGTCGGGTTGCACGGCGAGGCCAGGGCCAGAAGCCGGGTCTTTGGCGACAGCGCCGACAGCACGCGGTCCGCGCGGGGCGCAAAGTCCTGCGCCGCATCCAGCATCACTTCGCGCGTCGGCAGGCCTTCCATAAAGCCCATCTTTTGATACGCCGGAAACGTCGGCCCGACGACCAAAAGCTCATCTCCGGCATCCGCATCGAGCAGGCCTTTGATCGCCAGATACAGCGCCTCGGTCGAACCGATGGTGATCAGCGCCTGATCCGCCGTGTCGAGCCCTGGATAGTGAAAGTGACCAGAAATGGCGCGGCGTAGCTCGGTAAAGCCGGCATTGGGCGAATACGGGCAGCCGTGCGTGCGCACCCAGGCCAGGGCTTCTTCAAGAGGCGCCATGTCCGGCAACAGCGTCGGCTGACCCATCCCAAGATCAAGGGCATCCGGTCGCTTGCGATCGTGGATGGCGCGGATCACAGAAGGCGCGAGGCCGAGGACACGAGCGTTCATGCCGGCAAAATATCACTCCTCCGCCGCTTGGCTCTCGGGTTTCTCGTTGGGGCGCAGGGCGCGCTTTTTGCCTTTCAGGCCAAGCTCGGGCACGGGCGTTTGCACGACAGAAGCCAGGCTCATTTTGCCGCGCGGGGCATTGGCCAGGTCCTGCGCTGCCTGTGGTTTTCCGTCGCTCGATCCCTTGCGCAGGGCGGCCATGTCGCCGCGCGGCGGGCCACCCCAGCGGCCATAGCGCGGGTTTTCGCAGGCGACCGGACCTTCCCAGTAGTGACGGATAATGTAGCGACCCTGGAAGTTGTTTTCCTCGCCCCCGGACTGGATCTGCGCACCGTGATCGCCGAGGCCGCCGCCCCAGTTGGCGCGTCCGCCCACGACGGGCTTGGCCTCGCGAAAAATCAGGTCGGCGCTGAGCGTGCTTTTGTCATAGCGCGTGTGCAGCCGCGTCAGCACATACGGCACCGGGTCGCCGTAATAGCCGCCTTCGTCGTCGCCGCTCATGCTCTGCATGCGGCTCTGCATGGAATCGTCGCCGAACATGTACACGTCGAGCGGGTTCAACGGCGGCAGCGGACACGGATCGCAGCTTGAGGCCTGCCAGCTGTACTCGGTGACCACGGCCTTGTTGTGGTGGCGGCGCAGGGTCTCATCGAACAGCTCGGCATAGAAGCTGCCGAAGCCCTTGCGTACCTCGTCGGCGACTTCGATGTTGGTGGGGATAAAGACGTTGGGATAATTGGCAACCTCGAAGCGCTTTTCGGGATGCAGGATGTAAATCAAAAGATCCTGCTTGCCGTTGGCGTTGAGCAGCCCCAAGCGCACCGGCAGGCGAAGCTCTTGCGAGTCAAAGCCGAAGCGCAGCGGCGACAGCACGACGAAGCCATGGCTGTCGCGCTGCACTTTCTTGATGTCGACTTTGGCGACGAAGAACTTCATCTGCTCGCGCACGTACGGCGCCAGAGCGGCATCGGCTCCGGCTGGGATCTTGTATCGATTCTCGCGCAGCCAGGCGTCGAGTCCCGTCGAGTCTCTGGCCGACAAGATCACAACCTGGTACTCGCCGACCTCGAACTTGGCTTCGATCTTGACGCCGTGCTTCTTCTCGGACCTGTCCTCTTCGTCTCCACTCTCCATCGCGGCGCTGCGCTTCGCCCCGCTCTTGCTCTTCATGGGCCTGGGTATGTAACAGGGATCCTGTTCCCAATACTCGACGAGCCGCGGGGCCGACAGAGCATCGATGCGGGAAAAGACATGGGGCGGCAGCGTCTTGACCTGTTCTTTCTTCAGCACCACCGGCACCGGCACCACCATCGCGAAGTCCTCGGGCGGGCCTTGGTAGTTGTTCGACATCGACATCTCGGTGTGATTGCCCTTGCGCAAGAGCACCACCTGCGAGGCGTTGTTGTACAGCTTGGCGTCGGCGCCCGAGACGAAGAAGCCGCAGAAAGCAGGGGCCAGGCGAGGCGCAAGCAGCGTCAATACCAGCGAGACCCACAGCACACCACGAGCCCACGGGGTGAAGCGCGAACGGGACCACACGGACATGGAAGCCTCCGAGACTGCGAGGCGTCGATCATATCGCAGAGCCGATTCCGATGGGCCGTCGCTTCAGATACAGTGCCGCCATGGCGACTGTTGCGAATCGAGACGCGTATGTGCTTTCGGCGGTGCGCAGCCCCATTGGGCGCTATCGCGGGGGCCTAAAAGACGTGCGACCAGACGACTTGCTGGGTCAGGTCCTGGCGGCGCTGGTGCAAAAGACTCAGATTGACCCCAGCCAGATCGACGACGTGATCGCGGGCTGCGCGAACCAAGCGGGGGAAGACAACCGCAACGTCGCGCGCATGGCGCTCTTGCTCGCCGGGCTGCCGCAGTCGCTGCCGGGTGTGACGGTGAACCGCCTGTGTGGCTCGGGATTGGAAGCGGTGCTGCAGGCGGCGCGGGCGATTCGCGCGGGCGAAGGCGACCTGTTTATCGCAGGCGGTGTCGAGTCGATGACGCGGGCCCCGCTGGTCTTGGGCAAGCCCGACACGGCCTTTGTCGGCGGCAATCAGACGATGTTTGATACCTCGCTGGGCTGGCGCTTTCCCAACCCGCGCATGGCGCAGAAGTTCCCGCTGGAAGCCATGGGCGAGACGGCTGAAAACCTCGTCGAAAAATACGGCATCAGCCGCAGCGAGCAGGATCAGTTCGCGCTGCGCAGCCACCAGCGCGCCGTGGCGGCCCAAGAAAAGGGACTGTTCGCCGCCGAGATCGTCCCGATTCAGGTGCCGGCCCAAGGCAAAGATCGACCGGCGCAGACGGTCCGCGTCGATGAAGGACCGCGCGGCGATAGCTCGCTGGAAAAGCTCGGCACGCTGGGCGCGGCATTTCGCAGCGGGGGCAGCGTCACCGCCGGCAATTCCTCGACGCTGAACGACGGAGCAGCGGCGCTATTGGTCGGCACGGCAGAGCAGGCGGCGCGCTTTGGCCTTCGGCCCGTGGCGCGCATCGTGGGGGGCGCGGCGGCGGGCGTCGACCCTCGCTACATGGGCATTGGCCCAGTGCCGGCGCTGCGCACGCTTCTGACGCGAACCGGCGTCGCGCTTTCAGACATCGACCGCTTCGAGCTGAATGAGGCCTTTTCCGCGCAAGTCCTCGCCGTGCTGCGTGAGCTTCCTGAGCTTCCCGAGTCGCGGTGGCAGGACCGCCTGAATGTCTGCGGCGGGGCGATTGCGCTGGGACATCCCTTGGGCTGCTCGGGGGCGCGCATCGCAACGACCCTGGTGCATGAGCTAGAGCGGGCCGGCGGGCGCTATGGCGTCGCAGCCATGTGCATCGGCGTCGGGCAGGGCATTGCCGCGCTGTTCGAACGGGTCGAACGGGTCGTCTGAGCCCTCTTGCAGGTCGTGCTGCGCAGGCTGCGAACAAGGGTGCAGAATCTTGGTCATAAACGGCGCTCCGTCCTCGTATTCGCAGGTATGCACCTGCATCTGTTTTGCCGAAAGTCCGCGGAGCCTCGCGTGATAACATGACTTCTTGTACTTCCGCGCTGGACGGTGTCGCCGCCGAATTTGCTATGTGGGCGACGGTGACCGTCGAGCTGACCGACAGGAAAACCATGCAGATGCCATCCCGCTACCTTTCGTCTGTTCTGCCGCGTGCCTGCGTTCGTCTTGTTCTGGCAGGCCTGGTTTTTTCGGCGGTCTTTGGGGTTCGCCCCGGACCGGCCGTGGCCGCCGAGCGCAAGATGGCCTGTGTTCTCGATGCCAAGACCAACGGCAGCGTCACCCCCGAAGAGCTCTTGGTCTTAGAGAACGCCGTCAACAACGCCCTCAAAGAGCAGCAGTTCGATCTGGCGTCCAAGGGCGAGCGCGACACCATCATCCAGGGCGAAGGCATCCAAGGCTGCTTCAAGGAAGAGTGCCAAGAGCGCATCGGTCGTCTCTTGGGGGCGCACGCCGTGATGGTCTACAGCCTCAAGGTGTGGCGCAGCACGTCCGGCGCAGCCTGGACCTTGGGCGCGACGTATTACAACGTCGAAGTCGGCGCGATCGGCGCCAAAGCGACCTCTGAGTGTCCAAGCTGCACCGTCGCGCAGGCCGCCACGGCTCTGTCCGATCTGGTCAAGAAGGCCATCTTTGACGATGCCGCCAAGCCGCGCGGGCAAGTGGTCATCACCAGCGATCCCACCAATGCCTCGGTGTTTATCGACGGTGTTGAATTGGGCGTGACCCCGTACAAGCGCACGGTCTTCGCCGGCAAGCACGAGCTGACGCTGCGTCGCACCGGCCACCGCTCAAAGAACCAGTCCCTGAACGTCACCGAGGGGCAGCTAACCAACCTCAGCATCAAGCTGGACGTCGGCCAGGACCCGGTGCAGGTCAAGTACGTCGCCGAGCACCGCCCGCGCCCGAAGTGGCGCATAGCCCTTGGCGGAGCGCTGATTGGCGTCGGGGCACTGGGCATGCTCTATGGCATTACCGGCTTGGCATTAAACGGGCAGTGCGTCGACTCGGTGCCGATGGGCACAGCCTGCCTGCAGAAGTACACGTCGCTGCCCATGGGGGCGGCGCTTACCGGGGTTGGCGTGGCGGCGGCGGCGGTTGGCGCGGTGCTCATCGCTCTTCCGGGGCCGCGCAACACGCTGCCCAGCACGGGCGCCGGGGCGGGCGGAGCAGCCCCCGCAAGCAGCGCGCCACAGGCCAGCTTGCTGTTCGGCGGCGTCGGCAGCGGTGTCGGGCTGCACGTCCAAGGTTCGTACTAGGTAAAGGCATAGGCCTCTTCTTCTTTCTTTCCTACTCGCTTCGGTGAGGTTGTAGTCATGAGCAGGACTCGCGCATCCCTTCTTCTTGCGGCCTTTGCCGTGTTCGGCTGCCAGGCGTTGTTTCCATACGGCGACAACCCGGAAAACTGTGTCCTGAATCCCGGCATCTGCGACACGGCCAATGGGGTGATCTGCAACGCGATGACCCAGCTTTGTCAGAAAGCCGGGGACTGCTCGGCGAGTGCGCAGTGCGACTCGGAAGCGGCCGCGTTCTGTGAGCTAGGCCAGTGCGTGCCGTGCTCGCTGGACACGCAGTGCATCACGTGGTCCAAGGACCGCAGGGTGTCGCCCGCGCGCAACTTCTGCTATGTCCCGACGGGCGCCAGCGGTGGCACATGTGGCGAGTGCAAGTCGAACGAGAACTGCGGCAGCAGTGTGGGCGGTCCGTTCTGCGATCTGACGACGCTCAAGTGCCGCGGCTGCCTGTTCCACAGCGAGTGTGACTCGATGCCAAAAGCCGGGGATGGCGTCTGCAAGCGACCGGGCGATCCGTCGACGATCGCAGGCGCGACGGGGCAGTGCGTGCCGGCGGGAACGATCGCGTACCTGGGGAACATGCCGGCCGGCTGCGAGGCAAGCGGAGCGAACCCCAGCAGCGTAAGCAAGCCGTACTGCACCCTGGCCGCGGCGATTGCCTCTATGACGACCTTGGGCAAGTCGGTGATCAAGGTGCTGCCCAGCGCGACGCCGTACCCGGCGATCAGCCTGGCCAATGAGACCGTGACGCTGGTGGGCCCTGGTCGCGATGCCAGTCCGGGGGCGACGTTCCCGTCTGTGGTGCTAACCGGCAGCGGCACGCTGACGCTGTCGGATGTCGTGGTGTCCGCTTCGGTGGGGCCCGCGGCGATTCACTGTACGGGCACCGGCCAGCTCAATGTGATTGCCAGCAATGTCGTCAATCCGGGTGGAAATGGCATCGTGAGCACAACCTGCGCCTCGGTTACCATTGAGCGCACGCGGGTCAACTCACCGGGGAGCTATGCCATTGAGGTCAACGGGCCGTATCGCATCGTCAACAGCCTGGTTGTCGAGAGTGGAGGCAACGGAATGCATCCGGTGTTCTTCAAGTCGAACGCTGTCGGCGTGTTCAACTACAACACCGTTGCGCGAAGCTCGGGCAGCGTGATTTGTGCCCAGCCCGTAACGATCAGCAACTCGACCTTTGTGCAAAACAGGATGCCCCCCGAGAGCTGCAACATAAACACCTCGGTCGTCGATGCCACCGGGATGCTTCTCGGCACCGGCAGTGAGCCAAAGCTGCAGAACAATCCGCTCGCGGCCATGCTGTGCATCGACCGCGGCGAACAGCCCCCGGCGAATGAAGTTCAGACCGATTACTTCGGCGCCCTGCGTCCCAAAGGCAGCGGGTGGGACAAGGGCTATCACGAGCTGAAATAGCGCGTGGACACGGCTCCGCACTTCATCCTTTACGTACCGAAGGAGCTGCTTATGAAGGCGCACGTTTTCCCCTGGTATTCCTTCCTGTTTTGTATCGCCATCGCGACGGTCGGCTGTCCTCAGGAAACGGGCTTCGTCTGTGAGAGGCAAACCGACTGCACGCAGCCCGGCAAGCCCATCTGCGCGCTGACGTTCTGCCGGGGCTGCGACCAAGATCCAGACTGCCAAGACAACTGGAAGCAGCGACAGCAGGAAGCCATGTCCGCGATGATGTCGCTTGCTGGACCGCCCACCCTGGTCTGCGAGGCATCGACCGGAAGCTGTCGCGAGTGCACGCAGAATAGTCACTGCAAAGCGGCCCGCCCCACAGAGCCGCTCTTGCGGGTGTGCAAGCCCGAGACCCGCACCTGCGTCGGCTGCGTGCAGGACGCGGACTGTACCGCCAATACCGAGGCGGCGAAGGACGGACTGCTCACCTGTCTGCCCGGCGAGAATCGCTGCATCGACTGCATGACCCATTCCGACTGCGCCGCTCGTCCGGGCATGCCGTACTGTGCCAGCAATCGCTGCAGTGCCTGCGCCGATGACGGCCACTGCCAGGGCGTCTCAGGGAAGCCCTACTGCGAGACCCCCGCGGGAGCCGCCCGCAAGCAGTGTGTAAACTGCACCGGTCTTCCGCCGGGCTTCTGTGCCAGTCGCAGTGTGGCGACCCCGTTCTGCGCAGCCACGGGCCAGTGCGCTCCGTGCAGCCGGCATGAAGACTGCGCCGGAGTCAGCGGCATTTGCCATCGCCCTGGCGACTATGCCCCGCCTGCTGCGGTTGGCACCCTGATGACCGGCCAGTGCGTGCCCAAAGAGTTTGTCAAAGACGTCACCCCAGCGACCCTTGGCGCTGAGCTCGGAAGCCCTACCGGCGCACCGTATCTGCGTCTGCTCGACGGCAGCTATGCCGATCTGACCGTGGGGCGCGACGTGGTCCTGGTGGGCACGCGAGATCTTCTGCAGAACATCAATCACCGCGACAGCATGGAGGCCAGGGCCGTCAAAGCCGTCATCAGCAGCGTATCGATTACCGCGGGGCGCGTGACGCTGTATGACCTGCGGATCGAGCGCCCATCGAGCGTGGCCGCCAAGGCGGCGATCAAGTGCAGTGGTGGGCGGGTGCAGCTTCGTCAGTCGCGGCTCATCAACGACACCGTCGAATACGGCCTCGACGCCAGCACCGGCTGCCAAGAGGTCCGCGTGGGCCAGAGCTTTGTCCGGGCCAAGTGGCAGGCCATGATGCTCAAGGCCCCGAGCCTGAGCTATCACGTCACCAACACGCTGATCGCGCGCTCCGGCATTGAGGGGGGCCCTCCCTTCCACTCCAGCGCCGCCGAGATCGGCTCGACCGCAACCGGCACGTTCGCCTTCAACACCCTGTACATGAACACCCGCGGCATCACCTGCGACAATGGCCAAGCCATCACCAACTCGGCCATCGTCGGCGACGTCAGCAGCAGCTCGACCATTGGCTGCACCGAGCAGAGCCTGCACAAGAACATCTCCAGCACCGGGCCTAGCGACTACGTCGAGAGCCCCGTGGGCAGCGATGTGTACCAGTCCAGCTCAGGCGTCCAGGCCAACCTAAAGGGCCGGGCCATGCAGGCCCTAAACCCCGCCGTCTCCATCGACCTCTTTGGCAGCCCGCGTCCCCGTCCGGCCGGTGCCCCGTACGCCGACATCGGCTGCGAAGAGTTTCCCTAGCCTCGCAGCCCTCTTCGCCACCCGCCCTGGGGACGTCCACCGCACAGGGCAGGTCGTCCCGGATCCTCGACAGATCTCTCGCCGCGACCGGCCTTGCCGCCTGTCCCTTCCGCCGCGCCCCCTCGCCAAAAACCTCGACCCAGCGCGCCCGCTGCGCGGATAGACTGCGCCCATGGATGCAGGCGGCGCGGCTCGGGCGGGTCGGCTTTCTGTAGGAGGGGATGTCCGGGTATGGGCCCCGGCATATAAGTCCGAAAACGGCAGACGCAAGGGCTGGCCCGCCGAATTCTTCGCAATTTGGTCCGATTTTGCCGTACGCAGCCCTCGTCACGCCGTACGGAGGCGCCGTCACGCCGTACGGAGGCGCCGTCACGGCGTACGGAGGCGCCGTCACGCCGTACGGAGGCGCGGTTACGCCGTACGGAGGCGCGGGCACGGCGTGCGGAGGCGCGGTTACGCCGTACGGAGGCGCCGTCACGGCGTACGGAGGCGCGGGCACGCCGTACGGAGGCGCCGTCACGGCGTACGGAGGCGCGGTCCCGGCGGGCGGAGGCGCGGTCCCGCCGTGCGGAGGCTTCGTCACGCGGTCCCGAGCCTTGGTTGCAGCGTCCCGCGGCTTCGTCGCAGCGTGTCGGGTCGCGGCTGCGGCGGAGCCAGACGCTGGCGGCGGGGAGTCCAGCGTGGGCCGCCGGCTCGGGGGGGGCGTCGGGACGGGCGCGAGCGTGCTTTCAGCGGGCATCGCGGGGCGCTGGCGGCAGAGTCGGCTGCGCCGCAATTCCCCCCGTGGCTCGGGGACGATCTGCGATAAGCTGTAGGGCGCAAAACAGACGGAATCAGACGGGAGTTTGTCGCATGAGCACAGAGCAAGGAAGCGGCACGAGTCAGCCAGCCGGCACGCAGGCCGTGGGGGTGGTCGGTCTTGCCGTCATGGGCGAGAACCTGGCCCTCAACATCGCGGAAAAGGGATTCTCTATCGCGGTCTACAACCGCTCGACCGACAAGGTCGACAGCTTCCTTGCGCGAGCCAAAGGAGAGCTCGGCGCAGGATCCGGCAGCGTCTTTGGCGCGCACTCGCCCGAGGCGTTCGTCCAGTCGCTCGAACGTCCGCGCCGCATCATCATGATGGTCAAGGCCGGCGCTCCCGTCGATGACACCATCGCCAAGCTGCGGCCTCTGCTTTCGCCCGGCGATCTTTTGGTCGACGGCGGCAACGAACACTTCACCGTCACCGAGCGCCGCGCCGCAGCCATCGAAGGCGCGGGCTTGCACTACCTGGGCATGGGCGTGTCCGGCGGCGAAGACGGGGCGCGAAACGGCCCCTCGCTGATGCCCGGCGGTCCGCGCACGGCGTACGAGCGGCTAGAGCCCGTCGTGAAAAAGATCGCCGCCCAGGTCGACGGCCCCGGCGTCCGCGATCCAGGGCCCTGCGTCACGTACATCGGCCCTGGCGGCGCCGGTCACTACGTCAAGATGGTCCACAACGGCATCGAGTACGGCGATATGCAGCTGATCGCCGAGGCCTATGACCTCTTGCGCAGCATCGGCGGCCTGAGCAACGACGAGCTGGCCGAGGTCTTTACGCGCTGGAACGAAGGCGAGCTGCAGTCCTTCCTGATCGAGATCAGCGCCCGCATCTTCCGCACCCGCGATCCCGAAGACGCAAGCGGCCTCGGCTTCCTCGTCGACAAGGTCCTGGACGCCTCGGGCATGAAGGGCACGGGCAAGTGGACGGTGCAGGATGCCATCGAGCTATCGGTGCCGGTGCCGACCATCGCCAGCTCGGTCGATGCCCGCGTGATCTCCAGCGACAAGAAGGGCCGCGTGCGCAACAGCCAGATCTTGAAGGGGCCGGCGCCGCATCCGATGGCCGCTGCGGCCAAGCAGCACCTGATCGACGACGTGCGGCAGGCGCTGTACTGCGCCAAGGCCTGCAGCTATGCCCAGGGCATGCAGCTTCTGTTGGTGGCCTCGCGCACCCGCGGCTGGAACCTGCCGCTCGGCGAGATCGCCACCATCTGGCGCGGCGGCTGCATCATCCGCGCGCAGTTCCTGGGGCGCATCAAGGCCGCCTTCGATCGCGATGCCAGCCTGCCGAACCTGCTTTTGGACCCTGGCTTCGTCGAGGAACTCGGCGTGCGCAACGCCGCCTGGCGACGCATCGTGGCGCTGGGCGCGTCGGCCGGCGTGCCGCTTCTGGCCACCGCCGGAGCGCTTTCGTACTACGACATGATTCGCAGCGAGCGCCTGCCCGCCAACCTCATCCAGTCCCAGCGCGACCTCTTCGGCGCCCACACCTACGAACGCACCGACAAACCCGGCGCCTTCCACTCGGAGTGGGCCAAGTAAGAACGCCCGCCCTGGGCGGCTCCTAGCGGGCTTCGGCGGCGAGCTGTTCCATCCACTTGCCGAGGCGGGGCGGGGAAAAGGCGCGCAGGGCGGACAGCAGGGCGGCGGCGTCGGACTCGACGAGCAAGCACGAGGCGTGCTCGGGCTTGACGAAGCCGCGGTCTCGCATGTGCGCGACAAAGGCCACGAGCCCATCGAAGTAGCCGCCGACATTGAGCAGGCCGATGGGCTTTTGGTGAAACTCAAGCTGCAGCCAGGTCAGCGTCTCAAACAGCTCGTCGAGCGTGCCGAAGCCGCCGGGCAGGGCGATGAATGCGTCGCTGAGATCGACCATCAGCGCCTTGCGCTCGTGCATGCTGCCCACTTCAAACAGCTTGCTGACGCCGCGGTGGCCCAGCTCTTTTTCCATCAGCGCGCGGGGGATGACGCCGATGACCTCGCCCCCGACCGACAAGGCGCCGTCGGCCACGGCCGCCATCAGCCCGACGTTGCCCCCGCCATAGACAACGCCCAGACCGGCCAGGGCCAGCGCCGCGCCAAGCTGCCAGGCGGACTCGCGATACCGCGGATCCAGGCCCGAGTTTGCACCGCAGTACACACAGATTCGTCGCAGTTCGTTCATCGGATTCGCCGCAGCCACCTTCACACGGCGCCCGTTTATCCGTAAAGGCTTGAAACCGCAGCGGCTGCGCCTGTTTGCCGCGATACGCCAGAGCGGCTCGACGCGACGATCGCAGCCGACCCGGTGAGCGGCCCCATCGCGCCGACGAGCGAGGCGCTCGGCCCAAGGCGGCCCGAGATCGGTCGTTCCGGGAACCAGGGCACCGGCCAGCCGACGACGCTTAGCCCGCGGCCAGCGCCGCCAGCAGCAGGCGAAGCTCGACGGCGTCCACGTAGTCCAGGTCGGGATCGTCGGCCAGCGCCGGGCGGCGATCGCCGTGCAGCACGGCCAGAAGCGCTGTGATCAGGGCGCGGACACGGGGCGGAACATCCGCTTGGCGCAGGCCGGCAAGCTGGGTCGCGCCGTCCTGGGCCTGGCCGCTGCGGATGGCGCGCGGCACGGCGGCAAACCACGGTGCGCGGTTGCTTTGGCTTTCCCCGCCGTCGCGGCGATAGCGCAGGTACGCGGCCTGCGCCTGGGCGCGGGCGTCCTGGGCCGCGGCGGGGTCGCCCGTGACCGTCTCAAGATCGCAGAGGATGTCCCAGGTCGTCCACGGCTCGGCGGCGTGGCCCAGCGGCTGTTTGCACTGCAGGGCGCGCTGCAGCGCGGTCCGCGCCGCGGGATATCGCCCCAGCTTGATCAGCGCGTGCGCGAGGTTGTTCTGCGCACGGCCCTCGTGGGCCTCATCGCCCAGTCGCTGATAGATGCTGGCGGCCTGCTGATAGAAGCCAGCGGCGTCTTCCAGGCGACCCAGCCGATCGTACAGGGTGCCAAGCTGGTTCAGGCTGCTGGCTTGGCCAGCCAAGTTGTTCTCGCGAACCTGGATGGCCAGCGACTCGCGGTACGCGGACTCGGCGCGCTCGAGCTGACCGAGCCCTTCCAGGACGTGGCCGATCTGGTGCCACACCACCGCGACGCTGCGCGGCTCCCCCAGGCGGGTGAAGCGCTCGCGCGCCTCTTGATACAGGGCCAGGGCCTCGGGGTATCGCTTCTGCTGCAGGCGCACCATCCCAAGCTGCCCCTTGCCCACCGCGACCTGGCGCTGGCGATCCGCGGCTTCGGCCTGGGCGATGGCCGCTGCATAGGCCCGCGCCGCGTCCTCGTAGCGCCCCAGATCCAGCAGGCAGTTTGCGGAATCGGTCAGGCAGGTCGAGGCCATGGCCGCAGCGCTCTGGTTGCCAGCGTCTGCCAGAGCCTGAAAGGCCGCCTGGGCCTCGGTCAGGGGGGGCAGCGCAGCCTCGGGCTGCCCGCACCTCTGCAGCACGCGACCGAGCTTGAAGGAGGCCTGGGCGAGATCGTAGGGGGCCTCGGGGTAGGCGGTGGGCCCGGCGGCCTGGCAGTGGCGGAGCAGCCGCTGCGCCGCCGCCAGCGCTTCGGGCAGGGCTCCACGATCGAGCAGGCGATCGATGGCCGCGCCCTCGCTGAGGAAGCGGCTGTGCGACCAGTCGTGCCCCAGGCGGTGGCTGGCGCGCTCGCGCAACGCGACGGCCTGATCTAGGGCCTGGCGCAGGCCGAGACCGGCCACCAATCCCTCCACGCTGTGGGCCAGATCGACGGTCTGCTCAGGGGGCGCGTGCTGGGCGTGCCAGGTCAGCATGGCCAGCAGGTTGGCTAGCTCGTGCCGCGTCAGGCGACTGACGGCCTCGCTGTCGGTGGACCGCCGCTCATACAGGAACGTGGCGAACGCTGCCAGGGCCTGCGCGAAGCGGGCGCGCAGCGGCTCGATCTGATCGATCGTGCCGGGGGGCAGGCGGCGCAGCAGGTGCGGCGGCAGGCCGGGATCCAGGCGCAGGTGGCCATCGCCCAGATCCTCGCCCAGTCCGACGTGGATCAGCGCGGCGGCGATCGCGGCCACGCGGTCTTTGTCCAGCCCGCTCAGCATCGCCAGCACCCCCAGGTGGATGCCGCCATGGCACACGGCGAGCGGCGTCAGCGCGTCGCGGATGTCGGGGGGCAGGCGGCGCAGCGAGAGCTCGACGCTGGCGTACAGCGAGTTTTCGCGGTCGCCAGGGTGCCGGCGGTCCAGATCAGCCAGGATCGGGCCCAGGTCAGCGGTGATGGCGCGCAGGCCGCGCTGGGCGAGCTCGCCTGCGAGCAGCACCAGGGCCCGCGGGTGGCAGCGCACGGACTCGACCAGGGCCACGACGTCGGCACCGGGCGAGCCGTCGGGTTCCTGCGTGGGCGCGGCGCCTTGCTGCGTCAGCACCTGGCGCACCAGATCGATGGCGTCGGGGCGGGCCAGCGCCGATAGCTCGACGTGACGATCGGCGCGGGAAAACGGCGCGGGCAGCGGCGAGCGACTGGAAAAGACCAGCCGCGTCTTGGGCGCCGCCAGCAAAAGCTCGTGCAGCAGGGTCAAGATGCCGGGCAGGGCGCTGCGGCTCGGCTCGTCGTCGCCGGCCAGCAGGCTCTCGACGTTGTCGAGGACCAGGATGGCGCCGCGCTCGGCCTCGCGCAGGGCGCGCTCGACGGGCAGGCGGGCCTGTGCAAGGTCCTCGTAGTCGCGCACCGAAAAGCCCTTGCCCTGCGGCAGAAGCTGATGTCCCAGCGTGTCGAGGACCGAATCGACGCCCTGATAGCGTTCCAGGCTGACGAAGGCGGCGCGGGTCAGGCGGCGGCTCTGCAGCAGCCAGCGCGCCAGCTCGCAGGAAAGGGCGGTCTTGCCGTAGCCGCCGATGCCGGTCAGCACCACCCAGCGCGGCTCGACAAACAGCAGGCGTTCGAGCCGCAGCAGCTCGTGGCGGCGGCCGTGGAAGCCGTGCGGTGGCTCGGGCGGCACATCGCCCAGCAGAACGCGGCGACGCTCGGCGGCCAGGCGCTGCACCTGTGCCGACGGCACGCGCGGGACAAGCTGCGGGTCGTGGCGGTCTTGATACAGGACGGGGACGAACCAGTCGGCTAGCTGCAGCGGGCCGGCGCCAGGGATCTGGCCGCGGCTGGGATCGTCGTGCAGGCTGCGCTGCCCGGCCAGCATGGCTTCGCCGACGCGCTCGCCCTGGGCCAGCGAGCGATAGAACGCCTGCACAAAGCGGCGGGCGGTGGCGACCAGCACGGCGTGACTCATGGCGACGACGGACGCGGTGCCGGCCTGCAGCAGGCGGGCGGCGACGGATGCCGTGGGATCGTCGGTGGCCTGCGCCGTCTGACAGGCCTCCAAGAACACCAGGGGGACGCGGTGCTGGCGGAACAGGCCCGCTAAGCGCTCGGCGTCGACGAAGTCGGCCCGGCGGCGCTCGGGCAGCGCGGCGTCTTCGGCCCGCTCGAAGTACAGGCCGCCCAGGCCGGCCTGCTTGCTCCAGGCGCCGTGGCCGTCGAAGTGGACGACATCGACGGGCTGTCCCCGCTTGCGCGCGGCGAGCAGGGCTTCGTTCAAGGCGGACAGCGTCGGCGGATCCAGGCGCGAAAGCTGAACCAGCTCGCCCAAGGTCTCGATCGCTTCGACGAGCGGCTTGGCCGAGGCGCGCGGGTCGATCAAGCCGACGGGGTCGCCGCTGTCCGTGACCTCGGGCCGCGGGCTCAGCAAAAGGACGCGAATCGGCAGGTTGGTGACGCGATGCGGCTGCTCGTCGCGATTGGGCAGGCGCCGCCGCACGCGCACGGGCAGCGCGCCTTGGAACAGAAAGCTGCGCCCGTCGTGAAGAAGCTCCCACGGCAGGGTCAGCCAGGCTGCGGCGGCTTCACGCGTCATGCGCCGCTCGTCGGCAGACGCTCCCTCGGGCAGGTCTTGATCGACGTGGACCGAAAAGCGCCGTACACCGCGCTCGGCAGCGTGCTGCCAGGCAGAGAGCGCTGGGCCAGGGGCCTTGCCGCCCAGAGCCATCTGATACAGCTCGTTTCCCCAGGCGGGCAGCTTGGCCTCGATGGTGCGGGCGCGCTCGCGGAACAGGCCAAAGGGCCAGCGATAGTACTCTTCCAAGTACCAGCGCAGATCGTCGGCTTCGATGGGACCCAGCGGAGCCTGCACGCGATAGCGCGGGCTCTCGACCTTGGCCGCGGTCGGCACGGCTGGCTCAAAGATGAGCTCCGCGGTGGCGGACAGCATGCGCTTGCCGTCTGGGTAGCGCAGCGCCGGATCGCGCAGCAACAAGACCAGATCCTCGACGGGCGGGGGCGGCTCGGGGACGGCGGGCGAAAGGGGCTCGGGCAGCGCCTTGCCCAGGGCGGCCCAGATCGCCGGCAAGACCTCGCCCAGGCCACTTGGCCCCGACGGCACGACGATGGGCTCGGGAGGGGACTCGAACCACAGCTCCAGCGCCGTGGGCTCAAGCCCCGAAAGGAGCAGCGGAATCACGCGATAGCCCTGGTCGGCACAGCGCGCCGCGGTCTCGATGGCATGGCGAAGCTCGCGACGCACCTGGGGGAAGTTTGCGGTCTCGGGCCCGAGCACGACGAGCACGCTCTGGGCGACGGCGATGGCGTTCTGCACCTCGCTCGGAAGCTGGCTGCCTGCGGCCACTTCTGTGGCGGCCTGCCAGACCACGACGCCGCGCTCTTGCAGAAGCTGACGAAGCTCAGCGACGAGTGGGGCGTGGGGCGGAGCATGCGTGACAAAGACGTGGACACCGATGGACATGGGGACCTGCCTGGCTAGGTGAAGCGGAACGCGCCGTGCGCTCGCCGCATCCTACGATACGCAGACCAGCCCCCGGCTTTGACGCAGCCCATCGCCCCGGTGCGGTCGCGAGCCAAGCCAGGGCCGCGCGGCGATGTTCCCCCCACGGAAGCAGCGGACCGTCGCGGGGACGACAGGAGGCTATTGTGAGTGGGAGATATTTTGTAATCTATAGTGCTTAAATGACTGGAAATATAAGCCGTCCGCTGCACCTGCTGTGGCTGGGGATCTGCCTGTCCTCGTGCTTGCTGTCGCTGTCTGCCCGCGCCGACGAGGTGTGGGAGCCCGTGACGGTCAAGGGCGAAAACCGCGAAGGCATCTCGGTCGAAAAGCGCAGCGTCCCAGGGTCAAAGTTCATGGAATATCGCGCTCGCGCCGTCACGTCGGTCAGCCCCGAGGTCGTGCTGCGCGGTCTGTGGTCCGGCTTGACCGAGCCCTCGCAAGGGACGGTCAAAAAGCGCGAGATCCTGCGCAAGAGCGAGACCGAGCTGGTCTTTTACGATCAAGTCAAGACGCCCGTCGTCAGCGATCGCGACTACACGATGCGGATTTGGCAGTCGAAGGACGAAAAGACCGGCGCGCTGCACGTCCGCTTCGAGACCGCCAACGAGCTGGGTCCGCCCGTCGCATCGGGCTTCGTGCGCATTCCCAAGGTGCGGGGTAGCTGGCTGATCGAGGCAGGGGAGGGCGGTGGCGCCAAGCTGACGTATCAGTGCTACAGCGAGCCGGGTGGCAGCATCCCGGCGTTCATGGTGCGCGGTGCCCAGCAGAACCAAGTGGTCGTCGACATGCGACGGATCTTGGAACGAGCCCAGCGCGCCGCCAGCGCTGCGAAGTAGGCGAGGCGCTAGCCGAGCAGGCGCTTGGCGGTGTGGAAGACGGCGTCGGGGGTGAAGCCGAAGTGCTTCTGTAGCTCTTTCAGCGGAGCCGAAGCGCCAAAGGTCTTCATGCTGATGCTAAGACCGTCGGCGCCGATGTAGCGCGCCCAGCCGAAGGCCGAGGCCTGCTCGATGGCGATGCGGGCCGTGACGGTCGCGGGCAGCACGCTCTCTTTGTACTCGGCGCTCTGGTGCTCGAAGAGCTCAAAGCACGGCAGGCTGACCACGCGGGCGCAGATGCCGTCGGCAAGCAGGCGCTCATAGACCTCGATGGCCAGGGCTACCTCGCTGCCGCTGCCGATGAGGATGAGCTGCAGACCGCGATCTTTGAAGCGTGCGGGATCGTGCTCGCGTGCGTCGGCCAGCACATACCCGCCGCGCAACAGGCCCGAGGCCGCGGCATAGCGGCTGCGATCCAGCGTCGGCAAGGCCTGCCGACTGAGCACCAGCGCAACCGGCTCGTGTCGCAGGCGCATGATCAGGCGCCAGGCTTCGGCGACTTCGTTGGCATCCGCCGGGCGAATCGTAAACAGGTGCGGGATGGCGCGTAGCGAGGCCAGGTGCTCTATCGGTTGGTGCGTAGGCCCGTCTTCCCCGACGCCGATCGAGTCGTGGGTGAAGATGTGCAGCGTCGGAATTTCCATGATCGCCGACAAGCGGATCGCCGGCCGGGCATAGTCGGAAAAGATCAGGAAGCCCGAGCCATAGGGCCGCAGCTTCGACAGAGACAGGCCGTTTAGGACCGCGCCCATCGCGTGCTCGCGAACCCCGAAGTGCAGGTTGCGTCCGCCGCGGTTTCCCGCCTGGAAGTCGCCGGCCCCTTCAAAGGTCAGCGTGGTCTTCGTTGAGCGCGCCAAGTCCGCCGAGCCGCCAAGCAGCCACGGGACACGCTTGGCCAGCGCATTGAGCACCTTGCCGCTGGCATCGCGGCCCGCCATGCCTTTTTTGTCGGCGGGGAAGACCGGGATGTCGTGATCCCAGCCCTCGGGGAGCTGGCGGTGCTGCATGCGATAGACCTGATCGGCTAGCTCGGGGTGCTCGGCGCGGTACTTCTCGAAAAGTGCCATCCAGGCGGCTCGCGCCCCGGTCCCACGCTCGGCCAGGCCAGCGGCCATGTGCTCGCGCACCCCGTCGGGAACCAGGAACTTGGCGTCTTCCGGCCAGCCATAGTTGCGCTTGGTCAGGCGGATTTCTTCGTCGCCAAGTGGCTCGCCATGGGCATGCGCCGTGTCCTGCTTATTGGGGGCGCCCCAGGCGATGTGCGAGTCGACGATGATCAGCGTCGGCCGATCGGCGGGATTCTGCGCCGTGCGCAGGAACGTCCCCAGCGCTTGGTCCAGTTGACCCAGGTCATTTGCGTCGGTGACATGCACGACCTGCCAGCCATAGGCGCGGAACCGCGCCCCGACGTCTTCAGAAAACGCCAGGCTGGTGTTGCCGTCGATGGTGATCTGGTTGTTGTCGTACAGCCAGCACAGGTTCGAAAGCTTGAGGTGGCCGGCCAGCGACGCGGCCTCGCTGCTGATGCCTTCCATCATGCAGCCGTCGCCGGCCAGCGCGAAGACGTTGTAGTTGAACAGCTCAAAGCCGGGGCGGTTGTAGCGCGCCGCCAGCCAGCGACTTGCGATGGCCATGCCCACCGACGTGGCGACGCCCTGGCCCAGCGGGCCGGTCGTACACTCGACTCCCGATGTCCAGCGGTATTCCGGGTGCCCCGGACAGCGGCTGTCCAGCTGGCGGAAGTGCTTGATGTCGTCGAGCGAGACGCTGGGATGACCCAGCTGTTCATACTGCGCATTCACCGCCCGCACGCCGTACAGGTGCAGAAGCGAGTACAGCAGCATCGATGCGTGACCCGCCGACAGCACGAAGCGATCGCGGTTCGGCCAGATGGGATCCTGGGGATCGAAGCGCAAGTGCCGCTGCCACAGCGCGTACGCGACCGGGGCCAGCGCCATCGGCGTGCCGGGATGGCCCGAGTTGGCCGCCTGCACGGCATCCATGGACAGGGTGCGGATGGTGTTTATGCACAGCGTATCGATATCCAGCGACGGCGATGCGCTCATGAATTTCTCCTTGGGCGGGTGAGCGACAGCGAGGTAGGGGGATATGATAACCTGCCAGGCATGCTCCTTCGGAAGAGATTCCCCTGGGCACTCATCGGCAACCACAGCGTCCGCCTGCGGCGCCTGAGGCCGACACGATGAGCGCGAGGATTTCACCGAGGAACGCGGAGCAGATTCGACGGCAGGCGCAGCCAGATCAGGGTGGCGCACGTTGCATCTTGCGCGGGGGGAAGCGATGAGCGGTGCAGCCGGCTGCCCAGAGTGCGGCGCCGAAGTGAAGTTCACAACGCCAGGCGCAGTCCTGAGCATCTGCTCACACTGCCGCAGCGTGGTCGCCAAGCGCGGCCTGGACTACGAGAAGCTCGGCAAGGTGGCGCAGGTGGCCGAGACGAGCTCGCCCCTGGCTGTTGGCCTGCGCGGTACGGCTCACGGCGGGTTCGAAATCGTCGGGCGCATGCAGTTTGATCACGGCGCCGGTACCTGGAACGAGTGGTACCTGGCCACCGATGCCGGGCGCTTTCTGTGGCTGGCCGAGGCGCAGGGGCGATTTTATCTTTTGGCCCCCGTCGGTCCGGTGCCGCAAGCGCCCAGCTTTGAAAAGATGCATCCCGGCCACAGCATCCACATGCCGCTGCCCAGTGGGTCGGGCGATGCGGTGCTGCTGGCCTCGGAAGTTCACACCGCCAAGCTGGTCGCCGCCGAAGGTCAGATCCCGTTTGCCTTCAAGGTCGGCGAGCCGATGCGCTACGTCGATCTCTCGGGCTCTAAGGGCAGCGTAGGGACTCTTGACTATGGCGCGCCGGGCGACAGCGAGGTGCTGGGTTACTACGGGCGGCAGGTGCGCCTCGACGAGCTGAAGCTCGATCGGGCTTCGTTTTCGCACACGCCCAAGGTGGCCAAGGCCGGCAAGCGCATGTCGTGCCCGCAGTGCGATGGCGCGCTGGAGCTAAAAGCACCCGACGTCAGCGAGCGCGTGACCTGTCCGTACTGCCGCGCCTTGGTCGACTGCACCAAGCAGCCACTCGTCGCGCTCAAGACGCTCAAGAAGCTGTCGCAGGATCTTGAGCCGCGGTTTGCCCTGGGCAGTCAGGCGACCTTGCGCGGGCGCAGCTTCAGCGTGCTCGGTCATATTCGGCGCGAGATCACGACGGGGGACGGCGGCTTCTGGGACGAATACTTGCTGTGGACCGGCGAGCCCGATGCCGACAGCGCGTTCTTTTATCTGGTCGACTCGGGTGGGCACTTCACGCTGGCCGAGCCCGTGCCCTTTGGCGAGATCGGCGGCGGCGAGCGCCATCGCTATCTGCGCGGTCACTTCTGCACGCTGGCCGAGCAGTGTACGACGCGTGTCACGCACATAAACGGCGAGTTCAGCTGGGCCGTAGAGCTGGGTGAGACGGTCGAGGCCAAGGACTTCGCCGCCGACGGAGTGATGATCTCGATCGAGACCAGCAAGGGCGAGCGTCGCGAGATCAATGCCTCGCTCGGGCTTTATCTTGACAGCGACGAGGTGTGGCAGGCGTTCAAGCTGGAAGGCAAGCCGCCGAGCAAGACCTGGGTGGCACCGCATCAGCCCAACCCCTATCGCATCCGCTGGGATCGGCAGAAGAAGACGTTCGGCTGGGCCTCGCTGCTGATGCTTGGTCTGCTGGCGTTTTCCTGCGCGCGATCGGGACACCAAAAGTACACCTGGAACATCGACACCGTCGCCGGAGTCGAGCCCGGCGCCGAGCATATTTTGATCAGCGAGCCCTTTGAGCTGGCCAAGCCGGGATCGCAGGTGGCGGTCGAGGTCAGCCTGGGGACGTACGTCGACAACTCGTGGCTGGCCGCCGATGTCTCGCTGATCAATGAAGAGACCGGCGATGCGCACACGGTGGGCCTCGAAGCCGCCTATTATTCCGGCTATGCCGACGGAGAGAGCTGGAGCGAAGGAAGCCGTACGGCGAGCTCGGTCATCCCGCGCGTCGAAGGCGGCAAGTACGTCATCCGCATCGAGCCCTCGTGGCCGGTCCAGCGAAGCTGCACCATCGCCAGCGACTGCGGATCGTTTCTGGACTGGAGCTGCGTGGCCGGCAAGTGTGTGCGCGGCTGTGGCCTGCCGCCCACGCGCACTGTGACGGTGACCAGCAAGGGCGACGGCGACGAACTGCCCACGAGCTTCATCGAGCTGCTGCCTCGCCCGCTGCCCACGCTGCCCGGCGGCCGCAACTACGGCAGCTGTCCACTGGGCCGCGAGTGCGTCAACAACCAGTGCGTGTTGCCGGCGACCAAGATGAACCTGCGCATCTCGCAGCCGACGACGCGCTGGGGCTATGCCTTTTTCTTGTGGCTGCTTCTGGCTGTGGTTCCGCTTTGGAACCTTTTGGCCAAGAACCGCTTTGAGCAGCGCCGGACCGAGGACAACAGCTAGGAGCAGCCATGGCCAACGAAGAACCAATTCCCAGCCAGCCTGCCCAGCCCGTATCGCCGGAAGCCGAGCCCCCGCCATCGCTTATCGAGCGCTTGCGCCGCGCGCAAAAGAGCTTGGGCGCATACGGTCTGTTCTGCGTCGGCATCCTGTTTATGCAGCTTTTGATCGAGCTTCGCGGCTGGGGCTTTTCCCCAGGCGAGCGCGTTCACGTGCCGCCGAGCGTGCGGCAGTCACCGGGCGGATACCGCTCCTATCACTTCTGGCACCGCGGAGTTCACGGAGGGAAATGATGCTCCACTTCTGGGAAACGCACTGGGGACAGCTCGTCTCCGCCCTGATCTACTCGCTGATCGGCATTGGCATGTTCGCGCTCGCCTTTACCGTGCTGCGCAAGATGATGCCCTTCAATGTCTACAAGGAGCTTGAGGAGGATCAGAACATTGCCCTCGGCATCTTGATGGCGTCGGTGATGATCGGCATCTCGATCATCATCTCGTCCGCCATCCGCTGAGCGCTCAAAGTGCCCTCGCTGCGTCTGCAGCCGATGACGCGTCGGCCCGCTGCGCTGCGCTAGATAAAGACGCGAGCGAGGAATTCGTCGAGCTTGATCGGGTCGGCGGGCTGGCTACGGAATGCAACGTGCCCGTCGGGGCGGATTAGGTATAGGCACTCGGCGCGGGCGCCATACGTCTGATGCAGCCAGCCGTCCTCGTCGAGCAGGGTCGGCCCGTCCCAGCTGGGATCGGCCGGCGTCTCGCTGTGCAGCGTCGCTTCCACCAGATAGACGCTGATGGCGCTGGGATGCCGTTCGCGCAGGTGCTTGCCGATGGCCACTAGGCGTCGGTACCCGTCCTCGGTCTCGACGGTGCCAGCGAACAAAAGCAGCAAGTGCTGGCCGCTGTGCAAAAGCGAATACAGCGAGCGCTTCTGATTGCTGGTGACATCAAGCGCCCGGCCATCGAAGGCGCGCTGCCCCGGCGACGGTCCGTGCCCAAAGTCGAGCCACTGCCGCAGGCCGATGTTGGCTCCCGTTCCTTTCGGTCCGGCGCTCAGGGCTTCGGCGCTGGCGCCGCGGGCTCGCGTCAAGCGGCTGGCATGGTGCTGATCGACAATTGGGCTGTTTGGATAGCCCAAGTCGAGCATCGACAGGTTGCGCGAGATCGAGCGCCGCACCAGACCGAACTCACTTACAAGCTGCAGAAGCGAGTTGCGCATGGACTGCGCTAGCGAGCCATGCAGCGTGAATAGATCGTTGAGTCCGCGCGTGGCGAGATCCGACGTCTTCATCAGCTCGGCAGCGACGGGGCTGCGCTCGGCTTCATACGAGTCGAGCAAGATGTCGCGCCCGATGTGCTTGTGAACCAGCGCAAGCTTCCAGGCCAGGTTGAAGGCGTCCTGAATGCCCAAGTTCATGCCTTGGGCCGTCGATGGGCTCAGCGTGTGTGCCGCATCGCCGGCCAAGAACACGCGCCCCTGGCGAAACGCGGTGGCCAAGCGACAGTGAATCGTGTACTCGTGCAGCCAGGCGGCGTCGGTGATGCGCGCTTCTTTCGGGCCGCGAGTGTTCAGCAGGTACTGAAAGTTTTCCGGCGTCGGCGACAGCCCCGCGTCGAGCGCAACCAGTCGATAGCGCCCTTCGGCCGGCAGCGGAAAGACGCCCAGCGATCCGTGCTCGGACACGAAGCCAAACACTTCATCTTCGGCGTGGTAAAGCGGCCACTCTAGCTTGACGTCGGCCTGCAGCACGCGTTGACGGTACGTGCTGCCCTGCCAGGGAATGTTTAGCTCGTGCCGCACGACGCTATTGGCGCCGTCGCAGCCCACCGCCCACGCGGCGCGCACCTGAGCCGGGGTCTGCTGTGGACCTCGCGTGCCAAACACCAGCACGCTGCCGTCTTCCTGCTGCAGGCGCTCGACGTGAAACGGCCGCTCGACGATGACGCCGTGCTTGGCCAAGTGATCGATCAGGATCTGCTCGGTGTCATGCTGCGGCAGGCTGAGCATGTACGGATACGCCGAGTCAAATTCTCCGACGGTAAAGTGAAAGATCCGTCGCAGATCCGGCGTATACATACTGAGCAGATGCAGGGCCCGTCCTTTCTTTAAGAAGTCCTCGACCAGCCCCATCTGTTCCAGGACTTCCAGCGTGCGCGTATGCAGGATCTGCGCTTTGGAAAACGTCGTGGGGTTTTCGACGGCATCGAGGATCCGGCACGAAAGGCCATGGCGCAGAAGCTCGCAGGCCAGGGCCAGCCCCGTCGGGCCAGCCCCGATAATCAGCACATCACAGTCAAGTTGAGCAGAGGCTGTGTCAGACATCCAAGGTCGCTTTGCAGTAGCTGCAGGTGATGCGTCCGCGGGCCGAAGGAGGCACCGCCGCCGAACAGTTGGGGCATCGTACAAGGCGAGGCTTGATCGCTTCAATGCGGCTCGACAGATCCTTCACCTTGTCTTCGCTTTGGCGGGCGAGCATGTTCTGTTGGAAGTCGCCGAAGAACCCCCAGCTTCGCGCAACCAAGCCCATCGCATAGTCGACGGCGCGCTGCTCGTCTTCCATCAGCACGACTTGCTGGGCGCCGATGGCTTCGGACCACTGCTGTTCCACTTTGTCCCCCGGTCGGCCCGACGGGCGACGCAGAAACCAGGTGTTCCAGTCGAGCGAGATGTCTTGCCACAGCGAGATGGCGTCGGCGTCTTGCGCGTGTTCTTCGCCCAGGTAGTGCTTGACCTGCTTGTGCGGCACGCGCTTGTGCATCGTCGCGTCGCCAAAGACGATCAAAAACGGCCGCTCGGCCTGCGTCACGCGCACGTGGTGCTTGATGTAATACGCCAGCAAGCCATAGCTCTCGGGCTCGTCGCCGCCACCGCCTTCGCCGACCAGCGCTTTTAGGCGCTCTTCCAGATCGAAGCCTTTGGCGAAGTCGGTCACCTGCAGCGGCCACTGATCGCAGCCAGCATCGCCGATGGCCATGAAGCTGACTTCCAGGTCTGGGCGGTACGACGACAGCGTGTTGAACAGAAGCGGCAAGCGGTCGAAGATCTCGGCGGGCCAGGTCTGCATCGAGCCGGTCACATCGACGGCCACAATCAGTGGATTCGGCGAGTGCGACACGATGTTCTTTTTCGGCGTGACGATCTGCATATTCGGCTCGCGCTTTTTTGTGTACGTGCGCGGGCCGGCCGCACCGGCTTTCGCCGCCTCTTCATCGCGTGCCTTCTTGGTGCTCTCCGAGTACTTGTACGCCTCGGGCTCACGCCAATCAGACATGTCATCAGACCACGAATACATGCCG
>JAEUJZ010000176.1 GCA_016794505.1 Myxococcales bacterium
CTCCTTGCCAGGCCGGTTCACCCGATGGTGAACGCGAAACGTCCTGCCAAAAAGCGGATGAGTCCGGTTCTGGATAACGACCTCATCTACGTCGTCATGAACAGTTGCGGGGGGCGTGGCATCAAGTTCTGATGCCTTACCCCTCCGCCAGAAGCAACGCTTCCGCGCCGACTCGTGACGGCGAGCCCGCCCGCACGTTCCTGCGCGCGATAGGTGGGTCGGTGAGTCCGGCGACTTTCCTCCCTTCGCCTTGCCCTTGCGGCAGGCCTTGTAGGCCTTCCTGGGCGTCATCGCTCGCTGCATCTTTGGGCTCACCTGTGCGAGCGGCGGGCCTATGCTCCGCGACCCACCATCGAATCGAAAATGTCTTTCACGTCGTTGTTTATTGCATCCGCCTCGATCGGGGCCCTCGTCCGTCTTCGTAAGCGTCCAAGAGCCTTTATCGCTCTTCAAATACTTGACTTCTAAATCACAGATCCGTTTGGCCATTAATCCGCCAGTCATCGCGGTAGGAAATGCGACTACAAAGGCCCCGAAGCTTCCAACCTCGCGACCACCTGCGCCGAGAAGTGTGGATGCATCAAGAAGATCAATATGGTCCTTATTTCTTAGATCCACCATCACTCTTATCTTCCGTAATAGACTTGACCATCATCATCAAATCGGTCATTGCACGGAGGTCTTTGACCTGTTCCGCCATCGGCGATTCCGGCTTGGCCGTCGTCGCCCCCTTGCGTGCCTCATGGACCAGCGCCTGTGCCCGGTCGCGCGAGTCCTCGAAGATCTTGTCGGCCAGGCCAGTGACCTTGTCGGCTGACGCAGCGACGGTGGTTAGCGCCGAGTGGGCCTGTTCCATCGCCTTGAGGTGGGCCGCGCCCACGTCCTTGATCGCGCTGCTGCTCGCCGCGTTGATGAGCTCAAGCGCTTGGTGCGCCGTCTCCAGCGCCTTCTGATGCGCGATGTTCACTTCCTTGATGGCGCCCGCCACCGACGCGCTCATGTGATCCAGGCCCTCGTGCGCCCGCTCCAGGGTCTTTTGGTGAGCGCTGCTGACCTCTTGGATCGCGCTCGTGCTCGCCGCACTGATCTTCTCGATCGTCGCGCTCGCGACCTGGATGGCCGCGATGCTGGCCGAGCTGACCTGCTGAACCGCCTCGGTCGCGGCCTTCTGCATCGTCGCCAGTGCCGTCCCCAGCAGCGCTAACATTTCGCGCTGAAGTTGAAAGCCGGACATCGGCGAGTCGCCCGGCCTCGCCGGCAGCGTCAGCCCGATCGTCACCTTCTCGTCGAAAAAGACCTGGCCGTCCTGCAGCGCCACGACCCGCGCCGGAACGCTGACAAAGCCCATCTCATCCGCCTGCAGTTTCCCCTTGTCTACCGCTGCCCATAGGTACGCGACGGCGTTTCGGCAGGCCAAGAGGTCGCCGGTTACATCCGAATCGGTCGCCTCCGGCGGACCATCCCACGCCACAAACGGCCCACCCCGCGTGAGCGTAAAGCGGACTTCGACGATTACATCCGTACCCGTAGGAACTTTTAGGCCAAACATCAGCCTGACGTACCCCTCTAATTTGAATTGACCCCTCTGGATCCGGCGCAACCCATGTACCGAGATAGACAGCACGATAAGGATTTGCATATCGCTGTCGAGAGCTGAGCCGCCGACCATGCGCGTTTTGCCGAGCGATTCAAAACATGCCCCGCGACTCTGCCTCGGCAGGCCCGTAATTGCGCCGCAATCTAAGATTTTGATATCTGCATTGCAGAGTCAATATGAAAATTGCGCCAAATCTTCCCGAGTCAACTTAGCTTCTCAATGAGGCCATGTCGGCCTCGATACGACATGTCGCGTCAATTCCCATCAATTCCCACACGAATCGGCACATCATTCGCGTTGAATCGGTTTTCCGTCGCCAGCCCCGGCAAAAACCAATTCCGCTGACAATTCAGCACGGCCATTCAGGCTCCATTCGGCGTCCATTCGGCTTCCATTCGAGTTCCATGTCCGCCTACGTCTGAGCCTGCATAATGCGCCTTTTTAAGCATAGGTCACAATGGCAGCAGTCTTCTCAATATCAGCATGGGCTGGCGGACTGGCGCTGTCGGGCGATCCAGGAAACGGGGGAAGCGGGCTGCGGGGCGGAGGTCGAGGAGAGGGAACAAGCCGGTGGAGAACATGCCGCGGGTAGGAACCCGACTCTCGCTGGCCCGTCGAGCTTGCCGCCCCATATGGCTCAGCAGACCTGACCACTCCCTCCGTGCTTCTCGGGCGGCTTCGCGTTGCACCGAAACAGCCGAGCCCGTCCGCTCAATCCGCGAGCACACCGACGAGCAACAGACCCGCTGACCGCGCGAGTAAGCACGTATCGAGGGAAGATGGGGATGTGCAGGAAGGCGGTAGAGAGACGATCCCGAGTGAGGGATCTGCGCGTCCAACGTGACGGCGGGCGCTTGCCTGCCCTCGACAGTGAACCGAAGCTAATACGTACCTGGCTTCTTCGCCTTGCTGGGCCGTAGCCTGACGCCGGGCTCGCCACCGTTCATGAACTCAATTCCACGATTTTCTAATGCGCGCCGAAGGGTCTCTACGGTTGCTGGCCTCGGATCGTGCGCTCCAGTCTCGAAGCTTCGGATGGTCGATTCGGCGACGCTGCAGGCGACAGCGAGATCTGCCTGCGTCATGCCCAGTAGAGCCCTGGCGGCGGCGATGTGTTTGCCTATGATTGTCATTTGTCTTGACAAGTCTCATTTCGGCGCTTAGCGTCGATTTAAGCGTTTTTCGAGCAATGTGAATTTCCCGCGGACCTTCGCACAGCCCGTTTTTGAAGTCTAGGAACGGTCTAGGGACAGGTCTGCGCCTCGGAGGGCTCCCATGGCTATCGCTCTGTCCGCTCTGCCCTTGTTTCCCGCGCTTTCCGTCGGGGATGTCGTCGCGCTGGCCGTGGTTGCGGCCTATGTGCTGGCGTCGCTGGGGTTCTTGCTCGTCGGCAATCGGCTGCATGGGTCGCAGATCCTCGCGGTGCTCGCCGTGTCGGGCTTGGCGCTTGGCCTGTTGATCGGCTTGGCCGCGTCGGGGAGGCGCTAAGGCAATGGACAAGGAGCAACCTGCCACGTCGGAGCCGATCGAGCTGTGCGACTGGGGGCGCTTGATACTTCGCCCCGCTCGCGAGCGTGCTGCGATGACCCGCGCGCAGCTTGCGCAGCACAGTGGCGTCGCTGAGTCGACGATCCGCAACATCGAAACCGGGCGCCATCGACCGCAGCGCCAGATCCTGCAAGCGCTCTGTCCCGTGCTCGGGCTCGTCAATCCGTTGGCCAGCCCCGAGAGGCTGAGCATCCCGCTCGCC
>JAEUJZ010000177.1 GCA_016794505.1 Myxococcales bacterium
CGGACTTGCGAAGATGTGCCCCACACCGCAGGCAACGTGCTCGCCGCTCCTACTCCCGTCGCTGCCTGCGCACGCTTGACCGCCTTTGCGAACCCGCGGTAAGCATTCCGAACCACGCAGCCCGTGGAACCGAGACGATCCACATCGTCCCAGCGAACATGGGTCCTATCCAGATCGCTAGGACACTCTGCCGATATCTTGACGTTTCGCTTAGCTGCCAAAACGAGGATAAATGATGTCTTCACAGATAACAACCAGATTGACCTGTTTTGCGATCCTGTCAGCGATAGAGGTGGATCTTCGCCAGTTGATTTCGCATGTCGCGACTGATACGGCAACAGAAAAGTTTCTGCCTTCCGATGTACGCGCTAATGCAGAACCTCGCAGAATTGCTCACATTGGGAATGGTCAGGGAAAACCATCAGATATTGACCTGCTAGATTATATGGATTTCGCAGATTTAGCAAAGCTTCTTGGAACATTACGAAATGAGCTTGAAAACAGAGGTCTAAACGATACTGGCTGGTTGGCTAAGCGCCTCGTTGATCTGACGCCGGGTAGGAACCGCATCTGCCACTCTCGCCCGTTAGAAGTTGATGATATGCCTCAGTTTATGGATCTTGCGAAAGACACTCTTTCAAAATACGCTATGCTCGACTTTTCCGCACTGCGCGAGACGATAGAACGGCTTCGCCAAGAGCCAACCTACGTTTTGGGCATGTCAATTCCAAACTTCTGGTCGATCGGCGTCGCTACATTACAGCATAACTTACCTGCCCCTGAATTCGATGACACGGGGTTTGTTGGACGAAAGCAAGACCGCAAAGTCGTAGACACGTATCTGAGGTCGTCAAACCCTGTCGTGACCATAGTGGGTGAAGGTGGAGCAGGGAAGACAGCACTTGCCATGCGGTGTCTATATGATCTTGTTGATCGGGACAAGTCTCCGTTCGACTTAATTGTATGGGTCAGTTTAAAAACGAGAACGTTAACGGCTGGAGGAATACAAACCATCAATACTGCGATTAGCACAACCGCAGGACTAATTGACAGTATCAACACTGAACTCGCGGCCCCTACCACTGGAACCAATATCGGAGCAGGATTTGAGAGTATCCTTGAGTACATGAGAGAGTTTAAGGTGCTTTTGGCGATTGATAATCTGGAGACTCTACAAGCAGAAAAACTTAGAGAATTATACACCAATGTTCCGTCCGGTTCAAAAATTCTCATAACATCAAGAGTCGGACTCGGCGAGGTAGAAGTTCGATATGCTTTGGGATCACTGACTCCAACTGATTCGGCTATTCTATTCCGGTCTTTTGCGCGCTTCTTGAACAGGCGAAAACTAGCTGGAGCAGATGAGAAATTGATACTTAGATATTGTGACAGATTACATAATAATCCATTGCTGATAAAGTGGTTTATTTCGGCAATTTCCGACGGCCATGACCCGCAAAAACTGTTAGCGCCCCAATCTCGTTCGCTAGATCAGGCAATTAAGTTTTGCTTTGAGAATCTTTACAGATCGCTGTCGGACGATCAGCGAAAAATTGTAGAAGTATTGTCATGTGCCGGGCGTCCGCTTGCGGAGCCAGAAGTCAGGTATCTATTGCAGGGCCGAGTGAAAGAGGATGCCCTTCAATGGTCGCTGAACATGCTTCACCAGTCGAGCATGCTGAGAACGGAAATTGAGATGCTAGGCAGTGGGGTTGACGCTGTATCGAAGTTGGGGTTAACGGATATTGCATCACATTATGTTGCAAAGTTAGCCAGACCTCGTAATGATATGTATGATGATGTACAAAAAAGGCTTCGCGATTTGCATGCTGTAGAGCAGGATGAGTCAGTGCGCAGGTCGGCCTACCGTTATGATCCTTTTGTTGTGCACTGCTCGAATCGCTATGAGCATGTAGCAGCGAGAGACCTATCGCGTGCTATAAGTGAAATTCGCGATCATAGATTTGATAAAGCCAAACAGCACGTAGATCGGGCACGCTCACTTGCTCCTGATTTCTCTGAAATCGAGCGAGTCAGCGCCATGCTCTCGCAAGAATTGGGAGAGAACTACGCAGCCGACCTGCACTACAAGGCTGCCCTCGAGTCTAATCCCTCATCGGTTGTTACTTTATACACATATTCATATTTTCTGCTGAGATCTGACCGCTATGATGAGGGATTATCAGTTATTGACAAGGCACTGATGTTGGTTGGCGGAAATGACGCAATACTGTCGACAAGGCGAGCTATCTTCTTGGTGCGGCTTGGGCGATATGAGGATGCATCAAAATTATACAATATTGTCCTAAAAGGGACGGCTGTCCAATATGCAAAATGGCGTCTTACTACGACGTTGGAGTCCGCGGAGTGTTTCAGACGTTGGGCAGAGACTTTCTCATCTCATGACGATCGGACTGCTGCACGCGAGAAACTCACTATGGCAATAAAATTATTAAGTGCCTTACCGGACCACAACTCACGCGATCCGCGTATCGTGAAAATAGTCTGGAAAGTTGTGAATGACTGTCTATATCTGACACATCCTGACGACATGGTGTGGAGTTCTTTCGTGTTAGACTGGACTGAGAAATGCGTTAAGGAATATGGTCGGCCAGAAGATAAGCTGCGGAGCATTTACTCAGCGATTCGCAGCTTGGAAAAAACAACTCTGCACTCTCGTTTAATTGCGATACAAGCCACGTTTGATGTTGAGTATACTCAATCTATGCCGCCTTCTGCGGCGTCTAACCAAAAATCGCCGCCGGAGAGTACATCGGTTCCAGCTGAGCGGATTATCGGCAAGGTAGTACGAAGGAAACCAGGAGTGCCTTTTGTATTTGTCCAAGATAACTCTACGAAAATTGAATACTTTGCGCATCGAAATGATATGATTGTTCCCAATGAATGGAATAAGTGCTACCCGCATGCTGTGGTAGAATTTGACTTAGGCACAAACTCTAAAGGAGTTTGTGCGATTAATATTAAACTGCGTTCTTGAAACCACAACCATTGATCACGAAGGACGTCGCATCACCTGACCAG
This sequence comes from Myxococcales bacterium, assembly GCA_016794505.1. Classification (GTDB taxonomy): domain Bacteria; phylum Myxococcota_A; class Polyangia; order Palsa-1104; family JAEUJZ01; genus JAEUJZ01. The sequence continues at coordinate 3,043 of JAEUJZ010000177.1, forward strand.
CCCCATTTGGCCCGTGCCAGCGAAACCCGCGCCCGTTGCAACTCGATCCCGCCCTCTCCGTTTCACCGATTGGTCTAGCAGTAGGCCCCCGCCATGCGGAACAGGGCTGGTGAGGCTTCCAGCAATCTGGACCACCCCAAGGACCACCGCTCGCCCAACCCCGCGAGATCACTGCCACACCGCCTGCTTGCACAGGATGCGACGCAGTGAGCAGGGTAGCCGAGCCTGCTTCGTGGCCCCGCCACCGTCGCCCATGCCCTCCCAGGGGGCGCTATTTGATACTGTTACCTTGTGCCCCAGCTACCGCTGACGATGGTTCTCGAGTTTGCTCGGGCCGAGAAGTCTGACGATCCGTTCGAGTTTCGTTTTGCACCGCAGACCTATCTGCTGCGGGGAGCGGGGGGCGGCTACCAGCAGGCGACCTTTCCGTGGGATGCGGCGCTGCTATCGGACTTGGAAGCCGTGCGGGACGCGGGCGGCGATCCGGAAGTGCTGGCCCGTCTGGGCGAGCTTCTGCATCGATTTGTGACGCCGCTTGGCTGGCCGCAGCTAGCTACGCAGATCAAGCAGGCCCGAGACCAGCGGCAGCGGGTGTTGCTGACGATCCGGTCGGCAGCGGCCGAGATCTACACGCTGCCGTGGGAGCTTTTGACACTAGGGGCGAGCGGCGAGCATGTGGGGGCGCTGCCCGAGGTGCTGCTGCGCTATGAGTGGCCCGAGACGAGAACCACGCCCGAAAAGCCGCTGCCGCGTACTGGGATTGGACGCATCCTCCTCGCGTGGTCTGCGGCCGGCGGGGCCGTGCCGGCGGCCGAGCAGATCGAGGCGGTGACACGCGCCTGCGCGGCTGGTTTCCATCCCCTGGACCCGACGCGCGATGTGCTGGCCCATGCGTCTCTCCGTCGCTTGGGGGACACGCTCGCAGCGGCCAAGCGCGAGGGGTGGCCGATCTCGGTCCTGCACATCCTGTGTCATGGCGCCCCGACGCGGGGCACGTTCGGGCTGGTACTAGACGGTGACCGGGAGAGCGATCCCGCGATCACCGTCGATGCCGGACGCCTACGGCAAGTGCTGGCACCGCACGCCGATATGGTGCGGCTGGTCGTCCTATCAGCGTGCGATAGCGGCAACAGCGGGCAGGTTGGCAACCGCTTGGGCAGCATCGCGCAGGCACTGCATCGCGCGGGTATGGCAGCGGTTGTGGCATCGCGGTATCCGCTTTCGGTCGCAGGCTCGATTCGATTTACGCAGGACGTGTACACGGCGCTGTTGGAACGGTTGGCGTCGCTGGAGAGCGCGATCCTGGATGCCCGCGCGGATCTAGCGGGAGACGCCGCGCATCGCGACTGGGCCAGCCTTCAGCTGTACGCGCGGGAGGCCGACGGACCCGACACGCGACCTCTGCAGTTCCGGCCCTACCCCGGCTTGGCGGCGTTCGATCGCGACCAGCGCCGCTTCTATTTCGGGCGCGAGGATCTGACGCGCAAGCTGTGGGGACGCTGCCAAGACTTGGTGGGCGATGCGCAGGCCACGCGGCTTCTGGCGATCCTGGCCCCGTCGGGCTTTGGTAAGTCCTCGGTCGCGCGAGCCGGTCTGCTGGCCGAGATCGAGCGGCGGCCCCTGAAGTTCGCGCAGACCCAAGACCGTGCGATGCCCGTGCGCATCGCGACGTTGAAGCCGGGGGCGCATCCGCTCGCGGCGCTGCAAGCAGTGTTGCCAGGCGACTCTGCGGGGGGCACGGCAAGCCCGCTTGTGGTGTTGGCCGATCAGTTTGAAGAGCTGTACACGCTTTGCACCGATGCAGCTGAGCGGGATGCATTTGTCGACCGGCTGCTGACCGCGGCGACGACGCCGGAGCAGCCGACGCTGATCGTAATCACCCTGCGCACGGATTTTCTGGGCGAAGCGGGGCGGCAACATCCCAAGCTCTATCGGCTGTTCGAGGCGCAGTCGCGGATTTTTCCGCCGATGAGTGCCGATGATCTCCGCCGCTCGATCGCCGAGCCTGCGGCACAAGTGGGACGCTCGCTCGACGACGCCACAGTCGAACTACTGCTGACGCAAGTGCAGGGTAATGAAGGCGCGCTGCCTCTTCTGGGATTCGCACTGTCGCAGATCTGGGAAGGGCTGATGGCAGAGCGCGCACCGGCCGACACGCTGCGGCAGATCGGCGGTGTGGGCGGGGCGCTGGCCGGCAAGGCGCAAGAGATCTATGGCGCGCTGAGCGAGGCGGAAAAGGCAACGGCGCGGCGGGCGCTGGTGCGTCTGGTGCGTCTGGGCGACGGGACCCGCGATACACGTCGGCGCATGCCCATCCGTGACCTGCGCGGATGCGACGACTCAGAGGTCGATGTGTGGTCCGTGCTGAGCAAGTTCTCAACAGAGAATGCGCGGCTTGTGACCCTGGGCAGCAAGGACCGCGAGATAGTGGCCGAGATCACTCACGAGGCACTATTGGAGCATTGGACCGAACTGCGCCAATGGATTGAGCAGGGCAGAAGAGATCGTGAGTTGCACGATCGCGCCATGGCTTCAGCAAATCTTTGGCTCCAGGCGGGCCGTCACGACGGTCGACTCTGGCGGCTTCTAGATCTGGACCTGCTCGCCGAGTATCGGCAGCGGAACCCCCAGGATCTGAACCCCCTAGTAATGCAGTTTCTAGAGGAGAGTCTTCTCCGACAGCAGCTGGCCCGCGAGGAGTCAGAGAACAAGCGTCAACAGAGCTTAGGGATCTACCTCGAGCGCGGGCAGCAACTCCTATTCTACAAACAAAAACCAAGCGAAGCCTTGTTGTGGCTGCATCGAGCACAGGAAGAGGGCAGCCAGAATCCTGCGTTGCTGGATTTGATTAAGAGCGCGATGCAACCTGTCGACGCGATACAGGCTGTGCTCATTGGGCATCGGGACCATATTACTAGCGCCGCATTTAGCCCTGATGGCCGCCGCATCGTCACAGCGAGCGCGGATCACACGGCTCGAATCTGGGATGCCCATGAAGGACGGCTGCTAGCTCAACTGAAAGGCCATGCTGCCAGCGTCTGCGAAGCGAGTTTCAGCCCCGACAGTCGCCGCATCGTTACCGCGAGTGAGGACTGCACTGCTAGGGTCTGGGAGTCTGATAAAGGAGGGCTACTTGTTGAACTCAAAGGCCATGAGAGCCGGGTTAGCAGTGCCACCTTCAGCCCCGATGGCCGTCGCATCGTCACTGCGAGTGCTGACGGCACAGCTCGAGTCTGGGAATCTTATGGTGGGCAACTGCTTACTGAACTCAAGGCCCATGAGGGCTGGGTTAAGAGTGCCGCCTTTAGCCCCGATGGCCGTCGCATTGTTACTACGAGTTCGAGCCACATAGCATGCGTCTGGGGTACTGATGGTGGGCAACTGCTTGCCAAATTGGAATGTCAGTATGTTGTCAGCAGTGCTAAATTTAGCCCGGATGGACTTTGCATCGTCACTGCCGATGAGGGCGAAACTGCGAACGTGTGGGACGCTGAGGAAGGACGCCTAATCGTCGGGCTAACGAGTCATTACCTTAAAATCTTTACGGCACAGTATAGCCCTGATGGTCACCATATCGTTACCGCAAGTTGGGGGGGGGCGCAGGTGTGGCGTGCCGATGGCAGGTTCGCGCGTTACGATCTCAGCAACGATACGTACAAAATTCACAGCGCCACCTGGAGCCCCGACGGTCGGCACATCATCACTATGAGCCAAGAGGACGTTGCGCAGGTGTGGCACGCCGGCATGGGCATTCCACTTTTCCAAATCGCAGGCGTCAGAGACTTCAATCGTAGCGTAGCCTTCAGCCCCGATGGCCGCCGCGTTGTCACTCGTAGCGATAACAACACAGCCAAGCTCTGGGCGGTCGATAGTCAAAGGCTGCTGACTGAACTAAAGGGCCACGAAAGCAGCGTCAATCATGCAACCATCAGCCCCAATGGTCGCCACATCGTGACCGCCAGCGATGACAAGACAGCACGGGTGTGGGAGGCCGACAGCGGGCGACAACTTGTCGAACTCAAGGGCCATGGAGGAGCAATCCGGAGGTCAAGTTATAGCCCCGATGGCCGCTATATCGTTACTTGGAGCGAGGACAATACAGCACGGGTGTGGAATGCCCAAAGTGCGGCGCTGAGTACGGAACTCAAGGGTTCTGGTAACGGTGTCTGGGATGCAGCGTTTAGCCCCGACAGTAGTCGCGTCGTCTCCGCTAACAGGGACCACACAGCTTCGATATGCAAGGCTGATGGAGGACAACTGCTAGCAGAACTCAAGGGGCATCAGGATGAGGTTTATTGCGCAGCCTATAGCCCGAATGGCCGCTATATCGTCACTGCAAGTGAGGACCATACAGCACGAGTATGGGATGCTGATAGAGGGCACCTCGTTGCAGAACTCGAGGGGCACGAGCAGAGCGTTTATCGCGCGATGTTCAGTCGCAGCGGCCGCCACATTCTCACAGTGACCGCTCGCAATCCGCGGGTTTGGGAGGTTGACAGCGGGCGACTCGTTGCCGAACTGGAGCACTCTCGCTCCACGGCGCGGTTCAGCCCTGATGGCCACCTAATAGTCACCACAAATGCGTTCAGGAATGCACGTGTATGGAATACGAACAGCGGACAACTCGTCAGCATTATAGAGGATGAGAAGTCTAACATTAACATGGCGAGATTTAGCCCCGATGGCCGCCGTATAGTCACCGCGAACGAGGATTTTACTGCGCGAGTCTGGGACTGCCAAAGTGGCTGGCTCCTTGCTGAACTCAAGGGCCATGGAGACTCAATCTATCATGCAGAGTTTAGCCCCGATGGCCTTCAGGTAGTAACCGCGAGCAGAGACGGCACGGCGCGAGTCTGGGATCTCTCCCCTGAAAGACGGACTCATGAGCAGCTATCCAGGCTCATCAATTGCTATGTTCCTGCCAAGTTCGCATCGAAAGGCAGCAATACAATTGTTTCCAACATGCCCACAGCTGAAGATTTTCAAGATTAAACGTCGACCTCCACCAAGAAAGACGCGTGTTTGTCCGGTTGCCCCCCTAAAGCGCATGGTACACAAGACCCCGACATAGAAGGCTACGCCCGCAGTAACACGCCTGCTCACACACCCTGCCAATGTAGCTGTCGGATGGTTCCTCACTGAACTACGTAACAAAGGTGTTGCAGGGCGGTCGGTACCTTTTCTCCAAAGGAAACGCCCGCGCGCCTGGCCGTGAGGGGTCAGGCGCTGGGCGCCTCTTCAGCGCGCGATAGCTGGGGCTGAAAGTCTACCTGCTCCCCCGCTTCGCCCTGCTCTTGCTACCGGCCTTGCCGGCCTTTCTGGGCTTCTTGGCGGGGGATTTCTTGGCGGCGGGCTTGGTCGCGGCTTTCTTGCCGCGCTTGGGTTTCTTCTCGTCGAGGGTGATGGCGATGGTGTATTTGCGGGTCTTCTTTTTGTTCCACACTTTGCGGACCTGGGTATCTCCCGGCTCGCGTAGTTTCTTGGGTCTGGGCATGGGTCCTCCTAAGGTTCGTCGTCGGAAGGCGGGGGCTTTTCGGTGATGTCGGGGCCATCGTTGTAGCTGCGCAGCACGTCGACCAAGCGGGCTTGCGGCGGGCCTCCGGAGATGCGCGATGGGCTGCCGCGGGGAGGCTCGACACCGACGGGCACGCCGTAGGCGGTCGGGGCAGGCGAGCCGGGCAGACGGACGCCACCGGGCACGACTCCCGGCGCGAAGATGTGGTCGTTGTCGTACTTTTCAAACGTCGTCAGCCTGGCCCCGCCCCCGTCGCCGGGCGTAAGGTCGACTTGCAAGAGTCGCCAGCGCCCGCTGGGCATCGGGATCTGAAACTGCAACAGCCCATCTTCCGAGAGCCGCAAGAAGAAGCGCCCCCAATAGCCTTCTTGAACCCAGCGCGTCATGGTGCCCCCCGTGCGTCGGTCATCCGTCGCTGTTCCGTCGCTGTTCCGTCGCTGTTCCGTCGCTGTTCCGTCGCTGCGCCTAGCCTTGGTCGTCGACGTTGATTAGCTCTCCAAGTACGTAGTCGCCGACAACCAAGCGCAGCGCGGCAATCACGGCAGCGCACTGCGTCGGCGAGCCGGACGGGCTCTCAGCGACGATCCGTTTCGTTTTGTCATCCCAGATCTGCAGGGTCTTCTTGCCGGTCACTTTGCGCACTTGCCAGCGGGCCATGGTGTTTGCTCCTTGCTCCGTTCGTTGCGTTTGTGGGCGATTTCTCGTCGCTGCGCCTACTTCTTGGCCAGCCGCAGGACGTAGCGGTATTCCCACACGCCCGCGTTGATGAACTGCACCGCCGACTCGAAAAAGCGCATCAGCGAGCCCGTCGCGCGGTACTCGCGCTTGCCGTCGTTGCCCTTGGCGCTGACGTACAGCTTGTCGCTCGGGAGGGTCCATGACAGCCCGTTGTCGACGGGAGGCGCACCGATTGGCGGGAACACATCGGCATCGGTGGACAGGCGCGGACGCACCTCGATCTGGAACCACGCGCGCAGGTGATTGCTCACGCGGAACGTGTCGCTCTGCGCCAGCCCGACGAGCTGATACGTCGGCATCGCCGCACCGGGCAGCGCCGACATCACCGGGCTCTGCATCCACGATCCGTACAGCGCCATGTCGCGCACCGACGGCGGATCCTGCCCCGTGATCAGCTTGTACGTCTCTTCGTCCGAGATCTCGAACTCCTCCCACAGCGCGATGACTTCGGCGAGCGTGAAGGCCCGCCCGAGGACAATCGCGGCATTCGGCGTGATTTTTTCGCCGACCGTCAGACTGACAATCACGCCCGACTTCAGCGCCTCATAGGTGCCCGTCGCGCCGGTTGTCGTCGCTGTCGTATCGCCAATCGTCAAGGTCGTGCGACCCAAGCCCAGGTTTGGCAAGTCCATTTCATTCCCCCTTTGTCGTCGGTCATGAGCCGAAATCAGGAACCATCGGTTCCCCGTATTTGTGTTTTCCTCTGCGAATCTCGAAGTGCAGATGCGAGCCCGCCACCGTCGCGATCGGCTCGTCGCGGCGCACGCGCTGGCCCTTCTGCACGCTCACGCGCTCCAAGTGCAGGTAGCGGTGCAGACTGCCGTCGTCGCCCGCTATGTCGATGTACAGCCCCGCCCGCCGTCGAGCCTCTAGGCTGCTCGCTCGCCCGTCGATGATGTCAGCGACGGTGCCCGGCCCGTAGGCGTACACGGTTCGATCGCCCTCCGTCGGGTAGATATCAAAGCCTTGATGCGGGCCATGGTCGCGAGCCGCCCCCAGCCCATCGCCGACGATGCCGCGCAGCGGACGGCGAACCCGTCGCCCGCCCGTCGGTGTCACCGCTTTCCCGTCGCTGCGTCCCCCGCCCGTCGCCGCTGCAGCGAACACCGCAAACAACAGCAGCCAGCCCGCGCCGCTCATCGTCGCGCCGACAGGTACAGCACCGTCGCAATCACCGCCACCGGGATCAACACCGACGAGCCGGTATCGATCGCTTCCTTCACGCCCTTCCCGATGTACGCCCCCATCTTGCCCAAGTAGTCGCTCTGCTCGTCGAGGGTGTCGGGGATGTCGACCATGATTTCCTTCAGCACCGCCCCGGCCCGCGACGAGTCCGGCACCTTCAGCCACGCATCCACCGCGTCGATGCGCGTGCGAATGTCTGACCAGCGCACCCAGCCGTGTCGCAGCGTCAGGTCTCCGCTGCGCTCGGTGCCGTCGCCCGCGCTCTGTCCCTCGGACAAGCGACGCGCGATGATCATCGGGTTGTAGTCGACGTAGCTGAAGCGCAGCCGCGCCAGCAGCAACGCGCGATCCGCCTTGTCGCGCTCGCGCTGGATCTGCGCCCGCATCGCGTCTTCCGACGGAGCCGACGCCAGAAAGGCTTGATACTGCTCTGCGCGCGTCGCCATGTCGCCCCCCGCTTCTGGCGTCTTTTCGTCGCTGCGCTAGGTCCTAAAGCCCGCCCGCCGGACCGCCGCTCGTGCGCAGTCCGCCGCCGCCGCCCGTCGAGGTAGGCGCGAACATCGCCGGCCGCGCCGGCTGCGCCTGCTGCCACTGCTGCGTGTACTGCGCGTTCCACTGCGCAAGCTGTTCTGCCGACGGTGCATCGGCGTAGTCGAGCGCCCGGAACAGCTCGCCCTGATAGATCTCCATGTCGCGCGAGTCGTAGATCATCAGGAACAGCCACTCGATCACGCTCAGCAGCAAGAAATAGAGCCGGTTGTCGTTGCTGTTCTGCGTGCTCTGCAGCGCCATCGCCTGCAAGCGCACCTCCATCGGCAGCGCCGGATCGGTGATGTCCATCGACTTTCCCGACTTGTCGACGACGGTCGCCCCGCCCCCTTTCCACCAGAAGTAAAAGCCCACCAGCGTAATCGCCAGCGCCTTCCACTTGAGCATGGAGCGGTCGCGCCGCCGTCGCAGCGCCTCGATCAGCCGCGCCCGGCTCGTCGAACTTTTCTGCGTCAACGCAAGAATCATCAGCTCGTCCATCGTTCCCCCCTTGAATCGGCCCTAGATTGGCCTCAGATCGGATCGTTGATGCCGCCGCTCGTCGACGGCTTGTCCTTCGTCGTCGCTAGCTCCGTCCTTTGTGACTCTGGATCAGACTCCTTTTTCTTCGTCCGAAGCAGACTCCTTTTTTCTTCGGGTTCGCTCGGGTCCACATCGGGTTCCTTCGGTCTACGTCGGCTGGGAGCCTTGGCCCAGTCAGGCAGCGCATCACTCGCCAGTCCTTCGACCGCGTCCGCGACGGCCCCGGCCCCGAACACCGACAGCGCGACCTTACCGCCCGTGTGAATCGCGCCGAACACGTCTTCCGCCGAGACATTCGCCGCCGGACGGAACGCCCCCAAAATGCCGGGTAGCTCCAGCGTCGCCCACACGTGGCGGTAGGCGCCGAAGTTCTGGTCATGAATGCGAATCGTCCAGCCCGTAGGCAGAAGCCGCGCGCCCTCCGCCGCCGCATGCGCCGTCGCCTCCCAGCAGTTGAACGTCGACGGCCAGATCCGCGCCCGCTGGCCCGGAAAGCACCGCGAGTCGCCGCCGCTCTTGCCATCGTCCGCCTCGAACTTCGCCCGCGACAGATACGCCACCGCCTCGGAAAACGAACCAAACCGCGGCGGGATCCGCCGGATGTACTCCGCCATCGCCCCCGACAGACAGTCGTCGGGCTGCGCCGGGTTGCGTATGTACACAATGCGTGCCATTTATCCGCGATTGGACATCGACTCGAAGATGTCTTTTACACCGGTATGGATGGCGTCTGCGTCGATAGGTGGTCTTCCCTGCGAAGTCAGCCAATCGTTCATGCGCCGTCCAAGCCCATCTGCCACGGCATCACGGAACTCGCTGTTCTTCAATCCATATCGCCCGATTTCACGCAACATCTCTTCATCCAGGCCCGCGTTCGATTCATTGGCTGAGATGGGCGTTACGTCAATCACGTCCGGGTCAGGCATGTTCGCGGGAACCTGCCAGCCCATGATCCGATAGAGCGTGTTGCGCACGACGATCGAGCCGCGCCCGACCATGCCAGCGACGAACATCGACGCCATGGTGCTCTCGCCCGCCAAGCGCCACACCATGAACGAGAACAGCAGGACCGCCGCCGCGCCCGCGCCTTCATCGGTTTTGGTAATCGTCCAAGATCCCTTATCGCTCTTGAAATACTTAACTCCCCAATTGTAGATTGCCTTGGTCATCAGTCCGCCCAACAAGCACGGGCTATAACTCCATGCGAAATCAACGAGCTTTCCCGCTTCCAGCCCACCTGTGCGGATAAGACCCGCACTGCTGGCGATATTGATATATCCGTTACTTTTTAGCTCCGCCATTGTCTTTATCCTCCGTTACGGACTTCACCATCATCATCAAATCGGTCATGGCCTTGATATCCCGCACGCTGTCGGAAAGAGGCGACTGCTGCGACTGTGGCTGCCCCTTGCGCGCCTCATGCACCAACGCCTGCGCCCGCTCGCGCGAGTCCTCAAAGATCTTGTCTGCAAGCCCCGTCAGCTTGTCCGCCGACGCTGCGACGGTGGTCAGCGCGCTATGCGCCTGCTCCATCGCCTTCAGATTCGCCGCGCCCACGTCCTTCATCGCGCCACTTGTCGCCGCGGTCATCTGGCCCAGGGCTTGGTGCGCGGACTCCAGCGACTTCTGGTGCGCCGCGTTCACTTCCTTGATGGCGCTGGCCACCGCCGCGCTCATGTGATCAAGGCCCTCCTGCGCACGCTCCATAGTCTTTTCATGGGCGATACTGACCTGCTGGATCGCGCTCATGCTCGCGGCGCTGACCTTCTCGATCGTCGCGCTCGCCGCCTGGATCGCCGCGATGCTGGCCGAGCTGACCTGCTCGATTGCCTCGCTCGCCGCCTTCTGCATCGTCGACAGCGCCGACGAAAGCAGCGCCATCATCTCGCGCTGAAGCTGAAAGCCCGACATCGGCAAGTCGCCCGGCCGCGTCGGCAGCGTGAGCCCGATCGTCACTTTCTCGTCGAAAAAAACCTTGCCGTCTTGCAGCGCGACGACGCGGGCCGGAATGCTCACGAAGCCCATCTCGTCGGCTTGCAGCTTTCCCCGGTCTACCGCCGCCCACAGGTAGGCGACGACGTTGCGACTGGCCAATAGGTCGCCGGTTACATCCGCATCGGTCGCTTCCGGCGGGCCATCCCACGCCACAAAAGGCCCGCCCCGCGTAAGCGTAAAGCGAACTTCGGCAATCACATCTGCGCCCGTGGGAACTTTCAGGCCAAACATCGACAGATCCCCCATCCGCTATTTATTAGCCAGCCTTGCGGAAAGCCTGTTTCGCGATTCGTTCCAGTTCTTGATTCATCACAAAGATCATGGCCTTACGGCCCTGATGAGGCCGCAGAGCCCGACCGGACATCTGCATGGCCGCGATGCGCGATTGTGTTTGACGTGCAACATAGACCGCCTTGCATCGCGGGTTATCGAAGCCCTCGGTCAACATGCGCCGCACAACGATCGCTTTGAGTAGATCGCTGCGATATCTCTGAATAATCAAACGCGCATTGCGTCGCTGATAGATCGCGTAATCCGAAGCCTTCAGACTCGCGCAGATCTTGCGCAGATCATCGCCATTGTCGGTGTAGATAATCGGGCTCCCTTGCGCCTGCGGCGCCTGCCAGTGCTCAATCTGGTACGGCGCATTGTGCCCCGCCGCGATCGACTCGCTCAGGCGGTACATGTGCCGGTTTCCGTCGAAGAAATCCAGACAGCCACGAGACCACGGCGTCGCGCTCGCACCGATGGCCATGGGGAAGGACTGCAGGATCTCCAGGTTCACCGGGGCCGTGTAGTTGACGTGATGGCATTCATCCAAAAGAACGAGGGTTTCCGGCTTTATCCACGCGCGGAACCGACGCCACGCCGTCGCATACGTCGTAATCACGAAAGGGGCCAGCGAGGGTGCCGTGTCCGCTCCGATATCGAGTACGGCGCGGATGCCCGAAAGCAGACACAGCCGATGAAACTGCGTGACCGCTTCCGCTGTCGAAACAACAAGATAGACGCGCTTGCGCTGTTTCAAATGCCGGTTCGCGATATGGACAAAAACCAGGCTTTTGCCCGTCCCCGTTGGGAGCTGAATCACCGACCGCTTGCGCTTCGCCACGTGATCCAGCGCAAACTCGACCGCACTTCGTTGATAAGTCCGTAACTGCACCTTAATTTGGTGTTCCGTTATTTGCCGTGCAGAGTCAATGCTAAATTTGATACAATTTTCTTCGCAGGCGCTTAGACTCACAATCTTGGATGTCGGCGCCTATGACACATATCCGGTGAATCCCCCGAATTCACGACGCGAATGGATCGCGCATTCGGTTTTATTCCGCGTTCTGTCGCTGGCCTCGGACAAAAGCCATTCCGTCCGCGATTCAGCACGCCCATTCCGGGGTCATTCGGGCTTCATTCCGGGGTCATTCGGATCGCAGACCTTGCTACGTCCGAACCACCGCAGCGCAGCTCCGTACGGGCAGGTTTCGAGAGAACCCATCCGCCCAATCCGCGAGCGCTGCTACCTTAACACACCCGCTGACCACGGGAAGCAAACCTCGCAACAGGGGAAAAATGGGCTGCTGCAGGGGGGCGATCGGCAGGGGGCTATGCAGGCTAAAGAGTAGTCGGCGGGCTTCGTCGCTGGCCCGTCGAGACCTAGACGGGGATGATCGCCTTCGACTTGTCGAGCGTGACGCTAGGCCGATCGCCATTCGTGAAGATGATCCCGCGGGCCTCTAATGCTCGTCGGATCGTATCGACCGTCTCGGCCTTGGTTACCCGGTCTGATGTCTCGAAGCGCATGACGGTACTGAGGCCGAGACCGGAAGCCTTGGCTAACTCTCCCTGAGTCATCCCCAGCAAGCCCCTTGCAGCGACTACTTGTCGTCCCGACGGCAACAATTTTCTTGACTTTCGTGTCTTACCTGGCGATTTTGACTAAAAATTAGTCACGGACTCTAGGCAAGCCGTGGCTAATCACGACGAACCCGCGGACCTTCGCACAGCCCGTTTTTGAAGTCTAGGAACGGTCATTGGGGGAGGTCTGCGCCCAGAGGACTTCCCATGGCTATCGCTCTGTCCGCTCTGCCCTTGTTTCCCGCGCTTTCCGTCGGGGATGTCATCGCGCTGGCTGTGTTTGCGGCCTATGTGCTGGCGTCGCTGGGGTTCTTGTTCGTCGGCAATCGGCTGCATGGGTCGCAGATTCTCGCGGTGCTCGCCGTGTCGGGCTTGGCGCTTGGCCTGTTGATCGGCTTGGCCGCGTCGGGGAGGCGCTAAGGCAATGGACAAGGAGCAACCTGCCACGTCGGAGCCGATCGAACTGTGCGACTGGGGGCGCTTGATACTTCGCCCGGCCCGCGAGCGTGCTGCGATGACTCGCGCGCAGCTTGCGCAGCATAGTGGCGTCGCTGAGTCGACGATCCGCAACATCGAAACCGGGCGCCATCGACCGCAGCGCCAGATCCTGCAAGCGCTCTGTCCCGTGCTCGGGCTCGTCAATCCGTTGGCCAGCCCCGAGAGGCTGAGCATCCCGCTCGCC
>JAEUJZ010000010.1 GCA_016794505.1 Myxococcales bacterium
CTCTCTGATCTAATCGCCCTGCGTTCCGACGGAAAAATCATCGCCGCAAGGGCGCAACAGACCGGCTGCGTGCTCAGCGAATTCACCCCACTCACCGACACTCTCCCCATTTCCACAAACCCATTCCTCGCGGTGGGGGACCTAAACGGCGACGGAGCGATGGATCTTGCGGTGCGGGGGGAGGGAGGTGTGCGGGTGTTGTTGCAGCGGCAGGATTTGGCAGGTAAGCCGCTGGGCACGTTTGATGCGCTGGGTGACGTTCCGGTCCCGCCAGGCACCGTCTCGGGTCAGATGGCCATCGGGGAGTTTCGCAGCAAGGGTCAGCCCGAGCTGATGGTTTCCCTTCAACCACCGACGGGAAACAGCCTGCTATATGCCATCGGTCTAAGCAGTGACCGCCGCACCTTGGTGGGCAGCGACACGATGAGCAACACGCTGCTCAAGGCCACGGCCTTGTCGAGCGGCGACTTCAACCGCGACGGACTTCAGGACGTGGTGCTCATCGACAAAGTGACCGAGCTTGTCTCGGTCACGACCTGGCGAACACCCGCCGCGCCGAATACCCGTGCGTACTACGTTGGACATGCCCCGGCCGCCGTTGCCATCGGTCCGTTGGATGGCGATGACCTGCCGGACTTGGCCTTTGCCGTGCAAATCGGATCCATGCCGGGACTTGTCGCCCTGTCTGTTGCCTACGCAATGCCGGCCGCCACCTTGAAATAGCTCTCCGTCGGTGTAGCGAGGCGCCATTGCCACGTTCGCCGCGACGAAACTGCGCATTGTGTATCGAGGGCACGACGCATAAGATGCGGCGCCGTGTCTTTTGGATCTGCATGGGGACCTCAAGGAGGATCCCTGGAACAGTTGTTGGCAGCGACGCGCGCCCTGCCAGGAGAGCGCCGCGCTGGGCCGCAGTTTGCATGGCTAGCGATCCGGCAGTCCGCCCCGGAGGCTGCGCCGCACCCTGCCCTGTCGACGCAGCAGCTACGCGCCCTGCGCAAGCGACTGAGCCAGCTCTTGTCGACGCTGTCGCAGCGACTTGGGCCCGCCCTCGCCGCGGCCCTGCGCCAGGCTGCGGTGGCCTGGGATTCGTTTGACACCGTCGCGGTTCTCGACGCTGGGCTGCGTGCCGAAGCGCAGGCACTGGCGACCCTTGCGGTCCAGCTAGAGCGATCCGCGGATGCTGCACAGCGAGCAGCCGGGCTAGAGCTTCGCATCGCGCTGACTTCGGCCCTGGGTCTAGTCGATCTGTGCGAGCGACGCTTGGCGACGCTGGTGCGCCTGCGCGTGCAGTCGAGCCAGCGCTCGCTGTTGCCGCATGGCCGACCGTTCATCGACATCGCAGCCGCCCTGGCTGAAGCCGCACGAGACTGGGCATGAGTCGCCTGCGCTGGTCTTTGGGCGCTCTGCTCGTCGCACTCTCGCTGCTGGCGTCCGCTGCCGCGCTGCGCACGTATGTTGTGCATCGACTGTGGCTTGGCGGCCTGGCCGTTCTGCTGCTGGCCGTCATCGCCATCGCTGGGTTTGCCAGCCTGGCCCGTGCCCGTCGACGCTTGGCTGCTGAGCTTTCTGGCTTGTTGCAGACCCCTCCGTCGGGTTCGCTGTTTTCCGAGAGACGCAGGCAGCTTGAGAGCCTGCACGCCCAAGGCGCACGCCCAGACCTCGATGCGCTGTCACAGGCCACGGCCGCAGTTGAGCTAGGCCACGCCTATCTGGGCAAATATCTCGTCGCGGTGACGGTGCTGGTGGGGTTGGTGGGCACCTTCGCTGGCTTGATGGAGACGCTGCGCGGCGTAGCGCCGCTTCTTGCCGACGAGCAGATCACAACGCTCAAAGCACTGGCGGGGCCGCTCGCGGGTCTGGATGTGACGTTTGGGGCCAGCCTGGTTGGCATCCTGGTGACCTTGGCTCTGGCCTTGGTGCAAGGTGATCTGGCCCTGGCAGAGGAAGCCACTCTGTCGCGACTGGAAGAGCGCACGCGCCACGTCCTTGTGCCCGCGCTGTGGCCGCCGGCTGAGTCGGCGGATGAGCGATCGGTTCGCGAGCTAGCAGCGCTGCGTGCTGAGCTGACACAGTTCATCGCGAAAACAGCCGACGCTACCAGCGAGCGGGTTGCCCGCGTCGCACAGACCGAAATTGACCGATTGGTCAAGTCACTAGAGGCCTCGCTGACCAGCACGGTCCAAAACACCGCGGGCCGGGTCGAGCAGGGCCTCTTGTCCTTGGCCAGCCTCATCGAGGCCAAGCTGGGCCCGGTGTTCGCCGAACAAAAAGATCAGCTGCTGGCCCTGCAGCAAGCATCCGAACGCGCTGCCACCTTGGCCGTCGCAGCAGGAACCCAGACCGCCACGCACATCCGACACGCCGCGGGTGAGGCACTGAGCGGCCTTCAGGAATCGACGCAGCAGGTCACGCAGGCCCAGACCCAGCTTCTGCGCGATGCACAGGCCGCACACGATCGACTGACGGATGCGCTGCATCGTGCCAGCGAGCGCTTGCATCAAGCGCTGCACTCGCTCGCCGAGCAGCAGAGCGAGCAGGCTCGTTCTGTGCTGGCTGCTCACACGAGCGATCTGCAGCAGCTCGCACACAGCCGTGATGCGCTGCTGCGAACCAGCGAACAGGCGCTCGATGCGCTGCTGCGAACCAGCGAACAGGCGCTCGATGCGCTGCACAGACGACAGACTGCACAGGCTGCTGAGCTGCAGGCCCAGCAGCACACGGCCGTCGTACAGATCGAGCAAGCGCTGACGCAATCGCAGCGAGCCCATGCAACGCAGGCAAGCGAGCTGCACGCGGCACAAACCCAGCAGATCGCGCAGCTGCATGCGGATCACGCGCAGCACCTGGGCCAGCTCTACGGCCAGCTCGCCGATCAGCTCGGGCATCTGCAGATCGCACAGGTGGGCCAGCAGACGCAGCTTCAAACCCAGCACCACGAGGTCGCGACACGAATCGAGCAGGCGCTGCAAGCACTTCACGCGGCACAGGCCAGCCGCTTGACCGCGATGACCGAAGCACTGTGCCACGCGCTGCAGCAGACCGTTGGCAGCGAAGGTACGCGCCTCGGCGAAGCTGCGCAGGCTCTGCAAGTGGCCGCTCAGGATCTGGCTACAGCCGCTGGCTCTGTCAGCAGTCCGCTGTCCGCGTTGACACCGGAGCTGCAGGCGCTGTCGCGTGAAGTGGCGTTGATGGCGGCGCGCAGCGATGCCGAAGAGAGCAGCGCGACCCTTTCCGAGCTGCTGCGTCTGGGTGAGGGAATTGAGCGTCTGGAAGCTCTTCTGCGCATGAGCCAGGGCGTCGCTGAACACATGGCTCCGGCCGCGACCCCGGAACGCGGCGAAGCCGAGGATGACGAACCAGGACAGGTCGCGTGAGCCGTCGCCGCTTCAGCTTGTTTCCCATCAACGTCTGGCCCCCGCTAGTCGATGCCGTGACCTTGGCCTTGGCGGCGTTCGTGCTGATCACCGGCATCGCCGCGCTGGCCCAGCGAACCTTGATGGGCCGCCTGCGCGAAAAAGAGCGCGAGCTGGATCGCCTGCGCGAAGAAAAGGCCCGCGTCGAGCGTCGGCTCCGCGCGCTGGCTCCCGCCGGGACATTCGAAGTCGAAGGCGGCAAGGTCATCCTACAGGGCGAGGTCCTGTTTTCCTCCGGCTCGGATGAGGTTCGCCCGGAAGCGCGTCAGCTACTTTCCGAGATGGCGCAAGCCCTTTCCGCGCTGCTTTCGGCGGAGCCCGATCAAATGATCCTCGTCGGAGGACACACCGATAACGTCCCGATTCAGAACGCGCGCTTTGCTTCCAACTGGGACCTGTCGGCGGCGCGAGCCGTGGCCGTGGCTCGTGTGCTGATCGCGTCCGGTCTGCCGGCGACGCGCGTGGCTGCCACTGGCTTTGCCGAGCATCATCCGCGCGCAGGCAACGAGGACGAAGCCTCGCGCCGACGCAACCGTCGAATCGAGGTGCTCTTGGTGCCGATTCACTCGGTGTCGAGCCGATGAAAAGCGCCACCGCGAGCGCATCCCACACCGCGAACGCAGCCACGGCACAACTGGCCCGCTCGCTTCTGTGCGAAGCCATGGCGGCCTTCGCTCAGATCCCAGACGCCGATCGAACACCAGCACTTGTGGCCCTCGATGGGTTCGTGGCTGCGCCAAGCCCCGCATCGTTTTTGTCTGCGGTACGCACGCTGCGCCACGTGAAACAGGAATGCGCGCTGCGCCAAGCGCGCCTGTCACGTGCCGAGCAGGAATTTCTTCGTGGGCTCGATCGGGTCCGCCGCGAAATCAGCGTCGAGGTCGCGGACGTGCTGTCGGCTCTGCCGGTCTTCGAGGAAGCAAGCGCCCCCGCGTCGCCCCCCGGCGCAGAGACGGCACGCCCGTCGAATGCCCAGCGCCGTGCAAGTGGCGCAGGAACTAGGCTGCGGGCTCTGGCTCTGCTGGCCGCAGCGCATCAAGAGCTTGCCGATCGTGTCGCCGGCAGCGCCGAAAAGCTGCGTCAGCACTTGGCTCGCGCCAAGGACGCCCACGCGCAACAGCCCGACAAGCCCGCACCGCGCAGACGCAGTGCGTCGCCTCGATCGGCGCGTCAGTGGACCACCACATCGACGAAGAAGTGATCGAGCCCCCCAAGCCACATCCGCAGCAGATCGCGCCCTTTTAGCTGACGCTCGCCAGCATCGGTCAAGCGGTGCGGTTCCAGGCGTACGCCTACGCGGTACGTGCCCGGCGTCTGGATCCCCAGCACGGAAAGCGGAATGGCATAGCGCACGCGAAGCTCGGCCTTGGGGGCCAGCCAGCGCAGCGTTTCCGTCGGCTTGTGGTGTTCCCAGTGGCCAACCCCCTGCCAGTCATCGGCGAGCTTCTGCCCATCGGACAGCACGCGCCGCGCCCACAGCGCGTCAAAGAAATGGGAAGGCAAAAGCACCTGCATCGCGCTGGGTCCCAGGTTGCGCGCGACAAAGGACACGGTCAGCACTCGCTGACCTGTTGCGATCGTCTTTGGCAGCTCGGCCTGCCAGATCACATGCGCCTGCGCATCGCGCCGCACCCGCGTCAGCACATCGGAAAGCGCATAGAACGATCCGTGCGGCTTGCCCTGCAGCCAGATGGCCAGCTTGTCGCCCTCGATGGGCAGCGCGCCATAGGTATGAAAAAACGTCAGACGATAGTGGTCACCGCGCCGGGCCACGAAGTACAAGCGCAGCCCTTCGGCCCTTGCCAGCACGTCATCGCCCGCGCTGTGTTCGACGCTGATCGTCGATCCACTCAGCGAGCGATCGCCGACGAAGACCTCGCCCACTTGGACCTGCGCGGTGCTTGGGGCGTTGGGCAGACTGCGGTCGCCAGCGCGAAACGACTGCACGCGGCCCGCAAAGATCGTATCGGACTGCTGTGTCAGACCCTGCATCGTCTGCCACGTCCACGGAGAGATCGACGTTGCCGTCGCCTGACCGAGAAGCAGCCCGGTCAACACTGCAAAGCTCCCCAGCCACCGACCCAAGACAGAAGCGATCCGGGCCGCGTGTGGCCCTCCACCCCCACAGCGTGTGTGCATCCCTCTATGGTATGCGCAGCGCTCCGCTGAACGGAGCGCGTCGAACTGTCTTCCAGCGAATGGAGACTGAACGCAGTGAGAAGCACGAGCATCGCCCAGCGCGGCGAAGAACCTCTGCGCCGCCCTGGATCTGGCTACGCCAGGTGCTGCCGGCGATCGGACAAGAACTGCTCAGCGTCGGCTTCGGTGGCGGTATAGCAGACGTCAAGCGGCGGCAGTGCCATCAGGCGCGCGGCATGAAGTACCAGCATGCCCGCGACGCGAATATGAAGCGGTGCGCCAAAGATCGCCAAGCTAAAGTGCGGCGAGTACTTCTTGAGGTAGTCGAGATAGATCCGCCGCGACTCCGACGGCAAGGGCAGCATCTTGCGACCATCGACCAGTGCAAACGCATGACCGCGCTCGGCCGAGACGCGAAGCAGAAGCTGCGCGAACACGTGTGCTTGTTCCGGCTCTACCGCGCCGAGCGACTCCCAGCGAATGCGATCACCCTCCACCACGTAGCGGTGTGGCCCTGCGGCCTGCCAGCTGCCCACGAAGCTCTGTCCCTGCATCACTTTACCGCGAAGCCACACGATGCAGGCTGGCCCGCCGGGTCAGGCGGCGCTGTTCCCTTCGTCCGCGGCGGCGTCGATGTCGGCGTTTTCGTAGATCTTTTTTGTGGCGCCGCGCCGCGCAATGTTCAGCATGGCGCGACCCACGCGATCCGTCGTCGTGACATAGCCCGGAGCGACTCGCTTGACCAGCGGCAAAAGTGGGCCGGCCACCGCATACAGCGCGCGATACATCGGCGTGCGCGAGACGATGCCCGGCCCCGGCTGGACAAACGCCGGGCGAAACGCACAGACGGTGGCAAAGGGCAGACCGAGGATCGCGTTTTCCGCCTCGCCCTTGACGCGAGCCCACATCGTGCGGCTTGTGGCATCGCTGCCCAGGCCAGATACAAAGATGAAGCACATCCGGGGGTTCAGCTCGACCAGCGCTCGCCCAGCGGCCAGCCCGATATCGACGGTGACACGGCGGTACTCTGCCTCGGACATGCCGGTTGACGAGACCCCCAGACAAAAGAAGCAGGCGTCATAGCCAGCAAGGTCCGTCTTCACCGCCGAGTAGTCCGCGAGATCGGCATGCACAAGCTCGCGCAGCTTTTCGTGCGTCTGCCCCGTCGCTTTTCGCCCCACCGTCAGCACGCGCTGCACATCGGCCGCAGCCAAGCATTCGCGCAGAACACCCTGGCCAATCATTCCCGTGGCACCAAAGAGGATCACGTTCATTGCCCGCACCTAAATCGCAGAAGAGCGCCTAGCCAGCGACGGATCGCCGAGATGAAAGCAGCAGCTTGAGGTTGTGCGAAGGTCCTAGCACGGCGTTGCGGCGCTGGTCACGCACTGGCTTATCGGTAGCCAAGCTGAGCTGCGTGGATCGCACGATCATCGCAAGGACGATCTTCATCTCGTACAGCGCGAACGAGGCACCGATGCAGCGACGCACACCGCCGCCAAATGGCATGTACTCAAACGGCGAATACGTGCGATTCAGGAAGCGGTCGGCAATGAAAGCATACGGCTTGGGATACAGATCCTCGCGCTTGTGCAGACGCAGCGTGCCGATGCTGACCATAACGTCGGGTGGCAGCTCATAGCCCATGAAGTGAAACGGTCGCTGCAAGCGGCGCGGCGGCAGGATCGGCACCACTGGATGCAGACGCAGCGTCTCGTTGCACACCGCGGACAGCAGCGGTAGCTGCACGATCGCCTCTGCTGTTGGCTGACTGCCCAGCGCATCGACCTCGGCCCGCACGCGTGCGTACAGCGCAGGATCCGAGAGCAGATAGTAAAGCACCCAGGCCAAGCTGATCGCCGTCGTCTCGTGTCCCGCGAACAAGAGGGTCAGCAGCTCATCGCGCAGCTGCGCATCGCTCATCGCGCTGCCGTCTTCGTATCGAGCCGCCATCAAGCGCGACAGGATGTCGTTGCCCAGCGTTCCGTCGCGCGAAACAACGCGCCGCCGACTGGCGATCTCTTCGTCGAGCATGCGGTCGATCGCGACCCGCGCTCGCTGCAGCCGCGCCCACGGACCATGGCCCAAAAAGTCCCGTCGCAAGCCACGGAAGAACACGATCAGCGGCGAAAACGACGTCACCCACTCGATGACCGCGGCGCGAAACTCGGGTACGCGGGCGCGCTCGACACCAAAGATCGTGCGAATGATGACTTCCAACGAGATCGACTGCATCTGATCCAGCGCCGACCAAGTCTCGCCGACGCGCCAGGCTGCGATGTGACGTTCGGCCACCTCGCGCACGGTGTCGCCATAGGCGCGCATGCGGTCGCCGTGAAAGTGTGGGTTGATCAGCTTGCGCTCGCTGCGGTGGCGCTCGCCCACCA
Organism: Myxococcales bacterium; assembly: GCA_016794505.1. Classification (GTDB taxonomy): domain Bacteria; phylum Myxococcota_A; class Polyangia; order Palsa-1104; family JAEUJZ01; genus JAEUJZ01. The sequence goes on from JAEUJZ010000010.1 coordinate 7,943, forward strand.
GAAACAGCACCGAGTGTTCCCCCAAGATCGGCGTCAGGAATTCGGGGTCGGGAACGGCAAAGGTATCGGGATCCGCAGTCAGGATCTGCTTGGCGCCTTCGGGCGTGCAGCTAAAGACCAGCGGCTTGCCTGCTGACCGATCGGTCAAAGGGTCGCCGTACCGACGGACCATGCGCAAAAGCGCAGTGTCTGGATCGAACATCACCCGGAACATCTGCAAAGGCGTCGTAACCGGTCCTGGGGGCAGGCCTGCTGCGGTTGTCATCGGCGCTCCTCGTGTCTGCAAGGCCCAGTGTATCGCGTCGCTCACATGAACGGAGCGTGCTAGCCCACCCAGCATGCATCGCCCCCGTGCCATGCCCTAGCAACCGTCGCCTGCGTCGCGGGGCGCCCGATCACGTCCAGAACCATGCGCTGTGCCGAGCTCGCGTTTTGCTATAGTGCGGCGCAGATGTCCCCTCCCCCGTCGACAGCGACGCCACCTCAGGCGGCAGCGCAGCTCTTGCAGCTTGACGCAGCCAGCTTCCGATATGGCAGCAAGGTGGTGTTGCGCCAGCTCAGCCTGTCGGTGGCCGCGGGGGAAGCGATCTGTCTGCTCGGCGAAAACGGCGCCGGCAAGTCGACGCTGCTCAAGCTCTGCGCTGGCCTTTTGCGGCTCAGCGGCGGTCGCGTGCGCATCGACGGACGCGATCTCGACGGGCAGAACCGCGCCGCCATTGCTCGCTCGGTCGCCTACTTGCCGCAAGAGTGTACGCACGTCTTCCCCTTCACCGCGCTCGAAGTCGTGCTGATGGGTCGCTATGCGCGCTCGCGCACGCCGTTTGAAAGCGCCGACGATCTGCGCGCCGCTGAGGCCGCGATGGTGGCCACCGACGTGGTCAACCTGCGCCAGCGTCCCTTCAACCAGCTCTCGGGAGGCGAACGTCGCCGCGTGCTCTTGGCGCAGGCGCTGGCCCAGGACACGCCGCTGATCTTGCTCGACGAGCCGACCGCTGGCTTGGACCCCGCGCATGCGCTGGCGTTGGGACAGGCCATGCATGGCATCTGCGCCCGCGGCAAAGCGCTGGTGTTTGCCACCCACGATCTCAACCTTGCCAGCCGCTTCGCCCAGCGCTCCCTGCTGCTCCACGACGGAGAGCTGCGCCTATCCGGCCCCACCATGCACGTGCTAGAGCAAGCCGGTCCGCTGCTCGGCGTGCAGCTTCACTTCGGCACTCTGCCCAGCGGCGTGCCCTATGTGATCCCGACATGAGCGGCCTGTCCTCCTCACGCGTTGCCGAGCCCCCCGCACTATCGACGAGCAGCCAGCGCTTCCGCCGCTTGCTTCTGCTCAGCGCCGCGCTGCTCTTGGTCGTGCTGGCTCTCGCGCCGTTGTTTGGTTCATCCGATATCAGCGTGCTGCGCAGCCTGCTTGATGCCGCCTTGGCAAAGCAGCCCTGGCAGCACAGTCCAGCCGCCCGCGTGCTGCTTTATGGCCGCATTCCGCGCGTCCTTGCCGCGGCTCTGGCCGGTGCCGGCTTGTCCATCGCAGGCGTCGCATTCCAAGCACTGCTGCGCAACCCCCTCGCTGACCCATTTACTCTCGGGGTCTCGTCGGGAAGCTCGCTGGGGGCGGTGCTCGCCATTCGCCTCGGCTGGGAATCGCTGCAGCTTTTCGGCCAGCCACTCGGAGAGTTCGCGCTTTCGGGCTGCGCTCTGGCCGGCGCCATCGCCGTTGTCGCCTTGGTCTATGTGGTGGGCGAGCGCGGCAGCGCCGGTCCGTCGACGCTGCTCTTGTCAGGCGTCACCTTGGCCCTCCTGGCCGGAGCCCTGATCACCGCCGTGCTGTACACCGCCGACTTTGCCGAGACCTATCGCATCGTGCGCTGGCAGATGGGCGACCTCGACGTGATGCGCTATGACCTGGTGCTGCGCATGGCGGTGCCCGTGCTGTTTGCCATGCTGCTCTTGTGGCCCCATGCCCGCGATCTGAATGCGCTGTCAGCGGGCAGCGATGCCGCGGCCGGCCTCGGGGTCGATGTGCGACGGGCGACGCGCGTCGTCTATCTGGCGGCGTCGCTCGCGGTGGCCGCCGTGGTCTCGGTGGCCGGGCCCATCGGCTTTGTCGGGCTGCTGGTGCCACACACGCTGCGCGGCTTGGTCGGCGCCGATCACCGTCTGCTTCTGCCGACCTCGGCGCTGTGCGGCGCCAGCTTCCTGGTGCTGTGTGACACGCTGGCCCAGGTGATGTTTCGCCCGGCCGTGTTACCCGTCGGAGTGCTAACGGCCAGCATCGGTGCCCCCTTCTTTGTCGCCCTGTTGCTGTCGCGCAGCCTACGCCGCCGTTTATGGGTATAATCTAATTATCAACATACCGCGGTATTTCCTAAAACGGATTGCGCAGCGTTCGATTCATTTTTTCCTGCATATCCAGATCGGCTTCTGTCGATAAGCGGCGGCAAAACTCGCTGGTCTCGCCCGCGCCGCAGCGCCGCTTCTGCTTGCGGCAGTCGGTGACCACCTGGGCTTGCTCGTATCGCGACGGGGTGCTGTCCAGGCTGCGGAAGGCCTTGGCCGCGTCGGCAAGCTGACCGGTCCGGCAGGCGGCACGGCCGATCAAGAGCCACGTCTTTTGCGTCTCAGACACCGAAAGCTCGCCGCTTGCCACCACCGACTTCAGCCCGCGCAGCGCCTGCTCGTACTGGCCCTGCTCATAGCTGGCCTCGGCGCGCAGAAGCGGGCTCAGACCGTCGCTGCCGTCGAGGTCCCCCGGCGAAGGCGAGCCACCCGACCTGCGGCCCCGGCGCCCCTTTTCGGCCTTTTCGGCCTTGTCCGTCTTGTCTTTCGCGGCACGCACTCCGCCGAGCTTGCCGCTGTGCCTGTCGCTGGGCTTGTCGCTGGGCTTGCTGGGCCGGGGCTCGGCCTGGCGCTCGGATGCTTTTTTGGCATCGCCGGCTGCCTCGGTCGTGGATGGACGCGACGCAGTCTCGGCCACCGCCCCGCCCGCTGGCTCTGCGCTGTCCTCGGCACCCGCCGCCGGGCGTGCGCCAGCCGTTGGCACACCGGCTTGCAAGCGCGCCGCCTCCCCCCCTCGACGCGGCCAGAGCACACCGAGGAGGCCCAGCGCCAACACCACGACAGCAAGCGCCGCCACCAGCACGCGCCCAAGCAGCCGCTGCGGCGTCCGCTCATCCAGCGGACCGCGCTGCTCAACCCCCGTAAGCGGCGTGCGCATGGCTGGCACCAGGCCTTGCCGAGACGGACGCTTGACCGAGCTTGGGGTCGGCAGGGCATCGAGCGCCGCCAAGAGCTCCGCCATGTTGGGCCGCTCACTCGCCGCCTTGGACAGCAAGCGATGGATCAGCTCGGCCAATTCCGGGGACACATCCGGCCGTCGCTTCAAGAGCCAGGTCGGCTCTGCATGCAAGTGCTGATACAGAATCTCAACGAAGCCACCGGCCAGTGGCCCTTTGTCCGTTGCATCGACGCTTTGTTTCGCCACAAATGGCGGAGTGCCACACAACATCTCATAAAAGATCACGCCAAGCGCATATGCATCCGTCTTTTCGTCGCTGTTTTTTGCATTGCTACATTGCTCGGGAGACATATAACTCGGTGTGCCAATCAGCATCCCGGTTGCCGTCATTTGGACGGGATCCGCACCATCTTGTGGCCGAACGATGCGGGCAATACCAAAGTCCAACACCTTGATGCGCTCGCCACCGGGGATATCGGGATCGGCGGTCAGCATCAGGTTGTCGGGCTTCAGATCGCGGTGGACCACACCAACCTGGTGTACTGCCGCCAGCGCCGATGCAATCTGCCGTCCCCAGCGCACGACTTCCTCTTCGCTGCAGCCGCTGCGCATGCGCTCGCGCAGCGACTGACCGGCGACGAATTCCATGCACAGATAGGCCTCGCCGCTCGGCAGGTAGCCATGGTCAAAGATCTTCACGATCCCAGGGTGGCTGACGCTGTTCGCGATCTGCGCTTCATTGATAAAGCGCATGATGACCTGCACATTATTGGCATATTCTGCTTTTAATATTTTGATCGCGATTCGATTCTTGATCTTGTCATCGAATGCTTCATACACCGCGCCCATGCCGCCCTGCCCCAACTGGCGCGAAATGCGATATTTGCCAACCGTCTCCATCGCAACTTCCTGTGGCTGAGTCGACCCCGCGACGAGAAACCGCTTGCCCCCAGCGCGGACGACGTTTCCAGCGATGCACAGCAAGCACTGCGCCACCGAGCGCCGCCACCGTCCGCGCACCGCGGCTCAGCCTCGGTCCGATGGCACGCGGATGAACCGCCGCCGAAAAGACGCGACGGGCCCAGGCCCAGGCCCAGGCTGCACTGGGCGCCCATGGGGGCCCACCTGGCCGTCGGGCGCTGATTTCCGACGAAGCGGACGGCGCCCCACGTCTTATAGCCCGCAGAGGCCGCCTGCCTGGATCGCGCGGCCCGCGCTTGGGCATTGTGTCTGGGCCGGCGCCGCGGTAGGGTCCGCGAACTTATGCGCGGTCTGTCGCCGGTATTTCTTGAGTCCGGCTTCAGACGTTTCCGAAGGAGTCGAGATACATGCCCGCCCAAGCCGCCCGCAGCAAAAACCTAGATGCCATTGTCAGCGACGAAGCGTTCCTCTGGGGGGACGATGTCCTAGAGGCCTATCACCTGCCCGCCGAGGCCGATATGCACCGGCAGTGGTCGACGCAGATCTGGCCGCTCTTGTCGAAGTACGACATCGATTACAGCCACTCGGTGGATCTGGCCTGCGGCCACGGTCGCAACACGGCCATGCTGAGCCCCCTGTCGCAGAAGGTCACGCTGGTCGACGTCAACGGCGAGAACATCGAGTTCTGTAAGAAGCGCTTCCGCGGCGACCGCTTCGCCTTCGTCAAGACCAGTGGCTACGACCTCTGTGACATCGGTGATGTCTCGGTGAGCTTCGTCTATTCGTTCGACGCCATGGTTCACTTCGACCTGGCGATCGTTCAGGCCTATGTCAAAGAGTTCGCGCGCATCCTGCGCCCTGGTGGCTATGGCTTCATCCACCACTCGAACTGCATGGAAGCCTTCGGCAAAGACTTCCGCGATGTCCAAGGCTGGCGAAACTTCAACTCGCGCGAGATCTTTGCTCGCATGTGCGAGCGCTTCGGCATGCAGGTCGTCGAGCAGCAGCTCCTCGACTGGGGGCCCAAGGACCACGACTGCTTCACCGTGTTCCGCAAGCCCGTCGAGCCGGTGACGATCACGCCCGAGCTCGTCGAGCGCTACTGGCAGACCGTGGTCGATGGAGCCCGAGCGAGCGCGCTGCGGCAGACCGCCACGCTGACGCAAGCCCTCAAGGCCGCGCAGGATCGCGTGTCCGAGCTAGAGACCCGCCTCGGCTGTTCGTCCAGCCAAGATCCGGGCGCCGCGGATCCCATGCAGCAGATTGAAGTCCAGCTGCAGCAGCGCCTGGGCTGGCTGGGCTTGCAGATCGGCGGCGCCCTGCGCATCGCCAAGCAACAAGCCCAGCTCCTACGCAGCCAACTCTCGTCCCGCAGCGGCTCGTAGCCACGAACCAAGGGCGTCCGCCCAACCCTGCAAAGCCCCCCCGACGCGCAGCAGCCAGCGACGGCGTGCGATGCTGCGCAATCCAGCCTGCACAGAGCGAGCCCGCTCTGCGCTCAGATCAACGCTTCAACGCGTGGATCCACTTCGCTATCGACGATGCCCACCTTGGGTCGATTTCCATCGCGATCGTGCGACGTTTGAGCGCAAGGGCGGCGATCGCGGTGCTGCCCGAGCCTGCGTGACAGTCCAGAACGATATCGCCGGGCCGTGTCGTCGCTTCGATGGCGTGTTCTAACAGGGCCGCTGGTTTTTCGGCTGGATGCTTCCCCTTGTACGGGCGAACAGAGGGAAATGTCCATATGTCGGTGAACTCTTTCGATGCGTCCATATTAAAAACGCGTACAGCATCCTCGTATTGCGGCAGTTCGAAATCGATATTCCCGGTACCGATGAACGCTGCACACATCCGCTCGTATTGCTCTCGACTCGGCGTGTTTCTTCCGGTTTCCCAGTTCGATACGGCACCGCCATGGTTCACCTTGCCATAGGCCCCAATTAGCTCCGTCAGCAGATGCTGTGATAACCCGGACTGCAGACGGACCTCCCGCAAGAATTGGGCGAAAGGCGAGCGCCCAAGGTTGCCATCTACCGCTGGCTCGGCGAATAAAATCCGCTCAGAATGTGGATACCATTGGCGCAGTGCTTCTTTCTTCATCTTGCCCTTCCAGCCATCAAATCCTGGGTCGTTGGGCTTCGTCCATACGACGTGCGAAAGGACGTTGAAATGAGACGAAAAAAGCACTTCTAAGCGAGCTGCCATGGAAGAATCGCAAAAGCAAAACAATGAACCGTTCGTCTTCAGGACACGGCGCCATTCGATTGCGTATTGGGCCATCCAGTCTAGGTACTGCTGATCGGTATCGAAGGCTGTATCACCGTGGATATTGCCTTTCTTTGTCGCGTGATACGGCGGGTCATCGAGGATCAGCGAGACCGAGTGGGCGGGAAGCCGTCGCAGCAGCGCCAAGGAATCGCCGTCCGCCACCAAGGCATCTGCCGCGACGTGCCGAAGGTGGGGGGCCAATGCGCGCTGGATCTCGTCGAACTGTGCTTCCCGTGAGCCTGTCTCCACGCGGTACCAGGGGAGCTTGCCGTCGGCAAAAGGACTCTCAGCGCCTTTCTTCACCGCGCGGGGAGCGGCGAGGGAGTGGGCCACGGCTCGCGCAGAAGAGGCTCTCTCGAAGAGATCCAGATCGTGGGATTGTTGGCTCATAGACCGGCTCGATGCAGCCTATACGTCTACAGTCGATACGTAGCAAGTTCGAGTGAGAATCGCAGACACGCGGGGTCTCGGATCATCGGCTGGCGCTGGCAGATGGATCGCTGGGCCTGTGTACCCAGCAACGGATCGTCGGGCGGGTCCGTTGTTCGTCGGGTACGGGCTCGACATCGCCGCCGCGGGCTGTCGACGGTTTGATAGGATGCGGCCATGTCCGGTTCCGATGAAGCCAGCGCTGCGGCGCAGCGTCCGTCCCCCCCAAGTCCCGAGGCTGATCTCGTTTCAGGAAACGGCACGCAGGCCGTGCAGGCGCCCAGCACGACTTCTCTGCCGCCGTCGATCGTCATCGAGGTCGAAGATGACCGCACGTCGATGCTGCCCGAGGGCATCCGCCACGCATTTATCGATCACCTGCGCTACACGATTGGCAAAGACGATCGCCACGCGACACCGCACGATCGCTTTTTGGCGCTGTCCTTGACCGCGCGCGACCGCATGACGGCGCGCTGGATTCGCACGCAAGAAGCCTATCGCGCCGACGATGCCAAGCGCGTGTACTACCTGTCGGCCGAGTTTCTGCTGGGGCGAGCGCTGCGCAACAACCTGTTCAACCTGGGCATGCTGGACCAGACCGAGACGGTGCTGCGCCAGATGGGGCTGGCGCTGGGCGACATCCTGGAACAAGAGCGCGACGCGGGCCTGGGCAACGGCGGCCTGGGACGCCTCGCGGCCTGTTACCTGGACAGCATGGCGACGCTGTCGATCCCTGGCTATGGCTACGGCATTCGCTACGAGTTCGGCATCTTCGATCAGGTGATCCGCAACGGCGCGCAGATCGAGCGACCAGAAGAGTGGCTGCGCATGGGCAACCCCTGGGAAGTGCCGCGACCGGAATACACGCAGCACGTCCACTTCTATGGCCACACCGAGACCGTGCAGAATGGCGACGGACAGCCGCGCGTGCGCTGGGTCGAAACGACGAGCGTGCTGGGCGTGCCGTACGACATGCCGATCGCAGGCTTCGGCAGCGGCAACGTCAACACGCTGCGCCTGTGGGGCGCGCGGGCCAGCGAAGAGTTCGATCTGTCGGTGTTCAACGCGGGCGACTACGAGCGCGCTGTGTTCGACAAGAACGCCAGCGAGAGCATCAGCAAGGTGCTGTACCCCAACGACCTTTTGATCGTCGGCAAAGAGCTGCGCTTGAAGCAGCAGTACTTCTTTGTCGCGTGCTCGATCGCCGATCTTCTGCGGCGCCATCTAGCCGATGCCGGCGTGCAACAAGATCGCGTTGCGCTGCTGGCGCGCCTGCGTGCCCTGCCGGACAAAGCGGCGATTCAGCTCAACGACACGCACCCAGCGATCGCGATTCCCGAGCTCATGCGGCTTTTGGTCGACGTATACGGCCTGCCCTGGGACGAAGCGTGGGAGATCACAACGGCTTGCATCGCGTACACCAATCACACGCTGTTGCCCGAGGCGCTAGAGCACTGGAGCGTCGAGCTTCTGGGGCGACTTCTGCCGCGTCACCTGCAGATCATCTATGAGATCAACCATCGCTTCCTGCGCCAGGTGTGGACGGCCAGCCCAACGGATCCCGGACGCATGGAGCGCATGTCGCTGATTCAAGAACGGCCGTATAAGTCGGTGCGCATGGCGTACCTGGCGACGGTCGGTTCGCACTCGGTAAATGGCGTGGCAGCGCTGCACAGCCAGCTCTTGAAGCAGTCCCTTTTGCCGGAATTCGCGCAGCTTTATCCCGAGCGCTTCACCAACATCACAAACGGCGTAACGCCGCGCCGCTGGTTGATGCAGTGCAACCCATCGCTGTCGCGCGTCATCAGTCGACGCATCGGTACCAGCTGGCAGCGCGACCTAGAACAGCTTTCCAAGCTGGCCGAGTTTGCCGACGATCCCAGCCTGCACAGCGAGTTCTTTGCCATCAAGCTGGAACACAAGCGGGCGCTCTCGGCGTACATCCGCCAGCACAATCATGTGTCGGTCGATCCGACGGGGCTGTTCGACGTGCAGATCAAGCGCCTGCACGAGTACAAGCGCCAGCTTCTCAATGTGCTGCACCTGATCGTGCTCTATCAGCAGATCAAAGCCGGAGCGAACGAAAAGGGCAGCCTGCCGCCCATTCGCCGGGTTGCGCTGTTCGGGGCCAAGGCCGCGCCGGGCTATACGCGGGCCAAGCTGATCATCCGCTTGATCAACGCGGTGGCTGACGTCGTAAACCGCGACCGTCACGTGGCCGATGCGCTGAAGGTCGTGTTCCTCGCCAACTATCGCGTGTCGCTCGCCGAGCGCATGATTCCCGCCGCGGATCTCAGCGAGCAGATCTCGACCGCGGGCCTTGAGGCCTCGGGCACCGGCAACATGAAGCTGTCGATGAACGGCGCACTGACCATCGGCACGCTGGACGGCGCCAACATCGAGATCCGCGAGCGCGTCGGGGCCGACAACTTCTTTCTGTTCGGCCTGACTGCCGATCAAGTGACAGCCCGGCGACCGCACTACAACCCGTGGGATAGCTATCGCCAAAGCCCGATGCTGCGCAGCGCGATCGATCTGATTCGCTCGGGCTTCTTTTCGTACGACGACCCGGCGCGCTTCCACCCTCTTTTGGATGCGCTGCTGCCGCCCGGAACGGAAGCAGGCATCGCCGGAGTCACGCACGCCGGTCAGCCGCTGGGTGATGAGTTCTTTGTCCTGGCCGACTTCGATGCCTACGCCGCCTGCCAAGCTCGCGTTGCTGAGACGTGGCGCGAGCCTTCGCGCTGGGCTCGCATGGCCATCCTCAACATCGCCCACGTTGGCCACTTTTCGTCGGACCGCTCGATCCGCGAGTACGCCGATCGCATCTGGCGCGTCCGCAGTGTGCCCGTCTAGCCGATGGCTTGAAGCAGTCTACGGCGCGTACGCAGCGGCCTTGGCAGCGATCGTATCGATGAGGTCCCCCTCGGTGAACTGCACATCAAGGACGTGCGTACCGTTGGTGCTCGACAGGATCAGACTAGAGAAATCGAGCGGGTTCTGTCGCGCATCGCCGACTTCAGCGGCCAACGCGATCTCCATCCCTTTCATGTCGCCTTGGCTGATGCAGCGCGCCTTGTACATGCGGCGATACAAGACGTAGGGAGCTTGGCTGGCGATGCTGGCGGGGAACTTGCCGCCGCTGTCCAAGTCCGACGGAAAGAACGATCGCGAAAGCGTCGTCTGGGCAAGCGCTGGGTCCGGTGGCAGCGTGCAGACGCCTGCCGCCCCCTCGCGATAGTCGCCGGCATCCGTTGGAAATGGGTTCCCCGCTGCGTACGTGCGATAGCCCATGACGCAGCCGATCTGAGACTTTGTCTTGCAGACCGGGATGCTCTTGAAGCTGCCCCCTGTGCTGCCCGCAGCGTCGGTGCCGATCAGCCAGCCAATCGGCAGCGCCGCAACCAGCCGAGCGCGTACGGCAGGATCTGTCTCGATGCGCTCGCGCACCAAGCGGCTTGTGATCTGCGCGCCCTGCGAGTGGCCATAGATCACAAAACCACGCCCCTGGTTGTCGTTCTGCAGGTACTGCTCGAACGCGCGGTGGACGTCGTCGTACGCGACATCGAAACACAGCGAGCGCTCGTCGGCTGACGATAGATAGGTCCCGATCGTCACCTGACGATACAGGGGCGCAAAGACGCGGCAGACTTCGGAAAGCCTCGCCGCTTGGATACCGATGGTCTTGTACGGCGCCGCCTTGTCCTGGATGTCCTGATGCAGGCCCGGAAGCGGATTGAGATCGACGGTCGGATAGATATAGAAGCAGTCGATCTTGGGAGAGGCGGCCGGCTGATGCTGGACGATCTCGGTCAGCCCGTTGGGCAGCACCTCGACGGCCGTGAGGTTGCCGTCACACGCATCGCCGCTGACATCGGGACGACACGCCCAGCTCGCCTTGTCGGCATAGTTGGGCGAGGCGGAAAGGGGCGTGCAGCGCTTGCGAACATCGCATCCGGCAAGTGCGCTCGCGAACGCAAGCCCAAGCGAAAAGAAAAGCAGAGTCGTACGAGGGAGAGTGTGAATGCTGCGCATGCTTCGCCCATGGTACGGCAAGTTGCCCTCCCTGCGTCGCCACGAGCGGCAGCGACGGAAATCTTCAGCGTGGACGCTGCACGCGAAGCGAACCGGCCGCGCGACACGGCCCAGTTCCCTCATTCAGAGACGCGCCCCCGGCTCTGCCTGCGCGCAACTAAGCTGCCGCAACCACACAGATTCTGGTTGTTTCGAACGCAGGACCGGGATAGCATCTGCGGACGACCAAGCTGTGCATGCTACTCGGCTTGGTTCTAGGCAGTCGGTGTGGCTGATAACGCAGCCTATTCGCATCGTCGATTCAGGAGAGCCGCTACATGGAGGAGAGCCGATTCTTCGAGCTAGACGCCAAGCTGGAAACCCTCCGTGGGCGTCGGCAAGCTGAGGACCCTCGCATCATCGACGCATTTCACGAAAAGATCGACATTGGCTGGATCTATCACGACAACGCGCTGGAAGGCGTCGTGCTCTCGTACAACGAGATCCGCGACGCGCTCGATCGCAAGATCATCTCGGACGTCAGCCTGGTGAATCTGTACGAAGAGATTCGCAACCACAAGGCGGCCATCGACTTCGTCAAGGAAGAGGCAGCCAAGCAGGCCTTGATCAAGAAGAAGGCGGGCTTGGTCACGCTGGAGCTGATCAAACAGATCCACGAGATCCTGACGCCCGAAGACAAGTCCAAGGGCAACCCGTACCGCAAAGACAACCCGCTGCACCGCGCCTACTACCACGAGATTGCGACGCCGGACAAAATCCCCCTGCGTATGCGCAAGCTCTGCGAGTGGCTCGACGAGGAAGAGGTCGAGCAGCAGCACCCGATGATCCGCGCCGCGGGCCTGCACTATCGCTTGATGTCGATCTATCCGTGGACCAAGAACAGCGGCAAGGTCGGTCGACTGCTCATGAACTTGAGCCTCTTGCGCGATGGATACCCGCCGGCCATCGTCCACAGCATCGAGCGGCAGCGCTACTACGATGCACTGCGACTTGAAAACCATCAGCTCGCGGGCCTGTTGCTGGAATCGCTGACCACCTATACCGGCACGGCGAACCGCTTCTTCGACGAGCTCGACGAGCTGCGCCGCAGCAACAAAGAAGCGATGTAACGGGCACGCGCTGCAGCCGGCACGCGCTGCGGCTCGGCCTCCGCGTACGCGTCGCTCCCCTCCTCTGTTTCTTGCCGCAGCATCCAGTCGCTGCATCGCTCCGTCCCCACCACTCTGCCGGATGCAATCGCTTCAGACAGCCAGCCAGCCGCACCCACGCCGTGCCTGATTTTGGTTTTCACGTCGGCGCGAAGCGCGTAGGCTCGTCGAAAACTAGCGCAGTGATATGGCAGACACGCAATCGAAGTTCTTACGTTCGGTGTTTCGCGCGGTGGTGCGCTTCCGCTGGCTGGTCGTGGCGATCTATGCGCTGCTTCTGGGCCCCGCGGTGTACTTCGCGATCCAAGTGCCGCAGGACAACGCGCCGGATCGCCTGATTCTAGAGAGCGACGACGACTATCGCGCGACGCGGCAGTTCGAGGGCGTCTTTGGCTCCGCCGAGTACGTCATCTTGTGGGCCGAAGCCGACGATCCGTTCGCGCCGGACGTGCTGCGCCGCCTGATCGATCTGGAAGCCAGCTTGGCCAAGATCGACCGCGTCTCGACGAACTCGGCGCTGGGCATTTTCCGTCGGGCCAAAGCTGGCTTTGAGCCCACGCCCGAGACCGCAGCCGCGTTCAAGAAGTTCGCGATGGGCAGCGAGATCTTCAAGCGTCAGGGCTTGGTCGGCGAACACTTCCTCAGCATCCCGGTGGTGCTGGCCAACCAGAGCGCCAACGATCGCCGCCTGCTTCTGGAACAGGTCGATGCCGTGCTGGCCCCCATCGAAAAAAGCCCGGCACCGCTGCTGCGCCTGCGCAAGGTCGGTCAGTCGTACGTGCATGCCTATCTGGATCGCGACACGCGCGAGACCGGCATGCGTTACTTCCCGCTGTTCTTCCTGTTCGTCATCGTGCTCAACGTCGCGCTGTACCGATCGTGGCGGGCGCTCTTGGCGTTTGTCGTCACGCTGGGTGTCTCGGCCGCGTTCACCGTCGGCTTCGTCGGACTGACCGGAGGCGTATTCACCATCGTGTCGCAGGTGGTGCCGATGACCATCCTCATCACCTGCACGGCCACGCTGGTGTACCTGCACTCGCGCTTCGTCGATCAGCCAGAGGGCACAACCGTCGACGATCACCAGATCTTTGCGCTGTGCAACAAGTTCCTGGCCTGTACAGCGTCGATCTTTGCTGCGGCCGTGGGCTTCGCAGCGCTGGCCGTGTCCAAGATTCGCCCGATCCGCGAGATGGGTCTGTGGGTCGCAGTTGGCCTGTTTCTGACGTGGCTGGCCGTCTTTACGCTGTTCCCGGCGCTGCAGAAGATCCTCAAGACGCCGACGCAGCAAGAAACGAAGATCGGCGCCAAGTGGTACCTGGATCTGGTCACCTTTCTGCCGCGGTTCACGTACCGCTATCGCTGGCTGCTGGTCCTGGGCTCGCTGGCCCTGTCGGCGGCGGGTGCTGTTGCGCTGTTTGGGATGAAGCCGGCGGGCATCGCACCGATGTACTTGCAGACGAATCCCGTCGAGTACATCCCGCATGACTCGGACCTGTACAAGAACACCAAAGAGCTCGGCAAGCAGCTAGGCGGCCTGTCGGTGACGACGCTGTGGCTGCGCCCGACCGAGGAAGCGCAGCAGGCCAAGCGCACGCTGGGCGCAGTCAGCAAGAAAGAAATGCTGCGCGCCCTCGACGATCTGCACACAGCGATCGACCGCATGCCAGGCGTGGGCAGTGTCACCAGCTTGGTCACGATCTTGCGCACGCTGCGCTATGTCGCGGGCAAGCCCGACGCGCTGCCGACGGACGACGAAGCGCTGGAAAAGATCAGCGATGACTTCGAGCTCATGCTGCCGCGCGAGCCGATGATGGAAAAGTTCGTCGACAAGGGCAACCTGTCGCAGACGTACTTGGCAGTCGTGACAGCAGCCGACGACTACGAGAGCTTTACGGCGCTCAACGCGCGCTTGCTCAAGACGTTTGCCGAGGTCAAAGCGCGACACCCGATCTTTTCCGACTACACCATCCGCGCCGTGGGCTTGGCGCCGCTGCAGGCAAAGATCTCGCACCACATGGTGCCGACGCTGGTCGAGAGCTTTGAGCTCACGGTCGCCATCATCTTCGTCACCTTCCTGCTGGTGTTCCGATCCGGCATCGCTCGCATCATGGCGATGATCCCGTCGTTCTTCGCGATCTTGGTGATGTTCTTGATCATGCGCGGCACCGGCATCTTCCTAAACGTCGCGACCATCCTCATTGCGACGACGGTGCTCGGTACGTCAGAGAACGACCAGATTCACTTTTTCTATCACTTCCAAGAGGGTCGAAAAGACGGCACGGTCGAGCAGGCGCTGCGTCACACGCTGCTGGTGTCGGGGCGCGCGATCTTGTTCGCGACGCTCATCAACGCGGGAGGCTTCCTGGCCTTTGCGCTGGCAACGCTGCCACCGATTCGCCAGTTCGGCATCTTGTCTTCGCTGGCCTTTGTGCTGTCGATGATCGCCGACTTCACGGCGCTGCCCGCCTCGCTGTGGCTGCTGTTCCGCAAGAAGCCCGACGAGCCCAGCGCCAGCGAAGCCGCTACAAGCGCCCAGTAAGCGCCGCATTCTTAACGGGTTCGCGGCCCTACTCGATGGGCAGATCGAAGTGCAGGACTTCTTCGCGCGTGCCGAGCTTGCTGTACAGCGCGACAGCCGGCTCGTCAGGCGGGTCGGCCTGCACAAAGATCACCCAGGCTCCTTGCTGCCGCGCGATGGGTTTGAGCGCGTCGATGAGTGCGGTGGCGATGCCCTGTCGGCGATGGCTCTCCGAGACGGCGAGGTCATAGATATACGCCTCTGCCCGGGCCCGCTCGTGCTTGGCCAGCACGTAGGCGGACAGCGCAGCGACGACCGACTCGCCGTCCATGGCGACAAGCTGCACAACGTGGCTCTGGGACAACAGCTCGCGGACATACTCGTCCGACGGCGGCTCGCCCAGGTAGGCAGCCGGATCGTGGAATGCGTCCGCATAGAGCTTGTTGAGCGCGCGAAATTCCGTGATGTGCTGCGGCGTCAGGCGGAAGATGGCGTAGGACATAGCTCCCTCCACGATTCACGGTTTCGAGGCCGGCGCGCCCTGGGCCCAGAGCACCAGCATGATCATGCCGGCGACAGCGCCTGCGCCTCGGTGAGGATCTGCTGCGCGAGCGGGCCTTTTACCTTGGCGATATCGTCTTGGTACTTGAGCACCGCGCCAAGCGTGCTGTGCAGCGTCGGGCCGTCTAGCTGCGTGCGATGAAGCGACAGCAGGGCCTGCACCCAGTCTAGGGTCTCGGCCACGCCGGGCGGCTTGAACAGATCGGCACTGCGCAGACGCTGCACCACGGACACCACCTGCTGACTCAAGCGCTCACCTGCCTCGGGCACTCGCTCGCGCACGATGGCTAGCTCGCGCTCGGCGCTGGGATAGCCCAGAAAGTGATACAGGCAGCGACGCTTAAGCGCGTCGTGGATCTCGCGCGTGCGATTCGAGGTCAGGATCGTGATCGGCGGTCGCTCGGCGCGCAGCGTACCCAGCTCGGGAATCGTCACCTGAAAGTCGGAAAGAATTTCGAGCAGAAACGCCTCGAAGGGCTCATCCGCGCGATCGACCTCGTCAATCAGCAAGACGGGCGGGCCGCTCTCGCTGGCGGAAGCGGGCTCTAACGCCTGCAGCAAGGGCCGCTTCACCAGATAGCGCGGCGAAAACAGATCGGCGCTGATGCGATCGCGATCGTGCTCGCCCGCGGCTTCCGCCAAGCGAATCGCCAGCATCTGCCGCGCATAGTCCCACTCGTACAGCGCCGCCGCGACATCCAGCCCCTCGTAACACTGCAAGCGGATCAAGCGGCGACCGAGGACCAGGGCCAGCACCTTGCCGACTTCGGTCTTGCCCACGCCGGCCTCGCCTTCCAAAAGCAGAGGCCGCCCCAAGCGCAGCGCCAGGAAGATCACGGTCGCGAGATCGCGATCCGCCACATAGCGACCTTCGGCCAGCCGCGCAACGACCTCATCGACGGACTGCGGCGTATCGCGGGAAGTCATGCGCCGTGAGCTACAGGCACGCCGCGACTGCGCGCTTGGCCAGGACCGCGATCAGGTGCTTGCGATAGGCGCCACTGGCTTCCGCGGTGTTGTTCAGATCGTCGGCGCGCACGCCCAGGTTTTCCCCCAGCGCCTCGATGGCGGCGACGCTGAAGCTCTGACCCAGCGCCGTTTCCAGCGCTGCTGCGCGAAAGGCATAGGGCCCCGCGCCCGTCACCGCCACACGCACGCCGTCTGCGGTCTTGGCCACCATCACGCCGACCAGCGCGTACTTCGATGCATGGCTGCCAAACTTGGCATAGGCGCAGCGCGTCGGAACTGGGAAGCGCACTGCGGTGATGACTTCGTCGGGCCGCAGCGCCGTCTCAAACAGCCCGGTAAAGAAGTCATCGGCCGCGATCGTGCGGCGGTCGGTCTGCACCGTCCCGTTCAGCGCCACGATGGCCGCGGGATAATCGGCCGCCGGATCGGCGTGCGCCAGCGAGCCACCGAGTGTGCCGCGGTTTCTCACCTGCGCATCCCCGATGTGATCGGCCAAGCGCGCCAGGCCGGGAATCGTGCGCTGTACCTCGGGCGACTGGGCCACCTCGGCATGGCGCATGCCCGCACCGATGATCAGCGTGTTGCCCTCGACGCGGATGCCGCGAAGCTCGGCGATGCCGGACAGCGAGATCAGGTCGCTGGGGTCCGCCATATCCAGCTTGAGGACAGGCAGCAGGCTCTGCCCGCCCGCCAAGAACTTGCCGCCGCTGTGCTTGCGCAGAAGGCCCACGGCCTCGGCCACCGACGCCGGACGATGGAAGTTGAAGTCACGCATGGTTCGTTCTCCCTGGTCGTTTCCGGTTCCGGTTAGTGTTGCGCCTTGGCCTTGGCGTCCTGGATCGCACGCCAGATCTTTTCGGGCGTCGCCGGCATGCTGATATCGCGCACGCCCAGCGGAGCCAGCGCATCGAGCACGGCATTGATCACGGCCGGCGGTACACCGATGGCACCCACCTCACCGACGCCTTTGGCGCCCAGTGGATTGTGTGTACAGGCGGTGACGTGGTTTCCGACCTTGAAGAAGGGGAAGTCCGCGGCGCGCGGCATGCCGTAGTTCAAGTAAGAGCCGGTCAAAAGCTGCCCGCTCTCGTCGTACTGCGCCTCTTCAAAGAGCGCCTGACCGATGCCTTGCGCCAAGCCACCGTGCATCTGCCCGTCGACGATCAGCGGGTTTATGATCGTGCCGACGTCGTCGGCGGCCACGACGTTTTCCAGCGTGACGACGCCGGTCTCGGGATCAATCTCGACCTCGATGGCGTGGCAGCCCGCCGGGAACGTGAAGTTCTTGGGGTCGTAAAAGGCCGACTCTTCCAAGCCCGGCTCGACCTTGTCGATCGGGTAGTTGTGCGGCACATAGGCGGTAAAGGCGACCTCGCCGATCGTCTTTTGGCGGTTGGTCCCGACGACGGTGAACGCGCCGTTTTTGAATTCGATGTCGGCTTCCGCGGCTTCCAAGAGGTGCGCGGCGATCTTTTTGCCCTTGGCGATGATCTTGTCGGTGGCCTTGACGATCGCCGATCCCCCGACGGCCAGCGACCGCGATCCATACGTGCCCATGCCGAACGGAATGCGCGCGGTGTCGCCGTGAACGACCTCGACCGAGTCCACGGGAACCCCAAGCTGCTCGGCGACAAGCTGGGCGAACGTTGTCTCGTGCCCTTGGCCGTGGCTGTGTGTGCCGGTAAAGACCGTCACGCTGCCCGTCGGATGCATGCGCACCGTCGCCGATTCATACAGGCCCGCTCGCGCCCCCAAGGCCCCGGCCACTGCCGAGGGCGCAATGCCGCAGGCTTCGACATACGTCGAAAAGCCGATGCCACGCAGCTTGCCGCGCGCCTGGGATGCCTCGCGCCGCGCCGGGAACCCGGCATAGTCAACGGCCGCAAGCGCCATATCGAGCGTCGCGTGGTAGTCGCCCGAGTCGTATTCCAGGGCGACCGGCGTCTTGTATGGGAACTGCGTGATGAAGTTCTTGCGGCGGATCTCCAGGCGATCCATGCCGAGCGCGTTCGCTGCTTTGTCGACCAAGCGCTCCAAAAGATACGCCGCCTCGGGCCGACCGGCGCCGCGATAAGCGTCGACGGGCACGGTGTGGGTGAAGATCGACTTCACCTCGACATAGATCGCAGGCGTGGTGTAGCAGCCCGCCATCAGCGTCGCCGAAAGATAGGTCGGTACCGACGAAGCAAACGTGCTCAGGTACGCGCCCAGGTTGGCCTGGCTCTGCACGTGCAGACCCAAGAAGCGGCCGTCTTTGTCGACGCCCAAGCGAGCCCGCATGTGGACATCGCGGCCGTGCGCATCGCTCATAAACGACTCGGATCGCTCGGCCGTCCACTTGATCGGGCGACCGACTTTGCGCGCCGCCCAGACCACCAGCGCCTCTTCGGCGTAGTGGAAGATCTTGGATCCAAAGCCGCCGCCGACATCCGGGGCGACGACGCGCAGGCGATGCTCGGGCAGGCCCAGCACGAACGCGCCGAGCAGCAGGCGAATCAGGTGCGGGTTCTGGCTGGACGTATACAGCGTGTAGCTATCGGTGCCGCTCTCGTACTGGCCAATCGCCGAGCGGGGCTCGATGGCGTTGGGAATGAGGCGGTTGTGATAGACGTCGATCTCGACGATCTGGTGCGCGGCTTTCAGCGCCTGCTCCGTCGCCGTGGGATCGCCCAGATGCCAGTCGTAACAGACGTTGCCGGGCGCCTGATCCCAGACCTGCGCCGCGCCTGCAGCACGTGCCGCAGCCAGCGAAGCCACGGCTGGCAAGGGCTCGTACTCGACAGCGATCAGCGACAGCGCAGCGCGTGCCTGGGCCCGCGTCTCAGCGACCACCAGCGCGACCTGATCGCCGACATGTCGAGCGCGATCGGCGACGAGGATCGGGTGCGGCGGCTCGACCATGTTCGAGCCATCTTTGTTCTTCACCAGCCAGCCACAGGGCAGCCCGCCCACTTTGTCCGCCGCGACATCCTGGCCGGTAAAGATCGCGATCACGCCCGGTGCCTGGCGCGCCGCTGTCGTGTCGATCGACAGGATGCGGGCATGCGCATGCGGCGACCGCACGATCGCAGCGTGCGTCATGCCGGGAAGGACGATGTCATCGGTGTAACGGCCCTGGCCGGTGATAAAGCGGCGGTCTTCGCGGCGCACAAGCGGCTGGCCCAGCGGTCCTTTGGGGGTTGGCGTCGTCGTGGTGCTCATGACTAGCCCTCCTTCGACTGTGCCATGCGGTCGCGGCAGCTCAGCACGGCCTTGACGATGTTGTGATAGCCGGTGCAGCGGCAGATGTTGCCCTCCAGCCACTCGCGAACGTCCCGCTCATCCGCCGTGGGGTTCTGCTTTAGGCAGTCGACGGCGGACAGGATCATGCCGGGCGTGCAGAAGCCGCACTGCAGGCCGTGGCAGCTCTGAAACGCCTCTTGCATGGGGTGCAGGCGCCCGCCCTGGGCCAGGCCTTCGATGGTGGTGACCTCGGTCCCGGCGGCCTCGACGGCGAGCATGGTGCAGGCCTTGATCGAGCGACCGTCGACCAAGACGGTGCAGGAACCGCACTGGCTGGTGTCGCAGCCGACGTGCGTCCCGGTGAGCTGTAGCGGCTCGCGCAATAGCTCGACCAAGAGCGTGCGCGGCGCGGCGTCCACCGTCACCTGCTTCCCATTGACCTTCAGCGTGATGGCACCCATTCGACCTCCCATAGCAGCGAGCAAGACTGTGGGGAATTGTGAAGTGGGCTCAGTATAGGCAATCCGCCGGGGCGGCTGTGCGACAAAGATCCGCTTTTTGCGCCCGCGGACCCAGCCACACCAAGCGTCGCAGAAGCGGCCCGCTTTCGGAAGAAACCGCGCAGACCCTCATGCGCAGAAAAGCGGCACTGTGCCCCGTCGAGCCTGGCTCTGGCAAGGCCTTGTCAGCGCGCAGCAAACCACAGACCATCGCGATTCAACCAACGCCAAGGAGTCCGTCATGAACTGGTCGTTCCTCCGTCGCTCGGTTGTACGCTTCGTCTCGGCTTGCGCCTCGCTCACCCTGGTTGCCTCGGTCGCTGCCTGCGGCCAGCCCGAGGAAGAGTCAAGTCAAGCTGCCCTGCTGCGCCAGGGCGCCTTTGAGCCCGAGTTCTGGCTCGGCACCACGCAGCGCCTGCGGCTCATGGCCGCCAACATCAGCTCTGGCAACAAGCAGAGCTATGACCCCGGCGAGGGCATTCGCATCTTCCAGGGCATCAAGCCCGACGTGGTGATGATTCAAGAGTTCAACTATCTCTCGAATTCCAGCAGCGACATCCGCGGCTTCGTCGACAGCACCTTTGGCTCGTCCTTCGCCTACTACCGCGAGGGCGGCGCGCAGATTCCAAACGGCGTCATCAGTCGCTATCCCATCGTCGAGTCCGGCGAGTGGGACGACGGGCAGGTATCCAACCGCGACTTCGCCTGGGCCCGCATCGATCTGCCCGGCTCCATCGATCTGTGGGCGGTCAGCGTTCACTTCTTGACCTCTAGCTCGTCCAAGCGCAAAGCCGAGGCCAGCGAGCTGGTCGGCTACGTCGCAAGCAAGGTGCCCGCCGGGGACTACGTGGTCATCGGCGGCGACTTCAACACCGACAACCGCAGCGAGGCCGCGCTGGGCGCGCTATCGGGCACCGTGGTCACCAGCGGCCCCTACCCCGCCGACGCCACAGGAAATGGCAACACCAATGCTTCGCGCGCCAAGCCCTATGACTGGGTCTTGGTCGATGACGATCTCAACGCGCACAAGACGGCCACCGTTGTGGGATCCAGCACCTTTGACAGCGGGCTGGTGGTGGACACGCGACGCTACTCGCCGCTCGCCGAGATCTCGCCCGCCGCATTGGGCGACAGCGGCGCCACCAACATGCAGCACATGGCCGTCGTCCGCGACTTCCTCATCCCCACCGACGCCCCCATCGCCCGCTAAGGCGCCGAACAGACCCCGCGGCCGGTCGCTGCGCCCCCCTCGCGCTGACTGCGTAAATTCCCTAGATTCGCCCCTGGTTAGCGGCCAAACTGGTCCGACCGCGTGTTTGTTCTGCAGTCCGCACCTGCACAACGCGTTGCCAGACCCCAAACCCTGCAGTCCGCACCCGCACAACGCGTTGCCAGACCCCAAACCCTGCAGTCCGCACCGGCACAACGCGTTGTCAGACCCGAAATCGTGCAGTCCGCACCGGCACAACGCGTTGCCAGACCCTACGTCCCGTAGTCCGCACCCGCACAACGCGCTGCCAGACCCCAGACCCTGCAGTCCGCACCCGCACAACGCGCTGCCAGACCCCACGCCCCGCAGTCCGCACCGGCACAACGCGTTGCCAGACCCCAGACCCTGCAGTCCACACCGGCACAACGCTGGACGCGGTCCGCGCGACACGAGTCGGCGATGCGGCACCGGTTTCAGCGGTGGCGACTACGCGGCGCGGGCGCAGTGAAACGACGCGGGCCGGTCCGCGTCGCCACGTTCGCAGCCGATCTCGATGGGCCGTGCGTTCCGCCGCCGAGCCAGACCGGGCCGCGCTCAGCCCTGGATCAGCGCCGTGAGGATCTGCGTCCAGTGGCTGAAGATCGAAAAGTGGCCGCCGCCGGGCAGAAAGTGCGGCACGGTGTGCGGAATATGCGCCTGCAGAAAGCGGCCCATCTGCGGCGGCACGATGCTGTCGCCGTCCCAGTACCACAGGTGAATGCGCGGCCGGATGTCGTGCAGGCGAAAGCCCCAGGGCGAGACCAGGATCTGCGCCTCGCGCACCAAGCCGCGCACGCCCTGCCGGCTGGCTTCGCGGCGATAGCCCTGGATCTGCGCCGCAATGCGCGGGTCCGATAGCACCGCCTGATCGTCGGGCGAGGCCTGGGCATACACGGCGGCAAAGGCGCGACCGGGATCGCTGCGCACGGCTCGATCGTGCAGCGCAATCGTCGGCCACAGCGCCCAGGTCGGCCACGCAGCCAGGCGATACGCGCTGCGATAGTCGCGGTTGACGCCGGCTAGCGCCTGCTTGGCCGGGCGATCAAACGGCGCCGGTCCCGACACGATGGCGACGCCGGCCAGGCGGTCCGGGATCTGGTGCGCGCAGGCCGCGACATAGGGCCCTCCCGCCGAGACACCAGCCAGCGCAAAGCGATCGAGCCCAAGCTGATCGGCCAGCTGCGCCAGATCGCCGGGATAGTCGATCAGCCGTCGCCCTGGCTGCGCATCCGACAGACCATAGCCCGGTCGATCCGGCACGATCAGCCGCACGCCCAGGCTCGCCGTCTGCGCATCCTCGGGGTGCCGCATCAAGCGCGAGCCGGGGTTGCCGTGCAGAAAGATCACGGGCGTGCCGCCCTGCAGGTCGCCCGCTTCGCAGATCGCCATGCGACGGCCGTCGCGCAGGCGCAGGATGCGCTCGCGGACCTGGGCTGTCTCGCCGCCTGTGGCGTGGCTCATGGCGATTGTCCTGTGTCGGCCGCGCTCGCATCGGGCTCGCTTGTGTACGGCGCCGCGCGCTCGGCCAGCCACGCCGCCACCTGGGGCCAGACCTGCTTGGGCGCCTTGCTGGATGCCGAAAGCCCGATGTGTCCGACGGGAAAGCGCAGCGTCTGACAGTCTCTGCTGCCGACCAAGCGCGGCAAGGGCTCGCTCATCGGCGGCGGCGCGATGGTGTCGTGCTCGGCGATCAGGTTGAGAAGCGGGCAGCGGATGCGGCCCAGGTCGACGACGTCGGTCCCGACTTCCATGCGGTTCTGACAGAACAGGTTGTGCTGATAACAGTCCTTGATGTACTTGCGGTACACCTCGCCGGGGAATGGCACGGAATCGGCGCCCCAGCGCTCCATGGCGAGAAACGTCGTCACGAATTCGCGGTCGTGGATGCGGCGACAGACATCGAGCCAGCGCGTGAAGCGCTGAACGGGAGCCGCGGCGAAAAAGCCGCTCTCTAACACCTGCGTCGGCACGTTGCCATAGGCGTCGACCAGCGAGTCGACATTGAAGTGCTGTTCCTGCGTCCACAGCGTGTACACGCCGCCTTGACTGAAATCGACGGGCGTCGCCTGCACGACGACGTTGCGCAGCCCCTGCGGAACCAGCGAGGCATAGGCCAAGCTCACCGTGCCGCCCATGCAGTATCCGTACAGCGACAGCGAGTCGGCGCCGCTTACGCGCAGCGTCCAGCGCACCGCCTGCCGCAGCGTCGTCCCCAGAAGATCCGCCCAGGTCATGTGCTGCTCGGCGGCACCGGCAAGGCCCCAGTCGATGGCGTACACGTCAAAGCCGGCGCGCGTCAGGTACTCGATCAGGCTCTTCCCCGGCAGAAAGTCGAGGATGTACCAGCGATTGATCATCGAGTACACGAACAGAATCGGCGTGCGATAGCGCCGCTTTGGCGATGGATAGCGCAGCAGGCGCAGCGCGCCGCGCGTCCACACGACGTGATGCGGTGTCGGGCTGATCGGCGGCTCAGAAATGCCCGAGGCGTGCTCGATGATCGGCCGCAGATAGGGATAGGGGTTGATCGATCCGTCGCGCAGCGCCGAAGCGACCTCGCGAGCGACGCTGCCCGAGGTGCCGAGCGTCGTGCGCAGCGTGCTGCCTAGGCCGTGCCAGCGACTCGTCGCATCGCCCCCCGGAACCCCGAAGCGAGAAGAAAACGACGGCATGCGCTAGCCCTTGCCTGCGTCGACGGGCGTCGCGCTTGGTGGAGGATCGGGCACGTCGCGCGCAGCGCATTCGTCGTTGTGCAGATCACGCGCCTGCTTTTCCAAGAGCTCGACGATCAGCTCAAGCTGGCTGCTCAGCGCTTCGATCTGATCGTTCATGCGGCGAAGCTGTTCGCGCAGGCCGTCGACTTCCGACACAGGCGGCAGGCGCAGCGCCCGCAGGATCGCCTCGATCGCGCCGTGCCGACGGATGCGCAGAAGCGATCCCTGACGCAGAAGCTCGCCCGTCACGCGCAGCCAGCGCGGATGTTCCGCCAGGCGCGCAAACAGCTCGGTCAGCCGCTTTTCCGCCTGCGTAAAGCGCTTTCCTGACTCGGTCTCGGGGCTGGTTACTCGACCCAGCCACAAAAGCCCGCGCGCAAGGTACCCCCCGCTCGCGGGCACTGCATCGTCCTTCATCTTGCTCGCAGCCTATCGCAGATCCCAGCCGCCTGCGCCGCCTTGTTTGCCGCCGCAGCCCGACGGACCGCTGTCCCAAGAACCCAGCCACAAAATCACCGGCCCGTCGGCTCCGCTGTCCCGATGGCGCGGGCTCAAATGCCTGACTGGGCCCGTTTGCCTTGCGCGCTCAGCCTGGCCGCTCACCATTCCGCGCTTGTTCGCATCCCGCCTGCTCGATATCTTCCGCGCCTCTCCTCGCATCTCTCTGCCCATCCGCCGGAGCCTGCTGTGCTTCCTTCTTTGCTTTCTCCTATCGCCTCGGCGCTCGGCGTTCTTACGCTGACGCTCGGCTTGTTGGCAACACCACGGCCTGCCTTCGCGCACGCTCCGCCAACCGTCTCCGGCCCCCTGCTTTCGCCCGGCGCTTCCTGTGGATTTATCGCTCCCTGCACTCGCATCGGCGAAATCGGCCTGCACATCGCTGCTCTGTCGTCCCTGCGCACAGACAAAGACCGCTCCTTCCTCGATATCCAAGGCCAAGCGAGGCTCTCCCTTACCTTCCTGGACCTCGCTGAAGTCGGCACTGTTTTCGCCGGACACATCGGTCGAGAGCAGAACGCCAGCTTCTTCTCCATCAGCTCACCCGCGACGGTCTACGCCCGGCTTCGCCTTCTGCCGCTGCCTTTCTTCCGACCGCTCACAGACCCCTTCTTTCGCCTCGCACTTCACGCCCAGCATCACTTTGTCGATGCCAACTTCGGCGCGCAGGAGCCGCCGGGCTTTGCCCGCACGTCGCTGCACGTCGTGGGCGGACAGTCTTACGGACCCTTCGACCTCGACGGCTCACTCGGCTTCGTCCTTTCGCCGCATCCCGAGCGACCACCCCAACTAGCCGCCTTCCAGCTCGGCCTCGCCGCTAGCTACTGGTTCCGACGCGCTGACAACGACTACCCGACCGATCAGCTTCGCATCCAACTGGAAGCGCTCTATCAGTTCGCGCAAGACCCGCGCTTCAGCACCCAAGGCACGCTGCTCGCCGGCCTGCTCGGCTTGAGCAGAAACGGGTTCGGCGGCAGCTTCGCCGTCGGGCCTGAGTTCATCGATCGCTACGTCGGCGT
This sequence comes from Myxococcales bacterium, assembly GCA_016794505.1. Taxonomy (GTDB): domain Bacteria; phylum Myxococcota_A; class Polyangia; order Palsa-1104; family JAEUJZ01; genus JAEUJZ01. The sequence continues at coordinate 33,229 of JAEUJZ010000010.1, forward strand.
GCGCGTGCTGGCCGGCTTGCTGTTCTCCTGGGGACCACACGTTCGCAACCCCTGGGCCGAAAAAAAAGCCGCCGAGCCCAAAGAAACCCCCGCCTGGATCTGGACCCTCCTCGGCGCCATCGATCCCATCCTGCGTGAGGACGGCTGCGTCTGGACCGACCCGACGCCGCGCCGCGCATCCGTGCAGTGGTTCTGCATCGGCAAGCCGGATCCGCACCAGCCCGGCATGATCCTCCTTTCCAGCGGCCTTCGCCTGCCTGTCGGGACGCACCTGTGGGAACACGGCACGGTGCTGCGCATCAACGACGGCACCAAGGTCGCCGAGATTCCGCTCTCGGCGCGCTTCCACAAGGCGGTCCTTGACCACGTGGACGCGCTGTTGAATCACGTCAGCGAGCCCAGCGAAGAGATCTGCGATGGGCGCATCGATCCCGTCCCCGCCGGCCTCGACTCAGGCTGGGCCTCCGTCGTCGCCAACGACGACATGGGCGGGCGCGCGGCGGTCGTCGGCATGCAGCTCTATCGCCAGCTCACCTGCCACCCCGAAGCGCAGTCCTCGATCGAGATCTTGGCTTTGCTCGGCAAGCTCGGCAGGCGGGGGCCCACGCGAGGGCACGCGAATATCGCCGAGCAGATCGAGCCGTCGGCGAAGCGCCTCTCCCAAGGCCAGCTTCACCATGCGATCTCGCGGCGCGTTCATCGGGCCCTGGAGGAACACCGCGTCCTGCGGGGCCGGTATCAGGCGCGCGACCCACGCTTTGTGCTCCGCGGCGCGGATGCACATGCGCATCGGGGATATCAGAAATGGCACCAAGATCTCGACGACGAGATCGTACGATGGCTCGATCGAAACAACGACGTGCCAGCGGAGAGGTTCGAAGCCTATCTGCGCTCCTTGTACGAGCGAACAGAGCTGAAGCAGCGCTTCCCACGAGGCTTTGAAGCACGCAACGAAGAGGGCACAAAGTGAAAGCCATCTACCTGCTGCAGCGGCGCGGCGCACCCAGGGGCGATGCAAAGACGGAGTTCTTACAGGCCGACCCGCACCATGTCAGCGATGGCCTCGACTGCCCAAGCTGCGGCAGGCCGGTTGGGATGTTTCGTTGGGCACAGCCGCTGCGAGCCGAGCTTGAGACCTGGGACCTCCAGTATGGCGATCTGGCCTTTGGCCCAGGCGAGAGCATCCTGGTCGCCGAGCGCTTCAAGAATCTATGGCTACGGTCAGGCCTCGTCGGGCTTTCAGGCTTCGAGCCGGTCGAAGTGGTCAAGGTGGTGCGGCGGGGCAAGCGGATCAAAGAAGCGCCGCCGTCCTACTTCCGGGTGCTGCCGCAGCGCTCAGCGGTGGCGGTGGATGAAGCGGCCTGTGGATGGCGCTGGGAAGAGCCGCCTTCGCCGCGCTGCGATGTGTGTCGGGGAGGCGGCATCGCCAAGGGCTGGGAGCGGATCGTGCTCGAAGCCGAGCCCCACGAGAACCTCTTTATCCCGCGCGGGCTCGGCTGGGTGCTGGTCGACGAGCACTTCAAGCGCTTCTGCGAGGAACATGCACTGACGAACTGCCCGCTGATTCCGGCAGAGCAGGCGAGTCACTGGTTCTAGGTTCTGCTCGCACTGGTCCGTGCTTGAGGTCCCCCGCGATGCCTTGGGGCGCGCGGTGAGGATCCGCGCAGAGGTCGCGTCCAGCGCGTCGGGTGTGACGGCTGCCTGAGCCTTGGATTCCTGAGCCGCAAGCGACCGTCCTTCTTTGCTAAGAACTGTGCATGGACACTTCGTCGAATCGCTTGAGCCGCTCAGTCACGATCCTGGGGTTTTTCGCTGCTTGCCACAGCGAGGGGCCGCAGGATTCGCCCACACCACCTGATCCGCCGGACATGGCGCCGATGCGAGCGCCGTCTGGGCTGGACGCGCGCCCGACGGGACAGACGTGCAAAGCGCCGCCGCGGCCGCAGCTTGATACCGGCGTCCGCCTGATGCCGACCTTTGCCGCCGGCACCTTTAGCCTGCCGATCGATCTGCGCATGGCCCCCGGTGACAAGACCACGTTTTACGTCGCCGAGCGCGCCGGGCGCATCCGCAAGATCGCGCGCGGCGCCACCATGGCCAGCGACTTTTTGACCCTTCCCGCCGGCACCATCAACAGCGCCAACGAGGGCGGCTTCCTAGGCTTTGCTTTCCATCCCAAGTGGGCGAGCGGCACGCGCGAGGTCTTTCTGTCGTACACGACCTTTGGCGGCAGCACCGGGATGCGCAGCATCATCGCCCGCGTGCGTTCGAACGACGGTGGACAGACGCTGGATGCCGCAACGATCGATCCGCTCTTGACCGTGGAGCAGCCGTTTACCAACCACAACGGCGGCGGCATCGCCTTTGGCCCCGATGGCCTCTTGTACTTCGGCTTTGGCGACGGGGGGGGCGCCAACGATCCGCAGAAGACGGGACAGGATCGCAGCACGCTGCTGGGCAAGTTCATCCGGCTCGACATCAACCGCGCCGAGGCCCCGCTTAAGTACGGCATTCCGCCGACGAATCCCTATGCTGCAGGCGGGGGGCGGCGCGAGATCTATGCGCAGGGCTTCCGCAACCCGTGGCGCTGGAGCTTTGACCTCGCTACCGGCGATCTGTGGGCCGGCGATGTTGGCCAGGGCCGCTATGAAGAGATCGACGTGGTGCGGCTGGGTGGCAACTACGGCTGGAGCCTACGCGAGGGCGCGCACTGCTTCCCCTCGGGCACGATGTGTCAGACGCTGGGCCTGATCGATCCGGTGCTTGAGTACCCGCGCAGCGATGGGCAGTCGATCACGGGCGGCTATGTCTATCGCGGCAGCAGCCTGCCAGGCTTGATCGGCAAGTTCATCTTTGGCGACTTCGAAACCGGCAACATCTGGAGCCTGGAAGACGACGGCCGCGGCAACGTCAGCAAGAAGCTTCTGGCCATGGTTCCGGCGAAGTCACTGGCCAGCTTTGGGCAAGACGCCGATGGCGAGGTCTATGCGCTGCACATCGGCGCAGGCTCGGTGAGCCAGCTTGTCGCCGCAGCGCCTCCCCCGGCTAGCAGCGTTCCCGAGCGCCTATCGCAGACGGGCTGTGTCGACCCCCGCGACATCAAGCAGCCCGCCGCCGCACTGCTTCCGTTCACCCCGATCGCCGAGCTTTGGTCGGACGGCGCCAGCAAAGAGCGCTATCTGGCTCTGCCCGACGGTGCCCAGATCACGATCAGCGGCGACGGTGACTTTCTGTTTCCGCGCGGCACGGTGCTGGTCAAGCACTTCGACCGCGGCGGGCGCCGACTTGAGACGCGCCTTTTGATCCATCACGACGACGGGATCTGGGCCGGATACAGCTATGAATGGAACGACGCTCAGACGGACGCGCTGCTTTTGCCGAGCGGCAAGACGCGCGATCTCGGCGGTGGGCAGACCTGGCAGTACCCGAGCCGCAGCCAGTGCAATTCCTGCCACACCGAGGCGGCGGGCAGCGCCTTGGGTCCTGAGCTAGCCCAGCTCAACAGCGATCGGATCTATGTCGAGACAAACCGCCTAGCGAACCAGCTTGCGACGTGGAAGCACATCGGGCTGTTTGCCAATCCACCCAGCGACTCACCGACGACGCTGCCCCGCCTGCCAGCCCCCGGACAGCCGGACAGCGGCAGCCTGCAGGATCGGGCACGGGCCTATCTGCACGGGAACTGCTCGTTCTGCCATCGACCCAACGGCGGCGGGCGCGGAGACCTGGATCTGCGCTTTGAGACCAGCCTGCGCGACAGCAAGACCTGCGGCACACTGGCGCAGATCGACACGCTGGGCCTGCCGATGGCGCGCATCATCGAGCCCGGCCAGCCCGAGCGCTCGGTGCTGCTGCTGCGCATGCGCGCCACCGACGCGCGGCGCATGCCACAAATCGGCACTCAGCTTGTCGACCCCGATGGCACCCAGCGCATCGCCGACTTCATCTCGTCCCTGACCGCCTGCCCTTGACGTCTAGGCGTTCCGAGGTCGATGCGGGCCGCTTGACAGTCCGCCGCCCTGCACCGGCACCCACCGCCTGGTACCGGCAACCCCTCGGCGGTCGACGCCCTCCAGTCGGGCTCAGCCGTCGAGCGGCTGTGATATCGTGCCGACGATAGAAGGAGGCGGAATGTACATCGGGGACTGGATGGAGCGAGGCGAGCGCTATTACCCAGAGTCGCTCGCCGTGGTCGATGTGGCCAAGGGCGAGGCCGGACGGTTCACCTATCGCCAGATGAACGCGCGGGCCAATCGCTTGGCCGGCTTTCTGCGCGAGGAGGTCGGCATCGTACCGGGCGATCGCATTGGCGTCCTGGCCATGAACGGCGTCGAGTTCCTGGATGCGCTGTTCGCCTGCGGCAAGCTCGGCGCCGTGCTGGTGCCGTTTAACTGGCGCAGCCACCCGCGCGAGATCGCCGCCCTGCTCGAAAAGACCGCGCCCAAGGTCCTGATCTTCAGCGATGACTTTCGCGTCGGCCTCCGCGAGATCGCGACCCAGCCGGCCTGCGCCTCGATCCCCTGCTGGCTGCACCTGGAAGGCCCCGGCCTCGCAGGCAGTCGGCAGTACACCCAGACCGTGCAAAGCCGCCCCGCGACGCCGATCGAAAACGAGGCCGTGCGCGAAGAGGATCTCCTGTGCCTGCTGTTCACGGGCGGCACCACCGGCCTGCCCAAGGCCGCGTGCATCTCGTACCGCATGGTGGCCTGGAACACCCTCAACACCGTCATTCACGAGCTAGCCCGCGGCGATGTCACGCTGACGCACACGCCGATGTTTCACACGGGCGCGCTGTTCGTTCACACGCTGCCGCTTCTGACCTTGGGCGGCACCGTCGTGCTGATGCGACGCTGGACCGCTGACGACATGCTGGCCCTGATCGAGCGCGAAAAGGTCACCGCCCTGTTCTGCGTGCCGACGCAGTTTCAGATGATGATGCAGTCGCCGCGCTTTGCCTCTGCCAACTTGAAGAGCATTCGTTTCTTCACCAGCGGCGGCGCTCCTTTGCCGGTGCCGATCATTCACGCCTATCGCAGGCAGCACGGCGTGGTGTTCAAGCAGGGCTTTGGCATGACCGAGTTCGGCCCCGGCATCTTTTCGCTTTCGCCCGAATTCGCCGAGAGCAAGGCCGGCTCGATCGGCAAGCCGAACTACTTCATCGACGCGCGCATCATCGCGGCCGACGGCGGCGACAGCCGCACGCCGCTTCCCGTCGGCGAGGTCGGCGAGCTTATCCTGCGCGGCCCGGCGATGTGCTCGGGATACTTCCAAAACCCCGAAGCCACCGCCGCAGCCGTCGACGCCGACGGCTGGTTCCACACAGGCGACCTCGCGCGCAGGGACGAAGACGGCTTCTATTACATCGCCGACCGCAAGAAAGACATGTTCATCTCGGGCGGCGAAAACGTGTACCCCGCCGAGATCGAAAAGGTCTTGTACAGCCACCCCGCAGTCGCCATGGCCGCCGTCATCGGTGTCCGCGACGAAAAATGGGGCGAGGTCGGCCGGGCCTTCATCGTCTGCAAGCCCGGCGAGACCGTGACGGAAGACGCCGTCTTGGCTCTCTGCCGCGACCACCTCGCCAAGTACAAGGTCCCCAAGTCCGTCGTCTTCCTCGACGCGCTGCCGCTGTCGGCCGCCGGCAAGATCCTCAAGCGCGAGCTAAAAGCCCAGTACGGCGAGGGCGCTGCGAACAACTAGAGCCGACGACGGCTTAGTTGCAGACGTCATCGCTGCCGAGCGGACGCGTGCTGCAGCCTGCCGGGCAGGCAACCTTGGTCGGGTTCGAGCCTTCGCAGCGATAGATGCTGCCGCCGCTGCAGGTCCAGTACTGCTTGCCCATATACGATGAGTTGGCGCAGCTCCAGCCGGCGCCAGAGCCGATGCACAGGTCGTCCTTGCCGACGGCGGCCGGATAACAGCCCAGGCTGCAGGACTCGCTGCGCGTCGCTGCGCCTTCGCACTTCTTGCGCGCGTTGCCGTCACAGGTCCAGTACTGCTTGCCCATATAGTCCGACTTGCTGCAGTCCCAGCCGGGGCCTGGTCCTGGGCCGCCGCCCGTGTTGGCCTTGGCATGCGCCCAGCCCGTCGGAACCCAGCTTCCCCAGCGAGCGCCAATGCGGCTGCCGTCATAAGGCAGCGTCGCCTTGCCATTGCCGCTTACGTTTTGTTCGATGATGTCGACGGCGCCCGAGCGAACCGCGACCACCAGCGCGACGTGGCCGTACGTGCTGTTTTCCCACACGACCATGTCGCCGGGCACAGGGGGATGCGCCGAGTCGCCATTTCGATACACATCCACCGTCGCACGCGGCGCGTTGTTCAAGAGATCTTTGGCGTTGCCATACCAGCGCAGACCCCACTTGCGCATGAAGTGGCGCATGACGAGCTCGACGCACTGGTACTGATAGCCCGACGCGACCACGCCGCCGCACGAGTACCCGGTTCCGGTGTTGGCTCCGTTCGAGTAGGCCGTCGTCCCGTCAAAGCTGGCGAGCGCCGTGTGACAGGCGGGCATCGACGCCGCTTCAAAGTACGAGGGATTGACGGGTTCAAACGAGTCGAGCTCGGGCCCACCGCAGCTCGGCAGAGCCAATAGACCGGCGAGCGTGGTACCAGCGAGCATGCTGGCGGGTGTGCGCGAGAACCGTGACGTCAGAGCGTGAGTCTTCATGCGCGGATCCGACAGCAGCCCGCATGCCAGGCGCTCGACAGCCCTTTTGCGACGAGAGCCTCGCGGTCCATCGGGGACATGGGGCCCCACCTGCTGTCTAGATCCAGCAGCGCAGGCCGGCCCAGAACACCGCGCGGCCTGCGTGGTACGGTGCGCGCATGCCTGTTCCCTCTGCCGTGAGCAGTCCGCTGGTCTTCGAGTCCGTCAGCAACGGCTGGCCCAGCCGCTTTCGCCGCGAGCTGTTCGAACCGATCCTTCACGGCCTGGCGCAGACCCTGCAATGCAACAGCGCCAACCTGGCGATCATCGACGAGGATCAGCAGTCGCTGGTCATCGCGCTCGGCTGCACAGCGCGCGGCATTACCAGCCTGCCCAGCGTCGAAAATGCGCTGGGTTTCTCGGTCAGCGGCCTGAAAGTTCCGCTGTCGCTTTCGCACAGCTACATCGTGCGAGCGCTGCGCGAAGAGCGACTGTTCTGCACGGCCGAGATCTCGGAGATCGCTGGCTATGCGCTGTCCCCCGATGTCATCCACGCCGTCGAAGAGATCATCGGCCCGCGCTCGTTCGCCGTCGTGCCCGTGCTGGGTCGCACCAGCGCCTTGGGCGTGCTGTTGGTGGAACGAATCGGGGCGGCCGGCTTCACCGCGCAAGAGCGCGAGCTGCTTCTGACCTATGCCGAGCGCGTCGGGACAGAGCTTGAGTCCGAGTCGCTGCAAGGCACTGCGCAGCGGCTCGAACGCTTGGGGCAGTTCACCCTGCCCGCTCCCTCGATTCTGTTTGCGACACTCGATCCCGAACGGACGCTGCTGTCCTGCGTCGGTGGCTCGCGCAACGGGCAGCCGCTGCATCACGTCCTTGGGCTCTCGTCGCCAGACGCGCTGCTCAGCACTAGCGAGGTCGGGACACGCCTTCTGCAGGGCGAAACCGTGACGCTGACGTTGGCCGCAGCGGTACCCAGCGTCATCGCAGATCTGACCCTGCCCCAGCCTCTGCGCGTCACGCTGCGCCGCGTTCCAGGGTCGACCCTGGATGCTCCGAGCCCGCCCACAGCCGCCCCGATCCCGTCGGCAGGGTCGCCGCTGTTCTGCGTGGCCGTCGAAGATCTGACGTGGTCGCACAACCTGCGGCGTGAGCTGGCCCTGGCCAAGCAGCGCCTCGCCAAGGTCATGGGATCCATCGGAGACGCCATCTTGACGCTCGACAAGACCGGCGTGGTGCAGCAGGCAAACGATGCCAGTCAGACGGTTCTCGGCGTTGCGCCCGCCGATCTGTGTGGCTCGGTTGGGCTGGATCTCGCGGCCACGCCGCGCGCTCGTACGCAGCTACGCGCGCTGTCCGATGTGCTGCAGCAGCGCGGCTTTGCTGAAGTCGAGCTGCGCTTGCTGCGCCGCATCCAGGGCTTTGCGCAGCCCCAAAGCGCAAGCGCCACAAGTGGCCTGGGCAGGCCGCGGCGCTTTCTGGCGCGGCTGTCCGCGCTGCTGCTATGCGACGACAACGGAGCGCCCGAAGGAGCGGTGTGGCGCATTCAAGATCTGACCGATCTGCGCCGCGATGCGGCCGAGCGTCACCGCCTGCGCCTGCGCTTGGTGCAGTCCGAGAGGTTGTCGGCCCTGGGCGAGATGGCCGCGCGCATCGCGCACGAGGTGCGAAATCCCATGGTCTCGATCGGTGCCGCTGCGCAGGTGGTCGCCGAGGAGCTGCCCGATTCAAGTCCGGTGCGCAGCGAGGCCCTCGCCATCTGCAGCGAAGTGCGTCGCCTGGATCACATCCTCAACAACGTGCTGCGCTTCGCACGTCCGCCGCGCGCTGCTGCCCAGCGCACCGATGTTGTCGAGGCGCTGCGACAGGTCCTGGATCTTCTGCGCAGCCGCACGGCGGGCCTGCAGGTTCAGCTCGATGCCGCGACAAGCGGCGGATCGATCTTCGCGGTGATCGATTCGGATCAGCTCAAGCAGGTGCTGTGGAACGTCTTGCTGAATGCCTGCGATGCCGCACGCACGGGAAGAGCCACAGGAAGCGGCGCCGGTTCCACGTCCGACAGATCCGACGCCGCATCAGGCAGCGCTGGCCTGATCGAGTGCGCCGTGCGCAAGCGACGCCACCTGGCGGCAGCCCAGCCAAAGAGCGCGGCGTTGGCTCATGCGGGTGAGTCGCCACCCGGCGTGCTGATCACGATCGCCGACTCCGGCCCCGGCATTCCCACGGCCCTGCGCCGTCGTGTCTTCGATCCGTTCTTCTCGACGAAGACGCGCGGCACGGGTCTGGGACTGCCGATCAGCAAGCAGATCATCGAATCGGCCGGCGGTCGCATCCGGTTGCTCAATCGCCCCGGTGGTGGCACGCGCGTCGTCATCGAGCTACGCGCAGACTGACACGCTGCCACCGATCACGCAGTGCGCTAAAACACCTTCCACCACTTCTTGCCGGTGGGAGTCTTGGCGTCGCTGGCGGGCGAGGACGGCTCCTTGGCGTCGCTCACCACCGAAGCGGGGGTGGGCGCTGCCTTGGCCAGCGCTTCGGCGGTCTTGGTTGCTGCAGGAACCGACCCCGCCGCACCTGGCTTCGCCGCGTCTGGCTTCGGCACGTCTGGCTTTTTGGCGGGGGCTCCGCTTGGCGCAGGTGGCGAAGGCTTGCCGCTGTACTTGGCAACGATGGCATCGACCCGCGCGCACAGCGGTGTGCCACGCGCCGGATCCACCATGCGGACATAGCTGGCAAAGCCGCGAATCGAGGCCAGCACATCCTTGCATGCGCCCCAGCGCTTGCCGCTGGGCCCATCTTTTTCGATCTGAAACAGCGTCGCGCGAAAGCGGTGCAGCACGTCGCGCGGCACGCCCGGCTTGTGGTTGACGACGACTCCGGTCACTTCCTGGCGTCGACCGCGGCGCAGCACGCGCGTCTTTTCGGGGTGAACGACGAAGCCCTCATGCGCGACGATGTTGCGCAAGCGGCGCAGCACTTCGGCGGCTTGACCGACGTCTTCGCTTTTGGCGGAAAACGTCAGGTCATCGGCATAGCGCGTGTACACAAAGCCCAGCTCATCGGCCATCTTTTGCAGGCGGCGATCGAGTCGGCGGCACAGCAGGTTGGTGATCGCTGGACTGGTCGGCGCCCCTTGCGGCAGGTGTCGCTCGCTCCGCGCAACGAAGTAACGCTGACCATCCAGAACCAGCTCTTCCACGTCGGGCTCAGTGCAGAGCAGGCCCAGAAGCGTTGCGACCTCTTCGCTGTATCCCAGCGAAGCAAACAGGCCTTTGACGCGCGGATAACCGACGGTTGGAAAGAAGTTCTTCAAGTCGACATTGACGATCAGCGCGTGGCCGACGTGCGGGCGCGCATTGCTGACGATCGATCGTCCGCGCACAAAGCCATGCGCCGCGGTGTGCAGCGCCAGCTTCTCCAAGATCTCGTGCAGCACCCAGGACTGCGCTGCTTTGAGCCGCGGCATCGGGGCCGAGATCAAGCGCTCGCCGCCGCTCTTTTTAGGAATGCGAAAGCGAACGTAGTGCGAGACGCTCGACGTCTTGCGGGCAAAGCACAAAAAGCGCAGCGCCCCGACGCTGATCTTCATCGCAGAGGCTAGATCCGCAGCGCTCGTAAAGTTCGGCAGCCCATGTTCTTTGAGGCGCTCGGGCTTGGCTTCCCGCTTTCCCAGCCCGGCCGAGACCCCTTCCCCGACATAGACAATGCTGCGCGTCTTTTCTTGCTTCCACGCTTCGGCCCGCGCGAGCCGCTCGCGCTCGCGGCGCTCTTTGGTCTCTTGCTGCTTGCGCTTCGATTCCGCCAAGCGGCGCAGGCGCAGCTCTTTGATCAGCGCTTGCTCGTTGTACAGGTGGCGGTTCTGCTCGTGCAGACGATCTAGCTGACGCTGCAGCTCGGCTCGACGACGAACTTCGTCCGCGGGATCTTCTGGCAGCGTGCCCGCAGCAGGCCAGAAGCCCAGGCGAATCATCTCTTGCAGGACGACTTCGTCTTTCGACGTGGCGACAATGCGCTCGTAGAGTTCTTGGCGCGTCCGAGGCGGTTCAGCCATGGCGAAGTCCACTACCGAAGGAAAAAGAAACCAGGGGGGAGAGCAAGAGAGCTGACTTCGAAGACCTCTTGGGACTGGGCTGTCTCAACTCGAGCGGCACGGGCCTGATGTCGAACATTGGTTTTCCGAAAACCAACCTGCAATTTGGACATCAGGCCCAGGGCCGCACAGTAAAGAGCAGACCAGTGATGCATGAACAGCCATGCTGCATGGACGGCGATCCACCGCCCGGTTGCAAGAAGAGTCTCTCGCTCATCCCCCCTGGAAACTGGAATCACGATGCGCTGCCAGCACTGCGCCGATGTTGCATGCGCAAGGCCAGCATGTGCTCGCATGGACCTTTATACAGCTTGTTCTGCTGATAGAAGTTGCACGCGCAGTCCCCTCGAATCATGCGCTCATCTGCGTCGATAATCAACGACGAATCGAAGCGTTTTTCTTTGTCTTTGATCTGCCCGCGCAGCGTCAACACACCCCGTGCATCCACCGCGGCCTGCACGATGCGCACGGCCTTGGCTTGCACGACCAAGCGCGTGGCGGACTCTTCGCGCGGACTGGCGAAGCGCAGCGTATCCATCGGCAGCGGCTCACGCGAAAGCTCGCGCACGCGATACACGCCTTTGTTCAAGTCAAAGATCGCGCGCCCCGCTTGCGTGTACGCCGAAAGAGCGCCCAGCACCACGGCGCGATCGAGGCCAAGCCGGCTCGCCAGCGCGTCGGGCTTGTCCAGCCAGGTTTCGCGCAGGCCCGAAAACACGCGGCGCTTGGTCAGCTCGTCGACATCGGCGCGCGGCGCCATGAGATCAAAGTTTCCCGAGGCTGCCCAGTCGTTTGCCGTCCAACCCGACAGCCCCAGTGTGAACGACATGTCCCCAAGATCCGCGACGTAAAACGACGGCAGACCGCTGCCCAAAAGATGAACGGTGAAGCGACGCGCAATGGGAATCAAGCGCTCCAAGATGTGGATGCGGCGCCGCCCCCAGACGCGAATCTCGCATGCGCTCTTGCCTTCATAGATCGAGCGTGGACAGACGATTTCCAGCTTCCACGGATCGAACACCACGCGCACGGGCTGCCCAGGCGACAGCAGGTAACGCATGCTGCGCGGGCCCGCTTTTTCTTTGTGGCGCCGCAGGACGAAGCACAGGTTGTGAACGTCCATCGGGTGCAACGTAAACGTCGTCGCAGGCAGCGACATCGCCGAGTTCACCTGCAGGAAGCCGCGAACCCAGCTATCGGGCAGGTCGATCTTCACCTCGCGAAAGTCGGCCTCGCCCGTGGTCTTCACATCAAAGCCGGATGGGTCGACCTGCAGCTTGGTGCTCTTGTACGTGCGGACTTTCTGAAACTCGTCGTACAGCGCCTGCGAGTAGTCGATGTTGGTGGTCCCACACGCGAACTCGCCGATGCCTTGGAACACCTCATAGCTCGCGCCCAAGCGGCCATAGCTCGACTCATCTTGGCTGAAGCACTCAAAGAAGATCTCGTCGGGATGAACCGTGATCACCGGGTCGAGAACAAACCAGGCATCGCGATCTTTCTCGTACAGATAGTCAAAGTAACGACGCTTGGCCTGCTGAAACGGCGCCATGCGCTTGCTGCTTTTGCGCTGCAGATCGTCTAGCTCGCTGCGCAGCACGCTGATGCGATCGGCCACTTCTTTGCGGCGACCGGCCACCTCTTGCCAGTTCAGCTGTTCCTGCTGTGCCGCCCAGGCTTTGTATTCGCTCTTGTCTTTGGGATGGAAGCGAAGATCGGACACCACGACATCGTGAAGCGCGCTGATCGCCTCGCGAAACTCGATGCTCTTTTTCAGCTCGCCCGAAAAATAGGTCGGCTCGCGCTTCACATCGGGCGCAAACGACATCGCGGTCGTGTCCAAGCGACTGTTGTCGACGGCCGACTTGCCTTTGTAGGCGTAGTTAAACTGCACCTCGGCCCTCCGTGATCGCGGCCTTGCGCGCGGCCGGCTGCGGCCCGTTTCGCAACGGTGCAGGCCGCTTGCTGATGGGCACCGTGGTGCCGGGATACTGCGCGCTGATGGCGAGCAGCGTCTCGATCGATCGCGCTCGATCGCCGATGGCAACGGTGGCCGAGACGCGGCCAAGGATCTCGCTCACCACCTGCGCGGCGGCTTCGCTCTTCTGTGCTTCCGTGCGCAAGAAGTCGTGGACGCGACGCTTGGCCACGCGCGCTTGGTTGACGCGCGAAAGCACGCTCAAGAAATAGTGCTGCAGGGCGCGCAGGCGCTCGACATTCCCAGCAGCAAACGAATCCAGATAGTTGGTGGCAAACAGCTGCAAGTCCGTCGAGGGATGCTGGCTGAGCTTCAGCAGATACTCCGGCCCGTTTTCCGCATTGAAGTGGCGCGTGATCAGCTCGCGCCCCAGCGCCTGCACATCGGGCTTCACGCTGTCGCAAATGCCGATGAGAATCTCTGCGGTGTAGTCCTTTTCGCCGAACTCATCGCGCAGCATGCGGAACGCGAACTCGCGCGTGTCCTCCCACGTGCTCTCGGCGATGCGCACGGCTTGGGCGAGCTCTGCGGGGTCGCCATGCAGGCGCGACACGATGCGCTGAAAGTACAGCCAAGCGGCCTCACGCACCGCCCGCACGTCCTTGTGAGCCAAGCGAACGATGGTCGAGGTTGGCAGCTCTTGCGCCCACTGCGGATGCGCAGACAGGAGGTGCCCGGCCAGCTCTAGCGCTACGCTCGACTCGGCATCGGCAAGCTGCAGTGCGTCGGACATGCTGACCCGCTGAAGAGCACTGGCCAGATCTTCGCGCAGCAGGCCCAGCACATGCGAATGCACGCCCTCGTGTGGCTCGGGGTGATGCAGCACGCCGATGAGCATCGTCACCAGGCCCGAAGCAAACGTCGGCTGCAGAGCTGCCAGGCGTCGAAGCAAGGGTCGCGCCGCATTCCGCAGATCCGCAAGCGCGTGCGTGCAGAGCGTGCGAAGCAGGCCTTGCTGTTCCAGCAAGCGCGCATCCGAGAGCTGCCCCAAAAGGCGCATGCCCAAGGCTCGCAGCGAGTCGAACTTCGACGAGAGCAGCGTGGAAAGCAGCGCATCCAGTTCAGAGTTTGACAGCGCGGCCACGCCCTTTTCGTGCTGCAGAAGCAAGCTCGCTCCAAGCTCCTGCACTTCGGAAAGCGGGTGGCGCAGCAGATCGAAAATCGTGCTGGTCTCGATGCTGCGCAGCGGCGAGGACAGGCCATGCCCTAAGCCCTGCTGCAGGATCGAAGAAAGGTCGCGAGCCTGATCCCGCGACGCATCATCCCCCGATAGCTTCAGCACACTGGCCAGCAAGCGCGCGATCAGCGTGCGAGCCGCCGCATCGGGCAAGCTGCTGCTGCGCAGCAAGCGCAGCGCGGCCTCGCGCGTGTCGCGGTGGCGGTTGGTACACAGCGCAAACAGAAAGCCGCCATCGATCAAAAAGAAGCCGCGACCTTCGTCGATCCAGTGATGCGCCTGCGCGCGACCGCCTTGCGAGGCGCAGCTTGCGACAGCCAAGACCAAGGCCAGATCCGGGGCCATGGGCTGATAGCGCTGCGCCGCGATCTCGCAGGCTAGCTGCGCCGTCACTTCGTACGGACGCGACAGCAAGAGCATCAGCGTGTCGAGGTCGAGCCCGGTCAGCACATCGGGGCAGGCGCGCAAGGCCTTGGCGGCGAACTGATGCACAGGCAGGCACTCGCTCTCGGCCAACAGATGCAAAAGACCGCCGGGCTGCTCGGTCCACAGCGCGGGAAACGACTCTTCGCGCACGTGCAGAGGCGGCTCCGCTTCGCCGGGGCGATATCCAGCCTTGCACCGCCAGGCCTTGGCATTGCGCTGCGGCTTGTAGCGCGGGCTGCGTCCATACAGCAGGTGATTGAAGGCCCAGTACGGCGCAAAGCGATCCCAGTGATTGCGCGCCACGCTGCGCACTTCCACCGCATCTCCGTCGACAAATGGCAGCAGCGTGCCGACCGCCATCTTGACGAAGTCGCGATCGGAAAGCGCGCCCAAGCGGCGCAGCGTGCGCCACACGCGAAGCAGAAGGTACTTGCGCGTCGTTGAACCAAAGGTCGGGTACGAGCGCGAGCCATACGAGCGCGAGCCGGCCTGCTCTTTTTCGAAGCGGTAGGCGAGAAGCCCAAAGACCTCGCCATCGCGCCGAAGCTCGGCGGCCTTGAACAGATGGCGCAGCCGCTGGAAGTAGTGTTGCGAAAGCGGAGCCGCGCGCAGAAACGCCAGCAGCGCTGGGCGCACCTGCTCGGTGTCGATCTGATAGAGCGTCTCAAGAACTTCGTAGCGCGCGGGATCCGATCCGCTGACGTAGCGATGCAGTGCGGCGAGCAGTGCTTCTGTGTTGCCGGTCTGCGCGGGTCGCCGCAGCTCACCGGGTAGCTCATCCAGAAGATCGCGCGCCATCTCAGCGCGCATGGCATCGCTGCCTAGCAGACGCAGCGCCTCGACGGCAATGCGGCGCACCATGTCCGGTGTGCTGGCCGCTCGCCACAGATTGACCAAGGGCTCGACGACGCTGTCATCGCCGATGCGACCCAGCGCCCACACAACGCAATAGTCACGGATGGCGCCGCCTCCGAGCATGCGCACAAGAATCGGCGCCGCGGCCCGGATGCGCAGCTCACCCGCGCGCCAGATTGCGCGCTCGATCGGCCACCTGCCACCGCGCGGCCCGGCTTGCAGACGACGAAGAACAGCCTGCGCACGGAACTCGGCAGGAGTCCGCGTGGCCCGCGAGGCAGCGCTTGACCCGACCGCCGTCACGGCCCGCGCAGGAATAGCTGGGCGGGGCGGCGAGGCAGCACCAGGCTCGACGTCGCGATACCCTTTGCGGCGCTTGGAATCGGCGAGCGCAGAGAAGGCCTTGTCGGCTTCCGCGTGCGAGACCGGCGCGCTGGTGTGACTGCCTTCGCGCAGCCGGCTGCCGCGACGACCAAAGCGATAGTTGACGACGAAGCGCCCCGGAGCGATCTCGCAGAGGTCGATCTCGTAGACCTTATCTGAGGTGCCTTCCTGAAAGTACAGGCGTACCTGTTTGAGCAGTCGCACGTCCTCAGCCCCCCGGCTGTACGGCGGAAAACCGTGCAAATTCAATATCACGGTCCCGCTGGTTCGGGGAAGCTGCGCGTGCATAGCGACGGAGACGAAGCGACCGCGGCGACCGCACGCAAGCCGCCTGCCCAGCCCGATGAAAAGTGATATTGCTGTCGCAAGGAATCAACATGTCCATCGATCGACTGTGGGCGCCATGGCGCATGGCATACATCTTGAGCAACAGCGGCAGCGCTCCAGGCGCTTCGCCCAGCGACGGCGCGCAGGAGTGCATCTTTTGCCGATTTCCCGCCGAAGGCCCCGCCGCATACGAGACGCATCAGATCCTGCACTGCACACAGCAGGCCTTCGTGATCATGAACCGCTTCCCCTACAACAGCGGTCACATCATGGTGGTGCCACGACGACACACCGCGGACTTGATGCAGCTTCCCGACGACGAATACCGAGCGACCTGCGAGCTTCTGCGCGTCAGCGTCGACATCGTGACGCGTGAGCTTCGCGCGCACGGCTGCAACCTGGGGATGAACCTCGGCCGCGTCGCGGGTGCCGGCATCGATCAGCACGCGCACTTTCATGTGGTCCCGCGCTGGAACGGCGACACCAACTTCATGCCCGTGGTCGGCGATGTGAAAGTCATCAGCGAACACATGCAGGCGACCTTTGACAAGCTGCGGCCAGCCTTTGCGCAGCTCTCAAGCGCATCATCCCCGATGACACAGACGCCCCCAGCGCCCCGAGGTCCGCATGGCTTCTGACGCGCCCAACGAAGCGTCCGTGCTGCGCGGCGAGCTTGCCGAAGGTCGCATCGCGACGCTGACCTTGAATCGTCCGCAGCGCAAAAACGCGCTCGGTCCAGAGGAATGGCAGCAGCTATCGCAGGCGCTGCACGACATCGCACGCGATCCCACGATCCGCGTGGTGTTGCTGCGCGGATCAGGTGGCGCGTTTTCTTCGGGCGGCGATCTGTCGAGCATGCCCGAGCGCATCGCGTGGCCCCTTGCGGTGCGAACGCAGCAGCTCGTGCGCGATGCCAAGGTCATTCGGCAGCTCGTCGAGCTCGATCGCCCCGTGGTCGCCGCCATCGAAGGGCCGTGCATGGGCGCGGGCCTGTCTTTGGCGCTGGCCTGTGATCTGCGCATCGCCGCGGAAGACGCCATGCTGGGCGCGGTCTTTCATCGCGTCGGCCTGTCCGCAGACTTTGGGCTGAGCTGGCTGTTGCCGCGCATTGTCGGACCGTCACGCGCTGTCGAGCTCTTGCTGTGCGCGGACGTGCTGTCTGCGGAAGCAGCCAAGCAGTGTGGCCTGGTCCATCGCATCACGCCGACGGCGGCGCTGCGCGAGCAGAGTGAAGCCTGGTGCCTGCGCCTCGCAGCCGGACCGCCTTTGGCCATCGCGGCGAGCAAGCGCAGCCTGCAGCGCGCTCTAACAAGCGACCTAGATGATCAGATCGAGTGGGAAGCGCAGGTGCAGGCCGCGCTGGGCAAGTCGCAGGACGTGGGCGAAGGCATCGCCGCCTTTTTCGCAAAGCGGGCCGCGAAGTTCAGCGGTCACTAGCGCCGCGCCCAACCACCCCGCAGCATCACGCGGCGGAGCGGCTGGACTTGCACAAACCGGGGCGACGATCGGTATAGTGCGCGCATGCGCTCAATCTTCCGTCGTGTTGTGAGCTTTTCCAGCGCCGCTCTGCTTTCGGCACTTGTCGTGGTTGCCTGCTCAACTCGCGTCGGCGGAAACGGAGACGGCGAAGATGGCGGTGTGGCGGACGATGCGGCCACTCCGCGCCCACGCGATATGGGCTTTGACCCGGATGCGTTCTGGGCCCAAGACCCGCCGCCGATGGTCTGCGGCTTCGATGGCAATCCCAAGCCTGACCCCATGCCACCTGGCGGCACGCCGGACTGCCCCGACGACAAAAACCGCCAAGGCTGTCCCTGCACCAAGATCGGCGACACCGCAGCCTGCTGGCCAGGCTTGCGCAAGAACCGCAACCTAGGCATCTGCCGCGATGGCGTCGCCACCTGCATGCAGAACGGTGAATTCGGCGCGGTCTGGGGCCCCTGCGAGGGCTATATCCCGCCCGTGCCCGGAGCCACCACCGGCAAAGAAGCCTGCAACTGCTTTTCGGCCGGGCGCTGGGCCATCGAAAACGTCGTGCCCTGCTTCTACACCGGATCCGACGGCAAGCACTTGGGTGCGACCTCATCCATCCTGAACGGCACCTCGATCCAGTGTGAGAAGATGATGGGCGAAAAGCTCATGCTGCCGTCGAAGCCCTGGTCGCCCAGCAAGCTCACCGTCGACTGCGTCGGTCACTGGAAGCTCTGCTACACGATCAAGGCCGGCGACGCCAAGAACCCACTTCCCACCGACTGTGTTGTGGGCTCGGCATGCACAGAAGGCGACTACCCAACGGCCAACATGGAAACCGGCTTGCCGGTCCTGCCGGCTTGGGTGACGACGACTCCGGCGCAGATCGCGTGCGCTGAGCAGTTCAAGAAAAATGGCGGCTATGGCGAGATGAGCGTCGACGGAAAGACCGTCACCTGCGAGGTCGTCAAGAAGCCATTCAATCGCGTCAGCTACTGCCCGCTCGACTGCGACAAGCGGCCCATGGATCCCGACTGCAAGAACTGCATGTCGGGCGGCAGCGGGAGCTTCTAAGCACGATGCAGCCCATGCGAGTTACCGTCGAGACCCTGCGTGGTGGACTGATCGAATCGGTCAGCCATGTGCGGGCCGTCGTCCTGCCTGCCGACGCCAACGCGCACACCGTACCGACGTTTGTAAGCGGCGACGAGCAGGCGCCTACGTTCTGGCGATCGGCGGCCAAGTTCATCCAGGCTTTGAGTCTGTTTCACAGTGGCGCCATCGACCGCTTTGGCTTCACAGAACAGGAGCTCGCCCTGGCCTGCGCCTCGCACAGCGGGGCCGACGCCCATGTCGCCGTCGCAGCCGGCATGCTCGAAAAGCTGGGGCTTGCAGCCGATGCTCTGCACTGCGGACCGCACACGCCGCTTGGGCCTGCCGAAGCCAAGGTCCTGCAGGATCGCGGTGAAGCACCAAGCCGCTTGCACAACAACTGCTCAGGCAAGCACTCGGGCATGCTGGCCGTCTGCCTGGCGCGCGGCTGGCCCGTCGCGGACTATCACCGACTGCATCATCCACTGCAGCAAGAGATCCTGCGGCACATGTCGCAGATCACGGAAGTGCCGGTGGCGCAGATCGAGACCGCCGTCGACGGATGTGGCGCGGTGGTGTTTCGTACGCCGCTGCGTACACTGGCGCTTTCCTATCTGCGGCTTTTGCAGGGAGCGCTGCCGGAACCGCATCGCGAAGCCGGAACACGCATCCTGTCGGCGCTGCGGGGGGCGCCCCAGATGGTCGCGGGCGTGGGTCGACTCTGCACGGATCTGATGCAGATCACGCGCGGGCGCTTGGTGGGCAAGGTCGGTGCCGAAGGCGTCTATGCACTGGGTGCTGAAGGTCGCGGCGGACTGGCGCTGAAGATCGAAGACGGCAACAGCAAGCTCACCGACGCTGTGGTCTGTCATTTGCTGGCCCACTTGGGCTGGATCGATGCCGCTGAGCATGAAGCACTGCGCACGTACTGGCACCAGTCTCTCTACAATCACCAGCGCGAGCTGGTGGGCGAGATCCGCGTCCGCATCGCCTGACCGATCGCGGCCCGGACCGACGAGGCGCGCAGCGAACTTGCCATCGCAGTCCATTGCCTGCCGATGACAGCGCGTGCGGGTTGGCCGCGGCAAACGCCACAGGGGTACGGGCATAGGCACTGGCTGTTATGATGACCGACGTGTCTTCGCCATCGCTTGCTCGTCGATCGCGCAGAGTCCTTGGCATCGCTGTCTGGGCCGTGCTGTGGCTCGGCGCGCTCGCATCCCAAGCGCAGCCCGTCTTGCATGAGCCGGTTGCAGCCCCGTCGCTGCGCTGCTTTCAAGGAGTCTGCAAGCGCGATGGCCTGCGCAGCGATGGTCTGCCTGACGCGGTGCTTGGATCCGACGGCATGCTCGGCGCTCCACGCAGCAGCAGCACGCCGCAAGAGCACGAGCCCATCCTGTCCCCCAGCAGTCAAGCATCGCCCGCGACCCCTGCCGTCTCTGCCCCGCCTACGCCCGGCCAAGATCCACCCCCGGTGCGCCGAATGCGCGCGGCTCCCGACGACAAGACGGGGGCAGAAGCGCCGGGCGAGCGGATCTATCACGAGGTCTTCAACCCCGCCGTCTTCCCATACAAGCGCATGACGGTCCTCGATGCTGTCGACGAGGACGGCGTGCTTTATGTGCAACGCCAGAGGGCGCATGAGCTGCCCGTCGAAGGCAATCGGCTTCTGCCAGGACGTGACCCTTTTTACGCGTCTGTCGTCATCGACATCGAGGCCAACAAGCTGATTCCGCTGCCGACGCCAGCCGCCGGCCTGCGCTTGCTGTCGTATGAAGCGACACCGCCGACCGCGCTGCGTTTTTCGATCGATGCCGCTGAGAATCTGTCGGTGCAGGGCTTCCGGGGCGGGCGTCACCGCTTGCTGTATCTCGTCGACGCGCCGCAGCGCTATTTCGCCGGGCCTTTGATTCCGGCCAGCGCTCCGCGACCGCGCTTGAGCGATCTGCCGCCTGCGCCAGCCGTTCCTGGTCGCCTGCGTCGCGAGGCGGCTCGCGTCCTTGCCCATTTGAAGCTGCGCCCCAGCGGCGCTGCCGATTACTTTGATGTGCTCAACACCCTGGTCGCTTATTTTCGCGACTTCAGCATCGCCCCCCTCGACGACAAAGACGATGAACAGTCGCTGTATCTGCGCATCGCATTTGGGCAGCGCGGCGTGTGTCGGCATCGCTCGTACGCGTTTGTCATCACGGCGCTCGCAGCGGGGATTCCGACGCGCTACGTCGAAAACGAGCTGCACGTCTTTGTCGAGGTCTACATCCCCACGGCCGGAGGCCAGCCCGGCTATTGGCGACGCATCAACCTCGGCGGGGCGCCACTTGAACAGCGCGTCATGGGCGGCGAGTCGCGCGTCGCGTACCAAGAAAAAGGCGGCGATCCCTTCGAACGCCCGGCGAGCTTCCGACAAGGGCGTGCCCCCAGCGTGACGGGTCTGCCACGTCGTGCGGCAAGCACCAGCGCTGGTGCGTCGGGCGATGCGCTGCCGGCTCTGGACGGCCCCGAGGATCGCGCCAAGCGCGGCGCAGCCGGCAGCGGATCCGCGTCCCCAGCCTCTGATGGTGCAGCGAGTCGCGGCGGATCAGGCCCCGGTGGCGCAGGCACTGGCAGCGCCGCAGCACGTGACGAAACCGGCTCGGCCGGCGGCCGAGCTTCAGGCTCTGCAGCCGATGGCACGCTGCGTCTCGACGGTACAAACGAAGGCGAAGACGGGGTGCCTGACGAGATACCCGCCGAAGACGATGTGGCCCAGCCGGACGACCGCCGCGGAATCTCGGGCCTGGCCACCACCCGCGTGAGCCTGTGGCTCGGCGCGGCCCAAAAGCAGTACCGCGGCACCAGCGTCCCCGTCCGCGGACAGGTACACGCCAGCGGCTCGCTTTCGAACAGCGGCGGACTCGATGTGTACCTGCTGTTGGCGACGTCGCCGCGCGCTGTGGTGCTGGGCCGAACGGTGACGCGTCCCGATGGCAGCTTCGCGCTGGAAGTGGCCATTCCAGCCAGTGTCCCCTTGGGTAGCTTTCCGCTTATCGCGCGGGTTCGCGGCGACGCTCAGCGACGAGGAAGTAGCTCGGGTCGCTATGCGCTGCCCAGCGAGCCGATGACCGAATAGCCACGCGCATCGCCGCCCCGTGCGGGCTCGCCGGGATCGTTCCTGTGCCTTCCGCGACAAGAGGCCGCATCGACCGCATGGCTCTGCAACGGGCCAACCGCATCCCTCGATGGCCTCGGCTCAGCCTCTGAGGTCTCCAGAGTTCGTGGAGTTTACAGATTTTGCTGAATTTGCAGTTTTAATACACTCATCGTTGTACTGTATCTGAAACAAGGGGGGCCTAAGCCCGTCGGGCGGCCCGCCCAGCGTGTGGAGGGAGCCATGACCGGGTCGCGACGCTGCTTTGAGTGTGGCGCAGCCTTCGATCGCGCCGAAGCCGGGCAAGCCCTGCCCATTTACTGTCGAAATGACGGCAGCCTGTTGGCTCCCGAAATCGTCGGGAAGCGCTGGCGCATCGAGGCGTTCCTAGGCCCCCGCGTGGGCGGTGCCGTGTTCATCGCGTACCACGTGGTAAATGGCCAGCGCGCGGCGCTGTCGCTGGTGTACGAGACCCCCGGCCGCGATTTCGAAGAGCGCATGAACCGCGAGGTCGGAGCGCAGCGGCTCTTAGAACCGCACCCCAACCTGCTGCAGGTGCTAGAGCTGGGCTCGGACCGCGACGGCGTCCGCTTCTTTGTCTCACGGCTGAACGCCGAGCAGCCGCTCAACATGGCCCTGCGTGAGTGGCAGCGCCCCAGCGATACGCGGCAGGCGTTTGTAACAGCTACCTCGCTCTTGTATCCGCTGCTCAAGCTCTTGCATGGCGCGCATGGTCAAGGCATCGCGCATGGCACGCTCGATACGACCCAGATCTATGCCAGCCTGACCGAGGACGATTCTGGGCAGGCCACGGTGCTGAGCGGCCCCCGCCTGTATGGCCTGCGCCGCTTGGGGACGGGACCGGCCCTGACGACGGCCGCGCAGGCCGACTTGAGTGCGCTGGGTCAGATCCTGTTTCAGCTGATCTTTGGTCAGCCGGCGCTCCTGCCGCTCGGCAACGAGCAGCGGCAAGGCCTGCTCACGCTCCTTGGCCACTCGGCTGGGGGCTTTCTGCTGCGCGCCTTGGGCTGCCTGCCGGGTGAGCAGTCGAGCGAACGTCGCTTTGCCAGCGCCGAAGAGATGATGCGCGAGCTTCTCTCGGTGCGGGCCGGTCTCTCAAGCGGGGAACATCCGCCGGTCCGTCCAGAAGAAGCCACGCTTCCCGACGCCTGCGAGGAGCGAACAATTCCCGGCGCGATGCCGTCGAAGATGTCGCTGGACAAGCGAACGCCCCGGAAGGAAAGCGAGCCGACATCGACGGTCAGCTTGAGTGGCGCGCAGCCCTTGCCCGCATTGCCTGCCGCCGCCCTGCCGCGCACGTCGAGCCTGAGCAATGAGCTCAAGCGCGCCTCGTTTGTGGATCTGCTCGGCCCCGAGCGCAAAAACCCACGCACCGATGTCGTCGCCCGCTCCCGTCTGCGGGCTTCGCTGGACGGCGCCTCGCTGGTTCCGACGCGTCCAGCAGCCAAAGCCCGCCCATCGAATCAGTCGCTGGAAGTTGAGATCGAGATTCAGGCAGAGGACGCAAGCCCAGCATCCCTGACCGAGCCTGCGTCGCTGCATGCCGAGCCAACGCGTGACATCCGAACTCGCGTCGTCAGCGGCCTGGATGCCCCCGAAGGCCTGAAGAGCCCAAGCGGCGATCCCGAGCAGCGGGTCTGGATGCGCCGCTTGCTCCCCCGCTCGCTCGAACTGCCCTGGAAGCGCTAGGCGTCGGCAGCAGGTTGCGGCGGGCACAAAAAAACCGCATCCCCAAGAGGCTCTCGGGGATGCGGCTCATGCGTCGCTGCGCAGCGTGGACTACTTGCCTTCTTCGGTGAACTCAGCGTCGATGACGCCGTCGTCTTTCTTGCCCGACTGTCCGCCACCGCCCGCCGCAGCCCCGGCAGGACCCGCCTCACCCGGAGCCCCCCCCGCCTGGCGATACATCATCTCGCCAATCTTAAAGAGAGACTTCTTCAGCTTCTCTTCCGCATCCTTCAGCGCCGTGGCGGACTGAGCGTCCTTCGCTTCCTTGTGGGTCTCAAGGACCTTCTTGGCCGCCTCGATCTCGCGCTCGACCTCGGCCCGCTCGGCCTCTGGGATCTTGTCGCGATTGTCGGTGAGCAGCTTCTCGGCCTGATAAATCGCGTTGTCCAAGTGGTTCCGCGCCTCGACCGCTTCACGACGACTCTTGTCGTCGGCTTCATGCGACTCGGCGTCCTTCACCATGCGCTGAATCTCGGACTCGGTCAGGCCTGAGCTACCCGTGATGGTGATCTTCTGCTCTTTGCCCGTGCCCTTGTCCTTGGCGCTGACGTTGACGATGCCGTTGGCGTCGATGTCAAAGGTGACCTCGATCTGCGGCATGCCGCGCGGTGCAGGCATGATGCCTTCCAAGTGGAAGCGACCGAGGATCTTGTTGTCGCGAGCCATCGGACGCTCGCCCTGCGTGACCACGACTTCGACCGTCGTCTGACCATCCGCGGCCGTCGAGAAGACCTCTGACTTGCGCGTCGGGATGGTGGTGTTGCGCTGAATCATCGCCGTCATTACACCACCGAGCGTCTCGATACCCAGGGTCAGCGGCGTCACGTCAAGAAGCAGGATGTCCTTGACCTCGCCCGAGAGGACGCCAGCCTGAACCGCCGCCCCCAAGGCCACGACCTCGTCTGGGTTTACGCCCTTGTGCGGTTCTTTCTTGAAGAAGTCGCGCACCAGCTTCTGCACCATCGGGATGCGCGTCGAGCCACCGACGAGGACAACCTCACCGATCTCGCCGACCGACTTGCCGGCGTCCGAGAGCGCCTTGCGGCACGGCTCCAGCGTGCGCTCGATCAGGTCACCCATCATCTGCTCAAGCTTGCTGCGTGACAGCTTGATCTGCAGATGCTTGGGACCCGTCGCATCCGCCGTGAGGAACGGCAGGTTGATCTCGGTCTCCATCACCGACGACAGCTCGATCTTCGCTTTTTCGGCTGCTTCCTTGAGACGCTGCACGACCATCTTGTCGCGGCTGACGTCGATGCCGGTGTCCTTCTTAAACTCAGCCACCAGCCAGTCGATGATGCGCTGATCAATGTCGTCGCCACCCAGGTGCGTATCCCCGTTGGTCGAGATAACCTCGACGACCTTTTCACCGACTTCGAGGATCGAGATATCGAAGGTGCCACCGCCAAAGTCATAGACCGCGATCAAGTGGTCCTTGCCTTTGTCGAGGCCATAGGCCAAGGCGGCTGCCGTCGGCTCGTTGACGATGCGCTTGACATCAAGGCCGGCAATGCGACCGGCGTCCTTGGTCGCCTGGCGCTGCGCATCGTTGAAGTACGCGGGAACCGTGATGACCGCCTCGGTCACTTTCTCGCCCAGGTACTCCTCGGCCGCTCGCTTGAGCTTGCCCAGGATGCGCGCCGAGATCTCAGGTGGCGAATAGCGCTTGCCACGCAGCTCGACGCCCGCATCCCCGTTGCTGGCCTTGACGATTTTGTACGGTACGCGGCGCGTCTCGTCACCGGTTTCCTCAAACCTTCGCCCCATGAAGCGCTTGATCGAATAGACCGTGTTCTCTGGATTGGTGATGGCCTGTCGACGCGCGATCTGGCCAACCAGGACCTCGCCCTTGTCATCAAAGGCAACCACGGAAGGAGTCAGGCGTCCGCCTTCCTCGTTGGTGATGACCTTGGGTTCCTTGCCCTCCATGATGCACACGACGGAGTTGGTCGTCCCGAGGTCAATGCCGATCATCTTGCCCATTTGGCTCTCCTCTGAGCGGCTGTGCGCCCTCGTGCAAGTCGTCGTGACTGAGGGTCGACAGAAAACCGCGTTAGATTGCGTTGATGTTTAGGTTTTCAGCATCGCAAGCTAAGCACGCTTCCAAGGCCGTCAAGGGAGCGGCACACCCCATGCTTGCAACATTCCTTCGCAACGTCGTTGGCCGTCGACCCGACTTCGGATATGTAGTTCTTGAGCGAGCCTATCTGTGATCGACGAGAACATCGCCCCTTCGGGACAGGTTGAACAAGTCGACCAACCTTCGATCGAGCTGACGAGCTCTCCAGCGCTGCCGCGCGAATCGGCCCTGCGCCGTCTCGTCGATGTCTTGGGCATCGATGGCGTCGCCGCGATGTTCTTCTGGGTCCTTATCCTGGGCCTGGTCGTGGCCGTCGGGGGGCAGCTACGCTTCAACCTGCCCGTGATGTGGGAACCGCTCTTGGGCGCGCTTCTGGGCATGGTGGTCTGTTTCCTCTGCCGCCGCCCATTTTGGCAGGGGCTGGCCGAGTGGGGACCGTTTGTTGCCCTGATCGCCCTGTATGTTCAGGTCGAGCCCTACACTCGCCTGCTGCACGGCCGCGCCGTCGACGCGGAGCTGGCAGCCATCGACACCTTTCTGTTCGGCGGTGTGCCCAGCGAGATGCTGGCCCCCTATCGCCATCCGTTTTTGACCGAGCTGATGGCTCTTGGCTACTCCTGCTACTTGATTCTGATGTTCACCGTTGCGCCGGCCTACATCCCGACGATGAAGGATCCCGACGGTACACCCCGCATGCGCTATCGGCAAGCCTTCCGCGCGACGCAGCTAGCCCTCGTCCTGGAGCTGGGCTTGGGATTCTTTTTGTACATCCTGGTTCCCGCACGAGGGCCGCGATACTTTTTCCCAGACTCCGCCCCGCTGTATGGAGCCTTCGGTTACTACGACTGGGCGATCTCGGGCTGGAATGCCATGCAGGTGGTGACCGATGACGCGTTCCCGTCGCTGCATACAGCCACTGGCGTCATCTCGATCGTGTTCAGCTTCCGCTTGCGCCGACTGTTCCGGCCGCTGCCGTACTTGGCGGTGGTGCCCGCGACGGTTCTCATCCTCTCGACGGTGTATCTGCGCATGCACTACGTCGTCGATGTCGTCGCGGGCGTCGCCAATGGCCTGTTTGCTGCCTGGGCCGGCTCGTATCTGGTGAAGAAGTTCCACGGCGAGGATCCCAACTGGGTAGAGTCATGACCCCTTTGCGCCCAATCACGGTCCTCATCTTCGACGATGAGCTACACGGCGCGGCGCACCAGTACCGTCTGCCGCAGGTTGAGCTTCACGTCTATGAACACGCAGATGATGCCCTCGTACACGTGCAAAGGCAGCGCCCCGTGCTGGTGCTGATGGACTATTCCATGCGCGGTGAACAAAGCGGTGCCGAGGCCATGAGCGCCCTGCATCGCCTCCGCCAAGACGGCGACCTGACCATGCGCCTCGTCGCCATCTCGCGCTCCAGCGATTCGAACCGGCACATGCTGGCTGCTGGCGCCGACGACGCCATCCCCAAGACGCACGTGCGCGCGTATCTCGAACGCTGTGTCGAGCGCATCGTCCTTGCCGACCGCCCCAAGCATCTCTAGAGTCGCGCTTCATGAAGCTGCGTCGTGTTCAAGCGTTGTCGATCGCTGCGATGGCATCCCTGTGCGTCGACGCCGACCCCGCGCAGGCGCACGGTGGCATCCCGGCCCCCCAGCAGATCCTATGGCGCGGCGACTCCATGCTGATCCCCACGCCTTACTGGGGCCTCTTCGTCGGTACGCCAGGAGGCCCCTGGCACTGGATCTGCGACGAAGCCATCAACACCTATCAGCAGCACACCTTTGCCGTCGGTGGCGATGGAACGCTCTACGCGACCGATCGCGCGGGCATGCAGGTCTCGCGCGATGGTGGCTGCAGCTGGGACAACATCAGCGGGCCGCTGGCCGGTCAGTACGTGCTCAGCGTCAAAGCCGCGCCAGGTGCCTCGCAGGTCTGGGCTCTATCCAGCGGCGATGCCGGGGGCAGCAGCCTCTGGATCAGCGACGATACCGGCCGCTCCTGGCAGCTTCGTCATGAGCAGAAAGACACCTGGCCAAGCGGGCTGCTGATCTCGGCCGATGCGCAGATCCTCGCCGCCGGAGTCACCACCGCTGCGGCCCCGCGACAAACCCAACTTCTCGTCTCGCGCAACGCTGGGGCGACGTTTTCCGTCGAGAATGTGTCCCATTTTGTCGGTGGACAGCCGCTCTCTCAGCTTTCGCCCCTTTGGATCGATCCGCAGCCACCGCATGACATCTGGGCCGCTGGACGCGTCGATACCGTCACCACGCTGCTTCAGATCTCGCCCGGCAGTCCGGTCAAAGAACACCTGCGCCTGGCGGTCAGCATCTTTGACATGCTGCGCGATCCACAGACCGGCCAGATCGTGGTCGCCACCGCCGCGGGACTTTTTGCGCGCTCGGGCAGCGGCCCGTTTGCGCAGCTATCGACGCTGTCTACGTCGCGCTGTCTGTCAGAACGCGGCGGCAGCCTGTTTGCCTGTGCATGGAATTTTCAGCCCGACTTGGCGGCGATCGTCCAGCTGCGCAGCGCCGCCTCGCAGCGGACACGCATCTTTCAATATCAAGACACCCAGGGCCCGCAGAGCTGCCCGGCGACCACGGCCGTCGGAAAGACCTGCCCTATGGCGTGGAATGTCTATGCCGCCCAGCTCGGCATCGAGCTCAAGAAAGACCCACCGCCGGCTTCCGGCTGTGCGCAGGCCCCCGGCGGGTCCCCGTCGAAACAAGCCGGGCTCTTGTGCAGCGCTGCGCTGCTCGGACTTGCCGCCTATCGCCGCATCAGCCGCCGCCGCTCGCAAGCCATCCGAACCTAAGTACGTTGATTTGCAGCATACGGTCTGACCGCCGACATGGCGAGGTGACCGTTTGCATCGTTGCGCGTCCCTGAACGGGGTCTTCGCAAAACGTTAGACAAAGCTCTGGTGACAGGTTTTTAGCTTGAAATAATGATTGAATTTCAAGAAGACATGAATCTCCACGGCGTCACTCTTTATTTACATTAACAACCAATCTACGCACTCCAGTCGATGATGTTGGGATTCACCGAGACGAAGGCGTACTGTGGGTTGTTATAGAAGAAGTTTCCGATCTCGCGGATCTCGGCTGCCAAGTAGCGATTGGCGTAGTCTTCGCCATGCCCGATGTACGTCAACGCTCCCTGCAAGCCTTCGATCAGCGAGTGGCGTTCCGAGCGGCCATTTAAGTGTTTATCTGACCAGTGCTGCAGGACTGCCAGCGCGACGCACATGCACTGTTCTTGATTCAATCCTAACGCTTCGCACAGCTTCATCACTTTCATGATGGTAGCCGACGATCCGAACTTCGTCGTGGGGCTGATGATCGCCGTGTTCCCGTCGACGATGCGGCCGTGCGGCGGCGATTTGGTGGCGATGGCGCGCTTAAACCCGCTGGGCAGATCCAGCAGGTACTTGGGTCGGGACATCATCACCGTAAATTTCCACATAAAACGCGACATTCCCTGGTCTGTGTTGTCGCGCATCCACTCGTTGCCCCAGCGCTGCCCTCGCTGTCGAAGAATCTGAACAGTTCGGTTGCCAAAGTTTTTTTCCGCCTCGGCTGAAACGATAAACATGCCACCTAAAATATAGATAGCTTTGTTGCTTAGGCCATGGCGCGAAAATTCTTTCTTAAATGCCTGCAGCGCCTCGTGCGGTGTTCGATTTCCAAATACATCAATGAGCCCGCTGCCAAAAGTCGAGCTATAGTTGTTGTATTTATTCGCAAGAGGATTGCTCTCTAACTGAGATGCGAGAAGCCCTGCAGCCAGCTCTAGATTGTTGCGAAAGTCAGGCGCCACCAAGATCAGACGTTCCAGAACCGCCCGATCTATCTGCCAACCTTTAGGCGTAGGGAACCATGTGTTATGCGATATCAAAGCACCTTGATAGGGTGCCTGCGGCCCCATAAGCGCCATATTTCCCTGGGGCTTTTCATAGCCGGGGTTGTGGGCAATCTGCAGATGCTGCGGGCCTTGCTGCTGAAACTCCCGCTGCTGCCCTTTCCCGCCAAAGAGCCGCTGCCGTCCGAACTCCCAGATCGAGCCCCCAAGCAGGACTTGATCGGCCACCCCGACGGACAGAATGCCAACAAAGACATACTTTCCCACTTCCACTGCAGCGGGAATCAGCCACCACATACTCATGCCTCCAACGTGCTGAGTGTTCCACCCGTCATCTTACTACGGACGACACGGCGAGTTGGGCTGGCTAGACGGGGCGATTTTCCGTCGGCAGTGCGGCCACTTGCGCGGCGCTAGCGGCCGTATGCAGCGCTGCGCGAAAAAACAAGGCCGCCGCGGTCATCGCGCACGACAACGAAAAAGTGGATGACATCCTCGGGCGCCTCGCGCTCGGCGCGCGTCGTCGGAGGCTGCCAGAGGATCGAGGTCCGCGGATGCTGCGGGCAGGTCTCAGGTTGCCCCGGACAGTCGAGGTCCAGAAACGATCCGCGCCCAGCCTCTAGCGTGCCGCCGGTCGTATAGAACGTCGCCGACAGGCTCTCGTTGCGCGGCTGGCCGGCGCTGTCTTGGCCGACCTCGACGGAATCGGCGCTGCGCTCGACGGAAAACGTCAGCTTGGGCCGGTCGCTGTCCGACGTGCTGGGCGAAAGGCGAGGATAGGAAAATGGCTCGGTATCGGGGGGCCGCGTCACCAGGCGTTCGCCATCGCGGCCGAAGGCCACAGCGACGATGCCGGGGTTGCGATTGGGCGTGGTGCTGCTTGATACCCGCACGGCTTTGATCGCGATCAGGCAGTGATGGACGCTGGGCGATACGCCGCGGCTGGCCTTGGCCTGGGCATAACAGCCCTCGGCGCCCCCTGGCTGCGCGGCATCGGCGACGATCAGCGTCACCAAGAGCGTGTACGGCAGATCCGCAGCCGATGAGGTCCGCAGCGACGCCCGCACCGGCTCTCCCGGAAAAAGCATGGGCTCAGACGGGGCCATCGGGTCGAGCCGACGTAGCTCGGTCGTGGTGTTCTGCTGTTCCAAGCCGCAGGGCTCGGGCGACACGACCTCGGCAGGCTGCCGGCAGGCCAGCCACAGCGTCGATAGACCCAGCGGCTGCGTGCTGCGCCGCGGGCCATTTGGACTCGACAGAACAGCCCCGTGCCGCGGATGCGTCACGACCAGCGCGCTCAGCGTCACCTGCGCGCTCGGCCCGACCTCGGGAGGCTCCGCCTGAATGCCCAGCACGCGCAGCTTGCCTGCCGGATCAACCTGCCCGTCGGGCCCGCGCGGATCCGGCTCGATCAGCCAGAACGGCGGAAACTCGGGCCCGCAGCCCGTGCCAAGCAGGATCAGGCCGCACGCCATCACCCGCCAAAGCCGCAGACACAGATGCCAGGATCGAAAGCGCATGCACTCGACAATCTAGTGCGAATCGGGACGACCCAAAGAAGGAATCCACCGCGCAAAAGTCCGCGGCCGGGGTCGACGGCGCTACTTCTGCAGGCGCTCGACTTCGTCGCGGATCAGCTTGACGGGGGTCACCAAGCCGTCGCGCGCACCGCGCTGAAAGACCCAGCTTGACGTGCCGCTGTCATTGCTCTTCAGCGTGGTGCCCGGCTTGGTGGCAGCGACGATGCGCGTGAAATACACGTGAATCGTGTGCTCATAGCCGAAGACATCTTTTTCCGGCAAGAGCAGGCTGGCCAGCATGTACTCGCGCGCTTCATAGTGCGTGTCGTCGAGCTTGACCGTGCGGCCCTTTTTGTCCTGAAAGCTGGCGTGGCGAGCGCGCTCGTCGGGTCGCAAAGGACGGTGATGAAAGCGCAAGAAGCCGACGCCGTTCGGCAAAAGGACGCTTTCGGCGTCTCCGACGGCGTAGCTGTCGCGCAGACCGAACATGCCGGCACCAAACGGCATGTGCAAGGTCACCAGAGACGACATGTCGAAGTGGACCGCGTCGTCGCCCCAGCGGCTCGCATCGTGCTTCTTTCTCGGCTGCACCTCGAAGTGCTGATCGACCAGCGGATGGCGCAAGGCGCTGCGCGGATCGCTGATGCGTTCCAGCACCTGCGACGGCTTGACCCGCTTGTAGCGCGCGATGATCCACGCTCCCGGCATGCGACCGTCTTCTTGCTTGTACAACACCATCGGCAGTGAGCCTGGTGAGGCGTCGAGGCCGCTTTTGATCTGCTCGGCACTCAGCGTCTGATCGATCGGGCCGCCTTTTTGGATGCCGCTGTTCGCCGCTAGCTCAAGCGCCACCGTCGCCAGCTTGGGCACGACCGTCTGCAAAAGCGCAGAGAGGCCGCCTTTGTCTTGCGAGTACTCACGTAGGGCGCGCACGACGTCCGCGGGAATTTCGGGAAGCTCAGCGCGGGCCGGCGCGGCTCCACACAAAAGGCTCAGGGTCATGACGCAGAGCGTCAATACTCGACGCAGCGAACGTGACATCACGGTCCTCCTTCGAACGAGACGGTCTCCAAGGCAGGCCCAGCGGC
The DNA here is from genome assembly GCA_016794505.1 of Myxococcales bacterium. Lineage (GTDB taxonomy): Bacteria > Myxococcota_A > Polyangia > Palsa-1104 > JAEUJZ01 > JAEUJZ01. Next base: position 65,102 of record JAEUJZ010000010.1, read on the forward strand.
CGGGTTCTCGCAGCGACTGCAGCACTGGCTCGGCGAAGCCCCCCTCAAGAACCACTCACTCCGCCAAAAAAACCCGGCACCGAGCATAGGTCACTTGCCGCGGCGCGGCAACAGCGAGCCCGAACAGGACACCCCCAGGATGCGCGCGGCGTCTGACAGTCGCTGCCTGCGCAAGCGGCCCGACCAGCAACAGGCGACGCGGCCTCGCGGACCCCAGTTACAATGGCTCCACGCTGGAGCCACGTTCATCCACCAACCCGGCACCAGCGAGGGGGGATCTTATGCGACTAGCCCATCTTGGATTTTTGGCCGCAGGCGCACTTGCTCTCGGCGGCAGCCTCGGCTGCGAAGAGCCGATGATGATGATGATGGAAGCCAAGCTGAACCCGAAGCTCCTCGGGACGTGGAAAAGCGCAGCCTGCGAGCTGGGCATCATGTCTTCGGCGACGCTGCCGGTCAGCATCTATTACCAGCGCGAGTACCGATTCACCGAGACGGACTGGTCAGCGACGGTCAGCGTCTTCATTGATCCGCTGTGCGCCACCACCGCGCTCAAGACAAATGTCAAAGGCACGTACACCGTCGGCAACGCGGCCACGGCACCGGCCGGCGGCACCGAGATTGACTTTGCCTTCGCGGAGCGTCGCATCCAGCTTCTGCAGCCACAGGCTGCGCTGCTCTTGAACACGATCATGTGCGGCGGCATGGCGAGCTGGACAGCCGGCCCCGACGTCGACGTCAGCACCAAGGGCTGCAAGCCACTGATGCCGTCGAACATCGAGTGCCCCAAAGAATTCGATGTGGCGAAAATCGACGTGCTGCCGACATTCGTCGTGACCGATCCGAGTACGTATCCCAAGCTAACCCTGGGCGCGCGGCCGATGTCAGCCGACGGCCTGTGCAAGGCACGTCCAGCCACGTTTTCCACGACGCCCATGGCCAAGACCACGCCGTAGTAGCGCGCTGCGTCATTTCGCGGGCACACCGTCCGACCTTGTGGCCGTGCAATTCCTCTAGGAACCGCGCCGCTTCTTGTTACGCTGCGCCCGCCGCGTCGCCGATTGTTTCAGGGCCCGGCGTGTGCTTCGCGGACGTTCCACAACCACCTCGGCATGACGACCCTCGGACTTGACGAACTCAACCCATCGCAGCGTGCTGCCGTCGAGCACCTGAGCGGCCCGCTTCTGATCTTGGCCGGAGCCGGATCGGGCAAGACGCGCGTCATCGCCTATCGCATGGCGGCGCTTCTGCAGCGCGGCGTCGATGCCGATCGCATCCTGGCCGTCACGTTCACCAACAAAGCCGCCGGAGAGTTGCGCAGCCGCGTCGAGGGTCTAGTCACCCGCTTCGGTCTTCTGCCGCCGCTCGATCCCAGCGATGCGATGGCGCAGGTGCTGCCGCGCGGGCGCGGGCTGCCGCAGTGGATGGGCACGTTTCACTCGATCGGGGCGCGGCTTCTGCGGCGCATGGCCGATCGTGCCGAGCTGCCGTCGGACTTCGTCATCCTCGACGACGACGACCAGCTGAAGCTGTGCAAAGAGCTGTGTCAGCGCGAAAAAATCGACGAGACGGCGATGCCGCCGCGCGCCCTGCGCAGCCAGATCGATCGCGCAAAAAATCACGGCCTGCTGCCCGAGCAGTACCGCGGGCGCGACTACTTCACCGACTTGGTGGCGCGGCTGTACCCGCTGTATCAGGCCGAGCTTAAGCGCTTGGGCGCCGTCGACTTCGGCGATCTGTTGCTGCTGCCGGTGGTGCTGTGCGATCGCGATCCCGAGCTTCGCCAGATCTTGGGGCGGCGCTTTGTGCATGTCCTGGTCGACGAATTCCAAGACGTAAACCCGGTGCAGTATCAGTTCCTGCGCCACCTGTCGTCGGGGCACCGCAACCTGGTGGTGGTCGGCGACGATGATCAGGCGATCTATGGCTGGCGCGGTGCCGATGTCCGCCTGATTTTGGAATTCGAACACGACTGGCCCGATGTCCACATCGTCAAGCTGGAAGAAAACTATCGCAGCTCGCAGGTGATTCTGGATGCGGCGCATGCCGTGGTCTCGCTGAACTCGCAGCGACGAGACAAGCGGCTGTACACGCAGCGTGCAGGCGGCGAACGAATCATCTGCCACGAAGCCATCGATGAACGGCGCGAAGCGCTGTACGTCGCCAACACCGTCCTGCTTCTGCAGAACGAAGAGGGCTATTTCCCCGACGACTGCGCCGTGATCTATCGCACCAACGCGCAGTCGCGCGTGCTGGAAGAAGCGCTGCGCGCCTGCGGTGTGCCGTACACGATCGTCGGGGGAGCCCGCTTTTACGATCGCGCCGAAGTCAAAGATGTCCTGGCCTATCTGCGCTTGTGCCACAACCCCGCCGACGAGCTTGCCCTGCGCCGCATCATCAACGTGCCGGCTCGTGGCATCGGCGACAAGACGGTCACCAAGCTGGAAGCGCGAGCGCGGCTGGGTGGCATTCCGCTGTGGCTCGCGCTGCACAACGCGCTCGATGACGAAGAGCTTCTGGGCAGTGGACCGCGCAAAAAGCTGCGCGCGTTTCTCGACCTGATCCAGGGTCTGCGGCAGATCGCAGCGACGCTGCCGGTCAGCAAGCTGGCCCGCGAGATCCTCGTGCGCACGGGCTATCTGGCGCTGTTCGACGGCAAAGATGCCGAAGACCAGTCGCGACAAGAAAACGTGCTAGAGCTCGTCGGCTCGATCGAGGAGCTAGAGCGCGAGTCGACCGCCCAGACCGCCGGATCCGTCGAGCTTGGGTCCGCCGTCGGCCCAGGTGCTGAGACCGATGACGCTGCGCCGAATGCCGCGGCTCTGGAAGCCGCGCTGTTTGCCCCCGAAAACGAAGGACAAAAGCCGCTTTCCTTGGGCGAATACCTGACGCGCGTGGCCTTGGTCACAGGCGAAGAGATCGGCGACAGCGGTCGCGGCGTGCAGCTGATGACAGCACACTCTGCCAAGGGTCTTGAGTTCAAAGTGGTGCTGGTCACGGGTCTAGAACAGGGCTTGTTTCCGTCGCTGCGGTCGACCATCGAGTCAGAAGAAGAAAAAGAACGCAGGATCGCAGAAGAGCGTCGCCTGTGTTACGTGGCGATGACGCGCGCCCGCGAGCGACTGTTCCTGACGCACGCGCAGACGCGACGAATCTTTGGCATGTCGCCGCGCATGTCGCCGCCCAGCCAGTTCCTGCGCGAGATCCCAGCCGACTGTCTGGAACGCACGCTGGAATACGACGCGCCGAGCCGCACAACCCCGCGCAGACCGCTGCGCCCGACCCACGCGCACGACGATGCAAGCGACTCGCGGGCACACGCCGACTTCGATGACCTGGATCTCGTGCAGCGCGCTGCGCTCGACGGCGAAGCCAGCTTAACAAGCGGAGCCTTGGCGCAGGCGGGCGCTGGCCTTTCCGCGTTTCGTCCGTTCCGATCAGCCCGCAAAACGGCCACGCTCGACGATGGCGAGCCGCGTGTCGAATACGACCTGGACGATGGCGCAGGTGGCCTGCGCAAAGGACAGCGCGTGCGTCATCCGCAGCTTGGCCGCGGTCGCATCGAAGGCATCACCGCCTGGCAAGGCACCGTCACCGTGCAGTTTGAATCGGGTGAGCGCCGCACGATCAAAGCCCAGTTCCTGCGCCCCGATGCCGAGTATTGCGAGCCATGATCTCGCTGCGTTCGCTGCACGAAAAGGCCCGTGCCTTCTTTCGCTTTCTGTTGGCGCAGCACCGCACGCCGGGGCGTGTGTTCTGGGCGCTGCTGTTCGGCTTTGTCATCGGCTGCACACCGCTTTTTGGCGTGCAGATCTTTTTGTGTGTCGCCGTCGCGTACCTTTTGGGCCTGAACTTCGTCATTGTCTATGGCGCGGCGAATATCTCAATCCCGCCGCTGAGCCCGTTTATTGGGCTGGCCGCCGTCAAGCTCGGCGAGCTGATTCGGCAGGGGCGCTGGGTGGCGCTATCGCGCGGCGATTTTCTATCGCTGTCGCCGTTCGCGCTGGCCAAGCGCTTCTTTGTCGCGTGGCTGATCGGCGGCACGCTCTTGGGCATGGCGATTGGCTTTGTCGTCGGAGGCATGACCTATGTCGTGCTGCGGCGGCGACAAGCGCGGCACGCGCAAGAGCCGCTGTCACAAGAAGACCAAGCCGATCTCGCCATCGAAGCGGCGCTCGCCCGCGCGGCGGCCCGATATCGCGGCGCGATCCCGCGCTATCGCTTTTATGCGCGCATGAAGTACCGCTTGGATCCGGTGTATCGCGAGCTCTTGTCGCGCATCCCGCCCGGTGCGCACACCGTCGATGTCGGCTGCGGTCAAGGCCTGCTGGGAACGGCCTTGGCCGAGCTAGGCGAAGGGCGTAGCTGCCACGGCATCGACTGGGACGCGGTCAAGATCGCGGCGGCCCAGCAGGCGGCCGCCTCGCGATCCGCGGTGACACTGCAAACAGGCGATGCGCGAACCGCCGAGCTTCCCGCGTGCGATGCCGTCGCGCTGATCGACATGCTGCACTACTACGACGCGGACACGCAGCGCGTCCTTTTGGCTCGCGCCAGTTCCGCCCTGCGTCCCGGTGGCCAGATCCTGCTGCGCGAGACCGATCCCGAGCGCGCGTCCGGGCGTACGCGCTTCTTTGAGCGACTGATGGTGTACTTCGGCTGGAACCGCGCGCCGCAGGTCCACTATCGCCCGCTGTCGGCGCTGCGCGCCGATCTGGAAGCGCTGGGCCTTGCCGTCGAGCAGTGCGATGTCGCAGGCAGCACGCACCCAGGCAACGTCCTTCTGCAGGCCCAAAAGCCGCACTCGACCGCGACATCGTAGCGACGCCCAAGCGGCTAGCCAGCCGCTGTGAAGACGAGAAAAGGGGCTGCCTAGCGCCGCTTCAGCAGCAGGGCCTGCGCTCCGCCGCGACCGACGAAGTCGCCGGCCAAAAGGATGTCGGACATCTCACCGAAGCCGTCGCTGACGCGGCTCTGCCCCCAGCGCTCGAAGGGGCGCGTGTCCACGGGGCGACCGCGTGCAAGATCCAAGACCAAGAACTTGCCGCCGCTGATCTGGCTGCGATTGACGAGCAAGAGCTGATCGTGGCCCAAGCCCATGAAGTCCCCGACGAGCTGGGCATCGCCGGCATCAAACCAGCTGCTAAACGCCGAGCCGGCCTGGAACGACTCGTGAAACAACACCTCGACCGGCGCCCGCTTCTTTCCGTGAAAGCTGACGATCAGCAGGCCCCCTGCCCCGCCGCTGCGATCGCAGCACAGCAGCTGATCGTGCCCGCGACGCAGGAAATCGCCGACTAGCAGCACATCTCCCGTGTCGAGCCAGCCGTTTAAGACCGTGCTGTCGCCATAGTTTTCGACATACAGGTGTCGTGGCTGACCGCTGCGCACGTCGCTGATGCGGATGCGGCCGTTCTGCCCGCCGCGGTTGATGCTGAGCCACTGGTCAAAGCCAAGGCCCATGAAGTCGCCGGCCAAGTGAACGTCGCCTTCGTCTTGCCAGCCGTCGAGCCACATGCTCTGCCCCCAGCTTTCCCAGTAGCGAATCTGCACGGGATAGCCAGAAGCCAGGTCGGCGATCATGACGCGGCCCAACGATCCGCCGCGGTTCATCAGCGCAAGCTGCGGATGGCCAAGGCCCATAAAATCACCGGCCAAATACCAGTCGTTGGCGTCGACCCATCCGTCCAGCCAGTCGTACTGTCCCCAGTCTTCGCCGAGGACCACGGCAGCCGGTGCTTGTCCCGTCGACAAGTCGAACAGGCGCAGCTTCGGGCCGCTTTTCGTCAGGCGATTGATACACAAAAGCTGGGCCCGCCCCAGGCCTGCCAAGTCGCCCACAAGCTGCACGCTGCCCGTCCCCAACAGGCCATCGAACTGCGTCGATTCGCCGCGGGCTTCGCGATACACCACGGCGGCGGGCGGCACACCGCCGCTAAAGTCCAGGGCCAGCGCGCGATCGTTCAGCAGGCGCGTCGGACGCAGGCGCACGCGAGGCGGAGCACTGCGCTCGACCAGGCCGGGCACGACCAGACCGCGCTGCTCGATGGGGTTTGTCTCCCCGTCGCGCAGCACAGCATGGCGCGGGCTTAGGGCCAGGCCGCTGTGCTGCGCAAGAAGCGTAAACGTCCCATCGTCGTTGGGCAGGATGCGCACGCGCTGGCTGCCGTGTCCGCTGGACGTCGACTGCACAAGCGGCGCCCCGGCGTTGACGCTGCCGCCCGCGATCCCCAGGCACTTGGCTGAGTGCGCCGCCACCACTGCATAGGTGTCATCGCTCGACTGATACAGCAGGCGAAAGACCTGCTCGGCAAAGCCGACGCGGGGACGCACCAGCACCGCGGCTCCGTCTTCTTGACTACGCTGCTCGACAGACCACAGAAGTTCGCCGGGAACTGTGTGCAGCTCAAACGTCCGCCCGCTCAAGCTCGGCAGGTTAAAGGGCAGCTCGACGATGCGCAGCGGTACGGGTGTATCGGACAGAACCAGCTCGCCCTTGTGCTCGCCGAGAACGTGGCCATCGCTGGTGCGTAGCGCCGGAACACCCCCTTCAAGGACGCGGGTAAAGAGGGTCTCAGGCGTCACCACGCGCGTGCGCGCTCCCAAGCGCAGCCCGTGCGGCGTGTCGTCGACCACCGAAAGAAAGCTGCGATCCATGGCGCGCAGGGCGACGCGATCATCCCAGAGCTCCCACAGCTCGAAGCTCTGGTGCTTGCCCAGGCTGCCTCCGTCGACGCGCACCGGCAGGCCGTCGCCCGACAGGCTCACCAGCCCAAAGGGCGTACGCAGCGCGACCGGCGTGCGGCGCTTGGCCCAGTGGACCGGCCCCCGTCGCGACGACCAGACCAGCTCGCCGGGATCCTCGGGACAGCCGCGGAAGATGCCCAGCTCGCCGCTGCCGAGGACTGCAGCAAAGCACTCGCCCGGCTCGCCATAGACCTCGCTGCGCCAGACGATGATCTCTTCACTGAGAGCCAAGGTGGCAGCTTGCGCCGTCGTCGCCCGCGGCTCTTCTTTGGCCACAACCAGCACGCCGTTTTCTTCCAGGCGGGCGCTGTAAAAGCCGGTGTGTCCACCGCTTGCGACCCACGGGCATCCGTGGTTACTCGACGGAGAACTACCAGAAAATACGGAAAGCACGCCGCTGGGCGACAGGGTCAAGAAATAGTGCCCGTTGCCCGATCGGCGGTACTCACCGGAAAGCAGGCGCTCGCCCAGGCGCAGAACAGCGGTCTCTTGCGGCGGCGGGCGCTGGTTGGTCTCGACGAAGAACGTCGCGCTCTGGCGAAACTCGGCGTCGGGGCGCTCGTGCTGCAAGCCCAGGAAGTGGAAGTCCATGACTTCCAGACCCCCGTGATCGGCATCGCCGGCCAGGTTGCTGGCGACGACATAGCGCGGCGGCGTTTCATACGTGCGCAGCGAAACCCCGCGCGAATTGGCCAGCCCACGCACCAACTGAAACGTCGCGGCCTGACGAAACACAGCATCGTCTTCAAAGGCACAAGGCAAAAGACGCGAGCCCTGCGCAAGCAAGTACAGCGTCGGTGAGCCGAGCACTTCGATCGACACGCCGCGCCGATCGGCAAGACCCGCAACAAAGCGAAACAGCGTGCGACTGCTGTCGCTTGGGGCGAAGCGCACCCAGGCTCCCTCGACGCCCAGTGGCTCAAACGCCGCGCCGTCGATGCGGCTTAGGTTGCAGAGCGGGCCGTAGTAGCGCGGCCTCAGCACGGACAGCGTGCAGGCCAGCGCCGTCGCCAGCAGCCGCTGCCGCAGCCCCGGATTGAGCGCGGCCATCAGTGCCATGGCATAGCTCGGCGCAATCGCCGCCGCTTCGCGCAAGATGACCGGCAGATCGATGGGCCAGCGAGGCTCGGGCCGCGTCGGAAGCGACAGCTCATGTTCGCCGACAAAGCCCAAAAAGCCGCGGTCGCTGCGCCGCAGCATGACCTGGCAGCGCCAGCCGTTTAGCTCGACCGCTGCCGGCGACAGCACGAGTTCCTTGTTGGGCTCTGCCGCCGCGGCCCCTTGCGCCATCCTGCCGACGGCATCGGCCACGATGGACGCTCGATCCATGGCCACAGGCGAAACGCTGCGCGGCGGACCCAGCATGCGGCTCGGCTCGCCGCACAGGATCTGCAGCAAAAGATGCACGCGTTCGCCCAACGCGCCGCGCTCGTCCAGCGCCCCAACATCGACGTCTGAAAACAGGCCCCATGGGCCATCGGCCGTCGCGGTCGGCTGCAGGTACAGGCCCAGTGAGCACGGTGCTGGCAAGCCAAACAGCGGGCCCGTTTCGTGCCGCAGTCGACACAGCAGCGACACTTGCGCCTGTCGTGCCGTGCGTTCTAGCTCGGCGGCCAGGCCACGGGGAAACAGGCGCTGGGCGATCTGCCGCGCCAACAGCGACGGTGGACGCAGCGCCGGAGCCTCGATACGCCCCTGCAAAAGAGACCGCCCACGCAGGTGACCCGCGAGCTCTCGCGCTCGCTCTTCGAACGTTGCAAACAGCGACGCATCAAACAGCGCCGCATGGCCCGGAGCCCGCCTGCGCCACTGCGCAAGCTCGATGGCGCTGGTCCGCGACAGATCGACGACCTCGCCGGTCGGCGTCAGGGCAAAGCGCCCAGCGCTGTCTTCGTACAGCGAAAGGCCGTCGCCCAGGCTCTCGGCGGCCGCGACCAAGCCGGCGCCGATCAGCAGCCCCACATCGTCGGGAGCCGCCAGCGCATCTTTGTCCGCATCGACCAGAAAGAGGGCCCCTGGCTGCCCTGGGTCGACGACGCGCTCTTCCTGCGCGGTGGGCTCGGCCGCCCGCTGCACATGCCACTTGGATGCATCCAACTGCGGCCGAAACGGATTGCCAATATTCACCCGCAGCGTCATGCCGACCTGTCCCCCAGACTGCTTCGGTTTGCGTCCCCGCGATGGGTGACCCCAGGGCCCCTGCCAAGACGGCCTGTTCCGCTAGGCGCGACGAAGCAGCCTGCCCACCGGCATGTGACCGAAGAACCAGGGCGCAAGCGAGGCTGGATAGGCATCGGGATGGGTCACAAAGAGGGACGTCAACCTAAGCATCGCATGTTTGCCGCGCCCCATGCCGAGCCAGATTGCGTCCCTGCGACATCCCGCTTGGCACGGCCCCAGAGCCCGTCGAAAATGGCCGGCATCATGTCTTCGTACGCGCTTTCTTCCAGCCGTGGTCTGCTTTTTTTGTGCGTGGCCAACTCAGCGCGCAGCCAGCTTGCAGAAGCGCTGGCCCGCCATCGCTTTGGCTCGCGCATCCGCGTGCAGAGCGCCGGGACCCAGCCCAGCCAGGTCAACCCCGCCGCCATCGCGGTGCTGGCCGAGCAAGGCATCTCAGCCGCCGATCAGTATTCAAAGTCCGTCGAGACCATCGATGCAAAGACCGTCGGCTTGGTCATCACCCTGTGCGCTGAAGAGGTCTGCCCGATCGCGTTTTCGGCGGTGCCGCACCTGCACTGGCCCATTCCCGATCCAGCCAGTCCCCCCGGTCGCACGCCGCCACTCAGTCTGGATGAGCTACTGCCGCGCTTCCGCCAGGCCCGCGACACCATCGCCGCCCGCTTGGCCACCCTGTCCATCGAGACGCCGTAGCACCGCGCCACCGCCCCTGCGAGCTGTTCACGGAATAGCAAAACAATACTTCGACACAAAAGAAATCTCACAAAACAATAAATAAATCAATATAAAATATATTGGTTTTTTATTCTGAATTATTTCTTGATTGTTTTCGTATCTTCTAAATACCGTGGACGCTGGTCACCAAAAGACCGGCGAGCAGGTTGAAGATCGCCACCGTCGCCGTAGCGACTGCAAACAGGGCATATAGACGGATCAGCTTGCGCTCAAGCGGTGCGCGCTCCGTCAGCGTGTCGTCGGCCTGCACGGTGGCCGGCACGCGGCCAAGCTGTGTCGCCAAGAGCACGGCAGCCACCGCAAAGGGCAGGCCGAGGGTCGCCAGGTTTTCTTTGAAGTCGAACAGATTCGATGCCCACGGCGCCTCGCGGTCTAGAAACAGCCCGCGTACGAAATAGCGATAGCGCGGATAGATCAGCGCGCCAAGAGCCATCACCGCAATATAGGCATAAAGCGCAATCCGCGAAAACAGCCGCGCCCAGCGCAGCAGGCGAGCCGATGGCTTCCGCCGTAGCAAGCGCAGCGCCACCACCGCTTGATGCACGCTGGCCCCCCCCAAGACCAGCGCCGACAGCGCGTGCAGCACCAAGAGCGGCCGGCCCCAGGCGAACAAAAACACGCTGGCTGGACTGGGAAGCGGGCTAGGCATCGGCATCGGCAAAGGTCCTTGGCTCGGACAAAACGACTGGCGAGCCAGCTTATCAGCGAGCGCGCGGCTCTGGCAGCGGGGGCTCCTCGGCGGCGGCTTGCTGAACATATACGGGCAGCGAACGCAGCGCGCTACGGCTGATACAGAAGCAGCATCGTATAGACGAGAGCCGGCTTGTCGGCCACCGTCCCGTCGGGACGAACAACGGCAACTTCGATCTCTTCGCTGACCAAGACGCCACGGGCCTTGGGCTCGGCCGCGACGATGCGGCAGCGGGCCTTGACCTGGCTTCCGGCGGGCACCGGACTCAAAAAACGCAGCTTGTCCGCGCCATAGTTCAGGACACTGCCATGCCCGATGATGCGCAGGTCAGGGCGCTGCCGCAGCGCCGGCAGCAGGCTCAAGATCAGAAAGCCGTGCGCGATCGTCGCGCCAAGCGGACTCTCGCGCTGGGCCCGCGCGACATCGAGGTGAATCCACTGGTGATCGAGCGTCACGTCGGCGAACTGCTGAATCCGCTCTTGCGCGATCTCGACCGCTTGGCCATAGGGGCTAAACGCCTCGCCAACCCGCGCTCGCAGCGCCGCCACATCATCGAATCGAAGCTCTTGCATCGTCGTCGGCTCCACGGTGCCGGCTAGGGGCAGGCGTTGATGTCAAAGGACTCGTCGATGCGCTCGCCGCCGGGGAAGGTCAGCTTGAACTCGCCGCGGATGCGCTTGTACTGCTGCACCTCGGCGACGCGCAGGACGCCAGCCGCCGGCCAGACCTCGGGCGGGTTGGTATTTTTTCCGACGGGATAGCGGGCAAGCACGCCATAGCGCATGTCTACAGTCGGGCCGCGATCCGTCGGATCCAAGGTCACGTCATCGCCGACCATGACCGAATCGAGGCTGAGCACGAGGGTATAGTGTTCCTCGCTGTGCGGCAGCACCGGCAGCCCCGGCAGCTTGGACTTCGTGTACATCGAGAGCTTCCGGCACGCCTCGTCCTGCGGCATGGTGTCGCGCACGATCGACACGGCAAAATCCGACGGGAAATAGGCGTACGTGCTCTGGAAATTGATCATCCGGCCGCCAAACGGCAGCTTGCCGTCTTCGGTCTTGATGTCGCTGCTCGAATCGCCGCAGCCTGAAAGCAGCGCCGAAAGCAGCAGGCCCCCTGCGCACAACACAGCCTTTGTCCAACGAGTCTTGGTTGCCATGGTCTTGTCTTCCTTGTTGCCCAAGCGCCCGGCCTATTCGCTGCTCAGGCTGACCAAGGCTTGCCCGCCTTCGACGGTCTGCCCTTCGCGGACGCTGACAGAAGCGACCTTGCCGGCGGCGGTCGCGCGCACTTCGTTTTCCATCTTCATCGCTTCGATGACCAAGAGCCCCTGCCCCGCCTTGACGACGTCGCCGACTTTGCACAGGACCTTGACCACCTTGCCTGGCATGGCGGCACGCAGCTCGCCGGAAGAAGCCCCGGCCCCAGCGCTCGACCGAACCAACAGGTCACGCCGATCGGTCACGCGCACCGACAGCGCATCCCCTCCGCCGACGCTTAGCTTCAGCTCGGGTGGAGTGCCATCGACGTCGACGATGCGCTGTACACCGCGCTCGTCGATCAGCGTCCAGGAAACGATGGCGCCGCGCTCTTCGGCCCGGCGAGCTTCGACGACATACTGCCGACCCTCGATGTGGACGCGGAAGCGAGTCGCCCCCGTTGCCCCGGACGCGCCTTCGGCCAAAAGCGGCTCGACCTCGACGGGGCAGTCTTTGACCACCTTCGAGGGTCCCGCCGATATCTGCACCTGAAACTCTTGGTTCATCTCGGGCTCTCCGCGTTCGGCAAGTGCCTCGCGCCGGGCAGCTTGGGGCCCAGCCACGACCCGCCGGGCTCCGCAAGACCAGGACTACTCGTCATCCTCGTCGTAGAGGTCGTCGTCGTCGTCGTCGTCGTCCTCGAAGTCGTCTTCATCGTCGAGGTCATCGTCGTCCTCGTCGATGTCGTCCTCATCGTCGTCGTCTTCCTCGTCGTAGTCGAAGTCTTCGTCGTCTTCGTCAAAGTCTTCTTCCTCGTCGAAGTCCTCATCGTCAAAGTCCTCGTCTTCGAGATCGTCCTCCTCGAAGTCGTCCTCCTCATCGGCCGGCGACAGCGAAAAGCCCGGACTCATCGCCAGCCAACCTGGGACCTTGTCGATCTCACTACTCACCATCGAAGTTCCTCCCCGTTTCTTGGTCTTTTCGGTTCTTTTAGTCTTTGGATTCGAGCGTGCAGATCGCCTGGGCTCGCTTGATGCGCAGGACGGCGCACTCAAACACGCGGAATGGATGGTTCATCTGCTCAGCGCCGAGATACGCCACCCGGAAATCCTGGGCAACCGCTAAGTCGAAATTCTGAGGCCCCGTCGAGACAACCACTGCCGTGTTCTTGGTCAGGACGCTCGAACGGAACACGCCGTCGGTGCATACCTCACGCAGATGGTTTAGCTCGGACACGCCCGTGTTTTCGACAAAACGAGCCAGCTTGGCGTGCAGGTGCGGGCTGGTGATCAGGCAGTACGGGCCGTAAAAGCCGCTCTCGACCAAGCGCTCGATGGCGGCGGAGACCGCGGTGATCGCCGTGCCAACCTGTGTCCAGTCGCCAAGCGGCAGCACGTGGCGCCCTGGCACCGTCGCTAAGCCAGGCTGGCCAAGCTCGGGCACGCCGTTGAACACCATGTCGTCTTCGCGATCGCTGACGAAGCTTGCAGCACCGGCCGCCGCTGACATGTCAAGCGGCGTCCCAAACTGCTCGGCGGTCTGCACGTCCCGCCAGTACAACGAAAAGTCCTTGTACAGGATCGGAATGGTCAGCATCTGGCGACCGGCGGCTCGCACGGGCGGCTTGGGTTCTTCGCCCAGAACGCCGATGGCAGCGCGCTCGGTCCCCGCGAACACGTCGTTGGCGACGGACTGCACGCCGGATCCCAGTGGCCCATACAGGTCCAGAAAGCGACGCCCAACCAAGCGCCGACGGGCGACCTCGACGACGGCCATGTTCAGCTCGCGCCAGCGCTCGGCCGACAGCGGCATGTGTTCATGCGTTAGAAAATTGCTCGAATCGGGCATCGGTTCCTCTGCTTGCGCGGTAGGTGCGTACAAGCCAGCTCCCTGCCGGACGGGGGCGCTGGCATGACATCGACGAGCGCGATCGCGCGCCCGCCCGGTTGGTCACTCATCCGACGAAGGACGGTGCTTCAAGCCGCCCACGGACCAAGCGCCATCGGGAAACAAGGGTGGCGGCGGCGGGATCGGGTCACTGCTCAAGATCTCGGGAGTCGGTGCAGAAGGAGCCATCGGCTGCGGCGTGACCAACGTCTCGCGCCCCAGACCTGCTGCAGCGACGGCGGTTTCGGCTGCGACGCCTGCGCTGACCAGCGACATGCCAGCCAGCTGCGCTCGGCCCTCGGCGGCCCGCTGACGCTGACGCTCGTCGCGCTCCATGATCAGCTCATACATCTCGGCCACATGCTCACGTTCTTCGTCGGTGACGTGCTCAATGATCTGCCGCAAGCTAGGGTCCGAGATGCGTGTGAGCATGCGTTCGTACGCATTGATGGTCTCAAGCTCACGCTGCAGGATCTCGCGCAGGACAACCAGGTCCTCTGACATGGGCCAAGGTGTTATCCGCTTCCCGCCCCCGCTGTCAATTGAGAGCGCGAGTTCTCATGGCTCGGCCCCCCAGATAGGACGCGCCGCACGAGCGCAGAAAGCAGGCTCGGCTGCTCCAACCACACGGTATGCCCCACGCCCGGCAGCATGTGCAGAGGCGCCGAGAGCGCCTGGGCTAGCTCGCGCTGCGACGACGGCGACATCAAGATGTCTCGCTCGCAGCCGATCACCGTGCAGGCTGGGCGAGGCGTCCGTTCGTCGGCATAGCGCTCAAGCAAGGCCTGCCGCAGGTCGTGGGCCAGCATGGCGTGTAGCTGACGCAGCGGCACAACCCGTCCCTCTTCGGCTTCGGCCGAGTGTGATCGCGGATCGCTGGCCAGCATCTCAAGCAGCGCGATGGCGCTCGGCTGTTCCAGAAACTCGACGGAAAACAACAGTGGAGCCAGCACGCGCCACACATCCAAGCGACTGACCCCCGCCTGCCACAGCGACAAAAGGCCAAGCAAGATGCTGCGCTGCCGGGGGCTTAGGCCGGCGCAGGTCGCGACCAAGATCGCCTGGCCGATGCGCTGCGGCGCCAAAAGCAGCGCCTGTTGCAACCACATGCCCCCCATCGAGACGCCCAGCACGTCGACGCAATCGAGCTTCAAGTGATCGAGCAGGCGCACGATCCGCTCGACCTGCCGCGGCCATGCATAGTCTTCGGGCTGGTTCGACGGCTGTGATCGCCCGGCACCCAGCGGATCCACCACCACGCAGCGCCGCCCGATCTCGCGCAGCAGGCGCTTGAGCTGCCGTCCGTCGCTCAGAAAGCCCGGAAGGGCCAGCAGAACGGGTGCATCTTCGGTCACCGACTCGGCCTTTTCGCGGTCCCTTGCGGCGGACGGGCTTGGACGCAGGACCTCGTAAAATAGGCCATCGATTTGGCCCGTACCTTCGCGCTCTTTTCGTATATCGCTCATGGTGTCTGACTAAGTCGCCCGCCGAAGCGACGGGCGCAGGCCCGCCATTTGAATCAAGCGCGGAAGCGGACGCAAGGTTTGGCGCCGCCTTGCGAACGTGCGAACCTAGCAGCGCATGCGCCTTCCGCCTTTGCTTCTGCTCTTGGGCTGCTTGTCCGTCCTGTCCTGTGGCCAGGGCACCGTCAAGCGCAGCCTGGATCTGCGCAGTCGCGGCGACGCCGATCTGGTGGCGCTCTTGCCGCGCGGACTCGATGCCGTGCTCGATATCGATCTGGCTGGACCGACGGGGCTCAAGCAGCTCGCGAGCTTGGATGAGCTGCTGGCCCTGTTGCCGGCGGGCACGCTGAGCTCACTGGAACAGCTCTGCGATCATCCGACGCTACAGCTCGAAGCGGTCGCCATCGGCATCGCGGGCATGGGTACCCCGACACCTGAGATCGCGGTCTTGGCCCGCGGCGACCTGCAGAAAGAGCGCATCTTTGCCGCGATCCAAAGGCGGGCGGGCCATCAGGCCCAGACCGTCGAGTACCATGGCCTGCCGCTCGTCGAAGCCAGCCCCTCTGCAGCGACGGCTGCGGGTGCATCGAGCTCGTCTTCAGGGGATCAGCTCGGCAGCCTAGCGGCGCTTGACCCCGCGCACAGCGCCGCAGCCGCCATGCTGACCCCGCGGACCGTCGTCTTTGGCAGCCGCCTCTCGACGCGCCAGGTGGTCGACATCTTCCGCGGCGAAGAAGATGGAGTGCGTGCCCAGGCTGATCTGATGAGCGCGCTCGGCCGAGCCCCGCGGGCCAAGACCGGGCGGCCGGCGGTGCTGCTGGCTTCGCTCTTGTCCCCGACCGTGCGCGAGCGGCTCAGTGCGGGAGGCTTTCCCGAGCTCGCCGAAAACGGCGACTTCCTGAGCGTGGCCTTGGCCGTCGGCGATGGCATTGATGTTGGGGTGGTGGTCGGCTATCGCACGCAGGCTGCGGCGCAGAGCGCGATGCAGGCGCTCAAAGCGCGCACCGCCGAGCTACGCCGACGCCCGGCTCTGGTGTTCATCGGCCTAGCCAGCTTTCTTGAGCCACTGCAGCTTGTCGCCGCCCCCAAGAATGCCCGCCGCGCGCAGCCTGAATTGCACGTCGCATACCGCCTGCCCGGCGATGAGCTGTCGCAGCTCGTTCAGCATGTCGCCCGCCTCAAGCAGGTCGATCTCAAGGCCCCAGGCTCGCCCGCAGCGCCATAGCACGCGCCGATTGTTCGAACTGCAGCGACGGGCCCGCACGTTTTTGACCGCCGGCATCGACCCCAAACGCCTCGTAGTTTCCCGATTCACACAAGCGGCTCGCGAAGCTTGAAGCCTCTTCGATCGGTCGAACCACTTCTGTAGCCAGCCACCGCGAGCGAGCAAAAGGCACGCGAGCAAAACGAACGGCCTCACAGCCAGATCAGATCTGCTGCCCGCACGCAAAATACTCGGTCTGTCTCCGGTGAAGAAATCACCGCCCGCCGTCGTCGGATCGGTTACAGTGACGGTTGTATCAGAGGAGACTGCGACCATGAGACGACTGAGTGCCACCCTTGTGAGCATCGCTGGCCTCGCCGGCTGCTATAGCGAGACCTATGTGGATCCCTCGCCTGTTTATGAGACGAGCGTCGTCGAGGTTCCCTATGGCCCGCCGCCTCCGGTAACGGTTAGCATGGCGCCCCCTCCCATGCGCTATGAGCCCGTGCTGAGTTGTGGCTATGGCTCGACCTGGGTGCCCGGCCGCTGGGACTGGAACGGCCGCTGGTACTGGGGACGCGGGTACTGTGCCCCGGCTCGCACCGGCTATGTCTATGTCGCGCCGCGCTACGTCGGCAGCACATACTATCGCGGGCACTGGGCGACGGGAGGCGGTGGAACCTATGTTGTCCCGCCAGCCCCAGGCAGCTATGCGCCGCCCATGCAGCCAGGCTATGTCGCTCCGCGGCCTGGTCCAACGTATGTGCAGCCGGCTCCGCCTGCTTATGTTCAGCCAGGCCCGACGGTGTACCAGCCGGCTCCGCCACCGCGTCCCGCCTATGTAGCGCCCATGGCTCCGGCTCCGATGGCGCCAGCCCCAGTGGTGACGGCACCGCCGGCCTATGTCCCGCCGGGTCCGACGGTATATCAGCCAGCCCCGCCGCCTCGCGCCCCCTATGGCGCGCCGATGCAGCCAACGCCTGCCTATGGCGCCCCGGCGTACCGTCCGGCGCCGTCGCTTCCGCCCCCAGCGTATGGGGGCCAGCCGGCCCCGGTGTACCGTCCAGCACCACCGGTCAATCCAGGCATGGGGCAGCCGCCTCCCGCCTATCGGCCGGCACCTCCGGCCAATCCAGGCATGGGGCAGCCGCCTCCCGCCTATCGGCCGGCGCCTCCGGCCAATCCAGGCATGGGGCAGCCGCCTCCTGCTTATCGGCCAGCGCCTCCGGCCAATCCAGGCATGGGGCAGCCGCCTCCCGCCTATCGGCCGGCACCACAGCCACCAGCCGCGCAGCCCCCGGTCTATCGTCCTCCGACGGCCCCAACGGGCGGTGGCGGCGGCTACATGGGTGCCCCACCGCCTCGCTCGGGCGGCGCCCCGGCAGGAACCCCCGTCCGTGCGGGGGGCAACGGCCTGTAGGCCGCATCGATTGCCGTCTCTGGGACTGCCTTCCTCCCTTGCGCGGTCCCTGGTCCCGCACCGAGCTTGAACCCGCCGCGGTCTAGACCGGAATGGTCATCAGGTGGGCGACAGCTTCCTCTTCACTCAGAAACACAGCCATGTTGGGCTCGCCACGCTCGCGGGCCATGCGCAGCACCTGAAGGCGCCCCACGGCCGAGGCTACCAGCGTGGCATGGACGGGAAAAAGCTCGCGCAGATCACGCCGCAGCAGCTGCGCCTTGGCCTCGACAGAGGGTGAGTTGCTGCCAGGTACCAGCCGCAGGTCGGTGAGAAGCCGCTGGCCGCGCAGCGGGCGTAGCTTGGCCAAAGCATCCCGATGCGTTTCGTCCGTCAGGGCGAGATCCAGTGACAGCGCCTGACGACGGATGATCACCAGTTTTCGCGCGGCATCGTGCTCGATGACGAAGAGCGGATTTCCAAACACGCGCTGCATGACTTCCGTGTTCCAAGTAAGGGCGCGCAAGCCGGTAGGCTGCCCCACTCACTCAACCTACCGTCGTGGATCATTCGGATCCCGGTGAGCCAGGAGGCCTACGAAAGCTGCGCCACCACCAGGGTTATGTCGTCCTTGCGCGGCGCGTTGCCATAAAACTGCGCGGCGCCAGCCATCAGCGTATCGCGCATCTGCATCGGTCCCTGGTCACCGGCCTGGCGAATGGCGTTGCGCAGACGCTTCTCGCCGTACTCTTCGCCCGTGGGGCTCTCGCACTCGATCAGGCCGTCGGTATAGAACACCAGGCGATCCCCAGATCGCAGCGGCTGCGTTGACTCGGCAAACGTCGAATCGGGAATGTCGCCCAGGCGGTTGCCGCGTGACATGAGGACCGTGATCTCGCTTTCGCCCTGTTGCAGCGTGCTGGGATGCCGATACAGGTACGGAAAGTTGTGGCCGGCGTTGGCGTACGTGATCGAGCGGGCTCGCGTGTCGATGACGCAGGCAAAGCAGGTCATGACAAAGCGGCGACGCGCGCTCTCATAGATGGCGCGGTTCATCAGCTCCAAAATGCGGGCCGCCGTCAGCCGCGGACCTTCGAGAGCGCGACCGACGTCGCAGGCCGCCTTGGCCGCTGCGGTGATCATGGCAGCCGGCACTCCGTGGCCGGTCACGTCGCCGATAATCACCAAGATGCGGCCGTCGACGATGTCGTAGACCGCCCACCAGTCGCCGCCGCACTGCGTGGCCGGTTGGAAATAGCCGGCCACTTTGAGCGGCCCGCGCTCCAGAAGCTCCGTTGGTGGCACCAGCGTCTCTTGAATTGTGCGCGCCAGCTCTAGTTCTTTTTCTAAGACAGCCTTGGCCGCGGTCTCGTCGAGCAGGGCCTTTAGGCGGTCGGCCATGTAGTTGAAGTTGTCGGCGAGCAGGCCGATCTCGTCCTTGGAATCAACGGCGACGCGGGCATCCATCTGACCGCCTGCGATCTGCGACGCACCCAGAGCCAAAAGCTTGATCGGTCGGGCAATGCGCAGCCCCTGGAATACGGCGAGGCCCGCCCCGACGAGTAGGAACACCAGACCGAGGAGCGCAATCTGCACGCCATAGGCCTGCACGTCGGCGTTCTTCTTGGCCTCGATCTCGTCCAGCTGGTGCTGCAGCGACGCCATGCTGTAGATCACAACCAGCGTGCCGAACTTCTTGCCCGAGGCCACGACGGGACGCGCGAACACCTTGCGGCGCTCTTTTTCCTTGCTGCCCTTGGCCTCAGCCTCGATCTCTTTGGTCAGCGGCTTGGTGATCTTGGCCATCTCGGGCCCAAGCGTCGGGTCGACTTCAGCGACGGGCTGGCCTTCTTTCACGCGCGAGTCGCTGTGCGCCGCAATAAGGCCGTTATCGGTGATGACGTACAGCGCGACGATGTCGCGGTCGATCTTGGCGGCCTGCGGCACGAAGTTTTGCAGGCTGCTGTAGTCGGTCTGCATCAGCGCCGTTCGAGCGCTCTCAGCGACGGTAAGTGTCTGCGTCTCGGCCCGCGTCTCAAGAGCCGAGTTATACGCGGCCGACAAGCGCTCAGCCGCTTCGTCAAAGGTGCGACGACTGTAGTAAATGCTGGTCGATCCAAGCAGCCCGACGATGAGCAAGATGAGAATCAGACTCGTCAGAATCATCTTCAGACTGATTGAAAGTCGGGAGCCCATTTATTCAAGGTATCGCAGGCTTGTTCTCCCGGTCAATCGCCGCTAGGATGACCCTATGCACCCAGCTCTGGAGCGCTTCATCCAGCAGTTTAAGGCGCAGGCAGACGTCATCATCGACAGCTGGTTCATCTGCGACAGCGAACGCAACATCGTCGAGTACAACCGCGCGTTCTTCGCCATGTTTCCCCGCTCGGAGGCGCGCAACCTAAAGAGCCGCAAGTGCCACGAAGTGCTGCGCCTGGGGATCTGCCAAGGCTCGTGCATCGCGCAGCAGTGCTGGCGCGACCAGCGGCACGTGCGCTTGGACGAGATCGACGGCAAGCCGCTGGGTCAGGCCGAAGATGCGCCGACGCGACGGTATGTGCTCTCGGCGATCCCGATCCTTGACGAGAATGGCAGTCCTGTCGGGGCGCTGGAAATTCAGCGCGATGTCACCGACGAAGCGCAAGTGCAAGACAAGTATCGCAAGATGCTCGACAACGAAGCACGCGAGCGCGAGCGCCTGGCTGGCCAGATCCGCACCCGCACGCGTGAGCTTATCGAGACCAATCAGCTCCTTCTGAAGGTGCAGAAAGAGCTGATGAGCCACAAAAAAGGCATGGCGCTGTAGCAGCAGGCGCACGGCCTCAGCGAGGGGGCGCTATGGCGAATTCGCGCGGCCGGAGTCGGGGACCCACCCCGTCCGACGGGCAGCAGGGCAGCAACAGAGGGAGTTTGCGGGTCGGAAACGCGCTCGGATCGCGGCGCCCAGCCCGGCTGGGCCTATTCCTGCTGGGTGGGCTCGCGGCGGGCTGTCCGACAGCGGTGGTGACGCCTCCAGCGGATCCTCCCAAGAGCACGGCACAGACGACAGCACAGACCCGAGCGCAAAGCCCTGAGAGTGTCCGCGATCTGGTGCTGGGTATGCAGGCCATGCTGGCACCGGAAGGCACGACGCCCCCCCGCAGCACACCCGCTGTGCTTCCGTCGAGCGGCAGCACGCAGGCCGCGCGTCTGGGCAACCTGTCTGGGCTGGTCGCGACGACATATCAGGTGTTGTCGTCGCGACCATTGCGAGGACACCGCGATGCCGTAAACACCGCGGCGTTTTCCCCTGATGGGCGCAGCGTCGTGACAGCCAGTGCTGACGTGTCGGTTCGCGTGTTTGATGCAACGACGGGAAGCGAGCGCCTGCGCCTAAATGGTCACGCGGCCAGCGTCAACAGCGCCGCCTATTCTCCAGATGGCAAGCGGATCGTCACAGCCAGCGCTGACCACACCGTCCGCCTGTGGGCCGCCGACAGCGGACGACTTTTGCACGTGCTCAACGGCCACAATGGCAGCGTCAACGCCGCTGTGTTTTCGCCCGATGGCTCAAAACTGCTTTCGGGCAGCGCTGATCAGACCGCGCGCATCTGGCCCTCTCAAGCGGTCAATCCCGGCGAGCCCATGACCTCGACGCTGACGCTAAAAGGCCACAGCGGTGGCATCAACGGCGTCGCCTTTTCGCCCGACGGGCTGCGCGTAGCCACTGCCAGCGAAGACAAGACGGTCCGCATCAGCGACAGCGAAACCGGCCGCGTCCTGGTCACGCTGAACGGCCACACCGCGGGAGTCAGCGCCGTGGCCTTTTCTCCCGACGGGAAACAGATCGTGACGTCCAGCGCCGATCAGACCGCCATCGTGTGGAACAGCAGCGACGGGCACGAAGTAGCCACGCTCAAAGGGCACAGCGCGTGGGTCTACGCCGCCACCTTTTCCGCCGACGGCAAGTACGTGCTGACAGCCAGCGAAGACGGCACGGCACGGCTGTGGGAAATCGCAAGCAGCCGCGAGCTGGCCCGCTATACCGGACACAGTGCTGGCATCTTGAGCGCCAACTTTTCCCCCGACGGATCGTTGCTGGTGACCGGTGGCTTGGATGGCACAGCGCGCGTGCGATACACGCAGCGCGGCAACTCCTTGACCCTTCTCGCTGGCCATGAAAACAGCGTCTTTTCCGTCGCGTTTTCTGCCGACGGCAGTCGTGCCGCCAGCGCCAGCCTGGACGAGCGCGCGGCCATCTGGGATACAGCGACTGGCAGTCGCTTGCGCATGCTGTCCGGCCATACTGCAGGCGTCAACGCAATCGCCTTTTCCCCAAGCGGCCAGCAGATCGCCACCGGCAGCGATGACAAGAGCGCCCGTCTGTGGGATGCCGGCAGCGGTCAGCAGATCGCCACCCTGCCCCACGGCGGCTGGGTGAACTCTGTGGCATTTTCCGCCGACGGGAAGCGCCTTCTGACCGGCTGCGGCGACTATGCCGCCCGCATCTGGGATCTGAGCAGCAGTCCGCCCAACCCGCTGCTGGTACTCAAGGGCCACCGAGGCAATATTCGCGAGGCTGCGTATTCGCGCGATGGGCGCTATGTTGCGACGGCAAGCGACGATGGAACAGCGCGCATCTGGGACGTCCAGACTGGACAGACGCAGCAGGTGCTAAGCGGCCATCAGAGCCGCGTGCGCTCGGTCTCGTTCTCGCCCGATGGCAAGGTCCTAGCGACCAGCAGCGACGACGCCACGGCTCGGCTGTGGACCTGGGACGCGCAGGGCGCTCGTACGCTGCACGTGCTGCGCGGCCATACCCAGCGCGTGCGATCGATCACGTTTTCCCCCGCTGGCGACCTGCTCGCGACGGCCAGCGAAGACGGCAGCACCCGCCTGTGGTCAGCCGCCGATGGCAAAGAGCTTGCCGTCTTGCGCGGACACGAAGCCGGCGTATGGGATGTTGCGTTCTCCCCCGACGGCAAGTGGCTGCTGACCGCCGGAGAGGACTACACATCGGTGCTGCACCCGGCGACGCGCGCAGGCTTCCGTGAGTTTGCCTGTCGCGTCCTGCGCAACCTCGGCCCCAGCCGCGAGATGAGCGCAGCGCAGCAGATCGAGCTTTTGCGCTCTTGCACACACGAGCCCAGCGCTCCGACCGCCAACTGATCCACGGCGCCCGACCGCCCTCGCCTCGTCGAGGGCCTGCCTTCTTCGCACCTCCCCTGTTTCCACGCATTCTCTGACTCGGCGTTGCCACGGCCAGCCGTCCTGCTTCGCGTCTCGCAAATGCCCTGTTGACCCTCCAACCAGGCTGCAGTAAGCGGGGGCCACGCGTCGCGCAAGGCGATGCCGCACGCCACAACCCCGATAGGCCGAAAGAAGAGTCCCATGTCTCCCGAAAATTCCTCGCCGCGACGGAGCCCGCGCAGCGCAGCAGTCCGGCTTTCTTCCTTTCACCACCTTCTTCCCGGTAGCCTGGCCCTTCTCCTGTGGGCTGGCTGCGGTGAGCCCCTGCCCGAGCCCCCCCTCGTCGACACCACGCCCTACGTGCGCGTGCATTATCGAATCGCGGGCGGCGGCGACGCGCGAGGCTGGGGCCTGCACTTCTTCGGTGCCGGCAGCAAGTCCCCCGAGTGGGGCAACCCCGCGCGCTTCGACAAGAGCGACGCCTTTGGCGTCTATGCCGACATCCGCGTCGAAAAAATCGCAGACAGCGAAGACGCCTGGCTGGGTCTGATTCCGGTGCAGTGCAGCGCGGGTACCTGCAAGAAAGATGTCGAGACCAGCGTCCGCTATGTCGATCTGCATCGCGATGCCAAGACACCCGCCATTTCCGAGTGCTGGATCACGCAGGGACAGGCCGTGCAGATCAAGCCGCCCACCTCGACGGGACCCGCTTACAAAATCAGCCGCCCCAAAGACTTCATCGACCTCGGCGATGGGCGCGTGCGCTTGATGTTTCGCGTCGCATCGGGATCTACCGGCGTCGTCAAGTACGGCAGCCGAGCTGACCTTCTGGATCAGCAAGTGGCCTGGCAGAACGTCGACGACATCAACAAAAATGGCCTGCTGCTTTCGGGGCTACGCCCTGGCAGTCCGACGTACTACCAGATCAGCACCGCGTATGCTGGCGAGCGCGATCAGTCGAGCGTTCTCAGTCTGACTCCTATTTCTTTTGCTCCACTCTCAGGTCGCGCGGACTATGCGACCTGGGGGCAAAAAGGAATCATGTACCAGCTGATCGTGCGCACCTTCGCCGACGGCGGAACGCCCAAGAGCGTGACCGACCCGACCCAGGAAAGCGGAATCGATCCAGCCCAGAAAGACGGAATCGGCGACTTGATTGGCCTGCGCCAGGCCCTGCCCTATCTCAAAGAGATGGGGATCGCCGCCATCTGGATGACGCCGGTCTTCCGCGCCAAGAGCTATCACGGCTATGACACGACAGACTTCTTTGACATCGACCCCGATGTTGGCAGCAAAAAGGACTTTACCGATCTGACCGCAGCGGCGCATGCCGCGGGGATCCAAATCATCCTCGATCTGGTGCAGAACCACGTCGCAGACGTCAACCCGTGGTTCCTGGCCGCCATCCATCCCAAGGATCCCAACCATGCCAAGTACCGTGACTGGTTCGTCTGGTCTGACGAGTACTCAAACATGTACACAGACAAGCACCCGTGGGACAGCGGCGCGGTGATCTGGGCTTGCAAGAACTACGCGTGCTACCACCAGATCTTCAGCACGTCGATGCCCGAGCTGAACTTTCGCAATCCAGACGTCCGCGCCGAGATGAAGCGCATCGCACAGTTCTGGATTGGGCTCGGTGCCGACGGATTCCGTTTGGACGCGTCCAAGCACATCGATCAGTTCGATGACAACAACGGAATCTCACTGGATCGCCATGGCACACATATCTGGTGGAAAGAATTCAACCACTACGTCAAAAAAGGAATCGTACGCGATCCCGGTGCTGCGACGGTGCTTCTGACCGGCGAGAACCGCTGGGACGATCCTGGACTGGCCAAGAGCATGGTTGCATACGGCAGCGACATGGACAGCCAGTTTGACTTCCCATTTCGCTCGGTGCTTTCCGGTTTCCTTGCCGGCAAGACCGGAAGCGAGGGCGATGTGGTGAAGTACATCAGCGACCTTGCCCGCCTGACCGCTGACAGCAAGCTGGGGGGCAACGAGAATCATTTTTATCAGCGCTTTCTGTCGAACCACGACGTCGATCGCCCAGCGACGCAGCTTGCCGGACAGGCCGGAATGCAGCTGGATGCGCTGCTTAAGCAGGCGGCCACGCTGGTGCTGACGCTTCCCGGAATGCCCGTGATCTATTACGGCGAGGAATTCGGCAAGCGTGGTAAGCGCGACAAGTACCTGGGAAACGAGGCCTGGGACCACGATGAATTCATCCGCGAGCCGATGTCTTGGTATCAGCAGCTGAGCTTTCGCGGCGACATGAAGGCCTCATGGGACATCGATCCAGTGGCCAGCAACGCGAAAAACGGAGTCTTGGGACTGCCTTTCGGAGTCTGTAAAGCAGCCAATCCCGAGTATCCCTTTATCAAGTTCATGGCCGACGGCGATACCGCATCCTTTGCGGCGCAAAAGGATCAAGCGGATGGCTTGTTCCGGCACTACAAGCGCTTGTCCGAAATCCGCCGCAGCCAGCCACTTCTGACCGACGCCGAATCCACCCTGCGCGTCGTGGAACACACCAGCGATGTGTACGAGTACGCGCTGGAAAAAGCAGGACAAGCGATCTACGTCGTCCTAAACCGCAGGCCAGCGCCGCAGCTTGTCTCGCGGACGGGCATGCAGACCGATCTGCTCACCGGCACTCGCGCCGACCGCTTCAACATCCCCCCGTACGGCGCGCTGGTCTTGCAATAGATCGACGCTGATTGCTAGCGCGGGAAGCGCGGATCGGCTTTGACTTCTTCGATCTGCGCTGTGTGCCGCGCCGTGTGCGCTGACAAAAGAATCAGCCACTGATAGCCGTCGAGCGGTCCCAAGATGGGATGCGGCCCCGCATAGCTGCGCAGGTTCAGCGGAGTGGTCTTGGCAAACGCGACCGTCTTGTCGCGGCTCTGGTTGAACGCTTGCTTCACGGCCTCGGCTGACGCAAAGCGCCCTGATGGCTTCAACATCTCGGGCGCTTGCCGCTTGGTCGTGCGATCGGTGACCTGCGTGCGCAGCCGCGCATCGTCGGGGTTGACCTGGGCCAAGAGCTCTTTTGGCGCCGGCTGCTTGAGCATCTTTTCGTTGATCATCCCAAACAGCGTGTCCTCGGACACGGCGATATGCTCGGCGACCTCGGCCACGGACCAGCGATCGGGCGCCGGCTTGAAGCGATATTGCGCATCGCTTAGGCCTTGGATCGACGTCAAAAACGCGCTGCGCGTCTCCTCCATATATTTCGCGGCAGCGTTACGATCGGCGTCACTTAGCGAAGCCGACGCCGACGCCGAAGCGGGATTGCTATCGACTGACTTGGGGGTCGCACAGGCCATAAACAAAAGAGCGGTCAGGGTCAGGGAGCGCGTGTACATCGATCTACCTCTCGGCGAAGACAAAGCCCGATCGTCGAGCAAGAACCAGTCATGGCAGGTCATCACACCGACGATGGCAGGCGAACTCTGCTGGCTCGCGGCAGCAGTCCGCGCACCATGACACAGTCGACACAGCAAAGTCACCCGCGGCAAACACGCGTCTATCGATCCGAGCAGGCTCGATCGACTTAGGAATGTGGGGGACAGGCGGCTCTCTTGATTACGGCGGGCAGGCGGATCACAACCTGATGACGGCCGCGCTCGACATCGATGACTTGCTCGACGGGGGCAGCCCCCTCGGCCTGTACGCGCAGGGTATAGCGCCCCGGACCCGGCAAGAAGCGATCGAAGCGACCGTCGCGGCAGCGGCTGTACCAGACCTCGCCTTCATGCAGCGTCTGCTCGACGATCTGCACGGCGGCATACACCGGCAGTCCGGCCGCATCTAGCACATGCCCCGAGACGCTCGGCCCGTCGAGAAACCGATCAAACAGCCGCATCCAAGACGGACGCACGCCGCGCGTGATGGCGATGCGCTCGGCTTCATCCTTGGCATCGCGGCGAGCCGCTTCCACTAAATACGCCAGCGTTCCAAAGCGCGCCCGATAGAAATCCTGGTCAGTGCCGTCGACAGAATACAGCTTGCGCTTGAGCACAAAGGGCTTGCCTTGGGGATGTGGCGGCAAGCCAGCCACCATGTATTCCCCGACCAGCCAGGCCTCGTTCGGCGTCGGATCCTGCACATTGTCGATCGTATAGGGGGCCAGCACCGCGATGGTCCCCGTGTGATAGCTGATCGAGGCGGCGAAGTGTTCCGATTCGGCCACACGCATCATGGCGCGAGTCTCTGGTTCGGATCCCGCCTCGGGCCCGCGATAGTAAAAGCTCTGGGGCTTCGAGGAACTTCCCACTTCCCCCAAAGCTCCCCAGCGAAACGGATAGTTGCGGTTCAGATCGACTCCGTCCATGGCGTCGATGCGGTTGTTTTCGTCGGTGTCGCGGCCGTTCTTGCGACCCGTGCGCGGATGACCGTTCAGCGTCGCCCACACTCCGTCGGGATTCACGGCTGGCACACACCAGACAACCAGCTCATCCAGCCAGCGCTTGACGCGGCGATCTAGCTCGGGGTCTGGGCGCAGCACGGGTTCCTTTTTGTCGGGGGCAAGCTCGGACTCAGCCGTCTTGTGTCTGCGCGTTCCGCCCGAGCGCAGCAGCAAGACATCCACGGCATCCAGGACCATGTCGATCGAAAGGATCTCGACCCCGTGATGTGCGCCATTTAGCAGCATCGCGGGCCGCGGATCGCGCTTCTTCAGCTTGCGGCCAATGACCAGGGCGCGCAGCGGTCGCCCCTCGTGTGAGCGCCCCAGCTCGACCATGCGCGTCAATCGCGGATAGCGCTCGTGCAGATCGCGCAGCCGCGCTTCAAGCCACGCATCGCTGTATCGCGGCGGCAGCGCCGGCTGAAAGACCGCGGCCGGCGCCGGGCTTGATGCCGCCGTCGCATCCGAGACCGGTGCAGCAGTCGGCCCACCCGACGGGACCTTCGCAGATCCCGCAGCAGGGGCCGACGAGGCGCGCGGCTCGACGGCAGCGGACGCGGCGCCCTCTGTCGGGGTGGGCGGGACCGCCACATCCGCTGTCGCCGGTTGACTGGCGAGCGCCAGGGCCACAAGGCCACGCTGCAACCACATGCTGGGTACGTTTTTATATCACGTCAGACCCGCTGGTCGGGGCCGCTCGTGTTGCCAAGCTGCTTGCCCAAGCAAGAGGCTCCGGGGTCTTATGGGAAAGGGGGAACCACGAAGCATGCGAACCATTCACACAGTCAGCGCGATGAGCCGGGCTTTGTTTGTCTGTCTGCTCCTACCGGCCGCCTGTGGCGGAACGAATACCAACACCGGAATGGGCAGCGACTGCGCCTTGAGCGAAAACACATCACCAACCGGAACACCCAATGCAGCGGGGTGTTCCGTTTTGCGCCGCGATACCAGTGCGTGCATGGCGACTCGCCAAGCCGCCGGGATATCGGGATTCTGGCTGAAGTTCTCGTGCCGCGTGACTCTGTCGGTCGCAGGCGGGCAAGTCCAAGCCAAAGCCGACGGCCAGCCGGACTACAAGAGCATGTATTTTCCGACGCAGAACACCTGCTATCAAAAGGAATCTGCTGGCATCCAGAATCCCAATACCATCCGCGCGCAGAGCTATACGATCTCGTTTCCGCAGACTCCCAATATGACGACGCAGCGGATGACGGGAGCGATCGTAGGCTTGGCCCTAAACGGCGTTCCGATCTTCGGCAACTTCGCAGCCCCTGGCGACGACATTTTCCAGGAAGCCATGACCTTTGATGCCTGCGGCGCGCATCCGCAGATGAGCGGCGTCTATCACTATCACAGCGAGCCGTATGCCATCTCGAACGATGACGGCAACTTCATTGGCGTGATGCGCGATGGCCATCCCGTCTATGGTCGCCGCGACGCCGATGGCAGCATGCCCACGCTCGACAGCTATGGCGGCCATACCGGAACCACCGCAGACAGTCCTAGCGCGCCCGTGTACCACTATCACGTGAACCAACAGACCAGCACCTCGGGCGCAACCGTCGGACAGAAGCAATGGTTCCTGACCACGGGCAACTATCGCGGGACTCCTGGAGCCTGCACTGGCTGTCAATAAGGTAGACACCAGAATCTCGCTGCAATTCCTGCGCGGGCCGCGTGAAACCCGGCATGACGTCGCACCCCGCAGGAGCCCATATCGCCCGCTAGGCTGTCGGCCCTGAGGGTCGGGGCCGGGGGGGATCCCAGGTCGCGCAGACACTACGTCGACACAATAGAAAGCCGTGTACCATCGTGCGTCGTGCCCACGTCGCAAACGATGCCCACCGTACACCCCATTCGGGATGCCGCGCTGGTAGCGGCTGCCATCGCGGCGATCGCGCTTCTGGGTCTGTGCTCCATCTATTTTTCGGCGCGACGATCGTTGATCGCAGCCGTGCAGAGTGAGCTTGTGCAGCTGGCCTCAACGCTCGCGGCGCAGATCGACGGTGACTTGCACCGCACCATCCGCTCGGAAGCACAGCTTGGGTCCCCCGAACACCGCCAGGCGCTGGTCCCCATTGCCCGATTCCTGGGCTCTGCCAAGGACATCATCTATGCCTACACCGCCGTGCTAGAGCGCGACGAGATCCACTTCATCCTGCAGAGCGAGCACGTCCGCCGAGATCCCGAAGACACACTCCCGATTGATCCGATTGGCCATCGCTATCCCGGATCGGATCCACAGTTCTTTTCGGCTCTGCGCCTGCAGAAGGCGGCCGTGAATCCTGCCCCCATCCGGGAACGCTCGGGTCGCTATTACATGAGCGCCTATGTTCCCTTTTTTGATTCCCATCATTCCTTTGTTGGCGTAGTGGGCGTCGACATGTGGACCCGCGATCTCGATCGCCGGCTGCATGATCTGTCCAGAGCCCTCATGTTCAGCATGCTGGGCATCCTCAGCCTGGCGCTGCTCG
Source organism: Myxococcales bacterium (assembly GCA_016794505.1). Taxonomy (GTDB): domain Bacteria; phylum Myxococcota_A; class Polyangia; order Palsa-1104; family JAEUJZ01; genus JAEUJZ01. Next base: position 94,665 of record JAEUJZ010000010.1, read on the forward strand.
TCGGATTCGTCGTCCTGCGCCTGCGTCGCATCGCCGCCCAGCATCAGCGGGATCGCATCAATGCCCTTGCCGAAGCGGAACGAAATGCCCAAGAGGCAGAGGCGGCAAATCGCGCCAAGAGTGCTTTTTTGGCCATCATGAGCCATGAAATTCGGACTCCCATGAATGGCGTATTGGGAATGTTGTCGCTGCTGCAGGATACGCCTCTTACCGCGCAGCAAGCAGACTTTGCCCGCACCATCCGCTCGGCGGCCGAGACGCTGCTGGCCTTGATCAATGACATCTTGGACCACGCCAAGATCGAAGCCGGAAAGATTGATCTAGAACAGGCTCCCTTTGACGTACGCGACTGCATCGAAGAGGCGCTGTCTCTGTTCGCGGTCCTTGCCGATGAAAAAGGAATCTCGCTGGAATATCTGGCCGGCGCCGATGTCCCCCACGAGGTGCTTGGAGACCGCCTGCGCCTTCGTCAGATCCTGGTGAACCTGGTCAGTAACGCCGTGAAGTTCACGCAGCAAGGCGAGGTCGTGATCGATGTCCGCGCCGAGACGCAGGGCGATCATGTGCTTCTGCACTGCGACGTCCAAGACAGCGGCATCGGCATTCCCGCCGATCGGCTGCACAGGCTCTTTCAGCCGTTCTCGCAGGCCGACGCGACGACCAGCCGACGCTTCGGCGGCACCGGCCTGGGCCTTTCGATCTGCAAGCGCCTCGTCGAGCGGATGGAGGGCCGCATCCGCGTAAAGAGCACGCCCGGTCAAGGCTCGGTCTTTTCATTCTTTGTGCGCGTGGGCATCGTGCCCAAGACACCGCGCCCGACAGAACCGCAGACAGAGCCGCGCGGCGCGCTTCGTCGCGGGCTGCTGGGCGTGCGGCTGAGCCCCATTCATGACCGCATCCTGTCGCAGCTGGCCGAGCAGCATGGCGTTCGCTATCGCCCTGTCAGCGCGGTCTCTGAGCTCACGGCAGCGCTCGCTGAACCCGATGGCTATGGCGCGCTCTTCGTGCCGGCAGCGCTCGATCCGACAGAGACGCAGCGCATGATCGCGGCTCTGGCCGATCTTCCGACGGATCGACGCCCGCGCAGCTTTGTACTGGCCCGCTTGAGCCAGCGCCTGAAGGCTCCGTTTGCGGCCAGCGTGGTGTACACGCCGATCCGGCATCGCGCCCTTTACACGCTGCTGCAACAACTGGACGCACCGACGCCACAGCAGCTAGACAGCGCCCTATCCGACGCGTCATCGTCCCAGCCATCGCCGCAGCCCAGCAGTGTACGCGCGGGTTCAGCATCGCCTCTGCGCATCTTGGTCGCCGAAGACAACGCCATCAGCCGCCGCATGATGGCCTTCTTCCTAAACAAGCTGGGATATCAGCCGCTGCTGGTGGAAAACGGCTGCCAAGTGCTCGAAGCCTGCGCCAAGCAAGCCTTCGACGTCCTCTTGATGGATGTGCAGATGCCCGAGCTGGATGGGCTGCAAGCGACGGCCCGGCTGCGTGAGCAGTCGGGCTCTACCGATCAGCCCTGGATCATCGCGCTGACCGCCGGAGCCGCCGAAGAAGACCGAGCCGCCGCACGCGCCGCGGGCATGAACGATTTTCTGACCAAGCCGCTGGCCTTGGATGCGCTCACCTCGGCCTTGGAACGCGCTGCGCGCATGCTGCATCGTGCGGCGCCATCGCCGCCATCGGCCTCGCAGCCCAGCCCGGCGCCAGCGAACGAGGCCCAGACGAAAGAGACCGCCGGCTCGGCATAGGTTCGGTCTGGGCGCTGCAGACGGGCCCCTGCGCAAACAAAAAAAGGCAGGCCCGTGGGCCTGCCTCTGTGTCGGCTGCGTCGATGTTGGCTGAGGTCTTAGCGGCGGGCGCGCTCGCAGATCAGCGAGCGGCTGCCAAAGCTGCCTCCGTTTAGAACGGCAATCGTCGCATCCGCCTGCGCCTCGGGAACGAACACATAGGTATGCGTCGTGTGAAGCTCGATCGTCAGAAGCCCCAGGCCCCGCTGCGAAAAGAAGTCCTGCAGCGACTCTTCGCTGATCTGATCGCGCCGTCCGAGGTTCAGATACAAGCGCACATCGCCCGGATTGATCGGCGTGATCGGACGCTCGCGGCGACGGCCACGACGACCCTCGCCATCGTCCCCTTCGCCCAAGGCTCGGCTGGACGGAGCGCCCGTGGGCTCGGCCCGGCCTTGCGTGCGCGCATCGACCCAGGCTTCCCAGAAGTCGCGACCATCGTCGACTTGAATGATGTCATCGGCCGCGGGGGCTCGCAGCGGCGGCGCCGACGGCCGGCTGGGGCGGCGACCCTCACGGGCTGACTCTGCGACGGGCGCAGCCGGCATGGCCAGCGCATCCCGCGGCTCGCGCGGCTCGCGGATATCGCGCGGCTCGCGCTGCTCCCGCGGCTCGCGCATCTCTCGCGGCTCGCGCGCTGGACGGGCTTCAAATCCCTCGCGCGGCTCGCGCATCTCGCGCGGTTCGCGCATCTCTCGCGGCTCGCGCTGCTCTCGCGGCTCGCGCATCTCCCGCGGCGGGCGGGCTTCAAATCCCTCGCGCGGCTCGCGCATCTCCCGTGGCTCGCGCTGCTCTCGCGGCTCGCGCATCTCCCGCGGCGGGCGGGCTTCAAATCCCTCGCGCGGCTCGCGCATCTCCCGCGGCTCGCGCTGCTCGCGCGGCTCGCGCATCTCCCGTGGCTCACGGGCCGGACGGGCTTCAAAGCCCTCGCGCGGCTCGCGCATCTCCCGCGGCTCGCGCATCTCACGCGGCGGGCGGGCTTCCAGACCTTCGCGCGGCGGACGCGGCTCCAGTCCCTCGCGTGCGGGGCGCGGACCGCGGTCGCGATCGCGGAAGTCGCGCGACTCACGGCCTTCGCGGCGCTCGCGGCCTTCCCGATCAACCGGTCGACGGCGCCCCTCGCCTTCCTCAGCGGCTCCTTCGGGGCTTCGCGCCGCTGGTCGCGCCTCGGAAGGGGGACGCTCGCGCCGCGGCGCTTCCGTCGAAGCCGGCGCCGCAGGGGTCGCACTCGCTGCCTCCTCCGCAGCGGCCCGCTGCGCCTGCCGCTGCACATGTCCTTCCACGATCAGCGCGATCAGCCGCTCGCCTTCTTCGCTGGCCAAGATGCGCCGCAGAAGCGAGCGCGCCTCATTGCCCGGCCGCTTCTCGCCGAACTCATGCTGCAGGCGATCGATGATCTGCCCTTCGCGCAGCGTCTGCAGCTCGGCTTCCGACGGCAGCGTCCGCTCGGCCGGGCGAATCTTGTACGCGAGCTTGGTGTAGTAGAAATTGCCCAGCTCATGCGGGCTGATCAGCGAGATGGCGACGCCGCTTTTCCCGGCGCGCCCGGTGCGGCCCGTGCGGTGGATATACACCTCGGCCGACTCGGGGAATGTGTAGTTGATGACGTGCGACAGATCGCTGATGTCGATGCCACGCGCCGCGACGTCGGTCGCCACCAGGTACTTAAGCGCCTTCTTCTTGCTGCGCGCCATGACCCGCTCGCGCTCGGCCTGCGTCAGATCGCTCGACAGCGGCTCGGCATCCAGGCCGTTTTTGCACAGGAAGTCGGCGACGACGTTCGTCTCTTCGCGCGTGTTGCAAAAGATCACGGCGCTCTCGGGCCGCTCGACCTGCAGGATGCGCAGAAGGTCGCGCATGCGGCCGGTGCCCGGAATCATGTAGTAGGCGTGCGTGATCTCGGTCGCGCTGACCGAGCCTTCCGAGAGCTGCAGGGTCAGCGGCGACTTCAGATAGCGCTGCGAGATGCGCAGGATGTCATCCGGCATCGTCGCCGAGAACAGCAGCGTCTGCCGCGTCGGCGGGCAGCGCTTGATGATCTCGATCATGTCCTCTAGGAAGCCCATCGACAGCATCTCGTCGGCTTCATCGAGGACCAGCGAGCGAACATCGTCCAAGTTCAGCGTGCCGCGGCGGATGTGATCGAGCACGCGGCCTGGCGTACCGGCGACGATATGGCTGCCCGCTTTGAGCGCATCGACCTGCTTGCCCATCGGCGCGCCGCCATAGACCGCCGTAAGCGTCAGGTGGCGATAGGCGACCAGGCGCCCGACTTCGTTCGCCACCTGCAGCGCCAGCTCGCGCGTTGGCACCAGCACCAGCGCCTGAATGCGGCCGTCTTTGCACGGCAGGCTGGGCTCGACCAGGCCCTGCGCAAACGGCAGGCCAAAGGCCGCGGTCTTTCCCGAGCCGGTTCGCGCCTGCACGATCAGATCGCGCCCGGCCAGCATCGGTCGAAAGGCGCGCTGCTGCACCCGCGTCGGCGTCTCATAGCCCATCTCGCTGAGCGCCCGCTGCACCTCGGGACGAAGCTGCATCGCGACGAAGCTCTCGGGCGTCGGGCCATAGTCCGCCTCGCTCGGCGGGGCGTCGCTGGCCTTTTCCTCGGCGGGCGCGACCCCAGCGGGGATGGCATGCACAGCGGCGCTGCCGGTGGTGGGCGCGGCGCTGTCGCTGACCTCGCCCAGGGGGCTTACGCTGACGACCGCGGCCGGACTGGCCGCGCTAGGTGCGACGGCAGAGACGGGAAGGACGGAGCTGGACTCCGCCTGGCCAGCGCCCAGGGTCGACTCGACGCCCTGGCTGGCCGGTTGTTTCTCGATCATGGAAATCCTCGTGGAGTCGCGGCGGGGCCCACTCGCTGCGGAGTGGCGGCCTGCATGCCGGACCCGGTGTGTGAGCGCCAAGTCTGCGAGGCGCTCGCTCGCATGCCAGCCTGGCTCTGTCGCGTCGTTCCTCCATCAATCCCCGAAGGCGGGCAGCGACGAGCCAAGGAATCATCGTTCCCTGACTCGGCACCGACCCAGCCCGGCGGAGCCATGGCCAGCCATCCGGGTCCAACCCCGTGTGATCCGAGCAGACGACTCGCAGGCAGAGCGACCGATGTCGCGCCCCGCGTGTCTGCGCAGACAACCAGAGGGACCGTGTTGGGATGGTGCCGTGTGCGGCTGGAGAGGTCTCGAACAAAGGAGGGCTAGCGGTGAAGGTCTTCTTGGAAGCGGTAAATCGTCCCATCAGTAACGCGCCACGTCGCGCAAGTCAAGAACCCGCCGCAGCGAACTTTCAGTATGCTGCCGCCTGCGCAGCGTTCCTTTCCGTTGATCCTGCACCGGAGATTTCCATGCCTGCACCGTCGCCCGTGCCCCGGCTAGCCCGTCCTGCTCTGCCTACGGCTCGCCCCTTGCTTTCCGCGCAGCGTGTTTTTTCGCGCTGGCGAGGGCTTTTTCTGGTGGGTGTGTTGCCGCTCTGGCCGCTGGGCCAGGGCTGCAGCGAGACCCCACCGCCCATCGAGTCGCCGCAGACCGCGCCGCTTTCGCCCACGGTGACCGAGGTCCTAAGCGGCGTCGCCCCAGTCGATCCCAGCCTGCAATGGAACGCGACCTGGGTGCAGAAGACCGCCGCCGAGTTTGCCGGTTGGCGTCGCCGCGGCATCCAGGTGGGCAGCGGCCAAGATGGCCTTGCCGCCGTGCAGCTTGCGCCATCGAGCACACGCCTCGACTGCCCCAGCGAAGACATCGACGGCGGCGCCGCTCACTTCGACGAAGAAGTCGGCCTGTGCAGCGGCCAGGATCCCACAGGCGCGACGCTGCCCGCCGGGGTCTCGTACTATGCCGGCACGCCCTTTTTCTTTGGCACCCTGATCTCGCCCGAGGTCAAGGGCGCCAGCGTCCTCGATCACTTGATCCCGTCGTGGCATGCCACCACCCCGCCCGGCACCTGGATTCAGCTGCACGTGCGCGCCAAGCTGCCGTCTGGGTGGACCGGCTGGTATCGCCTGCCGATCTGGGCCAGCGATGCCGCCTGGGTCAAGCGCCGCAGCGTCAAGCTGCCCGCCGATGCGAACGGCGGGGTCGACGTCGATACGTTCTTCCTCAAGAGCCCCCAGGTGGCCAGCGCCTATCAGCTCTCGGTCACCTTGTTTTCGATGTCGGCCCGCGCATCGCCAACGCTGCATATGGTGGCCGCCGCCGCCTCGCGCGATGCCAAGGTCTATCCGCAGCGACCGCCGCACACGTCCGTCTGGGGCAAGAACCTGCCGGTGCCGCAGCGCTCGCAGGCCCTGCCGGAATACAAAGACAAGGGCTTTGGCGGCGGGGGCGAGGTCTGGTGCAGCCCCACGTCCACCAGCATGGTCATGGAGTACTGGAGCCACGTGCTCAGCACCCCGAGCCTAAACCACAGCGTGCCCGATGCGGCCGCCGGCTGCTTTGACTGGGTCTATAACGGCACCGGCAACTGGCCCTTTAACACCGCCTTTGCCGCATCCCAGGGCCTGTTCGGCGTCGTCACCCGCCTGGACTCGATGAGCGAAGCCGAGTCGTGGATCGCAGCCGGCGTGCCGCTCATCATCAGCATCTCGTTTAAGCCCGGTGAGCTTCCCGGTGCCCCCATCAGCAAGACCAATGGCCACCTGCTCGTCGTGCGCGGCTTTGATGAAAGCGGCAACGTGATCGTCAATGACCCGGCGGCCCGCGACAATGCTTCCGTGCAGCGAACCTATCCCCGCGCCGCGCTCGAAGCCGCCTGGACGCACTCGCATCGCACCGCCTATCTCATCTATCCCCGCTCTTGGCTGCGCCTGGGCCCCCACGCTGGGTCGACGCCCCCCGCCCTGCCTCCTCTGTAGCCTGGCCAGCGTCTCAGCCACCCCGCCCCGCCCGAAAAACCCGCCCTCAGGCGCCGGGGACCGCCTCTCGTGCGCAGCGGCAGGCACTTCGTACGCGGGGGGAGGCACTTCGTACGCGGGGGGAGGCACTTCGTACGCGTACGAAACGGCTGCCTACGCATCGGAGCGGGCGGGCGGCGCATCGGAGCGGGCGGGCGGCGCGTCGGGACGGGCGGACTCGGCGCTTAAAGTGGCTCGCCGAGCGGCTCGATCTCGCAGCCGCCTGGCGGGACCTGCTCTTCCCGCACAAGGCCGCGGCGATCGGTGGTGGCGATGCGCGACAGGCCGTCGGGCAGCGTCAGCCGAAACGGCGCATCGGCCAGCGGCTGCTGATCGACATCGAGCTGCATCAGGCCCAGAAACGATCCGCGCGCGGTGCGTTCCGCCGGCCCGCGATTGGCGATGGCAGAGGCCGCAGCCGCGCGCACCCGATGGTCGGGATCGGTCTTGGCCATATTGCGCAGGCGAGCCAGAAGCCCCGGTGTCTTTTCGCGCAGGCTGGTCAGGAGCAGCGCGGCATTGGCTCGTGCCACCGGCTCGCTTTCCGCAAGCCATGCGGCATCGCCCGGCTCGGCCCGCCCCAAGCGCGAAAGCGCCCCCAGGGCATTGGCGCGCACCGCTCGCTCGCTGCCCATGCCCTCGCGCTGCGACAGAAGCTGACGCAGCGCCGCGACCGCTGCCGCCGCGCCCTCGGGAGGAAGCTTGCCCAGCGCCCAGGCCGCTTCGGAAACGACGCGCGCTGAGCGATCTTGTTGCAGGACGGAAATCAGCACCGATCCATCGCTGCGCTCGACTCGCGCGAGCAGGCTGCCGATGGCGGCGGCGGCTCGGCTGCGGCGCAGCGGATCGGGGTGGCTGAGCAGCCGCGCGACGCGCCCGATCACGGCGCCATCGCCAAGAGCCGACAGCGCATCCAGGGCATCGGCGGCCAGAAACGCGGCCTCGCTGTCCGGCTCGCCCCCGGCTGTGGCCAGATCCAAAAGCAGGCTGCGCGCCTGCGGCAGATCCGCAAGGGGCGGACCCAGGACGGCTGCATGGCGCAGCATGGCCGACAGCGCCGTCACCAGGTTGTGTGCCGCACTGGATGGACGCAGACCGCGCAAGGCGGCCAAGAGCGCCTGGGTTCCCTGCAGGCGGGCCGCTTGGCAGCAGGCGGCCAGGGCGCCCAGGCTCTGCACGGCGGCGCGATGCAGGCGGGCTTCGGCGGGGCTGTCGGCGGATCGGCTGATCAGCGCCACCAAGGCCACGGCTTCGCTGCCATCCAAGGCGGTGCTGCGCGCGGGGGCCCGGCTCTGCTCAGCGGCCATGACCAAGCCCTGCACGGCGGCCATGCGAACCTCGATGGCAGGATCGCGCAAAAGCTCGCGCAGGCGAGCCAGGGGCTTCGGCCCCACGATGCGCCCCAGGATCGGTGCGGCCTGGGCGCGCAGCGCGGCATCGGGATCGCGGCTGGTCACCAGCAAGGCATCGACGGCGCGCTCATCGATCTGGGGCAGGCGCGACAGGGCCGACAGCGCGGCTGTGCGGATGTGGGCATCGCGGTCGAAGATCAGCGAAAGAAACAGCGGCAGCAGGCTCGGGTCCGAGAGCGCCGACAGCGCCGACAGGATGTGCTCGCGCGGCAGGCGGGCGCGCACCAGCTCGGCCTGCAGAGCCGGGCCGATGGGGCCGCGGGCTTCGACCGGCAGGCGCGGGCTGGCCGGTGGCTGCACCGGCTGCACCAGGTCGCGCAAGACATCGACGATGGCTAGCGCCCGCGGGATGGGCGTCGCGGCAGCGGCAAGCTGCTGAACAAGCGGCGCGACCGCGAGCCCCCCGATCGCAAGCAGGGCCGAGCGCGCCGCGGGGCGGACCTCTTCGCGCTCAAGACCCTGCACCAGCGCCGTCAGCGCGGCATTCATCGCGGGCTGGGCCGACGCCTGCGCCGCACCGCCCGCTTGTGCCAGCGAGCGCAGGAGCGCGGCGATGGCCTGGGCCGCGCTCTGCCGCAGCGGCTCGGGCGCGTGCTGCAGAAGCTCGGACAAGAGCGGCAGCGCCGGGGCATAGCCAACCTGACCGAGATACAAGACGGCCTGGCGTCGCACGTCATCGGCGGGATCGGAAAGCAGGCGCAGGGCCGCGGCGGTCGCGGCGGGATCGGCGAGGCGAGTCAGGCTGGCCATGGCCTCGAAGCGAACATCGCGGGCGGGATCGGACAGGCGGCCGAGCAGCGCGACCGCGATGCGCTTTTTTGCATCGCGAAAAGAAGCGGCGAGATACCCCAGCGCCGAACAGGCGGCCCGCCGCACCACGGCATGCTCGTCTTCGCTGCGCAACAGCACAGGTCCCAAAAGATGAAGCTGCTCATCGAGCGATAGCGCCGCGGTGCGGGTCAGGCGCTCGATGGCCCGCAGCACATCCAGGCGGACCTCGTACTGGGCATCGGCGACGACGCGGGCCAGCGTGATGGCGGCGCGCTTCTGCAGCTCCGCCGGCAGCGCGCCATACTGGCCAAAGGCTTCGACGCAGGCGGCGCGCACGGGGGCTTCGACATCGTTCATGCACAAAAGCAGCGGCTGTGCCGCATCGAGGAAGGCGCCCGGCCCCAAGGCCCGCGCCGCTTTGGCCCGCACCACGGGCTCGCTGTCGCGCAGCTTTGCGATCAGATAGGGCGCGGCGATGTGCGGCTCCAGACCGGCCATGCGGTCGATGGCCGTGCGGCGCTTCTCTTGCTCGTTCGATTCGAGCATGCGGCGAAGCTCGGCTTCCAAGTCGCTGCCGTTGCCGTACAGATCAGCGGCCTGCGCTGCGGCGGGGCCGACACAAAGCGCCGCGCACAGAGCCAGGCTCTGAAAGAGGGTCTGCCGTAGCCGGCCGCAAGAAGACATGGCGCCTAGGACTTGGATGCCTGGAAGATGAACGGGTAGGAAAACTGGACGCTGTCGCTGCCGCTCTGGGGAGCCGGGAAGCGCCAGCTCTTGGCGTGCTCGACGATGCACTTCTGCACATCGTCGTCGTGCATGGTGTCGACCTCGACATCGACCTGCGTCACCTTGCCGATCTTGCCGATGGTGAAGCGCAGCGTGATCTTGCCGGCCAAGGTCGGGTTGCGCTTGAGCGCGGCTTCGTAACAGGCGACGAGGGCGCCGCGGTACTGGCGAATCTTGGCGATGACGGCCTGCGGATCGAGATCGACGGGATCGATGTCCTGGGGGGCGCTGTCCTGAACGACGGCGCGCACTTTCTTTTCCGCTTTGCTGCCGGTGCCGACGCCATCGCTGGGCCCGCTGGCGACCAGGCCGCCGATGCCCTGGCTCTGTCCGGGGCCACCGCCGCGGCTCTGTCCCAGGCCGCGATCGCCTGTGGCGGGACCGACGCCCCCGACCTCGCGAAATACCTGGTCGGCATCGCGATCCGGTCCGCCGTTTTTGAGTGCATCCGCCAGCGCCCCACCGGGCCCCTTGGCGGTCAGCATCTTGAGCAGCCCGAGGTTCTGCATCTGCTCGGCCATGCGCGCCTGCCGCTCGGCTGCTGCTCGCGCTGCCGCCTGCGGATCTTCTGCCGGCTTCTGCGGCGTCGGAGCCTTGTTGCCCGGCTTGGTCTCGGCCGGCTTCTTCTGGGTGTCGTCTTTTTTGGCCTCGGCGGGCTTGGTCGGCTCGACCTTCTTGGCGGGCAGCGGCTTTTGCGGCTCGACCTTCTTTTGCACCAGCATGCGCACGAAGCGGTCGGGGATGTCTTCGATGTCGGGCTGCTTGGGTCGCTCCATGGCGCGCAGATAGGCGACGAAGCCAAAGTGCAAAATGAACGAGGCCAGGCCGTACTGCAGCACGCGGCGATCGCGCAAGAGCACATCGAACAGCGAAGGCCGCAGCGTGACCGGCAGCACGGGCCGCGGGGGCAGCGGCGCGGGCTTGATGAACTGGAACAAGAGCTTGAGCTCGCCCAGACGAAGCTCGCCTTGCGCGCTGCCATCGAGGCGAACGCGGCACAGGCCGTCGCGCTCGGGCATGCTGTCGTCGCGAAGCTCGGCAACCGAGCGCTCTTCGCCGTCCAGCGTCAGGCGACCGCGCATCTCATCGTGCAGGACCAGGCTATAGCCGCGCTCGCTGGCTTCAAACAGCGGCAGACGGGCCGGCAGGTGTCCCTGCGGCGGCACGATAAAGGTGCAGCGCGAATCAGGGCCCAGGGTCACGGTCTCGCGCCGACGCAGGACGCGCTCTTCCAGCGGTCGGCCGTTTAGAAACAGGCCGATGCGCAGGGCGCGGTGCGATGGGGCAAGCTCACTCTCAGACACAGCCGACTCCTAGAAGGGAGGCTTTTCCGTGGCTTTGATAATACGCTGCAGGAAGCTCTCATCGAGAGATTCCCAGTCATAGGCGGCACTGGCGCGCTGCAGCACGTAAAAGGCATTGGGCTTCTGGCGCTGGCCTTCGACGAGCATGCCCTCGGTGATGCGAAACAGCTTGTTGCTGCCGGCCTTTTCCACGCGAATCACGGCCGGCGAAGGCGTGGCCGTGGCAGCCGGAGCGCCCGCTGCGGGCGCAGGGCTGGCCGACGCGGGCGCGGAACTGCTTGGCGCTGGCGCAGGATTGGCCGGCGCGGCTGCGGCAGGGGAAGGCGCAGGTTCTTTGGGTGAAGCACTCGGCTTGGCGGACGCTGCGCTGTCTGCAGACGCGGGCGCCGCCGCGGCCTCTTGCGGCTTGGTGGGCGAGGAAGCGGGCGCAGCAGGGGGGGCCGTGCCCAGCGCAGGTGCAGGCGTGCTCTCAGACTGAGCCCACGCCGAGCCCAGCGAGAACAGCAGGCCTAGGCTGCTTGCGCGTGCAAGCTCGCGCGCTCGTGCTGGCTTCATGGCGTTCCTCCGGTGCTCTTGCGCTGCAGGCGGCGCTCTTCGCGATCGACGGCGGCCCGCGCTTCTTTGACATAGGCGTCGAGCTGCTCATCACGGCGTCCTTGCTGCATGTCCTGGTAGCGCATCAGGTACTGCAGCGCGGCGCGCTTTTGGCCCAGGGTGTCGAAGCCGCCCATGTTGGGGGCATCGAGCATGAGCACGCCCAAGTTGAAGTAGGCGTCGGCGTACTGCGGATCGCGCTCGGCCAAGCGGCGATAGATATCCAGCGCTTCGGCAGGCCGCCCGGCGCCGCGCAGCGCTGAGCCCAGGTTTAGCTGCACGCCCGATGCAGAGGGCAAGAGCGATGCGGCGCGCTGCGCTGCGGGCAGCGCCTGTTCATAGTTTTTCGCCAGCAGGTACTGCGCCGACAGGTTGTGCCAAGCCAAGCCCAGGCTGCCATCGAGCTCGGTCGCGCGCCGGAAGGCGGCGGTGGCGGCGATGCGTCCACCATCTGGATTGTCGCGGCCACGCGCCAAGGCCAGAAGCCCCAGCAAGAGCTGCGCTTCGCCATTGCCTTCGTCAATCTGCTGCACCATGCCCAAGATGGCGCCGCAGAGCTCCAGCTTGCCGAGCAGGAAGTTGATGCGGGCCAAAAGCAGAAGCGCCGGCACGCTGCGCTCGTTTTCCGCGAGCACCTGACGCGCCAGGATCTGCGCGGTCTCGTACTGGGCGGACTCCATCGCGGTACGCGCCTCGGCCAAGGTCTGCGCCTGACTGCCAGCGCCCGCCTGCGCTTGGGCAGCCATGCCGCCCGGCGACAGACCCTGCGCCACGTGCTCGTCATGCAGCGCCGGGAAACGGTCCGGGCGATATGCCGACAGGCGGCTGCGCGCCTCGCGCGTCCAGGCATTGGCGACGCCTAGCTTGCCGGCCTGCTCGATGGTCACGGTATAGCGCGCGACGGCCTGCTCTTCGATCTGCGCGACGTTTTCTTCGATCTTGGTGCGGTACATGCCGCAGGCGCCTTCGCCCAAGCGCTTGACCTCGGGCGGACAGGGCGCGGAAAGCAGCGTCTTGGCATACAGCTCAAAGACATAGCCCATGCGGTAGTACGCCGCGAGAGTCCAGGTCGCCCGACGGTATGCCAGCACCTTTTCGTATTCCGAAACCAGCGCTGTGACCCCGTCATTGAAGCGCTTCACGCTCTGCTCAAGCTCGGTGCCAGCCCCAGCGATGCGCAGGCGCTCAAGCTCGGCCAAGCGGCGCTCGGCCAGCAGGAAGGCGGCGTGCGCAACGGGCTCGGCTCCGTCGCTGCCGGGCGGCAGGCGTGAGCCCAGCTTGATGGCGCTGGCATAGCTCTGCTGCGCATCCGTCGGATTGCGCACGGTGTCGCGGGCCCGGCCTATGCGGAAGTGCGCCTCGACCATGCGCGACAGGCCTTTTTCGTCGACCGCTGCGCCGTTTCCATACTTGCGCAGCAGGCGTTCCCACTCATCGCTGGCGCGCTGCGCTCCGGCTGGGCTGGTGCTGGGGTTCTGTCGCTCGACAAGCTGGGCAATGCGATAGGCGACATCGCGCGCTTCATCGGGGCTGGTCGCGGCATCGGCTTCGTACTGACGCCATAGCTGAATGCCCAGCGCCAGATCGCCATCGCGGTCGGCGATCAGCGCGGCGTTGTACAGGGCGTCTCGACGGTGTGGTGACTTGGCATAGCGTGGCAGCGTGGCGATCGCGCGATAGCCCACGAGCGCTTTGTCGAATGCCAAGACGCGCTGATGATTGACGGCGGCACGAAACACCGCAGCTTCGGCCAGGCTGCTCTGCGGATAGTCGCGCGCCAGGCGCTCATATGCGCTCGCGGCTGCGGTTGCTCTGCCGATGTTTTCGTACGCGACGGCCGCGTTATAGAGCGCCTTGTCGCTGTTTTGGGCCTTGGGATTCTTCTCAACCAGCGCAACAAACATCGTCGCTGCGGCTTCGTAGCGCTTGGTCTCAAGAAGCTGTTCAGCCTTCTTGAACGAGACGTCTTCCGACAGCTTGCGCAGGCTGTCGCGCTGCTGCTGCGCCAACGCGCCTTGCCCACCGCAGCCTTTGTTCTGCAAGCGACTGGTCCACGCTTCGACCTGATCCAAGTTGCCTTCGATGGTGTGGCTGACCAGGATGGCGTTGCCCGCGTCGACGGCGCGCTCGCTTTGACAGTAGCGATCGAGCACATCGGAAAAGCGGCTGCGGGCGCGATCGAAGCGCAGATAGCGGAAGTCGAGCTCCGCGGACTTGTACGCCAGCAGCGAGTTCTTATCGCTGCTTGGCAGCAGCGTCACATAGCGGTCATAGGCCGCCTGCAGCGCCGTGATCTCGTCGGGAATCGCCAGCGGGCCGCTGCCCTGCGCGGTCTTTCCGACCACCGGAAGTGGCGGCAGCACGGCCAAAAGCGCGCGGCTGACATCGTCTTCGCCCGCGTCATCGCCCGTCGCCGCACTCGCCTTGCCTGATCCGGCGCGCAGTGCCAAAAGAGCCAGGTGTTCCTGCGCTTTGATGGCGCCATAGGCCGCGTCTTCCAGGTGGCTGCCCTTGGCATCGGCCTCGCGCACACGGGCATAGCCGGCTGCGGCCTCTGCATACTCGCCGCCGTAGTAGTGCGATTCCGCGAGCAGATAGCTGTACTCGTAGGCGTTCTTCGCCCCCGGATGCTGCTTTAGAAATGTTGCATAGGACTGCGCCGCCTGACGGTATTCGGCCCGCGCTTGAGCCAGCAGCTTGGCGTCTTTGCTCGCCAGGGCGCGCTGGCGAAGCTCTTGGGCGCTGGCATGGCGGTTGGTGATGGCATTGAGCAGCGATGCATCGGCAAGCTCTGTCGCAGCCTCGATCGCCTGGGCGTTGTCGCGGTTGGCTTCGTACCACGGGCTGCCTGGCGCATAGTCGCGCGCCAAGGCTTCCCGCGCCCGCAGCGCCTGTTCAAAGCTGCGCTGACGGTCATAGGAAAGCGCGATGCGCTGCTGCAGCTTGGGGCTGTCCGGGGAAAGCGGCGAGCGCGCAATGGCCTGCTGATAGGCCTCAGCAGCGCGACCGTACTCGGTGCGGTCAAACCACAGATCGCCCAAGCGAATCAGCACCTCGCGGACGTGGGGCTCGCTTTCGCGTCCGGTATAGAAGCGGCCCAGACGCGCAACGCCCGCTTCAGCATCGCTGCGACCATCGCCATCCCAGTCACGCTCGGCGAACGACAGCGCCAGATACTGAATCGCCTCGCTGCGTAGCGACGATCCTTTCTCGCTCTTCCCCGACGCTGCGCTCGGATCGCCACCACCTGCCGCTCGCTCGGCCCGATCTCGCTGGTCGGCGAATACGACCAGCTCATCGAAGCGCCGCACAGCGTCGGCAAAGCGGTCTTGGCGATAAAACGTCCAGGCCAGCTTGTACAGCGCTTTGTCGTAATACGGCGAGTCGCGGAACGGCAGCACCTGGCTGTACGCAGCGACGGCGGGATCGAGCTCGCCGCGGTCGAAGTGCAGCTCACCGATGCGCGTCCAGCTCTCGGCGACAAAGCGGCTGTCACCGGGCAAGGCTTGGCAGTCTTGATACAGCTCGGCCTTGCCCTTGCGCCCCGGCCATGGCGACGGAGCATCCAGCGGCTTGTGCTTGTTCGCACACACCAGGCCCAAGAGCGCCTGCCGCGCTTCCGCGTCGCGCCCCATCTCGCCCTGGCAGTAGCCCAAAAGATAGTGAACCCCGTCGCGCAGGCGATAGCTTGGATAGTCGCGCAGCAGCCGCTGATACAGGCCAATGCTGGGATCGTAGTTGGGCACCCCGCTTCCCAGATCTGCCGCCGCGCCGTCGGGCATCTGTCCCTTGACCCGCGATGCGAACTCTTCACTCGATCGCTCGAAGTACAGCTCGGCCAAGCGGAACAGCGCGTTGGGCGTATAGCGAGCGTGGTTGGGATGCTGCTTGATGAACTCTTCGAACTGCGCGATGGCCTGCTGCCTCTCGCTGCGCTCGCCTTCTTCTTCCTGGGCGATTCGCGTCTGGTACTCGCGACTGGTGGCCGCGCGGTGGTGCTTGTAGTTCTCTTGCCCCAGCTCGAAAACGGCTCTTCGCAGCTGCTCGCCGGTTGCAAGATAGCGACGCAGATCCTCGGCGACGTCGGAATCCGTCGACTCGGGCAGCGCAGGCGCCGCGCTCGGACGCTCGACCGCAGAAGGCGGCGAAAACTCGTCGTCCAGGATGCGCAGCTCGCGCTTGTGATCGCGCGATAGCTCGGCCATGCGCTCGCTGTGCTGGACTTTGCGGGCCCAGGCGACATCCAGGACACCCGCATCGGCGCGCAGAAGGACGTCGGCGAACTTCTTGTGCGTGGACTCCAGCGCTGCGGGCAGAAGTGCGCTGCCCAGCTGGGCGGCATCGCTGCGCGCTTGCTCCAGCGTGCGCGTTTGCAGTCGCAGGCTCTCGCGCTCTTGATGCAGAGCGACGCGCAGGGCGTCCGCATTCACTGGATCAGTGCCCGAGCGCGCGACATCGGATAAGCGGCGATCGAGCGCGGCAATCGTGGCCTGCACTTCATCGACGGAGCGCTGCAGCGCCCCCAGGTCCCGCTGCAGGCCCACAAAGCGCATCACGTCGCGATCGGCCCGCAGCAGCGAGTGCGCCGCCTTGGGTGCCAGAAGATCCAGCGAAAACGTGCGCGCATCGCTCGGCAGGCGGAACGCATCCTGCGGCGGCTGGGTCAGCTTGGCGCGCAGCGCATCGACCACCGGGCTGGCATCGCCGCGCGCTTGATTGAACCACTCCAGCGCACGATTCAGCGCGCCCCGTCGCAGAAGCAGATTGCCCAGCAGCATCTTGGCTTCCATCGCGGCGTAGCTGTGCTCCTGCGCGTCGCGATAGGCCAGAAGCAGAAGCTCTAGCGACTCTTCCGCTTGCGGATAGTCGCGGCTGCGGATGGATCCCCACGCGGCCTCGTACAGCGCCTCGCGAAACAGATCGCTCTTCTGCGAGATCCGCAGGTACGACTGCCGGGCTTTATCGGCCTCGCCGCGCGAAAGAAAGATGCGACCCAGAGCCATGTGCGACAGCTCGATCACGCGCCGATCGTCGTCGGCTGCGGGCAGCGGCAGCGCCACCAGCGCTTGAAAGCCCGCCTCGGCTTCGCTCAGGTTGCCCTCGGCGACGTGGGCAGCGGCGATGAAATAACGAGCGCGCACGGACTCGGGGCGGTCGGCAGCAAGCGACTGCAGCGCGGTGCGTGCCTCGCGATAGCGCTGCCGTGCAAACAGATAACGCCCGATGGCATAGGCCCCGTCGGACGGACGCTCAGACGCGGGCATGCGCTGCAAGCGATCGATCCACTCGGGCGTACGCTCGTGGCTGTCGAGCTCAACGGCCAGATCCAAAAGCTGAATCAGCGCTCGGCCGTAAAACGGCGGACTCGCTAAGCCGCCTGGCTGATCGATAAGCGCCACGAAGCTGCGCTCCGCCGATCGCAGCTCGCCTTGCTCTTTTTGCGCCTGTCCCAGCCAGTACAGGACCTCGCTGCGGTGCGCCCCCGGCAGTGACTCGCCCGCTTGCGCCAAGAGCTCCGTCAGAAGCGTCGCGGCAGCCGGGGCGTTATGAAGCCGCAAAAGCGCCTGCGAGTCGGCAAGGCGTGTCGCGATGGCCTCTGCCGAGATCGCGGGCTCACGGGCAGGCTGCGCCGTCGCGGGCAGCGCCGTGCAAAGCCACAGACCCAGACCCAGGACCACTCGCTCAAAGCGGCCCTGTGTCCAAGACGAAGCGGACGCTGGCCCACGGACCGTCGACGCATGAGCGCCGCCGCGGGATCTGCGCGGCTCAGCGAGAGGCATCGGCCCCCTTCTCTGCCGTCCCCTTGGGCGCCTTGGAGTCGTCGGTGACAAACTCGATGGACGGACGGTTTTCTAGGCTGGTCGTCGCAAAGCTGCCTTTTTCTCGGCAGAGCACACGAATGCGCGGCGGCGATCCTTCCTGGACGACGAAGCGGTGCGCGGCCGAGACAGAGTACGTGTACTCATCGAAGTACGAAAAGACGCGACTGCCGTTGCCGCGATACAGCAGCGTCGCGGACAGCGTGTGCTCGCCGGGGCGCAGCGGGCCATCCCAGATGGGCAGGTCGCCGGTCGGGATGGGTTTGTTGTTCTCTTCATCGCGGCGAAAGACCTCGCGCCCGTCGACTTCATAGACCACGCGCACCAGCCGATACAGCATGCCAAGCTGGTTGCGCTGGCTTACGGCCGTCACCACACCGCCGGCACTGGTGCGCAGGTGGCGCTCGGAAAGCAGGCTCAGACGAGCCTTGGCACGAAAGATCTGATCTTTCAGATCGCCGATGCGGCGGTCGACCTCGCGCAGGGCATCGGGCCGGCCCACGCCATGGTCTGGGGTTGGAGCGGCTGGCGCTGCGGTCGGTGCTGGCGCTGCGGTCGATGCTGGCGCTGCCGTCGGTGCTGCTGGCGCTGCCGTCGGTGCTAGTGCTGGAGTCGCCGGGCCTGCGTCGGGGATTGCCGCTGGATCCGTCGGCCCAGCCGGCCTGCCATACGCCCCATGCGGTAGGCCAGAAAGACCCGTCCACAGAGCCAGCGCACATGCGGCCTTCCAGCGACCACGCGACAAGAATGCAGAGCCCGTCGACATGAGTGCGACCATTATATCCGAGTCTGCGTCTCGGGCGCGGGCAGGCGATGCCAGAGCTCTGCGGCCACCGCAAGCTGCCACAGCGAAAGCAGGCTGCGGCCCAGTGCTGCAACCTGCCGAACGAGCAGAGCCGCCCCGACGTACAGCCGAACATCGAGCGCCGCCGCCAGAAGTCGCGCCGCGACGATCCATGCGGCAAAGATCAGCACGCTCAGCACGGCGGCCCCCACAAGCCCTCGCAGAACCGGCTTGGCAGCGACGATCTGGCGCAGTCCTTGACGCAGCGCACGCAGCGTCTTTGCATTCGATTCTCGTCGGGTCAGCAGCGAAAGCTGCGTGATATGCACCACGAAGCTCAGCGCCGACCACGCGCACAGGCCCAGCAAGACCAGTGGGGCATAGTGAAGCAGCGCCGCGGTGGCCGTCCCCATGAGCGGGCGATCTCCGCGGCCAATCAGCGCCCCAGCCCCGACGAGGACGACGAGAAGCGGCAGCCGCAAGACCAGAAGCGACAGCGCATGCAGTCGAAATGCCATCCCCATCGACGACATCGCCCGCAGCAGCAGCCCATCGGACGCCACTCGCTGCGGCGTGCCCGGTCGCAGCAGCGTGGCCAACAGCCCACTCGATAGCGCGACCTGCAGAGCCCATCGCAGGCACAGACCGACGAGCAGCGCAGCAAGCAAGCTGGGCAGAATGGCTCCGTCGCCGTTGAGCAGCTCGGCCCACAGGAAATCGACCTGCCCACGGGCCAGCGCCGTCGCGATCGGCCGCCGCCCCAGGCGCTGATACAGCCCCAGAAAGACCGGCAGCATCAGAAGCACGCCAAGCGCTTGAAACAACAGCCACAGGCCCAGCCACAGCCCTGGGCGGCCCATCACCCGTCGCCATGCCGCCGAAAACGGACGATGCGCCGGCCCCAGGTCGGGCTGGTGAGCCTGCTCGCCGGACTCACTCGACGAGATCAGCGATTCAGAATCGGCTCTGTCCATCTAGCCCCCCACCAGGTCGAGCAGCGTGGACAGCGCCCCGAGCCAGGTCTGCCACAGCCGCGCCACCGGCCGAAGCTGTGGCGCCACGGACAGGCCATTGTTCATGCGCTGCACGTCGGCATGGATGCGCCTCTCGGCATCCACCTCGGCGTAAAGCAGGGGCTGTTCTCGTCGGTAGAAACGCAGCACATGCCGCCTCTGCTCGGGTAGGCGCTGCTGCTCTTCCAGGCTCCAGTGGAATTCTTCGCTGGACCCGTTGGCGAACACGGCGCGGATGCGAATCGGCAGGACGAACTCCCCTCGTCGCTGCACCACCACTTCGCTGTCGTATCGCGTCGGCGTAACCTGGGTCTTTTCGGGCGGAAGCTCGTGCCGACCGGGGCCCTTTCCGACGCACGCCGCCCGCTGCGATGCCAAGCGCGTGTCCAGATAGGCGGCCCGCTCGACGTCCGATGCAAATTCGCGCCCCGCGGTCTCGGGAGGTTCCTTGACTGGACAGTCATAAAACCCCGCGGCCAGCTCAAACGGCTCGCTGCTCACGGCCGCGATGGCGTAGTCGACCACTCGCGCACGGTCGAGCGCTTGGTCAAAAAACCAGCTCAGATCGTGCCGCGCCCCTTCGCTCATCGCGGTGACGAAGTCCCGACGGCTGGGATGACGAAAACGCGCCCGCTCGGCATAGCGCAGAAAGCCATCGCGCAGCTTCTCGTCGCCGATCAGGCTCTCCAGCGTGCGCAAGAAGATCGCCGTGTGGTCATACGTAATGTCCCCGTAGTGGCTGCGCGGCAACACGAAGCTCTGCGTGCCCAGCGCGTGGTGTCCCGCTGTCAGTCGGTACTCAAGCCAGTTGCGCTCGACCTTCGACAGACACAGCCAAGGCAGATCGACCGACGAGCAGCGACCAAACATGCGCTCCATCACCCAGCCGCTGAACGTCTCGTTTAGGCCCTCGTCGAGCCACGCTTCCTCGACCTCGTCGCTGGCAAACAGGTGATAGAAGTACTGGTGTCCGAACTCGTGCGCCGCGGTCTCTTCTAGGTCGTGCAGCCCGCGCGGCAGCGGCAGCGAAAAGATCGTGATCAGCGTCGGGTACTCCATCCCTCCCGAGCCATTGCCGCGATAGGGCGGCACCACCACGGTCAGGTTGCTGTATGGGTACGGCCCCACGCGCTGTGCGGCTTCCAACACGGCGGCATGCACACCGGCCAGAATGCGCGGGCCGTGCTCCTCTTGCCCGCGGCGCGTCAGCAAGCGAATGTGCAATGGGCCGCTGGGGTCGTTGAAGGTCTCGCGCACCTCGATGAAGTCGGGATCCGAAAAGAACGCGAAGTCATGCACGTCTTCGGCGACATAGCGCACGATGCGGCGCTCGCCGTCGAACCGCTCGCTGACCAGCACGCCCGTCGCGCCCACCTGAGTCGCCCGCGGCACGTCAATCTCGACCTCATACGCGCCGAAGTCGGAAAAGAACTCGGTGACGCCGTGGTACTGGCGCGCTCGCCAGCGACAGTCACCGGGCCCGCTGCAGTCCCAGACGCCGATCTTGGGAAACCACTGCGTGACCGCGTGATAGCGGTCGACATAGCCCGAGCGGGCAAAGACCCGCGGCAGCTGTACGGTCCAGCTGAACTGCACCTCGATCGTTGCGCTGGGCCCAAGGGGCGTCGGCAACGGCAGCGTCAGCAGGGTGTCATCGAGGACCGCCGTCGCCAAGACATCGCGACCGTTTACGCGCAGCGTCGACAGATCGATGGCCCCAAAGCCACGCTCGGGCATTTCGTCGCCGCGCAGCGTCGGCCCGGCCTCAAAGACAAAGGTTGAAGATAAGTTCTTAAACGCATTCTGATACACGTGAAATACGAGTCTATCGACGGGCGTTCGCTCTAGATTGCGCCAGGTCAGCAGGCCCTCACCCTGGATGCGGTGGTTCGCTTCATCCAGCACGGCTTTTAGGCGATAGCTGGCGTTGCGGGGGCTCTGCGCCAAGCCCGGTCCCGTCGGCACGGTCCGCCGCGGCGCAGCTGGCGCCGCAGGAGCCGACGCAAACAGTGCCGAAAACGCAGCGGTGTCGTCGCTGGGAGCGGCATGCCCGTGGGCCCATGGCCAGCCAAACAGCGCCATCGCCGCCGAAAAACAGAGCCGCCCAAGCCTGAGTATTCGTCGTGACATGGCCGACGCTAGGCCCTAGCCGATAGGCGGCTGGCAGCGCGCACCACTTCTTGCCCCAGCTGCCAGAGCTTGTTCTTCAGGCCTTCGTCGCGAATGGTGCCGTCGACATCGATCGCCTGCCAGGTGCGATCCAGCGGCAGCACCAACGGGACAGTCCAACCGCGCAGCGCACGAACCACGAACTCCATCGTGTTGATCGCTTGCAGGCCTTGCACTCCGCCCGCCGTGCTGATCAGGCCCACGACCTTGTCCGTCAGGTATTTGGGCTCGCGACTGCTCAGAAGCTCCAGCCAGTCGAGGGCATTCTTGAACGCGCCGCTGATGCTGCCGTGATACACGGGGCTGCACCACAGCAGCCCGTCCGCCGCTGCGACAGCCTCAACCAAGCGCCGCACACCCGTCGTCGGTTCAAGATCCGGCGTGTAAATCGGCAGATCCAGCAGGCGAATATCGAGTAGCTCGGTCTCGGCCCCGGCCGCCGCAGCAGCGTGCAGTGCGGCCTCAAGAGTTCGGATACTCGTCGAGCCGGGCTTCATCGAGCCCCCCATCCCGACGACTTTGACCACCTTCATGGGCCCTAGCGAAGCAGACCCCTGGCTGCTCGCGCAAGGTGAATGTGCAAGACCCGCTAGTAGGGCTTCTGGCCGTTGAAGTTTCCCGGCGGATCGTAGTTGCACACCCAAAGCTGCCAGCTAGGCGAACCAAACGGCGAGCCCTGCGTGCAGGTCTTGACGCCGCAGCCGAGGCTGATTGAGTTCGCCCAGACCACCTGCGTGTAGTGGCCGCAGGTGCCGCTGCAGGTGTTGCTGCCGTAGTTGTATTTGGCCTTTTCCGACACCCAGCTTCCGACGACATCGGCCGGTGTCGCCGTGCCGCTGGTGGCATAGATATTCTCGCCGTACGCCGAGTTCGAGTGGCCGAACTTGCAGCCGTCAGCCCAGGACTGCGCCGCCGAGGCCAAGGTCCCCGACCAGCTCAGCGCAGGAAGCGGCGTGCCAGGCGCTGGACTCACCTGTTCACGCGCTTGGTTATGCAGACGGGTCATGCCGTTTAGAGCCGCGTTGCCTTCGGGATCCCCCATCTTTCCCGTCGGGTCAGCGCCGCCGCAGGCAATAAATCCCCCCAAGGCACAAAAGCCGAACACAGCTCGAAGCGTGGATCGACACAGCATGGCAAGCCCCCCTTCTTGCAGACCTGCCTGTGATCATACGGGCGAAGCCACGTCCTGCGGCAGAAACCCCTCTGCGCGGCCTCACGCGATCGCCCTGCTCGGGCCATCGGGCGGTTGCGGCCGAACCGACGCGTTACTTGTTAAACAGGCCGTCGAGTCCGCGGATGGAGTTAAACGGCGAGCCCTTGGGTCGATCGCCAGGCCGCCCTGCTTCGGGTCGGTCGCCGCGCTCTGGACGACGACGATCGCCGTCCGGTCGACCTCGCGGAGCATCGCTTGCAGCCTGCGTCCGCCGGTCTGATGCGGGGTCGCTACGCCCAGGTCCTCCCTGGCCCTCTCGACCCGCTGTCCGGGGACCGCGCCCGTCGCTGCGCCCGTCGCTGCGTCCATCCGTGCGACTGCCGCCGCGCTCAGCGCCGGACGAGTCGCCGCGACCGCTGGTGCGCGCCTCTCCGCGGGATCCGCCGGCACTGTCGCGACGTCCGCGATCATCCCCGCGTGGCGCGGCTCGCCCCGCACCGTCCCCTGGCCGTCCGCCGCGATCCCGTCGGCTGTCCTCGCCGCGTACCGCTGCCCCGGCGGGTGGATCCGTCGCCTGCTTGATCGAAAGGCCAATGCGCATGCGATCCAGCTCGACCTTGATCACTTTCACCTTCACCTTGTCCCCGACCTTTACGGCCTCGGCTGGGTCCTTGATGAAGCGGTGCGATAGTTCCGAGATATGCACCAAGCCATCCTGATGCACACCGACGTCGACGAAGGCGCCGAAGTTGGTGACGTTGGTCACCACCCCGTTTAGCACCATGCCCTCTTTAAGGTGGCTGACCTCGGTCACATCGGGGTTGAAGCCGACTTCTTCAAAGTCCTGCCGCGGATCCAAGCCTGGCTTCTCAAGCTCGGCCAAGATATCGCGCAGCGTCGGTTCGCCGCGTCGGTCATCGATATAGCGTCGAATATCGATCTTCGAGATCAGGTCACGGTTGCCGATCAGGCCTGCGATGTCGACGGACAGATCGCTGGCCATGCGCTCGACGATGTCATAGCTCTCGGGGTGGACGGCTGAGTTGTCGAGCGGGCTTTCCCCGTCTTGGCGAACGCGCAAAAAGCCCGCCGCTTGCTCGAATGCCTTGGCACCGAGCCGCGCAACGTCCAGAAGCTGCTTGCGGCTGCGGAACGGCCCGTTTTGGCTGCGATGCGCGACGATGCCTTTGGCCAAGCTCTCACCGATCCCGGCCACGTACTGCAAAAGGCGCGGCGAGGCCGTATTCAGATCGACACCGACTTGGTTCACGCAGCTCTCGACCACCTGATCGAGCTGCTTTTTCAGCGTCGGCTGGTGGACGTCGTGCTGGTACTGTCCGACGCCGATCGACTTTGGCTCGATCTTTACTAGCTCGGCCAGCGGATCCTGCAGACGACGCCCGATCGAGACCGCGCCGCGGACCGTGGGATCGTGCGTCGGGAGCTCTTGCCGCCCAACTTCGGATGTCGAATACACCGAGGCCCCAGCTTCATTGACGACCACGATCTTGACGCTCGGCAGCTTGCCTGCGGCAGCCAGACGGCGAACGAACTGCTCGGTCTCGCGACTGGCCGTGCCGTTGCCGATCGCGATCGCCTGGATCTTGTGCTCTTGCGCAAGCTGTTCCATTCGCATGGCGGCTTCCACGCGTCGGGACTCGCTGTGCGTCGGATACACGACATCGTGAACCAACAGATCGCCTTTTTCGTCGATGACGGCGAGCTTGCAGCCGGTGCGATAGCCGGGATCCAAGGCCAGCACGCGCTTCCCACCCAGCGGCGCCGCCAAGAGCAAGTGCCGCAGGTTCTCGGCGAACACCCGAATCGCTTCCCCGTCGGCTCGCTCGCGCAGTGCCAAGCGAACATCGACTTCAATGGCCGGCTTGAGCAGGCGATCCCAGGCGTCGGTCAGCGCTTTTTCCAGGTCCGCGTTCAGGCTGGCCTGGCGATTGCGCACGATCTGTTGCGCCACCAAGCCCACCGCGGTGTCGCGATCGATTTCGAGCGTCACGCGCAGGAAGCCGTCTTTCTCGCCCCGACGCAGCGCCAGCATGCGATGCGACGGAATCGACTTCACGGCCTCTTCGTACTCGAAGTAGTCCGAGAACTTGGCCGCCGGATCCTCTTTTTTGCCATCGCCTTTGGCCTCGGATCGCTCGCTGCGCTCAGCGGATGGATCCTTTTCATTGCCTGGCTCGGGCTTGTCGTCGTCGGCGCCGGGCTCGGGCTTCTTGGCGATCAGGCGCGAGCGCATGATGCCGTGATCCATCGCCAAGCCACGCAGCGCGGCGCGCACCGCCGCATCGTCTGCGATGATTTCAGCGACGATATCGCGCGCACCGGCAAACGCGCTCTCGCAGTCTGCAACCCCCTTGTCGCTGCTGATGTACGGTGCGGCCAGATCCTCGCGGCTGGCGAGGCCAGCCTGCTGCTCCAAAATCAGCAGAGCCAAGGGTTCTAGACCTTTGTCGCGAGCCACCGTCGCGCGCGTCCGCCGCTTGGGCTTGTACGGCAGATACAAGTCCTCTAGCTCGGTCTTCGATAGCGTGGCGACCAGCCTGCGCTCAAGCTCGGGGCTCAGCTTGCCCTGCTTGTGGATCTCGCTCAGGATGACCGTCTTCCGCGCCACAAGCTCAGTCAGATAGGCGCCGCGATCCTGAACGCTTGCGATCTGCACCTCGTCCAGGCCGCCCGTCACTTCTTTGCGATAGCGGGCGATGAAGGGCAGCGTCGCCCCTTCTTCTAAGAGCGCGAGGGTGCGCTCGACCTGCGGGCGTCGCAGTCCAAGCTCCTGCGCAATGACCTGTGCGCGATCGAGCTGCACGGGCCACGTGGGACTGCCCACGCTCGCCGCAGCGTCCGTTTCTGCCTGCGCCAGCCCGCCGGCCTTGGCTTCCGCGCTCAGCACGGACGAAGAAGGTGTTGTAGCCTCAAGGGTTCCTGACATGACGCAGTCTGAGGTACACCAAATCTTCGTCGGCGATCAAGTCCCCGCTCATCCAGCCCACGAGACGTGCAGCGGCTTGCCAGGGTCTGCACAGCGGATTCCCGAAGTGCCCCGCTCGCACACCGTGGGTCGGCCGGCCGGTTTCCGCCCCGAATCCGCGTCTGAAGCGGTCCGACCCAAGCCCACCTATCCGACCAGCTCTCTGCCGAATTTTCAGTCAGTCACACTGCATACTTGTCGCCGTTGACGGGTCTGGAGTACCTTAAAAACCATGGCCCGATTTAGGCTGCGCATGCGCACCATGGAGATCAACTTGCCATTAGGCGAGGTCATCATCGGTCGCGGGCCTGAGTGCTATCTGCGCGTTGATGAACCGATGGTCTCCCGACGACATGCGCGTCTGCGAATTACTCAAAATGCCGTGATTCTGGAAGACCTGGGAAGCCGCAATGGCTCGCGCGTAAACGGGATCAACGCAACCGGCACCGTTGAGCTAAAGCCTGGTGACATCCTCGGCGTTGGCACGCAGCAGTTCACGCTAGAGCGAGAAGAAGACCCCTCGCCGCACCGCCCGACGGTCAACGTGGCGCCCCAGTGGAATCCACATGCTCAGTCGGGGCTCAACGCCGGCTCGGTCTCGACGAATAGCGAGGAGAGCCCAGCCAATCCGGTGTTCGTCGCAGCCGCACCTAGCTTTGCCATGGGCGGCATGACCAACCCCGGTGTCCCGCAGCCCAACGTGGTGGCGCCCGACCCAACCAGCTTGGGTCTCGACATGCCCACGCACGCGCCGCATCCCGAAAACGAGCCCAGCGACATGGGCCAGAACCAGAACCGTGGCTCGGCCTATCGCTTGTTCTGGGGGCTGTCGGATCGCGTGCTCGCCATGGGGCGCGTCGACGAGGCCGAGCGCATGATGGGCCCGCGCCTAAACGAGATGCTGAGCCGCGCACAAAACGGCGAGATCCCCGAGGAGTCGGTCATCGTCGACGTGCTGCGCCGCGCCCTCAAGCTCGCGGGCTCGACGAAAAAAGACGTCTGGTTCGGCTGGCTCTTCGACTTCGCACGGGTCACCAAGCACAAGATGGCGCTGCAGCTTCTCGACGATATCTATGCGCAGGTGTTTGTCGTGCGGCCGGCGATCGGAGCCAAGATCGTAAGCTACGCGCAGACCGTCGAAGACGAGACGATCGTCGTTCGCTTGGCCACGCTGCGCCGGCTGTGTCGCGAATAGCCGCCCCGCTCTGCGACGATCTGTACACGTCCGAGCGCCTGGCGAGCGCAGAAGAGATCCAGGCCGACTGCGCCCAGTCACATGATCTCTATTGATCGGGGCAGGTGGCTTGCGGCATCGTCCCGTGGCTACGCCGATGCCTGCAAACGATCTCTCGCCCGTCGCTGCCAATCGGGACCGCGTGCTCACGTGGTCGGTGTTGGCATTCTTGCTGCTTTTGTACGTCCCCTTCGCGGGCAACTACGGTCTCTGGGACCCGTGGGAGACACACTACGGCGAGGTGGCCCGCCAGATGGCCGCCCGCGGAGATGGCATCAGCCTGTGGTGGCCTGGCTCGCCGCAGGATCCTGCATCGGGCGTCTTCTTCTCAAAGCCCGTGCTCACTTTTTGGCTGATGGCGCTTTCGCTGAAAGTCTTTGGCCTGGGCCACGGGGATCCCGGCCATTACAGCGAAATGACCGTCGGCTGGCGGGCCGAGTGGGCCCTGCGCATGCCGATGATCCTCATCAGCCTGGTTGGCGTCTGGGCGGTGTATGAGCTCTTGCGTCGGCTGGTGTCGCGACGCGCCGGACTGTGGGCAGCCATCGTGCTATCGACCAGTGCGCAGTGGGCGCTGATCTCACGCCAGGCGATGACCGATATGCCGTTTGTCGTGCCGATGACCGTCGCTGTGGTCTTCGCCGCGCTCGCCTTGATCTCGCCCCCAGAGCGCCGCGATGAAGACGCCGTCCCCGACCCAAGGGCCGAGCTACCGCGGCGAACGGCACGACTTGCGGGTCGGCTTGTGTCGTGGCCGGACAGCCCTGCGTTCTATGGCTTTTTGGCGGTGTACGTGCTGTGCGTGCTGCCGCAGCTTCTGACGAACCTGATCCAGCTTCAGAGCTTCGTCGTCGTCTTCTTCAACCAGACGCGGCGCGTACCCGGCGCCCTGGCCGTGCTGCCCTTTGTCGTGCTGTTTGTCCTGTCGCTTTTCCTTGCGATGCAGGCGCGCACGCGTCGCACACTGTACCTGTGGACGGCGTACTTGATGGGTGGCCTGGCGACGCTGGCCAAAGGTCCCGCTGGCATCGCCATGCCCATTTTGGCGATCTTTCTTTACCTGCTTCTGGCCGGTCGCATCGACGAGATCTGGGGGGGCCACCCGCCCGAGGACCAGGCCCGGCCGCGTCGCCTGTCGTCCGAGCTACTGCAAGCGCTCAAAGGCGGCCACGATGGCCTTGAGATCCTGCGCGGCGCCCTGGTCTTCTTCTGCGTGGCTGCGCCGTGGTACGTGGCGATGCTTGCCCGTCACGGCCTGCCGTTTTGGATGGAGCTCATCGGGGATAACTACGTCCACCGCGCCCAAGGTCGTCACGGTGATCGCGGCACCTTTGAGTACTATCTGCGTCAGCTTGGCGCCGGCCTGTTTCCGTGGTCGGGCATGCTGCTGGCGGCGGGCGTGCAGATCGGACGCTGGCTGCGCGACGGCGACCCGCGCACCGCGAGCAAGCGCCAGGTCTTGCTGCTTTGCTTCGTCTGGTTCGTGGTCGACTTCACCATCGTCACCTTGGTGAACACCAAGTTCCATCACTACATCCTGCCGGCCCTGCCGCCGCTTGCCGTCCTCGGTGGCGTGTTCATCGACGAGCTCTGCGAAGCCACGCCGCAAGCCACACAAAGCAGTCGCTTGGCGCTGTGGCTGTTGGCAGCGCCGGTCACGTTCTTAAGTGGACGCGATCTCGCAAACTTCCCGGCGCGCATCGGCTGGCTGTTCAACTATGACTATGTGAACGTGCCCGGCAGTGGTCGCCCCTGGCCGCTGCCCGCCGTCTATGGTCAGCGCTATGAATATGCGGCGCCGCTTCTGGCCCTGGCCTTCTTGGCCACCATGGCGACGCTGGTCTTGGCGACGCCGCGCCGCCCTGACGTCACACCCGACGCTCCGCAGGCCGCGCGACCGCCCGCGCGCTGGGCCTTGCGCCTGGGTCTTCTGTGTCTGCTCTTGGTCATCGGCATCCTCGCCGGCCCCAGCGCCGATCGGGTCGTTCAGTTCACAAGCTCGAAGCTACCGCCGGACACCCAGCTCCCGTTCGATCTGCGCTTCGCATTTCTGGTCCCGACGCTGGGCGCCGCTCTGTGGCTGATTCTTGTGTGGCGAGGCAGCGGCGGCTGGCGCGCTCTTCCCTTGGGACTTGTGGCCGTGCTCAGCACGACCTTCTTTATCGACCGCTTCCTCGTCGACATCTCGCCGCACTGGAGCCAGAAGCACATCTTCGCCTCGTATTACCGTCTGCGACAAAGCCCAAACGAGCCGGTGATCGCCTGGATGATGTACTGGCGCGGCGAGAACCTGTACACCGGCAACCAGATCTATGACCACCGCATCGAGGCCGGCGAAAAGACCGTGTTCCTCGGCGACAAGAACATGGAAAAGCTGCAGGCCTACATCAGCAGCCACCGCGGCCGCACGATGTACTTTTTGATCGAGCGCCACCGCCTAGAGGGCCTGCGCAGCCTGCTGCCGAACGATGCCCGCGGGTCGCTTGAGATCGTCGACGACACCAACAACAAGGTCTATCTGGTGCGCGCTCGGCTCTAACCGATGCCGTCGCTACGGCGCGCAGAACACGAGATCGTCGAATCGGCTCGCCACAGCAGATCGAACTGCTTCCGCGTCGAATTTCAGCGGAAGCGACAGGCGCTCAGCGTCCCTGGATGATGGGCTGCAGCGCGGACAGGACGGCGGGCGCCGTGGCGCGAGGACCTCGTCGCTGCGGATCGCCCTTGGACTCTTTGGGAAGCGGCGGCGGCATCGGCCCGTCCACGCGCAGGTGCGTGACCAGTCGGCGCGTCTTGGCCTCATAGACATCGATCTCGTAGCTCTGCCGAAACTGCACGACCTCGATGGGCTTGCTGCCGTAGCTGCCCACGGTCTGATAGAGCTTCCGCTCGTGCTCGGTCCAGGTGTCCCGCAGGCAGGCGACCAGCTCTGGAAGCTCGCTTGTCTGCCAATCCGTCGGATAGCCATCGGCGATGCCCAGCTCATGCCATGAAAAGCGCCCGCCCTGGTCCAGCGGATCGGACCGCAGCTCGGCGATGCGAATCGCGTGTGGAGCCGAACCACCCAGAGCCGGCGCATCAGCAATCGGTGCCGCCTTTTCGCACAGCCAGTAGACCGCTCGGCTGCGCGCCCACGCGGCGTTCTGGTCTGCGAAGTGCTTTAGACGAAGCGCCAGAACAAAGAAGGCGACCAGGCCCATGGCGGCGCACGTGGCAAGGGCCGCCTTGGCATGCACATACGTTGCGAGGAAGCGTCCGATCAGGCCCAACCCAAGGAGCAGCGGCAGCAGGGTCAGGGCCAGATAGAGCCCCAGCTCGCTCCGCATGTCCGAAGCGGTGGCCAGCACCGAGGAGGCCAACAGGAGGGCCAGCCCCCCCACGGCAAGGGCGATGTACGCAGGAACAGTAGGACGCGGTCGGGATTCAGGGTTCATGAGTGGCTCACGCCATCCAGCATAAGAGAAAAAAGGGCCCCCTTGTTCAAGAGATTCACCCGCACGGGCCGGGCGACGGCATACGGTGCGTATTAGAATATACGCTGGGGCTTGTTTGTGTGATTATTCGTAGGCCATTTGTGTTCTTAAATCAGAATTACAGTTCATTCACAAACGTCACTCTCTTAATAGATACCGTCCTCAGATGGCACAATAAAAATCAATATAAAATCTGAGTACAAAGATCAAACATGGCAACAAAAAGTCAGACAAAACAGCCGACCCATGCATTTTGCGACAATCCATGGGGCAGAGGGCCTAGCGTAGATTTAGCAAAATCGGGATACCCTCATTATTCACTGAATCAATTCGCGGATATTATTAACGCATATTGCCATTGATCAGCGACTCGATCGTCATGGGGCCGCGCCCGCCGGACCCGCTCACCGCCGAAGAGGTCTTGCCGCTGCCCCTGGCAGGAACGCAATCAGTCAATGATTTAAAATAGATTAATTCTTAGTTCGTTTAATGCGTCGCCTCTTATTTATACAAATAATCTATCTTCTGTTTCAGTATTTATTGCCCATTACTCCGACAAACTCATCACCAGCGACGGTGCTTGTACATCAGGTAGGAGGAGGCAGCGGGGCGGGCACTGGGCCTTGTGGACTGGCGGGGCGCTCTGCGGTGGGGCTTAGGATGGCGGCGGCGTGGCTGGGCTGACCGCAGGCGCTGTAGGCCCGCGACAAGATGATGCGAGCCGGATCCGACAGACCCGGCTTCTGGCGGACGACATCGGCCAGAGCGCACGCGCGAGCGGTCGCAGGACCGGCGCTTGCCGCCTCGATGACCAAGAGCTGGGCCTCGGTGGTGTGGATCGCTTTGAGGTTTTCTTCGGCGAGCTTGTGCGCCATCGCGGGCTGGCCACCGATCCCCAGATAGAAGCGAGCCGCATGCGATAAAAACGCCGGGCGATGCGCCGCCAAGAGCTCGGTGTACCGTCGCTGCGCTTCGGCGATCAGCGGCTTGGCCTCTTCGGGGCGCCCCTGGTCCTGCAACAGGGCGGCAAGCTGCGCCTTGTATTCGGGATCGTCGGCGGACTGGGTCAGCGCCTGCAGCAGGGTCCGCGCTTGCTCTTTGGCTCCGCGCGCCGACAGGACGGCGGCCCAGTGTGAGGTGGCCGCGGCATAGCCAGGCAGGCGGCTGACCGCGGCGGCGTACAGCTCTTCGGCGCGACTCAGGCGGCCGGCGCGTTCCCACATCAGGCCGTGCTGGAAATACAGCCACGCCACGGGAAAAGGCGAGACATCGCGAAAATGCCCCTGGGCCGCGATGAACAGCTCGTCGGCAGCAGCCAGCTCGCCTCGGTCGGCCAGCAGCGCGGCTTCCGCGCCGGTCGTCAGGATGTCGGGGGCCTTCTTGCGTAGCTCACGATAGGCGGCCAGGGCTGGCTCGTCCTGGCCCTGCGCCACCTGCAAAGAGAGGCGGCTTGCGGCGATGCTCGCGCCCAGCTCGGGGTCGAGCTTTTCTGCCGCAGCCAGATCTTTTTCTGCGCCGACGAAGTCGTGAAACACGGCACGAACGCGAGCGCGAGCCACAAAGGAATGCGCGGCCTTGGGAGCGACGCGAAAGGCATGTTCAACCTGCGCAGCGGCGCGCTGGTAGTCCGCCAAGGTGCCGCGAAACTGCGCGCGGGCGCACAAGAGCTGCACGATGCGCAGCTGGATCACGGCGTCGGTGGGGCGGGTCTGAGCAAACTTCTGCAGCGATAGCAGGCTGCCTTCCAAGTTGTCGAACGCGATCGGGCCGTCGGTGGTCGGCAGCTCTTGCTGCGTCATCGGTGCGTGCGGCGGCAGCGCGACGTGTGGGGAAGGAACCGGCCGGGATGCCGGCGCAGGAGCCACTGCCACAGTCGGGCCTGCTTGGGCGGTGCTGGGCGGCGGTGGCGGCTGGGCCGGACAGCCGGTGCCTAGGCACAGCAGGCCCACAGATACAAGCGAGAGCGCGGTCGTTTGCAGGCGATGGCGATGGGCGGTGTGCATGGCAGACCTGGGCTCCTAGAATGCCTGGCTGGGATCGGTCGCTGGCAAGGGGTTGGCTGTGCCCCGCCCACCGATCGTTGGGTGGGGCACAGCGACGAATCGACAGAGCGGCAGAGCCCAGTGCTCGCCGAGCGTCGATTCGAGACCTACTGCGGCGCAGTAAAGAACGGGAACGTGGCCGACGGCGCCGTGGACTGTGCAATGCCGTCGTTGACGCCCGTGGTCATGCCGATGGCCAGTGCTGAGTACGTCGTATCAATGGTGTCCATCGACAGCGTGCGGCCCCCACAGTTGGCGTTGGCAACGCCCAAGGCATTCAGCTCCACGCCCAAGTACTGGTTGCAGGTCATGCGCGTGCTGTCGAGCTCAAGGACATCGGCCGTGAGCACGCCGGTCAGCGTGGCGTACCGGGTCGCAGCGTTAAAGGCCAGCTGATTGCCACAGGTACCGCCGTCGAGTCCATCGAGGATCGCCAAGTGCGTGTTGATGGCCGAGTTGGCGGATCCGGCGGGCCTGGCTCCCCAGTTGGTGATCCAGTTGGCGGGGCTGCCATCGCGGTTGTAGCGGTTCTTGGTCACGTCGCTGGCTTCGATCGGCATGCCGGGACCGCCGGGTCGATACAGATCAAAGGGGTTGGTCAGCGCGGTGTTGACGGCGGGCCGGCCCATGCGATCGATCAGCATGCCCAGCGTCGGTACGGGCGGATTCTCACAGGCTCCGCTGGTTGGGTTGCAGGTCTGGCCGTTGCTGCAAGTCACGGCGGCGCACTGATCCTTGGCCACGCACATGCCGCTTGCACCATCGCAGACCTGGCCGCTCGCGCAGGTCACCCCCATGCACTTGTCGCCTGTGCGACACATGCCCGTGGTCCCATCACAGAACTGGCCGGCGGCGCAGGTCACCATCGCGCACTTGTCCATTGCGCCCGTGCCACCCGAGGTGCCACAGCCCGCAACAGAGCCCGCGAGCAACGCCATGGCAGAAAGTAGAAGTCTCTTCATGGTGTGTCTCCTTTAGCCCTTGCGGTGTGTGCCGCCCCAGACGCTGATAAACCCGCCGCCGCTGTTCAACAGCGTCTTGTCGATCTCAAGCACGATGGCGAGGGTGTTGAGAGTACGGAAGAAGTCGACGGCCGGCGTGCCGCCCGCGGCGTTCTGCGATAGAGCCATGGCCACGGTATTCAGCGTCGCAGCGGGCGCGGTCGGGCAGCCATCGGCGTTGAAGGTCAGGCCGCCAGCGCCGTTTCGCACCAGGCCGCGGGCGCGGTTGAAGCCATCGAGGTTGAAGAAAAAGTGATCCTTGCGCGCACCAGCAAAGACCTTGATGGTGCCGGCCGCGTTGCTCAGACCCGTGGGGTTGCTGGCATCGCCGCTGACGAAGTTGTTCGCGCCACCCACCCAGCAGCTGATGCGCTGCGCCTGATCGAACGAGCAGATCACGTCAAGCGGTGTCGCCGTGGTTGCCGCAAAGCTGGCCCGGCTTGCGGTGTGAAAGACATACAGAGCCGCCGTCGAGAACTTCGACATCGTGGCGTTGGCGGCCGGAAACACGGTCATCGCCAGATACACCTTGGATGCGTCGGCTGACATCCAGGTGTAGACGTCGTTGATGTCGGTAGATGGGTCGGCCAAGACGAAGTCACCATCGCGATGGTCGGCGGCGAGCGCCGGGCCGGTGGGCGGTAGCGCGGCGGCTAGCCCAAGGGCACATAGGCAAAGTATTTTCTTCATGCACAACTCCTGATTGAGCTTGTTCTGGCCGTCGGCGGATACCGGTCGGCCCCTCCCTGCAAGGCAGTCGGCGTCCGCTCTGCCGAAGCAAGGCCGTGAAGGCGGGCAAGGGACACCATTCCTGTGTACGAGCCAGCGGAGGAAGGAGTTCCATCAATTTTTCTTGTCGCGCTGCGCGGTCCGCCAACCGCGTAAGACCGCAGGCTGTTCTCGGCCACGCACGCAGCGAGTTAGATGGGAGCCTAAGCGGAGCGGCGGGTCGCCCAGCGCGCTGCGGCCACCGCGAGCAGCAAGAAAAGCGCAAACCCAGCCAGCCACCGCAGCCGCGCTGCCCCGTCATGGCGAGGCGCCGCGGCAGCGCGAGACGAGGCCGGAGCATGCGTCGCGACATCCAGCTCGACGGTCAGCGTCGAGCGAGCTTCCGCCGGGTTATACACCTGAAACAGCCGTGCCGGCCCAGCCTTGGACACGTTTTCCAGGGGTGGGTCAGCTGCCGAACGCGCTGGGCCCTGGCTTCCGCGCAGCCAGACACCGGGTGCTTCCTCGACGCGCAGCTCGACTTCGCCAGCCGGCGCAAGCGGGACTTGATCCTGGTACCGCCAGAGGCTCTCAGCGGTCTGCGTTGCCGGGGGCTGCGAGACCGCCGTCGCATCAAAGGAAAGGGCTCGCGCTGAAACCGCGGCATCGCCCAGGGACAGCTGAGCCGAGTCCCAGGTCAGGGCCACCCTGTGCGGTCCTGACTGCAGCGACAGGCCCTGCTGTACCTGTTCGGCGATTTTTGCTTGCAGCGCCGCTTGCTCAGCCGTGTCCAGGTGGCCGCTGTGATCGGCGTCGACGCTTTGCCGCAGTCGCAGCGCCGGGATGTCACCGACCATCACCGTGTAAAACAAGCGGGCGCGGTCCGGTGCAGTCAGCACCAAGCGACCGTAGCGATTGATCGTCGCCGGGCCGAACTGGGGATGGGCCGTGGCGACCGGACTGCCAGCCAGGCTCAGCGCAATCAGCCACGCCAAGCAGCGCAGACAAGTCCGCATCCAGCCCCACGCACGATCGACGGACACATGGGACACGATAGCCGATCTGCCCATTCAGGCTGCGGCCGATTCCTGGCCCCCAGACGTTCTCGAAGTCTAAGCCTGCGCCGGTTCGCCGGTCCGCGCACGCTGCAAGACGCGGCCCGAGGTTCCCCCGCGGGACAGAAAATTTGCGTCGCTGATCTGACGCCTTTCTAATGACCGCATGTCCACGCTCGGAACGGAAGTCTGCTCAACTTGTGGTCGGAAGTTCACTCCGCAGTACGCGTATCAAGTGGCAGCGGGTCCCGAAAAAGAGGGCGAAGCCGGCGGCAAGCGCTTCTTTTGTCAGCTTGAGTGCCGACGCAGCGCGCTTGGCGAAGCGGGCTTTGCCATCCGCCGCGCCCGTCGCATCGCGGTCCTCAACCAAAAGGGGGGCACCGGCAAGACGACGACCGCCATCAACCTCGCCGCAGGCCTGGCCGAGCGCGGCTATGAGACGCTGCTCATCGACACCGACGCCCAGGGCAATGTCGGAGCCAGCTTGGGCATCAAGGGCGAGCGCTCGCTGTATCACATCCTGGTCGACGGAGTGGATGCCGCCGAGGTCGCGGTGCCCGTGCGCAGCCACCTCGATGTGATCACCGCCGATGCCACGCTGGCCGTCGCGGAAATCTGGCTGGCCCGCCGCGACAAAGACCGCGATCGTGTCCTGGGACAGCGCCTAAATTCGGGCCCCAGCCCCGCCGGCCGTCGCTATCAGTACATCCTGCTCGACTGCGGCCCCTCGCTGTCGCTGCTCAATCAGAACGCGCTGACGTACGCCGACGAAGTTCTGATTCCCGTCTCGTGCGATTACCTGTCGCTGTTCGGCGTCAAGCAGGTGCTAAAGACCATCAAAGACGTCGAACGCCACCTGGGCCACTCGGTGACCATCGCCGGAGTCCTGCCGACGTTTTACGATGCCCGCATCCGCTTGGCCCGCGAGGCCGTCGAGACGCTGCGGGGCCACTTCCGCGAGCGCGTCTTTGATCCCATCCGCCGCTCGACCCGCTTGGCCGAGGCCCCCAGCCATCGCCAGAGCATCTTCGAATACGATCCCGACTCGCCCGGCGCCGAGGACTACCGCAAGGTGGTCGAACGCGTGCTAGAGCGCGAGACCACACTGCGCAGCAAGCGCCCGTCCTTTGCCCCCAGCATGCCGTCGGGAAGCGGCCCCAGTCACTTCGCCGCAGCCGAGCGCGATGCCGCCGGGGCTGACGCCTAAACCATGTCCAGCCCTGCCCCCTTGGAAAAGGCCCCGATTCGAGCCACCACCATGATCGCCAAAGAGTCTGAGTCCACCTCTCATCCCGCGCCGTCCTCGACCGGGGCGCGCCAGGGACTGGCCCGTGATCCGCTGTCGAGCGACGACATCTTGACGGGGTTTTATCTGCCCGATCGTTCTGACTGGCCCAAGCACGGCACAGGCAGCCCCGAGCCCGAGGTCGCCAAGCCCCGCCCGACCCATTACAAGGTCATCTGCATCTCGCTGTACAACGAAGACATCGATCGCCTAGAGGGCCTAGTGCGCGAGCTTAAGCGCCGCGGGCACAGCAAGGCCAACAAGTCCCAGGTCATTCGCGAGGCGCTCTTGCAGATTGACCTCGACAAAGTGCCGCGCCACCACTAGGCCGCCATGATCCCCTCTGCCCTGCCTCGCAAGCTGCGGGTGGCCGTGCTGTATGGCGGTCGCTCGGGGGAACACGAAGTGTCGCTGCAGTCCGCGGCCTCCGTGCTGCGCAACCTCGACCCGGATCGCTTCGAGCCGATTCCCATCGCCATCGACAAGCAAGGCCGCTGGCTGCTCAACGACCTGTCTTTGATCGAGCGAGGCGCTCGCACGCTGCCGGTGTTTCGCGATGCGCCGGCCGTGCTTCTGCCCCCCAATCCTCCTTCGCATCACGGCGCTGGCAATACCCTGGTGGCGCTGCCGACGCCCACGCGCTCGCCGGAAGCCCTGCCACATGTGGATGTCGTCTTCCCGGTCTTGCACGGCACGCTGTGCGAAGACGGAACCATCCAAGGCCTGTTCGAGCTCGCCGATGTGCCCTATGTCGGCTGCGGCGTCCTGGCCTCAGCCGTGGGCATGGACAAAGAGACCGCCAAGCGCCTGGCCCGCGATGCCGGGCTGCCCATCGTCCCGTATGTCACGGCCCACGCTGGACCCTATGGCAAAGACCCGCAGGCGACGCATGACGCGGTCGCTTCCCAACTCGGCTATCCCTGCTTCGTCAAGCCCTCGGCCAGCGGCAGCAGCGTCGGGGTAAGCAAGGTCAAGACCGCGTCCGATCTGCCGTTCGCCCTGAAAGAAGCCTTTCGCTACGACCGCAAGGTGCTCATCGAACAGGCCATCTTCGCTCGCGAGATCGAGGTCGCCGTGCTCGAACACCCCGATCCCGCCGAGCCGCCTCTGTGCAGCATCGTCGGCGAGATCAACCCTGCCGAAAAGCACGAGTTCTATTCGTACACCGCCAAGTACCTCGACGAGACCGGCGCCGTGCTGCGCATTCCGGCCGAGCTTTCGCCCGAACAGCACAGCGAAGCGCAGCGCCTCGCGGCTCTGGCGTTTACGACGCTCGGCTGCGAGGGCCTCGCCCGCGTCGACTTCTTCCTCGATCGCCGCGACGGGCGCCTGTACTTCAACGAAGTGAACACCCTGCCCGGCTTCACCTCGGTCAGCATGTACCCCAAGCTGTGGGAAGCGAGCGGCATCCCCTATCGCGAGCTTTTGTCCCGGCTGATCGACCTGGCCCTGCTGCGCGCCCAGCGCAAAGCCGCATTGGTTCGCGACTTTCGCGCAGAATAAAGAATCAACACAAGCCGCGCTTCGTTGGCAAACAAACCGCAGCTTATTTTGTTACTTATTTTTCTTCGTGCGCCAGCGTGACGCCGTGGCCGGCGTGGACCGCCTGCAGATCCCAGGTGGCATCGTGCTGCAGACCCGCGGCTTGAAATGGGTGCGACGCCACAAACAGAGCGGTGTCCAAGTCGACGAACGAAAAGCCGCCCAGACCGGCCGCCACGTGGGCCGCGGCGGCCATGGCCAGCGGGCCTTCGACCATGCCGCCGATCATCAGCTGCAAGCCCGCCGAGCGCGCGATCTCGTACATGGCCAGCGTCTCGAACAGGCCGCTCTTCATCAGCTTTAGGTTGATGGCGCGCACCACCCGGCTCTGCACCAGCCACAGGACATCGGCCGCGGTGCGGGCTGACTCGTCGGCGCAGATCGGCACCGAGGACAGGCGCGCCACTTCCAAAAGCCCCAGGCGATCGGCGCGGGCCACCGGCTGCTCGAACAGCGCGATGGGTACGCGGGCTGCCGCAAGCTCCGCCAGAAGCAGCAGCGCTTGGTCGGCGCTGTAGCCGCCGTTGGCGTCGAGCACAAGCTGCACAGAAGCGCTTGCCACACCGCGCGCTTGCGTCTGGCGATGGATGGCGATGACACGCTCGGCATCGGCCGCCACCGAACCGGCGCCCACCTTGATCTTCAGCGTTGAAAAGCCACGCAGAAGCGCCGCTTGCGTGGCCGCGATGGCGTGCTCGGTATCTCCGGCGGTGATCGTCAGATCGCTGACCAGCGTCTTCGTCTGCCCGCCAAAGAAGCTCCACATCGGCAGGTGGTGCTGGCGCAAAAGCGCATCCAAAAGCCCCAGCTCGCAGCCGGCTCGCGCCGCGGGCTCGTCGGGACAGACCTCGGCCAAGGTCGCGGCCAGGTGGCGCAGCGTCCGCACGTCTTGCCCCAGCAAGCGTGGCCGCGCGTCGTTGAGCGCCAGCAGCGTGCTCGCCTGGGTCTCGCCGCTGACCACGGGGAACGGCGCCGCCTCGCCCAGCCCGACCGTGCCATCGGCCAGGGTCACACGCACAAGGACGTTCTGCGCGACGTTGGGTGCGCCGCCAGAAATCGCGAACGGCTCGGACAAGGGCAAATCCAAGGGCTGCACATCGATTTGGGTGATGGTCGAAGCCCGCGAAGAAGAGCGATGGGACGACATGCCGGCTCAGTGTATCGCGATCTGCGCCGGGCCGGCGACTCGCGGAGCGACCCACGGCTGCTTCGCAGAACGGCCCCCTGCGCCCAGAACGCGTACCTGTGCATCCCGCGAACCCAGACCGCGCGGCTCGTGCGCCCGTCCGGCTTTGCTATAGTGCGCCAAGGAGCGCGCGGGTTGTCTCGACGTGATCACAGTTCAAGGCCCAAGCGGGCCTTGCTTTCCCTGGGGCTGGCCCTGCTGTCCCATGGCGTGGTCTTGTCGCTGTTCT
The DNA here is from genome assembly GCA_016794505.1 of Myxococcales bacterium. Classification (GTDB taxonomy): domain Bacteria; phylum Myxococcota_A; class Polyangia; order Palsa-1104; family JAEUJZ01; genus JAEUJZ01. Next base: position 133,889 of record JAEUJZ010000010.1, read on the forward strand.
TCCTCTTGGGGGGGCTTACGCGCCTGCCGTCCGCGACGCTTTTGACCATGCAAGAGCGCCCCGAGCGCCCCGAAAACGACGAGACCGACACCCCCATCGCCATCGAGTCGCTGCTCTCGACGATCAACACGCCGCAAGAGCTGACCGAGCAAGAAAAAGAGCAGAAGCGCCAAGAAGAGCGCAAGGATCTGCGCGGCCAGGTTGTCGACATCGCAAAGCCCGCGATCGAGCAGCGTCCCGACGAGGCGCGCTTCATCGCCGAGCACGACAGCCGGGTCAATAAAGAGACCAAAGGACCCAGCGGAGACAACAAGGCCGGCGCTCCCCTGCCCCCTTCGCCGCCGGTCCCGCCGCCGCCGGCTCCGTCGCCGACCGCCCCCTCGCGACCGCTTACGCTGCGCGGCCCCGTCGGCGACAAGCTGCCCAGCCCCCCCGCAGGCCAGGCCGCCGAAGAGGTGCGCGAGCTAGGCCCCGACGGTGAGTACGCACACCGCATGGGCGAAGGTCCGCTGGCCCCAAACCAAAAGCCCGGCGGCGCCGCCCCTCCGCCCGGCCTGCTGCCCAACCTAGCCCCCTCGCAAAAGCTCTTGGAAAAGACGCTGGGCCTCGGGGCGGGCTCGCCCGATTATCTGGAAGACATCGACGACGGCGACGGCACCTCGCTCAACGCCAAGAAGTCAAAGTACGCGGCGTTCTTCAATCGCATCAAACAGGCCGTCCGCGACGAGTGGCACCCCGACGAGATCCTCGGTCGCCACGATCCATCGGGCCGCATCTATGGCACGCAGGACCGCGTCACGACGCTTAAGGTTCGCCTGCGCGCCGACGGACGCATCGAAGACCTGCAGGTCGCGCGCCGCTCGGGCGTCGAGTTTCTCGACGACGAAGCCCAGAGCGCCTTCCGCCGCGCGCAGCCCTTTGCCAACCCTCCCGCTGGTCTTGCCGACGCCGACGGCTTCATCCGCTTCAACTTCGGCTTCATCGTCAACCTCTCCGGCCGCACCAGCTTCCGCTTCTACAAATACCAAGACTAAGCGCGAGGTCTGGGGTCCGGTCCCGAATACCAGAGCCGGACTGTCCATCCAGCCGAACGCTGAACCGCACAGACACACCGATCCACGTTCGCCTCATCCGCGGACGCTAGGCCGACCCCTGTTGCCGCGCACGCTGCGTGATGGCCATCGCAGCAGGGCGGTGGATGGCCATCAGCGGCGTGCAGGGGTAGGCGCAGGGGGTTGATGGCCATCGCGGGGGCGGGTGGGCCAGGAGGGGCTACTCGGCGGGGTCTTGGGAGTCGATGGAGAGGG
>JAEUJZ010000018.1 GCA_016794505.1 Myxococcales bacterium
CGTCCCCAGGATGGTTCCGCTTTTCGTCAGGTTGTCGCCGGCCAGCTTGGCGATGCCGAAGTCGAGCACCATCGCCCGGAAGCCACAGCCGCGCTTGGGGCTGGGCAGCAACATGACGTTGCTGGGCTTCAAATCGCGATGGATGATCGGGCCCGGATCTTTGACGGCATGGGCGGCGGCCACTGCCCCAGCCGCATCCTCGAAAATCTCTAGCACATCGGCAAGAGTCAGCCGGCGGTGGGCGACCAGATGGGCTTCCAGCGACAGTCCTTCCAGGTACTCCATCACCAGCCACGGCACCCCGTCGGGGAACATGCCCAGGTCATAGACCTGGGGGATGTTGGGATGTCGAATCGCGCCTGCCGCTCGGGCCTCGTTAATAAACCGCTGAACCATGGCCGGCTCGGCGGAAAGCGTCAGCACCTTCAGCGCCCCTCGCTGTCGGATGTCCTCTCGCAGCACTTCGTACACGGCCCCGAAGCCCCCGGAGGCAATCAGGCGCACCACCCTATATTTCTCGACGAGCTGACCAGGGACCAGCGTCGGCACAGCGCACTCCCACGTAACAGATACGTGAGCGTGCCATGTTGCGTCGACCGATGTCGCGTCGATCCGCGCGGACGCTGTCGCGGAAAGCGCTTGCGGGTCTTCCGTTCGCTTTGACTAGCCGGTAAACGTCACGGACACGGCGTCGGTGGGCTGGCCCTGTTCGTGGTCTTTGACCACGCCCACCAGGCGGTACTCGCGGACCTCGGGGACGCCGGGCTTTTCCAGGTCGCTGTGGTCGTCGTAGGGGGAGTTGGTGTCGCGGGCCAAAAAGCGCCAAGCGGTCTCGCCGTGGCGCCGCGTATAGACGTTGACTCCGTCGAAGCCCAGCTTCTTGAAGCGCAGGCGGACAAAGCCGGGGTGGGCTTCCGCGACCACGCTGGGGCGTGCATCGGCCAGGCGAAAAGAGCCCTCGCTGCTGCTGACGATCTGCAGGTCGGCCTTGATGGCGTCGCTGCACAGGCGGTTTGCTTTCAGCTCGCGGATGTCGGCGCGTAGCTCGGCGACCAGGCGTACTTCCAGCTCTTCGTGGGCGGCCACGGCTGCTTGATAGGTGGCGGTCGCGCGATCCTTCTGCTCGAAGCTGTCGATCAGGGCATCGAGCCGTCCCGCGACCTCTTTGATGCGGGCCGGGGCCAGGCCCAGCGTCTTGCCGTGCCCGTCGAGCTTGGCGCGGAAGTTCTTCAGCCAGCTCACCTGTTCTGCGTCGCGGCGGGGATAGAAGTCGTTGTGTCCAGACATGGGCAGCCTCCGGTTCAGGATTGATTCCTATGCAATCGGCCAGGGGCAGGCCTAGCATGACTCGGAACTACGCACAACATCCCACGCAGAGTGATCGGAAAGGCCCAGCCAATTTTCAGAAGGAGCGCCCCCGGCGGAAACCGGGAAGTCCCCCGCAGAAACGGGGCGGCCCCCGGCGAGAAGAGGGAAGCCCCCGCTGGAAAAGGGGAAGCCCCCGCTGGAAAAGGGGAAGCCCCCGGCGCGAAGAGGGAAGCCCCCGGCGCGAAGCGGGAAGCCTCCGGCGCGAAGAGGGAAGCCCCCGGCGCGAAGAGGGAAGTCCCCGGCGCGAAGCGGGAAGCCCTCCGTACGAAGTGAGAAGTCAGCGGTGGCAAGAGGGAACCCCGCAACGGAAATCGGGACGGTGACACACTGCGTGGGAACCGCCACGATGGAAGGCCAAGAGCCCGTGCGCTTTCTCTTCCAGTGGGAGATCGAGCGTCTGTACAAGCAGGGCAGCCCCAGCGCCAATTCGCACCGGCTGACCGTCGAAGCGCGCACCGTACCGCCAAGCAGCCCGTCGGGCCCGGTGCCGATTCAGCGGAAAGACGGCAAGGGGCGGGTCTTTTTCGACGGAAACTTCCGCTTGGGGCCGGTGGAAAAGCGGGTCGGCCAGCTTGACCCGCAGCTCGCGGAGAAGTCGGAAAAACCGACGCTGAAGAACGCCACGACTGCGCGGACTTGCATGCCGCAGCCGCGCTTGAACCTGGCCCCCGCCAAGTGACTCGGTCGACGGTCAACGCTCGACGGGCACAGCACGCGCGCGACAAGCGGAGCCCGCGCAAAATCTTCGTCGCGGCCGGCTGTGCCGCAAACTTTACAGCGCGCCGTCTGATCTGTCGCAGCGCTCGACCAGCCAGCTACCGGCGGGATGGGCAGGCTTGGCATAGCGTCTGCTGATGTTCTGCTTTGCAGCCCGTCGATCGCGGCTGCGGGGGGACTTGCCATGCACTGGCATCGACGGATTCTGGTGGCCTGCCTGTCGCTGTTCTGGGCGGGCCTGGCCGCGGCGGACAGTCCGGCAGAGCAGGTGCAGGCCGCACGCGCCGACCTGGCCAAACAGGAAGCGGCGCTGGTCGAAGACGAACGGCTGCTGCAGCTTGCGCAGGCACGACCCGCCGGACCAAAGCGAGACACGCTGATCGCGCTGGCCAACGCGGCACGGACCCAGCAGCGCACGGCCGTCGCGCAAGCGCAGGCGCGACTGGATACACTTTTGGGCTGCAGCAAGTTGCAGGCGCAAGTGCAGCGCGACCTGGCGATCGTCGATCAACAGCAGGCGCAGATCGCGGCCGCGCAGGGCGAGCTTGCGCGCTGGACGCAAGAAAACGATCAGGCCGCCAAGCAAGCCTGCGACGTCGCGGCCAATGCGCTCGCCGATGGCATCCTGGGTCGCTTCATCGAGTCATTCAGTGCCGGCATCAGCGAGGCCGAAGCAAGCCTGCGCAGCCAGCAGCCGCTGCCTCGCTTTGACGCCAGCACGCGCGAGTACATCGCCGGTCTGCGACAACGAATCGACGTCCTGAAGGCCAAGCGCGATGGCCTGCACTTGGCGCAAGCGCGCGGCAGCGCCGTAGACCTGTGGCAGCTCTTGCATGAAGTCGCCGACGTCGGCAAAAAGACCGGCGCGGAAATTAGCGACCTGACTCTGAAGCTGGCCAAGAACGACGCAACGCGGCTGGTGGTTGAACGGCTGGCGCTGCTGGCCGCCGCGAACGACTTCGAGCGGCGCATCCTAGCCGCCAAGTTTCCGCTGGTCGGCGACGCAGTGCAGCTGGGCAGCCTGCTGGTCGACTACGGCTACCAAGCCGTGCGCTTCGCCGAAAGTCGCCAGCGCATCCTGCAGAACTACCAGATCAGCGAGCAGCAGATCGCGGCGGTCGAAGCCGTGGGCTGTCAGTTGCAGCGCGACCTGGCACGTCTGCACGCCTGTCGCGGCACGCCCGCCCCTGCGCAGAGCACGCGCTGCCGCCGAGCGACACCATGATGCGACGGAACAAACCCATGCAGCGGGAATTTGCAGCCCCGAGTCGCCTGCGCGTGCTCGCTGCGCTGCGGGTCGTGGTCTGCCTTCTTTTCGCCGCCGCGCCGTCGCACGCACTGGCCAAGCCGGACTTTCGTCTGCAGGACCGCTTCTTCTTTGGCCTGCACGGCGGTGTGCTGCTGAACCAAGTGGGACAGATCAGCGTCACGGCTGCCAGCGACGCGCAGAACACCAACGTCTTGCGCAGCCAGAGCAACCTGATCTCACCCCTGGTTGCGATCGAGACCTCGTTCTGGCCGTGCGACTATGCGGCGCTGGGCTTTGACTTGCAGCTGGCGATCCTGCCGACTCCCGTCGAGAAATACACGCCGCTGCAGCTGGACCTGGGGCTGTATGCAGTGCTGGCCGTGCCGCTGCGCTATGTCCAGCCATATGCCGGCGTGCGCGGCGGCTTGCGCACGGTATCGCTGGGTGGCCAAGGCAGCGAGGTCATGCCCGCGATCTATCCGCTGGCCGGCCTGCAGATCTACGCGCAGCGCCGCTTGCGCGTGTTTGTGCAGTGGCAGTACGCGCCGCTGGATTTTTCGGTGCTGGGCAGCAAGCTGCACATTCGCTACGCCGACACCAGCGCCCAGGTGTTGTCGGCCGGGCTGCGCTATTCGCCGCGCTTCTTCCACACCGCACGCGGCGCGCTGAAGTTCGATCTGATCTGGTGGTCCGCGCTGCTGGGTGTCGCGGCCTGGGGGCTGGGAACGTGGCTTTCGAGCAAGGACTAAGCCGCATGCGACGCGATGGCTGCATAGCTTGGCTTGCGCTGACGCTGCTCGGCCTCTGCCTGCTCTGTCAATCGACGATGGCGCAGAGCGTGCCGACCGTGCCACCGCCGACCTGCGTCGTCGCATTTTGTCCGCCGGGCAGCTTGCATCCCAACATGTCGATCCCGTGCAGCTCAAGCGGCTGCGAGTGCTGGGACAGCTGCGGCCAAGGCGGCCGGACATCGCAGCGCAGCGGCAGCAGTGGCAGCAGCGGGGGCCTGTCGCGCGCCCTGACCGCAGCCGTGGTCGCCACTGCCAAGGTCGCATTTCTGATCGCCGCCCCGGGTCACGCCACCGAGTCCTTTGGCCGCGCGGGCGAGACTCGCCAGCAAGCCGCCGAGCGCTATCGCCAGCATGAGCAAGCGACCAAAGCACTGGCCCAGCGCGGCATCGCCCTTTCTGGAGAAGCCGAGGCCTTCCGTCGCTTTCAGCGCGCCCTTGCCAAGCGCGAACGCGATGCGCATCGCCACCTGCTGCCGCTGTTTCGTGAGACCCCGCTGGGCCCGCCGATCTCGCGCCGCGACAGCCAAGCCCAGCTGCGCTGCGTGCAGGCCGCGCTCCGCTCCGCGGCAGAGGCAGTCTCTGCCGGCGTGGCAGGAGACATCTCGTTTCTGGAAGCACGTCAGGCCGCCGACATCGCGGCCGGTGCCTGGGACAGCGGACGCGCCCCCAGTGACTGCGCGGGCTCACCGCCTTCCGCAACGCCGTCGCAGGCGCAGTATTCTTCATACACGCCAGAGCAGAAGGAGCGCTTTCTGCTCGACTTGAGCACGCAGCTCGCCAGTACCTTGGAAGTTCAGCGCGATCTGGACCAGCAAGAGTCCGCGCTGCAGACCCTAAAGCAGCAGCTTGCCGATCAACGAAAGCGGCTGCAGGACGAGCAGCAACAGGCGCAGCGCGCCGCTGCGCAGGCGGTCGAGCAAGCCCAGCGCGAAGCGCAGGAACGACAGCGCACCTTGGATCAAGCGCTGGCGGTTGAGCCACCGCCCGCTCCGCTGCGATCGTCCAAGAAGCCACCGCCCGAGCCGCCGCCCAGCGTCGATCCAGAAGATGACTTGCTACGGCGCTTGCAGCAGGCCAAAGAGCAGGCCGATGTCCAAGTCGAAGCCACGCGACGCGCGCTGCAGACGGTGCAGGAAGACACCGCGCGAACGAACCAGCGCTTTGAACAGGGCGCCGATGCGCAGCTTGACGCGATCGAGCAGCGGCTGCGCAGCCTCAACGACAAGCGTGGGCAGGCCCTGGGCGCGCTCAATCGCGACTTCGACATCCTCGGCTTGCCAGCGATTGCCGTTCCGCCGCTGGCGGGCTCGGCGCCTGCCCCCACGCGCGACGCTGCGCCGACCACGCCACGCGGGAGTCACCCATGAGCCCGCGCTTGTGCCGTGCGCTGTTCCGATTCGCAGGGGTGGCAGCCTTGACCCTGCTGGGCCTAGCCCTCAGCAGCTGCCAGCCCTACTACCGCGACGATGAGCTGCGTGCGCTGCGGGCCGAACGAAGCACGTGTCGGGACCAGCGTTCAACCGCTGGCGATCGCCTGTTGGCGGCGGGACAGCCCGATCGCGCGATCCGCTCCTTTGAAGAAGCCATCGCGTGCTCTGCACGACGCGAGGCCGATCTGTACCTGCGGCTGGCCACCGCGCAACAGCGCAGCCACCGATCTACCCTGGCGGCTGCCACCGCTCGCTATGCGCTGACCCGCCCCGAGCTCCAGACCGGCATCCACCAACGGCTGCGCCGCTTGCTGGTCGAGATCTATGCGCACATGGGCCTTACCCGCCTGGCGCTCGACTGGCTTGAACCGGCGACGCTGTCGCACGCGGCCGGCCTGCCAGCTCTGCAGCCCACGCTGGCGCTACTGGCCGAGGCAGACAGCCTCAGCGAGCGAGCTCCGCAGCGCGCCCTGGCCAAGTATGCCGAGTGGTTGAGCAGCTACGGCGAGCCCGACCATGCCCTGCTACGCAACGCGCGCAACCGCATCCTGCGCGCCGCATCCCCGCACACTGCAGGCTGGGCTCAGCAAGCCGACGCACTGCTTGCACAAGGTCAACCGGAGGCGGCCGTGCGGCGCTACGCGCTGGTGTACCGCTACCACACCGACGCAGCCTTTGCTGCCGAACGCAGTGGCTTTCTGCGCGCCTGCGCTGCCCTGCCCGCCCCCGAGTCGTACAGCCCGCTGGCCACCGCCGAGCTGCGCAGCGCGACGACCGCCATCCAGCACGGCGACCTGGCCGGCGCTCTTTTGCACACGCGCCGCGCCGTCACTGCCGCCCCCTGCTGGTCCCAAGCCCAGCAGCTCCTGCGCGAGCTTCAGCAGAGCCTGGACGCCCCCATGCAAGGCCCCTAGAAGGTATTTATTCTGCATCATAAAATACACAATCAACAATACAACCCAATGATCCCGCAAGGACAATAAATCAACACAAAGAATATCAAGATGTGAGCTATGTCTGGGCTGGTTGTTCCAAGTCGTGCCAACACAGGTGTGCAAGTCCGGCTCGCCGCCCGCCGCGGACGCCCGCGGTTGAATTGGGAAGTTCCCGGGATGTCTGCGGCAAGGCGCCGGTCGTCGGACTGTTGGCCAGGGGAAGTCGTTTGGGTCGGACATCCGACGACGCGAATCGAGCTGGGCCCGGCGCGCACGAACGGCTGGCACGGCGCTCTAAGCACGGTCGGCACGCAGGCCATCCGCACCACAACCTTCTGATCCAGAACAAAAAAGGAACCTGGCCCGAAACGAAAAAGGAATCCAGAAAGGAACCAGAAAGGCCGGGTCCACCGCGAACCGCCCCACGCTCCCTTCTGCACCACGCAGCAGGTGAGGAGGTGCAATCGCCGTACAGCACGAAGCCCTGACGGCGCTGTGTGAGAGCGCGGCGGACAGCATCGAGCGGGCCGGCAAGGCCTTTCAGCCGCCGCCGGGCATCACGGCGGACGCCCTGCGCAAGGCGGGCCAGAAGGCCGATGGGATCGACCTCATCATTCACGATGTCGAAGTCGTCCTGAACCGCCTCAAGCAGGGCAACCTGCTGTTCGATGCCGAGGCCTACAAGCTCGTGCGGCAAGTCAATGATCAGGTCAAGGCCCAGAGCAAGCACAGCCCGGAGCTCGCCAAGATCTTCGCGCCGCTCCTGCAGGCCTTCTCGGCACTTCGCGGTCGCCGGGATGATGCAGAGCCGACCCCGCCCGTGCCATCGCCAGCCCCCTAGTGGGACCCAGGCGGCCCCAGAGTCCCGGTACGTGCGACTCAGAGTGCCCCTTAGGTCTTGCGCCAAGCCCGACCCTGGGATAGTACAGATGGATCGTCTCGATCCCCTCGACCTCGCGAGCGCCGACGATTGGGAGAATCTCGGTCAGCACCCGCTGCCGAGCCGCCGCGACGCACTCGTCATACTCTGCGTCCTCCGAGGTGACCTTCAGGACCGCGTCGAAGATACCCTTGTAGTCAAGGTAGAACCGTAGCTCTGCATGATCGCCAATGTCTTCACCGAGCCAGTCAACCCTATCGTTTCGCTCGGTGCTGTAATAGAACCATGAGCGCTTCTGGCGGCGGCGGCGATGGCGGAAGCCGTGACGGTGTAGAAGGACCAGCGGGGTGGGCCGCTGTTCTGGTTCAGACGCACCTGGACGGTGCGCTGCTCGCCATCTGCCAGCTCGGCTGACCAGCCAAAGGGCGCGTAGCCAGGGGCGGTGACTCGGACGCGGTGCAGACCGACGTCGAGCTCGTGACGAATCTCTAGCTGCTCTAGCGCCAGTGGTTGATCATCTAGATAGGCTGCGAGCCCGATCGGCTTGCTGCGGAAGAGCAGAGCCAGCGACGCTGTGGCAATGCGCTGGAGCGGTAGCTCGACACGCTGTTGGCCACCCGCCGGAAGATCGATCGAGGTCTGATAGCGACGAAGGCGCGGAGCCTCAGCAACGATGCGGTGTGGGCCAGGGTCTATCTCGATCGAGACACCCCAGGCGGCTCGTGGCAGCGGTACGTCATCAATCGACACACTGAAGCCATCAGGAACCTGCGCCGGCACTGCGACGACAAGGTGAGGCACCTTCGGCTCGATGGCTGCGGCCTCCAGAATCGCGGCTCTGCGGGTGAGCTCGAAGCGCTTTTCGTTCGTCGCTCTCAGTCGGCCGGCTGCCTCTTCCGCGGCACGACGGAAGTTGAGGAAGGCGCTTGCGATCTTGCCCAATAAGAGCTGGCTCTGAGCGATGCGGAAGCGGGTATTGGGACTTGGCTCCAGCTCATGGCTCGCCTGAAACGCGGCCAGCGCCTTGGCGTAGCGGCCCGCTGCGAACTCTCTGGTGCCGGTACGGTACTGCGTATCCGCGACATCGCCGTTGTTCGGGGCTGCGACCGCTGCAGTACCGCAGAGGATCTGCACGAAAAGGATTGCCCAGAGCGCATAGCAAGCTGCCTGGCGACGCAGATAGAAGGCTCGCATGACCGCAAGGACCCAGCACATTCAGTGCCACGGCAAGCAGCCATGCGGTCTCGTCGGAAGGCAACAGCACAACGCGATGATCCAGGAGGAACGTGCAGCTGAGCCTGCAAAGCCCGCTTTGTCTCAAAAAGCGGACTTCGCAAGCTTGCCAAGGCCTACCAATCGATCCGCGAAGTACCAAGAATCGGTGAGGCGGTCGTCTATCAACGCTTGAGCGGCGGCTAAGAAAGGCTGGTCCCTGTTCCCTCGGTATCGGGGCGTGGCTTGGCCTCGTTGACCGATAGCGCTCGCCCCTCGTGCAGTGCGCCGTTCAGCCCAGCGATGGCAGCCTGCGCCTCCTCTGCTGAGGTCATTTCAATAAAACCGAATCCTTTGCTTTTACCCGTATGTCGATCGATAATAATTGTCGCTTTGGAAACTTTTCCGTACTGCGAAAAGAGATCGCTCAGGGTAACGTTGCTAACTCCGTATGCAAGATTTCCAACGTACAGTTTTGTTTTCATTGATTTCTCCAGGGTTAGGATGTACGCAAGACTAGATAACGAGGATATTCGTGATCGAATAAATACGCAGCACTTGGATTTATGGATTGCGTGCAGAGGCCTCGATATGTGGCCCAACGACCGTTCGGGTCAAAGTCGGGGCCTCTCTCTTCGTAGCCCGCTGTCTCTTCTTTTCTTCTCGTCGCTGGGTCCGTTGCTGAGCTTTTTGTTCGTTGGCGATGCGCTGGCGATCTTCGCGGCCGCGCTTCGCATGCGTGGTCTTGCCTGGTTTAGGAATTGTCGTCACAAGTTCTGAGCCGCTTACTCTGCGCAGCTCGGTACGGGTTGGTGCCTCATCGCTGTTTACGCATCTGCTAAGAAACACATGAATGCGTACCGCCTGAGGACACGAAGAGTGTAACAGAAATCAGGTAGAAGTTACATTTTACGAATTATTTTTTATGAGTCGCCAGTGAGATACATGAATTTGTTTCTTATTCCCTCGTCGCTGTGTGGAAATTTCAAGGCGGCTGATTTGTTTTCCGTGGGCCACTGCTCACAGCGGTCTGTATTGCAAAATCTGCGGCGCTGCCTGCGCGAAAAGGAGTCGCTTCGCCCGACCCGAGCCCGTGCCGCTAGGATGACGGCTCAGTGGCAGCCCGCGCTGCATGGGCCGACTCGCGCTCAGACCTGCGCGAAGATGTCCTTTCGCGCCGCCTCGCAGATGGCCACTACCGCTGGGTTGCGGATCTTGCGCTCGACCGAGATGGCGAAGAACTGCTGTCGCACGCTCGGGGCTCGGCCGACGACGCGCACCTGATACTGACGGCGAAGCTCGGACTCGATGACCGTAGGTGCCGCGACGATTCCCAGGCCCTGCTGCGCGAAGTCCTTGGCCAGCGCGCTATCGTCGCACTCAGCGACGACGCGAGGCCGTATGCCCTGGCTGCTGAACCACTGCTCAAGCGTGCGGCGCACGGTGGACGGAGCACCCGGCATTAGGAACGGCGCGCCGTCCAGCGAGCGTGGAAAGCGTCGTCGGGCCGCCTGGGCCAGCTTGGCGGTTGCGAAGAACGTTGTGCTGCACTCACCCAGCAGATGACTGAAGGCACGCACCGGAAAGCCGGTCCCGGCTGGCCCATCTGCGATGACGACGTCCACACGATGCAGGGCTAGCTCTGCGATGAATTCCTCCACCGACTTGTCCTGGCGGCAGATGATCTGCACGGACTGCCCCAGTCGAAATGCCGGCTCCAAGAAACGTCGGACCAGCGACGGTGGAAGTACCACGGCGACGCCGACCACCAAGCGCAGAGGCTTCCCTGTCTCGTGTCCCTTCAGCGTGTCCAGAAACTCACGACCCAGCGAGAAGATCTCGTCCGCGTACCGGAAGGCCACACGCCCCGCTTCCGTCAGTACCAGACGTCGGCCGCTGCGCACAAAGAGCTTTTCGCCCAGCACTTCTTCCAGCCGATGAATCTGCGCGCTGATGGTCGGATGCGCCAGGTTAAGAGTGGAACTCGCCCGGGCGATGCTGCCTTCCTTGGCGACGATCCAGAAGTAATGAAGGTGGTGATAGTTGAGCCATTCCATGCACAAACCATACGTCGTTTTTTCCTACGGATAGCTCTCAAACTTTCTAATGGTCTACAGATCGGCACCCCACGTAGAGTGGCGCGTGAAAGGTGAGAGTCTATGTCGAACGTCCATCTGGAGCTTCCAGGCTCTGACCGTGCCCTGCTGCGTCGAGCGGTTCATGCGGTCGAACAGCAGCTCTCTGCGCTGCCAGGCCACAGCACGCTGGATGCGTATCGCGCGGCCGCTGCTGACTTGGCAGTGTCCTGGGCCGCTCTATGCAAGCTGCTTGCGCTGGGCGAAGCAGCCCCCCTGCGCGAGTGTCCGCGCTGCCATCACTTGGGCATGAGCACGGCGACGCTCTGTGGCTACTGCTGGCTGCGGCTGCCGCTCCTCTCTGCCATGACGAGCGATGCCAAGCCGGCCAGCGCGCAGACCGCAAGCGAACGGAGCTAGTTCAGGGCCTGTCAGCGCAGAAAGATGGCGAGCGCTGGATTCAAAGGCTGCGTGACCACGGAGCGGGTGCGACGACTGCGCCTGTCGTGATCGCGTTCGCCTGCGTTCCCAGTTCGTCGTGTTCAGCTTCTGAACGCGATCGCGACCGCCCGCAAGCCGCTGGCGCTTCAGCGCCCTAGATCTTGAGCTTGGCCATGTCGGCGGCCATGGCGGCTGGCGCGATGTGGCTGTACAGGAGCGACATCTCTAGCGAGCTGTGGCCGAGCAGATCTTTCAACGAGAGAATCGAGCCGCCTGACTCAATAAACAGCGATGCAAAGGTATGGCGCAGCGTATGCCAGGGGCGATCGAACAGGCGTCCGGTCACCTCGTGCAGGAGGGTGGTTAGCGTGCGCTGCGCTGCGGGGCCCATCGGGCAGATCTGGACGCAACCCAGAGGCTGCTGCGCTCGCCAAGCGTTCAATGCTGTGAGCATCGTGGGGGAGAGCGGCAGCGTGCGCGGCTTTCCATTCTTGGTGCTGCTTTGATAGCTGCGAGAGACCGTCACGCGCGCCCGCCGCAGGTCGACATCCTGCCAGCGCAGGCCGAAGATCTCGCCGCGTCGCAGACCCAGACGCAATCCCAGCGCAATCGCGATGTGCAGTGCGCCGTGGGTCTGTGCCAGCAGGGCGGTCGCCTCCTCTTCGCTCAGCCGTTGCGTGGACGCAGTGCGCCGTGGCTGGCGCAGCTTGGCCATCGGCGATGCAGCGATCAGCTCTTCCCGTACCGCCCACGAGAACGCGGCTGAGAGCGGGCGCAGGACTGCGCGCACGCTGTTCGGCTTCAGGCGTCGACTCAGCACGTCACGTGCTTTCTCAATGTCGCGGCGATGCAGCGTAGTGAGCTGCAGGTGCCCCAGCAGCGCCAGAAGGGGCTTCAGGCTGTACGCGCTCTTCTTGCGGTACTGGGCGGCGTCCTTCACATGCAGATGGCTGTCCGCCAGATACGCTTCGCAGAGCGCAGCGACGGTTCGTGGCGCCGCTTTGGGCTGCACTGCCTTGAGGACAGCCGCCTTGCCAGAGCGTCGAGTCGTTGCCTCTGCGCCTTCAATCTCGCGGAGCCGCAGCAGCGCCGCCGCGTGCGTCGTTTCGCCACTGGCGCGCATGCGGCGCCTTCCCTCCGCGTCGTAGTACCGCAGGTAAAAGCCGACGAACTTTCCCCGCTTCATCATCCTCACGACTTCGCCCATGACCTCGGCCTTTCATCCCGGTTGTCATCCTGTAACGGGCTGTAAGTGCTCGACGGCGTCTAGGCTGTGGCGGTGCAGGATTGCAGCGCACACCCTCGGTAAGTAGGCATTATTTCACTATTATTTTGTAATTCATATTGCATCACCTGGATGTA
>JAEUJZ010000054.1 GCA_016794505.1 Myxococcales bacterium
TGAGCCAGGATCAAACTCTCCAATTAAGGTGAGATTTGCCTGGAATAACCTCGGTGAGACTTGCTCACTCAAAGTTCTTCAGGGGTATTTGCTACTTCTGTTTCCCTCTTCCCTTCTATTCAGTTTTCAACGGCCTGCATCCCGTTTCGCGATTTGCACCGCTAGGGGAGTGGAAGTCTATTCAGGTTTGGGTTGTTGTCAACAACTTTTTTTGCCTGATTCGCTTCCGGCCGGCGCCTTGCGGCGACAGGGGGAGGAGTCTACGCGGCTAGATTGGGAAGTCAACGAATTATTTTAGTGCCCTGGTATTTTTTTCTTCAGCGACGAACATGCAAGCCCGTTGTGCAGCGAAGCCACACTACACGCACCGAAAGAAATCGCGGCGATTGCGGCAGCGATCGATGGCTGGCGCATGCCTGACTAGTTCACCGCCCTCTTGCCGGCATGGCGAGACGTCCGCTCTCTCGCTGGAATCGACGCTCCATCGGCGCCGCCAGGTGATTGCGCGCTGCGCTGTTGATTTGCTGCTCGAACTGCATGAGCATATGAGAGCCTTCGCCGGTGGCTATCTCTCGCTGCTGGAGACGGCGGGAGGATCTGATGCCCGACGTGACACAACCGCGATATTTCCAGATCGACACCCGTGATTCGACGTTCCAGCCGCGCGTGATGTACGCCAACTGGGAAGCCGGTATCGCGGTGGTTTATACAAAGAGCAGCGAGGACCGCGCCGACGTGGTGTTTGTCCTCGATGTACCGGATGCAGCGACGCTTCGAGCCGCTATCCAGGCTGGCGCTATCGATGTCGTCGACATTCGCCCCCTCGTTGGGCGCCCGATCGTCGAAGATATTCGCTTGAACGGAATCACCGACGACGTTCAGAGCATCGAGCGCATTTACCGAATCCTCAAGGGCTGAGGCCGAGCCATGCACCAGCTTGCTGAGTTCTTTGAGCAGGGCGGGTTCTTCATGTACGTGAACCTGCTTTGCTCGGTGGTTGCCATCACGCTTATCGCCGATCGCGCTGTGTTCTTTCTTGGAAAAGGCGCGGTCAATGCCCGCGCGTTTCTTGAACAGATCCGCAAGCTTGTGCAGGGCGGCAACGTCGAAAAGGCGCTCCGCCTGTGCCAAGCCAGCGACGCTCCAGTTGCCATGGTGGCCCGTGCCGGCCTGTCGCGTATGAGTCGCGGCGAAGCGGCCGTCGCGACCGCCATCGAGGAAGCGCTGATCGATGCGGCGCCTGAGCTGAAAAAGCGCATCGGGGTTCTGTGGTCACTGGCCAACATCGCCACACTAATCGGCCTGCTTGGTACCATCACCGGCCTGATCGGTGCGTTTGCTGCCGTCGGCAAGGCCGCTGCCGATCAGCGATCACAGATTCTGGCGCGAAACATCGCAGAGGCCATGAACAACACATGGATGGGCCTAGCGATCGCTGCGACCTGCATGATTGGCCACGTCTTTTTGCAGTCGGCCAGCAAGAAGCAGCAACACGAGCTTGAGTCGTTCGCGCTGCGCGTCGAGAACCTGCTTCTGGACGCACTACGCGATCCCACTCCACGCCGCAGCGGTGACGCGGATGACGCAGAGGGAGACGCCGAGCCAGCCCCCAGGCGATCGGAAGAACGACGCGAGTCGCGCACTGGCTCGCCACGCGGATCAGCTGCTGATGCGCGCAGCGGACGACCGGGACGCCGCGCCTCTTCCGACGAGGACGCCGAGGGCTAGCCCGTGACAGTGGGCCCACAGAGCGACGCAGCTTCGGCGCCAGAGCGCAGCCCAAGCTATGGGCGGCCGGTGCCCGTGCGCCGTCTGCGCGCGTCGCTGCGCCGCATTCGTGAGCAAGGCGAGGAACAGCTAGAAGACTCGGGCGAGCTGAACCTGGTGCCGTACCTGGACATCGTGATGAACATCATCATGTTCCTGCTGGCGACGGTGCAGTTTCAGGCGATGCTGGCCAATATCAACATCACGTTGCCGACCGCCGCGCTGACGACCGAGACGACAAGCGCTCCAAAGCCCGAGCTGAACCTGACGGTGTCGATCTCGGACGCTGGCTATACCTTGGCAACGTCGGGGTCGGTTCTGTATCGCGGCTTCCGACTGACGGCTGAAGGAGTCGTGCAGACGACAAGTGAGCTGCCGACGCTGCCCAAGGCTGCAAACCAGCTAGATCTCGACGGCCTGTCGCAGATCTTGTCCGAGATCAAAGATCGCTTCCCCGACGAAGAACGCGCTGTGCTGACCGCAAGCCCGCAGATCCCGTATGAGCAAGTGGTCAAGACGATGGATGCCATGCGCGAGTGGAAAGGCCGCGTGCTGTTTCCAGGCGTTCTGCTCAGCGCGGGGGTGCAGTAATGGCCCAGACCATCGACGCGCGCACGGCACGGCAGACCACGCGTCGCATGCGCCGCAAGATCGAAGAGGAAGCCGAGGAAATCAGCTTCCTCAACATCATGCCGATGATGGACATGATGACGATCTTGCTGGTCTTTTTGCTCAAGCAGTTCTCAGTGCAGCAGCTCAGCTTGGATGCGCCACCGGGGCTGAAGCTGCCGGCCTCGACATCGCGACTGTCGCCACAGCCCGCAGTGAACATCATGATCACCGAGACCGCGATCGTCATCGAAGGCGATGCGGTGGTGCGCGTGCAGAACGGCGCAGTCGACCCCATGTGGAAGCGCGAGAGCGGTGGCCACGCCATTACGCCCGTGGTGAACGCACTCAGCAAACACCGCGCTCGCTTGGCCAAGCTGTCTCGCATGCAAAACAATGGCAGCGACGGAGAAAACGGCGGTATCGCCATCATCATGGCCGACAAGAAGACGCCGTATCGCTTGCTAACCGAGGTCCTTTATTCAGCCGGCCAGGCCGAGTTCAACAACTATCGCTTGGTCACGCTGCGGCAGGCGCAGTAGCTCGTCTGACAGGCTAGCGCGGTGGCTCGGCAGCGACGGGCAGATCGTATAGCTCACTCTGCAGCTCGGCGATGGTCGCGGGCGAGTGGCCTTCCAGGTGGTTGTTGACCAACACGTAGCAGCGCTGCTCTTCCGCGACGGCGCGTAGCACGCGCAAGATGTCCGCGCGCACTTCAGGCGCCCGCTGCGCCAAGCGATCGTAGGGCTCATAGATCGACGCGTCCTCGTAACGCACACCCGGCCGCAGCAGCGCACGCAATAAGAAGAACGGCCAGTCAAGGCCACAGCGAGCGCGTAGCTGATCGAACTGCCAGCCGATCCCTGGCATGCGCGTCCAGGAATTCAGCACGTGTACCGCCCCGTGCGCGGACAACACGTCGAGGTAGCGCGGCGTGAAGTGACTCTGCGTGCGTAGCTCGACGGCCAAGCGCCCGGAAAAGCGCGGCCGCACCTGCGATAGGAACTCGTCGAGCAGCCGCGCGAAGTCAGCGGCGTGCAGATCGCTCTCTTGCAGCTCGACGATGAGCGGTCCAAGCAGCGGGCCCAGGTGTTCCTGAAGCGGCAACGCCACCTTGTCCAAGAAGCGTCCCGCGTCGAGAAAGTGCGCGTTCACTTCGTGATCAAGACGCCAGTCCCGCTGCTGCTGCGGCGAATAGCGATGCACGGTGATGCCGTGCCAAACCTTGGGGCACAGCTCGATCGGCTCGGGCTGGCCACCAAGCTGCTCGCGATAGCGCTTCAACAGCCCCAGGCGGCTATCGGGAGGCATGTAGTACATGTTGTCGGCGCCTGCGCAGCGAAAGCGCGGATCGCGGGCGTATTCCACCAAGCACAGCTCGGTAAAGCGGGCCGGCGCACCATACGCCGCGACGTCGCGATACACCCGACCGTGCCAGCCTGGATACGTCCACGAGCTGGTGCCAAACAAGCGCGTCGCCGGGCCCAGCTTGCGCGGAATCGGCAGCGTCGCCGGATCAAATGCGCGCGACCGCCGCGGGCGTTCTCCGTCGCTGCCGTGTTCCAGCCCGGCTGAAAGGACATCCCCAGAAAAAAGCGAAAACTGTTCCGCCATGGCCAAGCCTTGCCACATTCCGCGCGCCGAGTCATCCACTGTGCGCACGCTCGTTTCGGTCGCCATGGTCGCGTTCGCCAGCCGCGCGGGCCCAGCGGATCCTTCGTCTGCCGCCTGTAACTTTTCCGAGGCTGCGGTCTGTCGTTGAGTTCGTAGCGCAGGCGCGCGATCCTAGCCAACATGACCCGTGTCTTGCCCGCTCGGCAGTGCGCTGCTCAGGTGCCCGCCCTGATCGCTCTGGCCGCTGTGTTGCTGTGCGCAATTCCGTCGAGAAGCCAGCCGCGTCCGGCGCTGCCACCACCGAGCGCGAGCCCTGCCGCACCGGCCCCAAGCGCTGAAGCCACCAGCCCACCCGAGAACGCGCCGATCGGCGGCAGCGACTCGCCACGCCGGGCGCTTGAGCGCTTTCTGAAGAGCGCTCGCGCCGGCAACTTCGAGGTCGCCGCCGCGGCCCTTTTCACCGTGCGCACCAGCAGCGAAGAGATGCACGAGCTTGCGCGCAAGCTGCAGGCCGTCCTGGATCGCCGCGTTCCGCTCACCGCTGAGCACCTCGACAAGGTGTCGGATCTGCCGAGCGGCAACACACAGGATGGCATGCCAGATGACGACGAAATTGGCCGCGTCGACATGCCCCTGGGCAGCGAAGCCGTTCGCTTGCACCGACGACGCAGCCCGGATGGCACCGCGCAGTGGGTGTTCTCGCTGGACACCGTAAATCGCATCGAGTCCTGGTACGAACGACTGGAAGATCGCTGGGCCTTGGACCATCTGCCCAACGGACTTCTGGTCACGGGCCTTGGCGGGCTTCTGCTGTGGCAGTGGCTGGCTCTGCCGATCTTGTTCGTCGGTGCGCTGCTCTTGGGCTTGTTCTTGGCGCGCATCCTGCGAATCGCACTGCGGCTCTCTTGGCGCAGTGAGCTGGGCGGCGCCATCGTCGAGCGCCAGCTTGGCCCGCTGCGCGTGGTGAGTACCGCGCTGCTCATGCGCCTTCTGGTTCAGCTCCTGTATCTGACCGCCAGCGCCGAAGAAAACGTCCGCGCAGCCTGCAACGTCGGCTTGATCGTCGGCTTCATGTTCGGCCTGTGGCGCGTGGCGGAAGTGATCTCGGGACGCGTCCAGAAGTCTGAATGGCTAAAGGCTCGCCCGACGCTCGTCGGCGTGATGCCGCTGATCCATCGCCTGACCGAAGTCGGGATCTGGGCCGCCGCAGCGCTGTGGTGCTTGCAAGAGCTTGGCTATTCCGTGACCGGCGTGCTGGCCAGCTTGGGTCTTGGTGGCTTGGCGGTCGCACTGGCGGCCAAAAACACGCTGGAACATCTGCTGGGCGGCATGACACTGAGCCTGGATCAGCCGATGCGCGTCGGGGACTTGGTCAAGATCGGCGACGTCCAAGGAACCGTCGAGCAGATCGGCCTGCGCAGTACGCGCATCCGCACGCAGGATCGCAGCCTGGTCACCATCCCCAACGGCAAGCTGTCCGACATGCAGATCGAGACGCTAGCGGCGCGCGATCGCATCCGCATGAACCTGTCGCTAAACGTGCAGTACACGCTGAAAGCGCAGGGCCTGCGCGAGCTACGCGATGCGCTGCTTGCGTGCATCGGCAAGAACCCACAGGTCCACAAAGACCGCATTCGCGTTCACTACAGCAACCTCAGCGACAGTGCCGCCACCATCGATATCACCTGCTGGATCGACACGAGCGATCAAGACCAGTTCTTGGATGCACGACACAATCTGCTACTGAGCTTGATCGAAGTCGCAGAGTCCTTCGGCGCAGCGGCCGTGTTCAAGGTGAGTCCCCCCGGCAAGTGAGAGGCTTGTGATGCTGTCTCGACGAGACCCTCTGCTTTGCACGGCCACCCGTCCGATGCGCTGGATCAGGTTTGGCTGGGCCCTGCTTTCACTTTTGTGCGGGCTTCTTCTGGCCATGCAAAGCGCGCTGGCCAACACCCACGATGTTGAATTCACCGACGGCCCTGAGCCCGATACGCCACGCCGCGCGGTCGAGCGTTTTCTAGATGCCGCACACGAAGGTCACTTCGATGAAGCCAGCCGCGACCTGTACCTGCGTCCTGAAAATGTCAGTCGCGGCGTCGAGCTCGCTCGCAAGCTAGCCGCAGTGCTGGATGCACAGATCAGCGCTGACAGCCAGTGGCTGAGCAGGGTCACCGACATCCCCAGCGGCAACTTGGACGACGGCTTGCCGCCCGAAAAAGAAGAGATCGGCCGTGTGCCGGGTCGCCGCGCGCTAGAGCCCGTGCGCATGCGCCGCCTAGAGGTCCCCGATCCGCAAAACCCAAGTGCGCAGGCGCAGCTAATTTGGCGTTTTACCGACGGAACGGCCGTAAGGTCGCTGCTTTGGTATCAGAGTCTTTCAGACTTGAGTCTGCGCGAGCGCTTGCCGCGCAAGCTCTTGCGTCTGGGACCCGGTGGCCTGCTGCTGTGGGAATGGCTGGCGCTGCCGGCTTTCCTAGTGATCAGCGTCGTGCTGAGTTTCATCATCTCGATGGCCATGCACTGGGTGCTGATGCCGCTGGCGCGCAGAACCAGTGCGCACTGGGACGACCTGCTCGTCTTGTCGCTGCGGCAACCCACGCGCCTGATCGTCGCCAGCCTGCTTTTGGGTTGGGTGATGCCCTATCTTTTGATCACCGGGCAAGCTGAGCGCTTCATGACCAAGCTGGCGCGCGTCGGCGTCTTCCTGGGCATCTTTTGGGCCGTGTGGAAGTTCGTCGATGTCGTGGTCAAGCTGATCCGCGAATCGACCTGGCTTAAGAACCATCCTTCGGCGCGCGGCATCGTCCCTTTGGGCTATCGCGTGGCCGAGATCGCCGTGCTCGCCATTGCGCTCATCATGGCACTGCAAGAGCTTGGCTATCCCGTCACCAGCCTGGTCGCAGGCCTGGGCATCGGCGGCCTTGCCGTCGCTCTAGCTGCGCAGAAGACGGTCGAGCACTTGTTCGGTGGCGTCATGATGTCGCTGGATCAACCGATGCGCCTCGGCGATCTGGTGATGATCGAGGGTCGCCAAGGGTGGGTCGAGCATATCGGCCTGCGCTCAACGGCGATCCGCACACTCGATCGCAGCCTGCTGACCATTCCCAACGGCAAGCTGGCCGAGATGGTCATCGAGTCGCTCGCGGCCCGCGATCACATGCGACTGCACTTGGTCTTGGGTGTGACCTATGACCTAACTGCCGACACGATGGATCGGCTGCGCTCTGCTCTTTCGCAGTACCTGCAGCAGCACCCGCTTTTGTGGACCGGTCAGCCGTTTCGTTGCCACTTCAGCGCGTTTGGATCCTCGTCGCTGGACATCGAGATCATGGCCTGGTTCCAAGAGTCCGACTGGGATCGCTTCCTAGAGCTTCGCCACAGCGTCCTCATCGATGTGATGCGCATCCTCGAAGCACAAGGCGCACAAGTTGCATTCCCCACGCGCACCGTACACGTGTTCCAGCATCCGATCCGCTAAGCGCCACGCACTAGGCCCAACGCGATGCAGCCAGACCGCTGAATCTTGCTTCGCTCAGCAATGCGCGCTCGTACTATGGGAAGTATGGCGCGCCCCGAGTCAAACGGCTCGAACGAGGTCCCCCAGACCCCAGCCCGTGTAGCGACCGGCGAAGACACCGACATGGCGGAAGAGCGCGCAGATCGATCCAGCAAGGAGCTAAGAGCGCAGCTTGATGCACTGCGCCGCGAGCACGCCGAGCAGCAGGCCGAGCTACAGCGCATGCGGGCCCTTCTCGCGGCCGTGCCGGATCTGATCATTCGCCTGCAGCGCGACGGAACGTACCTCGACTTCGTCTCGGCCAAGGACATGCCAGTGTTGCTGCCGCATCGCGAACGCATTGGGCGCCGCGTGTCTCAGGTGCTGCCGCCCGACGTGGCCGCCGCCTATGAACACGCAACAGCCAGCGCGCTTGCGACAGGACAGACGCAGAGCTTCAGCTATCAGTTGCACATCGCTGACCAGACCCGCTATTACGAAGCGCGCGTCGCGCCCAGTGGGCCCGACGAAGTGCTGATGGTGGTGCGCGATGTCACGGCTCGTCACGCGGCCGACCAAGCCCTGCGCGCGGAAAAAGAACGCTCTGAGCACTTGCTGCGCAACATCTTTCCCCCGTCGATCGTCGAGCAGCTCAAGCAGTCACCAGGCCAGATCTCGCAGCGCTTTGACGCGGCCACCGTGCTGTTTGCCGACATCGTCGGCTTCACCAGCGCCGCAGCGTCCCTGCCACCGTCCGACTTGGTTCACACGCTAAACGCGATTTTTTCTGCGTTCGATGCCATCGCCGAGCGGCTGGGGATCGAAAAAATCAAGACGATCGGGGATGCCTACATGGCCGTGGGAGGCGTGCCCGTTCCGTCGCTGCAGCACGCAGATGCCGTGGCACAGATGGCCTTGGCGATGCGCGCCGTTGTTTCGCAGTTTGCGTTTCCAGGTCACCCACCGCTTAGCCTGCGCATCGGCATCGCCAGCGGTCCCGTGGTGGCCGGCGTCATCGGCCAGCGCAAGTTCATTTATGACCTGTGGGGCGATACCGTAAACGTCGCCAGCCGGATGGAATCGACCGGCGAACCGGATCGCATTCAAGTCGCCGACTCAACGTATCAAGCCCTGCGCGAACGCTTCGTCTTTGCCCATCGCGGCGAGGTCCAAGTCAAAGGCAAAGGCGCGCTGCCAACATACTTCCTGCTGGGCCCGCGCCCTTCAGACAGCGACGATCCAGCGACGGATTTCGCTACTTCCACAGATCGATCTTGAGCTTGTCTTTTTCTTTCTCTTTGTCTTTCTTGCCGCCCTTGGACGCTTTGCGCGATGTCTTGCGACTGGGCTTGGTTGCGCCCTTGCTTGAATCGGCCTCGCCATCGCTGGCCACATCGGATGGGGTCTGTGCCGTGCCGGGTGCTTGCGGCCCAGGCTGTGGCGAAGGGGATTGTGCCGACGCGGTAGCCGGAGGTGGCGTGACAGCAGGCACGTGCGTCGGTGCCTGTGGCTGCGCAGGGTCGCCGATCGTCGTGGGGGGTCGCGGACGCAGCAGCAGCCAGCCGCTGCCCGCCAAAAGCCCCATCAGCATCACACCGCCAATCAGCGCCCCCATGCTGCGTCGCGAATAGCGAGAGACCGCGACCTGTTCCCCCAAGCTGCCATGGCCCGTGGTCTGCTGTGGCGATGCCGGAGCATGCACCAAGGCCAGCTTGTCGGTGGCGCGCACGCGCTCATTGACTTGATCGCGAATCACGCCAGAGCTCACGGACTGATCGGCGGGTGTGCCGACCACGTGCTCGCTCGGGCGCATGTCGATCGGACCGTCGACTTTGCCGGTGCTCTGCAGGGGCTCTAGCTCGCGCAGAAACTCATCCATGCTCGGCCGTGACGACGGCTTCTTGTCGAGCATGCGATGAATCAGCGCGGCCAGCTCCGGGCTCACTCCCGGTGCGCGCTGCAGCAGGGGCAGGGGCGTCCCAAACATCTGCAGCGCATACATCTCGCCGGCAGAGTCCGACGAAAACGGTGGCTCGCCATAGAGCATCTCGTAAAAGATCACGCCCACCGAGTAGACGTCGGTCTTTTCATCGGGCGGCGCCGAGGCCCGACACTGCTCGGGCGACATATAAGCCGGCGTGCCGATGGGCATGCCGGTGCGCGTCTTCACCGTGCGCACCGCGCCCGGCACGCTCGCGTCAGGATTGGTGGTCATCATCGCGTCGGCGGACTCGGGCGATCCAGCTTCCGGCAGCAGCTTGGCGATGCCGAAGTCCAGAATCTTCACGCGCTCGCCACCTACCGCCGTCGGATCGCCCACCAACATGATGTTGTCGGGTTTCAAGTCGCGATGGACGATGCGCTTTTTGTGCGTAGCGGCCAAGGCCGACGCGATCTGACGCATCAGGCCAAGGCTGCTGCCGCCCAGATAGCGCTTGGCAAGCCGTGCTCGCAGCGTCTCACCGTCGAGATATTCCATGACGATGTACGCTTCGCCTTCGCTGTCATCTTCCGTCGGGCAGGTGCCGTATTCGAAGATCTTCACCAGACATGGGTGGGACACCATGCTGATGGCCTTGGCTTCGTTGAAGAAGCGCCGCGCCGCGTTCGGATCGTCCATGCTCTGCCGCAGCAAGACCTTGACTGCTGCACGCGTCCCGTCGCTGATGTGCTTGGCTTCGTACACCGCGCCCATGCCGCCTTGGCCGATCTTGCGCGCCAGCCGATAGTTGCCGATCGTGCGATCGAGCATCGGATCGGCGCGTTCAGTCACGCGCTTCATCTGGCCGGTGCCGGCTCTTGGCTTGACGGGCTCGACGGGCTCCACGGGTTCCTCGGTTGCAAGGGCGGCTGTGCTGAACCCGGCCCAAGGCGAGTACACCGCAGCCAGGGAGCAGCCTTTTTAAGATATCACGCCCCTTGCCCTCTGCCGGCACGCACCGACACAAACCACGTTCCGCAGCCGGCTAGCCACGCAGCCAGGCGTCGACCAAGTCGGCATCCAGGCCGCGCGATTCGATAATGCGGCGATATAGCTCTGCACTCGGCCGCGGCGTCCGTCGAAAGCCATCGCGATAGTCGACCGCCACAAGTCCAAAGCGAGCCTCAAACCCTTCGGCCCACTCGAAGTTGTCGAACAGCGACCAGTGGAAATAGCCGCGGACATCCGTGCCATCGCGCATGGCCTGCCACATCTCAAAGACGTGCTCGACCAGCAGGCGCTGGCGCAGGCGATCGTCGCTGGCTGCGTCTGCCGTGCCATTTTCCAAGACGTACACCGGCAGGCGATAGCGCTGCCCTGCATCGTTCAACACCTGGCGAAAACCGCGGGGATAGCTGGCCCAGCCAAGATCGTTTGGATAGTCAGCCTGCCGCGCCGCGGGATCGTGCAGCAACACATCGAACTTCGTCGGCCGCAAGAGGTGCGAACGCACATAAAAACGACCGTAGTAGTTGATGCCCAGATAGTCCTGCGAGCCGCGCAGGCCGGGGATCTCGTGCTGGCCTTTGCTGGACGTGCCGGTCAAGCGCAGCGTGCCTGTCTCGACGGCGTCGCAGAAGTCCCAGATGAACGCGCGCGTGATCAGGCCCGCCGTCAAACGATCGAGCAGCGAGCCAGAGCGCAGCGGCTCAAACACGCGCGTGTGCTGGGCATAGCCGACCTGCACCTGCTGACCGCGCCGCGCCGCGTCTTCTTTGATCAAGTGATAGGCCCGTGCGTGCGCTCGCAAAAGCTGCTCGATCACCGGCACCACATCTGACGGACCGACGCGCCGCTCAAGCGGTGGAAACACGCCATCTAAATAGCCCGCATAGACATAGACCATCGGCTCGTTGAGCGTGCAGACGATGGGCATGCGACCACCAAAGTGCTGCAGCACCGCGCGCACGAAGCGTTCCCAGTGCTGCAGTGCATCGGCGCGTTCCCAGCCGGATTTTCCGTCGACCACACGCCACAGCCAGCGCGGGCTGGTAAAGTGAAACAGGGTCACGACCGGCGTCATCTTGCGTTCCTGCAGGATGTCGAAAATGCGGCGATAAAACGCCACACCCGCCGGATCGGGATCGCGCTGATCTTCCCGCGGAAACAGACGCGCCCACGAGATCGAAAAGCGATACGCGTTGTGGCCCATGCTCGCGGCCATCGCCAGGTCTTCGTCGATCCGCGCGTCGAAGTCGGTCTTCTTGCGCCGCACGTCTTCCGGCCAGCTACCCAGGTTGTGGATGTGGCCAGGCTTGGCCTTGCCCGGCCCTAGCGTACCGAAGCGACCCTCCTTCATCACGGCTGCTTCAAAGGCCGCCCAGTCGTCATCCTGCGTGTGCTCGATCTGGTATGCCGCGGTCGCCGTGCCCCACAAAAACGTCTCAGGCAGACGAAACGGTGGCGAATCGCTCGGCGGAAGCGAAGAGCGCAGGCTCGACGAGCGCTGCGGCAGAAGTTTGCGCAGGCTCACAGCAGCACTTGCAGGCGGCGGCGCGCTTCGTGAACCGCCGGATGATCGCCGATCACATGGCCGATGTACTGGAACAGAACGATCAGCGCCTTGCGTCCCGCGTCATCGCGATAGCGGCGGTGATTTTCAATCAGCCACAGCAGGTTCTGCAGCGCCGGTTCCCACAGTCCGCTGCGCGCTTGATATGCCGCCTGTGCAAAGTGCGCATCGGCTAGCTCATCGCGGCTCTTGCCTGCTTCGTCGGCCAGCCGCGCTTCGGCGTCACTCTCGCTCAGCAGGCTCGTGCCTTGCTGTAAGAACTCCAGCGTTTGACGCAGTACATCGGCGCGCTCGCTCTCGCTGCTGCGCGGATCGAGCTGAGAAAGAAGCGGCGGCACCGCGTGCTCATGACCCAAGCGCAGCTCGGCATAGGCCAATAGCAGCAGCGCGCGATCGCGTAGCTCGACGGACAAAGGCCGCTCGGTCATCGACAGCAGCGGCGTCACCAGCTCGACCGTCTTTTGCGCATCGCCCAACATCAGCGCTTGCGCTGCTTGCTCCATGGCCTCTGCCGCAGGCGACGGCACGATCGCATCCAAGAACGTGGCGATGAAGCGCTGATCGCGCACGCCGACAAACTCATTTACGACGCGCCCGCGATGGAAGACCTTGACCGCCGGAATGCCGCTGATGCGGAAGTGCTGGGCCAGAGCGCCTTCCTGATCGGTGTTCACTTTGGCCAACAGCACGCGGCCTGAAAACGCCTGTACGACGCGCTCAAGCACGGGTCCCAGCACGCGGCAGGGGCTGCACCACTCGGCCCAGAAATCGACGACAACCGGCACATTGAAGGAGCGATCGATGACCTCTTTCTGAAAGCTCGCAGTGGTGACCTCAAAGACGAAGTCCGACGGAGTCTCGCTGGTACTGTCCATGCTTGGTCTATATCACGAATCCAACTAGCCGCGGCGACGACAGCGCGGTACGCACGTGATCTCAGCGCGTCGGACGGGAAGCGGCAGTCGGCAGAACGCGGTGCAGCATCGCCATCAGCTCGGGCGTGGTCGAAAGCGTCGCGGCTTCTTCCAGCGTCACGAAGCGCGCGGCCAGCGCATCCTCGCCCGCTTGCAGCGTGCCCTCGGGCTCGCTCATGTGATAGTCGAGGATGATGTAGTGAAAGCGCTCGTCGATGTATTCGAGGATCTCGGCCAAAGGTCCCATCCGCGCGCAAAGCCCTGTCTCTGCCTGAAGCTCGCGCGCGAGCGCCTGTTCGAGCGTCTCGCCCCACTCGACGCGCCCTCCCGGCAGCGTCCACTTGCCATAGTTCGGCTGCTGCCCGCGCTGGATCAGAAGCACGCGACCGATGATATCGGTCAGCACCGCCCCCACCGCCACCTGCGGCCGTCGCGGTGGACCGTTCACTGCAGCCGCGTCTTGCGTCGTTTCCTGCGCCGATTGCTGGGACATCCGCTCAGACATTCACGCTTCCTCTCGCTTCTCACCGAGACCTGATCCGTCGCTGCTTTGCACGCTGGCAAAGCCGAGCGCACGGCACAAGCTACGGTACCGCAGCCGAAGGGCAAAGCGGCATCAAGGTGCAGTCGGCGCAGCGCGGCTTGCGGGCATTGCACACGCGGCGGCCATGCCAAATCAGACGATGCCCCGACAGGATCCAGCGATCCTGCGGCCAGATCTTCATCAGGTCTTCTTCGATCTTTTTGGGATCGCTGTGCTGCGTCATCCCCAGTCGCTGCGACAAACGCCCGATATGCGTATCGACGACGACGCCGCTGGGAATGCCAAAGGCCGTGCCCAAGACAACGTTGGCGGTCTTGCGCGCGACGCCGGGCAGCGCGATCAGCTCTTTCATCGTTCGCGGCACTTCGCCGCCGTGCTTTTCGACGATCTTCTTGCAGGCCTCGCGGATGTGCTTCGCCTTGTTGCGATAGAAGCCGGTCGATCGAATCAGCTCTTCCAGATCCTGTGGACTGGCTGCGGCCAAGGCACGCGCGTCGGGAAAGCGCGCGAACAGAGCCGGCGTCACTTGGTTGACGCGCTCGTCGGTACACTGCGCCGACAAGATGACCGCAACCAAGAGCTGCAGCGGGCTCTGCCAGCCCAAAAGCTCGCAGTGCGCATCGGGATATAAGCGGTCTAGCTCGTCGAGGATCTGCGTTACGCGGGCCGCTTCAGCAGCGGCTTTC
This sequence comes from Myxococcales bacterium, assembly GCA_016794505.1. Classification (GTDB taxonomy): domain Bacteria; phylum Myxococcota_A; class Polyangia; order Palsa-1104; family JAEUJZ01; genus JAEUJZ01. The sequence continues at coordinate 14,124 of JAEUJZ010000054.1, forward strand.
TTGCTTGGCTTAGCCGGCATGGTGGAAACGGGCGATATCGCGACGCCGTGGCGACGTCAAGCAAGCGCGACTGCAGCTGCGGGCTAGCGACCGGCGCGCAAAAGAGCCTGTGCTTGATCGCGCACAAAGCCATCGAGATCGTCTGCAGCCCGTCGCAGCGTCGCATCCGAAACCAGCCCTGCATCCAGCGCTCGCAAGCGCGCGGCGCTGCCGATCGCGGCCACACGCACGCCGCGATCCTGGCTGGCGAAAAACCGGGTCAGCGCTTCATCACTGACCGCACGCAGCTCATCGCGCAGCGCGGGGCTGCTCGCGCTCGATACGGCCCGCGCCGAGCGCTCGATCGCCGATAAGGCCAGCTCGGGGGCCTCGCTCTTGGCGACGGACCAAAGGACGCGCTGCGCATCGCGCTGCAGCTCGGCTGCGGGCAGCGCTGCCACACGGCCGATCACCTGAACGGCCCGCTTGCGCAAGCTGGTGTCGAGATTCCCCGTCAGCGCAGGCTTCTGGCCCGCCACGGTCTGGGGAATCTGAGCCAAGGCCACGCGACGCAGCGTCGGCAAGATCGCGCTCGCTAGCTGAAGCTGCAGCGATGGATCGGTCACCGCCTCGGCCAGCGGCCCCAAGCTCAGCGGGCCTTGCTCGGCGTCTGTCCGCTTCGTCTTCGTCCGTGGATCGTGAAGAAGTCCCGGCTGATTCTCGGCGCTGCCCAAAAGATCGCAGAGCGTTCGCTCGGCGATGTCGCGGTGCGACAGCAGGGCTTCTTCGAGCGCCGAGACAAGCGGCGTCAGATCGCTGCGCAGAAGCGGCTCGACCGCAGCGCTGGGCAATGCACCGGCTGCAGCAAGCAATCGATCGACAAACGTGCCCAGCGTCGCAGGTGCGGCTCGGCTGGCCAGGCTGGCTCCATCGAGCTCGCTGAGCGGGCTGGCTTCTAGCTCGATCGCTGGCAACGCCAGCAACGAAGCAGGCAGGCGCTTCGTCAGCGAACGATCGCCTCCGATGCTGCCAGCTTTGTCGCCCTTTGCGGTGGCTGGATCGCTCGTCTTGTCGGGCGCACCCGAGGCAAAGATCAGCCCCAAGGCCTGCGCAGCGGTCTGGCGCACGGGCTCGCGCTTGTTGAACACGGCGCGCACCAGCGCTGGATACGCACGAGCATCAGCCAGCGCGCCCAACGCCCAGGCGGCCTGACGCTGCGCTTCATCGTTGCCGGCAGCCAAGATCTCGATCAGGGCTGGCACTGACGACACATCGCCGGCTCGGCCCAGCGCGTGGATCGCTGCGGCAAGCACCGGCAGCTCGGCTGAATCGAAGGCTTCGGGGTTGCTGCGATAGCGCGAAAGCAGGCTGGCGCTCTGTGTCCGCACGCGCGGAGAGACGCTTCTCCCCGTCGCTGATAGCTCACCCAAGCCCAGCCAAGCCAGGACCCGCAGCGCGGGCATGGCACTGACATCGAAGAGCGCACTTTCAAACGCGCTGGCAAAGCTGGCTGCGTCCGGTGTCGACGGCCGTGCTGAACTGGGCGGCAAGCGGCTGGCGCCACGCGACAGGGCATAAAGCGCCGCCATGCGCAGCTGTTTTTCTTTGCTGGCAGCCAAGCGAATCAAGAGCTGCACGCTGCGCCCATCGCGCAAAACCGCAGCACTCGCCGCGCTGCCAGGGGGCTCGGCTGGCTTCTTGCCCGCACGCTCGTCCCCGTCGCTGATCATGCGCGCTACGATCATCACGGCATCGACGCGCAGATCGATGTCGATAGCGCGCGGTCCCTGGCTGCGCGATCCATCACCACTAGGCCGCTCGGCAGGAACGCCAGGCCGACGCATGCGCTGCGCTTCGGTGTCTTTGTCCGGTTCGCCCAGCACTGCCAGGTTCAAAAGAGACAGCGCTGCCTCGGTCGGCTGCATGGCCGAAAGCAAGGTCACGGCCAGCCGCTGCTCGCGGTTGTCGCCATCGACGAGCGTCTCGGTCAGCGGCTTGATGCTGCCCTGTCCTAGACGGCGCAGCTCGGCCAAGGCGGCGGCATCACCCGCGCGGGCCAGCGTCTGCAGCGGCAGGGCATAGCGCTCGTAAAGCAGCAGCAGCAGCTTGCGATACGTCGAGCGCACCGATGACGACGAGACCGGGGCATAGGCCAGCGGCGATAGCTCGCGCCACAGCTCGCCCAGCGTGCCCAGGTATTCATGGATATCGATGGCGCGCCGTCCGGCATCGAGCACCAGATCTTCCTGTGTCGCGCGTCGCACCACGTCGCGGAAGCTGGCGGCTGCTTCATTCAGCTCGCCGCGCTGCAGGTGCAGCCGCGCCACAGCCATGTGGGCACGAAACAGCCGGCTGTCCAGCTCGACCGCGCGCTTGTACGAAGCCATGGCACCACGGATGTCGTCGCGGCGCTCCAGAATCTCGCCCAGGCGCAGCTCGCCTTCGGCATCGACCCCGGCTTGGCGCGCGTACTGCACAGCCTCTTCGTCGCGATAGCTGCGCAGCGAGAGATCCGCCAATTGCGCCTGCAGTTCGCGTCGCCGTTCAGGTAGAAGCAGCGCCGCTTGTTTCAGCACGGCGATGGCTTCATCCAGCTTGTGCTGCTGTTGATAAATCGCAGAAAGCGCCAGCAGTACCTCGGCCAAGAGCGGTCCCTGCGGCACGCGCTTCTGCAGCTGCCGCAAGGCGGCTTCGGCGTCGCCGATCTGCCCAATGGCCAAGCTGACATCGGCGACCAAGACGGCCAGCGCCACCAGCTCGGCGGGCTGCATGCGATCCGGCACCAGCTGGCTCAGCTGTGCGGCCAAGCGTCGCTGCCAGCTATACAGCGTCGGCAAAAGGCGCGTCTCTTTCTGCAGCAGCTTGGCTAGGTGCTGCCGTGCCTCTAGGCGCAGCGGACGATCGCTGGGCGCGCTGGCGGCGAAATAGATCTGTTCCCAGATGGCCACTGCGTCCTGCGGCCGACTCAGGCGCTCTAGCGACTGCGCCAGGCCGCGCTTGATCTGCAGGTTGGTCGGCTCGGCCCGCACGGCTTTTTGGTACAGGTCCAGCGCCTCGGTCATCAGGCTGTGCTCGGCATAGACATCGGCCAGCCGTGCCTGCCCGGTGGCGCGACCGGGAAATAGGTTCAGCAAGCGGCGCCAGATCTCGTCGGCCTTTTCTTTTTTGCCGCGCACCCAGTACAGCTCGCCGAGCGTCAGGATGTGGCTCTCATCGCGCGGGTCCAGTCGCACCAAGAGCTCGGCTTCAGCCAGGGCCAGATCGTTTTCGCCCCAGCGCTGGTACAGATCGCACAGCGCGCTGTGCAGTGAGGCATCGCCACCAAAGCGCGCCGCCGCCCGTCGCAGCCAGGCCAACGCCGAAGAGCGCTGACCGGCGCGCTCCAAGCGCTCGGCCAGCTCCAGGTACGGGCGTGCGTCGCCGGGTGTCTGCGCGATCAGCGCCTCGTACTCGCGCAGGACTTCTGTGGTGGCGCCGCTGCGCTCTAGAAGAGCGATCAAGCGGCGACGAATATCGATGCTGTGCGGCTCTTTGCGCAGCGCTTGACGATACGCCGACATCGCCCCCTGCGAGTCGCCGCGCTCGTCGTAAAGTCGCGCGAACAGCTCCCAATCGGCAAAGCTTCGACTGGCTGCCGGGCGCTCTTTTTCCAGCTGCGCGATCAGCGCGGGAAGCTCTCCTCGCTTGCGCTGCAGCGCGATCAGGTGCTCGACAAGCTCGCGGCGCAGCGCGTGCTGGTTGGGCAGACTGGACAGCCCGCGCTGATACGCGGCAAGCGCCCCCAGATCGTCTTGCGTGGCCTCGCAGAGCTCGCCGATGCGCAGCTCTGCCTCGGCGCGCTTGGCAGGATCACCGGCCTGGGCTTGCGCCAGGCTCTGCCACTCGGCAAGCGCCTCTTTCGACTTGCCGCCCTGAGCCAGCGATTCGGCCAGCTCGCGGCGCAGGCCTAGCGATTCGCTGCCGCTTGCCCCTTGCAGAAGCTCACGCAGCGTGGCCTCGGCCGCGGCGTGCTCGCCAGCCTGGCCTTGCAGATCGGCCAAGCGACGCAGAAGCGGCCGCCTGCGCGCATCGCCCGCCTTGATCTCGGCGAGCGCTTTTGCGATGTGCCCCGCGGCTCCCTTCAAATCTGGAGGCGCTTTTTTCAGCGCCAGATCGGACTGCGCGATGCTCAGCTTGCCGCTGTCGGGGCCAGGGCGGCCGCTCTGCACGCGCTGCCTTGCGGTCTCGAACCAGCGACTCGCGTCATCGAGCCGCCCGCGCTCGCGCTCGGCGTGTGCCACCAAGAAGGCATCCCAGCCGCTCGCCCGCTCGCTCTCGGCCTGCTCGCGAAGCTCTTGCACCAGCGCATCCAGGCTCTTGTGCTTGCGATACAGGCCGACCAAGCGCTTCAGCAGCGCGGCATCTTCGGGACGACGGCGTAGCTCGGCCTTGAGCGCGCCGATAATGCGCGGATCGAAGTCCGATCGCGACACCTGCCAGTCGTCGGCCCTGGCCACAGGCAGCGACGCAGGCCAATGCGGCATGGCGCAAAGCACAAGCCAGAAGTGAGTTCGCCGTCGTGGGCGTTTGCAGTCGATCGGCGCCATGCGCAGTGTCCTCAGTCTAGCAACCTCGACGGGCAGACGGAACGGTTTCACACGGCCAGAAGCTCGGAGGCAGTCGCGCGGGCAAGGCCAGGGCCTCTACGGCTGAAACTGCAGCGTGTGTTTCGCGGCACCGGGCAGAAACGGCGTCGGCTCGCCTTTGACCCACGCGGCGTGACCCGCCAGAAAATACGGGCTCAGCGGGTGGCCGCTCGCGCCTCCGGGCATGTTCAGGATGCCCTGCTCTTCGTGGCCTGGACTGACCGCCATGCGCTCGGACTGGCCGCCTGTGGGGTACGCGACATGCGGCATGTTTTCGTCGCCAGCTTGCGGATCGGCCGGCGCGGAAAGCAACTGTTTTGCAAATGGGATCTGGCTGGCAAATGGGTGGGCGATGCGCGCGGTGTTGAACGCGCCCCAGGTCGCCGTGGAAAGCGCAGCACCGCTCGCGGTGAGCTGGGCGATGGCCGCGTCGATGGCCGCTAGCTCGACGGCGCGATAGTCTTTGTGCCCAGCAGGCAGCCACGCCGCGGGCCGCTCATCCAGCACGCGGGCGATGACCACTGGCCAGCGCGAGCTGGCGGCATCGAAGTCCAGGCCCGGCAGCAGTCGCGAAAGCTGTTCGTTCAGGCCGCCAAAGAACTGCTCGTACAGCGCATATAGGTACGTTCGCGCCAAGCGATATCCGATGGAACTTGGGCTAGCGCGGCCATCCCAGCTGGACTCAAGCAGGCGACGAAACTCGGTGCGCTGGGGCTGATCTTGCAGCGCTGCCGCATCCAGCGTACGCAGCGCGCGATCGCGAAACGTCGATACAAACAGTGCGCGATCGTCGAGCCCGATCTGATACACGGCAAGCTCGTTTGCTTTGCCGCCACCAGGGCCGCTGGCAAGCGCCGTCAGATCGTCGCGGATCTGCTGCCCCCGCGCGCCCAGGTCCGCGCCGCCATCGCCCAACGAGCTGTGCGCGGGACCGGCAAGCTGCCGCGCGTTCGCCGTCCACAGCTGACCACTGGATGGATCGTTGACACGCGGATAATCCGCCGGCATGCGCAGGCTGGTCCAGGTCAGCGCCGCATCGGTGCTGCGCAGCGGAAATGTCGCCGCGTGCTGCGCGGTGCGATTGGGCAAGGGGCCACTGATCGTCCAGCCGATGTGACCTTGCGCATCACCGGCCACCATGTTCTGCGCTGGCATTCCCGTGCGCTGTCCCACCGCTTGCGCCGCCAGCAGATCCGCGGCCTCTTCCATCTTCAGAAGCTCTAGGTTCACGGCCCCTCGCTCGTGCGCGATCCAGTGCAGGGCATAGGCGCGACCTCCGACGGTCCACACCGGGCCCAGCGAGGTCTCAAGCACGGTCAGAAGCTCGGACGCACTGCCCTTGGCTTCCAGCGTCTCGGCGTGGCTCTTGGCGGTCTCCCAACCGGCGGGAGTGCGAACGCGCAGCGGGTCGTTTGGATCGCGCTCTAGCTCGATCAGATCGACATAGTCGCCATAGCTGTTGGTAAAGCCCCACGCCACCTTGCCGTTGCTGCCAACGACGACGATCGGTGTGCCTGGCAGCATCACGCCGGACGTGCGGCGAACTGAGCCATCGTCTTTGACCAGCTCTAGCGCGGCGCGAAACCAGATGTGTGGCAAGCGAATTCCTAAATGCATATCGTTTGCAACCAGTGCAGACCCCGTCGAGCTGCGGCTGCCCGAGAGCGCCCAGTTGTTGCTGCCGATGCCTCTGCGCAGCTCGTGCGGGATCGCGTCCGGCTCTGGCTCGCGGCGGGCCTGCTGCGAGTGCGCCGTCCGCGGTGCCGTCAGCCACGATGGCGCCGTCGCTGGAATCGCGGCCACGGGATCGCTGACGGCCGCGGCATCCAGCGGCGCATCCCAGGTGCTAGACGTCGGCAACAAGAACGCCAGCTGTTCAGCGGTGCTGTGTTCTTGCAGATAGCCGCGAGCCAGCTCGTGCGGCGCCTGGTGCCCCTGCAGATCAAAGTACATGGCGAAGGCGACCAGCACCGTGTCCTCGGCTCGCCACGGCTGCGGCGAGGTGCGCAGCACGGCGTACTCAAAGGGGTGGGTCGACAGCGCGGCCAAGCCCTCGTTGACCCCCGCGACATAGCGATCGAGCAGCGCTCGCTCGGGTGCTGTAAGCAGGCTCAGACCGTCTCGGGCCCGCGCCCGAAAGCGATGCAGGCGATGTTCGCGATCGACGCGCAGCGCTGCCGGCCCCACCAGCGCCGCCAGCTCGCCCCCGGCGACGCGACGCAAAAGATCCATTTGAAAGAAGCGCTCCTGCCCGTGGACATAGCCCGTGGCATAGGCGATGTCCGCGCGATCGCGACCGCGGATCGTCGGGATGCCCAGCGCATCTCGCGACACATGCACCGGACCCGAAAGGCCCTTTGCGTGGATCGTCCCATCGAGCGTGGCCAGGCTGCCGCGCAGATACAGCCACAGCGACAAGGGCACGCCGAAAAGCAGCACGGCAAGCGCTATCGCGACACGCAAAAACCAGCGACGAATCGCTGGGTTCTTCGACGGGGAATCAATCGGTACAGCCGAACGCGTCGGGCTCGCTTCAGTCATGGGCGGGGATGGCCTCCGCGCATGAGTATCGGCGATTTTGCGTCGCCGCGCGGATTACTTAGGCAGGCTGGGCGAGACCCGCGGCTGGGCCCGCGATTCCAAGGCGAAGGCCGCTTGGATCAGCACCGCCTCTTGATGCTTGCGCGAAAGAAAGATCAGCCCCATCGGTGCGCCGCTCGTGGGCTCGATGCCCATCGGCATCGACAGCGAGGGCAGGCCGGTCGGCGACGACAAGATCTGAAATCCAAACCAGCCCTTGGGTGGCATCTGCCCCTGCGCGTACGCCGGCTGCGTGGCCGCGGGATAGACCAGCACATCCAGCTCTTGCTGATCCATAAGCGCCGTGATGGCCTTGGCCGCGCTGTCTTTGCTGGCCAGGTACTTTTGACAGGCCATGCTGTTTTGCACGCTGTCGGTCTGCGCCTGCGCCGACGTCAGAAACGCCTGTGCCGACGTCAGATACTGACCGCTTGCCACGATGTCGGAAAGCGACTTGATCGGCCCGGCCCCAGCGCGGCTCGCCAGATAGCTGTTGATGCCCTGCTTGAAGTCCACCGGCATGCACGCAAACGAGGCGTTGGTCAGCTCTTGCAGCATCGGCAGAAGCGGCATCACCGCGCTGACCTGTTTGGTCTTTTGACCGGCGAGGGTCAGCTGACTGAGCGCCTGATTGAACAGCGCCGTGACCTCGGGACGCGTGGTCCAGCCGACCGCCGGCAGATCGCTTAACACCAGCGGGTCATAGCCGACCTGCAGCATGCGCTTTCCGTCGAGCTTGAGCGCCTGGGTATAGTCCTGGGAGCCCATTCCAGCCTGCGCCTTGTCGACCAGAAGCTCTAGCGCGATGGCGGCATCGCGCAGCGTCCGCGTCATCGGTCCCGGCATGTCTTGCAGCGTCATCAGCGGCAGGATGCCTTGACTTGGAACCAAGCCCTGCGTCGGACGAATGGCGACCAAGCCGGTGGCGCTGGCCGGCTGCACCAGCGAGCCATAGGTGTCGCTGCCCAGACCAATCACGCCCACGCTGGCCGCGATCGCTGCCGCGGTGCCGCCGCTGCTGCCGTATACGGTCAGGCTCTGCTTGTACGGATTGCTGGTCTGTCCGCCGTATGAGCTGACGGTGTTGGTGCCGTCCAGAGCGAAGTCGGGCAGGTTGCTCTTGCCCAGCACGATGGCCCCGGCTGCGATGAAGCGCTGTACGATCTCGGCGCTGCTGCCAGCCCGATTCGACGCCAGCGCCTGCGCGCCTGCCGTCGTCGGCAGCCCCGCCACATCGATGTTGTCTTTGACCACCACCGGCACGCAGTGCAGCGAGCCGCGCTGCCACACCGGGATGCGATCCAAGCGATCGGCTTCGAGCAGCGCTTGTTCATTCCACGTGGTGATCGCGTGCAGCGAGGGATCCAGCGAGCGATGCAGGCGGCGATATTCTTCGACCACGTGACGGCAAGACACGGCACCGGACTTGACCTGGCTGCGCAGCTCATCGATGGTGGTCTCGCTGGGATCAAAGAGGCCGTGCCCACCAAAGCAGCCGACGAGCGGCACCCCCAGAACAAAGAGCGCTCGCGGCGACAGGACACGACGACGATGCGGCGCAAGGCCTGGACGCACGACCGCGGTCAGCAGCGCAGGAAACGTTCGCGAACCAGTTGAAGCAACGGGGCGGATCGACATGGTGGACTCCTAAGCGAAGGGCGTTCTATGTCGGCTCTGGCAAGCAACCGACCTTCGCTGCCTGGAACACCGCAGTCCACGCGATCTGTCACCCCATCGATCGATGTTTTTTCGCGCCCGATCTGCGCTCGGTCGCCGCACCCCAGACAGAGCGTTCTTACCTGCGGCCGTAATACGCGTGCAGAAATGTGGCGATGCGCTGAGCGGCGGGATCGGGGACGACGGCGCCAAAGGCGCTGCGCATCTTCTGCACCTCGGCTTCCCACTGTGTCCGCGAAAGCGGCGGCTGCATTGCGATGTACGCCGTGCTGTGGCAACCCACGCAGTACACGTCGATCAGCTGACGATCGTCTTCGGGACCAGGGCGCAAGCTCGGCGCATGTGGCGGAAACTCACCGACGGAATACATCGCGCTGCGCACGTCTTTGTCTTCGATGCGCGCGGGCGCGGGCTGACGCAGAAAGCCCAGCGGTGGGCCGCTTTTTGCGGCGTCCTTGTCGGCTTCCGGGGCGCAGGACACCGTCACGGTCGGCGGCGCAGGCGAGCCCTCGGCCGCGGACAGATCGGCCACTTTCTTGGTGGACTCGCGCGAGCACGATCCCCAAAAAAGCCCCAGCACGCCCAGCCCGAAAAAGCGCAGTGCGAGCAGGCGCGGCAAGCAGCGCGGCGGCTTGTTAGATCGCGCCAATCGACACCTCCTGCCGCTCGATGCGGTTCCATAGATAGCCGCCAGGGTTCCAGATCGCGCTGTCGCCTTGGCGGTTGCCTTTTCCGTCGCTGGCCCGCACGCACAAGACGATGCGGCCGGGCTGGCTGGGGGTAAAGCGGAAGCTAAAAGGTCGAAAGGCATACCGGCCCTGATCTTCGCCCAGCGTGGCCGCGGCAAAGGTGCGGCCTTCGTCGATCGAGACCTCGACGCGGGTGATGCGATCGTGTCCCGAAAAAGCCTGGCCGCGCACGATCACCGGCAAGCCCACCGGCAGCTTGCCGAAGTCATCGCCAATCGGCGAGACGATGAACGAACGCACGGGCATGCGGCCGATCGGCACCAGCTTGACCTTGCCCTCTTGGATCGCCTCGGGCGTGGTGCTGCCATCGGGCGTTGCGGGAATGCGATACGCGGTCTTGGTCCAGAAGTTTTCGTCGGCCGCTGAAAGCACGCGCAAGACCGACAGCGCCTTGACCCAGTACGTCGCGAAATAACCCGGCAAGACGATGCGCAGCGGAAAGCCGTTGAGCAGCGGCAAGGGCTCGCCGTTCATGGCATAGGCGACGATCGCTTCGTCGATCATGTCGCTGTCGATGACCAGCGACTTCAGATACGCCGACGAGCCATAGCCTTCAGGTCCAGCGCCGCGATCGAGACCCGCAAGCTGCACCGACAGAGCGCCCGGCTGCAGCCCAGCGCGCTGCAAGAGATCGCGCAGGCGTACGCCCGTCCACTCGGCACAGCCCATCGCGCCATGGCCCCACTGCGATCCCGGAACGCGCGGCGAAAAGCGGCCGCGACTGTTGCCGGCACACTGGTTCACCGCGACCGCGGTCTGCGGCTTGAAGTCGCGCAACAGATCCGCAAAGCGCAGCGAAAGTGGCCGCTGCACGTGCCCCTCGATGCGCAGGCGAAACGCATCCAGATCGACGCTGCGCGGATGAAACGGCAGGTGCCAGCGCACAAAGAAAGCGGCGTTGGGCGTGCGCGGCGTGGCGAAGTAGTGACGCGGCGTCTCAAGCTGCACCGGACGATCCGTCAGCTGAATCAGCGGCACTTTCTGCGGCAGCGCAACCAGCGGCCCTGGCGCGTTCCACAACAGGCTCGGCGCGGTGCTGACTTCCAGCGAACGCGGCGTGCTGACGGCGCTGCCCACTTGTGCGAGCGCGCGATCCGCGATCGATGTTCCAGCGATCGCTCCCAAAAGCTTCAGGCTGGTTCGCCGCGAGACAGAGGCCGAAGAAGGCATCGGCCTCTTTTAGCACCATTCGATGTCGGGCGTGCCGCCGTACAGAAGGACGACGAACAAGCAGGGCTCGGTCGACATGGCGGTCACGCTGTGAACGCTGCCATCGGGCATGAACAGAATGTCACCCGGATAGCCCATCGTGCCGCTGTTGTCTTCGCGCAAGCTGCCTCGCAAGATCAGGCCGTGCTCGTCCCCGCGATGGCGATGGCGGGGAAAGGTCATGCCGGGCGCCAAGCGAACGACACCTGCCTCGGCCACCTGCGACAGCCGGGGTCCCGGCTGAAAGTGAAAGTACGCGATGGGTCCCGGCACTTCCCAGACGGTCTCGCCCTGCGCGTCGTGCAGCACCTTCTGCACCGCCGCTTCATCGAGATCAAACAGCAGGCCGATGCGCCGCACAAAGCCGTGCAGTGCCGCGTCCCCTGGGTCATAGCTGCCGCGCAGCAAGCGATCTTTGAGCTGTACCGATGCGATCGCTCCGGCATCCCCGTCGCTGAGCAGGTCAGCCGTCAGCTCTTCGCGCAGGGCCGCAAGCCGCGCTGCACACGTCGGACATGTGGACACGTGCTGCGTGTCGCGAGCCCGAGCGGGCTCATGCGCCACGGCGTGCGCGTCCACGCGCAGCGCGAGATCCAGAAGCTGCTCTTCGGCCAGATGTTCGTCCATTCCCTTTACTCTTTTACCGTGTCCCGCAGCGTCTTCAGCGATCGGTGCAGGCGCGACTTCACGGTTCCCAGCGGCAGGTTCATCTCGGCTGCCACCTCGGGCAGCGACCTGCCCCTGAAATATACGAGTTCAAGGATGGTTCTGGTTTCATCGGGCAACGTTTGCATCGAAGCGTTCAGCGCGCGGTGCAGCGGTTCGCGCTCACTTTCAGCGGCCACAGCCTCGGCTGAGATCGATGGTTCGGCCTGTTTGGGTGCGCTATCCAGATCAATAAAGCGGCGATAGGCCGGCGAGCGCAGACGATCCAGCGCGCGGCTGCGCAATCGCAGAGTCAGCCAGCTCGCCACACTGCCACGCTCTTTGTCGTAGCGATGCGCCTGCTGCCGGACTTCGATGAACAAATCGTGCAGAAGATCTTCGGCGTCGCTCTTGCGGCCCAGAATGCGCGCGGCCAGGCCCAGCAAGCGCGCAGCGTAGCGGTCGTAAAGCTGCGAAAGAGCATCCCGGTCATCGCGGGCGACCGCCTGCACAAGATCGGCATCGCTGCAATCGTTGGTCCGCACGCGTATTTAGAATACGCCCAAGCGGCAGGCCATGGAATGCCGGAATGCGAGCGCGGGCAGGCACCTTTTGTTGGCCACTTGGCAGCCGGCTGGGCGAGCGCTTCTGATGATGACAGCGTGCGCAAATCTGGATACCTTGGCCGGCCATGAGCACCTCTATCCCCCCGCATTCTCCGTCTGCTTCTGCCCCAGCGACCGCGGCCGGCAAGCCGTCGCCGCTGCAGGTGTTGGAAGCCAAAGAAGCGCAGGCCCAGCAAGGGGGCGGCGCGGCTCGCATCAAGCGTCAACACGAAGCCGGTAAGCTGACCGCGCGCGAGCGCATTGAACAGCTCTGCGATCGCGGTACGTTCGTCGAGCTGGATAAGTTTGTGACCCATCGCTGCACGGACTTCGGCATGGCCGATCAGAAGATCCTCGGCGATGGGGTCGTGACGGGATATGGCCAGGTGGGCGGCCGTCAGGTCTTTCTGTTCGCGCAAGACTTCACGGTGTTTGGCGGCAGCCTGTCGGGTGCCTATGCGCAGAAGATCTGCAAGGTCATGGACATGGCCATGCGCGTCGGTGCTCCGGTGATCGGCCTGAATGACTCGGGCGGCGCTCGCATTCAAGAAGGCGTCGAGTCGCTGGCCGGCTATGCCGACATCTTCACGCGCAACGTGCTGGCGTCGGGTGTGGTGCCACAGCTTTCGCTGATCTTGGGACCCTGCGCGGGCGGCGCCGTGTACTCGCCAGCCATGACGGACTTCATCTTGATGGTCGACAAGACCAGCTACATGTTCATCACCGGACCCGATGTCGTAAAAGCGGTGACACACGAAGACGTCAGCAAAGACGATCTCGGCGGCGCGCACACGCACACCGGCACATCAGGAGTGGCACACCTGCGCTGTCCCGACGAAAAGTCCGCGCTGGCCATGCTGCGCGAGCTGCTTTCGTATCTGCCCGCCAACAACGCGGAAGACCCGCCAGTTGTGCAAAGCAAAGACTCAGCCGAGCGCGAAGACACGGCGCTCGACACGCTAGTTCCCGTCGAGCCAACGCGCTCGTACGACATCAAAGACATCATCCTGAAGATCGTCGATGACGGGCGCTTTCTTGAGATCCAGCCCGAGCATGCGCAGAACATCGTCGTCGGTTTTGCCCGCATGGACGGGCGCAGCGTCGGCATCGTGGCCAATCAACCTGCGGTGTTGGCCGGTGTGTTGGACATCGATGCATCCGTGAAGGCGGCGCGCTTTGTGCGCTTCTGCGACTGCTTTAACATCCCGCTTTTGACGCTGGTCGATGTGCCCGGCTTCTTGCCCGGCAAAGATCAGGAACACGGCGGCATCATTCGCCACGGCGCCAAGCTGCTTTACGCCTTCGTCGAAGCAACGGTGCCCAAGGTCACGCTGATCACACGCAAGGCCTACGGTGGCGCGTACGACGTCATGGCGTCCAAGCACGTGCGCGCCGACATCAACCTAGCGTACCCAACGGCCGAGATCGCGGTCATGGGACCAGAAGGCGCGGTCAACATCATCTTCCGCGAGCAGATCGCAGCCGCAGCGGCGCAGAATCCACAAAACGCGCAGGCGGCACAAGCGGCGACCGCAGCGCAACACGCAGCCGACTATCGCGACAAGTTCGCAAATCCCTACACGGCCGCGGCGCTTGGCTATATCGACGAAGTCATCCGCCCGCGTGAGACGCGCAAGAAGGTCATCAGCGCCTTGCGCATGCTACGCAATAAGCGCCAGCAAAACCCACCGAAGAAGCACGGCAACATCCCGCTGTAATCCCGCTGTACGCCTCTTGGGCCTTGTAGCTGACACGATTTTTGTGTGATTTGTCGACGCGCAGCATTTCTGCGGGTCAACGAAAAGCTTGCGCACAGACGCGCGGGATCCGAGTGAATGGCCTCGGACTGAGCCCTGGATCTGATCTTGCAAAACGGTCTGTGCGCAGCCAGGGGGCACTTCATGGGACGGACCGAGGTCACGGCGCGAGCACCACGCGTCTTCGACGGATTTGAAGTTCTGCATCAGATCGGATCGGGCGCGATGGGTGCGGTGTATCTCGCCCGCGATATCGCGCTTGAGCGCAAGGTGGCGATCAAGCTGATCTCGCCCAAGCTGCATGATCCGATCGCGCGTCAGCGCCTGTTGCGCGAGGCGCGAGCTATTGCGCGACTGCAGCATCCGAATATCGTCTCGATCTATCGCATTGGCGACGTCGCTGGCCAGCCCTATATCGCCTATGAATTCGTCGATGGACGCTCGCTGGATCTGCTGCCGCGACCCGCGGACTGGCTGACCGTCCTGCGCATCGGCCTAGGCCTCTCCCGCGGAGTCGCCGCCGCTCATCACCGCGGCATCTTGCACCGCGATCTGAAGCCGGCGAATGTGATGATGTCGAGTGCGGGCGAGATCAAGATCCTCGACTTCGGGCTGGCTCAGATCGCCGAACCCGAGTCGCTTTCTGACGGCTCGTCGGCAGCCTTGCTGACCCTGGGAGAAGAAGCGACCGAGCCGCGCTTGCCGATCGACGCGATGATCATCGATTCGACTGAGGAAATCACGCGCAGCTTGAGCACCTCGCTCACGCTGTCGAAAGAAGCGCCGCCCCCTGGCAAGCCTACTCAGGAAGGACTGTCAATCGATGGACAGCTCGCGGGCACACCGCTTTACATGGCGCCTGAGCTCTGGCGCGGTGCCGCGGCCAGTCGACGCAGCGATATCTATTCTCTGGGTCTTCTGCTGTATGAGCTGCTCGTGGGTCGGCTGCCGCATGCGCACCTGCGCATCACCGAGCTGCCGCGCTTTGTCACCAGCAGCGAGCTCCCGGTGCTGACATCGCAGCTTCCCGATGTGCCCGAAGGGCTGAAGCGCTTGATCGATCGCTGCGTCGCGCATGCCGCCAACGATCGTCCAGCGCATGTCGACATCGTGCGTGACGAGCTGGAAGCGCTGGCTGCGATCTATGTCCCCCTGGGTAATGTGTCCGTCCCTGAAATCGATGCCAGCGTCAACCGCATCTCGGCATCGTTTCTGCGCGTCAGCCGCCAAGGCGACCACTTGGCGCAGATCTTTTATCAGCACTTGTTTCGTTTGGCGCCGCAGCTGCGCTCGCTGTTCTCAGAAGATCTCAGCGCGCAGCATCGCATGCTGATGTCGGCGCTCAAGCTGTGCGTCGAAAACCTGCGACAGACGCAGCGCTTGGTGCCGTATCTTTTGGAGCTAGGCCACCGCCATGCCCGCTATGGCGTGCAGTCGCAGCACTTGAGCCTGATGGGACAGGCGCTGCTCGAAGCGCTGGCTTCGATCGACGATGCATGGTGTCACGAGACTGAAGCTGCCTGGGCACACGCCTATGAACACATCGCCAAGCTCATCGAGCAAGGCATGGATAAAGAGCCGCGCTCGAATGAAGTGCTTGTCACCAGCGTCCTTAAGCGCCGCTGGGAGCTGCCGCTGACCACGTCGCTGACGCAGTGGGCGGATGCCGATGATGGCAACGTTGCCTTTGTGCGCCAGGGCATCGTCGGATCCGATCTATTGATCAGCGGCGAGTGGGTTACGCACCTAGAGCAGAGCGTGCAGTTTCCGGCGGTCGCTAGCTTCTATCGTCAGCTGGCTTCGTTCTGTCGTGTCCTGCGCTTTGATCGCCGCGGCTGCGGGATGTCGAGCCGCCCTGCGCAGCCGTCGATCGATCACCATGTCGCGGATATTCGCGCCGTCATGGACGCAGCCGGTGTCGATCGCGCGACTCTTTTGGGCATCGGGGATGGCTGCATCGCGGCTGCGCTGTTCGCAGCCCTCCATCCCGAGCGCGTTCGGGCGCTGATTCTGTATGGCAGCGGGCACTTGCTCGCCGAATCCAGCGAAAGCGCAGCCAACGAACTGGCCCTGCAGACGCAGATTCAGGCCGTGCAGAACCGCTGGGGATCTCCTCTGTTCATCGAGACCGTGGCGCCGTCGCTGCAAAACGACCCAGCGTTCCGACGACACTGGGCCATGCTGCTGCGGCACGCAGCCAGCCCAAGCGAGGCCATCAGCCTGCTGCGTATCGCGGCCGGATCGAGCGTTCGACCGATCCTTTCGGCGCTGCACGTACCGACGCTGGTCCTGCATCGCAAAGCCGACCGCCACCGTCCAAGCAGCGACAGCCAGAAGCTCGCGGCACAGATCCCGGAAGCGCGCTATGTCGAGCTGCCCGGCGAAGATCACGCGCCCTGGGGCAGCGGGTCCGAGGCTCTGCTGGACGCGATTCAGCGCTTCTTGGCCACGGTGCCGAGCGAGCCGCGGTCAGGCAAGTTTGTCGGCTGTGTCCTGGCCGTATCGTGCCAAGCGGGCCACGTGCCGCCTGCGCTGCGCGAGCAGTTCGATCGCTGGGTCGCCAAGCACCGCGGCTTGACCAGTGAAGCCAATAGCGAGCGCGCGATCCTGGGTTACTTCGATGGGCCCGTTCGAGCGCTGCGCTGCGCGCTTTCGACCGTGCAGAGCGCTGTGCAGCACCACATCCCCGTCGCTGCGGCTGTTGAGGTGGGTGTGATGTCTTCGGCCGCGACGCTAAGCAGCGATGCAGCGCAGCGAGCGATCCGCTTGGCGCACACAGCAAACCCCGGCGAGACGCTGGCCACCGAGGCGGTCTGCGAAATGTCAGCAGGGTCCGGCCTGATCTTCGTGGCCCACACGCCGCTTCTGCGCAGGGATGAGAGCGAAGGCGATCTGGCGATCTTCGAGGTGCGAAGTCCGTCTGAATAGACAGCGCGCTGCCAGCGGCAGGTCGCGGGGCGAGGCGTTATTTCACTTCGTTTGCGCCAATGTCATAGCCCGCCCCCTTGGGTCGCGAGTTGCCGTTGAGATCGAACGCAGGGAACTTGTCGCCGCTTCCTGCGATGGCTTGGTCGATGCAGCAGCTCGCGTTTACCGCGGCCTGGGCGTTCAAGCGAAAGTTGGAATCGAGCTCGAAGTCGGCCTTGCTAATGCCAGGCTTCGCGATGCTGTCCGCCATCGTCGCGATGACACCGCGCCACGCCAAAAGGTCGATGTTCTGAAACTGCGAGCCGCCCGCGAGCGTGTTGGCAAACAGGCTCTGGCTGATCGTGACATCGACCAAGGGCATGCGGCGCAGCGGGCCGTCGATACCGCCGACGCTGCCCAAGACTCGACCGTTGCCGACGACGGTGTTGAAGCTGGCCGAGATGCGCCAGCGCGGGCACTGCAGAGCAGTCATGTCAAGGCCGGTCCAGACATTGCCGGCGATGACGTTGTTGAAGATCTCGGCGGTCGCTTCTTTGTCGCAGTCGAAGTCGTAGCTTGCTAGAGCGATGCCGACGTTAAATGCCCCCAGGCGGCTGTCCATAAGCGCCATCTGGTTCGGCGCGCCGATGACGTTGTTGTACACGCGCAGGTTGCAGTGCTTGGCCACGATGGCCCCTGCGCCTCCGGGGTTGGATGGCGAGGTCACGCCTTGCAGCACACTGTTGCGTACCGTGTATGTCGGAACCAGCGTCGCATCCGTGCCGACAGAACAGACAAGCAGGCTGACGGTCGGCAGGTTGAGCGTGATGTCAAAGCCATCGATGGTGACATCGCCCAGCTCTCGGGTCTTGAAGCTGGCTCCCTGCGACACGATGCGGGCGCGATTCAAGACCCCCTGCGACATCACGGGCGCGCCGATAAAGACAAACTTGCCCTTGAGGATCGGCAGAGCCATCGCGTTGTAGTAGCCCGACGTGTCCTTCTCGCCGATGACGCGAATGTACGTACGGTTGGTCTGCGTGACCGCGGTGGTGTAGCCCTGCTCGATGTCGCAGCGCGGCGAGTCCAGCGTCGTGCCGCCCACGGTGCCGGTCATGCAGCCTGCCTTGCGGACATAGATGACCTGACCGCGGTCGCCGTTTAGTGCGCAGCGCCCCGCCAAGCCGGGCCCGAGCTCGCCTTCTCCGATGCAGACCAGTGAGTCGGTACAGCGCGTGCCGTCATGGCAGACGCGTGGGCCTTCGCAGTCGCCGTGGTTGCGGCAGGGTCGACAGGCCTGGTTCTCGCAGATCGGGGCCGAGGCTGGACAGTCCGTGCTCTCGCGGCAGGCGACGCAGCGAGTACCGCCAGCCATGCTCGACCCGCAGAATGGCGTGTCCGCAAAGCGAGCGCACGCGGCATCGCCTTCGGCCATGTTGCTGTTGCAGGCCACGCACTTGCGCATGCTCACATCACAGAGCGGCAACGACAGATCCTTGCACTGCTCATTGCTCTTGCAGCTATTGGGGCCGCGCAGGACGCAGGTGTGCTGTGACTCGCTGCACTCGTAGTCGCTGCCCTTGTTCTGCACGCAGACCGCATCGCTGCTGCAGTAGTCAGGATCCTCGACGACGCAGCCAGATCCGCTGGCCAATGCAAGCAGCAACGAACAAGAAAGGCCGGTTAGAAACCGCATCGCGGACTCTCGCAGTCTGCTCTTGCACGTCGTGTGTGTCATCGGCCGTGTCCTTCCTTTTGATCCAAACTATCACAGTTGCTCTCGTCGAAGACGGCAGATTCCGTCGAGGAAGTCACGGCGCAGCGTGCCCTGCGAAAGCCAGGTCGCAGCTTTGCGCAATCTCCGCCACGCCAAGCCACAGGGAGTGCGCTGACTTGATATGATAGATGTCGTGACGACTCAGACCCGAGACAACGGACCCACCCTAGAGGGGCGCTTCAAGATTGGGAAGATCATCGGCCGTGGACCTTCCGGCGTGGTCTATGCGGGAACCGATACTCAGACGGGCCAGCCCTGCGCCGTCAAGCGCTTGCATGCGCACTTCTATGTCAAAGACGTCTTGGCGCGCGTAAAGAAAGATGCCCTCGCCGCTGCTGCGCTCGGGCACCCAGCCATCTTGGCGCCGTATCACATCGGCACCGAGATGACCGGCACACTGTTTCTGGTCTGTCGCTTCGTGCAAGGCGAGTCACTGGCCACTCGGCTGCACCGCGGACCGCTGTCATTCACCGCGACCCTGGCCATCTTGGATCCGCTGTGCGCCGCTCTGCAGATGGCCCATGATGCTGGCATTGCACACGGAGGCATCACGCCGACGAATGTCATCTCGGTGTCGTCGGGGCGCGTCGTGCTGACCGACTTTGGCATGTGTCACTTGCGCGGCACACCCAAGATCAAGTGGGGCGGTGCCGTCGGCTATGCCGCACCCGAGACGCTGCAAGACGGGGCGACGCTGTGCAGCCCACGCGGCGACGTCTTTGCCTTGGGCGCGCTGGTCTATGAGTGCCTGACCGGGCAGCGCATGTTCACGTCGACCAGCGTGGCGGCCTTTGTCGCGTCGGTGCAAAACCCGCCGCGACTTGGGGCGGCCCAGGCGCGCTACGAACACCTTGATGCGGTGCTGGAAATGGCCTGCGCGCCCCAGGCCGATGACCGCTTCGCCACGGCGGCGGCTCTGTGGCGAGCCCTGCAGGCCTCGCTTCTCGACGGAAACGAAGAAGGCAGCAGCGCATCGGCCGGATCGGAAGCCGCAGCCAGCGAGCCAACCTCAAGCCAACCGGCGGCGGTTGCAGCCTCGCTGCCCGCCGAGAGTCCCGCGACCGCTCCGTTCGATGAGCAGAGCTTTGCCGATCTGAAGCTGGACGATGATCTGTCGAGCGGCACTGATCCCATGGGCCTGCCGCCCGCCAGTCGGCCCCCCAAGCGCTCGACGGCCAAGCCGGGGACCTTGCCCACGCCGGCTTCGCTGCCCCACAGCACGGCCAAGCCCGTGGCTGCTTCCGATGCTGCATCTGCGCTGCCGCCGGCCAAGGCCAGCGAGAGCACCGCTCTGCCAGGAATCCGCCAGCAGGTGCGCGCCATCGATCTGCCGATCGGAGAGTCGAGCACCGACCTGCACCCCGTATCGCTGCCGCCACCGCCTGCGGTGAACGCACCGCTGCGTGAAGCCCCGCGCAACTTAGAGCCGATGCGCGCTGCCCGCAGTGGACCGATGGGAAAACCCACGGCAGCCCGCGCACAAGACGCCGCACCAGCGGCACTGCAAA
The DNA here is from genome assembly GCA_016794505.1 of Myxococcales bacterium. Taxonomy (GTDB): domain Bacteria; phylum Myxococcota_A; class Polyangia; order Palsa-1104; family JAEUJZ01; genus JAEUJZ01. The sequence continues at coordinate 34,142 of JAEUJZ010000054.1, forward strand.
ACATCCCGGCTTCGGGCCGCACGCTGCGCCCAGTCAGCGCCCTGCCCTCGCCAGCAGCCTCGGCGCCCGCAAAGGCAGAGCCCTCCTCGCCCGATGTCGCGCTCGACATCGATCTGCTGCCTGCCGAGCCCACGCCGTACCCTCCGCAGGTCTCTGATCCGGCGCCCGCAAAGGCAGCGCCGCGAGCGCTGCAGCACTCGCCTGTGCCGCTGCCTCCCATGCCGGAACGACCGACAGAGCGCGGTGCGGCACCAAGCGAAAGCACGGCTGCTACGGCTCCGGCAGCGCCTGTGGCCCATGCCGCACCACCTGCCAGTCCAGCGACGGCGCCACTGCTTGCTCCTGCGGCGGCCCACTCGCCCGCCGCTTCCGCGACACCCGCAGCGCCCGCTGCGCCCGCTGCGACCGATGCAGCGCCAGCCAGCGTTGCCGAGACAGCCGCGTCTGGTCGCGCCAGCGCTCCGCCAGGTCCATCGGAAACCCCAACGCGACCGATGCCGATGGTCGCACCCCCCAAGCCAGCCGCCGCCGCGCCCACTGCAGCCAAGCCGGTACCGACGCCAGCCAGCTTGCCGCAAAAACCGCTGCCGGGTGTCATCGGTGGCAAGAGCCGCAAGAACGCAGAGTCCAGCGATCCCGCCGCCACACCCGTCACGACACCGGTCTTGGAAGGCACTGCTGCCCTCGCTGCGGCTGCCGCCGCTGGCCTGCGTTCCGACCAGAACCTGGCTGGCATCAGCGACTCGACCCTGCGGGTGGCGGGACGATCGACCAGCGGCGCCTGGCGCAGCACGTGGCAGCCGATGTTCTGGGCCTCGATCGGTGGTGCCGTCGTCGGTGTTGCGATGTTGACCATGCAGGCTTGGCAGACCAGCTCTGGGCGAAGCAGCGGCAGTGCTCTGCTCAACGGGCCGCGCTTCGATGAGGAAGCCGTCCTGCAAATCGCCCAGCGAGAGCTGACCGCGAAGAACCATCAGGCGGCGCTGGGAGCGGCTGAGCTCGTCCTGCGCCGCTCACCCGAAAACCCACGCGCCAAGCGCATCGCCGAGCAAGCCAGCGAAGTCATGAACACAAGCGCGCTGTATGGTGGCTTCCTGCGCGCTGCCGATCGTCGTGAAGCCGACACCGCTGCTGCGCTGTATGCCGAGATCCCCAGCGAGTCGTCGTTCCGTGTCGGAGCCTGGGAGCCATTTCCCCAAGTGCGCAGCCAGTTCATGTCGCGTCACATGGCCTTGGCCAGTGCTGCGCAAGCCGCTGGCTCGTGCAGTGTCGCGGCACAGCAGGCCGAGCTGATCGGACGCGTCGCGGACAACGATCGCGACAGCGATCTGCAGCAGGCACGACAGCTCGCCGCCCGCTGCCAAAGCGAAGACGACGGTGGCGGCAGCGGGGCCAGCTCGCGCAGCGCCGTAGCCAGTGAGAGCAGCAAAGAGAGCAAGCGCAGCCGCGAAAAAGAGCGAGAAAAAGAGCGAGAAAAAGAGAGCGTCGGTCTGCGCGATCCATTCGATGCCAGCAAGGCCAGCAAGCCCGCCAAAGCGGCCAAAAAGACTGCTGATGGAACCGACGAGGCCTGGGCTTCCGGTGAAGACAAGCCGCGCAAGCCGAAGAAGAAAAAGAGCAGCGACCCCACCGCCGAGGCCTTGGGGATCTCGCCGACCAAGTCGGGCAGCAAGTCGAGCAGCAAGACGACGATGCCAGGGGCACTGCGCAACCCATTTGGCCCGTAAGCTCGCGCGATCGCGCGCCTTTGTCAGACCGCCGCCGTAGCGTGCTTTTCATGCACGCGATCCTGTTCTGTCCCGCGACGTTTGAGCTGTTCCTTCCCGAGCATCCACGATCGCTGAAAGAGGCCGGTGATGCCGCGCTTGCTCCGGTTCTATTGTCTCGGCTGCGCGCCCATGGCTGGCCAGCCCGCGCTCGCTTGCTGAGCCCCAAAGCGCCGCAAGCGGCGGGCTCGGTGCCTGGCACCTTGGTGCAGCTGATCGATGCGCTGCCGCTTCTTGCTCAGCCTCCCGATGCTCAGTTTGAGCTGACATATTCGCCATCGCTGCGTGCCTGGCATCGCGCCGCACGCTTGGCGCTTGAGCTGGTGCGACGCGGGCGCTTGACCTTCCGCTTGACCCCGCACGGCCGCTTGCGCCCCTCTGCGAGTGCGGTATCGCGCGATGGATCGGCCTCGCGACCGCAGGCCGCGGCGTGGTGGGAAGCGCGCTGGCACCTGTGCTCGCCGGGAAGTGGCGCGGCTCCGCTGTTCGCGGACGAGCGCGCCGCCGCCCTGCGCATCATCGCCGAGCTTCCCGACACCATCGCCATCGCCGAAGACGCACGAGCCACCGCGGGCACGACGATCCTAAGTGGACCGCGGCTGCTGCAGCGCTTCCTCGACGCCTGTGCCGATCTACTGGTGCGTGAAGCCAGCCGTCGCGGCGCCCTGGTTCGTTTGCGCGGCTGCTCGGCATATGCCTGGGAACAGCGCTTGGTGCGGGCTCTTGGCGAAGATCGCGCCAGCTTCTTTTGGTCGAGTCCCGCCGCAGCAAGCAGCGACGCCGAAACCCAACGCAGCGACGACAGCCACGCCATCGCCAGCGAGGTGAATGCCTGGGCCGCCGAGCACGCGCGATCGCTGGTGCAGTCCTGCACACTGTCGCTGCTGCCTTCTCCGGGTCGCTGGTCGGCAGCCGAGAGCTTGGCCGACGTGCAGCGCCGCATGATTCGACCGGCGACGCTTCTGGCCAGCACACTGCTCGAAGGCCAGCCCGCCCCACGCACGCTGCTCGTGCGCCCCACCACCGCCGCGCCAGCCATCCAACGGATCAGCAGCACCACCCCGCACGCTGGCCTGCGTCCATCGGCCCGCGTCGCTGCCTAGCGTTCGCGCAGCCCGACCATTCCTGGGCGCTGCGATCGGCGCTATAGCGACTGCAAGAACTGCCGAAGGGCGGCGTCGAACGCCTCGGGCTTTTCCAAGTGGGGCGAGTGACCGCAGTCGGCGAGCACCCGCTCTTCATACTGGCCGCCTTTGGCTCGATACGCATCCAGCACTGCCCGCATCTGTCCCACCATCGGCTGCGGCGGGCAAACAGAGGCACCGGGCCAGCCCGGCACCGCGCCGATCTGCCCGAGAAACGACATGTCGAACAGCGACGTGTCCGAGACGATCTGGTCGTCGCTGCCGCGCAGCCACAGCACCTTGGGCTGCGGCTGCGTCTGGGCAAAGCTCGACACATTGCAGTACTTGGGCGAGATGGCGTTGTTGGTGCCCTGCATCCCTGGTGCAAAGCCGGGCCAGTTCTCGGACGTCGCGGCGCTGCCGGGATAGTGTCCGTCGCCCAGCGTCATCTCGAACGTCGAATCGAGGGCACGCTCTTCTTCTTCTTCGCTCAAGCGGAACGGTGGCTTGAAATAGAACGCGCGCATGATGTTGCGCGGCGTGGTTGGCACTTCCTCGCTGCGATCCTTGCGGCCCAGCCGTGCGAGAAAGTCGGGGTTGACCCCTGCCCCGCCGCTGCCCGCAAAGTCTGGGAAGCACGGCGTGCCCACCAGATCGCGTGTGCCGCCAAAGCCATACGGCGACATCGGCGCTTCCAGCACCAGACCGGCCACGTGCTCGGGGTGATCGACGGCGTACTGCAGCACGACTGCGCCACCGACCGACCAGCCCAAAAGCACCAGCTTCGGCCCCTGGTGCAGGCCCAGCGCCTCGATCAGGCTGTGCAGATCGTCGGCCCAGTCGCGCAGACCGCGCGTCGCATCGATCGGCAGCGCCTCGGTCTTGCCATAGCTGCGCAGGTCCGGCGCCAGGCCGCGAAAACCCGCAGGCAAGCTGAGTAGTTCTCGGCGGAAAAACGACCCGCTTGAGACATTGCCATGCACGAACAACACCGGGCGGTCGCTGGCCGTTCCGGGCCCTTCAAGCACGTGCATGGTCAGGCGCGAGGTCTTGACCTTGCGCGAAGTGATCGCATCGTCGGCCGGCATCACAAGCTCCTTCCTGAGTTGCCTCAGGATACGGCAGCCTGCCCTGCGCCGCGGCCAAGAAAAGGGTGCGAGCCGCTGCGTCAGAAGCCCCCCATGCGTTGGGCCGAGCGGCTTGGCTGCCGAGGCTGCCCAGCTTCTATGCCCGTTCTTTCCGTCGCTGCCCCGCGTTGCCCCGCACGGCCCAGCGCTGCCCAGCGGCCATCTGGGGCGGGCGTGAACGCGATCGAAAAATCCCGTGGAAAATCGCAGCGCAAGCTCGTGGCACCTGCCTTGCGTTGTCCTCGCTGCGTCACGCCGAGGGGGACGCATATGGGGCAGCAGGCATTGCAGACATCGCAGGAAGACGCAGAGACGCTCTTTTCTTCGTCGGCTCCGAGCCAGAGCACAGAGATCGAGCAGCTTCCTTTTTCTGCGCCGCCATCGTGTGCATGGTCAAGCGATCGACCGCAGCCCGCGCAGTCGCTGACGCGCTCTGACACCACACACAGCGATGCCGTCACGCAGGCGCAGGCTCGCTTGATGTCGCACTGGGCCGATGACGTGGGTGCAGCGTCGCTGTCTGTGCCGCGACAGGCCGTGCAGAGGCTGCCGAGCACGGAGCCGCCGATGCGCTCGGCCGGAGCGCAGGCCGCAACCGAGCCGACGTCGTGGTTGGGCGAGACCGCAGCAAACGTCACGCAGCGAGTGCTCGCGCTGACCCATGCCGGCAGTCGCATGCTTCTTGCTGCCGAGCAGCACATCGATCAGGGCGTCGATTGGGCAGAAGCCGGCTTGCAGCACGGTGCAACATCCATTGCGGCCTGGGGTCATGGGGTTCCCGTGGTGGGCGCGGTAGCCGATGCCACGGCCGGACTCTTTGGTGAATCGGTGCAGCTTGCGGGAGGTGCGGTCAAAGGCGCAACCAGCCTGGCCACCGGCATAGGCAACATGGCCCTGCATCCCTTTGATACAGCGCAGGGCCTTGCCACGCTGGCCGAGCACCTGCCGGGCCCGCTGTCGATGGCGCCGCGGCTGATCCATGGCCTGTACGACGCAGCGAACGGCACGCGCAGCGTCACAGATGCGCTGGCCTATGGCCTGGATCCCTGCCACTTTTCGACCGAGGACGCGCAGTACTTCCGCCAGCTCGGTCGCGCCCTCGCCGCCCCGTATGCCAAGTCGATCGCGGAAGGCAAGCCGGCCGAAGCCTTGGGTCGCGGCCTGTTCGATGTCGGAAGCCTGTTTATCGGCGGTGCCGAAGCCAAAGTCGCCCGCGACGCGGGACGGGCTGCCGGCCGGCTGGGCCTTCTTGAGCGAAGCACAGTCGCTCCTGCCGAGGTTCTTTCGCATGGCACCGACGCGGCCGCACGTGCCGCACTGCCTGCCGCACTGGCCGCACTGCCGATCGAACAGCGGATGTACCAGGCGATTCAGCGTCTGTGGAACCGCCCGCTTACGCCCGAGGTCCGCGCCGAGCTGCAGGCACGCTGGCAGCGCATCGAAGAGTCCGCCGAAGCGCTGCGCCTAGAGCCCATGAATCCCGCCGACCCCGCGGTCGCAGCGGCCCAGGAGCGCATCCAAGCGCTGCGCTTGCATGCCTCGGGTACAGCGCAAGGAAAGCACGGCGGCATCGTCGGGGGCACAGCCGATCAAAGCGTCAAGCTGGTACACGAAAACTGGCTGCGCGCCGATGGCTATGTGCGGTCGATGGTGGAGGCAAAGCAGCCGCTGTCGGTACAGAGCATTCAGGATCTCAACCGCCTGCTTGGGACCGGGCTAGAACACAATAACGGCGTACCAGGACGGCTGCGCGCCGACGCTGAGCACGCGTACGCCGCCAAGGAGCTGCAGCGTGCCTATCTGCCGCCTTCTGAGATTCCCACGGCCATGGACGACTTTTTGCGCTGGCACGAGAACGCGCAGGGTCACCTGCCCCCCATCGAGCATGCCGCGCAGGCCTATCAACGCCTGGTTAGCATTCACCCATTTGCCGACGCAAACGGTCGCACGTGTCGGCTCGTCATGGACTATGTTCTGCAGAGCCATGGACTGCCTCCCGCAACGCTGGTCGGATCCGAGGTGAACACCGCGGTCTTTGGGATTCGTGAACTCTTTGGCACGGGCAACGTGCCCGCCGACCATGCCGTGCGCTCCGTGACTCAAGGCGTCGAACGAACGCTCGCCATCACGCAGGATGCGCGGAACGCCGTGCTGCCTGCGCAGACACATCAGGTCGCCTCGCCGCTTCTACCGGCCTTGCGTCTTCATGAGTCGATCCGTCGACAGCGCAATGAACCCGAGCAACACCCTGCCCATTAGAATCGAGGACATCCCATGCTGAACCTAGACACGCGCACTCTGGAATATCTGCACGAGAGCAATGCCATCGAAAACATCACGAGCATCGACTATTCGCGTCCTGAAAACGCCGAGCCGTCGCGTGGCCACGTCGGTGCGTTCTTGCACGCGCAGAGCCTGGCGAACAAGCGGCAGCCGCTTGTGGTCGCGGATCTGTGTCACTGGCAGGGCCTGATCTGCGAAGAACAGCTGCGCTTCGGCGTGCCGATTCCGCAAAATGCCGTCGGAGCCCTGCGCAGCAAAGCCGTGCCATTCAACGTGCGCGTTGGCACGCACATCGCGCCGAGCTTTGCCGAAGTGCCTGGCCTGGTCGCTGTCTTGATCCGCGATCTCAATGCCCGACTCGCTCCGCTGTCACAGTATGAAGACGAGGCTGTTATTGCTTCGATGCTGGGTGACTTCTTTCAGCGCTTTGAAGCAATTCACCCATTTGTCGACGGAAATGGCCGTACCGGACGCCTGCTTGCAAGCTACATCGCCACGTTCTTAGGCGAACCGATCGTTATCTTCCGCGCCAACGAGAGGCCGGCCTTTTACGCCGCGCACCGCAGCAAGCTGGCGATGCGCTGCTTCATGGCCGACAAGCTGCGCGAGTGCGTGCGCGGCCCAGACGGCACGCTGTACCCGCGGGCCTGGCAAGACGGCGAGGGGGCCGACTGTTACATCGTCGGAACTGAAAAGCGGATCATCGAGCGCCATATGCTGAACGCCAACAAGCAAGCCTGGCTCGCCGAGGAAGCCAAGAAGCGCTAGGGCAGAGCCGGCATCGCCGCGGTCCGCGTGCGCTGCGAACCGGCAGCCGTCCGCGGAATCGCCGGATGCGCTGATCCTATTCATCCTCGTCGCTGTCGCCCGTCCCTTTGCAGGCTCGACACACGACCACCACCTGACCCTGTGTGTAACAGGTGCGGCAGTCTTTGCCGTCGATCTGACCGCTGCCTTGGCAGGCCTCACAGGTCACAAGCTCTTTGCCGGTACCGCCACACGTCGGACAGTCTTTCTTCATCGTCGCGATCCTTCCACGTCATTGGGCCGGCCGATGCCGCGGCCATCCGCCTCGCCGCGAAGCCGTTAGCGTCGCAGCGGCGGCAAGACAGACCACCCAGGCCGGATCGGCTGCGTCGGCAACACCGGACCGATCCACGACACACCGCGCACTCCCGGCGAGGTCGCGCGCAGCATTGCAGGCATCAGTCCATGCACGCTGGTCAGCGGCGCCACAGGCGCTTGCATGCGCGCCAAGAAGTCATCCAGCGTCTGCACTGAAAAGTGCCAGCGATCTTGCTCCGGCAGCACCAGCTCTCCCCTGGCCAAGGTCCGCAACACCACCGTCGCCGCATCATGCGGCAGCGCCGCCATGTTCCGCTGAAACTGCGCGCTGTAATGGAACCACTGCTCGAC
>JAEUJZ010000057.1 GCA_016794505.1 Myxococcales bacterium
GTCGAGCAGTGGAAGTTAGAGGTAAATGGGTGGTGATGAGTGTGCATGGATATGCAAGTTATCGTCGAGAATCATTGATTTGATCGCCACCGATATACACCCATCTAATGCGAAAACGTGGACCACATTTGGACCACAAGACACGGACGCCACGGCATGAGCAGGTGGACCACACCCTTGTTGGAGTGACCATGGGCGACATCGTCAAGAAGATGCAGGGCGGCAAGTTCATCGGCTGGTACATGCGGTACCGCGATGTGGATGGCCGCAGAAAGCAGCGGGCCAGCCATCAACCCACCCGCGTGCTCGCCAAAAAGCTCCTCGTCGAAATCGAGGCGCGCATCGCTCGCGGCCTGGTTGGCTGCCCGGAGCCAGAGCCGCCACCGCAGCGCGAGCTGACGGTCGCCGAGCTGTGCGAGCGTTACGTCACCGAGTACAACCGACCGCGCATCAAGGACATCCAGCTCTATCGCACCGAGCAGCGCTCTGCCTTAAAGCGCATCCTGCCGATGCTGGGCGGACGGCTGGCTGGGGCGGTCACGCCGGGCGATGTCCGACGGCTGCGCGACCAGCTCGGCACGCGGTTCAAGCCGAACACGGTGATGTCCACGCTGCGCCCGCTCTCGACGGCGTATAGCTGGGCCAAGCGGGAAGGCATCGTTGATTGCGCGAATCCCTGCGTCGGTGTCGAGCGCCCAGCGCGCGAGAGCCTGCTCGAATTTCTCGACAAGGATGAGATACAGAAACTGCTCACAGCGCTGGAGCGGAAGGCGCGTGCGTCGAGCGCCTTTCGCGACTGGCTGCTCTATGTGACGGTGGCGATGACGCTGCGCACGGGACTGCGCAAAGGCGAGGTGTTTGGTCTGCGCTGGCAAGACCTCGACCTGACGACGCGACGCCTTGATATCGCACGCTCGTACCGTCTGAAGCCGAAGTCCGGCCACGTCCGGCACCTGCGACTGCCGAGCGCGCTCGCGCCGCTGTTCCTCGAATGGAAGACGATGTGCCCGAAGACGGATGAGGGGCTGGTGTTTCCGGTGATGGGACGCTGGCGCCTGCGCATGGGGCGCAAGATCGACATGCTGGGTCTGCCGGAAGCGCTCGCCGAAATTGGCGTCCGTCCGTTCAAGCGAGCCTGGCACGCGCTGCGCCATACGTTCGCGTCGCACTTCGTGATGTCCGGCGGCAGCATCCTGACCCTGCAAAAAATCCTGGGTCATGCCGACATCAAGATGACGCTGATCTACGCCCACCTGGCGCCGGATTTCCTCGGCGAAGAGATGGACCGGATTGCGTTCTAAGCGGTGGTCTGGCACGGCTGTGCATCCCGCGCTTCAAGCTGGCGCCCCGTCGAGCTCGGTCGTCAAGTCGCTGTGCTTCACTGCAAGAACGCGATCCTCGTACTCGCTCGCCACGCGAAACTGCCCCGGATGCTCGGCCGCAAGACTCAAGTCGTGCAGCAGGTAGGTGAACGGACAGAGCCTCGGCGCTGCATCGACCTAAACACGCGCCGCCGCAGCGTCGCCAGCCCGATCGAACACCACACCAAGCTGGAAGTGCCGCACGACCGCGTCTTGCCTCTTCAATGACGCAGAGGCGTCGTTGCTCATCTGCCCCGCCGATCGCGCCCTCGCGGTCGTTTAGGACATGCGCTCAAGTCTGCCCGCGGCGCCTCGTTTCCCGAACGCACTCCGGGCCACGAGCCGAACGGACCGGTGGACTCGCTCCTCTTTGTTGGGCAGCTTCTTAATCCGTGCGACGTTGCGAGCGACACAGGTCGGTAGCTTCGCGGCAGGCGTGGCAGCGGCGGTGATGTCGCGGCCCGCTGCTGGGCTTGTCGGGTCGACGATAGAGGGCAGTCGCCGGGGGGCAGCTTCCAGAGGAACGTGCGGTAGTGGCGATGCCGCCGGCAGCGGTTGTGACAGGTGCCGACTTCCCGATGGCGCGATCGTGCTGTATCGGTTGCGGCTTTGGATCGGCGCTGGATCGGCGCTGGATCGGCGCTGGATCGGCAGCGCAGCCGTGTCGGCTCCGCGGCGCAGCCGCGCGACATCTGCGGTGCAGCCGCCCGCCTGCGCAGCGTGCGTTGGCGCGAACCAGGCGACGTGCTTCACTTTTTGATGGACATCTATGTCATGCGGCGGTCGGAGATGCCTCGGGTGCATTCCAGCTACGCCGTGACTCTGCTGTGGATACGCCGTGGCTCTGCCGCGGATATGCCGCGAATCTGCCGTGGATTCGCAGCGGAGCCCGTCACGGGTCTGCTGTAGATCGGCTGCAGTTCCGCGTACCGACGACTGCATCGTCGCATGCCGCAGTGTGATGCTTCGCGTTCGCGTTCGGCTGAATGCAAAGTCACCCATAGGCGCTGAGAGAGGACAAAACGCTCCTTCGCGTGACGCTCCGCATATGCATGAACTCGACTGCTTCCATGCTCGCGTCGTGGGCAAGCCCGCGCCGCCGCCAGACATTGCCCTGCAGCCAGACGAGCTCGAACGAATACGGACCGTGGCATGCGACCCGCGTCTGAATCGCGCGGCGATTGATCTGCGCGGAACGTGGATCGGTCTTCACATGCAGGGGCCCGACGCGATGTTTCATCTGCCGCCTCCGTTCGTGTCGCTGACGCAGGTTGATGCCGGACGCATCACATCGACCTGCAACAGCGCTGCGCGACGTTCCTACGCCGCGTATGCCGCGGCGCGAGTTGAGGCGTTGCAGACGGGCCGCCCGCTTCCAGCGCAGCCCGCATCGGATCTTCCTCCCAAGGTGCGCCGACAGATCCACCAGCTCTTCAGCGATGCCAGACTCCTGACTTTGATGGAAAACGGACTCTGGACACGGGCAGCGGAGGCCGCGAGAAAATCGGATGCTGTGGATCCCGATGGCGCAGACAATACGCCTGCTGCGTCGAGATAGCGGGCGGCCTCTGGCAGTCCGCTCTGCTCGGTGACAGCGCGTCACCCGCTCGCGTTCGCAGAATTGACATCAGGAGCTGAGCGCTGGCGGCAGCAGAACTGGCTGCGGCCGTGACCGCGCGACCGGCTGCGGAGCTGGCTGCGATGCGATCGATTTGGCGTGCGCGTGATGGGTTCCTGCGCCGAGAACGGTTGGCTAGTGCCGTGCTCGACGTCAGCGCACATCCCTCGCACTCCGCAGTGCGCCTGCTGGCCCGAGCACGTATCTGTGCATGGAACCCGTTGCTGCTCCGTGTCTTCGCGCCGCGCCTCATACCTGCTGCGCGGTGTAGCGGCCATGTGCAGAGCACCACAGCAGCGCGACAGCGACCTAAGCAGCCGGTGCGCTCGTGCGGCGCAGCAGGCCCAGCGTGATGTGGCTGCGGGCATTGTTGCCGTAGGCGAGGCGCTCTCGTGGCTCCCAGCCCGAGCGGGACAGGCAGTCTTCGAGCTTGTCCGCGTCGTAGCG
>JAEUJZ010000124.1 GCA_016794505.1 Myxococcales bacterium
CAACCAGCCCGAGGAGAGCGATTCGTTGTTCGGCGCCGAGCGTCGGCCACGGAAGTCCGCTGACGCCGCGGTTTCCGAGACAGATGTTCTGGCCTGGCTGGAACGGGCAGCCGGAAACCCCCGCTCCTACGACATTCCCGATGGAACCCGTATCAGTGTCTGCGCTCGAATCCTGCCGAGCACCTACCGCCAGCTACAAGCTGCGCAGCGTCGGCTGAAGCTGCGCACACGGGCAGGCACTTGGGAATACGTGATGCGGCTCGGCCTGTCGGCGGCAGAGCGCCTGAAGAAGCGCTAGGTTGCATCGGTCGCTGGCTTTTCGCTAATCAGCTCTGTTCGTGGCGCTGACCGCTTCCATACGGGCCGGGCTGAAGGGCGACGCCCCTTCGCCAAATGCGAGCCAGGCCGCAGACACGCCAAGCGCGATGGCCAGCCGCTCTACGGTCTCGACGTTCGCCTCGCCTCGGCCTTCCTCGATGCGCTGGACCGATCCCTCCAAGACGCCAGCCGCCTCCGCCAGCGTGGCCCGCGACAGTGCGTGCATCGCACGAACGGCCTGAAGACGCGCCGCGAATTCCGTCGCCTCTGAACTTCGGACTAGCGTTTGTTCCCCCTGGCCAAACGCCAGCCAGCCAGGAGCCACGCCCAAAACGCTCGCCAGCCTCGCGACCGTACTCAAGCGAGGCATGCGCTCCTGCTGCTCGATGTAGCCGACGACTCGATTGGTCAAGCCCGCCGCTGCCGAAAGGCTGCTGCGGGAATATCCAAGCTCTGTCCGAAGCTGCTTCAGACGGCTCGCGAGCTTGAAGTGACCAGGGTTCCGACGACCGCGTACCACGCCCCCGTCTAACACGCGGCCCCATGTGGCTCTACTTGGAGTATATCTACACGAAAGTCTGCCCTTTTTTATTGATCGACCCCCGATTGCGAGTATGGTTCCTCCCGATGAGTTCGGCATCTGCGGACAAGACTCCGCCGCTATGCCAGCCGTCCGAGGAGGCCAGCACAAGCCCACACACCGCTTCATCCCCGACCGGGGATTCGCCAAGACCGGGACCGACGGGTAAGCGGCCCGCCGGTCCCGTAGCACGCCAGGGTGCGGAAACACCTTGGCGCACCGGGAGGCACTATGCCACAGGTCCGTTCACAGTCCGCGAAGCCGCAGCGCCGTCGTCACCCTCAACGCTCCACCACCCGCCCCAAAAGTCGCCAACCAACCCGCCAACCTGTCCGCGCAGCGACGAAAAACAAGCACCTCGCCATGCTCTCGCAGCCCTCGTCGCGCATCGGCGACACGTACACCACGCACAACCAAATGCTGTTCTGGGTCGGCTGGTTCGCCCGCTTCCACACCGACGGGCACACTTACGTCCCCTACGAGCTAAAGACCATCGACTGCCCGATCATCCGTAGTGACGGATCGCCTGTACTGGACTCAGACGGCAAGCCGCAGGTTATGCGCTGCGTGCGAGAGATTGCGCGATCGGAGGTGGGCGGCACTGTGCGGTGGCAGCTGATCACTTGGAACGTCGGCCAAGTCGGGGCCACGTTCCAACCCTGCGCCAGCCTCGAAGCCGCCCGAACGGACTTCGCTGCCCCAGTCCTACCTGTTCTGTGTCGATAGAGCCGCGATCCGCGGACAGTCCACATAACGACGCGCCAGCCATGCCCGCCTCGACTTGAGCAGTGGCTACACCTGACCTTGGCAAGCCCCACTGCCCAAAATCCAGAGGACAAGACGTTCACGAGAAATCGCTCGTCTCGGCTCAGCTCCTCAGCCCTGCACGCTGCTTGTGCCGCCGGCTTTGCTAGGCAGCAACCACTTCCGTTGCAGAACCTGCGGTCGCCGCTCGGGCCAGCCAGCGCTCAAGCGTGCTTGGGTCCTTGCAGCCCAGCACGCGCTGCCGGATGCCATCACTCACCTGGAAGCCGCGCGCCAGAAGAACTGTCAGGATCGCCTTCGCAGTTCCTTCCGTGTTGCCCTCGGCGCGCAGCTCCGCTTTCTCGCGTTCCCAGCGCTGTCTCAGCTCGGTCATAATCGTCTGCTCCTCGGGAGTCGCTTCCTGCGCCTCGTCCAACAAGTAACGTACATCGGCCAGGATATCAATCCACGGCTGACGCTGCGCCTCGGTCATCGGCTGCGCGTCCAGCTCGCGCAGCGCATCCAGCTGCATCGTCGTAGGCCCGAGTAGCCGCAGCAGAATCGTGTCGGCGGTCCTGGGCAGCTCGGCCAGCACCACAACCCACACCGCCAGCTCTGGCGGACAGCAATAGAAGCCACTGGGCCAACCGGGCACCGGCATGGCGGCGTACCCGCGCAGCACCTCTTCGGGCCGTCCCGGCGACAGCACCCACAGGGCTGGTTTAGACGTCGGAGATCCCTTCGCCGACTTCTTCAACCCATGGTGCAGATTGAACCGCTTGCGCAGGTTGTCATCGACGCTCTCAACTGACGGCGTCGCCGAAAACGGCTCGATCAGAAATCGCCGTTCGACCTCAGCCATGCGCCGCACCAGCCCCAGATGCGGCAGCGCCTCCGCCGATGGCAGCTCCGCCCGCAGCTCGCAGTAGACATCGATCCGCTGTTCGTCGAGTGGCGCAACCGGCTTCTCCAGTTCGACGGTGCCAATCGGGTCCAGCGCCTCCCGCAGCAGGTGCTTACAGAGGAGATCGTGCAGCTTCGGCATGGGGCGGAGAGGTCTACCAGAGCTTATTCCTTCGTCAAATCGACGAACCGGCGTAGCGATGTGTTGGACTCGCAGCGCGCGACCCGATTGCGGGCAGCGCCAGCAGCGAAAGCGGATGAGCCACCTACTCGCCGAGCTTGGACACTACGAAGCGGACATCTTCCGTCACGGCGTGCAGCATGGCGAAGCCCGCGACAAAGCGACCAGCATCCTGTCCTTCCTAGCAGCGCGCGGCCTACCTATCCCCGACGACATCCGCAGCCGCATCCTAAGCTGCGACAACATGGCAACGCTGGATGCTTGGCTGATTCGCGCCGTCACAGTCTCAAGCGCCGACAGCCTCTTCCACTCCAACTAAATCTTCGTACTAGGGTTGATCTTGACCGCAGGCGGCGCTTCGAGTTTTCGCAACTGCCCAATCAGACGTCGCCATCCTTTCGCGTCGGCTACGCTTGTTTGTTCTAACGTCTCCACAAATCCGATCCGTCCTACTTTCGAATCGATCCACTCTTGGATCTCTTCCCTCAGTTCCTCGGGAGCAAGTTCCTTCAGTGCTTTCAACACGTCCCACTGATCGACATTGACCTGTCCGTTTTCGACTTCCATATGCTCACTGTTCCGTCCCGGCATGACTTGTGCCCCGTCTATCGTAGCATCGCCTAGAGCCAGGCATCATGCGCGTTGTGCCTGGGTAGCTAGTGCCCCTCTGGGCTCGTTCTATCGCCCACTCTGGCTAGCTTTCGCCCGCGGACCACAAAAGGACCACGCCTCTTCCCCATCCTGTGCTACATCGTCGCTGCCACGCGACGGTAAGCCTGTTCAACAGCAAC
>JAEUJZ010000140.1 GCA_016794505.1 Myxococcales bacterium
ACAACCACCGCTGGGCGCCCCTGCGACTGAAGATACCGAACCACAGGCAACGACTGCCCGCACAACGGATGGATTGGATACGTCAGCACCACCGATTCCAACATCGGCACCAACGTGGGGGTATTCTGCAGGGAGCGTCCCGGTGCGAAGGGCTCTGGAGGGTCGCGCGGGCGGCTCAGCTTGCTTGACAGGCATCGATGGCTTGTGCGAGGGCTCGCAGGTCTTTTCGGACCATCCCAACAGCCAAGGAGCCCACATGTACAGCTTCCCACCCGTATTGCCGCATGGCGAGATTGAGTCGATCTTTCCCAATGTCTATTTCGTGACGGGAACGTCGCGGCCCATTTTCCAAGGGATGGAGTGGCAGTTCAGTCGCAACATGACCATCGTGAAAGACGGCGACGATCTAACGCTGATCAACACGGTGCGCCTAGACGACGACGGTCTGCAGGCGCTGGATAAGCTGGGTCGCGTTCGCAATGTCGTGAAGCTGGGTTCTTTCCATGGCATCGACGACGCGTTTTATGTCGATCGCTATCGCGCACGCCTGTGGGCCTTGCCGGGTATGCAGCACGAAAGCGGCCTGCCCACCGACGTCGAGCTTACGCCCGGCGGCAGCATGCCGTTTCCGTCGGCTTCGCTGTTCGTGTTCGAGACGGCCAAGCAGCCCGAAGGCATCCTGCGGATCGATCGCGAAGGCGGCATCTTGGTGGCCTGCGACAGCCTGCAGAACTGGGCGGATACCGATCGGTTTTTCAGCCCCGAGTCCGCGGCGCTGATGCGCAACATCGGCTTCATCAAGCCGGCCAATATCGGGCTGGGCTGGCGACAGGCCGCTGAGCCAAAGAGCAGTGACTTCGTGCGTCTGAGTGCGCTGCCCTTTCGCCACCTGCTGAGCGCACATGGCACACCGCTTCGCGATACCGCGCATGCCCAGCTCACGCAGACGTTTCGCGAGCAGTTCGGGATCTAAGCGCAGCGCGCGACGCGGTCTCTGTCGAGCAAGCGGACCATCGGTCCCGTGACGCCCAGCGCGGTAATTTCGTGATACGGTGTGCTGACTTGTTCTTCTACTGGGGGGGGCCGATGTCTGTGCAGTCTCTGAAGTCGCGTCTGGTGCTGCTTGCCGTGCTGGGGACGTTGTCGCTGCTGCCGGCGCGTGCCGAGGCCAAGGTTCCTTTTCTGATCACGTATGGCGACAGCATCTCGCAGCTTGCGCCGCTGCCTTCGGACAAGAAAGGGACGCTGGAAAAGCTGACCAAGCCCGGCGCTGAAGTCGGTTACAAGTACAGCTATTTCGGTCTGTTCTTCTTGGACCTGTGGACCTGGGGCGGTGAGTACTGCCTGTTTGAAGGCAAGTCGTTCTGGAGTCTGAAGCCAGAGCAGGCCGCGGATCTTTTGAGCGTCCCAGTCGAGAAGCTGCCCAAGCCCTTTTTCTATCGCTTTCCGTCGCTGCTGAGCTTGCTGGTGCTGGGGATTCTGGCGCTGGTGATCATCGGTCGCTTTGTGAAGTCGGATGAGGAAGAAGCGGCCGAGCTTTTGAAAGACGAGCGCTATCGCGAGGCGCTCGATCTGGCGCGCAAGAAGTACGAAGAGCAGCTTGCAGCGGCACCTGCGAGCGATGGCGAAAAAGCGAGCGACCAGCCAGCCGAAGCGTCGGAAGAAAAATCAGAAGACGAAGACGCCACAGGCTCGGCACTTCTCGCGGCGGTGGGGGTAGGAGAGTCGCATCTGATCAGCAAGGGGATCAAAGCCGAAGACGCCAAGGCGAAGATGTTGCTCTTGGCGCGCATTGAGATCCTGCGTAAGAAGCAGGAAGCTACAGCCAGCAGCACTGGATAGGACCTGGAAACATGACCGAACAGCCCATTGCAGACAGCGCTCCTCTGATTTCCTTGATTCGCGGGGACGGCATCGGCCCCGAGATCAGCGATGCAACGCTTGAGATGTTGCAGGGGGCTGGGGCCCGGCTTCGCTTTGAAGAAGTCCCAGCCGGCGTCGCGGCGCTGCCCACGCACCATGACCCGCTGCCCGAGGTGACACTGGCGTCGATCGAAAAGACGAAAGTGGCGCTCAAAGGACCGCTGTCGACGCCGAAGGGCACGGGCTTTCGCTCGGTCAACGTTGCGCTGCGCCAGCACTTTGATCTGTACGTCAACCTGCGGCCAGCCAAGACCATCCTCGGGGTGCCTTCGCGTTATGAGCAGGTCGATATCGTCACCGTGCGCGAAAACACCGAAGACATCTACGCCGGGATCGAGCACTTCGTCGGCCCAGGGCGCAGCGCTGCCGAGTCGATCGCCGTGATCACGCGCCATGGATCCGAGCGCATCGTTCGCTATGCCTTCGAGTACGCGCGCAAGCATGGGCGAAAGAAGGTCTCGATCATCCACAAGGCCAACATCCTCAAGATGTCCAATGGCCTGTTTCTGGAAGTCGGCAAAGAGGTCGCCAAGAACTATCCCGACATCGAAAGCGACGATGTCATCGTCGACGCGGCGTGCATGAAGTTGGTGCTGTACCCCGAGCGCTTCGACGTCATCGTGACGATGAACTTGTTTGGCGACATCCTGTCGGACTTGATCGCCGGACTGATTGGCGGTCTGGGAGTCTCTCCCGGTGCCAACTTGGGCGAGCGAGCCGCCATCTTTGAAGCGGTGCATGGCTCGGCTCCTGATATCGCAGGGCAGGGAATCGCCAATCCGTCGGCGCTGGCTCTGGCCGCTTCGATGATGCTGGACCACCTTGGCCAAGGGGGCGCTGCCGAGCGCTTGCGACGCGCGCTGTATACCGCGATGGCCGATGCACGCACGCGGACGCGCGACCTGGGTGGGCAGGCCAACACGGCCGAATTCACCAAGGCCGTTCTTTCGTACCTATAGCCGCGCGGCGGCCAGGCCGCAGCGCAGGCGAGGCTCAGTTGCGCTCTGAGGGCGGGGTGCTCTGCAGCTCGCCGATCAGGCGCATCAGCGAGTCTGAGACCAGATCGATGCGCTGCGCCACATCGCACATGTGCAGCAGGCGAAGGCGCAGCTTGGTATCGGTCAGAAGCGAGGCCGAGAGCACGTCCGAAAGCTCACCCGGTGTGCGCGCCATCTTGGTCAGCTCGCCGAGTGCAGCGCCGCCCTTTGGCAGCAGAGCGGCAAGCTTTTGCACCAGCGCCGTAAGCGTCCGGGCTCCTTCCTGCGCGTCGTACTGACTGGGCCAGTGATCGAAGAGCTGCTGCGCTTGCACTTCGCGGAAGCTGGCCATGGGCGGCAGCTCTTCTTCGATGAGGATGCGCGCCATACCGAGCAGCAGAATGTTGTACGTCCCGTCTGGATTTTGCCGATGCGCGACGATGCGGCCGACGCCGGCTTTGCGGCGAATGGGCGGTCGTCCTTGATAGTCCTCACGAAAGCCGGGCAACAGCGAGGCGATGGCCATGGTTCCACCGCCCTGCAGGCAGTGGGCGGTCAGCTCGCGATAGCGCGGCTCAAAGATGTAAAGCGGCAGCAGCGCCCGTGGGAACAGCTGTACGCGATACAGTGGAAAGATAGGCAGCCGCTCCAGCTGGGGCTGGAGGCGCTGCGTCAGCTTTTGGGGTCGAGCGATGATCAATTGTTCACGCTAGTCGATGCCGCAAGCGGCGCGGACGTTTCAGATCCGGTGGGTTGTTTCTTAGGCGCCGGGCTTGCCGCGGCTGTGTGTTTTGTCGGCAACAGGTGCAGCGGCCGTCTCGGGCATCGTGGGCAGGGTCCAGATTTGGTGGAAGCTGGCCGGGGTTGTACTCAAGCGAGGCAGCTCGCAGCTGGAACAGGCATCCATGCCGCGGGGATCTTCGCAGTGTACGCACTGATCGAGGATCTGTAGCGCGCTGGTGAATTCGCGACCCAGCCGCTCTAAGATGGCCACCTTGCGCTGCAGATCGTGCAGGTGCGTCGACAGCAGCTTCTGCACGGCCAGCGCCGATTCCTGCGGCGTGGTCCCTTGGTTTTTTGCCGACAAGACCGCGCGAATCTCTTCGATCGACAGCCCGCACTCACGCAGGTCGATCACCAAGCGCAGTCGAGCAAGCTCGCTGCGGTGGAACCAGCGATGCCCACCGGGCGAGCGCGCCGCCGCTCGAATGAGGTTCTGCGCTTCATAGAACCGTACGGCCCGTGGCGTGGTGTTGGCGCCCCGCACCATCTCTTTGAGAGTCAGGCGCTGCGAGGGTGCGACCTTCGTCTCTGCGCGTGCAGCCATGCTGACTCTTATACTCGACGCGACGAGCGATCTTTGTCAATGCGTCGGGCACGGTTTGCTGATTGCGAGCGCCCTCCCGCTGCGGTGATAATGGCGGGCATGGGACTTCTGGGAAGCGTGGTCCTTCTTCTCGTCGCTGCGTTAGCCTGTGAGCGCTCACTGGGCAAGCACCTGCCGAGCTTGCGCTTTTGGCTGCAGGCACTGTCGCCCTTATCGGGCCTTTTGGGGATCGCGGCCGTCGCAAGTGGGCTCTACTGCACGATCAAGATGGTCGCGTACCTGAGCTTCATCCGTTATGCGCCGGTCGTGTATATCGGCAGCCTCGCTGCGGGTGTGGCCTCGTTCCTTCTAGGCCTGCGCTTCGGATACACCATGCTGCTCATGTGGTTTGGTCGTCATTTGTCGCCGCGCCAGCGTCAGCTGATCGAGCGAGCCCATGCTCAGCTCTGCGAAAGCGAATCAACGCTGGGGGCCGCGGGCTTGGTCTTCGGCAGCTTCTGCGCCCTGCTCAACATCGTGAAGTGACGCACGGTGTGGCGCGGCATCGGCGCGTCGGCGAGCCTGCTGTCGGTGCTGCTCTTGGCGGCGTTGTCCCCGGCGGCTGCGGCGCCCACGGGCTTTGGTCTGCGCCTGTCGGTCGTTGGCCTGGGCCCTGATGAGGTGCCTGTCCTCGCTCGCTTCTTGCGCGAGGTCGAGCCCCACGTTCCCGCGCGTGTGCAAGCTGCGCTGCCGCAGGCTGTGCGGGTCTCGTTCGATCTGCGCCCCGAGTCGCCCGAGCCGCCGCTGTATCGCGGGCCATCGATCGCAGTGCCCGACTGTCCGCCATTTGATGGAGGGACCGATTCCCGCGGCACGCGCCTGCGTCGTCCGCAAGAACTGGCCGAGCTGGATCGCGGCAACCCGCCCGCCCGCGCGTCGCACATCCGTCTGCATCGCGGGTTTCGCGCGATCATCGCGCGTGGGCCCAAGGTCGCGGTGCGTTACTCCTGCGGTCATCGATCGCTGTACCAGCTGGCCGTGGCCACGCTGCTGCATGAAGTCATGCACCTGTACGATGCACACGCCGGCTTGAGCCGCGATCCGCGCTATCAACACCTGCAGCGCTTTGATCGACAGGGTCTGTTTCGGCGGTTGGCGCCGCGCAACCAGCTCATCCTGCGCTCGCCTGATCCGTATGAAGGCGTCAGCTTGTCCGAAAGCGTGGCAGTGAACGCCGAGTACTTCCTGCTCGATCCCGAGTATCGCTGCCGGCGGCCCGCGAGCTATGCGTTCTTCGAGGCAGCGCTGCGCTATCGGCCGTTTCCGCATGCGCCGTGTACCCCCAACTTCACCGTGTATTCCCGCGGCGAGCCGTACCGCTTGGATCCCGAGCGCATCTATCAAGTTCACTACCTGATGGCAGCGCGCGGCGAGGGTATCGCGAGTCGCTTCGGTCACGGCATGTTTCGCTTGGTGATCTGCGGTGCCGAGCGCCAGACCCCAGGGCCAGAGTGCCTGGATGATGTGCAAGACCACATCGTGCTCGGCTTTGGCGCCAACCTGCAGGCCGACCTGCAGGTCTCGGCATGGAAGGGCTTGTTCGGCGGCTATGTATCGCAGCTCTTCGTCAAGTCGCTGCCCGATGTCTTGATCGAATACACCGAGCGCGAGCAGCGTGGCCTTGAGAGCTTGCCGCTGCGCCTCGATCGCGACGAGCTACAGCAGCTTGTGCGCCGTGCTCTAGAGATCTACTGGAGCTATGAAGGTCGCTACTTTTTTCTCAGCAACAACTGTGCAAGCGAAGCGCTGAGCTTGCTGAAGAGCGCGAGCGCAAACCCGGCGCTGCAGCGCATCTCGCGCATGACTCCTGCGGGGCTGCGCGATGCCTTGCTGCAAGCGGGCTTGATCGATCTGCCGCCGCTTCCGAGCGGGCCTGCGGGCTTGCGCGAAAAAGAGCGAATGGGACTGTATTTCCCGTCGCTGAGCAGTCGATATCTGAGCGCGTACGAAGCGCTGCAGGCACACCTGCCAGAAGCGGCTCCGCGCACGCTGCGAGCGTATCTTTTGGACTCGCAAGCGCACCAGCGCAGACAGTGGCTGCAGTCGCTCTTTGCGCTGCCCGTCGAGCAGGGCTTGCCGCTCAGCGCGCAGGCCTTTGCGCTGGAAGGACTGATCCTGGGGAAGCGCTTCGCCGACTTAGAGCGCATCTTTGCGCGCTTCGTTTTGCGCAATCTGGATGCCATGCCGGCCTCGCTCAGTCGCCTGCGTGTGCTGCTGCCGCGGCTTGGGATCGAGCTTCCTTGGCAGCTTACGCGGTCGGGCTATGGCATTCCGTTTCCGTCGGAAGTGCATCGGCCCCCGGATGTCGATCGCGATGCCGCGTATCGGCTGCTGTGGCAGGAAGCGCAGCGGATTCTGCAGGCAAGCTCTCCCGGTGAGCTAGCTGAGTGGCAGTCGACGCAAGACAATCGACGCTGGCTGGCCGAGCAGGTACTTGCGGTCAGTGCGGCGCAGCGCAGAGCAGCGAGCGCGTCGCTGAGCCTGCGTCCCCTTGCGTCGTTCCCTGCCACGCGGCGGGACGCAGCCGAGATTCAAGCGCGCGGAGGAATGAGATGAACAAGGCACAGAGTGATCGCATCGTGGTGGGCCTGATGCTCGTCGCAGAGCTGTCGACAGCAGGCATCGCCTGGGGTGGTGGCGCCGGCATTGCGGCGGCGACGTTTGAGTCGTCGAGCCTGAGCCTGAAGGTAAGCGGCCCCGATCTGTCGCGCGCTTCCAGCCAGTCGTCTGATGGGTCGAACTCCAACGGGTCGAACTCATCGAACCAGTCTTCTGAAGGCAGCTCAGGTGACTCCTCGGGGTCTAGCTCGGACGATGGGCAGCGCAAGAAGCCGCGCAAGCTTGCGATTCCGCAGCGGGTGCGCGACGAAGCGGTGCTGTTCCTGGCTGGCTCGGCCGCTGCCCCGCCATCGGCGCTTCTGCGCTCGACGGTGCAGGCGTTTCGGCAGGTGCTGATCGAGGAAGGGCGCCGCTCGGCCGTGGGCCACACCGCTCTTTCGGATCGCGAGGTACTTGCGGTGCTCTTGCAGCGAACCGAGGGAACAGAAAACGCCCCCGCACAAGCCGTTGCGACGGCAGAAGGTGGGGTGGCCGCTGCCCCGCAGCTAGTCCATGCGCAGGCCGTCCGCGGGGCGCAGCCGGGCCGCGCGCAGAGCCGGGTACAGCGTCGAAAGCAGGCAGATGAGCAGGGTCATGCCGCCGATGAACGCCACCTCGAACGACGAGACATCCGTCGGTAAGTGGTCGATCATATAGACCTTGGCATCCAGCAAATAGCCGAGGCGGCGCACCAAGGCGCAGGTCAAAAGCCCCATGACCAAGCCCAGCGAAGTGCCGAGCACGCCGATGCCCATGCCGGCGGTGCGGAAGACGGACGCCACCGAAGGGGCTGACATGCCCATGGCGCGCAAGATGGCCACTTCGCGCGTCTTTTCGACGACCAACAGGGTCAGCGAGGCCACGATGTTGCACGCCGCGACCAAGATGATGAGGAACAAGACCAAGGTTAGGACGGCTTTCTGCAGGCGAAGCGCCGTGAATAGGTTGTGGTTTAGCTCTTCCCAATCGACGCTGCGGAACGGCGGACCGCCCAGGAACTGCACCAGCTTGTCGCCGATGAGGCGGGCGGCGTCGACGTGCTGATCGCGCAGGCGAAGCTCAATGCCGGTGACGGTGTTGCCCAGTCCCACAAGCTCTTGTGCTTTGGGCAGCGTGACCATGAGCAGCCGGCGATCGTACTCGTCGAAGCCAGCGCTGAAGATGCCAGCGATGCGAAACTCTTGTACGCGCGGTGGATCCTCTGAGCGGCGGGCCGGGGCTCCCTCGCCAGTCCAGTCCAGTCCGACGAGCGGCGATACCAAGCGCACGCGCTCTCCTGACTGAAGCTTGAGCCGACGCGCTAGCTCGCGACCGACGAGCAGGCCGGGCAGGGGTGGGCCGCCATCGCGGGGCGATTGATCCAGCGACAGCGCAGCCAAGGACAGCGGTTTTCCGTCGGGCCCCGGCAACAACCAGCGCTGCATGTCCAGCACCGCAGAGGCCCGCTTGATGTCGATGCCCTTGACCAAGACACCCGCCGTGCGGAAGCCGTCTTTGGCCAGCAGCATCTCGTGATAGACGAAAGGCGACGCGGCCTTTACTTCCGGCTGATCCAGAAGCTTCTTCATGGTCTCGTCGTAGTCCTGAAAATCGAGACCGTATTTCAAGATCAGCACGTGGGCGTTGAGGCCGATCACGCGATTGCGGATCTCGCCCTGGAAACCGGATGTGACGGCCATGACCACGGTCAGTGCCGCCACCCCCAAGACGACGCCGACCACCGCCACCGTGCTGAACACCGACAGCACGGTGAGCAGCGCGGCGATGATGCTGCACAAAGGCGCGACGAGCGCGACCATGCCCAGAAGGAAGGTCTTTTGTCCGGGCAAAAGGAAGTAGTACGCCTCGATCGCCAGCGTGATGAGCACGCTGAATGCGGCGAACCAGTTGAGAAAGCGACTTTGGCGATAGCGGATCAGATACCGACGAGCGATTAGCTGCTCGTGTGGGCTCGGCCACAGCGAGCGCAGCCAGCCTGGCTCTTTTCCAGAACGTTCAGGTGAGCGGCTCATGCAAGTAGATTGGCCGCGAAGAGCGACCGTCGCGCGGTTATAACAAGAACCAGCGTCGCAGGTGTCAGCAATCGTGAGCCAAGCACAGAGCCCATCGCCGATTTTCAGCGCCGAGAGCGCATCCGCCCCATCCTTTGCCGCGGCCACGTCCCGCGCTGCAGCAGCTCGTCCCAGCATCATCGAGCAGCGCTTCGTCGTCGAAAACGAGTGCCACGGCTGGCGACTCGATCGCTTCTTGCAGAAGCGCATCCGCCGCTTGTCGCGCAGTCGCATCCAGCGGGTGATCGAGGGGGACTGCGATGTCGATGGGCGCGTGGCGCGCTCGGGAATGCGCGTGTTTTCAGGCCAGCTGGTGTCGTTTCGTCGACCGGCCCCGCCCGAGCCCGACGTGCCGCGCGAGTTCAGCGTGGTCTTGGCCGATCCCAGCTTTTACGTCATCGACAAGCCGGCAGGGCTGCCCATTCATCCGACGGGGCGCTATCACTTTTCAACCCTGACGGCGGTGATGCGCGAGCGCTTTCCCGGCGAGTCTTTGCAGGTCGCACACCGCCTGGATCGTGAGACCTCGGGCCTGCTGCTGGTCGCGCGCACAGCGCAAGCGGCATCGGTGCTGAAGACCGCGTTTCAAAAGCGACTGATTCGCAAACGCTACCTGGCCATCGCGCACGGCCATCCCGCGCAGGATCACGTTGTCCTCGAACAGCCGATCGGCCCGGCCGGCAGCTTGGTCCGTGTGCGCATGGCAGTGCGCTCGCTGGAAGAAGGCGGCTTGCCGTCGCGTACCGACGTGCAAGTGCTGGGACGCAGTCGGCGCTATTCGCTGCTTGAGTGCCGGCCGTTTACCGGGCGTCAGCATCAGATCCGCGTTCACCTGGACGCCATCGGCCACCCCATCGTCGGTGACAAGCTGTACCCAGACGAGACGGTCTTTCTGCGCTGGATCGCACGCGGCGGCGGCATCGCCGAGATCGAAGGCGAGAGCGACGGTGAGTCCGATGAGCGCTTGGGCACACTGCCGCAGGCCGATCCGGGGCTTGACGCAGAGGCAGAGCACGTTCTGCCCGATGAAGACGACGTCGAGTCCCACGTGGAGCGCTTGCAAGAGACCGCTGATCCAGCTCGTACTGCTGAGGAGGAGCTAGGCCTTGAGCTACCGCGCCACGCACTGCACGCGGCCGGACTGGTCTTTCCGCATCCCATAAGCGGCGAGCCCGTCACCGCTGAGAGCCCTTTGCCCCAGGATCTAGCGGACTTTTTTGCGAGCGACGGCTAGCTCTTCCTCGATCAGCGCGCGGAAGGCTTCGATGGGCTGTGCGCCCGTCAGCTTGCGGCCGTTGATCAGCAGAACCGGCACGCCCGCGACACCTGCTTTGGCGCACTGCTCGATGTCCTTGGCGATGCGTGAAGCAGCGGCTGGATCGGTAAGACAGCGACGGAATTGTGGCTCGTTGAGGTTCAGCGCACGCATGTGTGCGTCGAGATCCTCGGGCTCGGTTGCGCCGTCAAACAGCTTCTCGGCGTACGCCCAGAACTGGCCCTGTTCCCCGGCGCAGAAAGCAGCCCGAGCCGCGGCACACGCGTTCGGATGAATCTGTCGCTTGAGCAGCGAGTTGCAGCTTTGATCGAGCGGGAAATGACGGAAGACCAAGCGCAGTTGGTTGGGGTATTGACGACGTAGCTCGGCCAGGGTCTGCGCTGCTTTTTGACAGTACGGGCATTCGAAGTCGCTGATCTCGACGATCGTGACCGGCGCTTCGCTGGGTCCCACGCTAGGAGCCGTCGCATCGGTCAGATCGATGCGCTCGATCCGGGGAGGCGGTTGTCCTGGACTGGCTGCGACGGGTCGGCTGCGCTCTTCCGCCAGGCGATGCGCTTCGTGCCCCGCGGTGCGCAGCACCCAAGACGAGGCAAAGCCGCCAGAAAGCCCAGCGATCATCAACAGAAGGGGCGCCGGGCGCCGCAAGCTGCGCAGGTCGTCACTGACGTGCTGTGGCAGGGTGCGCAGGACCGTCACCGACTGCGGCAGCACCACACCCAAGAGCAGCGCATTGATGATGTAAAGCGAGATGCAGAACAGGCAAAAGGTGTGCAAGACGAACAACGAGATGCCGGCCATGAACAGCGAAAAGCTGTTGGCAGCGACGATAAGCAACACCAGATACGGCTGCAGCCGCGGGCGCAGATCCGGTTTGGCTGCTCCGAGCAGAGACAGAAGGATCATCCCCAAATAGAACAGCGAACCGAGATGCGAGACCGGCACGCCAAATAGCTCGGACCACGAGCTGGTGTTCACGAGGTCGCAGTTGAGCTGGCTGCCTAGGTTGCAGACGCTCGCTGCCCCGGTGCGCAGGTGGGTCAGATGAATGGACGTGAGATAGACAGAGCTGCCCAGGCCTAGAGCCGAAAGCGCGGCCATTGCCGCAGGGCGCCACATCGCGATCATACGATAGGCTTACTCGGGCAGAGCCCTCGATGGCAAGCGGCTCGACGCACGTACCGCTAGCAGACCGAGGGCGAGTGTTCGCCGCTGCTCAGCACGCGCAGCATCTGTGGACGAGCGCGGCGCACGCGGATGCGGACCAGATTGGCATCGCTGCGTTCATCGTAAAGAACGAGCAGCAGGGCTTGGTGCCCAAGCGGAGCAGCACAGACCTGCATGCGCCCCACTTTTGCGAAGCGGTCCTCAACGGGAACGGCGAGGTGGCTCGCTTGCTGTGTCTCGATAAGCATCTCGGCGGCCAGCTCTGTGAACTCCGTCGAGGTCACGCCAGCGAGGATATTCCGATCGCCAGCATGGGCCACGACGCAGCCATCTAAGGTGCAAATCAGCACCTTGCGTGCAACGGCTGACCGCAAGAGCCGCTCACAGAGCACGTCCAGCGAAGCGGACGAGCTAATCTGCATGGTGTCATCATCGCATAGATTCGCGCTCTACGCAGCGGTTTCTTTTCAGAAAATCCGCGGCGCTGCGCGGACTTAGCTGCCACGCGCAGGCCCGTGTTTGGGCGCGGTGTTTCCGGTTTGTCGCGCCAAGAAGTTGGCCTGGAAGATTTGCTGGGAGATTTGCTGGAGGCTTTGCTGGACAGCGTGCTTGTTGAGCTGGATTGGATGGCGAAGCGGGCAGCGGGACGGGATGGCGGCGAAGGCTAGAGGCGGGCGTGGCGCCCGAGACCCTGCAGAACGAAGAACTTATGGAGCAGCCGGCTTGCCCGCTTCTTCAGCAGGAGCCTGCTTGGGCTCCGCCGCTTTCGCCGGCTCGTCGTTTTTTGTTTCAGGCTTTGCTTCGTTTTTTGTTTCGGGCTTCGCCTCGGGCTTTGCTTCGGGCTTCGCGGTGTCCGTGGCTGCGTCGGCTTTGCCGGCCGGGGCGGTTTCAGCTCCGCTCGACCGCTTTCCGGTTGCGGCTGCTTTGCCGCCTTTCTTCGCCAGCGATTCCAACACCGCGCTCAGCGGCAACACTTCCTTCTTGTTGCGAAGCTGGAATGTGTCGGCATCCGAAACGGTGTGCGACCAGACCTCGAAGCCAGCGCGGCGAAGCTCGATCTTGATCGGCTTGTTCAGCTCGGCCTTGCGGATGATCCACGGCGTGCGGCCGACGCGCTTGCCATCGACAAACACGTCTGCGCCCTTGGGCACGGATGCGATCTCGATCTGGCGCTCGATGGGCAGGAGCTTGATCTCGATCGCTTTGTTGTCGTCCGCCAGCTTGATCTTCTGGCGTACCTCTTGGAACCCCTGCAGGCTCAGGCGCAGATCGTACAGCTTGCCGGCGGCGAGCCCTGGGATGCGCACAGGCGTGGTACCGACGGATTTTCCGGCTAACTCAACCTGCGCACCGGGTGGTTCCGAGGTCACGAGCTGACCTGCGCCATCGCTTGCCGTTTCGCTGCCGGCCTTGCCGTTGGCCTCGGTCGGCTTGGTCGCATCGCCGGCTGGCTTGGTCGCATCGGTACCGGCTGGAGTGCTGGGCTTTTCCGGGATCAAGACCGGCGGCTGCAGCGGCTGCGGTGGCGGCGTGTTGACAATCGGCGGAGTCGGCGGTGGGGGCGGCGGCGTCGCAAGGGGCTTTTGCCCCTGCAGCACAAAGTAGCCAGCTACCGCGACCAACAGCAGCAGGATGGCGGCGCCGATGAGCAGGCCCTTGGGGGCTCCGCCGCTTGTGCTGGTCGAAGCCGCATCTGCGACAGGCTGCGGTGCTGGCGTGCTGGCGTGCGTTGGCGGCTGCGAGATCGGCGCTGCGGGAACTGGACTCGCCACGTGAGCCGGTGTACTGGCTTGGACCCCCGGACCGTCGCTGTGTGAAGCGCCAGGCCGTTCGGGAGAGCCCATCGCAGAAGCGGGCACCGACTCAGGCGTCATGGCCGAGGAGGAGGGGCTCGGCGCGGACACACTTGGCTTGGCCTGCATGGGCACCGGGTCGGGTTCACCCGTCGGGGTTCGCTGGCTCTCGGCGACTTGCGCGGCATCGGCAGCCTTGACCGGCGTCACCGCGGATTCCGGGATCGGGATCTGAGCGGCCTTGATGCCAGAGCTAGACGGCTCGCGGCCGGGCCCGGAAGTCGGCAGAGCAGCGGCCGGATTGACCAAGCCACTTGCCGAAGGCCCCAGTCCGAAGCCCTGGCCGAGCAGCGTGCTGCGCAAGCCATCGGGCTTTTTGATCGCCTGCATCGGCTGCATGGCCGGCAGCTTCTGCCCCGCGGGAATCGAGGAAGAAGGGATCGCTGGAAGCGAGCCACTGCCTTCGCTGCTGGCGCCCGCGAACTTGCGGACTTCATCCGAGAAGTCGGCGATGGAGCCCCGTCGCGTCGGCTGATCTTCGTCAAGAGCTCCGGCCTTGATCGACTCGGCCAAGCGGTTGACCTGATCGGCGGCCATGGCGCGCGTCGGCTCGTCACCGAACATGTTGCCCTTCGGCGTCTCTTGACTGGGGGCGGGGGCCGGCGCTTCTCCGGCATCGCCCCCCTGGGCACGGATGCCATCGTCGAAGCGCGAGCCTTTCTGCGCGTCGCCCCGTCGATCTTTTTCGGCCAAGATCCGACTCAGCACCCGCTCGCTATCGGGAGTCAGCTTGTCAAAGCGAACGCCCATGCCCGGCGCGACGCTCTGACGGGCTGGATCGTTCGCCCGATTCCACACAACCGTGCCATCACCGCTCAACAGCGGCGAGCCGTCTTGCAGCTGAAACTCAAATTTCAGCGCTGTGCCGACGGCTAGCGGGTCTTTCGTGCGGATGAAAATGCCGCCCCGGCTGACGTCCACGGAGTAGCGCTCGATAAACTGTTCGAGGCTGCCACTCTTGAACTTGATCTTCAGCGTGATCGGGCCCTTGGTCCCCTTCTGGTTCTCAGTGGTTGACATCTTTGCTCTCGCTCATCGCTAGCGGCTTCTTGGCACCAACCCACAGCTCATCTGGTTTACGCTGGCATGACAGGCGCTTGGCACGGCCTGCGGTTCGGACGCTGCATCAAGGGGGGCCACGCGATGGGGCGCCTGTGACCACCGCAGTGACCTAGGGCCCAGCCTGACACCACAAGAGCGGCATCTTTCATGCTGGTGGAGACAATATCATGTCAGCGAATTTTCTGCTGGATTGTCAGGATCTTCGAGAGAAGCGGCGAGAGAAGCGGGGGGGGGAGCAAGGAGGGAACGGGCCGGGCCAGTTGGGGGGGGAGGCCGCACAGCGCGCTGGGGATCGGGTCAGCGGGGAGAGCAAGCGGCCCACTGTTCGCCTGCCCACGAGGTTCGGGGGGCTACCCGGTCCGCGGCTGCTGGTCGGATCCCTGGCCACGCTGGTGGTCATGGCGCCGGGTGTTCCAGGGGAGCTGCAGGCTGCCTATCGCGAGCCCTTGCGGGGTGGGCGCGGTGCGGTCGCAGCGGATCATGAGCTGGCGTCTCGGGCCGGCGCCGAAATCCTGGCACGAGGGGGCAATGCCGTCGATGCGGCGATTGCGACGGCGCTTGCTTTGGGGGTTGTGCAGCCGGCCGGATCGGGTCTTGGCGGTGGCGGCTTTCTGGTGTTTCGCCGGGCCGACGGCACGGTCCGCGTCCTCGACTTTCGCGAGGTCGCTCCCAAACAGGCGCACGCCAACATGTTCGTCGACGAAAAGACCGGGCAGGTCGTGCCCGAGCGATCGCGCCGTGGCGGGCTGGCCGTCGGTGTTCCCGGCGAAGCAGCGGGTTTTGCACAGGCTCTGCGCGAGCTTGGATCGCTGCCCGCTGAGCAGGTGATTGCTCCGGCACTGCGCCTGGCAAAAGAGGGGTTTCCCGTCGGTAGGCACTTGGCGAGAAGTGCCGCTCTCGTCGTTCCTCAGCTTCGGGCGGGGCATCCCTTGCGCGTTCTCTTGGCGCCGGGTGGAGCCCCTCTAAAACAGGGCGAGCAGTGGCGCCGACCCGAGCTGGCTGAGACGCTGGCAGTGCTCGCCAAGGATGGCTTTGCCGCGTACTACCGACTGGAACCGAGCGCCATCGGCGACGAGATTCTGCATGCGGTGGCCGCCGCGGGGGGCGTGCTGTCGGCGGACGATCTGCGCAGCTACAAGCCCGTGTGGCGACAGCCGCTTCTGGGGCGATACCGAGGCTGGCAAGTGGTTACTGCGCCGCCTCCCGCAGGAGGCATCACCGCGCTAGAGACCCTGCAGATCTTGGATGCACGTCCCGTATTCGCTGAAGGACCTGGCGCTTCGTCGACGCTGCACGAGATCGTCGAGTCGTTCAAGCATGCCTTTTCGGATCGCGCTCGCTATCACGGCGATCCTGCGTTTGATGCCGTGCCCCCTGAGCTAGGCACGGCGGCGTATGCCAAAGATCGCGCCGCCACTATTTCGCGCGAGCAGGTCTTGCAGCCGACGCAGTACGGTCGTCCGCAAGGGAATACACCCGCGCAGGCGCCTCGTGATCATGGAACCAGTCATCTGTGCGTGATCGATAAGGACGGCAATGCTGCGGCCTTGACGACGACAGTGAACCTGAGCTTCGGCGCGCACGTGATCGCGGGGCGCACGGGCGTCCTACTGAACAATCAGATGGACGACTTTGCCGCGCAGAGCAACAAGCCCAACGCGTTTGGTCTGGTCGGAACCGGGGCCAACTTGGTAGCACCCGGCAAGCGTCCCGCATCGAGTATGAGTCCGCTTCTGGCCGTTGCTCCCGACGGATCGGTGCTGTGTGTCGGCGGATCGGGCGGGCCGACCATCGTCACGGGGGTCGTGCAGACCGTGATCAACGTCGTCGATTTTCGTATGACGGTCGAGGCTGCGATTGCCGCTCCCCGCGTGCATGCCCAGTTCATCCCCGACAGCGTGCTGGTCGAGCCCGAGATCGCAGCCGATGTTCGCGCCGGTCTGCAGCGTCGTGGTCATCGCCTTGTCGTCACGCCCGCTGCTTTGGAAACGGCGGTGCAAGCGGTGTTTTATCGTCCCCCGCGCGCCCAGGTCGATCCAGGAGCGACGACGCCGATTCCGGTCGCCGACGATCGACCTGCCGAGCCACGCGGCTTCAGTGTGGCTGCCGATCCCCGCAAGGGCGGCATTCCCGCGCTGCCCTAGATTTCGATATCCACCGCGACCGTCGCTGCCTAAGATACGCGCCATGGTTCGTGGGTCCAGTCGAGACAGCGACGAGCTGCGCGATGCGCTGTCGCGTCTATCGCCCATCGTGCAGCGCTACGACGACCACCTGAGCAAAGAGCGACGGCTGTCGCCACAGACGGTGCGCGCCTACCTCGGCGATGTCCGAGCCTGGCTTTGGTTCTTGGCGCCGCGCCTCGACCGACCGATCGAGCTTTCCGATCTGAACCTGCGCTCGCTGCGTGCGTACCTAGCCAGCCGCCACGATCAAGACGACGCCGTGACGGTGACGCGGCGGTTGCAGTCGCTGCGCAGCTTCTGTGCCTTTCTGCGGCGCGAAAAGCTGATCGACGAGAACTTCGCGCGCTTGGTCCGTCCTAAGAAGACGGCGCAGCGCTTGCCTCGCTTTCTTTCTCCCGAGCAGGTTGCAGCGCTGCTCGATACCAAGAGCCCGGCGACTGTGTCCGGCGATGCGGCAAGCACGATCGTTGCTGCCGAAGCCCGCGATGTCGCGCTGCTAGAGCTGATTTATGGCGCCGGCCTGCGCGTCAGCGAAGCGGTGGCCCTGGATGTCTCGCAGGTGCTGCGCGGCGACGATGGTCTGCTGTCGGTGCGCGTGGTGTCGGGCAAGGGACGAAAAGATCGCCTGGTGCCAGCCGGGGAAAAGGCCGAGCAGGCGCTTTCTGAGTATCTGCCTGTGCGGCGTCAGCTCTGTCACCCGCGCACGGGTTTTTTCGACGAAGACGCGCTGTTTCTATCGCCGCGCGGCAAGCGCTTGGGTGTGCGGGATGTACGCCGCATCCTTCTGCGTCGGGCCCAGGCGACGGGTGTGCCTGCGGTCCATCCGCACGCGCTGCGGCACAGCTACGCCACGCACCTTTTGGGATCGGGAGCCGATCTGCGATCGATCCAGCAGCTCTTGGGCCACAGCAACCTGTCAACGACGGCGCGCTATGCCCACGTCGATTTGCAGTATCTTTGGGACCAGTTTGCTCACCACCCTCGCGCGGGCCGCGTCGACTCGACGGAAAAGCCGCCCACCACAAGCCCGCGGCATGCGGCGGAAGCGGCGGGCCCTGGAAAGAAAGCCAAAGAAACATGAGTCGGATCAGGAACTCCACACGCTCGCGCTTGGATGATCGCGAGCCGCTGGCCACGGCACCGGATGAGCCCTCGCGGCCGCGTATTCGATCCACCACGGTGCTGTGTGTGCGACGGGGAACGCAGGTGGTGATGGCTGCAGATGGTCAAGTGACGCTGGGCAATATGGTGTTCAAAGCGAACGCGCGGAAAGTGCGGCGCATGGCCGAAGGGCGCATCCTCGGTGGCTTCGCGGGCAGCTCAGCCGATGGCTTGGCGCTGTTCGAGCGACTGGAAGCCAAGCTCAAGCAGCACGGGCAGCAGCTTGCGCGAGCCGCCGTCGAGCTCGCGAAGGACTGGCGCACCGATCGCATGCTGCGCCGCTTGGAAGCCATGCTCTTGGTCTGTGATCGCGAGCGCACGTTCGTGCTGTCGGGGACCGGCGATGTGCTAGAGCCCGACGGAGGCGCTGCCGCGATCGGCTCGGGGGGCGGCTATGCCATGGCGGCGGCGCGGGCGCTGCTCGACGCGACCGAGTTATCGGCGCGCGAGGTGGCTGAGCGCTCGCTGCGGCTGGCCGGCGAGCTGTGCATCTATACCAACACGCAGCTGGTATTCGAGGAGATCGCATGAGTGGATCTTCGGCCCTGACTCCCCGCGCTATCGTCGAAGAGCTCGATCGCTACATCGTGGGCCAGCACGCGGCCAAGCGCGCGGTTGCCATTGCGCTGCGCAATCGCTGGCGGCGGCAGCAGGTGGTCGGCCCGCTGCGCGACGAGATCACCCCGAAAAACATCATCATGATCGGCCCAACCGGCGTCGGAAAGACCGAGATCGCGCGGCGGTTGGCGCGCTTGGTCGGAGCGCCATTTGTCAAAGTCGAAGCGAGCAAGTTCACCGAGGTCGGCTACGTCGGGCGCGATGTCGATTCGATGGTGCGCGATCTGATCGAGGTCAGCATCAAGCTGGTCAAAGACGAAGAGCAGGCCAAGGTTCGCGTCCGCGCGCAAGAGTCCGCAGAGGAGCGCCTGCTGGATATCTTGCTGCCGCCTGCGACGCGAAATGCTGGCGGCGTGCTCAGCCGCTCGGCGCCGGCTTCGGCCGTCGAGAGTCACAGCGATGGCGATCGGGGAAGCGAGGGCCACACGCGCGAAAAGCTGCGCGAGCTTTTGCGGGCCGGCAAGCTGAACGAGCGCGAAGTCGAGATCGATGTCACCGAGCAGCCCATGCCCGTGATGGAAGCGCTGGGCGGCAGCGGTCTGGAACACATCGGCATCGATCTTTCGCAGATGCAGAACCTCTTGGGCGGCAACCGGCGCAAGAAGCGCAAGGTGCGCATCCCCGATGCGCTGCACATCTTGTCGCAAGAAGAAGCGGCCAAGCTGATCGACATGGACAAGGTGCAGCGCGAAGCCGTTCATCGCGCTGAGCAGTCGGGCATCCTTTTTATCGACGAGATCGACAAGGTCGCAGGCGGCCATGGCTCAGGGGGTGGGCATGGGCCGGATGTCTCGCGCGAAGGCGTGCAGCGCGATCTCTTGCCGATTGTCGAGGGCTCGACGGTGACCACCAAGTATGGCCCGGTGCGCACGGATCACGTGTTGTTTATCGCGGCCGGTGCCTTTCATGTCAGCAAGCCCAGCGACCTGATCCCTGAGCTACAGGGCCGCTTCCCGATTCGCGTCGAGCTAGAGCCGCTGCGGCAAGAAGATCTGGTGCGCATCTTGACCGAGCCTGAGAACTCGCTGTGCCGTCAGTACGAAGCGCTGCTGTTGACCGAGGGCGTGCGCGTAAAGTGGCGCGAAGATGCCATCGCAGCGATCGCGCGGCTGGCGACGCAGGCCAACGAGATGATGGAAAACATCGGCGCGCGGCGTCTGCAGACGATCTTGGAGCGCGTGCTCGACGAGCTATCGTTTGAAGCGCCGGAGGTCGGTCGGCACGGCGAGTGGCAGGTCGAGATCACCGCCGACTATGTCGAAAAGCGGGTGGCCGGCGTGCTGTCGGATCCCGACCTGTCGAAGTACATCCTGTAATCCCGCCGAAGTCCTTTGAGCGGCGGTATGGGTGGCCGTCGACCGACGCAATCCACGATGTTTTCCAAGTAGAATGAACGCGGAAAGGCGACTGCCATGACTCTTTCGCGACTCCTGGTTCCTTTGCTCAGCGACGCTGCGCTGCGGCGCTCGTTGGGGCTTGGCTTGGCTTTGTGCGGCGTGCTGTGCGTACCCTTGCTGGCTGCGGCGCAGCCGGCCGGCGAGCCCAGCGCGCAGCCGACCCCGGCCCCAGCGTATCCACCGCCGGGCTACGCGCCCTATGGCGCGCCGGCTCCTGGCTATCCGCAGGCCCCAGCCCAGGGGGATCCATCGGCGCCGGGCGCGCAGCCAGGGCAAGCGGTGCCACCGGGCTATCCGCAGTATCCGGCCTATCCACCTGGTACTACGGGATACACTCAGCAATATCCCCAGCAATATCCGACACAGTATCCACCGCAGTATCAAAATCAGTATCCACCGCAGTATCCGTCGGGAGCGCAGCCCGCGTATCCCGGCTATCCGCCCGCGTATCCCGGCTATCCGCCCGCGGCTCCAGCACAGCCGGGCGTGCCTTCTTCTGCCCCGCCGCCGGCCGCGCCGGCTTCGCCGCCGCCTGCACCTGCCCCGACGACAGAGCCCGCCAAGCTGACGCTGACCGCGGGCAATGACGAGGCCAAGGCCGCCCTTGTTTCCTGCCTAGAGGCCGTCGAGAACTATCGCAGCGAACAGGCTCGCGCCCGCTGCGGCGATGCCCTGGCCAAGGACTCGCAGCTTGCGCTGGCGCAGGTGCTGCTGGCGCAGGTGGCGCCGAATGCTGCGGCGGCAAAGAAGCGCATCAGCGAAGCCAACGACACACTCGCCCGTCGGCCACTGCCCGAGCTAGAGCGCCTGTTTGCCGAGGCGCTTCTGGCTCAGCTTGAAGATCGGCGGCCGGCCGTGCTGGCGGCACTGGATGCCCTGGTTGCCAGCCTGCCGACGGAAAAGCGCGCGTATCACTATCGCGGGCTGTGGCGCTATCGCACGGGTCAGCTCGATGCCGCGCAGGCCGACTTTGAAAAAGCCACTCAGCTCGACGGCAAGTTTGGTCCGTCGTGGAACGCGCTGGGCCACCTGAACCTGCGTCGCGACAAGCTGGACGACGCGCAGAAGGCCTTCGAAAAATACGTCGAGGCGGCGCCCAAGGAAGCCAACGCCCACGACTCGCTTTCGAGCTTGCACCTGCGCCGCGGCAGCTTGGGACCGGCGGTTGAGCATGCGCGCAAGGCGCTTGAGCTCGACGGAAAGTTTCTGAAAGCCAACCTGCGACTGGGCGATGCGCTGCTGTTCCAGGGCAATCCCGTGGCGGCCCGTCGTGCCTATGCCGCGCTTTCGGCGTCTGCCGATCCCAGCGAGCACCACGAAGGGGCGATGCGCAGCGCTCGCAGCCACTTGTTTGAAGCGGTCGGTGTGCCGGCGACGCGCCTGTTTCAGAACGCGGAAAAAGAGCTGCAAGCCGAAGCCGACCTCGCCAAAAAGCTCGACCGCGCAGCGGATCAGCTGCACGCGCTGATCGAGCTTGCGCGCCTGCAGCTAGAGCGCGGGGCCTTGGGCGATGCGGGCCACTCGATCCACTCGGCGCGCGAGCTTTTTAACAACAACGGCAAGAGCTCGACGGCAGCGGGCGAGAAGAAGACCGACAAGCCCGAGACGGAAGCCGACAAGGCAGCCGAAAAGGCGGCGCCCACGCTAAGCGCCGAGGAGCGACAGCGCTATCAAGCCGAGCTCATGGTCTTGCGGGCTCTTTTGCTTGGCAGCGTCGGAGAGTCAGCGCTCGCAGAAGAGCGCGCCGATGAGCTAGAGAAGCTGTTCCGCGGGCCGCTGGGCATGTCGCGGGCGCGTGAGCTACGCGGCGACTTGGCGGCACGCAGCGGGGATCGCGAAGGCGTGGTGAAGCTGCTCGACCCGACGGTGACCAGCGACAGCGGCAAGGCCAGCGTGGCGAGCCTGCGGCCGCTTTCACGCTTGGCCTTGGCGTTTGCTTTGGGCGGCGGCAAGCCGGGCGAGCAGCTCGACACGGCGCGGGCCCGCACGCTGATGGACGACTTGGCGAAGCGCAACATCAACGATCTCGAAGGCGCTCTGACGCGCGGACGGGCGCGAGCGTGGCTCAAGCAGAACCCGCCAGACAAAGCGGACAAAGCGGACAAAGCGGACAAAGCGGACAAGGCAGACAAGGCAGACAAAGCGCCATGAAGTGGCTCGGGCGCGGACTGCTGTGGTTTTGCCTTCTGCTGACGCTGCTGCTGGTGGGCTTTAAGGCCCGCTTTGGGGGGGCGCTCAAGCCCTTCCCCGACCTGCGCACGCCGCCGATTCTATCGACGGAAGAAGCGGATCGGCGGCTCGAAGTCGTGGCTAGCTTGCCCGAAGCACCGGGGAACGTCGCGGTGTCGGGAAACGGTCGGATTTTTTTCACCTTCCATCCCGAAGGTCGCCCCGAAGGCACCAAAGTGGCCGAGCTTGTCGCGGGCCAGCCCGTCGCGTTTCCCAAAGCTGAGCTGCAGTCGGCGGGGGCAGCGGGGCAGCCCTTTTTCGATACGCCGCTGGGCCTGCGCATCGACGGTCAGGATCGGCTGTGGATCATCGACCATGGCTTTCATGGTCTGCGGCAGCCGCGGCTTATGGCCTTCGATCTAAAGACCGGTGCGCTCGTGCATCGCCACGACTTCTCACCGTCGGTGGCGGGCATCGGTTCGTTCTTTCAGGATCTGGCTGTCGCGGCCGATGGCAGCTTCGTGTACATCGCAGATGCCAGCATCCTTTCGGGGCGGCCGGCGCTGGTGGTCTATGACGTGGCGCGGGGCGTGGCCGTGCGTCGCTTGGAACGCCACGAGTCGGTCAGCGATGAGCCGTACTTGGTGCGAGCCAAAGGCAAGCCGCTGCGCTTGCTGGGAGGCTTGTTCAACGTGCATGTGGCCGTCGATTCCATCGCGCTCGACCGGCGCGGCGAGTGGCTGTACTTCGGGCCGATGGCCAAGGACAGCCTGTATCGCGTGCGCGCTTCGGACCTGCGCAGCGCCAGCCAGGGCGAGGTCGAGCTAGGTACTCGGGTCGAGCGCTTCGCGAGGAAAGTACAGACCGATGGCATCTCGACGGACAGCGACGGAAACGTCTATCTGACCGACATCGAACACGGAGGCCTGGCCCGCGTCAGCCCCGACGGCACGCTGCAGACGCTGTTTCATTCGTCGCGCATTCGCTGGGCCGACGGGCTGTCGTTTGGGCCCGACGGCTACCTGTACATTGCCGACAGCAACCTGGGCGAGCTCATGATGCAGTCGCGTGGCCATATGCAGAAGCAGGCACCGTACTTCCTCTATCGCATCCGGCTCGGCGTCGTCGCTCCTGCGGGTCAGTAGGCTCGACGCGGCGACCACAGACCTGGCGCGGCTTCTTCGGCGTACCCTTCATCGCGCAGCTTGTACAGGTGAGCCAAGATCGCCCGCGCAGCCAGAAAGCGGTCGACATCTGGTTTGTCGTCATACGCAAGCGGCACCAGATCCAAGAGCGAGGCCGTGCCCCGCGAGAGCGCAGCCATGACTTTTTCTTCGCGCATCGCTCGATGCTGGATGTATGCCGCAAGCAGGGCAGCACCCGGCGCGACCGAGGCACCATGCGCTGGCCACAGGCGTAGCTCGTCTTCGTGGGCCAGCGTCTGCAGCCGTCGCAGCGATTGGATGTAAAGCCGCATGTCGCCGCCGTCGGTGGTTTCGATCAGGATGGTGCCGATCGAGGCCGCCATGTCGCCGATGATCAAGCTGCGACTGGCGCGGTCGAGCAGGCAGACGTGGCCGGCAGCGTGTCCAGGGGTGTGCAGCACGCGCAGGCCCTGTGGCGCAAACGGCAACACATCGCCTTCGTCGAGCAGCCGATCGACCGACTGCCCTAGTGGATGCAGGTGCTGCGCCGTCACGGCATGGGCATACACCGGCACATCCAAGCGCCGTCGCAGCAGCGACAGGCCCGAGGTATGGTCGAAGTGATGGTGGGACAGCAGGATGCCGCGGACACGGTGGCCCTCGTCGGCAAGTTCATCCAGCACGGCCAGCGCTCGCTGGTTTTCGGCCTCGTCCGGGGTGCCCGGATCGACGAGCAGAAGCTCGCCGTGGCCGATGACGTACAGGTTGGTGTGCTGCGCGGGCGGCAGCGTGGGTGAGCTTAGGGGCAGACGGCGCAGCCAGGGATGCTGCGGCAGCGACTCTGGCTGGTCAGCGCGGGCAATCACGGTGTGCATCCGGCGATTCCTTCACGGGGCTCCTTGGGCAGGCTGCGTCACTGTGCCACAGCGAAGATCGCTAGAGATCTCAACAGATTCGGCGACATCGAACAATGGCCTAGACCCGGCGAAAGACAGCGATAAACTAACGATGAAGAGGCTTCTTCGTCGCTATGGTCAACGTCACGGCGCGCAAGATTCGGGACCACAGCCGGGATCGCTCAAGCAGCGGAGCCGTCGCCATCAGCGCGACCGCATCGGCGGGTCTGGGCCGCGTCTATCACGGGCTTCTGGTCAGCTATCCCAGCGTCGGGCGCGGCATGGTGATCTTTCGCGATCCCAATGGTCACCGCATGGTGACGACGCCTGTGCGACGGATTCTTAAGGACCCGGACGATGAGACGCTGTACGTCGAGACGGAAAACAGCGTCTATCGTCTGACCTTCCATCAGCGCGAGCCGCTGGCCGCGGCCTGCTGAGCCGCCAGCGCATCTTTCAAGGTCTTCCAGACCTGCTGATAGTGCGTGTCCGCGCTGCCGACGTCGCGCAGCACTTCATAGCTGCGGCTGCGACTGGCAAGCCCCTCGAAAAGACCCCACATCCAGCGCGCCTCGGGACGCAGCATGGCCCGCGCTTCCTGATTGGCCAGCGCCAGCATGCGGGCGTTTGTGATCTCGGCCGCTGTGTACGGATCGAGCAGGTGATTGATGAAGGCAAACGCGACATCGGCCTGCTGACTGCTGCCCAGCACGCAGGCGTAGTCGACATAGAACAGCGTGCCTTCGCGCGGCACCACGAAGCGCACGTCGGGATCGCGGTTTCTCAACTCGAAGATCTCAGTCGACCAAGCCAGCGACATGCGCACGCTGCGGTTGGCCAGTGACTGCGCGGGATCGTCGACGTAGTCCTTTACGCGCGGTAGCTGTCGCAAGAGCAGCTGCTTGGCCGCTTCCAGATCTTCCGGTTTCTTGCTGCTGGGTGAGCGACCGAGCAGCTTGAGCGCCATCCCAATCGTCGCCCGTGGGTCATCGGGCATGACGACGCGCGGCCCCTTTTCGGCGAACAGCGCGGCCAGATCCGGCTCGCGAGCGACATCGATACCATCGACGAGCACGCCCAGCCCAAGCATGGTCCAGATGTACGGGACACAGTGACGCAGCCCGGCGTCAAAGGGAGGGTTGCGCATGACCGCCGGAACGTGGCCGATGTTGGGCACTCGCTCGCGAATCATCGGCTTGAGCTTGTGCGCCAAGATCAGCGTCTCGACGGCGTAGCTCGACGGGAAGACGACATCCGCGACCTCGCCTTGCGCAAGGCGCGTCAGCATCTCTTCGTTGGTCTGGTAGGTCTTTAGGATGACCTTGTTCCCGGTCTTGGCCTCGAAGGCGGCCACCGTCTCAGGCACAAAGTAGTCTTTGAACGAATAGACGTGCAGCGTCTGACCACTCGGCAGCGGCGGCACGATGTACTGCTGCGACGGCGGCTTGCTGCAGTCTAGGCTGCACAAGCAGGTCAAAAAGAGCGCAGGCAGCCACCGCGACGTGGTCCGGGGGGGCCCTGAGCTTGGCTGCGCGCGGGTCGGCTCGATCACTAAAGAGGAGCTTGCCACAGAGGCAGCATCAGTAGGCGCTTGTTTTTGTTGGGCTCGATGGCGGGCTGCTGCTGAGCGCTCCGCCACGCACGGGCAGCTTGCGCGCCGCCGAGCTTGTCGACGGGGCTGGGCTGGGTGATGCGGCTTTTTGTGTGCAGCCCGCAGCGATGGCCACCGACGCCGAGGCGCCAATGCGATTTGCTCCGGCGCTGCGCATCTTTTCGGCATCTTCGCACGTGCGCACGCCACCTGAGGCTTTGACGCCCATTTCATTGCCGACCAAGCGACGCATCAGAGCCACATCTTCGACGGTGGCTCCGCCTGGACCAAAGCCCGTCGAGGTCTTGACGAAGGCGGCGCCCGCGACCTTGGACAGCGAGATCGCGATGACCTTCTCTTCTTGCGTCAGCGCGCCGGTCTCAAGGATCACTTTCACGCGCGCCGGGCGCGAGGCCTCGACGACTTTGCGAATGTCTTCCTGCACCAAACCATAGTCTCGCGACTTCAGCGCGCCTTGGTTTAGCACCATGTCGATTTCCTCAGCGCCAGCGCGCACGGCTTCGCGCGCTTCGAAGGCCTTCGCGTTGGGAGCCATCGCGCCCAATGGAAAACCGACGACGGCGCAGACCATGACGCCGCTGCCGGCAAGCAGGCGCTTGCACAGCGGCACCCACGACGTATTCACGCAGACCGATGCAAAGCGGTGCTTGCGCGCTTCTTCGCATAGCTTGCGCACGTCGTCGGCGGTGGCTTCGGCTTTGAGCAGCGTGTGATCGATCATCGCCGCGATATCGCTGGGGGCTTCGCCTGTGCCCAGCGCGGATCCGATACGACCTGCTCCTTCGGCAAGGACGCTGCGCACGGCCTCGGGACGACGCACCGAGCACAGGCCGCAGGCTGAGCAGTGCTCGGCGGGACCATCACAGGCCTGCTCGCGCAGGGGGCGACTGGCCGAGCTTGGCTGCGCGGCGGGCGGGCGACCGGGAGACTGCGCAAGCTGCTGCAGTACGCGCTGGCGAATTTCTTCTACGAGTCGATCCATCTCGGGGGCGGTGGCAGACATCCAGTTCCTCGAAAAGCAGCGGCGGCGGTACGTGTGTGCCGTCGCGATCAGACGGTGTCGTGAATGGCGAGCACGATCTTGCCCATGTGCTGGCCGTGCTCCATGCGATCAAAAGCCGAAGCGGCGTGCGCAAGCGGCATCACCTGATCGACCAGAGGCCGCAGCGAGCCGGCGCAGAACAGCGCGACCATCTCGGAAAAATCGCGCTCGCTGCCCATGGTCGAGCCAAGCACGTCGATGTGACGCCAGAACAAGCGCCGCAGATCCAGTGTGGCAACGCCAGCGGTCGCGCCATACGAGACCATGCGTCCGGCTGTGGCCAATAGGCCGATGCACTTGGCCCAGGTCTCGCCGCCTGCTCCGTCGACGACAAGGTTGGGTAGCGAGCGACCGCACCATTTCTGCACGCGCTGATCCCAGTCGGCGGCGCGGTGATTGACGGCAAAGTCAGCGCCCATGGACAGCGCCTTTTGGCACTTTTCATCGCTGCCCGATGTGACGATGACGCGAGCGCCGAGGTGCTTGGCCAGGATCAGCGCCATCGTCGAGACACCGCTGCCGATGCCGGGGACCAAGACCGTCTCGCCGGGGCGCAGCCGCCCGCGCACCACCAGCGCGCGATACGCGGTCAGACCGGCCAAGGGCAGGG
The DNA here is from genome assembly GCA_016794505.1 of Myxococcales bacterium. Taxonomy (GTDB): domain Bacteria; phylum Myxococcota_A; class Polyangia; order Palsa-1104; family JAEUJZ01; genus JAEUJZ01. The sequence continues at coordinate 27,110 of JAEUJZ010000140.1, forward strand.
CTGCCGCTTCGGTCCAGCTTAAGTGGCGTGGCTTGTCGACGATCTGCTGAGCTGCGATGCAGATCTCGTCGGCAAAAGTCCCCTCGCTGGGCATGCCGAGTACGCTGAAGGACTCGCCGCCATGCTGTTCGGATGAGCCCCAGTCCAGGCTGGGATTGATGATGACCTCGCGGCCGAGCAGCGCGTCCGAAACGCCGCTGCCGATGGCGGTCACGACGCCCGCACCGTCGGAACCCAAGATGGCAGGCAGGCGAATTCCCGCGTACTTGCCCAGGCGAATCCATACATCGCGGCGGTTCAGCGCGGCGGCCCGCAGCGCGACGACGACCTGCCCGGCGGCTGGCTGCTTGGCCGGCACCTCGCGCAAAAACAAGGACGGTGCTGCCTCGGGCGCCGAGCGATCGAGGACCAGCGCACGTCGCAAGCCGAGGGCAGAGGAAGACGCGGACAACATGCGCGCGTCTATATCACAGATTGCATGGCCCCAAGTGACCGCTGGCGAGGGCTGTCAGCGAGGGCTGTCAGCGAGGCCAGTCAGCGAGCTCTTTCGGCCAAGACAACTGCAGTCTCGCCGTTGAGAAGCAGAGATCTGGATATGATGCGCGGCCGGAGGTTCTGATGCGAACGAGCGCCCTCGCGATTTCTTCTTTCTCTGTGCTGTTGCTTGGCTGCCAAGCCGATCCTTCCGTTGATAAAGAGGGCGAAAAGCCGAAAGCAATGGCCCGCTGCACGTATGCGGCAGCGCCTGAGCCGCCCGCTTCGGCGGGCATCGGACAGCCGATCAAAGCAGCGCCGATTACCGCGGGTGTGGCCGATGCCGTGATCGATTTGCCCGTCGGGACGCCGATGTCGGGGTACACCGGGCGCATGCGACTTTTGGGCGGGGATGCACCCGATGATCGCCAGGTGCCGCATGCACGTGCCTTCGTCCCATCGGCAGGCGTGCAGTCGCGCCCGCTGGCTCGCGCGCTGTACCTAAAAGCTGGCGATGATGCCGTGGTGCTGGTCAAGGCCGAGCTGTGCTTGGCGTATGACCGCCTGACGTACGATCTGGAAACTGCGCTCGCCGACGTGATCGGCGTCCCAAGCGGAGCACGCGGGCGCGTGATCGTCGCCACCAGCCACAGCCACGCCGCTCCAGGCACGTATCACGGTGCCTTTCACTTGACGCTGGGCCTGGACCTTTTCGATGAGCAGCAGTATCAGCGGCTGTTGAAGTCGCTGGTCTTGGCGGCTCGCGCCGCGATTGCTAATGCGGCTCCGGCTCGCTTGGGCGCAGGCATCTGGGATGGCTGGGATCCGCGCGACGAGATCTATTCCGATCGCCGCGACGAAGACGACGCGCTGCCCGGTCCCGACGGCAAGCCAGTGGGCAAGCGCAAAGACAGTCGCTTGCTGGTGCTGCGCGTCGAAGATCGCACGGGCAAGCCCATGGCTCTTCTGCACAGCTTCCCGATTCACGGCACCGTCTCGGGCGAGGGCAACCCGCTGATCTCGGTCGAGGCCTCGGGCCACATCGACTTGGCGCTGGAAGATCGCATGGACCAGCCCGTGATGGTCATGCATCTGCAAGGGCCGGCCGGCGACATCTCGCCGCGTGGTCGCTTTGGCAGCGAGCACTGCGACCGCAAGCAGTCGCTCTGCGAAAACTACGCGCGCATGGAATCGATCGGCGAGCTGGCCGCGCCGCGCATCTTGTCGCTGTGGCAGAAGATCGCGACCAGCGAGACCGCGGCCTTGGAAGTGGTGACGCGAGCCGTTGCCAATGGGAGAAACATCATCCATGTCCGCGGCGACATGACGTACACGCCATACCAAGACGGGCAGGAAGTCGATACCAGCAAGGCCGCGATCTATGCCCCAGATGGCAGCGTGCGCAGCCCGATTGCGCAGTTCAACGTCGAAGCCGGAGCGGGCCTGTGTGGTGGTAAGAAACCGATGCTGCCCGTCGACGGAATCGTTGGTGCGCAAGGCATTCCGTATGCGTCGTGTGCCGACATTGGAAAGGCCAGCAAGTTCATCGCCGACTTGTTGAAAGTGCCGCTGCCCGAAGAAGGTTCGCCAAGCTGCGAGACGACACGCGCCACGCTGTCGGCGCTGCGCTTGGGGCAGATTCCGGTGCTGCGCCGGACGGGCGATCCGACGATGCCGCCCAGCGAAGAGAGCCGACAAGAGTCGCTGGTCCTGGTCACCATGCCGGGTGAGCCGGTGACGCAGATCGCGGATCTGGTGCGCTCGCGCTCGCCGCTGGGTGCGGATGCAACGTTTGTCATCGGCTATGCGCAGGGGCATGTCGGTTACATCCTGGGCGTCGAGAACTGGCTGCTCGGCGGCTATGAGCCTTCGATCAACCTGTTTGGTCCGCTCGAAGGCGAGTGGCTGGCTGAGCGTGCGGTGGAGCTGGTGCGGCTCGCCAGCTCGAACGAGCGCGACGATGGCGAAGTGGTACGCGCGGGGGAACGCGGCGGACCGAAAGATGGACAGCGATTTGACCGATTGGTCTATCGCGCTGGACCGATTGTCAGCGTGCCGCGGTCGTCGAGTGGACAAGCCGGTCTAGTTCCGGCCAGCCTGCCCACGGGACTGTATCGGCGCAGCCGGGTCGTGCCCTTGGCTTCGGCGCAGCCCGCAGCCGAGATCCTGCGCGGCAGTGGGCGCGCGACGTTTGTCTTCCATGGCGGCGATCCCGAAGACGATCTGCCAGACGTGACGCTGGAACGCGAGAGCGCGCCGGGCGTATTTGAAGCGGTGCGGCAAAAGAACGGTCGTGTCCTGGGCAGCCTGGGCCGCGACATCCTGCTTACGTACACGCCAGATCCCATCGATGCGGTGCCGGGCCGAGCCCGTGGGCATCTGTGGTCGGCGGAGTGGCAGGCGGTGGGCTGGGATCGCAGCCAAGGCCTGCAAGGAGCGCTCGCCTTGCCGCTCGGTCGCTATCGCCTGACCGCCAAGGGACGCGCCAGCGCGGGGGCATACACCGTCAGCAGCACGCCATTTGCCGTGGTGGCCGAGGGCGCGCTGCGCGTGGCCGCAAGCGTGACCGCGATGCAGCTTGGCGGGCGTGCCGTGTATCCGGTGGGCGATGGCTTCCGCTTGCTGCGCATCGATGCGGCCAGCGATGGTGACGTGCCGGTGTTTGTCGAGGCGACGGCTACGGTTGTGAGTCGGGCAAGCTCGGCCATGCGGCAAGCCGCGATCGATCCGCGCGATGGCTCGTTCAAGATCGACCTGACTGGGCTCGATGCCAGCATGGGCTTTGCCGTGACGGTGCAAGACAAGTTCGGCAACCGCAGCCAGCCGCTGAACCTGCCCTAGCAGCTGGCCGGGCGGGCGGCGCGGGCGTGGCGCCTAGTGGACCAACAGCCAGCGCTTGCCGGCGGTGACTTCCAAGTGGAAGTGGTTCTTGTGCGGCTCGTTGTAGTTCGGGGTCAGCACGACGTTGAATAGTCGGTCGGCGACGATTTCGCAGAGCAGCGCGCGAAGTGCCAGCGCCTGTGCCGTGGCGGGCTTGGGGGCAGCGCCGGGGCCGCAGGTCTTGGCACCGATCGCGCCGTGGAAGTGCCGATCGACATCCAAGATCTGGCCGTCTTTTTTGAGAAAGCGTCCGGCGTCGATGGCCAGCGCGCCCAGGTGTCGATCGGCGACTTTTCCGGGGGGCCACGATGGCGGTGGCAGGCGGTACATCGAAAAGTGCCGCACCTCGACGATGTGGTGTCGCTTGAGGATGCTGGCCATGTCGAACAGCGCCAAGACGAGGCGACAGTCGACGATCTCATGCACACTCTGCGCGCGGGCCTCGTCGGTGCCTTCGCCGCGGAAATAGACTCCGTTTAGCGGGCCGATCAGGCGCAGCGGCGCCATGACGCCCAGGGCACGGGCCGGGCGCGTTTGAATCTTGCGACGCAAAAGCTCGGCCTCGCAGGCACGGCGAGTAAGCTGGGCATAGCGATAGGCTGCCGTTGATTCGATATCGGCAGGAAGCTGCAGATAGGGCGGCAGGGTGGCCCGCGGTGTACGGGCGCGCTGCTGTGAAGCCTGACCAGCAGAGGCGATGGGGCGTGCCTCGCAGGGCGCTGCAGCCCCCCACAGCAGCAGCGCAATGAACAGAATCCGAGTCGTAGCGTGTTAATCATATCAAGCGCAGTGAGTATCTGGCGTGGGTTGTGCGCTTGGCTGTTTGGGGCTCGGTGCAGATGCGCCAAAATGGGGGCCGCCGTGCAAAATTCCACGATTCGACTGGCTGAGATCCTAGGTGCCCTGTCGCTTGCCACCGATCTGTCCGTTGGCTGCCCGATGGAGACCGCTCTGCGCACCGCCCTGATCGCCGCCCGACTTGGCGAGGCGTATGGCTGTTCGCGCGGCGTGCAAAGCGATGCGTACTATGCTGCGCTGCTGCGTCTTTTGGGCTGCACAGGCGCCTCGCATGAGGAGGCCTTTCGCTTCGGTGCCGGCGATGACATCGCGCTGCGCCAGGCCTTTGTGCAAACGGACTTGGGAGATCCCGCCGCGGTGCTACAGACCGCGGTGACCGAGCTAGCACGCGGTGCGGGAATCTGGACGCGGACCCGCGCGGTCGCTCGCTTCGTTGGACCGCAGCACGGCGGCGCAGAGCTTACGACGATCCACTGCGTGCAGGCGATGGCCTTGGCGCGCGATCTGGGGATGGGGCCTGGCGTCTTGTCGAGTCTGGCCCAGATGTACGAGCGCTTCGACGGGCGCGGCCTGCCAGGCGCGTTTCGCGGCGAGGGCTTGATGCTGTCGGCGCGCCTCATGCACATCGCCTATGTAGTCGAGCTGCAGCGACGAGCTGCAGGTCGCGAGGCTGCCCGCAGCGAAGTGCAGAAGCGCGCGGGTGGGCAGCTTGATCCCGAGCTTGTGGCGCTGTTTCTGAAGCGAGAAGCCGAGGTCCTGCAGGGCCTTGATGCCGGATCGGTGTGGGAAGAGTTCTTACACGCAGAACCGGCACCACAGCGGCGGGTGGATGCGGGCGATCTAGAGAGCTTTGCGCGGGCCTTTGCCTGCTTCGTCGATCTGAAGTCGCCCTATACGCTGGGGCATTCGCCGATGGTTGCCGAGCTGGCAGATCATGCGGCGCAGCAGCTTGGACTGTCGGCAGGCGACCGGCAGACGCTGCGCGTAGCTGCACTGCTGCATGACCTGGGCAGCGTCAGCGTACCCAACGGCATCTGGGACAAGCCGGGTCGACTGAACCCCATCGAGTGGGAGCGTGTTCGCTTGCATGCGTATCAGGGCGAGCGAGTGCTTGCGATCAGTCCGCTGCTGCAGCCGGTGGCCGCGCTGGTGGGCCGTCATCACGAGCGCCTCGACGGCAGCGGATACCATCGCGGGCTGCGCGGTGAGCTGGATCTGGCAGCACAGATCCTTGCGGCAAGCGATGCGTACAGCGGCATGCTGCAAGAGCGAGCCTATCGATCCGCGCGATCTTCCAAGGATGCCGCCATTCTGCTGCGCAGCGAGGTGCGAAAGAATCGCCTGGCTGCGGCGAGCGTTGAGGCCGTTCTCGCTGCCGATGGGCATCGCCCTGTGCGCGGTGCAAGCAGTCATCATCCGTCGCTGCTGTCGCCGCGTGAGATCGAAGTCGTGCAGCTTCTGGCGCGCGGCTTGTCGGACAAAGAGATCGCCCAGCGCTTGTCTCTATCGCCGCGTACGGTGCATCACCACGTCGAGCACATCTATGCCAAGACGGGCGTGTCTGGCCGTGCGGCGGTGGCTCTGTACGCGGTGCGGCACGATCTAATCCGCGCCGGTTAGGCTGCGGTCAGCGACGGTCAGCGACGGTCAGCGACGGTCAGCGACGGTCAGCGACGGGGGGCGCGTCACTGGGGGCGAAAGCGCAGACAGTCCACGCCCGTCGAGCAGGCGCCTCCTCCACTGTCGCGCGGGCCACCACCTGCCACCAGCACCGGATTGCTGGCTGGGTTTGAATCCAGCCCGCACTCCGCGGTCAAGAGCGGAGCCACAAAGAGTCGCGAGCCGACCTGAAGCGGATCGGGTGCAAGCGCATAGGTCTCCATCACCGCCGTGGATGCGTTCGTCGGGCAGCCGCGGAACCAGGATGACTCGGGCAGGTCCATCAGCCGCAGCGCCACATCCGCCCTGCTGGGCACTCGCAGCGTCGCAGTCCGCGCCGGTTCATCGATCACCAGCACCGTACCGTTCAGCAGGGCCTCGTCGATCGATCCCGGATCGGCCTGGCCGCGATACGTCCCGGACTGAAAGCCAAACTGCCGTCCACAGCCAACCAGCGCGAAGGCCAGCAGTCCCACCAGCGCGCCGCGATTCGTTCGTATGCTTCGCATGCGTAGACCTTGGCTAGGGTCGCACAACTCGTGATGGAGATCATCGGTGCAGAGGACGCCTCGCGTTCGCTGGCCTCTTCAGGGGTGAGTCGTTCGGTCAAGGGGATGGGGCAAGAGCGTCGCTGCCTCTCGCCGTCCCTGCGACTGCAGTCGGCGTATCTTGGAACCCCGGCAGACCGACGCCGACCGCTCCCCGTCGCGCACTGCCCCAGCAATACACATCCCCAGTCTGTGCAAGGGCGCAGGCGTGATCGCGGCCCACTCCGATGGCTGTCGCGGGGGGCAGTCCGATCAGCGGCTGTGCTTGGCGTCGCGACGTTACGGTTCCATCGCCGAGCTGACCCGCGAAATTGTTCCCCAGGCAGCGCACGCCCCCGTCGTTGTGCAACACACAGCCGAAGAAGCCCAGACCTTGGGCAGAGGCATCCGCGAAAGCCAGAGCCTGCACGTCACGCAGAGAGCCTGTGGCGTCTGACAAGAGCGGTCTTTGCACGTCCGCCCGTTGCCATGGCGCGCGATCGAGATCCGTGCAGCCAACGGTACCCGCGCGAGTCAGGGCACAGACTCCATGCGCTCCGCCGTCGTGGATCAGGCGCGAGACCGCCACTGCCGTCGCTGGCTCGACGAGCGTCGTGAGGATCTCGCGGGCCTGCTGGGCACTGCACACACCGCAGTGACCACAGATCACGCGCCCGCTGGGCTCGATGGCGCAGTAACCGTCGGAGGATAGCCGTTCCACCCGCCGGCCAGCGAGCTGAAAGAAGTGCGGCCGGGGGCTCTCGGGCGGGTTTGCCGGGGCCCAGTCCCACGTCCGCCCGTCTTGTCCCAGCAAGCCTCCCTGCATGCTGGCAAGCGGCACCGGCAGCCGCGGCACGGCCAGCCACTCGCCAAAGCGGCAGAACCAGCCCGAGGATCCCTGGCTGCACAGCCGCCGCGTGGACAGCGACGATCCCAGCGTCACGCTGCGCGCTGGCTGCGGCATCGGCATCGGGCGTGGCGCCATGACTCGCTCGCAGCGCTCATCGACGTCGCAGTGCAGAAGCGCGCCCCAGCAGTGAACCTGGCCGTCGGCCCGTCGAGCACATGTGAAGTCATCAGCCACCGCTAGCTCGACGGCATGGTGGAACACGGCGCGGGGCGTGGTGATTTCATAGCGGCTGCCATCGCCGAGCTCGCCATGGCTGGCCTCGCCCCAGCAGCGGGCACTACCGTCGGCCAGGACGGCGCAGGCGTGCGTTTCGCTCAGAGCCAGAGCCCGCAGCGGTCCCAGCCCTGCCGCGGCATAAGCCAGCCGGCTGCCCATCCAGGTCGTACAAGCGGCGCCGCCATCGTCGCGTCGCAGGCACAGCACATCGTCGCTGACGGCCAGCACCTGCGCTCGCCCGGCCCCGGCAAGCGCCTTTTTCACGCCGGGCTGAAGCAGCGGATCGCAGACTGGGCCCGCTGCGTAGAAGCGACAAAGAGACCCGCCCCAAAACACCGCCGCTTGCAGGGTTCCGGCGCTTGCCCAGGGGATCGGCGGTGCCTGCGGTGAGGATGGCTGCGCTGGCGCCTGGGTCTGTGGTCGTTCGGCGGATGGCGAGTCGCTGCGCTCGCGCAGATCGCCTTTCCTCTTGGGGGCAATCGGCGGCCGTGGTTGGGCTCCATGACGCGGCACTTCGCGCCCCAAGCGGCAGATCGCATCTTCGGATCCACGGGCATCTGCTGCCACCACGCACACCTGCTGCGTGCGCTGTGGCGTCGGGACGAAGCGCAGGGGACGCAGGCCGAGCGGGGCATCGGCGAGCGCCAAGCCATCGCAGCGCACCTCGGCGGCAACGAGGCCGCAGACCGCCTGGGGCAGCACCCACAGATCCGCAGATCCGGCAAGCCCCACCACGTTTGTCGGCGGCAGCGGCTGCGTCGCTGGATCCGGCGACATGCGCTCGTCGTCGCCCCAGCAGTACACGTGGTCTTTGCGGGTGCGAGCGCACGTCAGCGAGCGATTGCAGCGCACCTGCACCACTGCATCTGGAATGGCCACTGCCACGGGCACGCTGCTGCGGCGCAGTCCCGGTACGCCAAGCTCACCCTGCTCGGCGCTGCCCCAGCAGGACACGCCTCCCGTCGCTGTCACCGCGCACGAGTGACGATCGCCGACGCAGATATCGACATAGCCGCCCGCCACGGGCGCTGCGCTTGCGGCAGTCGTGCCCGTCTGCTTTTTCTGCTGAGGGCTCGTCGCGGCCTTGCGGCTGCAACCCGAAGCGCCGAGAAGAAACAGCGACAAGACGAGCCAGAACAAGGGCACGCCCAGAGCCTAGCAGGCTCACAGCCGCGCTATGTCGCAAGAATCAATGCCCACGGCCCAGCGTGTACGGGCTGGCCCACGCTGCCGGGGCCGTACACGGACGAGGCGCACGAACCCCCAAACCGTGCTCGCGTGACCAGGATTGGGCCCATATCTGGTTGACTGAACGCGGCATCCACGAGGCTGACCGAACCGCACGGCATGGGCAATCCAGCCCATAGCCTGTCCGCAGCGATCGCTTCATCCTGGACTCACAGGGCGAACGCACCCGGCTGGGTGCAGCAAAGGTGGTAGCCGATGAAGCGTCTAGCGAAGGTGATCCTGGGCCTGCCGATCGCAGGGGGTCTGATGATGATGGGGATGTTCTATATGAAAGCGCATCCGCATCCGTATCCCGATGCGATGATTGATGCGGCTTCCGTTCCGCACTTCAGCGAGATCTCTGTCGGCTTTGTGCATCGGCACCAAAAGGGCTCGCTGCCGTTTTTGGCATCGGCGTTCTTCGATGCGGACGGCGATGCTGTGCCCGATCTGTTCTTGGGAGGCGGAGCAGGGCAGGGCGATGCGCTGTATCGCTTCACGGGCGGCGCTTTTGTCGACGTCAGCGCGGCCAGCGGCATCCACAAGGACCCGCACGATCCGACGTATGGCGCGGCCACGATCGACGTCAACCGCGACGGCAAGAGCGATCTATTCGTCGCTCGCGAGAGCGGAATCTATCTGTACCAGAACCACGGCGGTCGCTTCGTTGGGCAGAAGCTCGCGGCGCCATTTAACGATCGATCGGTCCCGGTCTCGTTTGCGCTCGCCGATCTGAACCGCGATGGCTGGGTGGATCTGTACGTGCCGGCGTATCTGCCGAAGTCGAAGATGGAAGGCATGAACATCTTCAACAAGGAAGGCTATGGCGCGACGAGCTTGCTCTTGCTGAACAACGGCGACAACACGTTCAAGGACATCACCAAAGAGTCGGCCCTGGAATACGTTCACAACAGCTTTCAGGGGGCCTTTGTCGATCTCGATGAAGACGATCAGCTGGATCTTGTCGTCGCGCATGACACGGGGCACGTCAAGACGTGGAAAAATCTGGGGGGCTGCAAGTTCGCCGATCGACCGAATCCGACCTCGCGCGTCTATGGCTATCCCATGGGCATCGGCGTCGGTGATTACAACAACGACGGTCGCACGGATCTGTTCTTTTCCAATGTCGGCCCCACGGTTCCGACGTTTATGGCCAAGGGCGACCTGCGACCCGATCAGGTGTTTCACCCCAAGCTGATCTTTCTGCGCAGCGACGGCGGATTCAAGCTAAGCGACGTCGCGCAGCAGACTCGCACAGCGGACTATGAGTTCTCGTGGGGGGTGGCGATGGAAGACTTCAACCTGGATGGGCGCCAGGATCTCGCGATCGCGCAGAACTTCATCGACTTTCCAGGGCACGCGTTCTTTCGCCTGCCGGGTCGGCTGCTGATCCAGAAGGACGACCAGACCTTTGCTGCCGTCGAGGATCAGGCGGGCATCGAAAATCGCCACTTTGCGATTACGCCGCTGGTCGCTGATCTAAACGGCGACGGCTATCCCGATCTGGTGTACGCGAACTTGAATGGACCGGCTCGCGCGTTCCTGAATCGCGGTGGCAGCGCACATCACATCAAGGTGGCGCTGCGCGATGAGCCGCGCTCGCTTGGGGCCCGCGTCACCGTCGAGACAGCGAGCGGAAGGACGCTGCACGCGCACTTTGTCACCAGCGAAGGCTTGGCTTCCGACTCATCCCACGTGCTGACGTTTGGGCTGGGCAGCGAAGCCGCGGTGCGGCGCGTCTTGATCCGCTATCTCGATGGCAGCAGTCAGACGATCGACGATCCCAAGGTCGACACGATGTTGACGTGTCAGGCGCCGCCTCTTGCCGCGAGTCCTTGGGCACCTTCGGCGCCCGCGCCCAATACGCCTGCAGCGACGGGACCAGCGCCCTTGGGATCCGGCAACCAAGGCGGTGGATCGTGAGCGACGGCGTGTCGTCCCGCACTGTCGTATGGGCGGGGATCATCGGCGCAATCGGCGCGCTTCTGGCTGGGCTCGGTGAGTGTGCGCTGCACTATTCACCGACAGGCTATGCGCACAGCGAGACCTATCAGTTCTTCGTTTACGTCGCGCCGTGGCGTCTGCGCATCGGCCACTTTCTTTCGATCTTTGCGGTGCCGCTGTATTTCGCCGGCTACTTCCACCTGTATCAGCGCTTGCGACCGGCGCCCATGTGGGCACGACGGGCGATCCTGATCCTGGGGCTGTATGCGTTTGCGCTGGGGGATGCGTGGCTGGGCTCGCGCGTCTATTTGGCTCAGCTTGCACAAGCACGTGCCCTGGCGGAACAGGCGGGAAATATCCAGGGAGTCAAGCTGCTCGCGCCGCTTCTGCAGCAGGCCAGCTATTACAACGAAAACATCTTGATCGGGGTGCGCCTGGGAGTCTTGGGAATCTCGCTTCTTTACGTCGCGCTGGTGCTGCGCAGGCAGACGAGCTATCCGCGCTGGATGGCGCTGTGCAACCCGATCCTGCTTGTGGCATTCGCGTTTGTTCTGTACTTGCTCTTGCCGTCGCTGGGTGGCGTGCTGATGCCCGTGGCCATGAACTTCGCGCACCTGATCTTCTTTGGTGCATCGACTTGGCTCGCGCTGCGCTCATCGTCGTCGTTTTCTTCTTCGTCTTCTTCGCCGGCCGGCAGCTAGTGGGCTTTGTCGTTTCTGCCAAAAGCCTGGCTATTGTCCGCGCAGCACGCGATTCAAGCCTTCCTCGTCGAGGATGGGCACGCTGTTTTTTTCGGCGGCCTTGCGCTTGTCTTCACCCGGTTCGCTGCCTATCACCAGATAGCTGGTCTTGCGGCTCACGCTGCCGGTGACTTTGCCTCCGGCGGCTTCGATGCGTCGCTGGATCTCGCCGCGTGGCTGCGACAGGGTGCCGGTGATGCACAGCGTCTTGCCCAGCAGCGTCGATGAAGTCAGGGTGCGCTCTGGCTCGCGCGGCGACAGGCCAGCCGTCAGGAACTTGTTCAGCAGGGCGCGCGTGCTGCCCAGCGCCAGATAGTCGCGTACGGCCCCTGCGCGCTCTTCGCCGAACCCATGAATGGCCGCCAGCGCCGCAAAGACCTCTTCGGGGCTGTGCTGCAACAAACGGTCGAGCGACTGATAGCGATCGGCAATCTTTTGCGCCCATACCTCGCCGATAAGCGGCATGCCCAGGCCCGTTAGGAATCGACTGAGCGTCGCCTCTTTGCGGCTCTTGGTTAGCGCGGCCAGCAAGTTGTCGGCGCTCTTTTCTCCCATTCGCGGCAGCGCAAGAATCTGCTCGCGCGTCAGCGAAAACAGATCGGCAACGTCTTTGACCAGGCCGCGCGCAACGAGATCTGCGACGATCTTGTCGCCGAAGCCCTCGATGTTCATGGCGGCGCGGTTGCAGAAGAACGCCAGCGCTTCGCGTAGCTGAGCCGGGCAGGGCCGCGTACCAGGGCAGCGCAGCGCCACTTCGTCGGCTCGTCGCATCAGCGTATCGCCGCAGACAGGACATGTGGTGGGCGGCACGATCGGCTGCAGTACACGCTCTCGCCCATGCCGACGTTCGCGTAGCACGGTGATGATCTGCGGGATGATCTCGCCTGCTTTTTCGACGAGCACATCATCGCCAACCTGCAGATCCAAGCGCGCCACTTGATCCCAGTTATGCAGCGAAGCGCGCGACACCGTGGTGCCGGCGAGCTCAACGGGATCCAAGATCGCGACCGGCGTGATGGTTCCCGTGCGACCGACGTTTAGCTCGATTTCGCGCAGACGCGTGATGGCCTGCTGCGCCGGGAACTTGTACGCGATGGCCCAGCGCGGGGCGCGGGCCGTCATGCCCAGTGAGGCGCGCTGCGCCAAGCGATCGACTTTGATCACCAGGCCGTCGATGTCAAAGGGCACGCTGTTGCGGCGCGCTTGCCAGGCGCTTACCGCGGTCAGAAGTGCGTCGAGCGAATCGACCCGCTGGATGTCCCGCGACACTGGAAGACCCAGCGCTCGCAGGTGATCCAAGATCGCAGCATGCGTCGCATGTCCGTGTTCGCCGGCTCCGCTCTCATCGACGAGCTCGTAAAGCAGCACGCGCAGCGGACGCTCAGCGACCAGCCGAGGATCGAGCTGCTTCAGCGCACCACCTGCGGCATTGCGCGGGTTCTTGAATGGCTCTTCCCCACGCTTGAGGCGCGCGTCATTGAGCTGCGCAAAGTCATCGCGCTGCATGTACACCTCGCCTCGCACGGTGAGGCCGACGGGTGAGCGCAAAGAAAGGGGGAGCGATTTGATCGTGCGTAAGTTGTTGGTGACGTCTTCGCCAACCAGCCCATCGCCGCGAGTTGTTCCCAAGATGAAGACGCCATCGCGGTACGTAAGCTCGATGCCGATGCCATCGATCTTGGGCTCCAAGATATAGGCCGGGGGCACTGGATCCCCGGCGCTGCGCAGACCCCGGCGCACGCGCTCATCAAACTCGGCGAGCTCTTCGGCGCTGTATGTGTTGTCGAGCGACAGCATGGGAACGCTTCGCTCGACTTTGGGAAACGCCGACAACGGCACGTGGCCGACTCGCTTGCTCGGCGAGTACGGAACAACCCAATCAGGATGCTCGGCTTCGATGCGATCGAGTCGCTTGCGCAGGACGTCGTATTCGTGGTCGGTGATGCTGGGGTTGTTGTCGACGTAGTAACGGCGATCGTGCTCAAGGAGTGCATGGACCAGCGCCACATACGCAGCGTGGTTGTCGCTGTGGCCAGACTGCTGCGATGGCTGCGCGGCAGACGAGTGCTCGTGCCCAGCGGTGGGCCGTGCATGAGCAGAACGGGGCGTATCCGATGTAGCCAAAGGGGAGACTCCAGTAGCAGATGAGTTCGCCGCGCAACCTATCACAGGCCTCTCTGCACTGGCTGCCAAGCACGACATCGCTGCATGGAACCCACATGAAGCGGCCCGCGGATTCGCGCCGCATGAAGAGTCCGTCCGCTTGCGCAATTGAGCCGGTTCTCCAGGCTTCTGTGGCGTGCTATGCTCTGACAGGGTTTCCAGTACCTCGACGGATCGTCATGATAGGAAAACTTGTCGGCCACTATAAAGTCGTCCGGAAGATCGGCGAGGGCGGCATGGGCAGCGTCTGGGAAGGGCTGCATGAAGGGATCGGCCGACGCGTTGCTATCAAGATCCTTCGCGCCGAATATTCCAAAGAATCCAAGCTCGTGACGCGCTTCTTCAATGAGGCGCGGGCAGTCAACATCGTCTCGCATCCTGGGATCGTCGGCAGCTTCGACTATGGCCAGCTAGAAGACGGGACCGCGTACATCGTCATGGAATTCATCGACGGTGAGACGCTGTCCGCGCGCATCAAGCGCATTCGTGGATCGCTTGGCCCGGATGCCCTGCGCATCGCGCGTCAGATCGCGGCGACCCTCGCAGCGGCACACGGCAAGGGCATCATCCACCGCGACATGAAGCCTGACAACATCATGATCGTCTCGGACCCGGAAGCGCCGGGCGGAGAGCGCGCCAAGGTCCTGGACTTTGGCATCGCCAAGATCGTGACCGAGCACGAACAGGACAAGCACAACACGGGGCTGACACAGGCCGGTGCCGTGATGGGGACGCCGCGCTATATGTCGCCCGAGCAGTGCCGCGGTGCAGCCAAGGTCGATGTCAAGACCGACGTCTATGCGCTGGGCGTCATGATGTTCGAGATGCTGGCCGGCAAGCCGCCGTTTGATGCCGACGGCACGGGCGCGCTCATGGCGCTGCATATCTATAGCCAGCCACCGCAGCTACGTGAGGTCGATCCCAGCATTCCGCCGCATATCGAAGCGCTGGTCAGCTCGATGCTGGCCAAGGATCCTGCGGCTCGCCCATCGATGGCGGAAGTTGTTCAGCGCATCGAAGGCTTCGGCATCAAGGGCACGGGTGTGCTCTCGGTCGTGCGTCCCCCTGGAGGAAGTGCTCCAGGGCTGGAAAACAGCCCCTTTGCCAACGCTGCGGGGATCAGCGCGACATCCGGCGTGCAAGCGATCGTGCCGGAGCCCTCAGGACCGAACACAACATCGCGGCCGTCTTTAATGGGCGTCGGGCAGACTCAGGATCCGACGCGGATTCGCGCACCGGCTGAGCGCCTGAAGCGGCTTGCGATTCCAGCAGCGACTGCGGTGGTGCTTTCGGCCATCGGCTTGGCGGTTGTGTTGCGTCGTCCTGATCCTCAGCCGATCGTGACGCCGCCGCCCCCGATGGTGAAGAGCATCATCTGGAGGGTAGAGACCACGCCACCAGGTGCGGAAGTCGTCCGCGGTTCCGATGGCAAGGTGCTGGGTGTCACGCCGTGGAAGAGCGAGCAGCCATCCAGTGGCGGCAAGCTGAGCATCACGCTGCGGCGCGCCGGATATCTGCCGCGCGAGCTGGAGCTACAGCAAGACGCAGACGTCAACGAGGCGGTTGAGCTGAAGAGCGATGCCAACACGCCCACTGACAAACCGAACACGCCAAGCGGTCCCACCAAGCCCGGGAAGAAGCCCGGCAAGCCGGCTAAGAAGAAAAATGAAGATCCGTTTGCTCCCGTTCGCTGATCGCGCTCGCTTTTCCATCTGGACACTGGCTGCCTTCACGTTGCTGCTGGGGCTTGCTGCGCCGCAGGTTTGCCAGGCTCAGCCCGCGACGGATAAAGCCACATCGCAGCAGTTGATGCAGCGATATCAGCGCGCTGTGACGATGTACAACACGGGCCAGTACGACAAGGCCATCGAAGAGTTTCAAGGCCTGTATGAGCTGAAGCCACAACCGATCCTGCTCTTCAATTTGGCGCAGGCGCATCGCAAGGCGGGGCACAAGGCGCAGGCTCTCGATCTATACGAGCGTTATCTGCGTGAGGCCCCAAACTCCGAGCTGAGTGCCGAAACAACCGGCTACGTCAGCGAGCTAAAGAAGCAAATCGAAGAAGACAAGCAGGCGGAAAAAGCGGCTGCGGAAAAAGCGGCTGCGGAAAAAGCGGCTGCGGAAAAAGCGGCCTCGGAAAAGGCCGCCGCAGAGTGGAAGAAAAAGTACGGTCCCACGCGGCCCTTAAACCTCGCCAAGTGGGGAGCCGTCGGTCTGGGCGTGGCGCTTGTTGTCACGGGTGCGGTGCTGATCGGCGTCGATGGGCAGCCAGTCTGCTCGGCGGACATGCCACAGATGACGGGGCAGAAGCTGTGTCCCAACGAGCTGGATACTAAGATCGCCGGCATTGGTGTTTTGGCGGGTGGTGTCGCTGCACTGGGTGGTGCCGCAGGTCTATTTGTGCTGGACCACCGCTCCATGCGCGAAGCGCAGAGCAAAGCTCCCCTGGTCGCCTTCAACGTGCGTTTCTAAGACAACCTTTGGCTTAGGTGTGACGATGCGCAAGACGCAGAAGATCCTGTCGCGTTTCAGTCGATCGCGCTCGCTGCGTTCGGGGCTCTTGGGGGGGGCGGCGGTGCTCTCTCTGTGGAGTGCGAACCTGGGCTGCACGCGAGTCACTCCGGGGTTCTGCAACCTGGATGAAGAGTGTCAGTTTGGGCAGTTCTGCGCGCTTCCCGCTCACGAATGCACGAGCGGGATGCTGATCCGCGGCGAGTTTTCCGGCGGGCAGATGCTGCCCCCCACGGCGAGCCCCTCAGAGGGGTCGTTCGCATTGCTGGTGAGCGAGAACGGCGGGCCTAGCACCTATACGTTCAAGCACAACGTGCCGAACCCCACCAAGCTGGAGCTTTTCCTGGGCCGCGTCGGAAAAAACGGCACGCGTATTCGCGAGCTGCCACTGGATGGAACGGGCAGCTTGATGCTCGATCCCGATACCGTGCGGGCCATGAAGGTGGGCGACTATTACCTGCAGTTGTCGTCGAATGCGTTCACGAACGGTGAGCTGCGGGCACAGCTATTTTCGTTGAATCCCGAGGATGGTCGCGATGTGGTGATGTTGAGCGCGCCCTTGTCGGGTCGCGTTAGCAGCCCTGGCAACGACTCACCCGCTCGCGGTCGCGTGCAGATCACACTCGACGAACAGGCCGGCACGGTTGCGTACAGCCTGCAACACAGTGGCCTGCAAGGCATGGTGACCGGTCTGCACCTGCACCGCGGTGGCTTCAACATCAACGGCCCGCATGTCTTGGATTTGCCCGCAAGTCCCGTGACGCCACTCAGCGGCGTTCTGGGTGCAAACGATGTCTTGGCACAGCTGCAGGACCCAACGCTGTATCGCTCGCAGAAGCACCTGTGGCGCATGCTCATCAAGAGCGGCCTCACGTACCTAAACGTTCACAGCGACAAGTTCGTCAAAGGTGAGCTGCGTGGGCAGCTGGTGCCATCGCTGGCGGTGCCCTTTAACGTCCCGCTACGGCCGCCGATGGGCAGCGCGTCGCAGGCGCAGGGCGAAGGACAGTTCTATCTGAGCGAGGATGGTGCGACGCTGGCGTTTCGTCTGAGCCACAGCGTGACGAACGTGACGTCGGCCTCTTTAGTCAAGGGGCCGGTTGGGGCGCGCATGAAGTTGGACTGCTCAGCGCTGACCATGTCGGCGGGGGCGGACAAAGCCCAGGGCTATTGTCAGGTGGCGGCAGCCGCGATGAACAACGTGCTCGATATCAGCTCGCTGCGTCAGGGCAGCATCTGGCTTCTGATCCACTCAAGCACCGCTCCCATGGGCGAGATCGAAGGCCAGCTCGTCGTGCCCGTGGCGCAGTAGACATCGGTCGCGCTCGCCTAGCCTGAAGCGCTGCGCGGCGCGCTCGGTTCTGCGGGTTGGTTCCCTCCGCTGCTCTCTTCATCGTCCAATCGCAGCCGCAACCAGTCGGAAAACAGCTTGGCTTCTGCGCGCTTGCCGATGCCGGATGCGCGGTTTTTTCCGACGAGAGCCATAACCTGACACTGGTGCATGCCGCGGCGGTCTGACGCCTCTTTGAAGCGCTGATACAGCGCTTCAATTCGCGCCACTGACTGACGAGTTGAATCGAGATTCTTGAATCTCAATCCGCCGAGTCCTTTGAAGAGCGTCGCGTATTCGTTCTGGGGACCCGTCGATGTGTACAGATCGGCATAGCTTGGGGCATAGCCGCGCTCGATGAGCGCGTTTGCGACATAGCTCGGCTCGGTCCGCAGGAGCTCGGCGATAACGAGAATGTTCATTCCCTTTTGATACATCTCAACTGCCAGCATTTTCTTGGTGACTCGCTGCTTTGCGCTGTTCTTGGTCATGACGTGGCCACTCCTTCCCTGGGTTGGGGCGGCTGCCTGGTTCGGACGTACCGCGACGGAAATTCGTCTTACGTCGGGCCTGCGAAACAGACAGCGCCGGATGCTTGCGAGGTCTGCTGCAGCGTGCCGATTTGCGTCGCTGCAGCAGCTCCCCCAAGGATGAGAATGGCACATGGGTCTGACAGTCCTGCGCTACGGGCTGCGTCCCACTTGGGTCGCACAGAATGCATCGGTCGGCCGGCAGACTGGTTCGCTCTCCACAAGGTTGGCCCTAACTACTCGGGAACGGCGCGAAAAACCCTTCCCGACCCGCCATGACCTTTGATACGCTAACTGCGATGATCGCGCTGTCCTATGCCCTGCGGAGAGGCTGGTAATGGGGCTTGAGTTCGCGGGCAAGACCTTCGGTGGGTATCGCGTCGGGGATGCTCTCGACAGTGGTCCGCATGCTGTGCTGCACGTCGCTGAGCACACAAGCAGCGGCGACAAAGTAGCGATCAAGATCTTTGCGACCGATCTGTCGCGGGATAAGAACGCTGCCGCGCGCCTCGTAAGCGACGTGCAGCGAGCCGTGGCGGTGTCCCACCCCAACATCCACCCGGTGCGCGAAGTGGGCACCGCTGAGTTCAAAGGCAAGCGTCACCTGTTCGTGGCGATGGAGCGCTTGCCCGGTGAGTCGCTGAAGTCCTTGATCGCAAAGCAAAAAGGACAGCCCGTGCCGATGCGGCAGGCGCTGCACATCCTCTGCGAAGTCGGGGCGGCGCTGGATGCGATCCAGCGTGGAAACGGCGTGCATCGGATGCTGCATAGCGGGGCTGTCTTCGTCGGCCCATCCGACGCCGAGGCCGATGAGAGCCGCGTCGTGGTTTTGCATCTTGGCGCAGCACTGGTCCCGACCGGTGACGACAAGAAAGCAAAGACCGGGGGCAAACTGCACGACGATCTGCGGGCGCTGGCGCAGCTGGCGTACGAAATGCTCGGCGGCGGCGAGCCTGCGTCCGATGCGATTCTGCCGCTGCGCTTGCGCAATCGCGCCGTTCCGGCACGCATGGATGCCGTTCTGCGCAGCGTGCTCGGCGACAGCCTCGGTACAGGTGACAGCGCGTCGCGCTATGACTCGGCGGCGGCGTTTGTTGCAGCGCTGCTGGGAACAGGAGAGGCACAACCTCGTTTTGCAAGCTGGTCAGAAGATGGCCGCACGTTCCCGGCACCGAAGAAGAGCCACAGCACGCTGCTCTGGGCAGGCCTGTTCGCCATCGCGGGTGGTCTCGCTCTTGGTTACTTCCTATTCTCGGGCGAGCCGAGTGGCCAGCCCGGCACTGTGCCGCAGCCTGTGCCGCCGTCTGGCGCAGATCGCGCTGGGACAGAGCCTGCGCGTACGTCGGCGAGCGTGATCGATGCAGGCAGCGATGCGGGAAGCGGAAAGCCCGTCGGCCCCGGTCACTGGCCGCAGCGTCCTGGAGGCAAGATCCCCGAGGTGCGCGCCGCCGACATATGGCCTGCACCGGCAGCCGCGCCCGCAGCTCCATTGAATACGCCCGCTGCTCAATCCGCAGCGACCGCAGCGCCCACTGCAAAAGACCCGGCGAAAGCCCAGGATCCAGCGTCTGGAGCTGCGAAGCCTGCGGGTGCGGCTCCAGCCGGCGCGGCTGGGATGCCGAGCACCAACACCGCTCCAGCGGCGAAGCCAACCAGCACCGCAGCAAGCAGTCCTGCGTCCCCGCCAGGCGCAAAATCCAGCGCTGGCAGCGCCTCGCCAGGGGGGGCGGGATCCGTGGGCAGTACGCCGAGCCCTGCTCCGACGACGCCGGCAGCCAAGACGACCGCAGGTGCAGCGGCAAGTAGCGCGGCGGCCCCTGCGGCCAAGCCGGTCTCTGGCGTATCCCCGGCCAACAGCACAGCCGCTGCAACTGCGAAACCGGCTGCCGCAGCGTCGGCTGCTGCTCCATCGGCTACACCCGCAGCAAAGCCCGTCGCTGCTCCGTCGGTGTCGAGTCCAGCGTCGAAGCCCGTCGCTGCTCCGTCGGTGTCGAGCCCAGCGTCGAAGCCCGTCGCTGCTCCGTCGGTGTCGAGTCCAGCGTCGAAGCCCGTCGCTGCTCCGTCGGTGTCGAGCCCAGCGTCGAAGCCCGTCGCTGCTCCGTCGGTGTCGAGTCCAGCGTCGAAGCCCGCGGCGGCCCCTGCCACAACGGCACCAACTGGTGCCGCGAAGCCTGTGGCTGGAACGGGCAGTGCAGCACCAGGCGTTGCCGCAAGCACCCCTCGATCTTCCAGCGCACCTGCTGCTCCTGCGGGAGCCGCGTCAGCAGCAAAAAACCCAGAAACGCGTCCAAGCTCGACAGGAGGATCGGCGCCGGCAGCCAAGCCAGCGACGGCTCCTGGTGGGGCGAGCGGACCACAATGAGGTGACGTAGTGAAGCGCCTAGCTCTCTCTGTCCTGTTCGCGGCCTCGCTCGTTTCGGGCGGTGCCAGTGCTCAACCTGCGCCAGCGAAGCCTGCGGCCGCCCCGGCAGCGGCTCAGCCGGCGCGTCCTGCTGGGGTTCAACCCGGCGCAGCACGGCCCCCGACAGCAGTGAATCCCGTCACCAACGAGCTTGCCAAGCGCGCGATCGAAGCGGCCCAGAAAGAGAACTACGAAGAGTCGCTCAGCCTGTTCCGCGAGGCCTATCGCATCGATAAGAACCCACGCTGGCTGTACAACATGGGCGTGCTCTACGATCGCATGGGCAACTGCGATGACGCGGCGTTTTTCTATCGCGCGGGCATGTTCGGCAAAGGTGTCCTGCCCCAGGATGCTGAGCTCGTCGAGAATCGCTTGGCCGTGCTGCAAGACGAGTGCAAGTTCAAAGAGCGCCACAAACTGATCTCGGATCGCCATGAGCGCGCCGGTCGCTACATCGGCCTTAAGCTCTGCGCGCTGGCCGAGGACATCTTGACCGGCATCATCACGCCGACCGAGCGCCAGCAGCTGGATTCCTGCAAGGCCGAGGTGGCGCGTATGCAGGCGACGGCCGGCGCGGGCAAGTAGCTCGCTTTGGGGATGCGTCCCCTGTGCCGCACGCAGGCTCTTTTGCGCTTGGCCGGTCAAGCCGACCCGCTGTCGCAAGGCCGTGGGTGGGCGCTGCAGCCAGCGATTGCCCGCGACCCGCAAAACAGTCCCAATCGCACCCGACAAAGCGACGTATAGTCGTACCCACCGAGGTACTGACGAATGCTGCCGTCACGCGTCCCGCAAAATCACACCACCTTCGCTCATGAAATGCGGTCCGGGCGACGCAAGAAGACCGGCGCCTCTCACCGGCTGCTTTGCATCCTGACGTTGGGCCTGGGCTTGTTCGCTGCCACAACGCCGCAGGTTGCCCGTGGGTACGCCGAGGACGTTCACTATCAGCTTGCGCTGCGCTCGCTGGAAAAGACGCCGCTTGCGGCCAGCGCCGGACAGGCCAGCTTGGTGGCGACGGCCGCGGTGCGCAGCGCGATCGACACGCATGCACGCCGCAGTCCCGCGCTGCGCGATGCCTGGGTCAAGCGCTACCCCACGCCGAATGACTTCGATGACTGGGCGTTAAAGAGCTTCTTGTTGCTAGAGCCCGGTGCGCGGATCTTTGGCATCGATCGCCTCGACGAGCGCGTCGCAGCGAATGCGCGCTGGCTTGATCTTGTGGCCCAGGCTTCGCGACATCCCGATGAGGACTGGCGAAACCGCGAGCGGCTGGCGTACGACCCCAAGCGCGTCGCGATCAAAGATAAAAAAGGCGCGCCAGTACCTGCCGATCCCGCGATCTTGAACATGGGCAAGCTGGGGGCGCTGTCGAGCCAAGCGCACGCGCACTACGGCTTGGCGCAGGTTGAGTTTTCCCCTGATCCCGACGTGCTCAAGAGTGAGCCGCGACGCTTCGCGCGAAAAGCGGGCTACGAGCGCGCCCCGATCATCACGCTGGCTGCTGAGATGGCGCAGATCCACCTCGACTTGGCGCTGATCGCCGCGCTCAGCGATGCCCCTGGATCCGTCGAGCTGTCCTGGTTATACGCGGGGGCTGGCTTCCACTATCTGCAAGATGTTGGCAACCAGATCCATACCGTGCAGGTGGGCCTTTACGACTTCTTCAAAGACGCTTTCTTGGAACGTCTGAAGATGGGCCTGCTCACGGGCGGTGGGTACATCCGTCCGATGCGCAGCTTGGCGTCGATCGGCATCGACATCTTGACCAATCATCACGTGTTGTCTGAGCATCTGACGCAGAAGCGCTTTATCAGTGCGCTATCGGGCGGCGGCTCTGCCGACGGTCAGCGCTTGGTGGTGGCGGCGCAGCAGGATGACCCGGAATTCGCGGCGCGCATCGACGCCGCGCTGGCTCCGTTGGGGACCAGCCCCGAGCGCAGTGAGTTCGGTCTGCTGATGACGCGGGCGCTGATCGATGCGTCATCGTTTGAAGGCGCCGAGGTCTATCGCGCGACGCGCTCGCTGGCGCTGCCGATTCTGCGCAGTCGCTTTGGCCAGTACGACGAGACCCGCGACGACCCCGACCTGTTCGTGCTGCCGCGCCAAGCGGACACCAGCGCAGCGTATGAGCAGTTCTTTGGTCTGCAAGAGAAAGCCTTTCGCCGCGTTGGCACAGCGCTGCGTCGCTGGGTGATGTTGCAGCGCAAGGCCACCGGCCAAGACGGCAGTCCGCAGTCGGCAGAGGATCGCGCCGCCATTCGAGCCATCGCGCTGGAGCGCTTGATCGCTCGCCAGCTGCACATGCTGGATCAACAAGATGCGCGCTTGGCGGACTTTCTGCGCCAGCCGCCTGAGCTGCAGACGCAGCCGGAAAAAGCTCCCGGACTTTTGGCCGCCGATCTGGTGCTGCTGTTGGGGCTTGGGCTGGCTGCCTTCCTGGTCATTCGTCGCCGCCGAAGCACCTGAGCTGATCGATTCTGGATCGCTTGGCAGCGTGTCGCGCTCGGCTTGGGTCCATTCTTCGTTTCGCTGATCCATCCTGACGCACTGCCACGAAAGCCTGGTCTTGGCCTGATCCGAACTGGCGCAGTGGGGTCGCCTTTTTCGGGCTGCGCCGGGCGCGGCGGGCCTTGGTACGGCGCGTGCTCTCTCGCTGGGTACAACCGACGCAGCGGAGAGGTCCCATGCCGAAGCCACAGGTCCCGCAAGAGCTAGTTCCCGTCGATACGAACCACGCCAGCAAGAACGTCGGCCGCTATCAAGAGGGCTGGCGAACGGGCAAGCCCGTCGAAGATCCCGAAAAGCTAAAGCGCTGGGGGTTCATTACGGCCAAGCCCAGCGAGTACTTGGTCTTCGTCAATAGCGGCCGCATCGATCTGCGCAAGTCCGGCCAAGGGCAGCGCGTGTGGAAGTGGCCGTGGAGCTCGGTGGCGATCGTGCCGACGTCGCTGCAGCAGATCGACTTTGTCGCCGATCAGATCACGCGCGAGCGCGTTGGAGTCAGCGTCAGCGGCGTCGCGGTATTTCGCATCGTGCAGCCCGAGATCGCGTTTCGCGTCTTGAACTTCACATATGGCGAGAGCGCGAAAGAGAAGCTCTCGCAGACGCTGCGCGAGATGTTCATCGGCGCCGCGCGTCGCTTGATCGCAAACCTCACGCTTGAGCAGTGCCTGCAAAACCGCAAAGAGGCGATCGCTCGTTTCCTGATGGAAGAGATCACGCCCGTGGTTTCAGGCAGCGGTCGCACCGAAGACGCGACGGATCAGGGCTGGGGCGTGGTCATCGACACCATCGAGATCCAGGATGTGAAGATCTTGTCGCGGCAAGTGTTCGAGCACTTGCAGGCACCGTATCGCGCCGAGATCGCCATGAAGGCCGAGATGGCCGAGCTAGAGCGCCAGCGCTCTGTCACCGAGCGGCGCAGTGCCACGGAGCGGCAGTCCGCCGAGGCCAGCATCTTGGCGCAGCGCGAGACGCGCATCTTGAAAGCGCGCTCGGAAGCGGAAGCCGCCGAGAGTGAGGCGGCTGAAGCCTTGCGCGCCGAGCAGGCCAAGGCGCGTGTTGCCGCCGATGATCTTGCGCGCCGCGAAGCGCTGTCGCGGAAAAAAGTGGCGGTCGAAGAAGGCATCGCCATGCAACAGACCGAGAGCAATGCCACGCTGGAACGCCGTCGGCAGCAGTTGAAACAAGAGCAAGAACTGACGCTTCTGCGCGTGCAGGAAGAGAAGCGAGTGGCCGCCGCGCAGGTCGAGATGCGCGCACTGCAGACCGAGGTCGAGCTAGCGGAGCAAGCCCATCAGGCGGATCTGCGCAAGCAAGAGCAGCTTTCAGCGCGCCGTGCGGTGGCGCAGCAGGCAGAGCTGAGCTTGGCGCAAAAGAAGGCTGAGCACGAAGCCGAGCAGCGCAAGGATCGCATTGCGCTAGAGCGTCTGGAGTCCGATGCCGATGTCGCGCGTCAGCGAGCACTCGCCGAAGTCGAAGCGATGCTGGTGCAGGGGCGTGTCCTGCGCGAGCTGGTCAAAGAAGGGCTGCCGCAGATCGCATCGGCGTTCAAGCAGAGCTTTGGGCCGATTCACTACACGCACCTGGGCCAAGGCAGCGACGCGGGGCCGTTCGGCATGATCGGCGCGGCGATGACGCAGGTGCTGGCCGTCGCCAAGAGCTTTGGCTTGGATCCGGCAAAGCTGGCTCAGCCGGTGCAAGCGGCTTCGTCTTCGCCGGTTGCCGCGGATGGATCCGCTGCGACGCCGATCCGCCCTGAGTCGACGCCGTAGCGCAGCCTTGGCGAAAAGACGCAGAGCCAGCGGTGCGCTCGGCTAGGATGGCTGGGTGCTGTCTGTGTCGTGCGTCCGTCGATGCGCACCGGACCGCCCAAGATCCTGACGGAGAGGTGCCATGAAACTGCTCGTACTGGCCGCGGGATATGCCACGCGCTTGCGGCCCCTAACGGACAACCAGGCCAAGCCGCTTCTGCCTGTTCGAGGGCGGCCGATGATCGACCACGTGCTGGACAAGTTCCACGGCTGTTCTGCGATCGATGCGGTGTATGTGGTCAGCAACAGTCGCTTCGCGCCGCAGTTTGAGGCGTGGGCCAAGACCGTGCCCGAGCAACACCCTGGCTGCCACTGGCAGGTCCGTGTGTTCGACGACGGCACGCGCAGCAATGACGATCGATTGGGCGCAATCGGTGACATTCACTTTGTGCTGAACGCTGCCCAGGTGGATGACGACTTGCTTGTTGTGGCGGGTGACAACTTGTTCTCGCAGCCGCTTGCGGACTATGTCGCGACGGCGCAGCGACGGGGCATCTTGATCGGCGTGTACGACGTGGGGAACCTGGATCTGATCAAGCAGTACAACAACATTGCGCTTTCGCAGGAGCCGGTGGCTGGTGAACCGGCCGAGCGCATCACGTTCTTTGAAGAGAAGCCGGCGCAGCCGGTGTCGACGCTGACGGCGATTGCGCTGTATCACTATCCGCGCCGCACGCTGCCGTTGATTCGCGCCTACATCGCTGAGGGCAACAATCCTGATCAGCCGGGCCGCTTGGTGCAGTGGCTGGTGCCGCGGACTCCTTGCTATGCGTATCGCATCAGCGGTCTTTGGCTCGATATCGGCAGCAAAGAGAGCTACGAAGAGGCGCAGCGCCTGCTCTAAGAGCGCGTTTTTGACGGGGGGCAGCCACAAGCCTGCGCCGCCGACATCGATCGGCGCGCAGGCGCGGGGAAGGCAGAAGGGGAAAAAGAAGCGAGCCGGGGAGGGCGGGAGCGGGCGAGAGCGCGGCTAGCTCGTGGTCTTGGGGCTGGTCTCGATCCGCATGCCGTAGAACGAGCGGTAGATAAAGACCAGCGCGATAGCCAGAGAGCCGGCTGAGAGGAAGAGCGGCAGCGAGGGGCTGTACTCGCGAAGCTGGGTAGCTAGCTCGACGGCAAGCAAGCCGAACAGCGTGGTGAACTTGATGACCGGGTTCATCGCAACGGAGGACGTGTCCTTGAACGGATCGCCCACGGTGTCGCCGACGACGGTGGCCGCGTGCAGGTCGGTGCCCTTGGCTTTGAGCTCGGTCTCGACGACTTTCTTGGCGTTGTCCCAGGCGCCGCCAGCATTGGCCATGAACAGCGCTTGGAACAGACCGAACAGCGCGATGCTGACCAGATAGCCGATGAAGAAGTACGGCTCGAAGCACGCGAAAGCGAGCGTTGAGAAGAACACCGCCAGGAAGATGTTGAACATGCCGCGCTGCGCGTAGACCGTGCAGATCTCGACGACCTTCTTCGAGTCGCTGACCGAGGCCTTTTCGACGCCTTCGAGCTTGATGTTCTTCTTGATGAACTCGACTGCGCGGTACGCACCCGTCGACACGGCCTGCGTCGAAGCACCCGTGAACCAATAGATCATCGCGCCGCCCATGATCAGGCCGAGCAGGAACGGCGGGTGCAGCAGCGACAGGTTGGCGAGAAGCTCGGCTTTTAGGCCGTGCGTCAGCACCATGATGATCGAGAAGATCATGGTCGTGGAGCCGACCACTGCGGTGCCAATGAGCACGGGCTTGGCCGTTGCTTTGAAGGTGTTGCCAGCGCCGTCGTTTTCTTCCAGGTATTCCTTGGCCTTTTCGAAGTTGGGCTTGAAGCCAAAGTCCTTCTGGATCTCTTCGCTGACGTTGGGGACATTTTCGATCAGCGATAGCTCATAGACGGACTGCGCGTTGTCGGTCACCGGGCCGTATGAATCGACGGCGATGGTGACGGGACCCATGCCCAAGAAGCCGAAGGCGACGAGGCCAAACGAGAACACCGCCGGGGCGATCATCAGGCTCTCAAGGCCCTGCGAGGCCAGCCAGTACGAGATGCCCATCAGCACGGTAAAGATCAGGCCCATCCAGTACGCGCTGAAGTTGCCGGCGGTCAGGCCCGACAGCACGTTCAGCGAGGGGCCGCCTTCACGCGACGAGGTCACGACCTCGCGCACGTGGGCGGACGAGGTCGAGGTGAAGATCTTGATGACCTCGGGGATGATGGCGCCGGCCAGCGTGCCACAGGTGATGATCGACGACAGCTTCCACCACATCGAGCCATCGCCGAGATCCTTGATGAGCAGGTACGAGACGACGTAGGTGAGCACGACCGAGACGATCGAGGTCAGCCACACCAGCACGGTGAGCGGGTGCTCAAAGTTCATGTGGTCGGCGTTACCGTACTTGCCTTTGGCGACGGCTTCGTTGACCAGGTACGAGCCAGCGGACGCAACCACCATCATGATGCGCATCGCGAACAACCAGACCAGCAGCTGCACTTGCACCGTCGGCTCTTTGACTGCGAGCAGGATGAACGTGATCAGCGCGACGCCCGTGACACCGTAGGTTTCAAAGCCGTCCGCGGAAGGACCGACCGAGTCGCCGGCATTGTCGCCCGTGCAGTCGGCGATAACGCCAGGGTTGCGCGCGTCGTCTTCCTTGATCTTGAAGACGATCTTCATCAGGTCCGAGCCGATGTCAGCGATCTTGGTGAAGATGCCGCCCGCGATGCGCAGCGCTGCAGCGCCCAGCGACTCGCCGATGGCAAAGCCGATGAAGCAGGGGCCGGCGTACTCGCGCGGCACGAAGAGCAGGATCGCCAACATCATCAGAAGCTCGGTGGCGATCAGCAGCATGCCAATGCTCATGCCGGCCTTGAGCGGGATGGCGTACGTCGGGAAGGGCTTGCCACCGAGGCTGGCGAAGGCCGAACGCGAGTTGGCGAACGTGTTCACGCGAATGCCGAACCAGGCGACGCCATAGCTGCCGGCGATGCCGATCAGCGAAAAGACCAGGATGATAACCACGCGGCTGATGCGCTCACCCGTCGGCAGATCGGCCAGCGCATTCATGAAGTACGCTCCCATGATCACCGCGATGAACACCCACAGGATCATGATGAAGCGACCCTGCGTGACCAGATACGTCTTGCAGGTCTCGTAGATCAGCTCCGAGATTTCGCGCATCGAGCGATGCACGGCCATGTTCTTGAGCTGGTTGTAGATCACCAAGCCAAACACCATGGCCAGCGCGCAGACGCCAAGGCCGGCCGTGAGCAGCATCTTGCCGCTCATTCCGAGGAACTGCACCGACGACAAGTCAGGCAGAACAAGGGTCGCTTCGCTGACGTGTTTTTCTCCGCTGGCCAGCGCGAGCTGGGCATACAGAAAGGCGACCAGCGACGCGACGCGAGCGGCAAGCTGCGCGATCCAGCGCGGCGAACCGTGGCGACGACCGTGCGTACAGTCGCTCGCCGAGTTGTGTGTCTTGTCCAACTGGACCGCTTGTGCGGGCGGTCTATTGGCAGTCGGCCTGCCTTGTTCCCTGACCATTCGTAACGTCCTCCGAGGCTGCGGTTGCAAAAAGTGGGCGGAGTTATAAGTCGGAGCCACCGCGGCTGTAAAGCACGATCACCGATGGCGACGGCGGGACCGGCTGTTGCTGGGAGATTTCCGACGGAAAATGCGGCGGGTAGGAAGGCTGTGGCTAGCGCGAAGGCGGCAACGGCAGCTTGCAGGCATGCCCGAGGATCTGCGGGCCTTGCTGTGTTTCCGTCGGTGTTGGCTGCCAGCCGCGCTGAACGCGCGCCGAGAGCAGCTCGTCTGCGTTGGGGCGATGGTCCCACACGGAGACCGCGTTAATTCCGCCCAGTCACGTGCAGTCGAGGACAAGCACAGGGCCGTCAGCGCCCTGGCTGGTGAGGATCACGTCGTGCGTGTACTCGTCTTGGATAACGACATCCGCGACGAGCCACGGCGGATTCTGAGCCAGACCCCAAGGAATGACGCGGCCCAACGTACCGAGCCACTTGACCTGTTTTTCCAGCGCATCGATTGAGAACGCCATCACATCCCTCGACAAAAAAGATGGGGATCAACGAGGAAGCCGAGAGCGCCATCGCCCGCGCTCGAATGGAACAGTATGCGCGGGTCGGGCTGGCGGCAGCGAGGTTCTTGTTTGCGATGTCTGCAGGGCGCAAGAACGTGAGCGCAGAGGGGAGTGGGGCGAGCCTCTGGCGCTGCCCTCGCTGCTGTACGAGGGCGCGCCAGAGTGGGGGTTACAGCAGGACGGGGATCTGAACGGCGGGGAATTCGGGGCCGCTGTAGAAGTCGTTTACGCGACGGACGTCGCCACGCGTGATGGCATAAAGGACTGCGGCCATGGCCGCCTCGCCGCACTGCCGACGCATCAACTGACCGTCGTTGTTGACGACACCCGTGCTTCCTCCCAGCCCGCGCGACGTGTCGAACAGGATGCCGTCGCCGGTCTTGAAGTCCCACAGGCAGCCTTCGCCGGGACCCTGGGCCAAGTGGTCGTTGGTGGCGCCACCTTCGGTGGGGTTGCGCTTGCGATCACCGCCGAAGAAGCCGGTCTTCAGGATGCCGTTCGACATGATCCAGGTGCGGTTCTGGCCACCGACCGTTGGGTCGTTCCAGTTGTCGCGCAGGGTCATGGTGCGTGGCGTGTCACCGACGAACGCGATGACCGTGTTGTCGCCGAGTTTGATGCCAGGGCAGAACGGATCCTGCACCGACATCAGGTCGTCCATGAAGGCATTCAGCAGGCGCGAAAACAGCTCGGCCACGTCGGACGCATTCATGCCGCCAACGCCGCCCGCGTCGAAGATACCGTGCGGGTCATCGCTGAAGTACTTGATGCAGACCTGCGAGGTCAGGCCCAACTTCAGCGCCTTGGCCGCGACGATCATGCGATCGCGAAGCTCAGCCGCCTTGGCGGGGTTCTGACCGGTGAAGCCATAGCGGACACGGTCCGCATCCGTCGCGCGCAGCTGATCTGCGAGGTTCAAGCCGACGAGGTTCGCTGCCACCTTGCCCGTGCGATAGCCGCGCGTATAAGTCGGGATCGACGCCGTCTTGCTGCTGCCGATCAGGCCCTTGACGTACGCCTCATAAATGACCGCGTTCTTCGGGTTCGACAGCACACCCGCGGCCAGCGTGGCGTTGCTGTTGAACA
>JAEUJZ010000005.1 GCA_016794505.1 Myxococcales bacterium
CGGCAGTCTCAGCACTGGCCGGGCTGACGCCTTATTCTTCCTGCAGAGTGCTCCCCATCGCAACGGATTCGCTACCGTGGCGCTGGTTCAGGGCTCGTGTCCCAACATGTAGCCAAGACATGCTCAGCCGTCGCTGTACAGCGCAGCTTGACCCGAACCTGCGCCCGTTGTACGCCAGCCGGCGTAAGCGATCGAGACGATCGGCAAGATCACGATGAGACAGAGACGATAGTTAAGATGGCTCTAGTCCGGTCGTGAGTACGATCCGAGCGCCAGTGCGCTGAGCGTCCTGATGAAGCGGCTGTAGCTCCGGCCCAGCGATCCAAGGTGGGGCAATGCCCGTGCGTGCGCCCCCAGTAGATATCGGTTCCTTCGCCGAAGATGACGTAGCGGAGACTCAGCCCTGGGGCGATTCCGATGGTGGAGGAACGGAGCGCGCATCGCTGGCCCGTACCGAAACGCGAGATCTGGGTCCCCACAGCAGCAGGGGGATGGACGGAATCAGGAAAGCGACCCCGACGGCCGTGCTGACCCCGGCCGTCGTCCAAATGCCGCTGACATCCGCTTCACCGCCGCAGTAGAGACACGGGGCGACTGCCAGCACCGCCGACGACGCCGCAAGAATCGCGCTATAGGCTCCCGCAATCAAGCCCGCCACCCCCAGCACCGAGAATGCGATCCCAAGTACACGCGCCGTGGGCCGCGCCAGCACCACGTCGGCGATTTGCACCGACTCCCTGCTGTGGAGGATGAAACGGCCCGTCATGTAGCCCGACGCACGAGCCTGGTAGCCCCTGTCCGTCAGCAGATCGAAGGCGTCCTGCCAAATGATCTTCCCCAGCTCCACCTTCGTGCCATCGGGCCGCGTCCTGGTCAGCGTAATGGGCACATTGCTTGAAACCAGCACCCGGGCGACCGTGACTGGCGCTGGGCGATTCTCAGCTGGGCTGGGCACTGCGTCCGCAAAAGTCCACTCGCCAGCGGCCAGAGTCATGTGCGTCCCGTCGGCCAGACAGATCTGTAGCGGCCCTGCGGAGCCGTCGTACAGCAGCCAACCTCGGACAGTGGATCCGATGCGCAGCCGCACCGTTCGCCATGGGCCGCGACGGGCCGGGGTGCACCGATTGCAACTGGTTGCTGCTCTACCCTCCGCTGACGCGTCCGCCGAAGGTGCCCCGGCCGCCGTTTCCACCCCGGCCGCCGCACAGTCCTCAGCGTCCCCCGGGTCCGGTGCGATCGTCTGACGCAGCAGCTGCGGCCGCCGAGGATCCCGCAGCGAGTACCAAGCCTTGGTCAACCCGCTTGGCGACGCCAGCATCAACGTCTGCCCAGAGACCTCCATGCGGCCGACGCTGTGTGTCGTGTCGATGTCGGGCAGCCGCTGCGGATGCTGCCGATCCGTCAGATCGATCAGGTGCAGGCCGCGTACTGCGTCGGCTAGAAACAGGACCTGGCCGACCAGACACTGCGCGCGAATCGCCTCTGCCACCTGCAGGCGCAGCCAACAATCAGGGCCCGCGCACGCCTGAAATTCTAGGCCACCTTCGCCCTGTCGGAGCGCCAGGTTCGTCCCCCCGCGACACGGGGGCAGCCGTGCGTCATCGCTCGCTTGAGCTGTTCCCGACATTCCGCCCAAGGTCGCGATGAACAGCAGCGCAGCCAGACCGTGCCGCCAAGCCACCGTCTGTGGGCCGGTGCCCACATGCATGGAACTGCGTACTCTCGACTGCATACCAGACCGTCTTGCGCAACGGGCATGCCAGCGTCCTCGTCCAGTCCGCGACCGCGCGGCCGCTACGGCGCGCCATCTGGGGCCGCGAGCCACGGGGGCACGTGTACTGCGCACTGTTTGCGCGGCACGACACGGGAAACGCAAAAAATTCAGCTGAGCTGGACGTGGGGCGGTTCTGGCCGAGAGAGCGTACTGGATGCTGGCACATGGCTTGCGTTGAATTCACAACCGGGTGCTGCAGCATGTCGATTTTCGCCGCGGCCGCTCTCTTTTCTTTCTGGGGCATTGGTCCATGCATGCACGATCGGTTCTAGGACTTTGGCTTGGCCTGCTGCTATGCAGCCAGCGCCCCAGTCTGGCCAGCGAGCCCGACTCAGCGAGTTCCCCTGCTCCGTCCTCGGAGAGCGCACGAGCGAGTCATGGCGACACTGCCAGCACGCTGCGCGTCCGGGTCGATGGCAACCGCCTGCGCATCCTGCGGGAAGAACACACGGGCGCGGTCACGCTGGGGACTCTGACGCTGCCGGCGCAAGCCCGCGATGCAGCGCTTCTGATTGGGCGGGCCGCGTATGTGGCGCTAGAGGGCCAGGGCACGGTGGCCATCGACATCGGCGTGCCCGAAGATCCCTACATCGTCTGGCACTTGGCCAAAGATCGCATCATCACGTCTCTGTTGCTGTGGCAGGACCGGCTGCAGCTGGAAGCCCTACAGCAGTCGTTTGACTACGACGTGTCGGATCCGTTACGCCCACGTGGCCGGGAGATTATCAAGGTCGCGGCACGGCGTTTCTATGCCGCTTCACCCGCTGCCCAGGATGCCGAGGGGCTGCCGCGATTCGGGGCCGATGCACCGCCGGGAAGACGGTTGCGCATGCGCTCGGGCGAGATCCTGGTCGGCCACTTGCATCGGCAGGGGGCCGGGCGTTATCTGCTGTGCCCGACCGGCGTCAGCGAGCTGGTCCGCGTCGAAGCAGGCACGGTAGCCAGTGCCAGCGCGAGTCCTCAACCCTGCGAGGGGCGCATGGTGTCGGCGCAGGACATCCAGCGAGTGGACGCGGTGTATCTGGACGAGGCGGCCCCAGAAAACGCCGCAACGCCGACACGGCCGCAGCCGGGGCTGACCACGGCGATTTCTCGGCTGCCAAAGGTCGCACAGCCGGCCGACGCCCAGGTGCTCTCCGCGCTGCTGGATGGCTCTGCAGGGCCGCTATTGTACCGGGTGCGTGGACCACGCTTTGAAATTCTGCGTCGAACAGGCAGCGAGGAAGTGCTGCTCGGCGTCGCGACCCTGCCGCACCCGGGGCGCAGTAGCACGCTGCTGTTTGGCTCTGCGGCGTATGTCCTTATGGAGCAGGGCGTGGCCGTGATCGACATCGCGCTCGCGCGCTATCCCTATGTGGCCTGGGTCTTGGAACCCACGGTCGAGGTCGAGCGAATGCAGGTACAGAAAGGCATGCTGATCCTGCAGGAGCCGAACTGGGCAGCTCGATATAATCTGGCGCTGCCGCTTCTGCCCAGTGGACCGAATCGGCAGGCGGTGGACTGGCGACGACATGCGGATCAAAGCGCGACGGCCGTCGATGCGTCGTGGGTCGAACGCACGGAATCGAGCTTCCCGGCAGCGCGACGCCTGTACTTGCGCGGGTCCGCAGCACAGCTTGTCTGGGACTTCCGCTGCCGCGCGGACACCGCACGCTGCGAGTATCACCAGGGAGGCAATGCTGGCTCTGCGCCGCTGGTCGATATCGAGCACGTCGAAGCTGTCTATGCCGTCCCAGGCGCTACCTCGACCGCAGCAGTCGTGCCGGTGCCCAATGCCCCCGCGCCACCCGCGCCACCTGGCTATAGCTGGACTCACCTAACCGGGGTCCCTGGGACCAGGCTGGTTCGCACCCCAGCCCGGATCGCAGGCATCGTCTTCGCAGGCATCGGCGGAGGCGTCGCCCTGGTTAGTGCAGTTGCATTTTTCGTTCTGCACTTGCCCATCCCCGTTGGAGGTGGAGTTCCCCTGGGCGACGGCTCGTCAAAAATACCGCTTGGCGTGTCCGCGGGCGTTGGACTCGGGGTGGGCCTGGTCGGCAGCATCGTCGCCATCGCCTCGAAGGACCAGCGAGTGCAAATGCCGGCGAACCAGTAAGAGCGCCCGTGTCGAATCGGTTCCCGCTCACTGCGGCCCAAGAGGACTGCGTCTCGACTTGGCAGCTCGCGGCTGGCTTCGGCGTCTCGAATCGGGAGGAACCCTCCCAAGGGCGCCGTGACGCAGATCACCGAGGAAGAACTAAAGTTGGATTCGCTGAGGGTGCCACCAAGGATCGATGTGGGATACGTGTCCAGAAGTTGAAAGAGGATCGGTTCGGTCGCTTCTCAATTCTTAACGATTGCAGGCTCTCCCTGCTTCGTCGCGCCGGCTTGGCGTAGCAATCAGGCGCACCTCGGGCCGAAGCGGCGATGCATGGTACCGCGCACGGTGGGCGCGCGCTTCCTCCGTAGTGCGGAGTTCGTGGACAATGGGTTGTGAGCAAGTCTGGGGCATCCGCTGTCCGTCGAGCCAGCATTGCGCTGCTCTACGCCGGTTGCGCCCACTGCGTTCTCTCGACGCTACCGTGGGGCCAACCGGCCACGCTCTTGCGCCTACTGTGGAGCCTGCTGGCGATCCTGCCAGCGTCATTGCCTGTGGCCTGGTCGGAACACCTGCGGTTGCTGCTGCGTGGGCTCTGGGCGCTGTCGCATGTTCTTGTTTATGTGGGATTGCCGTGGCTGCTTGTTCGTCTGTACGGGATTAGCAGCGGCGATCTGGGCTTGCGATGGGCCGATTCGCGCCGTTGGCTGTGGACTCTGGCCGCGTTCGGCCTGTTGCTGCTACCGGGTGTGTGGCTGTTTTCGCGCACCGCGATCTTTGGCGCAGCCTATCCGATGTATCGGCCCGCGCACTCGGTGGTCATGGCCCCGCTGCCGTGGCTTCTGGCGCTACTGGCGATGGCGGCGCACCTGTTTGCCGTGGAGTTTTTCTTTCGCGGCTTCCTGCCTGCCATGCTGTCGCCGGCGCTGGGGCGGCTGGGAACGGTCTTGACGCTGCTGCTGTACGTGGCGACCCATCGATTCTGGCCCGAAGTCGTCGCGTCGCTGCCGTTTGGCGTGCTGCTTGGGTACCTGCGACAGCGCAGTGGATCGCTGTGGTTGGGCTGGTTCGTGCATTTGGGGTTGGCCAGCAGCCTGGAATTTCTGGCGCTGCAACAACAGCGCTTTTTTGTGAAATAGGAGCAGACCCATGAACAGGCTTCGCTTCGATCGCGCCTTCTTTCGCGTGCTGTTTATCGCCGTGCCGCTGAGCTGTGGCGGCAAGACCTTCTATGAAGCGTCGCCCTCGTCCCGTTGCGGTGGATCGCGCGTCATCGCGTATGACTGGATGCAGCGCGCCGCCGACGGAGGGATCGCGGATGGGGGCACCGGAGGCGTGGCAGACGCAGGCGTAAGTGGCCTGACTAACTTCAGCGACATTTGGTGTGCCCACGTTTGCGGCGACACGCTGAACTGTGAGCCGGCATTTGCCGACGGGGGACAAGCCGGTGTGCGCTGCATCAGCGACTGCAACGATAACTATGCGTCGGGCTGTGGCCGGCGACTGGACGGCTTGCTGCCGCCGCCGGGCCGAACCGGCGATGTACGGACGCGCTACCTAGAGCAGGCCGCCTACCTGGAAGCTGCTTCGGTGCAAGCATTTCGACGTCTTGCCGCCGAGCTACGGGCACATGGAGCCCCAGCCAGGCTGGTGCGCGACGCTGAAGCCGCCGCCGAAGAAGAGATCCGCCATGCCCACCGTATGAACGATCTGGTTGCGCGGCGCGGTGGGACGCACCAACAGGTCGAAGCGTCGGTGTGGTCGGTTCGTTCGCTGGAACAGATGGCGCTGGAAAATGCCATCGAAGGCTGCGTGCGCGAAACCTATGGGGCGTGGGTCGCGTGGTGGCAAGCGACGACGGCGCAAGACCCCGCGCTGCGCGAAGCTATGGGACCGATTGCCCGCGAAGAAACGGGGCATGCGCGGCTCTCCTTTGCTATCGACCGCTGGGCGCAAAAGCGGCTGAGTGCGACCGAGCGGCAGGCGATCCAGCGGGCGAAGCGGGCGGCGGTGCAGGCGCTGGGTGCCGAGCTAACCAGCCCGCCCTCATCGGCCTTAGAGCAGTGGGCCGGCTGGCCCAGCGCGGAACAGGCATGCGCATGGCACCAGGCTGCTCAGCAGGAGCTATGGCTGTAGGCTGGGTCCCCTCGTGGCCGATTCCACGCGGTCGCTGTTCGCTGCCAGCGGCGCGACGGTGACTTTCGTGCGCGCCACGCCATACAGCGTCCAGCCCACCACCGTTCCGACGACCGCGACGGAGATCAGCACGACACTGGCGGTCCACAGTTGATCTCGCAGCGACTGCCAGCCGGGCGGGCCCACTTGCGGGGCCGTGTAGCCCGCCACCCAGCCGCCGCAGAAAGTCGCCAGCGAGGCCGCTGCCAGCCCGGCGCTGCCCAACCCCAGCACCATGCCCAAGATTCGTCGCGAACGGGGGCCCGGGATCACGGTGATGCGCAGGGGGGCTTTGCTGCTGATCTCGAACTCTGTGTAGCTGACCCCTGGGCCGCTGATCTCAATCGTGCGATGGCGGTGCAACTGAATCGGAGTGCCGGTGCCGGGCATCGTCAGCGCTGGAATCTGCCAGCGTGTCGGGGGTAGATCGCCGCGCTGCGGGTCCGAGATCACGATCGGTCGTGTGCTGCTGACCTCCGCTGGGGTCAGCACGGCGGGTCGCTTGCCGTCGTCGTCGCCATCCTCATCGTCGTCATCCGCCCAGGCCAGCGATGGCAACGCCAGTAGCAGTCCGCAGGTTAGAAGGGCTCCAACGCCCACCGGCCATCGACGCAGAAAAATTCTTGTACCCATCGCAGACCTCCTCGGAAGCAGCACCGTAAGTCAGCGGATGGCCTGTGTCCGTGCGACTTGTCGCGGATTGACGAGGCGGAACGGCACAACGTCGACCGTCGCTAGCCGCATCCCTGACGCAAACACGACCTGCCCGCGCGCAGCGGGTTCGCCCCGGATGAAGAGCTGAAAGTTCAGCGGAAAGTTGCTGGCGGCAAACGCGATGCGCTGCGGCTCATTGGGCGGAGACAGGACGTCGAAGTGCAGGTGATGGGAGGCCACAACCTGTGTGTGCTGCGCATCGCTGCCGACGTTGCCGGCTAGACCATACAGGATGCTGTTCTGCGGGCCGTAGACATCCCCGCTGTATTCCTGCGCGCTGCCATCGGCCAGCCAAGCCAAGGACCACACATCCTGGTTCGCGGTGATGCCGAACGCGCCATACGGAATGTGGATGCCATAGCCTTCATCGATGGCAAAAGTCGGAGCCGAGGGCGGAATCGGCGGGGGAGTGTCCGGCCATGAAACAGGGCCGCTGTAGGGCTGGGCCAACGGCAGCGGGCCGCAGGCCAAAAGCAGCCACAACAAGGCGACGCTACACTGGCGGGTCCATCGCTGCATGGGGGACTCCTGAAGCTTCCTGGGAAAGCGTATCACGCAAGGTTCAGACCAGGCCGCAGGCGCTGCACCGTCTGAGTACGGCAGGGTTACCTCAGCCGCGGCAGCTTGCCGACCGTCGAAGCCAGAGCGTAAGTTCACTTCATGGATCGCTGCCCGAACATTAGTCAACCAAGCAGAGCCCAGGGCAGCAAACTTTCCAACCCGATGCGATGCGGCGTGCAACTCGCCACTAACACTTCTGCGACCTCTCTCAGATTGATGCAGGTGTAGTTTGATATCTGCGCAGCCGCTCCATCCGGTGCCACGCACCTCCTCGCGCTCTCACAAACGCAGAGGTCGGCCGTCGTCCTACTGAACAAGGCAGAGGCGAGGTGTTGTATTCCTTCGGTACGGTTTGGTTACGGCAAGGCTGCTCCCGATCCCGGCGTGATTGAACGGGCGGAGAGGCCGTGCTTCGGTTAACCGTGCTGCGGGTTTTTAAGTTGCAGCCATCTTGGCTCGCGTAGTCGAATCCAGATAGGTCACGGCGCGCAGATCGTTTGCAGCACGGCGGACGATGCGCTGCTCTTTGGAGGGAAGTGACAAAGTGGGCGCTGGCGGGGGAACGTTTCCCTCCAGCAATGCGGCGTGACGAGCCCGAAGATAGGTGTAGTAGGTGCGGCGGGCAGGGGTTGCCACAGCGTCACGGATCCACGCGATGTCCTCAGGTTTGAGTGCCTTGAAGGGGAATGCCAACTTGAACATGCCGTCGGCTCCATCGATCTGGGCATTGCCGAAGTCGATGATCAGCGCCAGTAGCGCACGTGAAAGGCGCGGGTCGGTCCTAGCCTTTTGGATCGTGGTCCGCTCTTTGTCCGACAGTGGGATGGCGAGATCTGGCGGAGGCGGCTCGCCACGATCGATCGCCTCCTCGCGGCAAGCCTCGTAGTTGAATTGTGCCATCTTTTCCGAGTCGAGCACGATGTCGCAGAGCTGCCTGCGCTCTGACTCATCCAGCGTGCCGACCGCGTCGTCCAAGGAGAGGTCGTAGGCGTCTGCTGTCTCTGTCTCTGGCTCAGGGCTTGTGTCCATCGTTGGATGAAGCTCGGTATCGATTTCTGCGACGGCGCGGTCCGCCACGACCGATTCCGGTGCGTGCGATTGCGCTTCGGGCTCGGGTCCTGGCGTTGGAGCAACCCCTGCGCACGGTCCTTGGGGCTGCTGGGATCCGAGCAGAGCATCTAGCGGCGATTCGCCGTCAGCCAAAGCGCCATCTGTCGACGCACTGGGGGGCCGTTGGAACACCGGGGCAGCAACGGCATCGGAGCCTTCCGCGATCCCTGCATCTGCCTGCGCTGACAGCCGCGAGGGCGCCAGTGCCGAAGCGCGCGAGGCCCCAGCGTCCCGACGGTACTCCTGAATGGCCCTCGCACACGGCTCTAGCGCGAGCAGTGATCGGATCTGCTGCTGGTCCGCGGCTGTCGGGGCCGCCATCTCTTCGGCGGTGTCGAGGACGGAGCCCAGGTCCGGATCGCAGGCCCGCATTAGCTCCGCAAAGAACGCGTACCGAAACGTCAAGTCGGTGCCCAAGCGGCGAAACGCTGCTTGCTGCTCCGCTGTCAGCGTATCGAACCCAGGGGGCGTTGGGAGCGCAGTGGACGAGGCGGTCGATCCGCTTGGCGGCGTGCTCGTCGTTGCAACCGCTCCAGACGAAGCGGCCCCCACCAGCGCGGGGATGGCTGTCGCAGAGGGCGCGCCCGAAACTGCCGGAGCGCTCCGGGGTGTTTGCGCCGCAGTGGGAGCACCGGGCGTAGTCGCTGTGACGCTTGGCGTCAGGCCCGCCGCAGCGGACGCCGCAGCAGCTACAGGTGGGGTCGCGGGCATCGCAGCGGACATGCGTGGTGCGGCTGTCGTTACGCTCGAAGGCGAACTCGCCGCAGTCGGGGCTGCGTTGGCAACTGCCGGCTCCGGGGCCGCTACAGCCTCGCGACTTCCCGCCACGGCATCTTTTGTCGGGTCGAGTGTCTGCTCTGCCTGTTCTGCCAGCTCTGCCAACTCTGCCTGTTCTGCGCGTGCCTGCAGTGCATTGGGGCCGAATGCCTTGTATCCCAGCCAGGTGATCAAACCAACCACGGCCGTCACGCCCGCGGTAATCAGCAGGCCCTGCTGATCGCTTCGTTGCCTCTCTTCCTCTTGCTTGGCACGCTCCTCGCGTTCTTTGGCCTTTCGCCGCTCTGCCTCTTCTGCGGTCTTCCGTGCGATTTCGGACGTGACCTCGAACTGCGCTTTCATGTTGCGCACCGATGCTTCGCCGATGACCACTTGGCGACGAGCGTCCTCGGTTCGTGCTCTCAACCGGATGAGCATCAGGCGCTCGCGTGCGACCTCAGCTTCGATAAGGGCCCGCTGCTTGGCGTCAGTGACATCACGCAGGATGTCGGCAAATGCAGCGTCCTCCTCAACGCTTTCAGCATCCGCCGGGCCCAAGAAGAAGCGAAGCGCAGGCAGCTGCGCCGTGCCCTGCGGCGGGATCGCTGCCCCCTGCGCATCCACCCAAAGGATTCGATACGCATGGCCGTCTCGCAGGCGCAGATCGTCGGGAAGCTGGAACGGATGCAGGCTCCAGCAACGCGGCGCCCCCGTCGCATCGGCGCCCGGAATGATCTTGGATTTCTCGGCGTGGGTGCGTCCCGGTAAGGCCAAGCGATAGCCAACCGCACCCGGTGGAGCCTGGCGCAAGATCTGACGGTCGATGGGCACTCGCAACGGCTGCGCAGCCGCTGGGCTCACCGCACGACGTCGCTCCTTGCCCGCCTTCGCTCGCGGTCGCTTTCGCGAAGACTTGCGCAGACGTGGGCCACCTGTATCTGAACCCTTGTGTGAACCCTCCATCGTCTGTCTTGTTACGGCGGGCGAAGACGCTGCGGTCACTTCCCGCAATCGCGCGCGAAACGCCCACGCCCGACAGGCTGCGCCGCAATACCGCATCCTCAGCGGCGCCCGCACAGGCAGCTTCCGACCACATGCCAAACACCGCATCGTGTCTCCACCCCGGATCAAAAGACCCGCTCACGTTATCGGCTCGTCTTGCCGTTCGTTTCGCGTTCGGCTGCTGCACTCTGGCCGCTGCCATCGAATGCACACCTGCGAGCCAGATCGAACGCGCAACGCCCCCTTCTCCGAGGAGACATCCGTTCGCCCCGATCGCGTCCCCGTCATCCGAGCAACGCGCCCCCTCGCCCGTCACGACCCATTCGCGCGAACGGAATAGCTTCCGGTGTTCGCGCCCTCGGCGCTTGGTGTGTCTCCACCCACCTGGGCATCCCGGCTGCGTTCAGCGCGTACCACCACGCATACGTCCCCGCCAGCTAACCCCGCCGTTCTAGGCATCAGAAAATGGGCTCAGATCCTCCCCTGCCTTTCCTTGCCGCCCCGCGTTCGCTTAGCGTTCGATTGTCTGCGAAGGGCATGCCTTGATCGAATCCCCACAAGCGATCCCGCGCGTAACGCGAGCCGATCGCATTCTGCGACGCAGATCGCGATCCGCATGCCGTTCGTATACGCAACCGCTAGGCGCGTGCAGCGCCGCGCAAATCAGCAGCCTGCCGCGAACGCTAGCCCGGCATGAGCACACGCTCTTTGTCGAAGTAAAAGCCAGGCGGGTTGCCGCTTGCGAACACAATCTCGCAGGCAGCTCAACAGGGCAAACACGCCCCACTCACCTAGACCATCCGCCACCTAGCCGATGCCCTCGGCTATGGCAACGGCCGGCTTGCCTTCGGCGGCTAAGCCTCCGCCGCGCGTGAAGATGGGTCGCCAAGCGCCCGCGATCGCTCACGAAGGCGGGAACGGGTCCGTCGATGGTCCTGCCGCCCTCTGATGACTTGCCCAGGTGGCGTCGGTCTCCCCTCGCCCACAGAGTGCAGAGCAAGCAGGATGCAACGACGCAGCACTTCCAACTGGGGCTCACGTTCGATCCCTCGCCACTGCGTGAGGTCGTCGCACGGACCGCGGGCGCATCGTGGACGATCGCCGACTGGCTGAAGCGCGGGCGAGCCGATCGGCGTCTGGCACTGGCTCCCGGCTGGCCCGCTCAGCACGCCGACCGGGCCAAAGCGGACTAAACCGCGCCTCGCGGACCTCGCCCGCCTGCCCACCCTCGAGCGCGCCGATCGCCCGGCCCGCCCACGGAGCCGATCGCGCAGCAAAATCAGAGCCTTGGCCTACCAGCCCCGCAGCCGATGGGCTGATATGCACACAATTTATGCTCATAAAATCATGGACTCTGTGGTCCACAGAACCCAAGAATGCGGAAGTATTTCGTTATTAGGATACGTATTCTGAAATGTTGTGTTTTCGGCTCTCCGTCGCTGCGCCCCGACGATTCAGCCCCCAAAAACGGGCTGATCTACAGCCTGACTTCTCGGCCCTGTTTGCGCTGCTGGGCCTGCGCTCCCGTCGTGCGTCCGCCTGCGTCGGAGTGGTCGCCGGCCTGGGCCGTGCGGAACATCAAGGAGCGGATCGCGTCGCTGTCGGAGGTGTCGATCTCGTGGCTGCTCAGTAGCTGGCAGAACGCGCTTTCGTACCTGCGAGAGCTAGCCGACATCGCGCGCCCGCCGGATCCTGCGCTCCTCGCCGAGCAGGGCTCGCAGTAATCAACCCGTCTCGCTCGGGCTCGTCCAGCGTCCGTGTCGTCTGCGCGGGCGGGCCTTCGACGGCGAAGTGTTCGGACGGGGCGACGACGCCGAAGACTGCCCGGCCTGCGGCTGTTTTCGACAATACAAAACCCCACGGGGAGAGCCGATCAAGCGCCACCCTTGATCCGGTGATCCGTCGCCGATCGGGGACCGCCCCCACCGTGTCAACGGCGATCGCCCCGTCGGTGTCATTCGTCAGATCGCTCGAATGGACGCGGCATCTCTCAGGCGCGCAGCGACGGTGTCGCGTTCCGTTGCAATCCGGCGATCAACGCGCTTCCGTGCGGGCGCCGACGGCTCAGACGGAGCCGCGCCTTGGACGATGGCGTGTGTCCAGTGCCAGGACGAGCCTACGTCTACCGACGGCGGCAGCATCGTAGGCTACTCGCACGAAAACACGGCCAAGCCAACCCGCGATGCAGCCATTGGCCGCCGGGTTTCGGGCGGCGCCTCCGTCGCCCGCCGAGGCCAGAGCGCTCCGCGCGCATCGGACAGCGCAGACCACCTGCCCAGGTGACGTCTGTGCCGTGGATGCGTGCGCGCACGGCCTCCCTCACGGCTGGAACCAGCGAGGCCAGCGACCCAAGCCAAACACTCACCGGACGCCTGTAGAAGCCGAGTCCTCCCGGCTACCTGTGCCCCGCCTCAAGCCGTCTTCCGCCCTACTTCCCCGCGCTCTCGTTCTCCGC
Source organism: Myxococcales bacterium (assembly GCA_016794505.1). Classification (GTDB taxonomy): domain Bacteria; phylum Myxococcota_A; class Polyangia; order Palsa-1104; family JAEUJZ01; genus JAEUJZ01. Next base: position 12,625 of record JAEUJZ010000005.1, read on the forward strand.
TGCTTCTGGCTTCGGCTTGAAGCGCACCCCCGGCGCCCCGCCGTTGGTGAACTCGACACCGCGCGCCTCAATCACTTCGACGACCCGCCGCACCGTAGATTCACGCGGATGGTGCTCGCCCCGCTCCCAGGAAACGACCGTATCGATCGCTACGTCGGCGGCACTAGCAAGCTGACCCTGCGTCCAACCCAACAAGCCGCGTGCGGCAACAACTTGCTTTCCCAAGATTTTCATAATCTCGCTCTTGACTTCGCCTTATTTCCAAATATCTTGGAACTCTCTATTGGGCGATCGTCTGCCCGATCGCCGTGAACCGTCGGAACTTCGCATAACCGTCTCGTAGCTGTCTAGCGGGGCGCGACAGGCGAGGTCCGCGCTGTGACAGGAGGGCCTTGCTATGCCTTGCGTGCTTGCTGCGTCTGCGTTGCCCTGGGTTCCGTCGCTGTCGGTTGGCGATTCTACGGCTCTGGGCGTCCTTTCTGGCTTCGCCGTCGTGTCGCTGTGGCTTCTGCGCGAGGGCGGGGCGGCTGGCCGAGATCGGCGCGATGGGGGCCGTCGCTGCGCTGGCTGTCGGCGACCTACTCGGCCTGGGGCTCTCGGCAGGGGGGCTGCATGGAAGCCCGCGCGACCCGCCTGCACTCCGACGAGCCATGAGGCGCTGAAGAACGACGCGGCCGTGTTCCTGCTCGTCGGCAATCGACTGCATGGGCCACAGATCCTCGCGCTGCTCGCCGTGTCGGGCTTGGCGCTTGGCCTGTTGCTCGGCTTGGCCGCGTCGGGGAGGCGTTAGCCGATGGACAAAGAGCAACCTTCCACGTCAGAGCCGATCGATCTGTGCGATTGGGGGCGCAAGGTGCTGCGCCCGGCCCGCGAGCGTGCCGTGATGACCCGCGCGCAGCTTGCGCAGCATAGTGGCGTCGCTGAGTCGACGATCCGCAACATTGAGACCGCGCGCCATCGACCGCAGCGTCAGATCCTGCAAGCGCTCTGTCCTGTGCTGGGGCTCGTCAATCCGCTGGCCAGTCCCGAGAGGCTGAGCATCCCGCTCGCCGGAGTTTCCAAGGATCACGCGCTCGCCCTCATCACCGAAGCGCTCGCCGAGTTTATGCGCAGGCGCAGCGACGCGGAAGCCTTCGCGAAGGTGCTCTGTCCGCGCCCCGGTATCGAGCAGTTTCAGACGCAGATCCAAGCCGCAGACGACTACGAGAACGCCGCTGCGCTGCATGCCGCCCTCGTCGCTGAAAAGGGGAACCGATGACCGCGCGCAGCGACACATCCCGCCACGACATCGAGCACCTGTGCCCCGCCTGCGAAGCCAACCGCACCGGCCTATGGGCCACGCTCGAAGTGCTCGCCAAGTACGGCGCCGACGAAATCACGCCCGCGATCTACGACGAGATCGTCGCGCTCTGCATAGCCCGCGGCACCGTCGAAAGGCTGCGCGATGCCGCCTAGCACCGACTGGAAAGTCGTGTACGCCATCGTCGAGCGCGGCTCAAAAAAGCACTGGCTGCGGATCGGGCTGGCCTTCG
>JAEUJZ010000041.1 GCA_016794505.1 Myxococcales bacterium
CCCGCCGCGCGAGCCTTCGCAAGAATCGCCTTGGCGGTCCAGCGCTTCGTCTTCGCCAACACTGGCTGCGCCGGTTGCTCGACTGGCTGGCGGATCGGCAGCTTGCGAAACAGCGCGTTCAGCTCGGACAGACGAATGCGCAGTTCCTTCAGCTTCTGCGCCAGCAGCACAGCGCGACGTTCCTTGATCACGTCCTGTGCTATGCGCGCGAACTCGGCAGCCACCTTCTCCAGTCGCTGCGTCGCCGCCTCTTGGTGATTTCGTGCGCGCTGGACGGTCGCCAGCAGCGTGGTGTCTGCGACCAGATCCTTGCCAAAGACATTCGCGTCGCGACGTGCCTTAAACACCAGCAGTAGCAGGCGCTGCGCGGCATCGATCTCGTTGCCAACCAACGCAGTGTCTTGCTCCACCGCTGTCAGGTTCAGAAGCTTCTCGCTCGTCCACGGCTCGCCCTGAACCGCCGCTTTTATCGCCCCCAGTAGTTTCTTCATCGCGCCCCCCGCGCTTGCATCACAGGACCATCATTTGATCTGTGGAATCGGCATCTCGACCCAGATCCCGTCGGCGGCGAAGTACAGCCGCGTCATGTGTTTGCTCAGCAGCGCGTCGGCCAGCGCGCGCCGAAAGATGTCGGGCTGCCCCACGAAGGTGTGCCACTGCGGAGCCTGCCCCTCGACTTCCCAGTAATACCCAAACGACAGATCCAGCTTGGGCACGGTGCTCGCCCGTTCGACGAGAGGCTTGTCGTTCTTCCGCTCTACCTTTGATTCAGACTTGTCGTCCGCCATGGCAAACTCCTATGGGTCGATCACTTCTTCTTCGGATGTCGCGCGCTGTAGTCAGCCCGATCGAATCGCTCACCACGCGCGGCCTTGGGAGCGGGCAGCAGATCGTCAGGTATCTCGGACCACAGCGACGGTCGCCCGTATCCTGGCTCGGGAAACCGCCGCACCGTCGCCCATCCCACGCTCAAGAACTCGTCACTCTCAAGCCAATCCGTGAGGGCACGCTGCTGATCAGGAATGGCGTTCAGCATCTGGGTCAGCGCAATCGCAGCTTGGTCTATTCGATCCGCGGCCAGCGCCAAAGGCAGGGCGGGCATGCGCACAAGCCACCGCTCGGCGTCCGCCGCCACAAAACCCGCCCCCATGTCGGCCATCAGCATGCGGAAGGTCTCGCTGCTTAGGCCACGTACCTTGGCCAGCGCTGCGGACTCACGCTGCTGCCCGCGATTGATCCCAATCGCCGCCGCCAAGACTAGGGACAGCACCCAGCGCACATCACTGTCAACGACTGCCCGCTTCAGGGTGACTTGCGTGTTGTGCGGTAGCTGCTGCATCGCCACACCGAACGCGGTCCAGATCTGAGTGGCCAGCGCGAGTAGCTTGGCTCGTTGTTCGCTGCGACTCATGGCCGACCCGCCCAGCGCAGCATCATCCAGAACGACTTGCCCGCTGTACCTCGGGTGACCGCCACGCCGACGCAGCGACGATCCCCTGCACCCGCCTTCGACACTGCGCCGCCGGCATCGGGCGTCACGTCGTCATCCACCGCGACCGTGCCCGACGCTTCGACCTCGACAATCGGCCCGAGCGGCATCGCATGGCCGTAGTCGGTCGTGCTAATCGCGCCCTTCGGATGCGGCAGGACAATGGCATGCGCACGTCGTCCAGCGCCAGGCAGTTCGACTTCCCACACGCCGTCTTTCTGAGCGCCCGTCAGCCGCACCCAGCGCCCTTGCGCGATGCTCCCCATCTTGGAAATGACTGCAATCTTGTTCATGC
>JAEUJZ010000152.1 GCA_016794505.1 Myxococcales bacterium
GATCCACGAGAAGTGGACCCAGGCTCTGCACGGTGGGTAGGGGCTTGGGCTCGTCGGCGAGGGCTGCGCCCGGTCCACGGCCCAGGCAGGCGAACGCTAGCAAGAAGAAACCAAGGCCCAGACTGTTGGGGCGATGACGAAGGCGTATAGGCTGCAAGCGAAGCTCCGCAGACTCGTGGTGGCAGACGAGTCAATTCACGATGAAGCGGGGTAAAGACGGCTGTTTGTACGTCGGGTGTCGATCCGCATAGATGGTCGCGCCCAGGCCACGCAGCGGCGCTTCGGGTTCATAATCCGAGAGCGTCCGTTCTGCAATGCTCATCGTCGCCTGTGCGGGGGGATGCAGGAGCCAGGCGGCGAGGGGAACTTACTTGCGATTGCGCAGCGACCAGCGGCTGTGCGCCTGCTGCGTCGCCGAGGACGCCGCGCGAATGTCGTCGACGACGTAGTAGCACAGCGGGTCTAGCTCGCGGGCTGCAGTGATCAAGCGCGGGACTCCGCGACGCTCGGTTTCAAGCAGCAGCAGGTGAACCGGGCCATCGCGGCCGACGCCTTCAAAGAGCGTCACCAGGAAGCCAAGGCCGCGCAGGTGCTCGGCCAGGGCTGGACCGCGACGGGAAAACACCCGCACGACCTGGCGCCCGATGGCAAACCAGCGCTCTAGCGTCAGGCCCAGGAAGTTGCCGCAGGCAAACCCAGCGGCATAGGCAATGGCGAATGCAGGGCGACCGAGGCTGCTTATGACGCGTGACACCGCGGCCACCCAGATCAACACCTCGACGAAACCCAGGCAGGCCGCCAGCGTACGGCGTCCCTGCGTTACCATCAGCACCCGCAGGGTCCCCAGTGAGACGTCGCAGACGCGCGCCGAAAAGATGAGAAGACAGGAAAAAAGAGTCGCCTGGTCCATGGATGCCACGTGCGCGTGCCGTTCGCGCAGGCGCAGTCTAAACGAAGCAGCGGACGCTTGCAGCGCTTCCCGGACGCGGCGCGGTTTGGCTCGCCTCCTCCGTCGCTCAGGCCAAGATTGACACCCCCGTCGCAACCCTTTACGGTGGGGATACTGTTCGCCCAGACCGCGAGATTCCGCCGCACCGCCGCTTGGGGCGTGGACTTGGCGGTCCAACGCAGCCAGCCGATTTCGGCCGCGTACGGATGCAGCGCGCTGGGCGATTGCAACCCATCAAGGAGATCTGGCGATGACGACCCTGCGTGAGCGTGACGAAGAGACCGCCCGGAAGAAGGGCGCGATGGCCGGCGCAGCCTTGGCAGCCTCGGGACTGGCCGCGGTCTTGGTTGCGCCTGCGGTGGGGGTTATCGCCCTCGTGCCCACGGCGTACTTGGCGTATGACTGGTTCATGTTCCGCGCCAAGCGAGGGATGCGATTCTAGGCACGGTCCACATCTGCCCGACTTGCAAGTCGAGCTTCAGTGGCGGCGAACAGTTCTGTCCACGCGATGGGACGCCTCTGCGTGCTTCGCTGCCCGAAGACCCTCTCGCCGGCCGCGTGCTTTCGGGGCGTTACCGCCTGATCGAGATCATCGGGCGCGGCGGGATGGGCGCCGTCTATCGCGCGCACCACATCCTGATGGACAAGCCGGTGGCGGTGAAAGTGTTGCGGCAAGAGCTAGCCAGCGACACCGAAGCGGTTGCGCGCTTCCATCGCGAGGCACGATCGGCCTCGCGCTTGGATCACGAGCACATCATCCGGGTCAGCGATTTTGGCCAGACAGACGACGGGCTGCTGTTCTTGATCATGGAGCTTCTCGACGGAGAAAACCTGGCCGAGGTGGTTCGTCGGGGGCCGCTGCCGTGGCGCCGGGCAGCCGGCATCGCCCGCGACGTCGCGCTGGGCCTGTCGCACGCACACGAACAGGGCGTGATCCACCGCGACCTCAAGCCCGAAAACATTGTGCTGGTGCGTCGTGGCAAAAGCCGTCAGTTGGTCAAGGTTCTCGACTTTGGTCTGGCCAAGCTGATCTCGCACACCGCGCGCGGTGATGCCGACGGCGAGCCGGACGTCGCGGTGCAGTCGCTAACGCGCACCGGGGTGGTGTTCGGTACGCCCGAGTACATGTCACCCGAGCAGGCTGAAGGCCGACCGCTGGATCCGCGCACCGATCTGTATGCGCTGGGCGTCGTCCTGTACCAAATGCTGTCAGGCGCGCTGCCGTTTACCGCGTCGACGTTTCTGGCGCTGATCGCCAAGACGGTCAACGAGCCACCGCCGCCGCTGCGCAGCCATGCGGCCAGCCTCAGCGTACCGGCCGATCTAGAGTCGCTGGTCCTGCGCTGTCTGGCCAAAGACCCCGAGGATCGGCCTGAGAGTGCCGAGCACATTGCCGAGTCCTTGGAGCAGCTTCTTTCTGCATTTCCCGACGAAAACCTGCGCAGCGGTGAGATCTCGATCGCGCGCAGCGGCGATCCCGCCGCAAGCTCTTCGCCCAGCAGTGCCCCGGCCGTCGCGCCCGTTCCAGGGGGCGTTGCACGCACGGTGCCTCGTCTGCCAGCGCCGCGCGGATCCAGTCGGGATGCGATCTCGGCCGGTGCCGCAGCCAAAAGCGAGAACGCTGCGGCCGGATCGGCAACGCACTCGGGGCCGACGTCGCTGTCCGCGGCGTTTGCTGCTGCTGTGCCCGCGAGCGCCCGCACGCCCAAGCGCAGCGCACCACTAGCGATGGCGGCTGCGCCCGCTGCCCTGGATACGCAAGAACCACCGGCAAACGAGGCGGGCGAGGGATTACCACGTAGCGAACCGCTGCGCTCCGAGTCGGCTCACTCCGAGCCGGCTCGCTCTCTGCCTCCCCGAGCTGAGGAGGCGCGCTCTGAGCAGCTTGTCTCGTCGCGATCTCTTGCCGATTTCGAAGCGGATCTGGCTGTGCCGCGTCGCTTTCCCTGGTGGACGCTGCTGGTCGCGGTGGTGCTGATCGGTGGACTGGGCCTAGCGATGCGCGGCGATCTGCAGCGACGGCTTGCGAATCGACCGGATCCGCTGCGCTCGGATGATCCGCTGGTTCGTGCTCGCGCACTTCTGCAGCAGCGGCCGCTGCAACCGATGCAGGTCGATGAAGCGCTGCGCATCCTGCGACAGCAGCGACAGCAGAGCAACTCGGCTGAGCTACAGCGCTTGCTGAGCCTGGCGTACGAAACGCAGGACAATCGACTGCGCGCCCTGGGCCACCTGTACGCCGCGCGAAACGTCGCCACATCGCCCGATGAGATCGCGCAGAGCGAGCTGGCCTTGGCGCAGCTCCTGTCGCGTCTGGGACACAGCAAAGAAGCGTGTCAGACGGCTAGCAAGCTCTTGGCCAGCAAGCCGACGGTGGACGTGACGCGCAGCGCGCAGGCGCTGATCCAGACAGAGCACTGCCCGTAAAAGGCGACACGCTACTCGCGCACGTTGATCTCGGACACGGTCGAGCGGCCATAGACTTCCGGTTCGTACATGGCTTCGGCCTGCGCGCTGGGCAGGATGTATCGGCCCGGTGTCGTCGGACGAACATAGATCGTATGGCGATGCGTTCCGGGCGGCAGATGATCGGCGAAGACCGCAATGCGATCGGCGCGTAGCTCTTCATGGGCAACGAATGGACTGCGCGGGCCCGACAGCATCAGGCTGGCTTGGCCGAAGCCGAGATCACGCTGCAGCACTTCCAAGCCCGCGGGCAGCGGGACATCGATGGCGACGTAGTGCAGCGCGACGCGGTTTTCAAACGTCAGATCGAGGACCGCCGGCTCGCCCAGCGACAGCGACGTGGCGCGATCCGCGGTGCGCGTGCGCAGGCTGCGCAGGATCCGCAGGCCCTGCGTTCGCGCTGGCAGTGAAACCAGCGGCGCCGACGGCGTGTAGCTGAGCTCGATGCGATAGTACAGACGACCGCTGCCTTCCCGCTGTAGCAAGAGTGCGCCCTGCGCTTCACGCGAAGCCGACACCAGGATCGGCATCGGGATGTGCAGATCGACGGGAGCCGCTGCGCGATCGGTGAAGCGAACCGGCGATCCCACGACGGCTTGCGTTCCCGCCCAGGCGCGAAGCACGAGCGCTGGATCGGTGGCCTCAAAGGCGCGGCCATATTCAGCCAAGGCCAAGATGGCGTAGGCGTTCTCTTGCGTAGTGCGCCACGCTCCATGGCTGCGACGGGCCACCAGCCCGCGCGCCAGCTTGGGAATCAGCGGATGATCGCGGCGTGTGCGCAAGAGCGCGGACAGCACCATGGCATCGCTGCGAGCGCTTGAATAGAACAGGGCGTCCATGCGTGGAGCCGTCGCTTCGTTTACGTGCGCCGTCGCCGGAAGCTCGCCGAGCGTGCCCAAGAGCTCTTGCGAGAGAGTCTGTATGCGCGGATCGGTCGGCTGGGCGCGCTGCAACGCCATCGCCAGCAGCGCCTGCGCGAACACCGGTACCTCGGCGCGTCGAGCAAACAGCACGTCCAAGACCGCGGGCGGTGCGCGTCCAAGATCCGCCAAGACCTGCATCGCCAGCATGCTGCGCACCAGGTCAAGCTGTCCCTGCAGCGCGGGCGCGACGCCTCCGTCTTCGGCGTTTTTTGGCGACAGCGTGTTGAGCAGATACTCGCTCGAACGTCCGATCAGCGCATCGAGCCGCGGGGCCAGATCGGCTGCGGCACCGGCCTGCGACTGCCGTAGCAAGTGCAGCACCCACGTCGCATACGCCGATGCGTACAGGTGCGGCGTGTGACCGCCCGGCCAGTACGCGAAGCCTCCACTTTCGGTCTGCATCGCGGCGATGCGATCGACCCCGGTGCGCACAAACCGGGCCAGCGTCTGCGCATCGCTTGGCGATCCATTGCGGGGCAGGAAGCGCTGGATATCAGCCAGCGCGACAAGCGGGATCAGCCGGCTGGATGTCTGTTCAAGACAGCCGTGCGGATACTCGATCAGGCTCTGGGCGGCGCTGTCGAGATCGCGCAGCAGCGACGGGCTGGTGGTGATGCGCAGGCCGCCTTCATCGCTGCGAGAAGCGACCGGCTGACGCAGCGGCAACGCGACCGGCTGATCGTCATCGAGTGTTCCATAGATCGCGACGCGCTCGCGCACACGCGGCACCGCAGCCACAGAAAGAGGCAGCCGCACGCTGTCAGAAAGCACCAAAGGCGATGTGCCTGTTGCCGAGCGCAGGGTGGCTTGCAGCGTAAGCTCGACGTGGCCAGCGCGCTGGGCTGTGACGGTGAACGGCAGCCTCGCTATGTCTCCCGCGATGAGCGATCGCTGCCGAGTGTGGGCGCCCTGTATCTGCAGCACGGGGTGCGCGTCATCTTGGTGGATGCTCAGCGAGACGTCGGCCTGACCCGCTGGACCGGCCAGGTTGTTGACCAGCGCCGCAAGCTCGGCCTGGTCTCCGACGTGCAGCAGCCGCGGCAGGGCAGCGCGGACCAGAAACGGCTGACTGACGCGCAGGCGCGTGTCGCCCTTGCCAAAGCGGCCGGGGCTCTGTCCGTCGACCAAGCGGGCCGACGCCACGGCTGTGATGCGAAATGTCGTCAAGTTGTCGGGAAGCTGCGCGTGCAGCGTGGCTTCGCCGCTTTCATCCACCGCGATGTCACCCAGGAACAGCGGTGTCGTCTCAAAGCGCTGACGGGCCGATGGACTCGCGCCAAGACCCCCAAAGCCGCGCGACAAGCCGCTCATACTGCATATGCCGCGCCCAGACCCACTGCGCGAGCTCAGCATCGGTGTCAGCCACGGATCGTCGGTGACGACATAGGGAAAAAGGATCGCCGAGAACTCGTCGTGATCGGCGATCCGGGCGTCGCGACCGGGGATGAAGTTCGGCAGCAGATCCGGCACTTCGTAGTTCGTCAGCGACAGGACGGCTTCATCGACGGCCCACACCGCGACGCGTGCGGCGGTTGGCTGTTCCGCGTGATCGCGAATGCGCACGCGGATGGGGATCTTCTGACTCGGCAGGCTCTCGCTTGGGGCATCGACTTGCACGCGCAGCCGTCGCTGCGCAGGGTCGACTTGTACGAGCTTGCTCGTGGCTTCGATGCTCGGTCGTGTGTTCTTGCCAGGCTGGGCCGGGCGCACGGCTCGGACGTCTATCTGCACCGCTGGGATCCAGGTGTCGTCGATACGCAGGCGCAGCGGGACGCTTCCACCCTGTTCTTGCGGGATATCGAAGGGGATGTGCTCGCGCACTCCAAAGCGAGATAGGATCACGACCCCGCGGGCCGGCCACGGCGCGCTGATGCGACCGACGATCTCTTCGCCGGGCAGAGCCCGATCGCGGGCCAGCCACAGATCCAGACGCGGCGGCGGGGGCGGCGGGACATAGACGGGCTGTTGGTCGCGCGGGCGGACGTGAACCTCGGTGCGCATACGGGCCAAGCTGGCGTCGGGGCCGCCGAACACGCGCAGGACATAGCGTCCTTCGCGCAGGTCGGGGATGCGACAGCTTGCATCTGGGCCAGCGGCGCTCAGCGCAAGAGTGCAGCCAGGAGCGCTCTCGCTGTGTTCTTCGTAGCGGTCGAAAATTCGCTTTTGATCGACCGTGCGATAGAGCGGTTCGCTATAGACGCGCTCGACCACGACTTTGACCCCATTCGCCGCCACGCGCGTGCCATCGGCTTGCACCGCGCGCACGGCATACGAAAGCGTGTCCCCCGCTTGCAGCCACGTCGCAGAAGGTCGCAGGGCCAGGTAATAGCGCGCCGGATGACTGAGGTAACGCGCCTCGGCACCGATCGCTTGGTTGGAGGCATCAGCAACCGAAACGCTGACCGTGCAGCGTCGAGGGGTAACGTGCGGATCGGTGCCGGGCGCGATGAACTGCAGGCGCCCGCGTGGCTGCTGCGCAGAGCCTGCGCGTGGCGTCAGCAGATCGAACAGGCCACTAGAGCTGTGCGCATCGACATCGGATGTGCCGGTTTGCCACTCGGCTTCAAGTCGCGGCGGGCGAAACTGCGTGGGAGCGCAGGTCTGCGCTGCCGAGCCGCGCACCAGCGCGACATCGCCGCCAAAAAAGTACGTGGCAGCGACGCGAATCTGCGGCCGATCAGGATGTACCACCTCGCCGCGATCCGGCACTGCTGAAACTGCGTATTCGGGTGTTCGATAGTCTTCCACCTTGACGCGTGCGTGCATCGGGTGGCCAAGAAGCTCTGCCTTTAGGCTGTAGTGACCGAGCTTGGCGTTCTCGGGAAGCGGCAGCTCTGCAAAGAACTTGCCCTCGGGCGTGGTCTTGATCGCCCGAGTCTCGACGGTGCGCTGCTGGCTGTCCTGCAGCGTCAGCGTGACGGTCTGTTCGGCCGGCATGCGGCGCAGGCTGCTTTGCACATACGGCGACTCGATCGCCGACCAGCCGACACAGCGCACGACTTCACCGGGGCGATAGGCGTCGCGCTCAGTGACGATCTGCCCCAGCACTTGCTCGCCGCGTCGCAGCATCGATCGCGCGTCGGTCGACTGACCATCGTCCTCGCGTCCTCGATGCTGCACGGTCAGGTACGCGCGATCGGGCGAAAGCGCGCTGGATGTTCCCGCGGCCTTTTTGGGCGCGGTGACAACAAACAGCGACGGTACGTGTGCCCAGTTGGCGTCATCGGACGTCGGCACGCTCAGCACGCCATCGGCATCGGTGCGGCCCAGAACGACGCCTGGTTTTTGGCCCTCGCGTCGTGTGATCTCGGCACCTGCGACGGGCGCTCCGTCCGACAGGCGGTGGACGCGCAAAAGAGAGCGCGGTCGCGATCCGGTGAGCTGCGGCCCAAGATCGGTCAAGCGAAGCAGGCCGCGAACCGGGCGGGGAGGGCGCAGGTGGGCGGCCGACGCGACCAGCGCCGTCGGAAGTACCTCGACCAGCACAGCCCCCGAGGCATGCCCGCTCAGCTCGGCGAGGTCGAGGGCCAGCGAGGACCAGTCGGTGGGTCCCTTGGGCTTGAGCTGGAAGCGCCGCACAAACTGCGGAATCGGCGCGGGAAGCGGATGCTCGCTTTGGTCTTCTTCGTGTCCGCTGTGTGTCGCCGATGTGGCCGTTTCAGTCTGCAAAAGACGCATCGCTGCGTCGTCATCGAGGATCTGTGCGCGGACCTCGATTGACTGCACGTAGCGCGACGCCACACCGACGGTCTGTGGCACTCCTTCGCGCAGAATGCCGTGGTCGGCACTCAGCTCAAGAAACGGCCGCCGCACGAAGACGGCGGTGAAGTCGATCGGCTTGCCCAGCGACTGCTGATATTCGTCTCGCAGGTCGCCGCCGATCTGCACGCGATAGCGCTGGTTGGGCAGAAAGGCACCGTGGATCTCGATGCGCGGACCGCTTTGGGGGTCTGCCTGGGTTGGCTCCTCGTCCTCGGAAGAAACCCAGCCGGACTCGGTCGTGACGGTCAGCCACTCGGGCTCGGGTGTGATGCGGACCTTGCTCGATTCATCGTATGGAATGTCATTGCTGAAGTGCAGGACGATGGGTTCCTGGCCGCACGGGGCGGTGGCGCTGCAGGTGGTGCGCAAGAGCTTCAGCGCGGCAATGACGCGGAACCCGGTCTCCCACGGAGTGTCGGCGGGCAGCGGGCCTTCTTCGCCCAGCCAGCCGGGGCGAAGCTGCACGCGGACCTTGGCTCCGGCGGGCCACAGGCTCTGCGGCTGCAGCTTGACCCAGTGCGCTGGCTCACTGGGGTCGGCGGTGTCGTGGCCAGCGTATCGTTTGAGATCCTCGCGAGTGGCCTGCACGATGCGCAGCGGCAGCGCTGCGCCGGCCTTGCCCGTCGCAAGATCGTGCGCCTGGAAGAATGGCGCCACCTGCGCTGCCGCAACCCGCTGCGTGAACTCGATCAGCAGGGGCGCGGTGCGCGATCGTCTCTGGCCTTCTTCGGTCGAGCGTGCTCCATCGACGCGCGGCCGCTCACTTTCAAAATCCCACTGCAGGTCGCGAGCCTCACGAGGTCCCGCCACACCGTCCCAGCGGGCCCCGCTTGCGCCGACCAGGGGCGGGCGCAGGCGCACCGAATACCGCGTCGCGGGCTTGGGTGCGTCTTTGAAGTCGAAGACCCAGCGCTCGGGCGTCTGGAAATAGCCTGTGCCGGGCAAGGGCGGCGAGATCTCGATCGCTGGCTGCGGCGCGTTGCTGGGCGGGTGTTCGCTGTCCGCCGACTGATCGAGGGCGACCAGCGGCTCTGCAAAGCGCAGGAACAGCGAGCGAGCCGACGCCGCCCGCCCGCGCGGACCCCATTCGACGATCTGCAGCGGCGGCATGGGCAGCGTGCGGGCGGTGGGCGAGGCCGCTTGACCCGTCGGCTGCGAATCGAATGCGGCAAGCAGCCGCGCGCGTTCAAGGGGCGGCGGAGCGATCTGCGAAGCCGGAGCCGTCGTGGGATCCAGCGGCGGTGTCGGGCGGGGCGGGCCACAGGCGATGGCCCAGACCGCGGGCAATAGAGCGATGCAGCACAGCCTTTGTGTCCACCGCGTACTCGTCGAAGAATCAAAACGCATGGCCCATTGGACACGGTGGACCGATGTAGGTTCCATGCCCCGCGCAAGCTGCTGCAATGGCTCTCTTTTCCCTATGGCGCGGGGCGGTCGCTCTTTTCGGGCTCGGGTGGCAGCGGCACCAGATCGGCGGCGGTGTCTTCCAAGTCGCGGAAGCGGGCCACGGCCTGCTCGACGGGCGTCACCACCGTCAGCACGTAGCCAAAGGGCGGGTTGAGAAACAGGTACTGCCGCAGGACCTGCGGCCGCTGGCCTTCTTGCACGACAAGCTGTGCGTCGACCTGCAGTCGCTGCCCACCCGGCCACTGCGCGGCGCGTTGGGCCATCACCCGCAAGCTGCTGACGCGTCCCTGCTTGCGCAGCGCAGCGGTCTGCTCGCCAAACGTCTGCAGCGTGGTCCCGACCGGCACGCGCTGACCAACCAAGGTCATCACCGCGCGCTCGCCGCCTTGCACGCGCTCGGCCCAGGCCAAAAGCTGCGGATAGCTGCCGCGATCGCGCGATCGAAGCTCCCACCGCGGCGGAGTCTTAAAGCCCGAGATGGCGTAGTCGCGACGTACGACTTCTTCCGCGGACGCAGCGCTCGCGCTTCCCACGGCAAGCATGAGCGCTGTGGGGCGACGGGGCGCTGGCTGATGGCTTGGCGACACGAACAGCAACGACCCCGCAAGCAGGGCGGCCGGTATGTCCCGGCGGTGTGACCGCTGTCGCGCCGAGGGGCTGCTCATCGCTTGCCGCCCAGCTTGCCAAGAGACGTCGGCAGCAGCTTGGCTCCGCGCGGCGCATCGGGGATCTGCAGCGTCAGATCTCCCGTGGGCTGGATCTGACAGGCCAAGCGCAGCTTGGTCAGAAAATAGGTGTTGCCGAGGTGCCGTTTTTCCGTGTCGCTGACCGGCGGCAGCGCGCTCTCGCCCAGGATGACTTTGACCCGGCAGAGGCCGCAGGTCCCTCGTCCGACACAGGCCGTGGGAATCGGCACGTTCTGGCGGCGGGCGGCGGCAAAGACGGTCTCGCTTTCGCTGCACTCGATCTGCACAGAAAGCGGCTCGATGGTGATGCGGGCCATGGATCGCATCATTCTAATCAGCGAGCGCGCATGTCACAGCAGGATCTGCGAGTGAATTTGATATATGTCGCGGATGAACACACGTCCCGCTCTCACATGGTGTAAGCGAGCTCGTCCGTCGAGTGGTCGCTTGCTGTTCTCGCTGTTCGCGGCCCTGGGTCTAGACAGTGCTTCAGCCCTGGCCGGATCGGATCCACCTGTCGCTGCGCCGCCCGTCGCGCCAGGGAAGCGCCCGCTGTCGGCGCTGCCCTATACGCCGAGCTTGGATGTTCGCTTCATGGATCGCAGCGCGGATCCCTGCACGGACTTTTATCGCTATTCCTGCGGCGGCTGGATGAAGCTGAACCCTGTCCCGGCGGATCAAGCGCGCTGGACCGTGTACGGCAAGCTGTTCGACGAGAACCAGCAGTTCCTGTGGGGCCTCTTGAGCGATGCCAGCCAGCTTCGTCCGGGGCGCAGCGCGGTGCAGCAAAAGATCGGCGACTATTTCGCGGCTTGCATGGACGAAGCCGGCGTTGAAAAGCGCGGTGCTGCGGTGCTGCAAGCCGACCTGTCCGCGATCGCTGCCCTGCGCAGCAACGAGGATCTGGCCCGCTATCTTGGAACCGTCCACGCCCGCGTTCCGTTTGGCTACAGCCCGGCGATGTTTGGCTTTGGCGCCGATCAAGATCCGGGCAACTCGGAACAGGTGATCGCGTGGGCCAGCGCGGCGGGCTTGGGACTGCCGGACCGCGACTACTACACCAAAGAGGACAAGAAATCCGTCGAGACGCGGGCGCGCTATCAGCAGCACATCGCGACGCTGCTGGGCTTGGCCGGAGAGCCAACCGCGCAGGCGCAGAGCGATGCCAAGACGGTGCTGCGCATTGAAACAACGCTGGCCAAGGCCTCGCTGACGCGCGTCGAGCGCCGCGACCCGTACAAGATTTATCACAAGCTCAAGCTGGCTGAGCTTCAGGCTCTGACGCCGAGCTTCCGCTGGGCGGATTATCTGTCTGCCGTCGGTGCGCCGAGTCTGGTTGAGGCCAACGTCACCGAGCCTGCGTTCTTCAAAACGCTGTCCGAGCTTCTGAAGAAAGAGGCGCTCTCGACCTGGCAGGCGTACCTGCGCTGGCACCTTGTGCGCGCTCGCGCCCAGTATTTGTCGACGGCGTTCGTGAAGGCGGACTTTGATTTTTACCGCGCCTATCTGCGCGGCGTGAAAGAACAGCAGCCGCGCTGGAAGCGCTGTGCCGCCTGGGTCGATCGGGATCTGGGCGAAGCGCTGGGCCAGGTCTTCGTCGAAAAAGCCTTCAATCCGGCCATCAAAAAGAAGGCGCTCGACATGGTCCTGCTCATCGAGCAAGTGATGGGCGAGCGACTCAAGCGCCTCGACTGGATGAGCGAGCCGACCAAGAAAGAAGCGCAGGCCAAGTTGAGCAGCATGCGCAACAAGATCGGTTATCCCGACAAGTGGCGCGACTACTCGACGCTGGATGTCGTGCGCGAAGAGTTCGTCGGCAACGTCGAGCGGGCCGCGATCTTCGAGACCAAGCGGCAGTTTGCCAAGATCGGAAAGCCCATCGATCGCGGCGAATGGTCGATGACGCCACCGACGGTGAATGCCTACTACAGCGCGTCGATGAACGACATGAACTTTCCGGCTGCGGTGCTCTTGCCGCCGCTTTTTGATCTGAAGCTCGACGATGCGCCGAACTATGGCAACACGGGTGGCACCATCGGGCACGAGCTCATCCACGGCTTCGATGACGAAGGCCGCAACTTCGACGCCAAAGGCAACCTGCGCGACTGGTGGACGCCCGCGGATGCCAAAGAATTCGAAAAGCGCACAAGCTGCATCGCCGACCAGTACGCGCAGTACGTCATCGTCGACGACATCAAGATCAACAGCAAGCTGACGCTGGGCGAAGACGTGGCGGACCTGGGCGGGCTGATTCTGGCCTGGGAAGCCTGGCAGCAAGCGACGCACAACCAGCGCCTGCAGCCGATGGAGGGTCTGTCGCCCGAGCAGCGCTTCTTCATCGGCTTTGCGCAGTGGACCTGCGAGAACCAGCGTGACGAAGACAAGCGCGTGAGTGCTCTGACCAACCCGCACTCGCCGGGCATCTATCGCATCAACGGCGTCGTCGCCAACATGCCCGAGTTCGCCCGTGCCTTTTCCTGCAAGCCAGGTGCGCCGCTGGTGCGCAAGAACATCTGCAAGGTGTGGTGATCGACGCGTCGCGACGGCCCGCAGCCAGTCGGGCGGCACCGTCGTCTCGCGTGTTCAGGGGGGCAAAGCTAGGGGGGCAAGCCAGGCGGGGAGGGTTCGGAGCGCGTCGAGAGCGGGCGCAGCGGCAGCTTACTTGGCCGCCTTCTTCTTACCCGCCTTCTTGTCTGCTTTAGCGCCTTTCTTGTCTGCTTTAGCGTCCTTCTTGTCTGCTTTAGCGTCCTTCTTGTCTGCTTTAGCGTCCTGCTTGCCCGCGGCTTCCTCGGTCTTGCCCGCTGGCTTCTTTCCCGCGTCCGTCGCTTTGTTCTGCGTGGCTGGCGCTGTCTGTGCTGCGCTGGGCGCTTGCGTCGGTGCGGCCGTCGGTGCGGGCGCCGCGCTCTGCGGCTGCGGCGGATCGACGATGCGGAAGTCGACGCGACGGTTCAGAGCGCGACCCTTTTCGTTCTTGTTGTCTGCGATCGGGCGGGTATCGCCGTAGCCCTGCGACTCCAGCCGCTTCTCTTCGATGCCTTCCTTGGCGACCAGGTGCTTAAGGACGCTGGCGGCGCGGCGCTTCGATAGATCCAGGTTCTTGTCGGGCTTGCCCTTGTTGTCGGTGTGGCCTTCGATGCCGACCTTCTTGACGAAGGGCTGCACCTTGAGCACGTCGGCCACGGCCTTCAGCACCGGGAAGCTCTTAGGCAGGATGGTGTCTTTGTTCGTCGCAAAGAAGATCTGCTGCTTGATGGTGATCAGGCCGTTTTTGATCTCGACCAAGCCGGGGCAGCCATTCTTTTTTGGATCCGGGGATGGAGCGCCGGGCTTGTCCGGGCACGCATCCTCGGGGTCGACGACGGTATCGCCGTCGGTATCGGGCAGCGGGCAGCCGCGCTTGGCTGGATCGGGCTTCACGCCGGCCGGGATCTCAAGGCACTGGTCTTCGTGATCCCAGACGCCGTCACCGTCTTTGTCCGTCGCCGGGCAGCCCTTGCGCCGCGGATCGGGGTGCTCGCCAGCCGGCGTATCCAGGCACTGATCTTCGTTGTCAAAGACGCCGTCCTCGTCGCGATCCTTGAGCGGGCAGCCCTTCTTTTCAGGATCCGGGTTCTTACCCGCGGGCTTGTCGACGCACTGGTCTTCATAGTCAAAGACGCCGTCGCTGTCGCTGTCCTGCGCCGGGCAGCCCTTGCGCGCCGGATCGGGGTGATCGCCGGCCGCTGTCTTCGGGCACAGATCTTGGTTGTCCCAGACTCCGTCCATATCGATGTCGGTGAGCGGACAGCCCTTCTTTTCTGGGTCGGGCTGCAGGCCGGCCTGCACGTCGGGACACAGGTCTTCGTGATCTTGCACGCCGTCCTTGTCGCGGTCTTTGATGATGGGCGGCAGCGGCGCATACGCGATGCGAAGCAGCGCTCGCGCATCTGGGGTTCCGGGCTCGCGCAGAAGACCGATGCCGCCGGCTCCTCCAAGCTGGATGAGGTTGGCGATGTTGTAGTGGAAACCAGCCAGCACTTCGACGCTGGTGGCGTTCTGCTGGAACGCTTGATTGGGAATCAGCAGGGTGCCCAGGACCGCCTCGGGTCCGATGGCGAAGCGGCGCTCTTTGTCGGCGTAGTAGATCGACGCGCCCAGCTGAAGTTCAGACCCAGCCGTGCCCGCGACGAAGTTGTTCGCCACCAAGCGCGCCTCCGGTCGATACAGGAAGCCGCCGGTAAACGACCAACGAATGCGCGAGCCATAGCCCGCCAAGATCAGCTTGGGCAGAAAGCGGAACTGTGTGTCGTTTCGCGTATTAAACGCCCCATTTGCGCCATCGTTGAGCGGTATCCACGCGTGCGCCGCCACCGACAGCGAGATCGGGCTTGCATCCGGCTGACCGAAGATGCGGAACATCAGGCCAAAGCGCGGGTCAGCAAAGCCCAGGCCCGTCGCCTGCAGGCTGCCCGCCGGCAGTCCTTCGCCCTGCGACAGAAGCTGCACGGGCAGCGAGGCCGTGATGTTCAAGCGGTCAAAGAACGACACCGCAAGATCCAGGTGCAGCGACAAGAAGTGCGCCTGGATGGCCCCGGTGTTCATCACCGAGCCGTTGGTGTTCTGGCGCGCCTGCGTGAGCTGGTTGTGCGCGTAGTTCAGCGTCAAGCCGCCAGCAAAGCGACGCGTCGAGCTGTACCAGGGATGGTCGACCCAAAAGCTCCACTCGCCGGCTGCCGTCGGTTCGTAACGGCTGACCTGGAAACCAAGGGGGGTCTGCTGCGCCTGGGCCACGCCAGGGCTCGCCCCAAGCAGGGCCAGTGCGGCGAGTGTGCTGCGGATGCAAGAAGATGAACTCACGAGGCGACTCCTTGTTTCTTGCGGGTCAAAAAGACGGCGGGGGCGAACACGGCCCCGGACTTAGGCTCCCTGGCTGGGAAGGCGCTGTGCGTCTTCCTGCATGCGGCGTCCTCGACGAGCACCGACGAGAGCACCCAGTCCCAGCAGCGCGGCCAGAAGTCCAAGCGGCTGCGCCTGACTTCCACCCCGCGGATCCGTCGACGAGCAGCTAATCCCGCCGCCGGTCAAGACGAGCGTGCGTCCGTCGGCATTGCCGGTGTCCGTCGGGCACTGCGCGCTCTGGCCGTCGCAGACCTCGGCGGTATCCATGCCCCCCGTCGATGGGCGGCACACGTCCATGGCTGGCTTCACGACATCCGCGGGGCAGGTCAAGCTCGTCCCGTTGCAGGTCTCGGCCGCGTCGCAGGAGCCCGCTGCGGGGCGGCAGGTGTTGCCCGCGCTCACCGCACCACAGGTCCCGTTGGCAGCGGCGCCGGCTGCTGCGCTGCAGGCCTGGCAGTCTTCGGTATTGCTGTCGCCGCAGGCCGTATCGCAGCAGACATTGTCGGCGCAGAAGCCGCTTATGCATTGGCTTGCCATGGTGCATGGCTGACCGTTTGCTACCGGCACAGGCGTCTCATACGCGCCGAGATCGCAGCGCGCCACACCGCGGGCCGTGCCGCGTGCATCGACGCCCGAGACGGGAGCCGCACTGCACGTGGCCAGCGCGCCCGCGCCGATTGCCGGGCTGCCCGTCATAAGAGCCATCGTCTGCACCGGGCCGCCGTTATTTGCCAGGGCCGCGAGCATGGGGTTGGCCGTCGCCGCCTGGCTGTTGAGCGTGCCGCCCGTGTTGGTGGCGGTCACGATGATGTTTTGCGCGTTTGCAGTCACGGTCGCGGTGCCCATGGCCTGTTGGTTGATCAGGTTTTTGGCGGCGCCGGGCGGGTTGGCCAAGATGCTGTTTCGGATCGTGGCCGTCGCTGTGGCGGCTGCGCTGCCATACGAAAGGTTGAATAGATCGCTGCCATCCACGGCACCGGCCGCCGTGCCACTGCCGGACTGCACGTTGTTTGCCGAGAGCGTCGAGTTGGTGATCTCGACGGTGCCATTCAGGTTGAAGATGGCACCGCCATAGCCGCTGCCGCCATTGCCCACGGAGTTGCCGCCGTTGTTGCCCGCGCTGCCGCCGGTCGCGGTGTTGGCCGTAAGCGTGCTGTTGACGACGCTGAGCTGACCTTCGTGGACGAAGATGGCGCCGCCCGCACCCATGCCGCCGCCGCCCGTCGCGGTGGTGTCATACGAAGCGCTGCCGCCGCCGAAGCCACCTGGCTGGGCGGGAGCGACCGAGGATCCGCCTGCGCCGCCGCCGAAGCCGCCGACTGCACCACGCAAGCTGCCGCCACCGCCGCCGCCACCGAAGCCACCTCCGCCGGCATAGCCACCCGATCCACCACCGCCGCCAACGCCGCCGCCACCGCGGAACTGCGCACCACCGCCACCGAACGCGCCGCCGCCACCGCACTGCACTGCGGCCATGTTGCCGGTGCCGCCATTGCCGCCAAAGCCCGCGCCGCCACCGCCGGCACACTGCGCATCTGGGCTGCCCGCGCCGCTGCCGCCTGAGCCGGGCGAGCCAGCCCCGGTGCCGCTTCCCGCACCGCCGAGGATGCGGGCGCCGCCGCCATTGCCGCCATTGGTCATGTTGGCGTTTGTGCCGTTTTCCGATCCGGTGGCGCTCATGCCGCCGGCTCCCGCGGTCTTGCCGCCTTCGGTCCCAGCGATGCCGGGGCCGCCATCGTTCCCAGTGGCGCTGCGGAAGCCACCGCCGCCGCCTGCCCCAGCTCCGCCCATGCCGCCGCCGCCCGTAAAGTTTGGCGTCGCCGCGCCATCACCGCTGCTGCCGCCCCGCGCGTTGTTTCCGGTGAGCGTCACGGCGACCAAGTTGACCATGCCGTTGGCATAGATGGCGCCGCCCGCTCCCATGCCGCCGCCTCCGGTGAACTTGCCGACGACGCTGTTGCCGCCGCGCGCCACGCCGTTGCGCAGCGTCACGTTCTTGAGCGTCAGCTTGCCGGCCTGCTTCGGTGGCAGGGTCAGGCTCGACACAAAGAACAGTCGCATGTCCGGGGCGGCGCCCGCAGTGCTGCGCTCGATGATGGCGCCTTGCTGTGTGCCGTCGATGGTGATGTCGCTGGTAATGGGCGGCAGAGCCGTCGGGCCGTACCAGTAGTTGTCGATGGCCGTCAGGCTGTACGTGCAGCCGCCCTTGAGGGTGATCGTGTGCGGGCCGGCGCCGTTGGCGTTGGCGCTGCTGATGGCCGTGATCAGGCTGGATGCATCGCAGTCCGTGAGCGTCGTCATCAGCGCCGATCGACTGCTGGCGCTCTGCGGTGCAAGCGGGGCCGTCGGCTCGACGGGAGAGCAGCCCAGCACGGGGAGCAGAGCCAAGGCTGAGCAGGGCAACAGACGAGACGAGCGAAGACCTGGACGTAGCATCGATTCCTCCAGCGTGCGGTACGACCTATGGCGCAGCGGCCCTCGGGAAAACGGCAACCAGGGACCAATCTGGTGTGGCCAACCCAACATGAGTATGCGCACCCATTTTCGCAGGCTCTGCGGGGTCTTGGCGAGACCTTTTGTGGCACAGCCGGCCCGCCCGCCCCGTCCTGGCTGTCGAGGACGGAGATCAGCCACCGGATCCACCCCACACGGCGAGCCGGCCGCCCGGCCCCAGTCGCGCCGCAGGTCGTGCTTTGTTAATATATTTAATTGCCGAGATTAATTGGCAAATAATAGATCAAAAATCAAATCAGATTTAATGTGATTTTTTCTTGGCGTTGGGGTTCTCGCGAATTTGCACCAAGCTGGCTGGCAGTGTGTCGTACGAAAGCACATTGCCGTTTTTATCCGACAATCCAAAGCTCAGGGTTCCAGTTGGGCAGCTTTGCACACAGGCCGAGCAGCGAACGCACTCGGGGTCCTGCATCGGCAGACCCTTGTTGGCGAAGTTCATGATGTCGATGCCCATGTGGCACACCGACGTGCAGACGTTGCAGCTAATGCACTTTTTCTTTTCGGGAATAATACCAAAGCGCGAGAAGCGAGCATAGATGTGCATCAGCGCAGCCAGCGGGCAAGCAAAGCGGCACCACATGCGGCCAGAATAGCGGAAATACAGCCCCACACCCAGGATGCCGCCCAACAGGATATCCACCGCCCATTTGTATGACAGGGGATTCACAAGTTGGCCATTATGATTCTTTCCTTCCAGCAAAAGATGGAAGTGTTGATTCATCCAGGAACTTGGCCATAGCCACCCGCCGATACGAACCAACAGCAGCACAAACGCCAGGCCCAGGATGATCTGGCCGAGCATGTTCAGGCGGTTCCAGCGCGGGCCGTGCGGCATCTTGTGGCGCTGCTGGTCACCCAGGGTCTCGGCCAGCGCTCCGCACGAGCAGATCCAGCCGCAGAAGGCGCCCTTGCCAAAGCGAACGACCAGAAGAGGAATCAGCACGAACGTCTGAAGCACGCTGATTACCAGCCACCAGGTCATCGGCTTGTCGGTAAAGACGTTGTAGACGGAAAGCGGCCACGCCAGGATGAAGCCATACGCTCGCCAGTAGGCGCGAGGGTGCCCCCAGTCGGGCCACTGCGCCGCCGCGTACTGCGTATCCGAGATGTACTTTTCAAACAGGTTGTCCGCGACGCTGCCGAACAGGCCCCCCGAGAACAGCCCGTTGTATCCCAGCCAAGGCAGGATCACTTCGGGAAGCAAGAACAGCGGCAGAAGCTGGAACGTGATCAGCGACGCCGTCTGCACTTTGACATAGGGCGTCTTGCGTCGACGGATGCGCTGAATGCCGAAGATCACAATGCACAGGCTGTACAGCAGCGTGTAGTAAAACGACCGCGACTTCAGCGATACGGCCAGCGTCCCAAGCAGCGTCGTGCGGTCGCTCGCTTGGTGCTGCAGCCAGGAGGCCAGGCTCTCGGGGAATGGATCCAGCCAGTGCTCGCTGGGGCCGCCCGACTTCCAGGCATAAAGGAACGTGCAGAATAAAAGAAACGCCGCCAAGAACGCCCAGCTTGCCGGGCCGCTTTCGCCCGCGATGCGAATGCCTGAGCGACGGAAAAAGTCGAGCGGTGGCTCGCGCCCAATCATCGAAAAGACGACGTCGTTGGGCAACGTGACCGGCTTTTTGTCGGCATCCGTCAGCACGACTTCGCCATCGCGGATTTCTTTGATTTCCGACGGCAGCATCAAGCGCAGGCTGCCCTTGCGATTGGGGGAAAGCCCGGCGCGCAGAAAGATGCCGCTCGCCGTCGTGACGCGCTCGGAACTAGGCTGTTCGACTGCGACCGGGGCAAGCGGGTCTTTGACCAGGGCCTGGATGCGCTCTAGGTTGTCGGGCTTGGGACGCGCGAACTCGGGCTTGCGATACGACAGCGTGACGTCGGCGCCGCCTTGGCACAGAGCGATGGCGGTTTCGAGTGCGCTGTCCCCGCCGCCGACCACCAGCGCCTTTTTGCCGGCGAAGTCTTTGGGATCGTGCAGCCGGTTATAGACCTTGTTCTTGTCTTCACCCGGCACGCCCAGCTTGCGGAAGTTGCCGCTGCGACCGATGGCGACGATGACGCGCAGCGTGCGCATCGTCTGGCCCTTATCGGCGAGGTGACAGACCAGGACGCCTCCGGTCCGCTCGATGCGCTCGACGCGCTGCGCAAGCGGCTCGATCCCCTTGGCCTGTCCGTGCATTTCGTCGAGTAGCTCTTCTTTGATCTCGCGCGAGAGCTGCAGATCCCCCGCAGGCACCATGTCCTTGGGATAGGTGTAGATCGGCTTGCCCTTGGGAAAGTTGGCGACGGTGGAAAACAGCTGGGTCGCCTCGATGAGCACGAAGTCCATGCCCCGCTTTTTGGCCGCCAAGGCCGCGGCGACACCCGACACGCCGGCCCCGATGATCACAAGGTCGCGCACGCCCGCGCCCTTGCTGGTCTGTGCGGCGACGAACCTGCTGTCGCTGGTGATGGTCTCGACGGCGCGAGCGCCCGAGTCGGCCGAGAACTTGAGCAGCGGAATGCCCGTCAAGTCGCCGACCACATACACGCCGGGAACATTGGTGCTGCCGTCGGGGCTGACCTCGGGAAGTGGCTCGACGATGCCTGCCGGCCAGCGCGTATGCAGCCAGTGCATGTAGCGGTGAAACAAGCTCTGCGAAGGGGCCTTGGCCGAGGTATTTGCCGTCGTCATGGTCGGGCGCTCGTTTCCTTTGCGTTCTGCTGTGCGTGAGCGTTCAGCGCACGCAGATGCTGAAAAGAGGAGTGATTATCATCGCACAAGCCACGCGATGCAGCGTGCTAGGATGCGGCTGTGACTGTCCGACTGCGCCTCGTCGCCTGCCTTGTGCCCTGGCTGCTTGGTTGCGCTGGGGCGCGATCCGTTACGCAGCCCAAAGCACCCCTTGCGCCCGCGCCAACGGCGCCCAAGCGCTTGGACATCGCTGAACAAGCCGCGATCGATGCCGCTGCCATCGAGGCTCAGGCCAAGACCGCAGCGGGAACCTGGGACTGGCTGTATCGCGGCACGACACAGCAGGGCGACGTGCGCATCGAGCAAGAGGAGTGGCACCTGCAGCAAGATGGCTCGAAGATCTCGGGCTATTTCTATCGCCAGGTGTTGGTGCTGTCGTCGGACTCGCGGCCGTTTCGCTGCAACGGCATGCTCGGTTTTGCCATCAATCTGCGGGTCAGCGTCATCGGTGATCTGCAGCAGGGACGCGTCAGCCTGCGCGAGGTGGGCATCGATGTCGACCGCAACCCCTGCGACGACGGGCGACGCGAGCTGCTGTCGTACACCGGCCAGCTTCGTGGCGACTCGCTGCTGCTGAAGCTGCCCGTCGGGACGCAGCAGCACTTGGTGCGGCGCGTCGCAAGCGCCAGCGGATCCAGCATGCTGCCCTTGGGACCCGAGCGCCCCGACCCGGCTCGCGAGGACGCAGTCATCCCCATCGCGGGCGAGTGGCACTGGCAGTTTCGCGCCGCCGATCCCGACGGTGATCTGCACGTCGAACGCGAGGAATGGCACATCACCGAGACCGGCAGCGAGATCAGCGGCTATTACGTCCGCTCGCTGGAACGCCGTCGCAGCGCGGGCGTGTTTGCCTGCAACAACAGCGGCGTCATCCAGGGCAGTACGCGATACGTCATTAAGGGCCATCGTTTTGGCAACAAGATCTCGATCAGCGAAGTCGACTATCAAGCCAACCCCAGCCCATGTGACAACAGCACCCGCCGCTTAGACCACTACCAGGGCACCGTGCATCCCGAAGGCACGCTGGTCCTATCGTGGAGCGGTGGATCGCAGACCCTGCGCCGCAAACCGTAGGTCATCGTACCGCTCTGCGGACTAGGTTCTGTGTTGATTATTTTAGATTGGATTCATTGTTTAATGAATGATTATTTTGTCGAATTGTTTTTCAATGATTACTTTGGCATCTGCTGCCCTGGACGCGAGGGGCGTTCACGCCGCAGTGGATAGCCATCGGCGGCGACAAGGATCGGCTCGGCGTCGGGCAGCGTCAGTGCCAGCACGGCCGTCCCCGCTTCGTCAAAGACCGGCGCGCGTGGTTTTTTCATCGCGTGCTTTGATGGGCGCCCCTGATGATTCCGAACTACATAAATCACAACACCATTCGGGATACCATACTGTGATAAATGTTCGCTCTCGATAAGAGGTAAATATTTAACCGTAGCGATAACGGCCATACGTTTCAGCGTACGGTGCTGGCGATGTGTCTTACGCAGCTCCCAGGCACACGCCGCGGCGACGGACAGAAAGATCATCATCTCGGCCACTGAAAGAGCGATACGCTGGGGCACAAGCTCGACGGCAGCGCTGGTCAACACGCCCGCCGAGTCCACACGCAGCGCAATCGGTTCATGAACATGCGACTTCCACAGAACGGAATAGTCTTCCTGTTTCCGAACATCAATACGCCAGGCCACGTTGGCGGTGGCAAGCAGGGACGGTATGAACGAAATGCCTGGGTCCCAAAGGATCGACGCGTCCCCCTCCACCGGTTGCGCCGCCGACCAGCGCGCTCGATCGAGCCGGGCGACTTGTATCTGCCCCGCGCCATAGATCACGCCCAGCAGCAGGACTGCGGCGAACGCATACAACCCAAGGTATGTCGACCACACGCCGCACCAGAGCGACGGCGCAAAGTGCAGCGGCCTTTCCGTCAGCCGCAGATGGAGTCGCTGGCGCTCCTCCTCCGTCAGTGACACTGCGTCGGGCACGCGCAGTTGAAGAAACCCAAGCGACCCAAAGAAAAGAAGGACCACGGCAACCGCAGCAAAGATCCACGTCGCGAACTGTGGATCGTCGGCGTCTGCGACCGTCCACACGTTCTTGAGGGTGACCCCGTTTGCGCTGAACAGCGTGCGCAGCTCCTCGCTATCGACACGTACGATCTGGCCTTCGCGCCGAAAAGACGCGGCGTCGCACGGCTCTTGAGTGACCGGCGAAAGCAGCACGCTGTCCGAAGGCAGGCCGACCGCGACGATGGGGCCGATGCGCTCGCCGTGGACGACCGTGCGTGCGCAGTCGAGCTGTCCATCCGTCAGCCGCACGCGTACATTGGGTCGCGTCAGCGCGTCGGCAACGGCCATCGGCAAGGCCGGCTCCTGCAGGTGGCGATGCTCGATATGCCAGTGCGCGGCGAAACCGCCCGCTGCGGTCGCGCCGACCAGCCCCGCTGCCAGCAGGCCCTTGCGATAGCGGCGCAGCGATGGAGTGATGTCCATGTCGGCATTCTACGGCTTCATCCGTCGGTCTCGGTATGCCGACCGCGCGGGCCTCGCCCGGCTTTTCGGGATCGGTGCGCTCGTCTGCGGAAGACCCAGCGCTGTTTCAGATCGTGGCGGCGCTGGGTCCGCAGATCCACCCCATCCCCCAAGTCAGCGCGGACGTCGTCAGGGCGCCGGCCCCGCCGACGGCCCAGACAAACAGACTGGCCCCTGCGGAGAGCTCTTGGCCAAAGCCGCAGGGTTCATTGGACCCATCGGGGATAGGACAGGCGAGCGTGAAACCGCCCTTTAGCCACAGCTACCCGAGGGCAGTCTCGGCGTGGGCGCCATCACATGCACCCACTCGCCGGACGTGGTGTCCGTGAGCTTAAGCCCATAGAAGAACCAATGGTCATAGTCGGCACGGTACTTATGCCCATTGACAATGTGGAACCCGGAAGAACCTGTCTCGTAATCTCTTAGAGACACTTTCCCAGTGTTGTATACTTTCAAACAGGTATTACCGTAAATATATACAAATCCACTTCCGTACCTTGGATCCTGGAGGTAATTCCAATTATAAAATGGCGCTACCATCGCCTTAGAACGGTTGGGATGTGCGGGATCGGCTGGATTGAAGATCCCAGCAATCGCCCCGGTGTTGTTGTAGATCGAGATCTCGAATCCCGAGGACGTGAGCGCCTGCTGTGCCTGTGCGGTGGGCTCGTCGCTGGGGGGCGAATCGGTGCCATCGTTCTCGGCTGGCTGGCCGCAGCCAGGAAGCGACAGCAGCAGCGCGAAGATCGTGGCCGTGGTGGATAGGCGGGACATCGTCATGGAGTTCTCCTCAGGGTTGGGGCGTGCTTGCCGAGAGAAAGTAGCCCCGAAGCGCCTCGTGAGACAAGCGACACAACGCCGATCGCCAGCCCGCAGCCATCAGCCCGGCAGCGCAGCGCGTTACCCAAGATCGCGACGGTGACGTCACATCCTTCGAGCGTGGCGGGATGGGCCCAGACTGCCTATCTGGGGGCGGCCAGCACGACGACGCGGTTGTTCATGCGGTCGGCGACATAAAGCTGGCTGCCCGCCTGGGCCATGCCGCCAGGGCTCGACAGCCGCGAGAGCGCTGGGACCTCTAGTGCGTTGGGCAGCGAGCCGCGCGAGCCATCCTGCCCCAAGAAGGCATCCGCCGCTGGAGCCACCATCAGATCTTCGCTGGCCGGCAGGCTGCGCCAGAACAGGATCCGGTTCTGTTGACCCGAAGAGGCCAGCAAGCCCTGCGTCGTCAGCAGCGCCGCGTTCGGATAGGCGAGAAAGGAGCGATGGGTGCGCGCCGTCGATTCCAGGAAGTCGATCTGTCCCATCACCAGATCGGGAAGCTGCTGCGAGTCGGTGGGCAGACGATTCCAGATCAGCACACGGTGGTTCCCGGTGTCCGCGACAGCCAAGCGCCCTGCCTGCAGCGAGAGGCCCTGCGGCCCACAGACGTTGCTGCGCTTGAGGTTGACATCGCAGCCGGGCACCGCCGGCAACGTGAACGCTGGCGCATAGACGCCCGCTTGTCGCGCATAGACCAGCAGGCGATGGTTACCAGTGTCCGCGATAAATAGCTGATCGCCGCTTAAGGCCAGGCCTTGCGGCGCGTTCAGCGACGGGATCTCTTGATCAGCGGCAGCAGTGGGCGGTGTGTCGCTGCGCAGCGCGTTCCAGATCAGCACCCGGTTGTGCAGCGTGTCCGCGACTGCCAGCGTGTTCCCCAAGATCGCCACTGCGCTTGGCGTGTTCAGACGCGACGGGGTGGGCACCGAGGGCGCCGTGAACGATGCCCGGTCGGGCTGCCCCAGGACAACATCGGGTGGCGTATCACCGGTCTGAGGACGCTTGGTCCACACCAGCACGCGATGATTGCCGGTATCGGCCACCGCAAGCTGGCTGCCATCGCTGGCGACATCGCGGGGCTCATTGAACTGCAGGGCGCCTAGGGCGCGCGGCGAGTTGGGCTCGGCGGTGTTGGCGCTGGGCTGGCCGAGGATCACCGTGGCATCGGCGCCATCCTGCAGCGTATTTACATCCTTCCAGAGCAGGACCCGGTGGTTGCCTCGGTCCACAACCACCAGGCGGCGGCCGTCGCAGCGCACATCGCTCGGTCCGTTCAGGCTGCCGGCGGTGGGACCAGCCCCGCGGTTTTGCGCGTACTGATCAAAATTTATCTGACCGAACACCTGATCCGCCCTGGCCTGGGTCAGCGTCGGATCGCTTGGCTCTCTCATGTCCGGCACATGGTCGGGGGGAGGAAAACGCAGGACGCGATTTCGTCCGGTGTCGGCCACGAAGATCCGCAGGCTCGGGTTGCCAGCCACCTGCACGCTGCAGGCGGTCACCGCCTCGGGCTGAGCTAGGCCGATCGCCCCCGCTCGCGGTACTGACGACGTCCACATAGGCTGCCCAATCATGCGGGTCGCTGGAATTGGGTTCTCGTCCCAGCGTCCCGCGCCATAGCCCACGACGCGGTTGTTGTCGGTATCGGCGACGTACAGAAGCTCTGGGTCGCCGTTTGCGTACATGCCTGAATAGATGCCGTGGGGGTTCGAAAGCCGCGAACGACTGGTGCCGCTGCCCTGCGCGCTAATCACCTTGTACGGCGTGGCGCCCGGCGAGCTTGGGACCTGAGCAAAGATCAGCACGCGGCTACTTTTCGCGTCAGAGACGAAGAAGTGCTTGCCCGGACTGCCCAGCTGATACACCCGCGGCTCGCAGGATGTCGTCAGGCTTGGGGCACGGCAGCCCCCTTCGGCAAAGGAGCTCTGCCCCCACACGCCATCGGCAGAGCTGGGCTCGTCCGGCAGCAGGTTTTGCAGCGGATTCCAAAACAAGACACGACTGGCTTCCTCATCAGCAATTGCCAATTTGGTGCCAGAATGAGTAATCGAACTTGGACCATGAAGACTATAACTTGTTAATCCGGCATACGAACCTGTGGCCGATAATGTATTGATATCTGGCATTCCAAGTACCAGATCCGGCGCCTGTCGCTGGCTTGGATTCTTGATCAGTGCATCAATATCCTTCCAGATCACAATACGATGGTTTCCGGTATCTCCGACCACGAGCATCGTGGCTGCGCCATTGGGGACTAGATCCGCAGTGGTGGGTGAACGAAATCCGAATCGCGCATTCACATTGGTCTCGGGATTGGGTTGCCCCATCACAAACTGCATTGTCTCGCAGCGCCGGGCCTCGGTATTGCAAAGCTGGTCTGATTGACAGATTCCGGTGTTAGCAACACAGTCCAGCGACTCACACTGCTGGGTTACCATATTGCACTGCTCAGAGGCAGAGCAGACAGCCGCATTTAACACACAGTTATTGGGATTACTCACCGACCAGTCTGCACAGCTAAGAAACAACACACTTAGTAACGACAGATTGATTCTCATAAGCTCCTCCCGGTGATCTTGAATTCGTTCTTTTTTGTGAATGCTAGTTCTTGGGGGGCGTGCAGCCGACGTCGCGCGACTCGCGAATCTGGACATCGGCAAGCGACAAGAGCGTGTCGGCGCTGGCTTCGTTGTCGGCTTCGGTAATGACCGGCTTTGGGGGGCGGCGCAGGGCCAGGCCGGTCAGCGTGATGCCCAGTACGGCCAGGCCACCGCCCGCGACCGCAATCACCGCTCCAGGCAGCTTGGTATCGTAGACATTGCCGCATAGGACCGCGGGCGGTACCGGCGGGCTGGTACACTGCCCGTTCAAGGCCAGGACGCCTATCCCGACGCCGAGCCCGCCCAAGCCGAGCAATCCGGTGCTGATGCCGACGGGCAGCATCCAGCGCGGCGGCGGATTGACGGAACGCAGCAGCAGCAGTCGCGTCTTTTCCACCACTCGCGGGGCTTTTCCGTCTTTTTCGGCCAATCGCATATCTGCGATTTGCTGGTCCAAGCTGGCGCGGACATTCTTGGGGATATTGGGCACTGTGGAACGGTATAATTCATAATGAACACGAGCATCGCTAAATCGTTCCAATCGGCGATAGGCCTGGCCCAAGTTGAACAATACCTGCGGCACAGGTTCTATGGTATACGCGGCATGCAGATGCGAAACAGCGCTCTCAAAATTGGCGCCGTTATAAGAATTCTCTGCTTGTACAGCATGCTCGCGAAATTGCTTTTCCCGCAGGCGCTCTATTTGCTGCGCCTCTGCCAGCCGTGCATTCAAGATAAGCGAGAGAAAGCAGACTGCAATGATTCTGTCGCTCATTGCTTTATTTCCACAATTTCATTTTGTAGTGCCCCTTGGTGTTCGGTGATTCTTTGCGGCTGAGCGACTCTTTGCTGCCCAAGGCTTCCGGGCTGTGGGCGGGGGCCCTGGTCTCGCTGGGTCGACTGGTCACCGCGGCCTTTGGCGGGCTCTTTCCGGTCTTCGCTCGGATCTTGGTCGATTTGCCGGGCGAGGTCGGATCTGGGGGCGTGGGGGCAGATGCCGTGGGCGGGGCCGAGCCCGTCGATGGAGCCGCGGCAGGGGCCGGTGGTACCGCCGCACCCGGCGACGCGGGCGAAGGCGACGGCGCAGGGCCTTGCTCCGGGGGGCGCACCGTCAGCTCGGGTGGGGGCATCTGGTCGCGGCTCCCCGGCCGGGCTGCCCAGAAGAAGCCAGCGAGCCCGAGGCACGCCAGCAAGAAGCTGAGCGTCAGCCACTGCAGCGACCGTCGGCGTGGTGATCCCGCTTGGGCCTGAGCTTGAGCCCGACTGGCGGCCCCCAGCTGAACTTCGGCGGTCTGGGCGACGGGGGCGCGTTCTCGTGACGGCTCTGCCAGGCGCTTGAGCAAGAAGCCCGGCCCGCTGTCGTCGCGCGTGGGACCTTGGCCGCTCGCAGAGCTGCTGGGCCGAAGGGCGCCGTCACCGTCGCTGAGCCCGGTCGATGGCAGGCCTTGTAGCTCGGCCAGAACCTGTTCCATGCTGGGCCGCGCATCGATTTTCTTTTCCAGCATGCGATGCACCAGCGCCGCGAGCTGGGGCTGCAGACTCGGAACTCGCTTGGCCAGGTCGGGCACCGGGAAGAACAGGTGCATTGCATACAGCTCTCCGACGCTGTCCGACACAAAAGGGGGCTCCCCATAGAACAGCTCATAGGCGATGATGCCCAGCGCATAGACGTCGCTGCGTTCTTCCGCAGGCTTGGTACCGCCGCACTGCTCAGGGGACATGTACATCGGGGTGCCGAGTACGACGCCGGTACGCGTCTTTACAGACTGCGGAGCGAACCCGCCCTGGCCCAGTGCAGCGGGCTGAGCGGGACCGCCGGCCGGGGCTGCCTTGGCTCCGTTTGCTGGGGACGTCGCGGCCCCCAGCGCTTCCGAGCTGCTCTCTTCAGGCTGCGGCAAGAGCTTGGCCAAGCCGAAGTCTAGGAGCTTCGCCCGCACGCCGCCCGCGACGGTATCGTCGGGGATGAGCATGATGTTTTCGGGCTTTAGATCCCGGTGAATGATGCGCTGCTTGTGGGTCAGCGTCAGGGCCGACGCCAACTGACGCAGCAGGTTGAGCGAGCTGCTGCCCAGATACTGCTGCTGCAGGCGGGTGCGTAGCGACTCGCCGGCAATGAACTCCATGATGATGTAGCCGAGACCCTCCTCGCTGCTCGCTGGAGTGCTGGCCGACGTATACGTCCCGTGCTCATAGATGGTGACCAAGCACGGATGCGAGACCATGCTGATGGCCTTGGCTTCCAGAAAGAAGCGGGCTTGCTGGGTGGGGTCCAGACGGGAACGACCGCGCAGGATCTTGATCGCCGCGCGGCGGCCCAGCTCGGTATGCACGGCTTCATAGACAGAGCCCATGCCGCCTTCCCCGATCTTGCGCAAGACGCGGTAGCTGCTGATCTTTTGATCAATCAGCGGGTCTTGCTGGATAGGTTCCACGGTCATGGCTGCATCCCGACTGGCTGCGATTCTCGCCGAGGCTAGCACGAGACCGCCCAGCTATTGTGGCCTAATTCCGACTGTGCTTCGTTGAAATTCACCGAGGCTGAAGCGTGCCCAACAGCTTGCGAATCTGCTGGGCCGCAGCTCGATCTGTAGATCGCAGGGACGGTCGCTGCATCGAACTAGTTCGATGGTCCGCCGGTACAGCGCCCTCTAGCATTCCCTGCGGTGGGGATCACCAAAGGCGATGCGGGAATGCGGGGCGCCGCGCCTCGTCAGGCTTGGCCTCTGTGCGCGATGTACCGGCCGCGTTCGTCGTTGACTGCTGCGCTGCGGCAGACAATGGCGGCGGCCAGGCTGCGGGCATATGGGCACAGCAGGGGGCTGGGCGCCCAGCGCTGTCTGTAAGAAGGGAAGAACACCATGCCGAATAAAGTACAGCTTGAAAATGCCTTGCTTGGAACTGACCAGTGGAAGCTTATTAATCCTGTGCCGCTTTCAGTGCGAAATCCCAACGATTTCAGCACTGGCGCGCTTGAGGGATATGCGTCACTGACTAGTGTAAATGTGGGTGGCGATATCAGTCTTTATGTGCGAAGCACCGCGCCCACGTTCTCAATCGATATTTACCGCATGGGATACTATAATAATCTCGGTGGACGATTGATGAAGTCGATCCCCAGCGTGGCCAGTGTCGTGCAGCCGATGCCAGCTCCGCAAGACAGCAACAACTATGGCCTAGTGGAATGCGATTGGATAGAATCATACAGGCTGACCGTGCCTACCGACTGGGTCAGTGGCGTGTACCTCGCCAAGCTGACCGCGCACGACGAAAATCAGTGGCAGTGCTATATCATCTTTGTAGTGCGCGAGGATGAGCGCCCCTCTGATGTCCTGATGCAGTGCAGCGTCAATACCTATCAGGCCTATAATGGATGGGGCGGGCGAAGTATCTATCATAGCTATTGCGTGGACGAGAAGAGCATCTATACCAAGGTCTCCTTCAATCGTCCCTACTTCGCCGCTCATCGCGGCTATGCGAAGGAGAACAACGCTCCGGTGACGCCGTACGCCAGGGGCGCAGGCCACCTGTTTGCTCATTTCCCATTTGGTGTCTATGAGCAGGCCTGGGAATACAACATGATTCGCTGGCTAGAAAAAAATGGCTACGACGTCACGTATTGTACGAATATTGACGTCCATCGCGATGCCATGCTTCTTCTGTCGCATCGAGCCTTTATATCGGTTGGGCACGATGAATACTGGAGTCGCGAAATGCGGGTGAATGTCGAGATGGCCCGCGATCAAGGTGTCGATTTGCTAATCTGTGGCGGAAACTCGATCTATCGTCAAGTACGGCTGGAAAGTGACGCGCACGGTAACCCGTATCGCACGCTGGTCTGTCACAAACCCGATACATTTCCTGCAGTGGTCGATCCAGTGGCACTGCGAATCAAGGCTGGGGCTGGTACCGAGGATGATTTATATCCCTATCCCAACGTGACTGGAGAGTTTAAAAAGATAGAGAGATATGAAGTAGACGTCGATTGGCCAGAGGCCACGCTGACCGGATCAACCTGGAATGGAGGGGCGATTTATTGGGAAGACTTGACGGTAAAAGCGCCGGCTGACTGGATCTACAACGGCAGCAATGCCGTACCGAACCAGACGCTATCGAATATGGCCGGTTACGAGGTCGATGGCGACATGCCCAACTCGGTCAAGTATGCCCCCCCCAACCGTCGGATTCTCGCCTCCTCGGCGACTGGTGGGCTGGTTCAGGCCTATGCGGTCGATGGCGGAGCCACCGTCTTTTCCGCCGGCACGATCCACTGGAGCTGGGGACTTGATGACTGGGCGATCGAGGGCTGCTCGCCGGACAATGGGCGACCGGCGAGCATAACCACCGACGCGGTGGTGCAGCGGATCACGAGCAACCTGCTCGCCCGCGCGGTCCAGAACATCGGCGCCGAGGCGCACTTCTTTGGCACCTACGGCAGTGGCTCTCTCGCCCCGCTGGGCCAGGTCTCGGGACTGCGGGTCAAGTGGCGCATGATCCCCGGCTCGTTTTCTGCGCCGCAGTCAACCGACGCGCTCTTTTACGATCCGACCACTGGCGAGGCCCAGTTCTATACGCTGCAGAAAAACGGCCCCCAGATCAGCCTCGTGCCCATAGGTGGCCTCTTCCGCGGCTGGCGCAAGTCGCTGCACATCATCGCCGGCACCTTCAGCAATAGCGGTCTGACCGATCTGCTCTTTTTTGACCGCGCGACGGGCGAGGCGCAGTTCTACCGCACCGATGGCAAGGGCAACCTCCTGCCCAGTGCGCTGATTAACCTCCAGAACCTCGTTCCCAATGGCGCGCCGCACAGTGGCTGGCGCCGCACCTGGCAGATCATTCCCGGCCACTTCGGCGGGAACCCCAGCACCAACGATCTGCTCATCTACAATCCCGCGCGGGGCGAGCTGCAGTTCTACGCCACCAATGGCCAAGGCGGCATCCTGCCGCTCGGTGGGCTGCGCACGGGCTTCCGGCGGCGGCTGCAGATCGTGCCCGGACAGTTTAGGACCCGAGCCACTGCCAACCCCGTCAGGACCGATCTGCTCTTTTATGACCCGATCAACGGGGATGCGGAATTCATGGAAGCCGACGGCATCGGCGGTGTTTCGCGGATCGGCAGCCCACAAAGTGGCTGGCGCAAAGGCTGGCGGATCATCCCTGGCATCTTCGGCGGGACCACCCAGCTAACCGACCTGCTTCTGTACGAGCCGGCGACGGGAGATGCGCACTTCTTCGCGTCCAATGGCGAGGGCGGCATTCTCCCCATCGGCGGTAGCATCTCGGGCTGGCGCCGGACCTGGCAGATCGTTCCCTTTAAGTTCCGCGACTGGCCGCAGACGGACCTCCTGTTCTTTGACTCCTTCGCGACCGTGCCGTAGCCAGCAGACCCGACGATGAGCACCCCGCCGCCCGCCGCCACTTTTTCAACGCTCAGCTAGGCTAGGTCGTCGGCTTTGTGTATGGTGCCGGCGGTTTCGCGATGCGTTGGCTGCGGCTCGACGGCGTCGCGCTGGCGAGGTCAACATGCACTATCTGATCACTGGAGGGGCTGGGTTTGTCGGCTCCCATCTTGGCGAAGAGCTTTTGCAGCGCGGCCACCACGTGGCCATCATCGACGATTTGTCGACGGGAACGATCCACAACATCCGCCACTTAAAGACGAACCCGCGCTTTGAGTGCGTCATCGACACCTGTGCCAATCGTCCGCTTTTGGCGGAGCTAGTCGATGGTGCCGACGTGATCTTTCATATGGCGGCGGCCGTCGGCGTGCGCCTGATCGTCGAGAGCCCAGTTCGCACGATCGAGACCAACATCAAGCTGACCGAGCTAGTCCTGGAAGCGGCGAGCAAGAAGCGCAAGCCGGTGTTCGTGGCCTCGACGTCCGAGTGTTACGGCAAGAGCTTGGAGATCCCCTTCCGCGAAGACCAAGATCTGGTCCTGGGCCCGTCGAGCAAAGGGCGATGGTCGTACGCCTGTTCCAAGCTGATCGATGAGTTTCTGGCCATTGCCTACTATCGCGAGCGCGGCCTGCCCACCGTTGTCGGTCGCTTGTTTAACACCGTCGGTCCGCGGCAGACCGGGCAGTACGGGATGGTGGTGCCGACGTTCGTGAAACAGGCGCTTTCGGGGGCTCCGGTGACGGTGTTCGGCGACGGCCAGCAGTCGCGTTGCTTCACGCATGTGCGCGATGTCGTGCGCGCTCTGATCCTGCTTATGGATCGCGCGGACAGCTACGGCGAGGTCTTCAACATCGGCAACACCGAAGAGGTCAGCATCCACGGCCTAGCCGAGCAGGTGGTGCAGCGCACGCAGTCCACAAGCCCCATCGTCCTGGTGCCCTATGAAAAGGCGTATGAGCCGGGCTTTGAAGACATGCCGCGCCGCGTGCCGGACATCCGCAAGATTCAGCGCCTAACCGGCTGGACGCCGACCTTGGGCCTGAGCCAAATCCTCGACGACGTGATCGCGTCGTTTCGCTAAGAGGTCGTTGGCGTAATCGGCCAATGATTCAAAGATAAGCAAGAATATGATTTAATCATTAAGGCGGTGTCGTCGGGGCGGGCAGGGTGCGCAGGCGGGCTTCGGCATCGCGAATGTCGCGCAGGTACGGCGGCGACAGCGATAGGAAGCGGCGATAGTGCTCAGCCGCTTGGGGTTTGTCGTCGGATCCGGGGCGGCTGCGCTGCAGCAGCAGATCGGCCAAGCGCTTGCGCGCATCGCTGTGCATGGGCTGCAGCGACACGGCTCGCTGGGCTTGCTCGATGGCGCGATCGATGTCGCCGCGCTGGCCCAGAAAGTCACTGCTGCGCAGCGCCTGCTCGGCATCCAGAAACGCGCGATAGTCGTCGCTGTGCAGCGTCTCGTCCTCGGGCAGATCGCGCACCAAGCCGCTGCCGTCCATGGCGACGGCGCTTGCGTCCCCGGCAGTGACACCGGGCGCAGTCAAGGGCTCTTGCGGCCGGGGGACATCGGCTAGCTCACGTCGCAGATCGAACGCGATATAGCGGCCCAGCGCGTGCGGACCTTGGCCGATCCACAGGACGCGCGCCGTCGCATCCACCACCACCGAGTGCGTCGCGATCAGCGCATCGAGCGCGTTGCGATTGCCCAGGCCCAGCTTTTTTCCACCGACCCCGCGCTTGTCGCGCAGGATCGAAAGCGCAGTCTTTGGATCGATGTGGCCGCGGTGTTCGAGCAAAAGCTCGTCGACGCGGGCTTGGCGGGCTCCCGAGGTGAGCTCGGTGCGCAGGCGGTGGCTCTCGCGGTCGCTTTGAAACTCAGCCGACAGCGCGTGGTTGGCGACGCCCAGCACATCGTGACTGCGCCGCACGATGGATCGAGTGGGGGATCGCTCGACCACTGCGGCCTCTCGCAGGTTGCCGTCGCCCAGAAGATACAGATCAGGCACGAACACGGGCCGGCTTTGTACCAAGGCGATGGCCTCGTCCAGCGTGTGCGCGCTCTCCATGATCTCGCGCAGCACTAGCTCGACGGGCACGCCTGTGGTCCCCTTGTCGTCGCTGCGCAGCGCATTGAGCGAGGCATAGATGCCGGCGCTGTTGAGACCCGTTACGACTCCGGTCATGCCGGTCCAGGCCACGGATGCGAAGGCCAGCTTGCCCGGAGCGCTGGGGCGAAAGAACAAGACTGCTTTGTCGGCATCGAAGATCGGCGGGCCTTCAAAGTCGAAGTTGCGGCCCAGGATCAAGTGGCCTGCCGTCGCTGGATCGCCCTGTGCTGTGGCGTCGCGCATGGCGGCAAACGCCGTGCAGCCCAAAAGCGGAGAGTGCTCGATGGTCTGCGTGATGTCGTGCAGCGCGTGATAGAAGACGATGCGGTGATAAAGCGGTAGGAAGTCGGCGTGAAGCTCAGGCTGCCCGAGCGAGAGTCCGGTCATCTCAAGCTGCATGTCCGGCGGGACGCTCGACAGCAAGCCGCGATAGCGCAAGAGCACGCCCAGGCGCATGAAGAACAGCGCGACCTGCGACGGGACATAGCGGCGCATCTCGCTGAACATGTACTCGTCAGTGCGCACCAGAAGCGGCGTGCCCAAGCGTGCGTGGGCATAGCCCAGCGAAAGCGGCTCGCCTTGCAGGTGGTATTCCCAGATGCCGCGCTCGCGGCTCATCCAGCTATCGCCGACAAAGGTGCGGCTGCCGACGGTGACAGCGCCAGGCTTGGGCAGGCTCGCAGCGCGGGCCACGGCGTCGGCGGGAGGCACGATGCGCGTCCAGCGCAGGAACAGCGCATAGCCCAGCCACAGAACAGCCGCGGCCCCGAGCAGGCTTGTCACCCAGCGCCGCAGCCGTCGTTTTGCTCGCACCTGCCCAGTTGCCATCTGCTAGAGCCTTGTCTCCGACTGCCCCAACCGACCCGGACCTAGATCGTGTTTTTCAGCAGTTCGTCATACGAGACACGGCGCAGCACGTCTTCATAGGCCTCGATGCACTGCCGTACCCACTTGCGCTTATTGGCATATGTATCGTGGAAGAAGCTGCGCTTAAAGCCATAAATGATGAGGTTCTTGAACTGTTTCTCGCTGAGCTTGAATGTCTTGAGCGCCAGCATAATCTCGTTCGAGACCGAGGTCTTGCTGACGGTGCGGTTATCGGTGCAAATCGTGACACTTAGCTCGCGGGCCAGCATGTGCTGGAATGCATGCTTGTTCAGTGTGCCGATGCTTGGGTTGGTCTGCATGTTGCTGGTCAAGCAGACCTCAATGGTAATGCGGTGAGCGGCTATGTAATTACATAGCTCTTCGATGTATTCGGCCTTATCGGGAATGCTCTCATCGTTTTCTATCTTTTCGATGTTAAACAGGTAATAGCCATGGCCGATGCGGTCGGCGTGCAGGTCGGTAATCGCTTGGAAGATCGATGGAGCGCCATAGGCTTCGCCTGCGTGAACCGTCTTGGCCATGAAGTGCTGGTGCGCGTACTGAAATGCCCGTCGGTGCTGCGAGGCAGGGTAGCCATTTTCAGCCCCCGCCAGGTCAAAGCCGACGATGGGAATGCCCTGCTCGTCCCGGATGCGCACGGCACCCTGCGCCAGCTCGTACGAAGCGAGCTCGCGAATGCTTTTTAACGTTGAATAGGAATGTACGTTGACGAGATTGCCGTAATAGTCCGAGAAATTGCCATCGAAATAACGCATGGCGCAGACGATGATGCCGTACTGGAAGGGTGGCTCTAGGCCATCGCGAACCGTTGAGCGCTGATTGAACTCTTGCTGAGCGCGATATAGACCTTTGTTCGCACTTTCAAGAACTTTGCGCATATCCATATTTTTATTTATATGCAATTGAGGCGCGAATCGAACTTCGATATATCGAACGCCTTCTTCTTGATTGTCAATCGCCAATTCGTATGCGATGCGTTCGATATTTTCGGGGCTCTGCATCACCGCGCAGGAATAGCCAAACGTCGTCAAATACTCTTCCAGATCGCGGTAATGCGATTTGAACACCAGCTGATCGAGTCCGTCCGCGGTGTAGCTGGGCAGCTTGACGCCCTCGCGCTGGCCAAGCTCGGCAATGGTCGCCAGGCGGATCGAGCCGTCGAGGTGCAGGTGCAGATCGGTCTTGGGGATCTGCTGGATCAGCTCGGCGAGGGTGGTGATGGGGGCCTGCTGCGGCTGGGTGGTCATGCCAGAATCCCTTCTCCCTTAGGGCCTAGAGTTGCGGGGCGGGTGTTCTACCCCTCGTACGCGGATTGGGCGGCTGGATCAAGCGCTATGTGCAGGCCAAGGACATCGCTGCGGGGGCGGAACGAGACCCGCGCGCGTCCGCAGCAGGTCCGGGGCAGACGCGTGCCGAGCGGCGTGATAGCGTGCCGACGTGCCGTGTGCGACGCCTTCGCCGCCGCCTGTGCCTGTTCCGGTTTCTGCGCCTGTTCCGTCGGGCCGCAGGCGGGCCCTGCGCATCCTGCTTGCTGGGCTGGTCGTGGCCGGCTGTGCGGTGCTGCTCGCGAGTCGGGTGGAGGGGCCGCGGCTGCTTTTGGCCTTGCAGAGGGCCGACTGGACGCTGGTTCTCGTCGCTGCGCTGGCCAATCTGGGGCTGAATTTGGCGGTGCGCAGCGAGCGCTGGCGCGTCTTGCTTTTGCGTCTGC
The DNA here is from genome assembly GCA_016794505.1 of Myxococcales bacterium. Classification (GTDB taxonomy): domain Bacteria; phylum Myxococcota_A; class Polyangia; order Palsa-1104; family JAEUJZ01; genus JAEUJZ01. The sequence continues at coordinate 36,385 of JAEUJZ010000152.1, forward strand.
CGCAGGCGTCCGAGCCGATGGCCACCGTGCCGCTTTCGCGGGGGCGCCTGTGGTGGCTGTACCTTGCGCACTTGGCCGCCAACAACCTGCTGCCCGCCCGAGCCGGAGAAGCGCTGCGCGTCGTCGTGCTGTCGCGCTCGGCCGGCCTGTCGGTGTCGGGTCTGGTCGCGGTGCTTTTGGTTGAAAAAGGCGTCGAGACGCTAAGCATGGGCGTCGTCGCGGCCCTGCTTCTGGCCCTGTTTTCGCCGCCGGCCGCGCTGGTCGGCACGCTGCGCTGGATGCTGGGGCTGGGGCTGTTCTGCCTGGCCTTGGCGTTTGTTCTGGTGGGCTTTTCCGGGCGCGCCGAGGCGGTATCCGGGCGCGTGCGGGCGTTTGTCCGTTCGCTTCTGTCGGCCCTGCGGCTTTTGCATTCGTCGCGGCTGTGGGGGGCGGCGCTTGTGTATTCGTGGCTGTCCTTGGCCATCGATGTCGCGATGATCGGCCTGTGCCTGAGCTCGGTGGGCGTGTCGCTGCCGATCGTCGATTGGCTGTTCGTGTTCTTGGCGCTTAACTTGGCGATTGCGCTGCCCGCGACTCCCGGACAAGTGGGGGTGATGGAGGCCGGGGCGGTGATTGCGCTGTCGCTTCTTGGCGTCGCTGGAAGTGACGCGCTGGCCTTTGCCCTGCTGTATCACGCGGCTCACATCCTACCGACGACCGTGCTGGGTATTCCGGCCCTGCTGCGACTGCGCCGCGCGGCGTCCGGGGCGTCTGCGTAGTCGGCCGCAGCGCGACCCTAGCAAGTGCCTGACTGGCCGGGCTGTGATAGAGCATCTCGGTGAGTCGCGATCCTTTGTCTGCTGCACCGAGCTCGTCATCGCGTGGGGCCGAGCACACGCTGCCGCTGATTCCGACGCAAACGCTCTTGCGCGGCATCGCCCGCGGAGCCGACGTGCGCACCGAGATTCCCGGCCCGCAGTCCGTCGCTCTGCGCGCCCGCGAGTCGCCGTACCTTGCCCCTGGGACGCAGGCGCTGTCGCAGCTTGCCGGCTTGGCCTTCGCCCGCGGACAGGGGGCCCTTCTGCAGGACGTCGACGGCAACACGTTTATCGACTGGGTGGCGGGGATCGGGGTGGCCTCGATTGGGCATGGTCACCCCGCGCTTTCGCAGGCACTCTTCGATCAGGCCTCGCAGCTTAGCTGCGGCAGCTTTACGTCGGTGGCACGCGTCGAACTGCTGCAGCGCCTTGCGCAGCTGGCACCGCATCCCAGCCTGCGGCGCACGCAGCTATTTTCTGGCGGGGCCGAGGCGGTCGAGAGCGCGCTGCGCTTGGCGCGAGCCTATACGGGACACAGCGATGTGTTGTCGTTTTGGGGCGGCTTTCACGGCAAGACGGCCGGTGTCCTGGGTCTTATGGGCAGCGAGTTCAAGCAGGGCTTGGGGCCGCTTCCGACGGGGCACGTGCTGGCGCCTTATCCCGACTGCTATCGCTGTCCGTTTAAGCTCGCGCCGGCAAGCTGCGGCCTGCACTGTGTTGACTTCACGCAACAGGTGCTGCGCCTGAATGCCACGGGCCCTCTGGCGGCCATCCTCGTCGAGCCGATGCAGGGGACGGCCGGCAACCTGCTGCCCCCCGCCGGCTGGCTGCCCGCCATGTCCAAGCTTGCGCACGAGCACGGAGCCCTGCTGATTCTCGACGAGATGATCTGCGGCTTTGGTCGTACCGGCCGCATGTGGGGCCAGCAGCACTACGACGTTCATGGCGACATCGTCACCTTTGGCAAGGGCGTGGCCGCTGGCTTTCCGCTAAGTGGGCTTCTTTCCACCGATGCCATCGTCTCTGCCGAGCCGTGGTCGCGGCCGTCGTTTTCATCGTCGTCGTTCGGCGGCTTTCCCTTGGCGGCAGCGGCGGCCAATGCCGTTGTGCAGGTCATCGTCGAGCAGGATCTGCCGGGTCACGCTGCTGCGATGGGCGCTCGGCTTCTCGAACGGCTGCGCCCGCTGGTCGACAAGTACCCGATCGTCGGCCAGGTGCGCGGACAGGGCCTGCTTGTCGGCGTTGAGCTGGTCTGCGATCGCGGCACGCGTGCGCCGCTGCCCAAGGCGCAGTGCGAAGAGATCTTCCAGCGCTGCCTGCGTCGGGGGCTTCTGACCATGGCCTATGCTCCGCGCGTGCGCATCAACCCACCGCTTTGCATCACGGCGGAACAGATCGACGAGTCGGCGGCCATCTTTGATGACGTGCTGGGGGATGTCTGTCGGCCTATGGCTCGTGGTGTCTGATGGCGACGCAGGTGGCTGAGCTGGATCTGTCTTCGGCGGCCAGCGCCTGTGCGCTGTGGCGACGCAACCGGACGACGCTGGTGCACGATCTGGACGCAGGACGAACGCGCGTGCGCGGCATGCCGGCGCACATGAAGATCGAGCTTACGAACTTCTGCAACTTGGCGTGTCCGATGTGTCCGCATCCGCAGATGCAGCGCGCGGTGGGCACGATGCGCGAGTCGCTGTTTCGCAAGATCATCGACGAGAGCGCGCCCTATCTTGAGTTCGCGTATCTGCATCACTTGGGCGAGTCCCTGGTTGTGCGGCGCATCGGCGAGTTCATTCGCTATGGCCGCAGTCGCGGTGTGGCGATGGGGCTTTCAACGAACGCGACCTTTTTGGATGCGCAAAAGAGCCGCCTGCTTTTAGAGAGCGGACTCGACTTCTTGGTCATCTCGCTCGACGCTGCGTCGGCCGAGACCTACCAGCGGATCCGCGTCGGCGGTGACTTTGCGACGACCTTGGCAAACACGCAGCGCTTCTTTGCCTTGAAGGAATCGATCGCGAACCACACCACCGTGGTGGTGCAGATGATCGTGATGGAAGGCAACCGCCACGAGATCGACGACTTTGCGAAGACGTGGCAGGGCCACGTGATGATCAAAGAAGTGCGTGACTGGGCCGGGCAAGTGCCGCTGTCGATTCGCAGTCCACAGCGTGTCGAAAAGCTGCCTCCATGCCGCATGCCATGGACCGAGATCACCGTGCTTTGGGACGGCACCGTCGTGCCTTGCGCCAACCACTTCGAGAAGCTCAACGTGCTCGGCGATCTGCGGACGCAAAGCCTGGTCGATGTGTGGAACGGATCGCGCATGCAGGAGATGCGCCGCGTCCATCTGCAGGATGAAGTCGCGCGCATCCCGGTCTGCGCCACCTGCAGTCGTCACGCAATGGAAGGGCAGGACTTCATCGCGGTCGATCAGCTGACACAACGACTGCGAAGCTATGTGCGCAGCGATCTAACGCCGCGACCCGGTCTGTCGTAGCGTCGCCCGCTTGAGATTGAACCCGGCGCGGTGTTACCAGGGCTTGCCGCCGACTTGGAGGAAGAAGGACCAGCCAGGGATCGGGGTTGGGGTGGTTTCCAGCGTCGGGGCGACGTCATAGAAGGGGTCGGGATAGTACGCGCGCTGGTTGAGCACGTTGTAGAAGTTCACGCTGGTCCACAGGCGGTTGCGCAGGAAGCGAGCGCGGGCCCCCAGGTTCAGCTGTGCCTGCGGTGGCAGACGATCAAACGTGATGTCGCTGAAGTTGCCGATGGTGACCAGCGCGCCCGAGCCAGGCGGGTTTTCCGTCGTGGTGCTGCGGAAGCGGTTGGGATCGTCGTAGGAGCTGACGAGGAGCAGCGTGCCGTTGAGATCCAGCCAGCTTGGAATCAGCGGCAACACCCAGCCCAAGGACAGCGTGTGCTGCGGCATCGAGCGCAGCAAGCCGCGGTCGTTCGTCTGGATGTGCAAGAAGGTGTAGCCGAGAGTCCAGGTGCTCTCGCCCGCGTAGAGCTTGGCAGCGGCTTCGACCGAGTGGATGTGTCGCTGCGAGGGCGCGTTGTCGCGGCCATCTTGCCGGCGGTTCGAGTACGAACCCTGCGAGATCACGATCAAGCCTTTTAGCTGCGTATAGGCGTAGTCGACGCGAAGCTGAAGCGCGCGGATGGGGCCGATGTTGCGCAGTACGCGGGCGTTCCATTCGCCCTGAAAGGCCTGGCTGTCTTCGTTGCTCAGCTGACGGTTGCCACCGAACTGCACGGCGGCACCGTTCGAGTCGGTGTTGTTAAACACGGGCGAGCGAAAACCACCCGCGTAGTTGGCCTTGAGGTGCATCTCGCGCCAGAAGTTCCAGACGATCGCGGCGCTGCCGAGAAGCTGGCCGTTGCCTCCGATGGGGGCTCCGCGATACGCGCGCTGACCCAAGCCAGCTTGATAGCGGATACCGCCGTCGATGGTCAGGCGAGAAAACGGCCGGAACTGATCCGACACGTACAAGGCCACGGTCGTACGGCTCGCGCTAAAGATGAAAGGCACCGGGCAATCGGGGACGAACTGCAGATTGCTCAGCGTGCTGCCACTGGCGAGTGGACAGTTCAGCGGCAGTCGCGACGGCAGCGTGCTCTCGGGCGGGAGCATCGCCGCGACTTGCGCCGACAAGCCCTCGGTCTCGGCATAGCGGAAGTGCAGATCGGCCTGCGGTACCCATTCGTGAAAGACGTCGCCGCCGAACAAGAGCTTATTGCGGGCGGGCAGCGCGGCGTCTCCGTCGACACTGAAGCCGGCGCGGTAACTTTCGACGGGCGTATTCAGCGTCAAGCCAGGCGGATTGGGCCGCGTGCCAGGCAGGATGACAAAGTCGATCTCGCGTCGGAACTGAACGGCGTACAGCTTGGCGTCCACACCCAAGCGATCACGCAGAAAGCGATCTTTGTACTGCGCGGTCACAAAGCGTTCGAACCCGTTGGTCAGGTTGCGTTGCGGCGTTGGGACCGACATGCCGGTCAGCGGATCGAATGCGCCGTTGGCCAGGTTGTTGCCCGTGCTCAGCGACGTATTTTGCACGCCGAACGGCGCCGAATAGTAAAGAGTGACCGGGCCGATGCTCAGCTTGCCATTTAGGTTGATCAGCCAAGCGCGAGCGGGGTTGCTGCTCGATAGATCGCTCCACACTTGCGGGCCGGGGGGCGAGGGCGCGGCGCTGCGCGTGACCGTGAGCAAGCCTGGCAGCGACGGCGGCAGCCACGTCTCGGCCGAGAAGTGCTGCACGATGCTGATCTTGGGGCCGCGCTTGGGACGGAAGCTCTTTCCGAACAGCACCCAGGCGCGGAAGTCTTCGCGGGTGCCTTCGCCGTGCCCACCGCCAAAGCCCATCTCGACACCGTTGATATCGTCGGCGTCTTTGCTGACCAAGTTGATGATGCCGAGGAACGAGTTCGCGCCCCACAGCACACCGCCCGGTCCGTTCACCACTTCGACGACCTTCAGCGTCTCAAGCGGGATGATGCGACCTAGCTGCGTCAAGTTCAGCGCGGGGTCGAACATCGACACGCCGTCGCGCAGCAGCAGCGATGCTTGCGCCGTCCCGCGCACCAGCGAGAAGGGGAACAAAGTGCCACCCGTCGTCGTGGTGTGCCAGCCGGGGATTGTCTCAAGCACTTGTGTCAGCGTGCGATAGCCACGTGCCTGTATCTCATCGGCGCGCACAACGGTAATGATCGAGGGCGCTTCTGCGACGGTGGTAACTGACTTGGCAGCCGAGAGCACGCGATCGGCGATGTCGAGATCACCGCCCGAGTCGCTGCTGGGTCCGGCCTTGCTTCCGCTTTCGCTGGGTGGCTCAGGATCGGGCAGCAGCACGTCAAAACTGGAATCGGTGACACTGCGCTGGCTCGTCGGACTCTTCTTGGCTTCGCCGCCACCTGGATCGCCCTGTGCCCACGCGGAAGCAACATCGATCAGGCTGGCTGCGAGCAACGCGGCTGCACCCACGGTTTGCATAGAACGATGGCGAAGGGCAGACATCAGCGCAGTCCCCCTTCCCGTGGCGAGAGTGAATACGAGAAGCCGACCAGCAGCCGGCCTTGGGCGTTGCGCTCGCTGCTGCTCACCAGTCCTCCGCCTCCTGCGATGTATAAGCGCCACTTATCGAGAGCGCGGAAGTACACGGTGCCCAGCAGCGTGGCCAAGGGGGTGGCAAACTGCGGCTCGGCACCAATGGGGATATGGCCAATGCCTTCGAGGCCCAGCGAGATCAGTCGGTGCAAGAACACCGTCGCTCCGGCGCCCCAGGTCAGCTCGGGCATGGTCTGGTATCGCGCGATCCCCATGCTGTTGTAGCCGTCGTACAAGACCGCGCTGCCGCGCACGATGGCGCCGAAGTTGAGCGCAATATTCAAGCGCGACGCCATGATTCCAAACAGCAGCTTGGGTCGAAACGTCGCCGTCCGCTCGCCGAGGAAGCTGGCGCGATCACCAAAGGGCAGCGTGAGATCGAGCAGCGTTCCAAGCTCGACATGCTTGCTGGTGAAAAAGCGAACCTTGACCGCCAGGCGTGGGTCGCGCAGACCGCTTCGGGCAATGTCGATGCTCTGCCGGGGCTCACCGCGATACAGGCCGCTGGTCTGCGTGCTCGCTAGACGGTTGGGGGCGATCGGCGGGCTGACCACGGTGGACAGGCCGAGCACTTCTTCGTCGTAGGTATTGGCGCCCACCGGCATGACGGCAGCAATTGACAGCCACTTGGTCAGACCGAAAAAGAAACCAAGGTCGAGCGTGAATTGGTTGCCGATTAGGTTGGCGCGCGTCTGATCGGCGCCGCTTGGCGGGATCGACAAGGTCGGCGAAAACGGGTTGCGCGCCCAGCCGAACGTCGTCTGAATGCCGAACTCGTACTGCTGCGGCGTCTGCGCTCGCTCGACGGTGATCATGCTGTACGCGTCAGTCGACTGTGGCGTCAGCATGAGGTCAAAGCTGCGATCGGCGCGTGCAGGATTTCCGGCAAGCGATAGGAACAGAGTGGCTGCCAGACAGAACACACGGCTCGTGGGAAGTCGTTGGCCCGATCGCACGAGCTGCTGCCGTGGGTTGGCTTGACGATGCAGATCCATAGGCCCTGACATCAGTCCAGACTCGATTCGAGGTTGGTGAGGATCGCAGCCGTCCCGACGTTGGTCGGCAGCCCCATAGCATCGACATAAACGGGGGGATTCAGCATCGGGTTGGCGTTCGCGCGCACCACCATGCGGATCACACCGCGCCCGCTGCTGGCGTCTGGCTGACGTACCCCTTGGAACAGAATCCGCGTCAGCGCCGGACTGCTGGGCGGCGACTGCGTCCATGGCAGCTCCAGCGTAACTAGCAGCTCTTCGATCGAGCCCAGCTTGGCGGGGGCCGAGAACGTGATGCCGCTGAAGCTCTGGTTAGGCAGCCCCGGCGTCACCGTCGAGCTGGTGCTGAAGCTGAAGAATCCGAACAGCGTCCCCGAAAGCGGCTTGGTGTACTGCCGCGGGTTGCCGACATAGAAGTTGAGGTTGAGCACGTTGCGCTCAGGCACAGCGCCCTTTCCCGACTTGCGATAGGTCGTGCATTGCTCGAAGCGCGCTCGCGAGGCCGCCGGGTCCTCGACATTGGCGGCGCTGATCGCGGGCAAGCTGCGTCGCGGATCGTTCGCCTCGTCGGGGTTGTGCCGCACCAAGGCCAAAAGCGGGCTGGGCGCTAGGCCGCGGATTGTGCTGTCGACCGCGTCAAAGGCGGTCGTGGGCGAGGTCACCTTGCGCGCCTGAACAACCAAGCCGAGCTGCAGCTGATCGGCAGTGGTCCCATCGGTGACGATCTGTGCCTTGCGCGAAAACATCTGCGCACCACAGACCTCTTTGCTTTCTTGCTCGGTAAAGCAGACTTCGTCGTCCCCGTCGATGCCACGAATCAGGCAGCTGTCGTTGGGGTTAATGGCCTGCACGACCTGAAAGCCCGGAAAGCTGTCGGGCGAGTCATTTCCCACGTCCGCCGCTAGGCGGATGTACTGACTCGATCCGCCGTCGGTAACGCGGGCCCACATCTGCAAGTGAACTGGAATCGTCCCACCCATTGGGTTGGGCAACACAAGCGGGACAGGAAGCGCCGGAGGCAGCGCGATCGCCAGTGCCACCACCGAGCCCGAAAAGGCATCGCAGCCTGACTGCGACAACAGCGACAGCGGGGCGAGCAGAGCCCCGGCTCGCGCCCAGCTTTTCAATGCGTTTCGCGCCGATGCTCTCACATAAGCAGCGTACTGACCTACAACTACCTGTGTCAATCAACGCGGCACGGCGATCTTGCAGCGTCTCAGCGCGCGTACCCGGAATGCTGGCGCCGCGAGTTGATACAATGTCTTCCTTCAGCTATGTCCGCGCAGCAGAGTCAAGGGGGAGAGCCGGCGGATCTGGTCGGCACAACCATCAACGATCGCTATCAGATCGTCGAGCGCCTAAGTGAAGGGGGCATGGGCGTGGTGTATCGCGCTCAGCACACCGTCCTGCAGAGCCCATTCGCGATCAAGGTGCTGCTGCATCCGCAGATGAAGAAAGCGCAGCAGCGCTTTCTGATGGAGGCTCGGCTCGCCAGCAAGATCAATCACCCCAATACGGTCTACATCGCGGACTTTGGTGTCTTGCCGGATGACCGACCGTACTTGGCCATGGAATTTCTTTCCGGCCCGACGCTGGCCAGCATGATCAAGGCCGGCCCCATGGACGAGCTGCGCGCAGCCCAGATCTGCCTGCAGATCGCCCGCGGTCTGCAAGCGGTTCACGACAAAGGAATCATTCACTGCGCACCCAAGCAGAAAAAGATCGCGTCGGAGAAGGTCGGGCGCTGAGAGCTGCGGAACGGTCTCGGAACGCTGCGATTTCGCGGACTTGGCGATGTGTTCCGACGAGGAACGAGCGAGCACGTCGGAGCAGTTAGCGCCCCTTGAACACGGCCTTGCGCCGCTCGACAAACGAGCGCACTCCTTCTGCCGCATCCTCGCTGCGCATGACGGGCAGCAGATCGGAAAACATCTGGCGTACAGCGGTGTCGTGGTCGAGGTCTGCAAAGGCGCGCGTTGACTTGAGGACACCTTGTACGCCCAGCGGCGCGCAGGCTGCGATGTTCTTCGCAATCGTCATCGCGCAGGCAAGCTGCTCACCTGGTTCGACAACGTCTTGCACCATGCCCCAGCGCAGTGCGTCCTCGGCAGTCCAGCGCTCGCCCGTCAGCAAGACGCGATGCGCGTTGCCCCAGCCGATCTCGCGCGGCAGGCGGGCCGTGGCGCCACCGCAGGGAAAGATGCCCCGCTGCACTTCCAGCATTTGAAACTGTGTGTCGCGGGCCGCGATGCGGATCTCGCTGTTGAGCAGGATCTCGACGCCCCAGGTGAGGCAGTACCCTTGCACCGCGATGATCAGCGGTTTTGTGTGTCGCGGGCCGCTGAGTCCCATCGGATCGATCTCGTCGTTTGCGACGGGAAAAGGCGATCCGCTGGCAAAGATGGGCGCCCACAGATCGAGCTCGATGCCAGAAGTGAAATGCTTGCCCTGTGCGTGCAGCACCGCGACACGAAGCGCAGGATCCGAGGACAGACGTGCCAGCGCCTGACCCAGCGCGTGGTACATGGCTGGCGACAGCGCGTTGTACTTTTCGGGACGGCACAGCGTGATGACTAGGACGTGACCTTCTGGCTGAACGTGGACAGGTTCCATGAGGGCCTCGCAGGCGGTGGCGGCTGGCTGAGTGTCTTGGGCGTATCGCTGCGGCGCCTAGTGCGTGTGGTGCGCATGCGCGGAAGGTACGGTCGATCCAGTCGGGCTGGTCGCATGCTGTTGTGCAAGCCACGCCAGCCAGTCTTGGATGCCTTCGCTGGTACGTGCCGATGTGGCGATCAACGGCAGATTCGGTCGAATCCGCGCCACGTTTTCACGCAGCGTGCTCAGCGAGATGTCGCCCAGATAGGGAAGAAGATCGATCTTGCTGAGCACCACAAGATCGGCGCGCTCAAACATGACCGGATACTTGAGCGGCTTGTCGACTCCTTCGGTCACCGATAGCACCACGACATTCGCCTGCTGTCCCAGGTCATAGATCGCGGGGCAGACCAAGTTGCCGACGTTTTCGATAAAGAAGAAATCAGCGCGGTCTACTGCAGCGGCCAGATCGGGCAGGTGCAGCGCGCGATGCACCATCTTGGCGTCCAAGTGGCACGCGCTTCCCGTTGTGATCGAGCGTGAAACGATGCCAGCACGGCGCAGGCGCTCAGCGTCGAGATCCGTCGCCAAGTCTCCGCTTACTGCCGCGAGCCTGCGCCCTGGCAGCGCAGCGGCCGTGGCTTCCAAGAGCGCCGTCTTGCCCGATCCAGGGGAACCCATCAGGTTCAACACCGTCACGCCATGACGCGCAAAGTGATCGCGCAGATGCGCTGCTTCGTGATCGTTGTCTTCAAGCAGCGAGCGATGCACGTCAATGGTCACTTTGGCGGGATCGCCGCAACCGCATACGTCACACATCGGGAACCTCAAGCTCGATACGTTCCAAGATCAAATCCCTTCCGGGAACCGAGACGATCTGCAGCGTGGCTGCTGGGTAACCACGCTCGTCTTTGATGGCGTCAAAGGCCGTGGCGAATAGGTCTGCTTCGACCCCGGATCGTTCGCCCACACGCACGCGCAGCATGCACACGGTGCTGGCTGCATGCGCGCCGCGCGCACGATCGGTCTGATCGAACAGTGAATGAGCCAGCGAGACTTCGTGCATTAGCAGATCCGCGGCAGCGGGTCGCCGTCGCGCTCCAGCAGGCGTCGTGTGCCAAAGCCGGTGTCGAGAAACAGCGCGCCGCTCTCACCCGATTCAACGAATCCGATGCACGTCGCGTCGCGTCCGAGTCGATGACTGTGCAGGGCACGCAGCAGATCATCGAGCGCTCGCGCTGTCACACCCAGCAGGGCCTTGCCTTCGTTGGCGACGACAAGCGGGTCAATGCCAAGCAGCTCCGATGCGGCGCGTGCTGCCGCCGAGATCGGAATAGCAGGCGCCTGCAAACGAATCTGCACGCCTGCCTTCTGCGCCATTTCAGACAGAGCGCTCACGACTCCGCCACGCGTTGGGTCTTTCATGGCGTGCAGCGCATCCCCCGTCGCCGCCATCGCAGCCGCGATCAAGCCATTTAGCGGCGCAACATCGGATCGCAGATCGCTGGACAAGCCCAACTGATGGCGCGCTGAGAGCACGGCCAAGCCATGATCTCCGACGGTACCCGTGATGACGATGGCGTCACCAACCCGCAGGCCCGAGTCGCGGATCACGCGGTCGGCCACACCCAGACCGGCAGTTGAAAGAACCAGGCCATCGATTTCACCGTGGCGGAGCACTTTGGTATCGCCAGAGAGAATCGGGGCCGCCGCTTCGACGCTGGCCTCTTGCAGTGAATCGGCGATCCGGGTCAGCTGATCGAGATCGAAGCCCTCTTCGATCATCGCGGCTGAGGTAAGCGCCAGGACATCGGTGGCGCCCATCATCGCAAGATCGTTTACGACGCCACAGACCGACAGACGACCGATGTCGCCACCGGGGAAAAACAGTGGCTGCACCGTGTGCGCGTCGGTCGTGATCACCAGCCACTTGTCTCCCCAGGGCAGCGCAGCGCCGTCGGACATGGCCAGCGCTTCGGGATGACGAACGCCGCGCAGAAAAATCGACTCGATGAGCTGGCGCATGGCAGGTCCGCCAGCACCGTGCAGCAGACTGACCTTGTTGCTCTTTTGCTGGCTCATGATCGGGACTCCGCGGCTTTTGCGCGGTGCGGTGCGCCACTTTCAAACCAGATGCGGCACGGTCCTTCGCTGCTTACCATGCAGGCCCCGATGGGAGACTCGGGCCGGCAGGTCTGGCCGAAGTGTACGCAGTCGGTGGGCTGCGCCATGCCGGTCATGATCGCCCCGCACCGACACGTATCGCTCGGCGGCTTGTGCGTGCGGCGTGCGGCGGTCGCCAAGAGCGTGGCGAAGCGGCGACGGGCGTCGTGTTGTGCAAACTCAGCGCGCAGCTCTAGCTCGCCGCCAGGAATCTGCGCGATGCCGCGCCATGGTCCATCGCCCATCTGGAAGACCCGGTGCAGAACGGCCAGTGCGCGCTGGTTGCCCGGACGTGTGACGCAGCGTGGATAGGCATTTACGACCTCGCAGCGACTGTCTCGGATGCACTCGACCAGACAGATCAAGCCAGACAGGACGTCGAGCGGCTCAAAGCCGGCCACGACCACAGGCCGACGGTAGGTGTCGACAAACGACTCGAAAATCGCCGACCCGGTGATCGTTGCGGCGTGCCCTGCTGCCAAGAAGCCTTCGATCGGGCTTCCTGGCAGGCGCGCGACGATCTCCATCGCTGCGGGCACCCACTTGTGCGCGGAATAGACGAACAAGTTGGGCGGGGGATCTTGCAACAAGATGGCTGCGGTCGCGACCGCGGTGGTTTCAAATCCGGTGGCAAAAAACACAACCGGATCCTGATGACTGCGCGCGATCGTAAGAGCTTGCGTCGCGGCATAGATCACATCGACATGAGCGCCCCGCGTGCGGGCATCGCTGAGCGATTCAGCGCTGCCGGGGACCGCGAGCATGTCGCCGTAGGTCAGTACGTGAACTCCTGCGTCAGCGAGCGCGATCACTGCATCAATATCGGGCGCATCGGTGACGCAGACTGGGCAGCCCGGCCCCATCTGCACGTGCAGATCCGCCGGGAAGCTCTCGCGCATGCCATAGCGTGCGATGACTTGTTCGTGACTGCCGCAGACGTGCATCACCGTCAGCGGGCGGCGTACTGCCGCAACGACCTGACGTAGGCGCGCTTGCAGCGCTTGCCCGCGCTGGACATCGCGAAAAGAGAGCGGGTGATTCGTGTTTGCTGCAGAGCTCATGTGCGTGATGCATCGGCCGGCGTGGGGTGGGGCGGGCCTGCCTCGTGTTGATCCGCATCGCGGCTCAGCTTGGCAAAGAAATCGAGGGTCTGATCGATCTCGTCTGATGGGATTCGCCGAATGGCGAATCCTACGTGAACCAGCACGTAATCTCCGACGGAGACCGGCTCATCCACAAGGTCCAGGCTGACCTCGCGCTGCACGCCGAAAAAGTCGACGCGGGCGCGCGTTCCTGCAACGTCGACAACCTGGCCTGGAGCTCCTAGACACATGCGCTAGACCTCGTGTGGGGACTTCGTGTGCAACGCTATCACGGCAGCGTAGGCCTGGCCGAGAGACAGACCGCCATCGTTGACCGGTATCTCGGTTGCCATGTGCGCCGCATTGCCCAAGCCTCGGCGCAGCGCCGCCTGCAACACGCGATTTTGCAGCGCGCCACCGGTCAACACGACCTGCGTGATGCCAGTCTGACCTTGCGCCCGCTGGACCGCGTGCAGAGTTGCTGCCGCGACCGTGGCATGAAAGCGCGCGGCGATGCGTGCCGGCGTGACTCCCCGCAGAAGATCGTCCACCACGGCCCGTGTGGTGGGGCGCAGATCGATCTCCTGCGTCGGCGCGGTCGCAGTGTCGGTCGTCGTGTCGGTCGTCGCGTCGGTCGTCGGGTTGATAGGGGAAACGAGCGCCCCTTCGCGTTCGTGAACTGGCGCAGACTGGATCTGGACGGGCGCTTGGAGTGCAGACGCCAGCTGCCATGGATACGGATCGAGATCGTGGCCGTGGGCTAGCTGCTCTAGATCCATCGCGACGTGGGCTTCGAACTGTGCGCGCGACTGACCTAGAACCAGCGCACCCACGGCATCGAAATAGCGGCCCAGGCCGTGCGCGGTACTGCACTGCACGCGCGTGTTCAACATACGCAGCACGGTTGCGCGCGTTGCATCGGGAATGCCGCGCAGCATCGGCACGCGCAAGGCGATGTCCGCGGCCTCGTCGCCAAAGGCATCGAAGAGCAGGGCCAGAGCTTGCCGCCACACATCGCGAACCGCGGCTTCCCCACCGGGCAGCAGGATGGGTCGCAGGCATGCCAGGCGCTGCATATGCAGGCCGTCGATGCCCAGGATCTCGCCACCCCAGCTTGCGCCATCAAGGCCCCAGCCGCCGCCATCGAGTACGACACCCAGCACCGGGCCGCGCAGGTGACGCTCGGCCACCGTGGCCAGCGCATGCGCCATATGGTGTTGCACCGCGAAGCGCAGCCGCGAAGGTCGTGCATGGGCATAGCGCGTCGAGACATAGTCCGGGTGCAGATCGTGGACGATCACATTGGGCCGCACGCGCAGAAGCTGCTGCAACGATTCGATCTCGTGCTGCCAGGCTCGCTCACTGTCAACGGTCTCTAGATCTCCCAGGTGCGGGCTTAGATAGGCGCGGTCTTCGACCACGATGCAGACTGTATTTTTCAGGTGCCCACCAACGGCCAAGACTGGCTCGGGTGCGGCCTGTGGCAGGCGGATTGGGCGCGGGACATAGCCACGCGCGCGGCGTACGATCTGCGGTCCGCTGGCAGTCTGCTGCACAACCGAGTCTTCGACGCGTCGCAGGATCGCGCGGTTGTGAAACAGGAAGCCATCCACCAGCGCGCCCAGGCGCTGCACGGCCCCGGCTATGGTGATCTCGATCGGCTCACCCGAGAGATTGCCCGAGGTCATCACTACAGGTCGTTGCAGGCGGCGCAAAAGAAGCTGATGCAAGGGCGTATAGGGCAGAAGCAACCCAACGCGCTGCGAGGACCCGCAGACGCTCGCGGCCAAGTCGCTTTCACGTCGGGGAAGCAGCACGATGGGACAGGCTGGCTGGGTCAGGGTCGCCGCGGACTCGGCATCGATCTCGGCATACGCATGCGCCATCTGCAGGTCGGTCACCATCACCGCAAAGGGCTTGGCGTCGCGGCGCTTGCGGCGGCGCAGCGTCTGCACAGCGGCGTTGGCCGTGGCGTCGCAGACCACGTGAACGCCGCCCAGACCCATGATTCCCAGCACCTCTCCGGCGAGCAGCCTCTGCACCACCACGGCGATCGGATCGGGCGCAGGCGAGATCGTTCCATCCGAATCGCTCAGCCAGAGCTGTGGGCCGCAGGTGGGGCAGGCCAGCGTCTGCGCATGAAAGCGACGATCCATGGGGTCGTCATAGGCCGCTTGGCAGGCCGGACAGAGCCGAAATGTCGACAGGCTGGTGTGGTCACGATCGAAAGGCAGCGCGGCCGTGATCGAAAAGCGCGGCCCGCAGGCTGTGCAGCTTGTAAATGCATAGCCCGCAAAGCGACTCTGCGGATCGCCGAGGTCCTTCAGACAGTCTGCGCACAGCGAGAGATCGGGCGGCAGGGGCAGATCCTGTTGCGTCGCAGGTGCGCTGGCCGCGATCACAAAGTTACCGCCGGCCACAAAGGGCAGATCGTGTTGTGTGACGTGCTGAACCAGTGCAGGCGAGGGCGCATGCTGCTTTAGAGCCGCAGCCAGCGCATGCACAGAAGACACCCCCCCGAATGCTTCCACGACGACGCCGGCCGACGTGTTCTGCACGAAACCCGAGAGCCGCAGAGCGGCCGCGGTGCGAGCCACCCACGGACGAAAGCCGACCCCTTGCACGATGCCCCGGATGAAGAAGCGGGCGCCCACCTGCGGCTCGGGTGGACCGTGCTCGGTTCGGTACCACTTCACGAAGCAGTCCAGGGCTTGCGACAGCGCGCTTCGCGTTGCAGGCGAGATCGGCTCGCCCAGTTCGAATCGCTGGCCGTGGATCGCCATGCACCAAGCGTCCGGCGGTGGGCCAAAGATGCGCTGATGGACTTCCAAGACGGCGCGCGGCGACATCGCATGGCTGCTGTGGCGCTGGTCTCGCTGCGGCGAAATGCGCTCGAACGAAAACGGCTCCTGGATTTGCACGCTGGCGTCGACGAATACGACGCGCTCGCGATCCTTCAGATCGAGTGCGTGCTCGATCTGAAGCTGAAAGTCGGTCAAGACATCCAGCCGGCCTTGACGCACATCGTCGGAAAGAAGCTCAGCGATGTGCTCGACGAAGCAGGGACCGGCCGCATCGTCGCCGCGTGAAGGGTTTCCCACGCCGACGACAAGAAGCGGCGCGGGGCTCATTCCAGGCACTCGCCGTCGCGCACTAAGCGCTGCACCACCTCGCCCTGCGCATCGATGATCTCGACCCACAGCGGCATCTTGCCCAGCGCATGCGTTGCGCAAGACAGGCAGGGATCAAACGCGCGAATCGCGACCTCGATGTGATTGAGCAGGCCTTCCGTCGGCTCGTGCCCGTCGAGGTACTGGCGGGCCACCTGCCGAATCGCTTCGTTCATCGCTTGGTTGTTGTGCGTCGTTGACACGATCAAGTTGCACATTGTCACCAGATCGTGACTGTCGACTTCGTAGTGATGGATCAGCGTGCCGCGCGGGGCTTCGATGATGCCGACACCGGATCCTGCGCGCGGGCCTGATCCGACGAGTGAATCGCCCAAGAGCACAGGATCCGCGAGCAAGCGTGCGATGACTTCAGCAGCGTGCAAGAGCTCGATCATGCGCGCCCAGTGAAACAAGAGCGGCGCGTGTAGAAGCGGGCTCGGCGAGATGGAACGAAGCTCTTGTCGGGCGGCTTCGGCGAGCGGAGTACCGATCGCATCGCAGTTCTGAACGCGCGCCAGCGGGCCCACTTTGTACCAACCGTTTTCGGCGCCGAGCGACTTGATGAAGGGGAACTTCATGTAGCTCCACGAGCGCACGTTTTCACGAAACAGGCCGTGGTATTCGCTGGGCTCGATGCCGTCGAAAATGATCTGACCTGTCGCGTCGCGAGCGCGCAGCACGCCATCGTATAGATCCAGTGTGCCGTCGCGTGCGACCAAGGACAGCAAGTTCGATGGCACGTGGCCGAAGTGGTCGTATAGATCGCGGTTGCGTGCATAAAGCGCTGCGATCAAGCGCACGCCCTGCTGCGCCCAGTCGAGGATCTGCGGCAGCGGCGACAACAGCTCGTCGCGTTCCTGCGGCGAGACGCGCTTGTTGACGCCCCCTGGGATCGAGCCGGTGCCATGCACGCGCTTGCCGGCTGTGATGCGAATCACTTCTTGCCCAAACTTGCGCAGCAGGATGCCTTGGCGCCCGATGTCGGGATAGTCGGTGAGCACGCCGACGATGTTGCGGTGTCGCGGATCGCTTTCGAACCCAAACAGCAGATCGGGCGAGGACAAGTGAAAGAAGTGCAGCGCGTGCGACTGCAGGATCTGGCCGTAGTGCATCAGACGACGAATCGCGTCGGCAGTGGCGGGAACGCGCGGCGATCCGACGATGTGATCGAGGGCCTTGGACGCTGCGAGGTGGTGACTGACCGGACAGATGCCGCACAGCCGCTGCACCATCACCGGCACTTCCCAATACGGACGACCTTGGATGAAGCGCTCGAAGCCGCGGAACTCGACGATGTGCAGGCGCACTTGATGCACCTTGTTGTTGTCGTCGAGAAGAATCGTCACTTTGCCGTGCCCCTCAACGCGCGAGATGGGCTCGATGGCGATGCGCCTGAGCTTCTGAGGATCCGCTGCTTTTTCGAGATCACTCGCCATGATTTGTACTCATCGAGGTGGCCTAGTCGTAGCGGATCAGCCCGTGGCCGAGCTGCGGTGTGCGGCCGGCAATCAGATCAGAAAGGAACTGCCAGATGGCGTCTGCCGACGGTGGGCAGCCCGGCAGGAAATAGTCGATCTTCACGACATCATGCAGCGGATGCACCTGGGCCAGAGGCAACGGCAGCTCGGGATCGTTGGGGATGAAGCCGCGCTCGACCCCCAGCCCAGTCAGGTACACGCTCTGCAAACAGTCGCGGATATCGAGGTGATTGCGCTGCGCGGGCAGGCCACCATTTACGGCGCAGGCTCCAACGGCAACGAGGATCTTGCAGTGCCTGCGAAAGGCGCGCAGGACATGAACGTTGTCGGCGTTGCACAGCCCGCCTTCGATGAGTCCAATGTCGCAGGTCCCGACGTGTTTTTGATCGGTCAGGGGAGATGCATCGAGCTCGACGTGTTCCAAGAGCTCGGTGAGCCGCTCGTCAATATCGAGGAGCGACATGTGGCAACCAAAGCAGCCCGCCAGCGACGCAGTCGCTACGCGCAACTTCTTGCTCGGCTCGCTCATCGCGTTCCTTCATCTGTGGTCTTGGCTTGGGCTTTTTGTATCGCCAAGGCGCTGACCGGCTGCTTGTCGAATGTGCGCTGCCCGATGGGGGTGGCAAAGCCGTGGCGCTTGCGCAAGATGGCACCGACGGGGCAGACGCTCATGGCTTTGTCGGAAAGCTGCAGCGCCGTGTCGGCCAAGCGCCCGGACTCGGCGTTGACGACCAAGTGCTTGGTGATGCCGCGACCCGATAACGCAAAGACATCTTTTTTGTCGACGATCGAGCTCGCGCGCACGCACAGCTCGCAGAGGATGCAGCGGTTGAGATCCAGCAGCACATCGGGGTGCGAAGCGTCGACGTTTCGCGTCGGAAAAAGCGGGTTGTAGTGGCCGCTAACGACGCCGAGCTCATAGCCTACGGCCTGAAGCTGGCAGTCGCCGCTCTGCTCGCACGAAGGGCAGAAGTGGTTGCCTTCGGTGAACAGGAACTGCACGAGGTTCTTGCGCAGGTCCTGTAGCTCCTCGCTCTGCAGCTCGACGACGTCGCCCGCGCGGGCCGGCGTGGTGCAGCTTGCGGCGGCGCGGCCGTTGACCTTTACCGTGCAGACCTTGCAGCTGCCGTGGGGTTTGAACTCAGGGTGATAACACAGCGAAGGGATGTAGCTGCCGCCAGCCAGGGCCGCCTGCAGGATGCTCTGGCCGGGCGAAAACTCGACCGCTTCACCGTCGAGAACAAAGGTCTGTGGAGCATCGCTCATGACGTGGTCTCGGGCTCAGAAAAGTGAGCGGCGGCATCGTCGCGCGCAGTGACCTCGCGGGCCGGGGCCAGCGCCTCGTCGAGGTCGAACGCTGGCAAGACATCCATGGATGCCAGGCGACGATCGAAGCTGGGGCGAAACTTGGCGAGCGCATCGGTGATCGGATTGGAGGCCGTCGTGCCCAAGCCACAGTGGCTGGCCGTCTTCAGCAGGCGTGAAACGCGGATCAGATCTTTGACATCGCGGCGCGAGCCATGGCCCGACACAACGCGTCCCATGATCTGCTGGTTCAGCGTGGTGCCGACGCGGCAGGGCGTACAGAAGCCGCAGCTCTCATGCGCGAAAAAGCGAGTGAAGTTGTCAACGACAGACAAGATGTCACGGCTGCGATCAAAGACCATGAAGGCGCCTGCGCTGGGCACGTCTTCAAAGGCCAGCTTGCGTTCAAGCTCGTGGCTGGCCAAGAGCACGCCCGATGGACCGCCGACCTGGACAGCTTGCACATCGCGGGCGCCAGCTTCCTCCAGGATATGACGCATGGATACGCCGAACGGAAACTCATAAGTTCCGGGGTGCGCGACATCGCCCGAAATCGAAAGAATCTTGGTGCCCGCCGACTTGCTGGTGCCGACGGAGCGGAACCACGCGCCGCCTTGCTTGGCGATGTGTGCGGCAGCGAGCAGTGTCTCGACGTTGTTCACCACCGTGGGCTTGCCCTGGTAGCCATGCGTGACGGGATACGGCGGACGATTGCGGGGGATGCCGCGCTTGCCTTCCAGGGACTCAAGCAGCGCCGACTCTTCGCCGCAGACATACGCGCCCGCGCCGACGTGCAGCTCGATGTCAAAGTCGAAGTCCGGCGCACCTGCGACGGCACGACCGAGCAGGCCTTGGGCTCGTCGCGCGGCGAGCACCGCTTCGAGCGGCTCGATCAGAAACGGATACTCACCGCGCAGATAAATCAACCCGCGCTGCGCACCGATGACGAAGGCGGCAACGCTCATTCCCTCGATCACTTGCTGGGCATGGTGCGTCAGCAGCTCGCGATCTTTGAAGGTGCCGGGCTCGCCCTCGTCGGCGTTGCAGACGACGAAGCGCGTGGGACCGGGGGCCTTTTGGCAGGCATCCCACTTGGTAGCAGTAGCAAAGCCGGCGCCGCCGCGACCGCGCAGATCGGATCGCTTGATCTCAGCGAGCGTGGCATCACGACCGCGTGAGATGGCGGCGCGGATGCCTTCCCCCGGCAAGAGTGGCGTGCTGAGCAAGCGGTCTCTGCGTCGGATGTGGCTGTCGATTGTGAACAGGTTTTCGGGCCACTCTGTGACGGGCTGACCACCGCGGATCAGCGCGCTTAAGGCCCCGATACGGGCGGGGGTCAGTCGGGCAATCGCGCGCCCATTTACAAGCAGCGCCGGCCCCTGATCGCACAGGCCAGTGCAGGACGTCCGACCGACGCTGACCAGGCCATCGCGGCTGACTTCGCCCAGCTCGATACGAAAGGCATCCAGCATGCGGCGCTGCAGCTCGTGCGATCCGCACATCTGGTCGGTGATGTTGTCGCTGAACAGCACGCGAAAGCGGCCTTGGCTGTGGCACGAAAAGAAGGCATAGAAGCCGGCGACTCCTTCGACGTGAGCCCGTGACAGATGAAGCGCGCTCGCGATCTGCGTGAGGGTTGCGGGGGGCAGATAGCCGCGCTGCTGCATGACCTCGCGCAGAATCTGAACCAAGCGCGTGGCATCGTGGCGATGGTGGGTCAAGATGGCGGCCACTGCCGCCGCGAGATCGGGATCAGCCGAGTGCATCGAACGGGCTCAAGATATCACTCGCTGTCTCGGTCGCGGGGCCGGAAAACGTGCGAAAATCCTGCGCACGTTCTGCACGAAGCGCAACCCCTGGCAAGGATGGGTGTGAACATGATTCCTCGTCGTGATTTGGGTCGGTCAGGTCTTTCGGTATCTGCTCTGGGCTTGGGCTGCATGGGCATGTCTGAGTTCTATGCCGGCCGCGATGAGAACGAGTCCGTGGCCACGTTGCTGCGAGCGCTCGATCTGGGCATCACGTTCTGGGATACGGCCGATATGTACGGGCCGTTTACGAACGAGGAGCTTGTCGGCCGCGTGCTGAAGGGCCGCCGCGACCAGGTGATCTTGGCCACCAAGTTTGGCATCGTGCGCGACCCACAGAATCCGTCGGTGCGCGGCGTATGCGGCCAGCCGGACTATGTGCGCAGCGCCTGCGAGGCCAGCCTACGGCGCCTGGGGGTCGACTGCATCGACCTGTACTATCAACACCGGGTCGACCCAAGCACGCCCATTGAAGAAACGGTGGGCGCGATGGCCGCGCTAGTCCGGGCGGGCAAGGTTCGCTATCTCGGTCTCTCGGAAGCGGGGCCTGAGACGCTGCGTCGCGCCTGCAAGGTTCATCCGATCGCGGCGCTGCAGTCCGAGTATTCGCTGTGGACGCGCGATCCCGAAGACGAGATCTTGGCGACGTGCCGTCAGCTGGGGATTGGCTTCGTCGCCTACAGTCCGCTTGGGCGCGGTTTTTTGACCGGGCAGTTCAAGCGACCCGAAGACATTCCTGCAGATGACTACCGTCGCCATTCGCCGCGTTTTCAGGGAGAGAACTTTGAGAAAAACCTGCAGCTTGTGACCCAGGTGGAACAGATCGCCCAGCGCAAGGGCTGCACGCCATCGCAGCTAGCGCTGGCGTGGGTACTGGCGCAGGGCTCGGACATCGTGCCGATCCCCGGCACCAAGCGACGACGCTATCTGGAAGAAAACGCGGCGGCGCTGACTGTGCAGCTTTCGCCGGATGAGCTTCGCCAAATGGATGCGGTGGCGCCGCTCGGGGTGGCGTCTGGTGCGCGCTATCCGACGCAGGTTATGGGGACGGTTCGTCGCTAGACTTGGGACTCGGGCGGTTGACGCGGATCACCGTCGCCACCGAGAACGCGATCAGCAGGGTGGCCACGAGGGTTGCCGCGGTCACCTGACCATCCCCCGAGATGGCGGCAATCAGCGCGGCCAATACCGGGTTCACATAGGCATAGCTCATCGCGACGGCTGGCCGCGTGTGACGCAGAAGATAGGTGTACGCGGAAAAGCCGATCAGCGAGCCAAAGACGATCAGATAGATCACAGCCAGTGTCTCGCGCAGTGGCCACTCGGTGGGCAGTGGTTCAGCGCGCAGCCAGGCGACACAGAGCATCGACAGGCCACCCGTGATCATCTGGGCCGCGGCTCCCATCAAGCCGGGCGGCATGGGCAGCGAGCGCGCCCACGTTGAGCCGAGCGCCCAGCCAATCGGGGCGAGCAGCATCAGGGCCGCGGTGGCCGGCTGCGCTCGTAGCTCGGATCGCAGCATCAGCACCGCGACACCACTGATGCCGCAGGCAATTCCCAGCCACTCGCCGGGGCGCTGGCGATGGCCCCGCACCGTCTCGATGAGCGCGGCAAAAAGCGGAGTCGTCGCGGCCATCACCGCCACGACGGCGGAGGACACGGTCTGCGAAGCGATGGACACGATGCCGTTGCCGGCCAGGAAGAGCAGGATGCCTCCTGGGATCGAGGCCAGCCACTGTCGTCGCGTCGGCACACGCTCGCCTCGAATGGCCAGCGCAACCAACAGGATGAGGCCCGCCAAGACGAAGCGACCGCCGGCCATCTCAAACGGTGGCCAGCGTCGCACGGCCATGCGAATTGCCAGGTACGTGGACGACCAGATCAGATACACCGACAGCAGCGCAGCAACGATGCGCGCCGTCGAGACAGGAGCACTGCGTTCAGACGACACGGGACCGGATCACCTAGTAGCAGCGACCGACGTGCTCATAGCCCGAGATGGCACGGCAGATACCCAGATCGCTGCCGCAGGGGATCTGGCCGGCCATGTCAGGACGTGTTCCACCATCGGGAATTTCTGGAAGATCGCAGTAGGGCCGACACGCCGAGTCGCGGCCGCTGCGCGGCGTGCAGGCTAGGCCCGGATCGCAGTTGGGCGAGCGCTCGCACGGCGCATCGAGTACGCCACTGCTGGTGCCAAAGGGCTGCCGTCGCATACAGAAGGTGCCACCGCCTTTGTCGTCGGTGAGGACATAACACGTGAGCGGCTTGCCCTCGGCATCAAGGCCACACTTGGCCTGTGGCGAGACGGGCTTACAGCCGTCGGCGCTGGCACAGTACCCGATGCCGCTGACCAGGGTACCGAGCACGCAGAGCTGATCTTTGCAGCCGCTGCGCTTGCGTAGCTCGCAGAGGGTGCGGCAGCGGAAGGGACCCGGCTCGGTCTGGACGCAACCGAGTCCAGGGCCGCAGCGGTCGTGGCGACGCTGCACACCGCCGGTCGGCGACGCAGCCTGCTGATCAAATGCGCAGACTTCGTTCAGGCCAAGCGGCTTGTCTGCAGTCGGTACACACTGCGTCAGTGTGCCCTCTTTTCCTGCATCGCCGACCTGCACGAAGCCGCAGCGCAGGCCGGTATCGCAGACCACGTCGCTGTATCCGGCAGGTGTGCAGTCGGCAAAGAGCGCGCCCTTGGTGACAGGCGGTAAGTCGGGAGGCTGCGGCGTCGGAAGGGCCATGTCAGCCGGGGTCGGGTCTTCGCCATTTTGCGGGCAGCCGGACAGCAGGCTGATGCTGGAAAGAGCGAGCCCAGCGACGAGAAAAATCAGCGCGCCAGCGTGTTGACGAAGTCGACCGCGTCCATGCATGCGGCGCAGCGTAGTCAAATCGCGCGGCAGTGTCACCAAAGGCGTGCATGCTCTGGTCGGCGCCCAACGTGATAGGCTCAGCCAAGCATCTCGCAGCACGTTCCCGTTCACGTTGGAGAGCATCTATGGCGTCCCGAAAGGCTACTCTGCGCATCGTTCCCAGTACCGAGTCCGCTTCCGAAGGCAAGAACCCGGCTGCAGCGCGTCCGTCGAGGACCCCCGCGACGGGCCGGCGACGAGCCGCGCGACCGCGCAAGGTTGAAGCGGGCGATGTCGCGCCGAGCCTCGAACCAGCAAAGATCGAGCAGCATCAAGTCGAACAGAGCACCGAAGGCAAGCGCCGCGCCATGGAAGCAGCGCTGCGCGATGTGCTGAGCAACAGCGCGGGGGACATTCCCAGCCTGGTCACGGCGCTAGAGTCGATTGTGTCCGGCATATCGTCAGACGATGCCACGGTCCTGCGGCGCGCTCTGCTGAAGAATGAGCGCAAAGCTCTCAAAGCGGCGGGCGGCAATCCCGATGAAGAGCTAGCCGACGACTGGCGCGAAGGGGGCTATCCCTATAAGCACCTGATGCTGCGCAAGAACTATGAGACGAACAAGTACCGTCTGCAGGTCGAGCTCCTGAAGCTGCAGGCCTGGGTCAAAGAGACCGGTCAGCGCGTCGTCATCTTGTTTGAAGGCCGCGATGCGGCGGGCAAAGGGGGGACGATCAAGCGCTTCATGGAACATCTGAATCCGCGTGGTGCGCGCGTCGTCGCCTTGGAAAAACCCACCGAGCTAGAGCGCGGGCAGTGGTACTTCCAGCGCTATATCGAGCACCTTCCCACGCGCGGTGAGATCGTGATGTTCGATCGATCCTGGTACAACCGGGCTGGCGTCGAGCGCGTGATGGGGTTCTGCACGGACAGCGAGTACGAAGAGTTCATGCGACAAGCGCCCGAGTTTGAGAGGCACCTGGTGCGAAGTGGGCTGCACCTGATCAAGTTTTGGTTCTCGGTGAGCCGCAAAGAGCAGCGCCGTCGCTTCAAAGAACGCGAAGCGCATCCCTTGAAGCAGTGGAAGTTGAGCCCAATCGACAAGGCGTCGCTCGACAAGTGGGAGGAGTACACCAAGGCGAAAGAGGCGATGTTCTTCAACACCGACACCGCCGACGCACCGTGGACTGTCATCAAGAGCGACTGCAAGAAGCGAGCGCGTCTAAATGCGATGCGCTACATCCTGCACAAGCTGCCCTATGCGAACAAAGATCTGGAACACATCGGCATGGTCGATCCGCTCTTGGTGGGCCGTGCCCACATCGTGTACGAGCGCGGCGAGAAGCGGATGGGGCCACTGATGTAGCCAGCCTCGGTGTCGCTGCCTTGTTTGCTACGTCGGGGGCGGCGGGACCGGCGGTGGGGCAGGGTGCGGGGTCTTTTTCTCGTCGGGGCGCTCGATGCGATGGGGGGCGGCGTCGCGGGCGGCGATGAGGGCAAGCTGCTGCGCCACGATGGCTCGCAGCAGCTCGGACGAAAGCTGTGGGCTGTTTTGCAGACGGCCAAAGCGAGCCTGCGCGGCTTCGAAGCGGCCCAGGCGGCGCTCCAGCTCTCCAGCCAGAAGCTCAGCATGCAGGCGCTGATCCGCGTCGTCTTTTTCGCTGGGCTTCGTCGCGATCGCAGCGGGCTTGGCAAGCCCAGCCTCATAGTGTCGCAGGGCCTCGGTCGCGTACTCGCGGTACCGCGCCGGATCGTGGTCGACCTGCCACGACGCTTTCACATAGATCAGGCCGATGACAAACGCGGGCCGCTTGAGGTGCTCAAAGATCCGGCCGAGCAAAAAGTACTCGGTGTGATCTTTGGCCAAGGCTTGATAGGCCGCAGACTCGATCAGCGGACGCAGCACCGCTAGCTCGTCCTGGCTGAAGGTCTCTTGATACATCACGAAATGATCTTTGGGGCAGACGGCCAGTCGCCACGGGGCCGGTGTCGGGCCGAAGGGCTTCATGTCCAGGTGCTGCCCGAAGCTAGTGCCCGATCCATCGAGCGTGGCCGTCCAGCGCGTGCCGTCGAGCGGACAGACCTGCTGCTTCTGCATGAATGTGTGGGCCCTGGTGTCGTGTGCGTCGAGACACAGCAGCGATGCAAGAACGCCGATGCACAGGCGAACGCGGCGGCTTCGAGCCGACGTGCTGGCGCGGCCACGCGAAGGCGTATTCGTGACGGTCATGTGCTTCCCCCCGAAAGCGAGTGTTGTTCCAGCTTCGCCCGGCCGCACGCAGCCACGGCACAGCGAGCGCGCAGTCCGAGCATAGCAGCTTCACGAGCTTGGCTTTGACTCGACGAAGGTCGGCGTGTCCACACGCTCGGCGGCTGGGGGTTGCGGGCAGATGCTCAGATTGTCGAAGTAGGCTACGCGCAGCGGCGGCGCAAATGGGAACGCCAGGTACGGCTGTGGATCATGCGTGCAAAGCAGAATGGCGTGCTGAGCCGCTTGCGTGGCGAGCAGGGTCAAGATCCGCGGGCGCACATCAGACGGCAGGCCATGCAGAACATCGTGCAAGACCATGGCCAAGGGCTGGGTCGCAGCGACGGACAGGATCTCGACGACGCGCCGCTCATAGGGCTCAAGCTCGCAGAACGCGACGTTCATGCGCTGCGCCATCTCGGGAAAGCGGGCGCCGTGCAGAAGCCCCGCGACATAAGCCGCTGACTCGGCTTGCGTCTCGGCGGATGGGCGCTGCGGCCGGGCCGACAGATACTCAACAACCGAGAGCAAGGCATGGCGCGGTTCCGTCGATGGCAGCGAAAGTCCACGCTCCTTGCGGATCGATGCACCACCAAAGATGAACTGGCCATCGAGCTCGATCTGGTTGCCGCGCGGACCACACACCGCACGCAAGAACGTGCGACGTCGCGTGTTGTCCGGTCCCACCAGGACATGCAGCCCGTGGTCTGCCAGATCCAAGTTCACCTGCGAAAGCACGGTTCGCCCCGAGACACGGATCGAAAAATCGCGCAGGCGCAGCACAGGAATCGGCGTGGCCCAGATGACTTCTCGTGGATCCCGTCCCATCGTCAGCGGGTCGGTTTGTGCGCCTGTGCTGACCGCGACCGTGGCATCCGGGTCAAGGGGCGCGGGGCTGGCAAGCTGCGGCAGCAGTGGGTGAACCTCAGCGCCGTTGTATTCCGCTTCCTCGGCGTCATGCAGCAATACGAGGATCGCACGCAGCTTGGCTTCCTCGCGCAGCACCGACCACAGCACGTCTTGATCCGCGACGTGCATACCCACCGTCGGATCGTCGAGACAGATCATGGCGGGGTTGCCCAGAAGCTGCCGCGCCAAGGCGAGGCGCAGCCACTCAGATGGGAACAGCCGAAGGGTTCGCCCTTCGAGCGGATCGTTCAAGTACGCGTGGAAGGGACTCAAGCGCGTGCGGTCGAGGACATCGTGCAGTGCGTGGTCCTTGGTGTCCGTCGCGGCCGCTGGGGGCAGACCTGAAAGCAGGTATGCGCGCAGGCTCAGTTGACTGCGCGCGATCGGGGCTGCGAGCACGGTCGGGTGGTTCATTTCACCCAAAGGACCGTCGTGATAGACCAGCGCACCGGTCACCTGGTCCGTCGGATCCGTCAGGCTTTGGCCGGCCAGCAGACTGAGCAGCGCTGAGCGCACGGCACGGCTTGCGCCGACCAGCGCATGAAGCCCACGCCGGCCCAGCGCCAGGTCGGGCAGAGCAAGCGGCGGCGATCCTGTCAACGCCAAGCGAACCCCACGGACAGCAAGCAGGGGTGCTTCTGCTGCGTCGCTGGCACGATGCGGCCGGCTCGCTGCGGCAGGCCCAATATTCTGAGAAGAATCGCCATTCGCAAGTGACTTAGAAATCGGAATTGTCTTGGAAATCGGAATGGGTTCAGGAACAGGTTCAGGAATGGGTTCAGGAATGGGTTCAGGAACAGCGGTGGCCTCGGGAAGAAGAACTGGACCGGAAATTGGAATGGAACCGGAAATGGGCTCAGGAACAGATACTGCCTGAGAGATGGCAGCTTGCTCAGAAATAGGAATAGGACCGGAAATAGGAACCGACTCGGAAATGTGGACTGTTTCAGGAATGGGAGCTAGTTCGGACGTTGAAGCTGGTGCGGGAATCGGGGCTGGCTTGGAAAGTCGGACTGGTTCGGAGACTAGAACAGGAACGAGAATCGGGATGGGATCAGAAATAGGAACGGGACCAGAAACAGAAATGGGTTCAGAAATCGGAACGGGGCCAGACATCGCAGCGGGGCCGGCCAGCGGTGCGTCGATCGTGCGGGGTGAGTCGAGCCGTGCTGTGACGATCGGCTCGGCTGCGGGCTGGCCGGTGGCACGGGCCAGCTTGTCGTCCGTCATTCCGACGGCTGCAGGCGGTCGGGGGGCTTTCGCGATGCTGGGGGCGTCGAAGACGACATCCTGAAGCGAGCGCAGGACGCGATCGATGTGCTGGGTCTGATACACGAGCAGCGTCACGTATCGATCCGTCAACACGGCGTAGTACAGGTGCAGCTCGGTCACGGCCAGCTCTGCCGTAACGCCGATGGGGTCGCCTTCGCGACGAGCGTGCCCGAATCGCTGCACGAGGCTTTGGCCCAGAAAGCCAAACTGCGCGACGGTGTTGGTCTTTTTTTCGGCTTGGCGCGACGTCATGATGGGCCAGGCTTCGCCCGGACTGTCGGCTTGCCACTCAAACAGCCAGCGCTCCTCGACGGGCTCGGGCGGCATGTCGTAAAGCGAGGTGGCCTTGTCGGTTTCGCGACGTCGTCCCGATCGGCCCGCGGCCAGCAGCACCTCGACGGGTGGAAAGGCAAAGCGCAGCGCACGGCTTTGGGCGTCGGCACCGGGCGGGTGATCCTCGATACGAATCTGCGTCAGGTCAGCGTGGCTGGCGAGGCGGCGCAGCGCTCGCGCCATCAACTGACCAAGCGCCCGTCGTGCCAGCAGCGAGACCGCCTGGATGCGCGCGATCTCTTCAGCAGCAAGCGGTTCGTTGTGCAGGAGCTTGCGCAGCGGCACGGCCACTTGCACGGTGTCCCGCTTGAATTCCTCGTCGATAAAGACGGTGTCATCGACACGAATGCCGCTGACCACCATGCCGCCTTCCAGCTTGACTGCGCCCACCGCTTGCCCGATCGCGTTGAAGAAGTGCAGCGTGCGCAGGCGATGCGTCGTGGCCAGCTTCTCGATGACCAAAAGCAACAGCGACAGTTGCCGGAAGTTCGCGAGCATCGACATCTCACGCTCCTCGGGTCTGCCGCGTGTGTCGCGGATCGGTCCTCGCGCGGTGTGTTCCAGCGCGCATCAGGCTGGCTCGCTATCCGGTTCGATGACGACGGGCGCCAGGCTTTGGCTGCTGGACCCGGCCGACACGCCTGGGGCAATCGCGCGCAACAGAGCCTGCGCGCACTGCTGCAGCTGATGGCGTGCCATGGCCAGCGTCGAGGTTGCGCTGTCCAGAACCAGCAGCGCGGCCAGCGCTGGGCGACAGGGAATCACTTGCAGAAGCTGGGTCTGCGAGCCGCTGCTTACGATCAGCTCTGGAGCGGCCTGAGTCAGCGAGCCGATGCCTTGGCCTGGCACATACAGCTCCTTTAGGACATGCAGCGCACCCAAGAGCGGCGACGAGCCTCCCAGCGTGCCGGCCTGCACCAGACAGCCGTTTTGATGAAGCTGCAGCAAGGCCGCGCCGCGCGCTCCGCGCACCGACATAAGCTGCGTCACAAAGGTGCGCATGGCCGGCTGCACGTCGGAGTCGACGTTGGGGAACGTCTGTTCCCACGGCAGCTCGGACGATGCAGCGGCGGAAAACGATCGATGAGACTGGCTGTCCTGCGACGGTGGATGCGCCGGCTGCGCATCGGGCAGCACGTCGTTAAGCGGCAGCTGCAGGTTGCCGGGGAACTCGCGTCGACCTGGCACCGGAACGATGCGCACGTCGAGCACCGTCAAGCGCAGAATCTGACTGACCTTGCGGCGGATCCAGCCACGAATCGTGCTGCGGAACTCGGCGAACTCGGCGAAGCCCGCGGCCATCCGCTCGCCGCTGTCATCGCGATGATGGCTTGGATAGCGCTCAAGCATCGAGAGGACCGTGTGGATGGCGCCCCCGGACTCTTGCACCAAGCGATCGAAGAGTGACTCGCGATCGTTGCTGAGATCCGCCCAGATCACGCCGCCATTTTGGAAACAGATGCGGCCGGTGGCTTCCTGTCCGCGCACGGTCACGTCGCAGCTTCCGAGCTGGCTGGCGTCGTACAGCGTCTTTTGCACGCGCTCGGACTGCTTGCTGCCGGCGCTGAGCTGACGCACGCCGACGGCAACATGGCTCAAAAGGACGTTGGGGTGATACGGCTTGGCCAGGAAGTCATCGGCGCCAGAGGCCAAGCCTTCGTGCAGTCGCTCGCTGGGGCCGTGTCCAGTGAGCAAGATGATGTGGACGGGCGCGCCCTTCTTCTGCGAGCGGATGCGGCGGCATAGCTCGGGGCCACTCAGGCGAGGCAAGAGCCAGTCCACGATCAGCAGCAGCGGCGCGTCGGTCTGCTGCAGAATCTGCCAGGCTTGTTCGCCGTCGAGGGCTGTCTCTACGTCATAGCCGCGGGACCGCAGAAGCTCCGTCACGAACTGTAGGTTGAGAGGATCGTCGTCGACGACGAGAATTCGCATGCAAACCTCGATGTGAAGCATGGCTGCTGCCGCAGCCCTTTACGTGTGTTGCGTCGCCGGCTCGCACAGGTATGGACCCACAGACCTGCGCCCCGCACAGGCCAGGCCGCGACACGAGACTGCCGAAGCATCGCAATGGGTTGAAATCACACAACAACCCAGCGCTGAACATGCTTTATGAAAACAAGTGACAGCGAACATGAACCCCATTGGGCGTTATCGTCTTTTCCGCGTCTTGCCCAACCATGTGTCGAACAGAGAGAGAAATCCACGGCTCCATTGTACGGGTCTGAGACGCGTTCGACAGAAGACCTGAAGGGATCTTTACTGTTTTATCAGGAAAATAAAATGATGATTCTTCCTGTAAGTTTGCTTGGCCGATTCGCGCACATGCGTGTATTCAGAAATGCTCCGAAATGCGCATAGAGCAGCTTGCCGAGTCGGTGAATGATGATAGATAAAGCATATAAAGAGATTCACCTATCTGCCGCGTTGACGTATCGGCCCGCTTGGCGGGTATGCGCCTTGCCCGACCTGCGTTAGATGGCAGCCATCGCGTTGGTGCGCATCGCGGCGAGCCGCGCCGTGTCTCCGTCGAGGACGGCGACATGCCAGTCTGCGCCCAGCTGTTCATACAGGTGACGGGCAGCGGCTCTCTGAGCGGCGCTGTGCACAGGCGGAAAGCCGACGGGAATGCGACAGGGCGATGTGGCCTGTCGCTGTGCCAGGCGGGCGAGGGCTTCGTGCGCTTCGGCTTGATCGAAGGGCATCTGCAGCTCTTCGGCCTCGCGCAGGGCGCGCCGCAGGGCCAGCAGCGACAGGGCGAGCTTGCCGTCGTGTAGCGCCACCAGTCCGGTGCTGAGCGCGGCGGCCGGGCGGGCCACCGGGTTGGCTCGGGCATAGCGCCGCAAGCGATGACACAGCGCGCGGACCGACTCTAGAATCGCGTGCTCGTTGCGGCTGCTGGCGTTTGGTTCCGTGGGCTGCAGGCCCAGTCCGGTTTCGATCAAGCTGCGAAAACAGACCAAGAACCCAGGCACGGTCATCTGGGCTGCCTGCATCTTGGCAAAGGCGGGCCGCAAAAGGTCCATGCAGCGCTCGCGCTGGCCAAGCCGCAGGCAAAGCTGGGCGGTGAGCGCGTCAATGGCACAGCGCGCCATCTGATCGTCCGCGTGCTGCACGGCGCTTTGGGCCTCGGAAAGCTCGCGCTGCGCCGGGCCGATCTGACCGACCCGCAGTCGCACCATCGCCGAAATGGTCAGCGCCCAGGTCAGCTGCTGCGCGTTGTGGCCGGCGCGAGCAAGCTGGGCGATCTCTTCGCCATCGCGCAGAGCAGCGCGGAAATGCCCGAGGTGCAGATGGGCCATGCGCTGCACCAAGAGGCAGAACATGCGCAGCGGAGCGTCACGCAGCCGGGTGGCCATGGCCAGCGCCACCTGTGCAAGCCGTCGGGCTTCGTGCAGCTGACCGGCACCAATGCAGACGATGGCGCGCAGGCGGTACAGCTCGATGGCGGCGCGCGAATCTTTCGCCGACTGCGCTCGCAGCAAGGCTTCGGCGCGAACGAAATAAGACTCAGCAAGTGGCCGCAGGGGCGAAAGGGACAGCAGCAAGGCCAAGCTGCCATAGCCATAGACCTGCTGCTCGACGGCCTGGCAGTCATCGGCGGCGTTGGTGCTGGCCAACATGCAGTACGCCATCTGCAAGTGCTGCAGTGAAAACACACTGGCTTCGCCGACGAGCGCCAGCATGCGGGCTTCTTCGACGCGCGAAAGTGGCGCCTGCGGTGCGAGAGCCGGGCGGGGGAGCAATCGACGCTGCACTTGACCGGCGACGTGCTGCGCGATGCCAGCCAGAAGCAGGGGCTTGTGCTGCGGCACCGCGTGGCCCACGACAACGAGCCCCTGCAAGCTGGCCTGCACACAAGCCGCGGTACGTCCCAGGCCCGCCAGCGCCTGCGCTTGCAGGCGGAATGCTTTGGCCGCTTGCCAGCTCGGCGCGCTCTCTTTTGGCAGCGATCGCGTGACGCTGTCCAGGATGCGCTCGGCTTCGACGAGTGCTCCACGACGCAGCGCATGTTCGCCGGCCACAAGCGCATAGTGCAAGGCCCGCGCTGGCAGCCCGCCCCGCTCAAAGTGATGCGCCAGGGCCGCCGCATGATCCACATGGTCGCGGTACATGGATTCCAGTGCTTCAGCGATGGTGCAGTGCAGCGTCTGTTGCGATCGACGATCGAGATCGGCGAGCAGGGCTTCACGGAGCTTGTCGTGACTGAAGCGCCAGCGATCCTCGCAGACTTCCAACACGGCAGCATCGGCGCAGCCTTCTAGAAAGCCGTCAGGATTCGGGCACAGCCTGCGCAAAAGAGCGAGATCGATCTGTCGTCCCGCAACGGCCAGAAGCTGCAAGAGCGGAAAGTCATGGGCCGGTACGCGCTGCAGTCGGCGGCGCAGCAGGGCCAGCATGCCGACGGTCAACGCGCTGCCCGGTGTGCCCTTTTTGGCGTGGCTGATTCCCGGCCCGGTGTGCTGCTCGGCCAGCGCGCGAGCGACCTCGATCAAGAACAGCGTGTTGCCTTCGGAATCGCGCAGAAGCTGCTGCAAGAGCGCGGGCTGGCTGCCGCTTGGACCCAAAATGGCCACGGCCAGATCGGTCACAGAAGCTTCATCCAGGCGCAGCACCGGTAAGAGCTGCGCTGAGGGCAGTCGCTGATGAAGCGCGGGGCCCTCGTCATCGCGGTAGCTGACGACAACCAAGAGCGGCAGCGCAGGCAGTAGCGCCTGCATTTCGTGCAGCAGATCCAGCGTCTCGCTGGCGGCCCACTGCGCATCTTCCAGCAACACCAGCGTCGGGCTTTTGATCTGACCGAGCACACCGGCAATCGTTGACAGCAAGCGCTGCTGCGCCGCTTGCGAGTCAAGAAGCGGCGCCGCGGCCACGGGACGCTGCAATAGCTCGCTGAGATCGGGCACCAGATCCTGCAGCACGCTCGCCGCTTCGTCTTCAACGTCGAGGGTGATGCACAGCGGACGCAGGATCTGAGCGAGCTCCTCAAGCGGGCTCTGGCCATCGCTTTCTGCTTGGCCGCGAAACACTTGGAAGCCTGCGACCAGGGCCTGCGTGCGCAGCTCCTCCATCAGCCGCGACTTGCCCACGCCACTTTCACCGGAAAGCAGGACAAGCGCGCCGTGGTTTCGCTGGGCCTGCGTCAACGCATGCTGCAGATAGTCGACCTCGCTTTTGCGTCCCACCAAGGGCGCTGCCGAAAGAAGGCTCTCACGCGTGGCGGCGTGCAGGCCATGCAGCTCAATGCCCGTGGCTTGGCTCACGGCGTGGACCGCGGCCTCGGCCGTTGCGAAGCGCTGCGTTGGATCGCGGTGCAGCAGGCGGCGGACGATGTCGCGCAGCGAAGCCGGCAGACGATCGAACGGCAGGACACGAGCCGGCCCGCGAGGTGCCAGGTTGGGATCGCGCTGCAAGATCGGGGGCGCCCAGCCGGGGCGCTGCAGCAAGGGCAAAAGGCGGGCGGGGAAGCGCGTGCAGTCTTCCGGCCCCATGACGTCTTGCAAGAACGTGGTGGCCGTATCGCGAACAAAAGGATAGTGACCGGTCAGCGCTTCCCACAGCAGGACTCCGACGGCATATAGGTCGGATGCCACCGACGGTGCTGCACCGATCAGAAGCTCGGGCGCCATGTATTCCAGCGTGCCGGCTACATCGTGTACGCCCGCAGCGTGTGCGGCGACGCCAAAGTCGAGGACCTTCACCCGCCCTTGCGACAAGAGCACATTCGTGGGTTTCAAATCGCGATGCACAATTCCGTGCCGATGCAGGTACGAAAGCGCGGACAGAAGCTGCACCGCCAGCGCGCCGACGTCATGCGGGCTCTGCCCCAGAGTTCCGACGGTAAACGGCTGCGGATCGGGCAGCAGCTCCATGGTGAAAAAGGGCGAGCCTTCGTCGTCGAAGCCATAGTCGAGAACGCTGATGATGTGCGGATGCCGCAGCGAAGACAGCGTGCGGAATTCGTTCGCGATCGCAAGTCGCTGGTGCTGCAGCACAGCGACCTCGGTGGCGCGCAGCGACGTGCGCTTGCTCAGCCGCGCTGGAGTCTGCGAGTGCAGCGGATCGTCGACGGTCACCTCGCCAGTTGGCGGCAGGATCAAGGTCTGCGAGATCTCGGCTAGCGTGGTCTGTGGGCCGGCATCCTCGCTGGTTCGTCGAACGTGCTTTAGGGCAACGGCGTGCCCGCTCAGTCGATCGAAGACGCGGTAGACATCCCCCATGCCGCCGTGCCCCAGGATGCCCAGCACATGGTAGCGTCGCGGCAGGCGCAGCCCCGACGGTATGCGGCCCACGGCAGGGCTGAAGGCGCTCGGGTCCATAGGGGGCGGTGGCATGGGCGGGAACCATCACTCGACGGGATCAGACAGCATCCTCATCGTTCCACCCATACCACAAAGTGCGCGCAGACTGGGGACGCGACATCGGCAGTCGCAAGCTGCAGCGCAGCATGGACGGAGACCTGCCTCGACCCGCAAACAGACATCCATCCGTGGATGGTGGCGCCTCGTCGGCAGGCGATGTCTGTCAGCGTGCGGGGCTAGACGCATCGGCGCGCAGCGTGACCAGATACTGCCCAGGCAAGTCGACGGCGGGCTGTGGCGGCTCGACGCGCAGTCCGGCTGCGACAGCGGCCGACAACAGGGCGGCACGATGTGCCTCGCGGTTTGTCACCACGATGCGGCTACGTCGCCCAGGGCGCAGCGCCGTGGGAAGCTGCCGCAGAAAGGCCACCCGATCGACCAGCAAGTGATCGACGTGAGCAAGCAGGATCAAGTCAAAGGCTGCCGCTTCCAGTCCCGGATCGTCGGCCGCGACGCGACGGGGCAGTACGTGCAGCAGGCTCTCTTCGCGGCAGCGCAGGGCCAGCGCTGCCAGCGCGTCATCATCGATGTCGGTTGCGACAACGCGGCCCGCTTTGCCGACCGCTGCGGCCAGATGGCGAGTCAGATAACCACCACCAGCCCCGACTTCGGCCACGTGATCGCCGGGACGCAGCGAAAGGGCGGCGAGCACGACCTGCGGTCGACGGTATGCATCCTGGGCGCTCGGCGGCACGGCCCGCGGCTGCTGCGCGCAGTCCGTCACGCCCAGCAAAACCAGACCCAGCCAGCCGAAAAGGACACATCGTCGATCCATCGGCCGCAATCTAGCGCGAAAGTCGCTGCGGACAGCAAGGGCAGCGCTCTATAGTCCGACGATGCGCGAGCTTCCAGACATTCTGATCCCGCAGGCACGCGTCTTGTTCGTCGGCATCAACCCCGGCCTGCGCTCGGCTGCGCTGGGTCATCACTTCGCTGGCAAGGGCAACCCGTTTTGGCGCCTGCTGCACGAAGCGCGATTGACCCCGATGGCTCTGCGCCCCGAGGAAGATGCTCGGCTACCCGAGTTTGGACTGGCGCTGACCAACCTGTGCTCGCGTTCCAGTCGTACGGCCGCCGAGCTTTCGCGGACCGAGATCGCCGAGGGCCGCAGCGCGCTTCTACACAAGATTGCGCGCTGGCAGCCGCGCATCGTCGCCTTGGTGGGACTGTCGATCTATTGCCACGTCTTCTCTCGCGCACACAGTGGCGGCGCAGGCGAAAAACCCGAAGGCATCGCGGGCTCGCGCCTCTTCGTCCTCCCCAATCCCAGCGGCTTGAACCAGAGCTTCCCTGGATTCGTCGACAAGCTCATCTGGTTTGTGCGCCTGCGCGAGCTAGCCGATGCCTGCCTGCCTGGGCCCGTCGCTGCTGGTATCGCGGATCCAGTATCTCGGGATCCACAAACCTAGTCGGCCTATGCCCTTTTTTCCGAGATTCCTCGACGGCCGCGGAAGCGACGCCAACAACCACCGACGGGGCGGATGGTTCACTGCGATCTGAAGCCCGAGAATGTCTTTGTGCTCAAGCAGGGGGCGCAGGGCAGCAATCAGGACTTTGTGAAGATTGTCGACTTCGGGATCGCCACGTCGCTGAACCAAGATCAGGGGCCGCTTTTGCCCGATCTGGAAGGCGCAGCCGGATCTGCGAAGTCAGGCGCAACGCTGGTCGATCCGCAGGATGCCAACCGCACCGTGACCGGCGGCATCGTCGGAACTCCGCCGTATATGGCGCCCGAACAGGTGCGCGGGCAAGCCTTGGATTTTCGCGTCGATCAGTACGCACTCGGCTGCATCCTGTACCAGCTTCTGTGCGGCAAGACGCCGTTTGACGGCCCAAATATGAATGCGATCTTGATGGGCCACATCTTCGATCCAGTGCCCGCTCTGTCAACGCATGGAGTGACGGTCTCGCCGACGCTGGAAGCGATTGTGAAACGCTTGCTAGAAAAAGACGTCGCGGCGCGCTACGGCGCGATGCTCGATGTCGAAGCCGTGCTGGCCAGCGAGATTGAGCTTCTGCAGCTTCGTCGCGGAGAGAAGACAGCGGTGCCGCGCGCTCTGGCGAGCACGCTGGGTGTCGAGGGCAAGTCGAATGCGCTGTTTGTCTTTGGGCGGCAGGTGCCCTTGTGGCTGTTCGGATCGCTGATGGCGGTGGTGCTGCTCGGTGCGGGGCTTGTGGCGTATCAGACGCTGCGCCCGCGCGAGGTGCGACGCGAGCTGCAGCCGGGGGAACTGCAGGCGCTGCGCAAGCAGGCTCTTGCCGTGCTGCGCGAGGCTCTTAAGGCGACGCAACCTGACGCCCCTGCACGACGGGTGGCCGCGCTGGCGGCGTTGGGTCAGTCGCACGACGTATCGCTGCGCGCGGATCTGGAAGCGGAGCTGCAAGCGGCCATCGAGCGCAAGGACACGGACTCGCAGAGCGCAGCGGCTGAAGCGCTGGGCAACCTGGGCGACGCGGCGGCGATTCCCAAGCTGGCTGCGCTGCTCGACACCAGTCAAGACAGCTCGGTTCGGGCCAGTGTCGCGAGCAGCCTGCGTCAGCTTGGTGATGCGCGTGGACTGTCGACGCTGAATGCCATGATCGATAGCAAAGACAGCGAAGCCCAGCTTCGGGCGGCGATGCTGCTGTGCGAAGGGGCCAGCGGACGCTCGCAGAGCGTGCTGGCTGCACTGAGCAAGCAGGAACAGGCTTCATCGGCCCTGCGTATCAGCGCCTTGTTTTGTCTGGCGCAGGTCGCTGATCCGACGGCACGCAGCGAGGCACGACACGCTCTTTCGACGCTGGTGCGCGGAAAAGGCCCGCTGGCCGAGCGCGTAACCGCAGCCGCACGACTCGGTGATTTGGGGGATGACACCGGCCGCGATTTCTTGCGCATGCAGGTCAAGCGGCCAGGTCCAGTGGCCGATCAGCTGCTGGCTGCGCGCCTCTTAGCGGGGCCCGAAGAAGCGCCGGCTGTGGGTCTTTGTCGACGGGTGGTTAGAGAGAAAGCCGGCGAGCCAAGCACGCGGCAAGTCGCTGCCGAAGGCCTGGCCGCAGGGGGTGATCTGTTCGATGCGCGCCTGTTGGGCCAGCGCCTGGCGGCTACCGAACCAGCGCCGGTACGTGAGAGCAGCGCGGCAGCGATCGTCCTACTGGCGGCGCAAGATCCGTCGACGCTCTCAGAAGCCTCGCTCACGTGGGCGCGAAGCGCGCTGCAAGACAAGAGCGCGCTTTCTCGCTTGGCTGCGGCTGCTGCTCTTGGCGATGTGCAGGGCGCGGGTGCCGTGCAGCTTCTTGCGGGCATGCTGCGAGATCACGATGCGGCGGTGCGTCGCGGTGCCGCGCGGGCGTTAGGTCGACGCAAAGAAAACGAGGCCTTAAGTGCGCTGCTGTCAGGGCTCGACGATGCCGATCCAGAGGTCCGGGCTGAGACGATTCGCTCGCTGGGGCAGATCGCCGAGAGTGGGCGCAAGCGTGGAACCCATGAATCGAGCGCCGCGGTGATGAAACGCCTCAAGGTGCTGGCCGCCCAAGGATCGCAGGTCGAGCAGGCTCTCGCGGCTTCTACGCTGCTCAACTTGGGCGAGTCGGGACAAAGCGAAAAGCTGCGCGGTCTGTCTCGCTCAGACGATGTCGAAGTGCGCAAGCTGGTCGTCGAGCAGGCACGCGGCGACGAGGGGATCTTGCAGCAGGCGCTGTCTGATTCAGCGAGCATCGTACGCTTTGCCGCGGCGCGTCGCTTGGCTGAGCAAGGGGACAAGCGCGCCGAGCCGGTCTTGCGCGAAGTGCTAGACAAAGGCGGACGCGACTCGCTGATTGCGTATGGTCTGCTGCGCAAGTTGGGCATTGCTGTCGATGGACAGAAGGCACTTGCTGAGTCCTTGGGTGCGACGGAAGCGCCGAAGTCTGCAGCCGAGAGCGAGCAGCGCTTGGCGCAGATCGAAGCACTCGGTCGCGTGCCGATCGACGTCGCTCTGCCGGTGCTGCGTCAGGCTTCGCGCGATGCTTCACCCGAGGTCCGCCGGGCCGCCATCGGCGCGCTGGCAGAACAGTACCGAAGCGGCCGCAGCCCGGATGTCCTGGCGACGCTGCGTCGCATGCTGACGGACAGCGATGCCGGTGTCCGTGCTCGCGCTGCAGCGGTGGTCGCAAGCCTTAGCCGCGAAGGCTCTATGCCTTTGGACCGCGAGGCACCAGCGACGTCGCCCGAGGCCGCAAGCCCGGTGCGGCAGCCATCACCAGAGAGCGTGGGATCTGCTGCAGGCAAGACCACGGATGCACCGATTCCTCCTGTGGCCATCGATGCCGGAAGCGGCGAGCCCACAGCGGCACCGAGCGGCAAGCCCAGCGGCGATGCGGATCAAAAAGGCGAGGCCGATCCCTCGGACGAAAAAGCCAGTAGCAAAGCCAGCCAAGCCGAACAGCTTCTGCGCAGCGGCTTGGAATCCTTCAGTCGTCGCG